>CAZPAJ010000016.1:1471-73299 GCA_964584625.1 uncultured Acidibacter sp.
CTGGGAAATTCCCCCCAAGGGCTCTTTGGGGGGGGGCGGGGCCGGGCCCGGGGCCCGCCCCGCGTCCACGCCCGGCTAGGAACCGCCGGTTGCGGGCAGGCGCCAGTCGTAGCGCAGGGCCAGGCCGCGCAAGGCCGTGGTCACCGCGGCGCAGGTTGCGACTGGCAACCCGTCAGGGGCCTCGACGGCGCTGAGTAGCGCATAGCTGGCAGCGCCGGCAACGGCACACACCGCGTAGGGGCGATGGTCGCGGAAGAGATCCGGGGTCTCGTTGCACACGAGATCGCGCAGGACCCCGCCAAAGGTCGCCGTGATCACCCCCATCATGATGGCGACCAGCGGTGGTTGGCCCAGTGTCCACGAGAGGTGGGTGCCGGTCGCGCAGAACAGCCCGAGGCCGATGGCGTCTGGCACCTGCAGCCAGCGCTGCCCGCGTTCCAGTTCGTTGCGCGGGACCAGCGCTGCGCTGGCGATGCTGATCGCGAGCACACCGACCAGCACGGCCTGGTGTTCGGCCCAGAAAAATGGGCGTCGGTCGAGCAGCACGTCGCGCAATGTTCCCCCACCGAAGGCGGCGAGGAACCCGCAGACGCAGATTCCCACGATATCCATTCGCTTGCGCAGTGCACCCAGCACGCCCGAGACCGCGAACGCGGCCGTTCCCAGCCACTCCAGCGCGACGACGGAGTGCTGGCTGACGGTCTTGAGCGTGCCGGCGGTCATGCCAGGTCGAAGCGGTCGAGGTTCATCACCTTGTGCCAGGCTGCGACGAAGTCCTCGGCGAATTTCCGCTCGTTGCCCTCGCAGGCGTAGACCTCCGCCAGTGCGCGCAGCTCCGAGTTGGAGCCGAACACGAGGTCGGCCCGGGTGCCGGTCCATCGAACGTCTCCGCTTGCCCGGTCACGGCCATCGTAAATCGCCGGGCCAGCCGAGGACGCGGTCCACTCGGTGCGCATGTCGAGCAGGTTGACGAAGAAGTCCGTGGAGAGCGTCCCGGGCCGAGCGGTCAGGGCCCCGTGGGCGGAACCGTGCGCATTGCCTCCCAGCACGCGCAGGCCGCCGACCAGGACCGTCATCTCGGGAGCGGTGAGGGTGAGGAGCTGGGCGCGATCGAGCAGCAGTTCCTCCGCCGGGGCATCGATGCCCGGGGCGCGGTAGTTGCGGAACCCGTCGGCACGGGGTTCGAGCACCGCGAAGGACTCGACGTCGGTCTGCTCCTGGGTCGCGTCGGTGCGCCCTGGCGAGAACGGGACCTCGATGACCACGCCCGCGCGCCGCGCGGATTCCTCGACGGCTGCACAGCCGCCCAGCACGATCAGGTCGGCGAGCGAGATCCGCTTGCGATCGTTGCGGTTCGTGTTGAAGCCCTGCTGGATGGACTCCAGGACCGGCAGCACGCGGTCGAGCATCTCGGGTTCGTTCACGGCCCAGCCGCGTTGCGGCGCAAGGCGGATCCGTGCGCCGTTGGCACCGCCGCGCTTGTCGGATCCGCGGAAGGTCGAGGCGGAGGCCCAGGCCGTGCGCACGAGCTCGGCAACCGGCAGCCCCGCGGCGAGGATGCGTTGCTTCAGCGCGGCGATGTCGCTGGCCTCGACGAGCTCGTGATCGACGGCCGGCACTGGGTCTTGCCAGATCAGGACCTCCGCCGGGACCTCGGGTCCGAGGTACCTCGAACGCGGGCCCATGTCACGGTGGGTGAGCTTGAACCAGGCACGGGCGAACGCGTCGGCGAAGGCCTGCGGGTCGGCGTGGAAGCGCCGTGAGATCTTCTCGTAGGCCGGGTCGAAGCGCAGCGACAGATCGGCCGTCGTCATCATCGGCCGGTGGGTCTTCGAGGGGTCGTGCGCGTCCGGGATCATGTGCTCGGGCTTGACGTCCTTCGCCAGCCATTGCCACGCACCCGCCGGGCTCTTGACGAGTTCCCACTCGTATCCGAGGAGCATGTCGAAGTAGCCCATATCCCAGCGGGTGGGGTGGGGCTTCCACGCCCCCTCGATGCCGCTGGTGGTGGTGTGAACGCCCTTGCCCGACCCGAGCGTGTTCTTCCAGCCGAGCCCCATCTGCTCGAGCGGCGCGGCCTCGGGCTCCGGACCGACGAGCTTCGGATCGCCCGCGCCGTGGGCCTTGCCGAAGGTATGCCCGCCGGCAACCAGTGCCACGGTCTCCTCGTCGTTCATCGCCATGCGAGCGAAGGTCTCGCGTACGTCGCGTCCCGAGGCCACGGGATCGGGATGGCCGCTCGGACCCTCGGGGTTCACGTAGATAAGGCCCATCTGGACGGCTGCGAGCGGATTCTCGAGTTCGCGCTCGCCGGCGTAGCGGCGATCGCCCAGCCACTCGGACTCGGAGCCCCAGTAGATGTCTTCCTCGGGCTCCCAGATGTCGGCGCGGCCGCCGGCGAAGCCGAAGGTCCTGAAACCCATCGATTCGAGCGCGACGTTGCCTGCGAGGATCATGAGGTCCGCCCAGGAGATCCGGTTGCCGTACTTCTGCTTGATCGGCCACAGCAGGCGGCGCGCCTTGTCGAGGTTGCCGTTGTCGGGCCAGCTGTTGATCGGGGCGAAGCGCTGGTTGCCGGTGCCGGCACCACCGCGGCCGTCGGCGATCCGGTAGGTGCCGGCGCTGTGCCACGCCATGCGGATGAAGAGGCCGCCGTAGTGGCCCCAGTCCGCCGGCCACCAGTCCTGCGAGTCGGTCATCAGCGCCTGCAGGTCTTTCTTCAGTGCGTCGTAGTCGAGCTTGCGGAACTCCGCCGCGTAGTCGAAGCGGGGCCCCATGGGGTCCGACTTGGCCGAGTGCTGGCTGAGGATCCGCAGGTTGAGTCGCTTCGGCCACCAATGGTCGTTGGACTGCATGGCGGCGTTCGTGCGGCCGCCGTGCATCATCGAGAACGGGCAACGCGGTTCGCTGGACATGACTGCACCTCCGGAAGGTGGCGATCGGGGCAATGGACGGGGAAGTGCTCGTGACGCATAGTCGCGCCCCCACGGGCCGAGCACACGACGACCAAGAGATCATGACGACGAACACCGCATCCGCGCACTCCGTATTGCCCCCCATTGCGTCGCGCCTGGCCGACGAACTCGGGGCCCGTCCGGCGCAGGTGCAGGCGGCGGTCGCGCTGCTCGACGAAGGCGCCACGGTGCCGTTCATCGCGCGGTACCGCAAGGAGGCCACCGGCGGGCTGGACGACGTGCAGCTGCGGCGGCTCGAGGAGCGGCTGGCGTACCTTCGCGAGCTCGAGGAGCGGCGGGCCGCGGTGCTCGACAGCATTCGCTCGCAAGGCAAGCTCACTGCCGAGCTCGAGTCCGGCATTCTGGCCGCCGACTCCAAGCAGCGCCTCGAGGACCTCTACGCGCCCTACAAGCCAAAGCGACGGACGAAGGCGATGATCGCGCTGGAGGCGGGTCTCGGTCCGCTCGCCGATGCGTTGCTGGCGGAGCCCGAACTCGATCCCGAGGCGGAGGCAGCGAAGTACCTGCGGGCGGCTTTCGAGGCCACCGATGGTCCCAACCCGGGCGTCGCCGACGCGAAGGCCGCGCTGGAAGGCGCGCGGCATATCCTCGTGGAGCGGTTCGCCGAGGATGCCGAGCTGGTGGGCGCGCTGCGGGCCCATCTGGCCGAGCAGGGCGTGGTGGTGTCGATCGCCGCCGACGGCAAGGAGGAAGAGGGCGCGAAGTTCCGCGACTACTTCGCGTACAGCGAGCCCTACGCCAAGGTGGCGCCGCATCGGGCACTGGCCTTGTTCCGCGGCCGCAACGAGGGCGTGCTGCGTGTATCGATCAAGCTGCCCGAGGAAATCGAGACCGGCGAGGCGTTGATCCGGCCGATCAACAGCTGCGAGCGTAAGGTCGCGGCCCGCAACGGCATTGCCGATCGCGGGCGCCGTGCCGACGCGTGGCTTTTGCAGACCGCCCGCTGGGCGTGGTCGGTAAAGCTCGCCTGGCAACTCGAGGGCGAGCTTTTCTCGGCGCTGCGCGAGCGCGCCGAGGAGGAGGCAATCCGCGTGTTTGCGGCGAACCTCCACGACCTGCTGCTCGCGGCACCCGCGGGTCCACGCGTCACCATGGGCCTGGACCCCGGGCTTCGCACGGGTGTGAAGGTCGCCGTGGTCGATCGCACGGGCAAGCTCCTCGACACGAGCACGGTATTCCCGCACGTTCCCCGCAACGACTGTGATGGTGCGCTGCACGCGTTGGGCAAGCTGGCCGTGAAGCACGGGGTTGAGCTGATCAGCATTGGCAACGGCACCGCTTCGCGCGAAACCGACAAGCTGGCCGCGGAGCTCGTGCGGCGCCATCCGGAACTCAGGATGACCAAGATCGTCGTCTCGGAGGCCGGTGCCTCCGTATATTCGGCATCGGAGCTGGCGTCCCGGGAGTTTCCGTCGCTGGACGTGAGCCTGCGCGGTGCAGTGTCGATCGCGCGCCGGCTCCAGGACCCGCTCGCCGAACTCGTCAAGATCGACCCCAAGTCGATCGGCGTGGGGCAATACCAGCATGATGTGAGCCAGGCCAGGCTCGCCCGCCAGCTCGATGCCGTGGTCGAGGACTGCGTGAACGCAGTGGGCGTCGACGTCAACACCGCCTCGGCGGCGCTGCTGGCCCGGATTTCCGGCCTCTCCGGGTCGCTGGCCGAGGGCATCGTGTCGCACCGCGACGCGAACGGCGCGTTCCGCAGCCGGGCGCAGCTGCTCGAGGTGCCGCGTCTCGGTCCCAAGACCTTCGAGCAGTCGGCGGGCTTCCTCCGGATTGCGCAGGGCGACAACCCGCTGGATGCGTCGGCCGTGCACCCTGAGGCCTATCCTGTGGTCGAGCGGATCCTCGCCGACTTGCGCCGGCCGGTGTCCGAGGTGATGCGCGACTCGGCGACGCTGCGTCGCGTGGACGCGGCACGCTACACGGACGAACGCTTCGGGCTGCCGACGGTTCGAGACATCCTTCGTGAGCTGGAGAAGCCAGGCCGTGACCCGCGACCGGAGTTCCGCACGGCAACCTTCCGTGAGGGGGTCGAGGAAGTCGCCCAGCTCCAGCCAGGGATGATCCTCGAGGGCGTGGTCACCAACGTCACGAACTTCGGCGCGTTCGTGGACGTCGGTGTGCACCAGGACGGGCTCGTGCACATCTCCGCGATGTCGAACCGCTTCGTCAAGGATCCCCGCGAAGTCGCCAAGGCGGGCGACGTGGTCAAGGTCAAGGTGCTCGAGGTGGACGTCAAACGGCAACGCATCGCGTTGACGATGCGGCTCGACGACGCGCCGGGATCACGAGGTCCCCAAGGTGGCGAGCCTGCGCCGGCGGGCCGACCGTCGCCGGCAGCGCGGCGCGACGACCGAGGTAGCGGCGCAGCAGAGCCCCAGGGGGCCGGCATCATGGCGGATGCGCTAAGGCAGGCACTCAAGGGCCGCTGACGCGGCCCCTGGCTCAGCGGCGACGGAAGAAGTTCGGCCGCGAGCCCGGCGGCGGAGCGGCGCGCTCGTCCTTGTGGCGGAAGTTGATGCGGCCCTTCGTGAGGTCGTAAGGCGACATCTCGAGGGTGACCTTGTCGCCCTCGAGGATCCGGATCCGGTGCTTGCGCATCTTGCCGGAGAGGTACGCGGTGACCTGGATGCCGTTCTCGAGCGTCACGAGGAACCGGGTGTCGGGCAGCACCTGGCTGATGGTGCCGAGCATGTCGATGAGTTCTTCCTTGGCCACGGGTTCGCCTCGCGGGTCTACGGCTGGGATGCGCCGATGACCTTGAGATGAACGGAGCGCTCGGGCGGGAAGGCTTCGACGGGGGAAGCGTCCGGCGCGGTGCGTCAGTCGATGACGACGTCAGGCGGCGCGGACATTGTACTCGTTTCGCCCGGGCTTCGCTGGATCAGTCGATGTCGGCGAACAGCAGCTCGATGCCGTTTCCGGCCGGGTCGCGCAGGAACACCTGGCGCGAGCCCGTCAGCGGAACGCTGCGGGTGGTGAAGGGTACGCCCAGCGACTGCAGGCGGCCGGTGACTTCGTCGAAGCCGGAGGCCGCGAAGGCCACGTGGTCCATCGTGGTCGCCACGTGGGTCGCGCGCGCGTCGCCGCCGTCGACGGCCTGCAGGTGCACCAGCGGGGCACCGCCTGCGTAGAGCCAGTAGCCGTGCGATCCGAACGGAGGGCGAGGACCCACCGCCAGTCCGAGCGCGGTTTCGTAGAACTCGCGGAGCGCCTCGAGAAGAGCGGGCTCCGCGCGCAGGTTGACATGATCGAGGGCGTGGACGTTCATCGGCAATGCAGGATGATCCGATCCCGAGAAAACCTGGGGCGACTCGCAGCGTAGTCGCGTCGGCTGCCAGTCCGCAATCGGACCATGGTCCCGCCGTCGCAAGGCTGTCACGGACGCCCGCCACACTCCGAGGATGGGAAGCACCACGCGCTGGCTAATCGCGATCATCGTCCTGCTGCCGGGCATGGCGCTTGCCGCGGCGGCTGGGGATGGCCCTGTCGAATCGGGCCGGGTCGAGGGCGTGGCGAGCGGGCAGGGCGTCGACCTGGGCCGGCGCTGGAACGTCGCCGCCTGGCAGTGCGGCCCGAGATTGGGCATCGAGTGGCGCACGCCCGACGGTCGTCTCAGCGCGAGCGAGGACGTGGTGCTCGACGCCGCCGCGTCGGGTCGTCTCGCACTCTACCGGCTGGTTCGCGAAAACATCGGTCAGCAGGTCGATGGCGTGGTGCGCGATGGGGTGCTCGAACTCGAGATCCGTTCCGCAGGCAGCACGCGTCGGGCGCGGGTAACGGCGACGCCGGGGCTGCTGGCGGGGCCGATGCTCGTTCGGCACGCCCAGCGCAATCTCGATGCCCTGCGCTCTGGGCGGGAACTGAAAGTCGACTACCTGCTGGGCGAGCGTGCGGCCGCGATCGCCCTGCGCCTGACGGCCGAGCGCCATGTCGCCGAGGGTGGCGGCGTCACCGTGCGGGTCGAGGCGGCCTCGCCGATGCTGCGGCCTTTCGTCCCCGCAACCTTGCTCAGGTTCTCCGGCGAGGGTGCGCTTCTTGCCGTCAGAGGGCGGTTGCTGCCGCATCTGGGTACCGCGCGCGCGCCGCGGCCGGTCGACGGCGAACTGCTGGTGCGCGGCGTGCAACTCGCAGGTGGCTGCAGCCGACCGACGTAGGCGGCCTAGGGGACCGGGCGCGGCTGCAACCGCGACTTGAGGTCGACTCCCACCTTCCGATTCACGAATCGCAGGTCGGCGACCTTGGCCAGGTCGACCTCGCCGGGCTTGTACAGGCCCGCGCGCACCATCTGCTCGTGGAAATCACGGATGCGGGCGGCGTTCATCGCGCCGATCCCCTGGGTCAGCGCCTCGCCCGAGTCCACGATGCCTTGCGACTTCATGAGTGCGACCGACGCTTCGATCTCGGCGAGCGTCATCTCTGGGTTCTCGGCCAGCATCGCCGCATTCGCCGCGCGCCGGTCGCCATAGAGGTAATTCACCCAGCCGATGATCGACGCGTCGACGAACCGCTGGACGAGGTCCGGCCTGTCACGCACTGTTTGAGTGCGCGTGGCGATGAGCGTCGAGTAGGTGGAGTACCCGTGGTCGGCCAGCAGGTGCACCACCGGCTGGAATCCGCCCTGGTTCCTCACGTAGATCGGTTCGGCGACCGAGTACCCCTGCTGGATCGCGCGCTTGTTCGCCAGGAAAGGCCCGAGGTTGTAGGTGTACGGGCGCAGTGCCTGGTCGCGGAAACCGTGCCGCGCCTTGAGCCATTGCCACCATGTGAACTGCGCGTCCTTCGCGACCAGGGCCACGGGTGCTGACTTCAGCGCCTCGAATTTCTCGAACCCCTGGCCGGGATGGGCCAACAGGGCCTGCGGGTCCTTCTGGAACAGCGCGGCGACAACCACGGTCGGCAGGCCGTTCTTCACGCTGTCGTAGCTGTGCAGCAGGTTGCCTGTCATCAGGAAGTCGATTCGACCGGCCGGCAGCAAGGCGTTGTTGTTGACCTGCGGGCCACCCTGGAGGATCCGGACATCGAGGCCGTACCGTCGATAGGTGCCGTCCGCGAGTGCCTGGTAGAAGCCGCCATGCGCGGCCTGCGCCTTCCAGTTGGTGGCGAACGTGACCTTGTCGAGGCGTGCCGGTGTGGCTGGCGCGGCGGTGGGTCTCGCGGCCTGCGCCCCCGAGGTGCCTGGCAGCAGCATTGCCGCGGCAGCCGCGGCCAGTAGGGCGAGCATCGAGCGTCTCATGGCAACTCCTCAGGATTGGGGCGGGGCAGGTTCTAGGGGCGCTCGGAGGCGTGCCAGCGCCCGAGCAGGCGTCGGGACAGCGCCTCGAAGGACCAGAAGATCAGCACGCCCGTGACCATCAGCAGGACCAGCGCCGCGAACATCTTCGGTGTCTCGGTCCGGAAGCTGGCCTCGAGGATCCGCGATGCCAGCCCCGTCTCGCGACCCGCGACGCCGGCGACCATCTCGGCCGTGACCGAGCCGATCAGGGCGAGCCCGCCCGCGATCTTCAGGCCACCGATGAAGTAGGGCATGGCGCTGGGCACGAGCAGCAGACGCAGTCGTTGCCACGGCGTCGCCCGGTACAGCCGGAACAGGTCGCGAAGGTTGGGGTCCGCGGCACGCAGGCCGATGACCGTGTTCGACAGGATCGGGAAGAAGGCCACGACCCAGGTGCACAGGAGCAGCGCAGAGGTGGTGCTTTCGACGTAGATCAGGATCAGCGGCGCGATCGCGACGATCGGCGTGACCTGAAGCACCACTGCCAACGGGAACAGCGCGGCCTCGACGGGCCGCGAGAGCGCGAAGACCGCGGCGATCGTCACACCACCCAGCACGGCGAGCGCGAGCCCGCCAAAGGTGATGCGGATGGTGTACCACCAGCTCGCGGCGAGGGAGCCCAGGTTTTCCCACAGCGTCAGGGCGACGAGGCTGGGCGCTGGCAGGATGTAGTGCGGGATCTCCGCGAGGCGCACCAATGCCTCCCAGGACGCGATCATCACGAGGACGCTCAACGCCGGCGCCAGCCGGGAAAGGGGGCTGCGCGGGGCGCTCATGAGGATTCCAGTGCCGCCGATACGCCGCGGCAGGCATCCAGGTAAGTCCGCGATTCACGGAAGGATGGGTCGCGCGGGTAGGGGGCTTCGACCGGCAGGTCGGCGACGATGCGGCCCGGGCGCTTGCTCATCACCACCACCCGCTGGCTCAGGAACACCGATTCGTAGACGCTGTGCGTCACGAAGACTACGGTAAGGCCGCGATCCTGCCACCACGCCAGCAGGTCGGTGTTCAGGCGACCGCGGGTGATCTCGTCGAGCGCTGCGAACGGCTCATCCATCAACAGCACCCTGGGCCGGGTCACGAGCGCACGGGCCAGCGACACCCGCATCCGCATGCCCCCCGACAGCTCGGCGGGATAGGCGTCTGCGAATTCGCGGAGACCCACGCCCGAGAGCACTTCCCGCACCGTGCCCTCGGCCGCTGCGCGTGCGGTGCCCGCGAGCCGCAGCGGCAGCCAGACGTTGTCGAAGACGCTGGCCCAGGGCATCAGGGTGGCTTCCTGGAACACGAAGGCCGTGGCAGCGGAGGTGGGCTCGCTCACCGCGGGCGCTTCGATCCGGCCGGTGGTGGGGGTGTCGAGCCCCGCCACGATCCTGAGCACCGTGCTCTTGCCGCAACCCGACGGACCCACGAGCGAGACGAACTCGCCGGGGGCGATCCGCAGGCCTACGTTGTCGAGCGCGAGCAATCCGTTGCCGAAACGCTTGGTCACGGCCTCGAGCGCGATCCCTGCTGCGCGGCTTTCCATGGCGTGATTATGCCGCGAAATTGGCCCAGTCCGGCTGCGGGACGGCCGGCGCTGCTATGCTGGCGAAGTGAAGTATTCGACGACCCTGCTGCGGGCCGCCTGGAACCGTCCATGACAGCGCCACGCGTGTCGCGGGCGGGACGCCCCTTCCTCGCGCCGATCTGGATGGCGATCCTCGCCGCCCTGCTGGTGGGTACCGTGCTGTCGGTGGCCGCGCGGCTGATCGTCGTGCGCCTCGCGGAGCCCACGACCTTTGTCCTGCTCCGCCATGCCGAAAAGGCGCTGGAGCCGGCGGATGATCCCGTCCTGACGGCCGAGGGGGACGCGCGCGCCGTCCGCCTGGCCAACATGCTTGCCGGGTCCGCTGGCTCCGCCGTCGGGGCGGTGTACGCGACCGATACCCGACGCAGCCAGGCGACAGCCCGTCCGTTGGCCGAGCGGGTCGGGCTTGAGGTGAGTGCGTGGCCCCCGGGTGAGCCCGACGAGGTGATCCGGGAGCTGCTCCGGCGCCATCGAGGGGGCACGATCGTCGTCGTGGGTCATTCGAATACGGTCCCCGCCATGGTTGCCGCGCTGGACGGCGGTCTGGAGCCCGCGCCGATCGCCGACGACGATTTCGCCACGATGTTCGTGGTCACGGTGAACCGTGCAGGCGCGGCGTCCGTGCTACGTCTCCGCTACTGACAGGGCGCTCGGCGGCTCGAAACGCAGCTTGCCTCCCGGCGCATGACTGCTACAATCGCGCCCCTCGCCGGACCGCGCCATGGCGGTCCGAAGAATGTGGGGCGGTAGCTCAGCTGGGAGAGCGTCGCGTTCGCAATGCGAAGGTCGAGGGTTCGATCCCCTTCCGCTCCACCACTTTCCTCGGGGTTTCACTCACCTCGGCACGTCGAGCGTCACGACGTTCGACCACGGCGAGGTACCGTGCGAGTTGAACGCACGGACCGCAAAGCAGAACCGCCCGCCGCCCGGGCGCGGGTCAGTGGTCCGCGACAGGTTCTCCGGCATCGTCCCCACCACCGCCATACTCCCGCAGCTACGGCGACCGGCGTCGTATGCGGCGCGCCCGAGGTGGTAGCCGGTTTCACCGAGCACGTTGCTCCAGTTCAGGTTCGCCTGGCCGCGGCTGGCGGTACCCGCCAGAGTGGGTGCCTGGGGCGGTTCCCTGGGGCCAGGAGCCCGGATCGTGACCGCATTGCTCGGATCGGACTGGCCGGCGCCATTGAACGATCGAACCCGGAACTGGTAGGTCGTCCCCGGCAGCAGGCCGGTCGCCGTGTAGCTGACCACGTTGGAGCCCACGCTGGCCAGCAGCACGAAAGATCCCCCGTTGATCGACCTCTCGATCCGGAATCCCGCTTCGTCGGGTGAGTCGTCGACCCATTGCAGCCTCGCCTCGAGGTTGCCTGGCGCGGCGGCAGGGGCGGGCAGCGAGACCGCTGCAGGTGCCGGCGCGGGGGTTGCGGTGCCCGTGGACAATGCTCCGGCGAGGTTCAGCATGCCACCTGTCACGGTCACCCCGGATAGCGATGCCACGGGTCGGGTGTTGCGCAGGATTGCATCGCGGATCTGCGCATAGGTCCAGGTCGGGCGGGCCGCCGCGACCAGCGCCGCGGCGCCTGCCACGTGCGCGGCAGCGCCCGACGTGCCGTCATGCCAGGCGTAGCCGCCGCCGCGGGAGGTCGTCATGATTCCCACGCCCGGTGCACCGAGGTCCACCCCGGCGCGGCCGAAGTTGCCGAAATTCCCGCGGCGGTCGGCGCTGTCCGTCGCCGTCACCGAGATCACGTTGTCGTGGGTGAAGCTCGCGGGGTAGACGGGTGTGCGGTCGTTGTCGTCGCCCAGGCGGTCGCGCCCGCCATTCCCCGCCGATGCCACCAGCAATAGGTTGGCCCCGCGCAGGGCGCCCACCGCATCGTGCAGCGCCTGGCTCCACGCGTAGGTACCCCACGGTGCGAGTGCAACGCGGACGCGCTGGCGCGCGGCATATTGCAGCGCCATGATCGCATTGGAAGAGAAACCGTTGCCCCAGTCGTCGAGCACGCGCAGCGGAACAAGCCGGGTGCGCCAGTTGATGCCCGCGACGCCCAGGCGGTTGTCGCCGCGCGCACCGACGATCCCTGCCGTGCGGGTGCCGTGTCCATCGACGTCCGAGGGGTTGTTGTCGTTGTAGGCGAAGTCCCAGCCGTGGAAATCGTCGACCATTCCGTTGCGGTCGTCATCGATCCCGTTGGGCCAGTCCGTTGGGCTCTGCCACAAGTTGCCCTGCAGGTCCGGGTGCGAGCGATCGATGCCGCTGTCGAGAATGGCCACCGGCAGGCCCTGGTCGCCGCGCGAGAGGTCCCAGGCCTTCGGTGCCTGCACCCGATTCATACCCCATTGCTGGGCAAATTGCGGGTCATTCGGGACCGCGGTCTTGCGGATGACGAAATCCGGTTCCGCATAGAGCACGGCAGCGTGCCGGCGAAGGATGGAAACCACATCGGCAACGCTCCTCCCCGGGCGGAAATAAATTCTTTCCAGATCCGGCACGAGGGTGAATCTGACTTCGGAGGTGCCGCCGATGCTGGTGATTGCCTGGCTGCGGGACGAGGCAGTGGCGTTGGCGCGAAACCGCACCATGACCCGGTCCGGACGCTGCTCATGCGCCCCTGCCTGGGCCTGGAGCGGAACCGGCGCGAAGGCGAGGGCGGTGGCGAACATTGCAGCCAGGGCCAGGCCCAAGGGGGCTCGAGCGATGGAAGGAGCCCAGGATTTTGCCGTTGAAGGAAGGGCTCGCATTTATTGTCAAACTCTTGGCGGGAATTGTTTGAATTATTCACTCCCGGTTCATGACGTAATCGTGTATGCGACTTAATCAGCGGTCTTTTTCCCCGGCTGTGTCCAGCGCTCGCGCCGTATTTCGTCAAAAAGCGTTAAACTTCGCGGGCAACGCGGAACCCAGCCCCCGTAGCTCAGTGGATAGAGCGACCGCCTCCTAAGCGGTAGGTCGTCGGTTCAACTCCGGCCGGGGGCGCCAACTCCCCATGATCCCAACCGCCAAGATCCCCAGACTGCTGGCCGCGCTGGTGCTGCTGGCGGTCGCGCCGCAGGTGCGGGGCGACGATCTCCTGGGCAGCGCTGAGCTCCGCCTCGCGGAAGGCCAGGCCGGGGTCGCCTATGAGTTGCTCCAGCCGCAGCTTCGGTTCCTCGCCGGCGACACCCGATTCGATTACCTCTTCGCCCTGGCGGCAGTCGGCAGCGGTCGCCCGTCGGAGGCGGTCGAGCCGCTGCGGCGCATACTGACCGTCGAACCGCGATTCGATGCCGCCCGGGTGGAGCTGGCCCGCGCGCTCGCGGCAGCGGGAGAGACGGAGGCTGCGCGCGAGCAGTACCGCATCTTGCGCGATCGGGGTGCAACGGAGCTCACCCGGCGCATCGCGGTCCGCGCGCTGGAGGACGCGGGCGGCCCGGCAGTGGCCATGCCGACGAGCGACATGTCGTCGCCGGCCCTTGGGCTCGCGTGGTCGGCGGGCGCGGGGTATGACTCCAACGCCAATGCGGCGACTTCCGAATCCACGTTCTTCGGCTTGCAACTGGATCCGCGCGAGCAGAGGCAGGCTTCGCCGTTCCTGGAGGTGGGGGCAGACCTGCAGGCGCGGCACATCTCCACGCGCCTGCCGTTGCGGCTGTCCGGGGGGCTGCGTGCCGGACACCGCGTCAACCTCGAGGCCCGAGAGTTCGACCAAACCGTTGCCGATGGTGGGGTGGCGGTCGAGAGTCGGCTCGGCACCCTCCAGGTTGCGGCTGCCCTGCATGTCACGGGCGGCTGGCTCGATGGGCGTGAACATTTTGCCGCGCCCTACGCCGAGGTATCCGCCTCGCTGCCCTGGCGCGAGCGTCTCGAATGGGTGGGCCTTGCCAGGGCCATCGCGCTGGACTACCGGCAGGCTGACTTCGAGCCGCTCGATGTCCGGCGCTATGTGTGGGGTGGGGCGCTGCAGACCCAGTCGCGCGCCGGGGGGCTGCCGCGCGTTGGGTTGGCCTTGCTCGGGGGGCGCGACGTATCGCGCGACCGAAGCTCCCCGTTTTCGAATGAGCGCTGGGGCGCACGGCTGTTTGGCGCGCACCTGCTGCGTGGCGGAGCGGTGGTCTACGGCGAAGTATCCTGGTTGACCTCCGACTTCTACGGTGCAAGGGGCTTCCAGCGGATCGACCGCCTGGACCGACAGTGGGTGGCGTTGGTGGGCGCCGAACTGCGGCGCTGGCCCACCCCCGACTGGAGCGTCGGGCCGCAGTTCAGGGTCACGCGGAATTCGTCGAATGTCGCAGTCTTCGAGTACGACCGGCTCGAGGTGTCGTTGTTCCTGCGCCGCGCCCTGCGCTGATCCGTCCCGAACTGCGATCGGCGTCACGTCTCGCATGGAGGCCGTTTCGCCGCCGCGTACTAGAATCCGTGCGTGGAGCCTCCTAACTCACGTACCCATGCCGCCGACTTCGCGGATCGTCGCAGCGGCGTCGACCGGCGCGAGCGCACGTTCTGGGGAGTGATCTTCGGCGGGGTATCCCCACGTCGGCGACAGCCTCGCCGACGGGACGAGCGGCACCTCGCCGCGCTCGACTGGTATCACCCTCGCTGGCTCGCGGTCGCGGTGCTGATCGTGCTGCTGTCCGTGGCAGACGCATTCCTGACGTTGACGGTGATCGGGCTTGGCGCCCACGAGATCAATCCGTTCATGGAGCCGCTCGTGCTCGGCAGCGGGCGCGGATTTGCGATCACCAAGATGTTGCTGACCTCGAGCGGGGTGATCCTGCTGACCTTGTTGTCCCGTCACCGGGCATTTGGCCGCCTGCCGGTCGGCCACATTCTCTATGCGGTGCTGGCGGGTTACGTGGTGCTGGTGACGTATGAGTTGTGGCTTCTCGAGAAGCTCTCGACCGGGAGTTTCGGCGCTCCCTGACCAGCCGCCGCCGTTTTGGCGTCGATGCCCCACATTCCGTTAAACTAGCGAGCCTGATCGGGCCTTTCCGGAGGTTGTCTTTTCTCATGGGCGCAACGCGCGGCGAGCAACTGGAGTCCACACCCCTCTACGGCGGCAACGCCGACTATGTCGAGGCCCTGTACGAGCAGTACGTCGCCGATCCGGCCAGCGTGGACGCGCGCTGGAGGGACTACTTCAAGACGTTGACGGTTGCGCCAGCCCGCGAGGCCTCGCACCGCTCGATCCAGGCGGCGATCGCCGAACGGGCGCGGCTGCCCCGCAGCGCGCCTGCGTCCGCCGAGCCGGCCGGTCTGAGCGCCAAGCAGGGTGCGGTGTCGCGGCTCATCCAGATCTACGCCAACCGCGGCCACCTCGTCGCGCAGCTCGATCCGCTCGGGCTCATCAAGCGCGAAAGGCCCCGCGTCCTCGACCTGGAGTACTTCGGTCTGTCCGACGCGGATCTCGATACCGAGTTCTTCACCGGCAGCCGGGTAGGCCGCATTGCCCCCCGCGCCACGTTGCGCGAGATCATCTCGACGCTGACCCACATCTATTGCGGCAGCGTCGGCGCGGAATTCGCGCACGTGTCCAACACCGAGGAGCGCCTCTGGCTCCAGGACGAGTTCCAGCAGGGGCGCCTGCACCACGCGTTCGCGGCCGAGGAGAAGAGCAACATCCTCTGGCAGTTGACGGCGGCCGAGGGTCTCGAGCGCTACCTCCACACCCGATACGTGGGCCAGAAGCGCTTCTCGCTCGAGGGCGGCGATTCACTCATTCCGCTGCTGGACGACATGATCCAGCAGGGCGGCAATGCGGGCGTCGAGGAGTTCGTGATCGGCATGGCCCATCGCGGCCGCCTCAATGTGCTCGTCAACGTGCTCGGAAAGGCCCCTTCCGTCCTGTTCTCCGAGTTCGAGGGCAAGTACGAGACGGCCCACCTGAAGGGCTCGGGCGACGTCAAGTACCACAAGGGCTTCTCGTCCGATCTCCGCACCCCGGGCGGCAACGTCCATGTCGGCCTCGCATTCAACCCCTCCCACCTCGAGGTCGTGAACCCGGTGGTCGAAGGTTCCGTGCGTGCCCGCCAGGAGCGTCGTGGCGACGTCGCCGGCGATCGCGTGGTGCCGGTGCTGATCCACGGCGACGCTGCGTTCGCCGGCCAGGGCGTCGTGATGGAGACGATGCAGCTGTCGCAGGCGCGCGGCTACTACACGGGCGGCTCCATCCACGTCGTCGTCAACAACCAGGTGGGGTTCACGACCTCCCGGCCCGACGATGCACGTTCGACGATCTATTGCTCGGACGTGGCCAAGATGCTCGAGGCCCCGATATTCCACGTCAACGCCGACGACCCCGAGGCCGTGGTATTCGTGGCGCGGCTTGCCCTGAAGTACCGGATGCGGTTCCACAAGGACGTGGTCATCGACCTCGTCTGCTACCGTCGTCTGGGCCACAACGAGGCGGACGAGCCTGCGGCAACGCAGCCGGTCATGTATTCCGTCATCCGCAAGCACCCCACGGCGCGCAAGCTTTATGCCGACCGCCTCGCGGCGGAGGGCGTGCTGACCGATGCCGAAGCCAGTGCGATGGTCGAGGAGTACCGGGCCGGTCTCGAGGAAGGCCGGCCGCTGGCCCGTGCCTCGCTCGGCATGATCGGCAACAAGTACACCGTGGACTGGAGCCGCTACCTCCAGGTCGCCGACTGGAACGAGCGTGTGACGACGGGCGTCGACCTCGCGCGCTTGCGCACCCTGGGCGCCCGCATCACGTCGGTGCCCGAGGGTTTCCCGCTCCATTCCCGCGTCCAGCAGGTCGTGGCGAACCGGCAAAAGATGCTTGCCGGTGAGATGGCGCTGGACTGGGGCTGCGCCGAGACCCTGGCCTACGCAAGCCTGCTCGAGGATGGTTACTCGGTCCGCATTTCCGGTCAGGACTGCGGGCGCGGCACCTTCTTCCACCGTCACGCGGTGTTCCACCACCAGCAGACGGGCGAGGTGCACATCCCCCTGCAGCACGTGGCCGAGCGCCAGCCGCGTTTCCAGGTCATCGACTCCGTGCTGTCCGAGGAGGCCGTCATGGCCTTCGAGTACGGTTACTCGCAGACCGACCCGGACGCCCTGGTGATCTGGGAGGGGCAATTCGGCGACTTTGCCAACGGCGCCCAGGTCATCATCGACCAGTTCATCAGCTCCGGAGAGTCCAAGTGGGGGCGCTTGTGTGGCCTCGCATTGTTCCTGCCCCACGGCTACGAGGGCCAGGGTCCTGAGCATTCTTCGGCTCGCCTGGAGCGTTTCCTGCAGCTTTGCGCCGAACTGAACATGCAGGTCTGCGTGCCGTCTACGCCGGGGCAGATGTTCCACATGCTCCGCCGGCAGATGCTGCAGGCCTTCCGCAAGCCGCTGATCGTCATGACCCCCAAGAGCCTGCTTAGGCACGAGCTGTCGGTCTCGGCCCTCGAGGAGCTCGGCCGCGGGTCCTTCCAGAAAGTCATCGACGAGATCGACCCCGTCGACGCCTCGCGCGTGCGACGCGTGGTGTTCTCCAGCGGCAAGGTGTATTTCGACCTGCTCAAGGCCCGTCGGGCCACTGGTTTGCGCGACGTGGCGCTGGTCCGCCTCGAGCAGCTCTACCCGTTCCCGGTGGAGGACTACGAGGCCGTTCTCCGGGTCTACCCGAATGCGCGCGAGGTCGTCTGGTGCCAGGAGGAGCCCCAGAACCAGGGTGCCTGGTACCAGATCAAGCACCAGCTCGACCGTCCGCTCGCGGGCAAGCGCGAGCTGCTCTACGCCGGCCGTGCGCCCGCGGCGGCCCCGGCCACCGGTATCTCCAAGTTCCACGATCGCGAGCAGGCTGAGCTGATTGGCGCCGCGCTGACTTCCTCGGCCCGCGAGGAGGGCGCGCGGGAGACCACGCGGCTCGCGGCACCTGCCGCGCCGACGCCGACAGGCCCAGCGGGCCTTCGCAAGAGTTCATGAGGTTTTCGTGCAATGACTATTGAAATCCGTGTTCCCCAGCTTCCCGAATCGGTGTCCGACGCGACGCTGGTCGCGTGGCGCCGCAAGCCTGGCGAGGCGGTGGGCCGCGACGAGAACCTCGCAGACCTCGAGACGGACAAGGTCGTGCTCGAGGTGCCGGCCCCGGTCGCCGGCATCCTCAAGGATATCAAGGTCAACGCCGGCGCAACGGTGCGCAGCGGGGACCTGCTGGCGATCGTCGAAGCCGGCGTCGCGGCGGCCGCGCCGGCTATGGCTACGGCTGCTGCTCCGGCCCCGGTGGCGGCGGGGGTCATCACGGCTGCTGCCTCGACGGCACCGGCCTCGGACGCACGCCTCAGCCCCTCGGTTCGTCGTCTCGTGGAGGAGAACAAGCTCGACCCGTCGGGCATCGAGGGCTCCGGTCGCGACGGCCGCCTGACCAAGTCTGACGTGATCAGCCACCTCGAAAAGGCCAAGGGCGAGGCCGAGCCCGTGGAGCCGCAGCAGGCCGCGCCGGCTCCTGCGCCGGCCGCGACCATTGCGGCCCCGGCCGCGCCGGGTGGTGCCCGCGGAGAGCAGCGTGTCGCGATGACGCGCCTGCGCCAGCGCATCGCGGAGCGGCTCGTGCAGGTGCAGCGCAATTCGGCGCTCCTCACCACCTTCAACGAGGTCGATCTCTCTGCGGTGAATGCGCTGCGCGCGCGTCACAAGGAGCGGTTCGAGAAGGATCACGGCGTGAAGCTCGGCTACATGTCGTTCTTCGTGAAGGCCGCGGTCGAGGCGCTGAAGAAATTCCCGATCGTCAACGCGTCGGTGGAAGGCACCGACATCGTCTACCACGAGTACTACGACGTCGGTGTCGCGGTGTCGACGGATCGCGGCCTGGTCGTGCCCGTGGTCCGGGATGCGGATCAGCTGGGTTTCGCGGAGATCGAGCGCCGAATCGCCGATTACGGCAAGCGTGCGCGCTCGGGATCCCTGTCGCTCGAGGAGTTGACCGGGGGCACCTTCACGATCACCAATGGTGGTGTGTTCGGCTCGATGCTCTCGACCCCGATCGTGAATGCGCCGCAGAGCGCGATCCTCGGCATGCACAACATCAAGGATCGCCCCGTGGTCGTCGATGGCCAGGTTGTCGTGCGGCCCATGATGTACCTGGCGGTCAGCTACGACCACCGGATCATCGACGGGCGCGATTCCGTGCAGTTCCTCGTGGCGATCAAGGAAGCGCTCGAGGACCCTGGCCGCATGCTGCTGGGGATCTGAGCCATGAGTGACGCTTTCGACGTGGTCGTCATCGGCGGCGGCCCCGCAGGGTATCCGGCCGCGATCCGCGCCGCCCAGAACAAGCTGCGGGTTGCCTGCATCGACGAGTGGAAGAACTACGACGGATCGGCGGCGTTCGGTGGCACGTGCCTCAATGCCGGCTGCATCCCCTCCAAGGCCCTGCTGGAATCTTCCGAGCTCTACCACAGGGCGCAGACCGAGTTCGCCGCGCACGGCATCCGGACCGGCGCAGTGTCGTTCGACGTTTCCGCCATGCAGAAGCGCAAGGCGACGATCGTCAAGGGCATGACCGGTGGCATCTCGCAGCTGCTCAAGGCCGCGGGGGTCACTGCCCTGCAGGGGCACGGCCGGTTGCTCACAGGCAACGAGGTGGAGTTCACGTCCCACGACGGCGCGAAGCGCCGGCTCTCGGCCAAGCACGTGGTGCTGGCAACGGGCTCGGTTCCGATGGAGCTGCGCTCCGCTCCCTTCGACGGCAAGTACATCGTCGACAGCTGGGGTGCGCTCGAGTTCGACGGAGTGCCCCAGAGGCTGGGCGTGATTGGCGCCGGGGTCATCGGCCTTGAACTCGGCAGCGTCTGGCGTCGGCTCGGTTCAGAGGTTGTGGTACTCGAGGCCATGCCTGATTTCCTTGCGATGGCGGACCAGCAGCTCGCACGCGAGGCGCTCAAGCATTTCCGCAAGCAGGGGCTCGACATCCGGCTCGGTGCCAAGGTCACGAGCGCGAAGGCCACGGGCGGCGGCGTGCTCGTCTCCTACCAGGACGCCGCGGGCGTCACGCAGTCGCTCGAGGTGGACCGGCTGATCGTCTGCATCGGGCGACGTCCATTCACCCGCGAGCTCCTGGCCGACGGCACCGGTGTCGAACTCGACGAGCGTGGGTTCATCAAGGTCGACCACGACTGCCGGACCGGTGCCCCGAACGTATGGGCCGTCGGTGACTGCGTACGCGGGCCCATGCTCGCCCACAAGGGCAAGGAGGAGGGCGTCGCCGTGGCCGACCGAATCGCCGGCCTCTACGCCGAAGTGAACTACGCGGTGATCCCGTCGGTGATCTACACCGCGCCCGAGATCGCGTGGGTCGGGCAGACCGAGGAGCAGGTCAAGGCCAGCGGTCGGGCCTACAAGGTCGGCAGCTTCCCGTTCATGGCGAGCGGCCGTGCCCGCGCGATGGAAGCCTCGCAGGGGTTCGTGAAGATGATCTCCGCCGTGGATGACGACCAGATCCTCGGCGTGCACGTGATCGGCCCGATGGCGGGGGAGTTGATCGCGGAGGCGGTGCTTGCCCTCGAGTATTCCGCGAGCACCGAGGACCTTCAGCGCACGATCCACGCCCATCCGACCTTGTCGGAGGCGCTGCACGAGGCGGCCCTGGCGGCCGACAAGCGCGCCATCGACATGCCGAACCGCTGAGAGCGCCAGGGCGCTACGGGGCCCAGGCCGCGGCGAGCACGCGCTGCGGGTGGGTCCGTTGCATCCTCGACAGCGCGGCGCAGGACGCATCATGGATCGTGACACCCCGGCCAAGGGTGACGTACGCGCTGATCGGGCGTGGGCTTTCGGGCTCGCAGCAGCCTGCGAGGGTGATTGGCAGGTCCGGCACGCCCTCGATGAGCACGGCTGAGGCCGGTGGGCTCGCGCCAGTCTTCGTTGCCGCCCCCCGAAGCCACGGTCGCTCCCGCAGCGGGTCCGGTGCGCCCCTTGCGGTTGACCGGGACAACCGCCGCGCTGCCGCCTGGGCAAGCTGGTTCACGCCGACCTCACCCTCGCCGAGCCAGCGGTACAACTGCTGTGCGTCGCGAGCCTTGAGGTCCTGGACCAGCGCTGACATGCCCTCGGGGCCAACACCCAGCCGCGCGAGTTCGCGCTCGGCCAGCGCCCGCCCGGCCGCCTCGTTCTCGCCCGCGTCACGCCGTCGGAACCACGCACGCAGCTTGGCCCGGCTCCGGGCCGATGCGAGGTACCCGTCCTGGTGCAGCCAGTCGCGACTCGGAGACTCCTCGCGTCCGGCGATGATCTCGACGACTTCGCCGTTTGCGAGCCTGTGGGTCAGCGGCACGATCCTGCCGTCGACCTTGGCGCCCCGGCAGCGATGCCCGAGGCTCGTGTGCACCTGGTACGCGAAATCGAGCGGCGTGGCGCCAAGGCCGAGGTCGACCACCTCGCCGTGGGGTGTCAGCGCGTAGATCCGGTCCTCGAACAGTCCGCGCTGGGCACCCTCCAGGAAGTCCTGCTCCTCCGCGCGGGGCCCCGGGCCTGCGGGCGCGAGCAAACGACGGACGGCGTCGATCTTGCGAGAGTAGGCCGAATCCGCGGTACCGCCTTCCTTGTAGCGCCAGTGCGCCGCGACGCCTCGCTCGGCGTGCTCGTGCATCTCGCGAGTCCGGATCTGTACCTCGAGCGCGCGCGAACCGGGCCCGAGCACGGCCGTGTGGATCGAGCGATAGCCGTTTTCCTTCGGCGTGGCGATGTAGTCGGCAAACTGGTCGGGCAGCCAGCTCCACAATCCATGGACGACCCCGAGCGTGGCATAGCAGTCGGGGACGGACCGACAGATCACGCGCAGGCCGCGCAGGTCGAAGACTTGCGAGATATCGAGGCGCTTCTCCTGCATCTTTCGATGGATGCTGTACAGGTGCTTGGGGCGTCCACTCACCTCCGCCTCGAGCCCCGCGGACGCGAGCGCCTGCCGCAGCGCCAGGCACGCATCGGCGATGTAGCGTTCGCGGTCTGCACGGCGTTCAGCGAGGGCGTGTGCGATTCGCCGGTAGGCGTCGGGGTCGAGCTCCCTCAGCGCGAGATCCTCGAGTTCCCACTTGACCCGCCAGAGCCCGAGCCTGTTTGCCAGGGGCGCGAAGACGGCGCGTGCCTCGGCCGCCAGCTCCTGGCTGCGCGCGGGATCGCCTTCGCGTGCGGCCCTCAGTCGCGCGAGCTGCAGGCCGATCCTGGCAACGACCAATCGTGGGTCCCTCACCACGCCCAGCAGCATCTTGCGCAGGGTCTCGGCCTGACCTCCGGTGAGGCCGGACGGCGAGCTCCAGCGGGCTCCCCGGCCGAATTCGCCGAGCCGGCCAAGTTCCGCGGCCACGCGCCAGGCCGGCTCGCCCACCGCGCAGCGAGCGTCGGCCGGCCACTCCTGCGGCGGCCTCACGCGCGCCTGCACTGCCTCGTGGATCAGGCTCCCGATGGCCAGGTCTGTGTCCTCGGTGAGCTGCCCGACGAGGCGGCCGGCCGCGACGGCCTCGGCGAGCTGCGCCTCGGACGCGCCCTGCTCGCGCAGCACGGCATGCGCGGCGTCGAGCGCATGCTGGATCGAGGCAGGGCAGCGGTCTTCGACGTGCACGACTCACGGTTCCGGACGATGCGGCGCGGTGGGCTTTCCGGGTATGATACGCGCGGTTTTCCCTTTGATTCCCGCGCCTTGGAACGCGCTCCGGCGGCTAGACGTGACGCGATACTCCTCAAAGTCTTGGCGGGCGTTCCGGCCGGGCATTGCGCCCGAGTCTGCGCGTTCTGTGCCCGGCCGCGCGCCAGCGCCAGCGCCTGCAGTGGCGCCTCTGGCGAAGATCCCGCAGGGCCGCTGCCGGATACTCGGCCTGGACCCCGGCTCATTGCGGACGGGTTTCGGCATCATCGACGTCGACGGGCCTGACCTGCGCTGCGTCGCCCAGGGGCGCATCGTCGTGGCCGGCGCTGCACTCGCTGAGCGGATGCATCGCATCCACTCGGCCGTGAGCGAGCTCCTGCGGTCGCACGCGCCAGACGAATGCGCGGTCGAGCGGGTGTTCGTCAGTCGCAACGTGGACAGCGCGCTGAAGCTGGGGCAGGCGCGGGGCGCGGCGCTTGCCGCGCTCGGCTCCGGGCCCGTGTTCGAGTACGCGCCGCGCGCCATCAAGTCGGCGACGGTGGGTTATGGTGCGGCGGACAAGGTCCAGGTCGCGCACATGGTCCGGCAGTTGCTCCACCTCGCCGAGCCTTTGACGGCAGACGCCGCCGATGCGCTGGCAGTGGCCCTGTGCCACGCGCAGTCGAGGAGGCTGGGTGCGCTCGACGCCGGGCTCGCCCCGGGGCGGTTGACGGCAGCATCTGGGGCGTTGCGGTGATCGGTTCGCTGCGCGGGATCCTCGCGTCGAAGTCGCCGCCACAGTTGCTGCTCGAGGTCGGCGGCGTGGGTTACGAGGTCGAGGCGCCCATGTCGACCTTCTACGTGTTGCCCGCCGCCGGCCAGGAGCTGCGCCTGCTCACGCACCTGGTCGTCCGGGAGGACGCGCACGTGCTGTACGGTTTCGCGACCGATGAGGAGCGACGGCTGTTCCGCAGCCTGCTGAAGGTCACCGGGGTGGGTCCGAAGATGGCGTTGTCGATCCTTTCGGGGGTGAGCGTGGACGCCTTCGCGGCCTGCGTTGCGGCCAATGACGTCGCCTCGCTGACCCGCGTACCGGGGGTGGGCCGGAAGACCGCGGAGCGCCTGGTCATCGAGATGCGCGATCGCGTCACCGCGCCAGGCGCGTTGCCCGGCGTGCCGGCTGAGCTCGCCGCGGGTGGCGCGGAGGCGGAGGCCTTCGCTGCCCTCGTTGCCCTGGGATACAAGCCGGCGGAGGCCAGCCGGCTCGTCAAGCTCGGTGGTGGCTCGGGGCTGGCGACCGAGGAGCTGATCCGGCGCGCGCTGCAGGCGGCTGCTCGCGAGCAGGGTGCATGAGCGGGAGGGGCGGCGTGCCATGACTGGCATCGACAATCGACTCATCGGTCCGGATGCCGGTCGCGAGGACGACGCAGCGGATCGGGCGATCCGGCCCAAGAGGCTCGCCGACTACGTAGGCCAGCAGCCCGTGAAGGAGCAGCTCGGCATTTTCGTCGACGCCGCGCGTGGGCGCGGCGAGGCTCTCGACCACGTGCTGATCTTCGGGCCGCCGGGTCTCGGCAAGACCACGCTGGCCAACATCCTCGCCACGGAACTCGGCGTCAGCCTGCGGCAGACGTCCGGTCCGGTGCTCGAGCGTCCGGGCGATCTCGCCGCCATCCTCACCAACCTCCAGCCCCGCGACGTGCTGTTCGTCGACGAGATCCACCGGCTCTCGCCGATCGTCGAGGAAGTGCTCTATCCGGCGATGGAGGACTACCAGCTCGACATCATGATTGGCGAGGGGCCCGCCGCGCGTTCGATCAAGATCTCGCTGCCGCCTTTCACGCTGGTGGGCGCCACGACACGTGCTGGCTTGCTGACCTCGCCACTTCGCGACCGCTTCGGCATCGTGCAGCGCCTCGAGTTCTACGGCGTCGAGGACCTCACGTCCATCGTGGTGCGCTCGGCGGGCATCCTCGGGGTTCCGGTGGACGCCGACGGCGCCAGCGGCATAGCGCGGCGCTCGCGCGGCACCCCGCGCATCGCGAACCGCCTGCTGCGGCGCGTGCGCGACTACGCACAGGTGAGGGGCGATGGCCGGATCACCGGTGAACTCGCGACCCGGGCGCTCGATCTGCTGGAGGTGGACCGCCTCGGCCTCGACAGCCTGGATCGCCGCCTGCTCTCGACGATCATCGGCAAGTTCGACGGCGGGCCAGTGGGCATCGACAGCCTGGCGGCCGCGATCGGCGAGGAACGCGGCACCCTGGAGGACGTCATCGAGCCGTTCCTGATCCAGCAGGGCTTGCTGATGCGCACCGCCCGCGGGCGCGTCGCCACCCGGGGGGCGTACCTGCATCTCGGGCTCGCGGCCCCGGAGCACCGTGCGACTGGCGCGTTGCCGCTCCTGGAGGGTGACGCGTGACGGAACCCGCGGCGGCCGCGGAGGTCTTCAGTATTCCCGTCAGGGTGTACTGGGAGGACACCGATGCGGGAGGCGTGGTGTACTACGCCAACTACCTCCGGTTCCTCGAGCGCGCCCGCACGGAGTGGCTGCGGGCGAGGGGCTTCTCCCAACAGTCACTGAGCACGGAGCAGGGCATCCAGTTCATGGTCCTTGGAGTCGGTATCGAGTACCGGGCGCCTGCTCGGCTGGACGACCTGCTGCGAGTCACCTGCGTGCCGCTGGTGGAGTCCCGAACCACCGCGCGCTTCGTGCAGCAGGTGCATCGTGAATCCCCGCAACCCGGACTGCTGGTCGAGGCGTCGGTGAGGGTAGTGTGCGTCGACGCGCGAACACTGCGTCCGCGGCGGCTGGCGGAGTACCTGCCGTGAGCGGGGGCGGCGACATCTCCATCCTGCGGCTGGTCCTCGAAGCGACGATCGTCGTCCAGCTGGTCATGCTCGCGCTGGTGGCGGCGTCCGTGGCGTCGTGGACCATCATCTTCCGCAAGCGGGGGCTGCTGTCGGGCGCGCGGCAAGGGCTCGAGCAGTTCGAGGCGGCGTTCTGGTCCGGCAGCGACCTGGCCACGCTGTATCGGGGCATCGACGGGCGCGGCGGTGGGAACGGCATCGAGGCGATCTTCCACGCGGGATTCCGCGAATTTGCGCGCTTGCGCCAGCAGGGCGTCGCCACGCCCGACGTGCTGCTGGAGGGTTCGCGTCGCGCGATGAAGGCCCAGCAGATCAAGGAAGTCGAGCAGCTGGAACAGAGCCTGTCCACGCTCGCGACCATTGGCTCGACGAGCCCCTACGTCGGTCTCTTCGGCACGGTCTGGGGCATCATGCACGCGTTCGTCGGCCTCGGCGCCGTGCAGCAGGCGACGCTCGCCACGGTCGCACCCGGCATCGCGGAGGCGCTCGTGGCGACCGCGATTGGCCTGGTTGCCGCGATTCCGGCGGTGGTGGCGTACAACCGCTTCGCGGACCAGGTGGGTCGCCTCGAGCTGCGCTACGACGCGTTCATCGAGGAGTTCTCGACGATCCTGCAGCGCCACGCGGCACGGCCTGGCGGGCCGGCGCGAGCGGAGGGGTGAGCCGATGGGGCAGGTGACGCGTGGCCGTCGACCCATGAGCGAGATCAACGTCGTGCCCTACATCGACGTGATGCTCGTGCTGCTGATCATCTTCATGGTCACGGCGCCGCTGCTGACCCAGGGGGTCAAGGTCGAGCTGCCCAAGGCTGCTGCCGAGCCCATCAACCCTGCCGACCTCAAGGACCAGCCGCCGCTGGTGCTTTCCATCGATCGCGAGGGCCGCCTGTTCGTCAACCGGGGGTCGGCGCCGGAGCGTGCTCTGGACACCGCGACGGCGCAGGCCCGCGTGACGGCGGTACTTCGCCGCTCGCCCGAGGTGCCGGTTCTGGTCAAGGGAGACCGCGCGGTGCCGTACGGTCGGGTGGTGGAGGCGATGGCCATGCTGCAGGAGGCGGGAGCGCGTCGCATCGGTTTCCTGACCGAGCCGGTGGCCGTCGACCGGCGCGCGCGCTGAGACGCGGGCGTGGACCGGCAGGGCGTCGTCGGTCGCTGGCGTCCGCTCGGCCTTTCGCTCCTCGCTCACGCCGGCGTGCTGGGGGTGGTGGCATCGGGTTGGTGGTTGTTGCGTGCCCCTCCCGAGTCGCCCCGGGTCCTGGCCATCGACGCCTTCGTAGTCGAGCCTGCGGCGGTCGCCGAGTTTCGCGGCGGGGCTCGTCCAGCGCCGCCGGTGCCAGTGCCAGAGACGCCTGCATTGCCCCTTGCGCCGAAGAAGCCACCCGCGATCGACGAGGCTCGTTCCCGGGCGGCGCAGCAGCGACAGGCGGAAGTGGCACGCAAGGCGGAGGCTGAGCGAAAGGCCGAGATCCAGCGGAAGGCCGACGCGGCGCGCGAGGCCGCGGCGGAGCGCAAGGCTGAAGCTGAACGCAAGGCTGAAGCTGAGCGGAAGGCCGCGGCGGAACGCAAGGCCGCCGAGGAGCAGCGCATCCGCGCCGAGCGCGAGGCCGACCTGCGTCGGCAGCTCGAGGCGGAGGAGCGGGGCATGGCCGCGCGGGCGAGTGGTGCGGGCGCTCAGTGGGCGGCGGCCATACAGGCGCGGATCCAGCGCGCGTGGATCCGCCCCGCATCGGCAAGGGCCGGGCTCGACTGCACGGTCGCCGTGACCCAGGTGCCCGGTGGCGAGGTCGTCGCGGTACGAGTGCTCCAGTGCAATGGCGACGCGGTCGTGCGCCAGTCGATCGAGGACGCGGTGCTGCGCGCATCGCCGCTGCCGCCGCCGCCGGATCCCGCTCTCTTCGAACGCAACATCGAGGTACGATTCAGGCCCAATGACTAACCTTTCACGTCGCCTCGCGCTGGCCCTCGCCCTGGGGCTCGCCGTCGTCGCCTGTGGGCCTGCGCAGGCCAAGCTGATCGTCGACATCACGTCCGGCGTCACGGATCCCATCCCGATCGCCGTCGTCCCCTTCGAATTGCCTGCAGGAACCGCGACACCGGCGGTCGATGTCGCCGAGGTGATCCGCGGTGACCTCGAGCGTAGCGGGCGGTTTCGCGTGCTGGCTCCGTCGCGCCTGCCGGCGCGCCCTTCCCGGGCCGAGGGCGTCCAGGCTGCCGCGTGGCGTGCCGCAGGCAGCGATTTCGTGGTCGTCGGACGGCTCTCGCCCGTCGTGTCGGGGTCTGCGATCGACTTCGAGCTCGTCAATGTGCTGACGGGGCAGCGACTGCTGGCCGAGCGGGTGATGGTCGCCGATTCCGCAATGAGGCATGGCGCCCATCGTGTCGCGGACCGGGTCCATGAGCGCATCCTGGGCGTGCGCGGCGCCTTCGCGACGCGCATTGCCTACGTCTCCGTCGATGGCGCTCCGCCTGCGCAGCGCTACCAGCTGGTCGTGGCGGATGCCGACGGCGAGGGTGCCCGCGTGATCCTCGAGTCACGCCAGCCGCTCATGTCCCCCGCATGGTCGCCCGACGGCGAATGGATCGCCTACGTGTCCTTCGAGTCCCGCGTGTCGGCGGTCTACGTCCAGCGGCTTCGCACGGGCGAGCGCCGCCGCGTCTCGGCGAGGGCGGGTATCAACGGGGCGCCTGCATGGTCGCCCGACGGCACGCGCCTCGCGCTGACCCTGTCGGGTCGTGGCGGCAACCTCGATCTCTACCTGCTCGAACTCGCCACCCAGCAGCTGACCCGGCTCACCGAGGATCCCAGCATCGACACCGAGCCAGCCTGGGCGCCCGATGGCGGGAGCCTGTATTTCACCTCCGATCGCCCGGGGAGCCCACAGGTGTACCGGCTGGTGCCGGGCAGTGGCGAGAAGCCGCGCCGCGTGACGTTCTCGGGCAGCTACAATGCGCGCCCGAGGGTGTCGCCCGACGGCTCCCAGCTCGCGTACGTCACTCGCGAAGGCGGCGCATATCGCGTGGCCGTGCAGGACCTCGCCAGTGGCGCCGTCAGGGTGCTCTCGGGAGGCAGCCAGGACGAGTCGCCGTCCTATGCCCCGAACGGGGCCACGCTGATCTACGCCAGTCGTGAACGTGGCCGGGGCGTTCTGGCGACGGTGTCGGCCGACGGCCTCATCAGCCAGCGCCTCAAGGCGGACCGTGGCGAGGTGCGTGAACCGGCGTGGGGCCCCTTCGCGCGTTGAGCAGGATTTCCACTCAGTCGTCTTCTTAAGGAGCATACGGATGAAACACAGGGCATGGGTCGTCGCTACCCTCGTGGCCGTCGTCGCGCTGGCGGGCTGCCAGACCCGCAAGGGGGCGTCCGAGCCGTCGACCGGTGACACCGCGGTGACGGCTCCGACCACGGGCGTCGGCACCGTGCCGGATCCCTCCGCCACCGCGACGGGCATCGAGTCCGCAGGCTCGGTGGGCACTGAGGGCAGCGTGTCCGGGCTCGTGCCGGCGGAGCTGGACGGTCGACGCGTGCTGTACTTCGAGTTCGACAGCTCGGACATCCGCGCCGAGGATCAGGCGCTCGTCGCCGCTCACGCCCAGGTGCTGTCGGCGAACCCGTCGCTGCGGGTCCGTCTCGAGGGGCACACCGACGAGCGCGGAACGCGCGAGTACAACATCGGTCTGGCGGAACGTCGTTCCCAGGCCGTCAGGCGTGCGCTCGCCCTGCAGGGCGCCGCCGACGCCCAGCTGTCGACGGTCAGCTACGGCGAGGAGCGCCCGGCTGCCGCCGGCGACGATGAAGCGGCGTTTGCCCAGAATCGCCGCGTCGAACTCGTCTACGGCAACTGAACATGAAGCGCTGCATGGCGCTGCTGGCGGCGTCGTTGTTGCCGGCCTGCGCATCTCTCGGTGGCGGTGACGAACTGGCCGACGCGCGAGCGGCCGATGTCGAGGCACGCCTGGCACGGATCGAGCGCGTCGCCGGTGGGCCGGCGATGCTCGAGCTGTCGCAGCGTATCGACGCGCTGCAGTCCGAACTGAGGGCGCTGCGCGGGCAGGCCGAGCTGCTGGAGAACGGCGGCGAGGCACTGCGTCGGCAGCAGCGCGACCTGTATGGCGACCTCGAACGTCGCCTCGCGGCGCTCGAAGCGAGGCCCGTTGCGGCAGGAGGTGCGCCGGCGGGTGGCACCCGCGGCTCGGCCGGCGGGGCGACCGCTGAGCCTGCGGAAGTCGTCTATGGTCGTGCCTTCGACGCGCTCAAGGCGGCCAACTATCCTGCGGCCATCGCCGGCATGAAGGATTTCCTCACCCGCTACCCCGAGCACGAGCTCGCCGACAACTCGCAGTACTGGCTCGGTGAGGCGTACTACGTCACCCGCGACTACGAGGACGCCATCGTGGCTTTCGATACCGTCGGACGGCGCTGGCCAGACTCCCCCAAGGCGGCCGACGCCCTGCTCAAGCTGGGGTTCTCGCACTTCGAGCTCAAGCGCTTTCCGCAGGCACGTCAGGCGCTCACGGAGGTGGGTCGACGCTACCCGGGAACCGATGCGGCCCGGCTTGCGCAGGACCGCCTCAAGCGCATTCCCTGATTTCACCGGGCATGGCCAACAGCTTGCAAACCGAAGCGACGCGTCTGCGGCTCACCGAGATCTTCCGCTCGTTGCAGGGCGAATCGGACTCGGTGGGGCTGCCGACCGTCTTCGTCCGGTTGACGGGCTGTCCTCTCCGCTGCGCGTACTGCGACACCTCATATGCGTTCACCGGAGGCGATTGGTGGACGCTGCAGCAAGTGGTCGAGCGCGTGCGTGAGCTGGAGGCGACCCACGTCTGCGTCACCGGCGGCGAACCGCTGGCGCAGCGGTCCTGCCTCCCGCTGCTGACGGCGCTGTGCGACGAGGGCTGGCGTGTGTCCCTGGAAACCAGCGGGGCCATGAGCCTCGAGGGCGTCGATCCGCGCGTCGTCAAGGTGGTCGACCTCAAGACGCCCGACTCGGGCGAGCAAGCCCGCAATCGCTACGAGGAACTGGCCTGTCTCGGTCCCTGCGACCAGGTCAAGTTCGTCATCTGCAGCCGCACGGACTACGAGTGGAGCCGAGCGCAGGTCGCGGAGCGGGGTCTCGCCGCGCGTTGCGGCGTGCTGTTCTCTCCGAGCCACGAGCAACTGCCGGCGCGGGATCTGGCCGAGTGGATACTGGAGGACCGGCTGCCGGTGCGGTTCCAGATCCAGCTCCACAAGTACCTTTGGGGCAACGCCCCCGGCCGATGAGCCAAAGCGCCGCATCATCCGGGCCGCGTCGCGCGGTCGTGCTGCTGTCGGGAGGGCTTGACTCGGCCACGGTGCTCGCGCTCGCCCGCCAGGAAGGGCTGACCTGCCACGCGCTCTCGGTGCACTACGGCCAGCGGCATCACGCCGAGCTGGCGGCTGCGGCGCGGGTGGCCGCAGCACTCGGTGCCGTCGAGCATCGGGTGATGGGCGTGGACCTTGCCGGCATCGGTGGCTCCGCGCTCACGGACCCCGACATCGCGGTGCCTGAAGCCCCGGTTTCCGGGATCCCGGTGACCTACGTGCCGGCACGCAACACGCTGATGCTGGCTCTGGCGGTGGGCTGGGCGGAGGTGCTGGGGGCGGACGAGGTGCACATCGGCGTCAACGCCATCGACTACTCCGGCTACCCGGACTGCCGGCCGGAGTTCATCGCGGCCTTTCAGGAGGTCGCGCGGCTGGGCACGCGGGCCGGCGTCGAGGGCGGCGGCCCGCGAATCCGCGCGCCGCTGCAGCACTGGAGCAAGCCACGCATCATCCTCGAGGGCACCCTGCTGGGAGTCGACTACTCGCTGACTGTGTCCTGCTACCAGGCGGACGGCGAGGGCAGGGCTTGCGGAGTCTGCGACGCGTGCCGACTGCGTCGCGAGGGCTTCGAGTCTGCGGGCCTGACCGATCCCACCCGCTACCGGATCAGCTAGAATTCGCCGCCCGGGGCCCTTAGCTCAGCCGGTAGAGCAGCTGGCTTTTAACCAGTTGGTCGACAGTTCGAATCTGTCAGGGCCCACCACCTTCCCCTCCAGTCTCCCGATTGATGTGCTCCGGCGCGGCCGTCTCACCGTGCTGTCCGTTGATGGATCGGGGAATTCATGCGGGGACTTCGCCTGCGGGAGGGCGTCCACGCCACCGCGCTTGCTGCGGCCGTGGCGGCCTGGTGCCTGTTCGTCCTGGGCCTGCCGTACTGGGAGCAACTGCTGGAGGTGCGCCCTCTGCATGCTGCCGGGGACGTCTGGCGGCTTGCAACCTTCGGCGCATTTTCGGCCGCCGTCGTCTACCTGTTCCTGTTGCCGCTGGTGCTGGTCAGGCGCCTCGCGGCGCCTTTGCTGGCGTTGAGCCTCGTCCTGTCGGCACTGGCCTCGCATTTCATGCAGGCCTATGGGGTCCTGATCGACAAGGTCATGATCCGCAACGTGTTCGCCACCGACCCTGTCGAGGCAGGCGAACTCGTCAACCTGCGGTTGCTGGGCCACGTCGGGCTGCTTGGGGTGTTGCCGGCACTCGTGGTCCTCGCGGTGCCGCTCGCACGGCCGGGTTGGAGGCGTGGCCTGATTCGCGGGGTTTCCGCTGCGGCCCTGGCCCTTGCTGCCGTCCTGCTGGTGGCGGCCACGCATTACAAGGACCATTCCGCGCTGCTCAGGGGGCATCGCGAACTTCGCCACCTGCTCGTGCCCGTGAACTGGATGTCCGCGCTCGGCAGCTATGCGAGTGAGGCGACGCGCGTCCGTCCGCCTTACGAGCGAGTCGGCGAGGACGTGAGGCCAGGGCGCAGTTGGCAGGGCGCTTCCGTCGGGCGCCCCAGGGTTGTCGTGCTCGTCGTCGGCGAGACGGCCCGCGCAGCCAACTTCGCTCTGGACGGCTACGGTCGCATGACGAATCCACAACTTGCGGCGCTGCCGGGTCTCGTGAATTTTCCGGATGTCACGGCCTGCGGAACCTCTACCGCGATCTCCGTGCCTTGCATGTTCTCCGGGCTGGGCCGCGAGGGGTTTTCGCCCGAGCGCGCCCGCAATCGCGACAACCTGCTGGATATCGCCGCGCGCGCAGGGTTCGAGGTGCGGTGGTACGGCAACAATACGGACTGCAAGGGACTCTGCAAGGTGGCGCCGCAACGACGGCCCGATCCACGCGTTCACCCGGATCTCTGCCTTGCCGACCGGCCATGCCTGGACGGGGCGATGTTCAGGGACTTCGAGCGCGAGTTCGCGACGCTGGGTCCGCGGGCGCTCGTGGTGCTGCACATGCTGGGCAGTCACGGTCCGGGCTACCATCTGCGGTATCCGGAGTCATTCAGCCGCTTCGAGCCTGCCTGCCGCGACACTGACTTCTCGAAGTGCACGCGGGAGGAGCTCGTCAACGCGTATGACAACACGCTGCTCTACTCGGACGCGTTGCTGGCAGGTGCCATCCGCTTCCTGGAGGGGCGGTCGGCGGACGTGGATGCGGCGCTGCTGTTCGTATCCGACCACGGCGAATCGCTTGGCGAGCGCGGCCTGTTCCTGCATGCAGTGCCTTACTCGATCGCTCCCCACGAGCAGCTCAAGGTGCCCATGGTGTTCTGGGCTAGCACGGGCTTCAGGGACCGAATCGGTCTCGCTCCAGGCTGCCTGCAGCGGCGTCGCGTGGAACCCTTTTCCCATGACAACCTGCTTCACTCCGCGCTGGGGCTGCTCGACCTCGAGACCTCGGTGCGTGACCCCCGGCTAGACCTATTCGCCCCCTGCAGGGCTTCGCCCTGACGCCGCGCGCTGTCGGGCCATGGGCACGGCCAGCGTCACCCATTGCTCGTGCGCGCCTTCCGCAGCCGAGATCCGGCGCCCGTCGGGGCCGTAGAACGCGCTGCCGCCCGCGCTGACCGCCGTCGCCCCGACCGGAGTACCGGAGGGCATCGCCGCACTGACCACGGCGCCGTGGATGCGGTGTGCGCGGCAGCAGACCGGGATGTCCAGTGCCCAATCCGCGAGCGCGCCCGAGTGAGTGCGAAGCAGGAACTCCGCGCCTGCCGCGACACGCTCGGCGTCGAGCAGCGGATCGTCCACGCGCGACGTGGCCGCGAGGTTGCCGAATTCCGTGACGGCCACCAGCGAAAGGCCTTGAGCGAGCCCCCGCGTGCCCGCGGCGGGCTGCAGGCTGGCGAGGCGCCCATCGGGGGAAAAGAATGCCACGGCGTCCAGTGCAGGGCGGCCGCGGGGAACGGCGTGGAAGCGCGCACCTACGCTGATCCAGCAGCCGTGCTGACGCGAGAGCCTCGCAAGCGCAGCGCACTCCGTTCCGGCCCGGTCCAATGCGATCGCGGAACTGCCCGTGAGGGCGCGGTCATGGAAGGCGATCCAGTCCTTGCGCGGCCCGCGGGCCTGAAGAGCGTCGACCTCGGACTCGATCGCCTGCAGGTTGCGCGCGAGGTCCTCCGCCGCGCGCCCCGGATCCACCTCGCGACGCTCCGACTGGACCAGCGCAAAGACCGGTGCCGGCCGATTCAAGGGCAGGACCGGATGACGTTCGAGCGTCGGGCTCGAGGGCACTGCGGCGCTCGCGTGCGCGGCCGCCTGTGCAGGGCCGGCGATGGTGGCGGCCGCGAGGCCGCTGGCCTGAACGAAGTGCCGCCGGGTGAGGGGCGGCGTCATTTCCGCGGCGCCTGGATCAGGCCGCCCTTGACCAGGTTGCCATAGGCCTCCTGCTGGACCTCGAGGATCCGGGCCTTGGAGTCCATCGGCGCGTCGGCAAAGCGGTTGGCCGGATACAGCGTGGTCGCGTTGTACAGCGGCCGGTAGATGTCGATGCGCTGGCGCAGCAGCCGGTTGCCGGAGCCGGTGATCGAACGCATGCGTCGCAGCGCCTCGACGTCTATCCAGGCCGAGCAGACGGTGGATTCCCCGGGTCCGCCCGTGTCGGACAGCACCCTCCCGTCCCAGTCGTAGATCTTTGAGTGCCCTGCGGTGCTGCCCGTCGGGAGCGGTCCGCCGATCTGGCCCGTCTGGTTTGCCGAGATCAGGTACATCATGTTCTCGGACGCACGGACCTTCTTCGCGGACTCCCAGCTCCACATGTCCGAGGCACCGTGATCCGAGGTGGGGTGCAGCAGCACCTCGGCGCCGCGGAACATGAACATCCGAGCCGCCTCCGGATACATGATCTCGCCGCAGGGCATCATGGCGATGTTGCCGAGATCCGTCTTCGCCACCGGGAAGGTGCCCTCGATGCCATAGCGATCGAGGTACTTGTCCATGAAGTCGTGGGGAGACCCGGTCTGCACCGTGTTGATGCGGCGGTACTTGAGCACCACATTGCCAGCGGGGTCGATCAGGAAAGAGGTGTTGAAATACCGGCCCGGCCATTCCGGATCACGCTCGTAGGCGTTGGCCCCGATCCAGATCCGCGCGGCCTGGGCTTCGCGCTGCAGGCGCTCCGTCACCGGCCCCGGGATCTCGATACAGGCCTTGTCGATCCACTCGGCTGCAGATTCCTGTAGCGGGAATCCGGTGAGGCAAAATTCCGGGAACAGCAGCAGTTGACGCCCGCCCTCGCGCGCCGTGCCGCGGATCAGCGTGGTCCAGCGGTCCAGCGACTTGTTGACGATCGTCAGGGCCTCGTCGCGGTTGCGGGCGGAGTTCACGAGGTTGCAGTAGACCTGCATGCAGGTCGCGCGCCAGGGCTGGATCATCTTGGGGCTCCGTGCGATTCCAGTGCGCCAGAGCTTGCACCGGGCCGGCGGGCCGCGGCAACGCCGTGCCCGCAGGGTGACCATTGCGAGCTGGCGGGTATAGACTCGCACGGAGAACAAGACACGGGGGAGGGTCGCATGAACCTGTCTGGAGTCATCGCGCGTGCCAGCGCGATCCTGCTGCGGCCGCGTGAGGAATGGCCCGTGATCGCCGGCGAGTCCGCCACGCCCGCATCGATCTACACCGGCTACCTGATGCTGCTGGCCGCCGTGCCTGCCGTGGTGGGGCTGATCGATTCGGTGTTGCTGGGCTACTCGTTGCCTGTGCTAGGCACGATGCGGCTGGGCCTGGGTGCCGGGTTGCAGAACGCCCTCGTCTCCTACGTGGTGTCGCTGGCGGGCGTTTTCGTGTTCTCCCTGATCGTCAACGCCCTGGCACCGACCTTTGGTGGGCAACGGGACAGCCTTGCTGCGCTCAAGGTCTCGGCCTACTCGGCGACCGTCGGCATGGTTGCCAGCGTCGGGCAGCTGGTGCCCTGGCTGGGCGGGCTGATCGCGCTTGCCGGCCTGGTCTACGGCATCTACGTCTTCTACCTCGGCCTGCCGCCGACGATGAAGTGCCCGCCGGGCAAGGCGGCTGGATACGCCGCGGTATCGATACTCGTGGCGCTGGTCGCGGGCGCGCTGTTCTGGGGGCTCATCGGTCGTTCGCTGCTTAGCGTTCCAGGGCTCGATGGCGCTTCCACCGCCGTTCTCGGGCGGGCAGGCGATGCCGACGACATCAAGGTCGAACCGGGAAGTCCGCTCGGCAAGCTGGAGCAGATGGGCAAGGAGATGGAAGCCGCGGCTCGCAAGCTGGAGGAGGCGGAAAAGTCGGGTGACCAGCGAGCGCAGGCCGAAGCGGTAGGAGCATTGGTCGGTGCCGCGATGGGTGCGAAGCCCGGCGCCACCGCGCTGCCGCCGGAGACGATGCGTGGATTTCTTCCGGAAAGCCTGGGAGGCCTGGCCCGCCTGTCGGTGGAGAGCGAGCGCAATGCGGCAGTCGGGATCCAGGTCAGTCGCGGCGAGGCCCGTTATGGGGCCGCGACGGGCGAGGGCCCGGAGATCAGCCTCGAGATCACCGACCTGGGAGGAGCGCAGGGCATGATGATGCTGGCGGCCTGGGCCGGTATCGAGATGGAACGCGAGTCCGAGGACGGCTACGAGAAGACCTATCGTGACGCCGGCCGGGTGATCCACGAGGAGTGGAACAGGTCGGCGCGCCGCGGCGAGTATTCGCTGGTCGTTGCCGAGCGCTTCCTGGTGAAGCTCGAGGGCAGGCGACTCGATATGCCGGCTTTGAAAGCCGCAGCGGAGGCGATCGATCTCGGGGCGCTCGAGGCGCTGAAGGGCGAGGGCGGCTGAAGCCGCCCCCGCCACCGGGTTCTCAGTCGACCTGTACCTGCACCTGCTTTGGCTTGGCGGCGGCGAGCTTCGGGATGCGCACGGTGAGCGTGCCGTCCTTCGATTCCGCCTTGATGCCGTGCGCATCGGCGTTGTCGGGCAGCGAGAAGCTGCGCGAGAAGCTGCCGTGGAAGCGCTCGATGCGATGGAACTTCTCGCCTTTCTCGTCCTTCTCCTGGATCCGCTCCCCGGCGATCGTGATGACCCCGTTGTCCACGGTCACCTTGACGTCTTCCTTCTTGACCCCGGGGAGTTCGGCGCGGATGCGGAACTCGGCATCGGTTTCGCTGATGTCGGCGGAGGGTGACCACTGGAACTGGCGCTCGAGGTTGCCGAGCTCCCCCCAGCGGCGGTTCATCGCCGGCATCAGGCGGTTGAAGAATTCGTCCATGTCGCGGAACGGTTCCCAGCGGGCCAGGCTCATGTTGCGTCCTCCAGTCTTGGATTGGGCGATATGTCGCGTGGCGCACGGCCACATGGCGCAAATTTGGGGGCGTGCCCGCTGACATTCAATCGCGAGGGTCCGTAGGTCATTGGGTGTTTCTGCGTAGGGCGCCCCGCGGTTCGCGACCCTATGATCGCGATGCCCGACCCCATGTCCCCCGGTGGCGTCGGTGGAGTGGGAATGGACGACTTCGCAGCCTGTCTGCCTGATCAGCTTTCTGGGCTGCTGCGGCCCGAGGCGTATCCGCACCCCGTAGCCGGGGTGCAGTGCGTGCAGACCCACCTGTCGTGGGTGCTGCTGGCTGGGGACTTCGCCTACAAGATCAAGCGCCCCGTCCACTATCCCTTCGTCGACTTCACCGATCCGCTCGCGCGCGAGCGCATGTGCCGTGAGGAACTGCGGCTCAACGCGCGGTTCGCCCCACAGCTCTACCTCTCCGTCGAGCCCGTGCGCACGGGCGACGGCGGAGCCCGCTTCGGCGGAACCGGGGAGCCGATCGAGTGGGCGGTCAGGATGCGGCGGTTCGACCGGTCGGCTGAGCTCGACCGGCTGGTCGAATCGGACGATGTCGCCGCGGCGGACATGGCTGCGTTTGGTGCCGCGCTCGCTGCGCGTCACGACACATTGCCGGTTGACGACCAGACAGCCGCCTGCGAGATCGTGGAACGCACGGCTCGAACCCTGCAGGCGAACGTTCGCGAGGCGCGCGCCAGCCTCGGCGCAGTCGGGCTGAAGCTTCCGGATGACGGTGTGGCGGGCGAGCTGGACCGGCGCTTCATCTCGTCGATAGGGAGCCTGTCCCAGCGTGCGCTCGCGGGCCGGGTAAGGGAGTGCCACGGCGACCTCCACCTGTCCAATATCGTCAGGCTCGATGGCGAACTGGTGGCCTTCGACTGCCTTGAATTCGACCCGGCGCTACGCTGGCTCGACGTGGCCGACGACGTGGCCTTCCTCCTCGCGGACCTCGCCGGATACGGCCGGCGCGACCTGGCACGCGCCTTCCTGCAGGGGTATCTCGACGCCAGCGGCGACTTCGATCTGCTCGAGGTCGTGGACCTGTTTGCCGCCCATCGCGCGCTCGTACGGGCCAAAGTACTGGCGATCCGCGCGGCAACCGCCGACGCTGCGTCGTCACGTGAGCGCGTGCTCGGCCGCTGCCGGGGATACCTGTCCGTGGCAGCCGAGGCGCTCGCGCCGCGCGAGGGGATGCTGGTACTCGTGGGTGGCGTATCGGGATCGGGCAAGACCTGGCTCTCCGCGCGCATGGCGGAGCGCCTCGGTGGCCTTCATCTGAGGTCGGACCTTGAGCGAAAGCGCCTGGCGGGGCTGTCCCCGACGGCGAATTCGCGGTCTGCGCCGGGCGCAGGCCTCTACACACCGGAGTGGAGCGAGCGCACCTACGATCGCCTGCTGCGTGCGGCCGGCCATGCGCTGTCGTCCGGTCGGATGGCGTTCGTCGACGCGACGTTCCAGGAGGCAGCGGCGGCAAGGCGGTTCGCGCATCTCGCGGCAGAGCGCGGGGTCGCCTGTTGCCGACTGGAGTGCACAGCACCCGAGTCGGTGCTGCGGGAACGTATCCTGCGTCGCCGTGCTGAAGGTGGCGATGCGTCGGAGGCCGACCTCGCGGTGCTCGCGCGGCAGCTGGCGCAACGCCGGCCGGGCGAATCCGCGCCCGGGGCTCCGCTCGTGGTCCTGGACACTTCCAGGGCCGACGCGCTGGACATTGCGGTGTCGGCGATCCTCAGCAGCAGTGGGCGAGAACGAAGCGGGCTGCCTCGACGCCCGAGTCCATGACCTGCAGCAGCGAGCGGTCGATCGGGTCCGCGTACCCCTGGTCGATCAGGAAGTCGAGGCTGATCACCTTCGACCAGTAGTTGCTGCCCACCAGCACGATCGGCATCGGCGCGATGGTCGCGGTAGCCACCAGGTTCAGCGCCTCGAACACTTCGTCGAGCGTGCCGTAGCCGCCCGGGAATGCGACGAGTGCCTTCGCCCGCAGGAGGAAGTGCATCTTGCGGATGGCGAAGTAATGAAAGCTGAACGCCAGCCCAGGGGTGATCCACGGGTTGGGTTCCTGCTCGTGGGGCAGTCGGATGTTGAAGCCGATGCTCGGCGCGCCAGCATCGCTCGCCCCGCGATTGGCGGCTTCCATGATGCCGGGACCCCCGCCGGTCGCGACCACGAGGCGATGGCGGCCCGACGCCGTCGAGCAGTGGAACCCGAGTTCGCGGCCGAACAGGCGCGCCTCGTCGTAGTAGCGGCTCATGTTGGCCGCCCGCCGCGCCAGGGCCACCGCGGACGGTCGTGCGGGGTCGGACTCCGGCAGGCATTCCGCGCGCGCGAGTTCCGCGGCGGCGACCGAGGGTTCGACGATACGGGCGCTGCCGAAGACCACGACCGTGCTGTCGATCCGGGCCGCGCGAAGGTAGGTGTCCGTGCGATTGAACTCGAGGGCGAGCCGGCTGGATCGGGCGACGTCGCTCTCGAGGAAGTCACGATCCTCTATGGCCACGCGGTAGCTGGGGCTGTCGAGAATGGCCTGCAACCGGTCCCGGGTGGGGTCTTCCATGGGAGAGGTGGCGCTCCTTACGGGATTCGAACCCGTGTTACAGCCTTGAGAGGGCTATGTCCTGGGCCTCTAGACGAAAGGAGCGCAGAGTCAGTGCCTTGGGCCGAAGGCGCGGTATTATAGGCGCTGCGCAAGGATCCTCAAGCGGAACTGTCTACACTTGAACTCGACTACCGGCCCGACCACGGCCACCCTCCCGCTCGCCCGGGTAATTCCCCGGGACGCCCATCCGATTTCCCGGTCCCGTATCTCGCCCGACGCCCTTCGGGTGCTCTACCGGCTCAAGGAGGCCGGGTACCAGGCTTTCCTGGTCGGCGGCTGCGTTCGTGACCTGATGCTCGGGCTCGAGCCCAAGGACTTCGACGTGGCGACCAATGCGTTGCCGGAGGAGGTCCGACGCCTGTTCCGCAACTGCCGCCTGGTGGGCCGACGGTTCCGCCTGGCGCACGTGTTCTTCGGCCGTGAGATCATCGAGGTCGCGACGTTTCGCGCCGCAAGCGCGCCGCTGGCGGACGAGGAGATCATCGACGACGAACTCATCGACGCGGCGGATGACGGCGAACTCGACGACCCCGGCGACGTAGACGACGGGTCGGAGGACGAGGGTCTGGACAGCCTCGCTCCCGACGCCGACCTCGCGCCGCTTCCGGCCGACGACGTGGACCGGGTGGTGGACGAGCACGGGCGCATCCTGCGCGACAACGTCTACGGGACAATCGACCAGGACGTCTGGCGCCGCGACTTCACGGCGAACGCCCTCTACTACAACATCGCGGATTTCTCGATCTGGGACTACACCGGCGGCTTCGAGGATGTCACTGCACGCCGGCTGCGGCTGATCGGCGATCCGGAGACACGATACCGCGAGGATCCGGTGCGCATGCTGCGAGCGGCGCGTTTCGAGGCCAAGCTGGGCTTCGAGCTCGAGCGCGCCACGGCAGAGCCCATCGCGTCGCTGCGTCACCTCCTGGCGGGAGTCCCTGCAGCGCGCCTGTTCGACGAAACCCTCAAGCTGTTCCTCACCGGGCATGGGGCGCGCAGCTACCAAGTCCTGCAGAAGCGCGGCCTGCTCGAGGTGCTGTTGCCCAGCGTGGGGCAGTTCCTCGGCCGCCGGCCCGGCAGCCGCGTCGAGCAATTGCTCGTGCGGGGTCTCGAGAACACCGACGCGCGCGTGCGCGCCGATCGCTCCGTAACGCCAACGTTCCTGTTCGCCCTGCTGCTCTACGGGCCGATCGCGGCAGCCATCGAGCGCGCGCCGCGCGAACGATGGCAGGACACGGGAACCATCCTGGACGCCGTCGATGCGGTCATTCGCGGCATCTATCAGCGGGTGGCGATTCCGCGCCGCTTCGCGCTGGGTGTTCGGGACATGTTCGCGATGCAGCCCAGGCTCGAGAATCCCCAGGGTCGACGGGCGCTGCGCCTGCTCGACAATTCACGGTTCCGAGCGGCATTCGACCTGCTCGAGCTCAGGGCCGCGGCGGGCATGGCGGACCCCGCCCTGGTGGAGTGGTGGCAAAGGGTGCAAGGGGCAAACCCGCAGCAGTTGGCCAGTCTGGGGCGTGCGGGTGGCGAGGCCGAGTCCCCCTCCGGTCCTGGCGACGCCATGGGCCATGACGATACCCCGGGCGAGGCGGGCGGCGGGCGCCGCCCCCGCCGACGTCGCCGAGGCGGGCGTCGCGGCGGACGTGGACCTCGCGCCTGACAGCCATGCTGCGCTGGCGACCGGCCTACGTCGGGATCGGCAGCAACCTCGGCGATCCGCCCACGCAGGTTCGTGCAGCGTTTCCGGCGCTGGCCTCCCTGCCGCGGACGCGGCTGGTCGCCCGCTCACCGCTGTATGAATCGGTGCCATTCGGGTCCGTGGTGCAGCCGCCCTTCCACAACGCCGTGGCCGGGCTGCTGACGCAGCTCGATGCCCGCACCATGCTGGAGGCTCTGCTCGCTCTTCAGCACGAGCTAGGCCGGGCAGGCGGGCGGGCGCGCTGGGGTCCCCGCGAGATCGACCTCGACCTGCTGGTACTTGGCGACGAACGGATCGCCGACGAGGTGCTGACGCTGCCGCACCCAGGCGTACCGGAGCGTGATTTCGTTCTGTATCCTCTCCGCGACGTTGCCCCGGACCTGGTGATCCCCGGGCTCGGTCGGGTCCTTGACCTGGCATCTCGTGTGGTGGATCGCGGCATGCGGCGGCTGTCCGACGGCGCGGCTGGCCGCCCAGAGGGGTGAAGGATTGACCCAGCCGCCTGCGCACCGGTTCATCGTCGTGGAGGGGCCGATTGGCGTCGGCAAGACGACGCTGGCCCGCCGCCTCGGCGAAGCGCTCGGGGCTGAACTCCTGCTTGAGGAAGCGGACACGAACCCCTTCCTCGAGCGTTTCTACCGCGATCCCGCCGGGGCCGCCCTGCCTGCGCAGCTGCATTTCCTGTTCCAGCGTAGCCAGCAGTTGTCCGCCCTCCGGCAGCAGGACCTGTTCGCGGTGGCGCGGGTGGCCGATTACCTGTTCGACAAGGACCGGTTGTTTGCGCGGCTGACGCTCGACGAGGCGGAGTATGCGCTCTACGAGCAGGTCGCTGCCCGCATGGCCGTTGACCCACCCAGGCCCGACCTCGTCGTTTACCTGCAGGCCCCGGTGGACGTCCTGATGGCGAGAATCGCGCGCCGCGGCCTTGCCGCGGAGCGCCAGATCGAACGCGGTTACCTCGAGCGACTGAACCAGGCCTACGCCCGGTTCTTCCATGACTATGACGCCTCGCCGCTGCTGATCGTCAATGCGGCGACCTTCGATCCTGTCGGGCGGGCAGCCGATTTCGACGAGCTGCTGGCCACGGTCGGCCGGATGCGTCGCGGGCGGCTGTACTACAATCCGCTGCGTACCCAGACGCTCTGAGCGCCCTCGATCCATGTACACCCACCTGGAACTTCGTGATTCGTCCCGTCCTCCGGTCTCGCTTGCGGTCCTCGATCGCATGAAGGCCAAGGGTGAGCGCATCGCCTGCCTGACCTGCTACGACGCCAGCTTCGCGGCACTGGTCGACGCGGCCGATGTCGACGTCGTGCTGGTCGGTGACTCGCTTGGGATGGTGATCCAGGGCCACGACACCACCGTGCCGGTGACGATGGACGACATGGTGTATCACTGCCGGGCGGTCGCGCGCGGGCTGCACAGGCCTCTGCTGATGGCGGACCTGCCATTCGCGAGTTACCCGACGCGCGAGGTTGCTTTGTCGAACGCCGTGCGCCTGATGCAGGAGGGCGGTGCGGAGATCGTCAAGCTCGAGAGCGGGCCTTCCCAGGTCGACGTCGTCGAGTTCCTGGCGTCGCACGACATCGCGGTCTGCGCGCACCTTGGTCTCAAGCCGCAGTCAGTGCACAAGACGGGCGGGTTCCGCGTCCAGGGCCGGGAGGCCGATGCCGCGGACCGCATGATCGCCAGTGCCCGGGCCCTCGAATCGGCCGGTGCCGACCTGGTCCTGCTCGAGTGCGTGCCGAGTGAGCTCGGGCGACGGATCACCGAGGCCCTCACGGTGCCGGTGATCGGCATCGGTGCCGGTCCGGCGACCGACGGGCAGATCCTGGTCCTGTACGACGTGCTCGACGTCACGCTCGGTCGCAAGCCCCGCTTCGTGATGAACGGCATGGATGGCGCGACGAGCAACCTCGACGCGATCCGTCGCTATGTCGGCGCGGTCAAGGATCGCAGCTACCCGGCACCGGAACACTGCTTCAGCTGATGGACGTCGTCGACAGCATCGGCGCGGTGCGCGAGCGCGTCGCCGCCTGGCGCTCACGCGGCGAGCGTGTCGCCTTCGTGCCGACGATGGGCAACCTGCACCGCGGGCACATCAGTCTCATCGACCTCGCCCGGCGTCACGGCGACCGCTTCGTGACGAGCATCTTCGTCAATCCGATGCAGTTCGGACCCAACGAGGACTTCAACCACTATCCGCGCACTCCGGATCGCGACGCGAGGATGCTGGAGGACGCCGGCTGCGACCTGCTGTTCCTGCCAGCGGTCGACGAGATCTACCCCCAGGGCTCCGAGCGCGCCACGCGCGTGGAGGTTCCAGGTCTCTCGACCATCCTCTGCGGCGAATTCAGGCCGGGGCATTTCGAGGGCGTGGCCACGGTCGTCGCGAAGCTGTTCAACATCGTCCAGCCGGACGTGGCCGTCTTCGGCCAGAAGGACTACCAGCAGCTTGCCGTCATCCGCAAGATGACCCTGGATCTCTGCCTGCCGCTGCAAATCGTCGGCGCGCCGACGATGCGTGAGACTGACGGGCTGGCCATGAGTTCGCGCAACCAGTACCTCACGGAGGCGGAGAGAGCTGTCGCGCCTGCACTGCACGCGCAGCTCACCCGGGTGGCGACGCAGGTCGCAAACGGCTCCCCGGTCGCGCCGGTCGAGTCCGAGGCCTGCGACGCGCTGGTCGCGGCCGGGTTTCGCGTCGACTACCTGTCGGTTCGCCGCGCCGCTGACCTCGAGCCGCCAGGCGCAGACGACCCTGATCTCGTGGTGCTGGGCGCGGCCCGGCTCGGGCGTGCGAGGCTCATCGACAACCTCCAGTTCCAGCGTTCCCCCTAGCGCCGTTGAGCTGCCCTAGCGCCCACGCGACGTGCTCGCGCACGAGCGGCGAAGGATCGTTCACGCGGCTTTGCAGCGCGGCGAGCGCGTCCGGGGTCGCCGGGCCGTTGCCCAGCGCGACGGCGATGTTGCGCAACCAGCGCTCATGGCCGATGCGGCGGATCGCCGAACCTCGCATGCGCGAATCGAACTCCTCGGCGTTCCAGCGGAACAGGGCCGTCAGCGACACGTCGTCGAGGCCGTTGCGGATGGTCTTCAGGTCCGGGTGGGACGCCGCGCGAGCGAACTTGTTCCAGGGGCAGGCGAGCTGGCAGTCGTCGCAGCCGTAGATCCTGTTGCCGACCAGCGGCCTGAGGTCCTCGGGAATCGATCCGTCGAGCTCGATCGTCAGGTAGGAGATGCAGCGCCGGGCGTCGAGTTCGAAGGGCGCAACGATGGCACCCGTCGGGCAGGCCGGGATGCAGGCGGTACAACTGCCGCAATGCGTGTCTGCGGGCGTCGCGGGCGAAAGTGGAAGATCGGTGTAGATCTCGCCGAGGAAGAACCAGGAGCCGGCGTCGCGGGCGATCAGGTTGGTGTGCTTGCCGATCCAGCCCAGCCCGGCATTGCGCGCGAGAGCCTTTTCCAGCACTGGCCCGGTGTCGGTGAAGACCCGATAGCCGAACGGCCCTGCGCGAGACTCGATCTCGTCGGCGAGTCGCTGCAGGGCGTTGCGAATGACCTTGTGGTAGTCGCGTCCGAGCGCGTAGCGCGAGATGTAGGCGGCCGCGGGATCAGCCAGCACCTCCGCCGCATCGCGCCCCTCGTCCGGCCAGTAATCCATGCGGGCGCTGATGACGGTCAGCGTGCCAGGGCGTAGCTCGGCAGGGCGGCTGCGGCGCCGTCCGTGGCGCGCCATGTAGTGCATGCGGCCGTGGCGGCCCGCGGCGAGCCAGGCCTCGAGATGGCGCTCGTCGGCGGCGAGTTCGATGCTGCCCACGCCGATCGCGTCGAACCCCAGCCTTCCGGCCATTTCCGGCAGCCCGGATTCGAGTGCAGTGAGTGCGGAGGGCTCGGGCGCGGGCATCCGGTTGCGGTGAATCCGTTGACGGTAAATCCGAACGTCGGGGCGCCGACAGTATAATGCGGCGATGCGCCTGCCTTACGCGATTCACTCCGCCGCGCAGGTCCGCGCGCTCGACGAGCACGAGATCCGCGTGCTCGGAACGCCCGGCTACGCCCTCATGAAGCGGGCGGGCGAGGCAAGCCTGCGCATGCTGCGGGTGCGTTGGCCGATGGCGCGTTCGCTCGTGGTCGCCTGCGGCGCCGGCAACAACGGAGGCGACGGTTACGTGCTGGCGCGGTTCGCGCGCGCGGCCGGCCTCGACGTCCGGGTGCTTGCGGTCGTCGATCCGCAGCGTCTCGCAGGCGATGCGCGCGAGGCGTGGCGCGAGTGCATCGCGAGCGGCATTTCCGTCGAGCCGTTCCGTGCCGCCGCGTTGGCCAGCGCGGACGTCGTCGTGGACGCGGTGCTCGGCACGGGCCTTGGCGGCGACGTGCGGGGTGCTGCGGCAGAGGCGATCGGCGCGATCAACGCCGCGAGCCGTCCCGTCCTTGCTTTGGACCTTCCCTCCGGCCTGTGCGCCGATTCGGGGCGTGCACGGGGCATGGCAGTGCATGCCGATGCCACGGTGACCTTCGTCGGCCTGAAGACAGGGCTGTTCCTGGGTGCGGGTCCCGACCATGCCGGCACGCTCTACTTCGACGACCTCGGCGTGCGCATGCCGGATCCGCCCCCGATGCCGAGGCTGGAGCGGATCGTCGAGGAGGAAATCCCCGAGACCCTGCCTCGGCGCCCGCGTTCGTCGCACAAGGGGCACTTCGGCAGCGTGGTCGTGGTGGGTGGCGGGCCCGGCATGCCCGGTGCCGCGGCGCTGGCAGGCGACGCTGCCCTGCGTGTGGGAGCCGGGCGTGTCACGGTGCTCACGGCGCCAGGGTCGGCGGCGGCCATCGCCGCGCACCGGCCTGAGCTGATGGTCCACGGCGTCGAGGATCCGCGGGCCGTGCACGACACCTTGCGGGGGGCGGACGTGGTCGCTGCCGGCCCCGGCCTGGGTTGCGGCGAGTGGGGACAGTCGATGCTCGCCGCGGTCCTCGAAGTGATTGGACCGGCGCTCGTGCTGGATGCCGACGCCCTGAACCTCATTGCGGGCGGGCTCGGGCGCCGGCCGCGCCGCGACTGGATCCTGACGCCGCATCCTGGCGAGGCGGCCCGTTTGCTCGGCACGACGACCGCGGATGTCCAGGCCGACCGCCTGGGTGCTCTGGAGTCACTATGCGAGCGGCTGGGCGGCGTGGTCGTACTGAAGGGGGCCGGCACGCTGGTGGGGGAGTCGGGCAGGGTGACCGCAATCTGCGAACGGGGGAATCCCGGGATGGCGGTGCCCGGGATGGGCGACGTCCTGACCGGTGCGATCGCCGGCATCCTCGGGCAGTGCCGCGATCCGTGGCGAGCCGCCCGGGTTGCGGTTCTGGTGCATGCGCTGGCCGGGGATTCGGAGGCAAGGGCCGGGCAGCGCGGCATGCTCGCAGGCGACGTCGCGCGGGAACTGCGGCAATGGGCGAACTACTCATGAATCGCGACGCGACCGCGCCGGGCTGGTCATGCGTGGTGCGAAGCGAGCTCGACATGGAGCGCCTCGGGGGGGTCCTGGCCGAATCACTGCCGGCGCGGGGGCGTGGTGCGCTGCGCGTCTACCTGCACGGCGAACTCGGAGCGGGCAAGACGACCCTTGCTCGCGGGTTGCTGCGCGCGCTGGGTGTTGCGGGCGCGGTCCGCAGCCCAAGCTACGCGCTGGTCGAGTTGCACGAGACGGCGCAGTGGCGCGTGCTCCACATCGACCTCTATCGACTGGCGGACCCCGAGGATGTGGTGGCGCTGGGGCTGGGGGATTTCGATGTGCCCGACTGCCTGTGGCTCGTTGAATGGCCGGAGCGGGCCGGTGGCGCGCTCCCTTCGCCGGATCTCAAGATCAGCCTCGGCGCCGGGCAGGGTGGCCATCCCGTCAAGATGCGCGCGGGCAGCCCAGTCGGCGAGCTGTGGTTGTCCAAGATCAGAAATTCGCTTCAGGCCATTAATTTTTCTTGAGTTTTTCGGTTCCAAGCCGCTAGATTAAGTCAACCATGATCCGTCCTCGGTCCGCCATCCTGCGGGGTCTCGTCCGCGTCGCGCTGCGGGGCCTGCTCGTCCTCCCGCTCATGCTGCAGGCGGCCGATTTGCGCGAGCTGCGCGTGGAGCCGGGGGACAGTCGCACGCGCGTGGTGCTCGAGCTGTCCGGCGCGGCGGAGCATCGCTTCTTCCTCCTCGACGGACCGCGACGCGCGGTGATCGACCTGCGGGGATCGCGGCTCGCAACGCCAGCTGCGGTGCCGCCCGGTCGCGGCCTGGCGACCCGGATCCGCACCGGCCCGCAGTCGAATGGCGATCTCAGGGTCGTGGTGGAGATGCCCGACCGCACGGTTGCCCGCGTTGTCCGCGAGCCGGTAGCCGGTGCTGCGACCCGCCTCGTGCTCGAACTCGACTCGCCCGCGTCGGCACCCCGGTCCGCCCGGCGCGACGCAGCGCCCGCACCGGTGTCGCCCGTGCGAGCCGCCCATGCACCGCCTTCGTCTGGCAGGTCGGTCGTGGTCGCCATCGACGCTGGGCATGGCGGGCAGGATCCCGGGGCGATCGGCCCGGCGGGAACGCGCGAGAAGGATGTGGTGCTGAAGATCGCCAAGGAGCTGGCGGAACGCGTGAATCGCGAGCCGGGCATGCGCGCCGTGCTGACGCGCAACGGTGACTATTTCCTCTCCCTTCGCCAGCGGATCCGGCGAGCCCGTGATGCGGGTGCCGACATCTTCGTCTCCGTTCACGCCGACGCGGTGCTCGATCGCTCGGTGTCGGGCTCCAGCGTTTACGTGCTCTCCGAGAAAGGCGCGACGGACGAGCAGGCGAAGTGGCTGGCCGAGCGTGAGAATGCGGCTGACCTGAAGGGCGGCGTCTCGCTCGAGGACAAGGATCAGGTTCTGGCGTCAGTCCTTCTCGACCTGTCTCAGTCGGCCAGCATCGCGTCGAGCATGCAGGCTGCGGAGAGGGTTCTGCGCGCCCTCGGTCGCGTGAACACCGTGCGCAAGCCGGCCGTGCAGCAGGCGGGCTTCGTGGTGCTGAAGTCGCCCGACATCCCGTCGATGCTGGTGGAGACCGCGTTCATCTCGAACCCGGGTGACGAGCAGTTGCTGCGCCGCGAAGCGGTACGAACGGCGCTCGCCGAGGCCATCTTCCGCGGTGTCCATGCCTATTTCACCGAGCATCCGCCCGAGGGCACGCGGTTCGCGCTCGAGCGGCGCTCGACGCCGGCAACGGCCCGCAACGCGCGCTGAGCGCAGCACTGGCCCATCATGCCGATCCAGTTGCTGCCCAGCGCACTCGTCGACCAGATCGCCGCGGGGGAGGTTGTCGAGCGTCCGGCCTCGATCGTCAAGGAGCTGGTCGAGAACAGCCTTGATGCTGGCGCGCGCCGGATCGACGTTGACGTCGAGGCGGGAGGCGTGGCGCTGGTGCGAATCGTCGACGACGGTCATGGCATCGAGATGACCGAGCTGCCGCTTGCCGTGCAGCGTCATGCGACGAGCAAGATCGCCTCGCTCGACGACCTGGCAGCGGTCCGTACGCTCGGGTTCCGTGGCGAGGCGCTGCCGTCGATCGGATCGGTCTCGAGGCTGCGGGTCGCGTCGCGCGCAGTGGGGGCCGATGCCGGCGCCGAGGTCTCGGTCGAGGGAGGCGAGGTGGCCCCCCCCGCACCCTCCGCACAACCGCGTGGCACCCGGGTCGAGGTCAGGGACCTTTTCTACAACGTTCCCGCGCGGCGCAAGTTCCTGCGTGCCGAGGGCACGGAGCTGGCGCATATCGTGCGCGTCGTGGAGCGCTTTGCGCTGGCGCGCTTCGACGTCGGCTTCCGCTTGCGGCACGGCACTCGAACGCTGCTCGACGCGCCGCCGGCGTCGACGCCCGATGCGCAGCGGGCGCGTATCTCGTCGATCATGGGGCCCGGGTTCGTTGGCGGCGCGCTGGCGGTCGAGCGTGAGTCCGGTTCCGTGCGCTTGTGGGGCTGGATCGGGCAGCCGGAGGCGGCTCGCGCGACCAGCGAGCACCAGTACTTCTACGTCAACGGTCGAGCCGTGCGCGACCGCCTGCTCGCGGGTGCCGTGCGACTGGGTTACCGCGACGTGCTCTATCACGGTCGCCAGCCGGCCTACCTGCTCTACCTCGAGCTCGACCCACAGGCCGTCGATGTCAACGCGCATCCGCAGAAGCTCGAGCTGCGCTTCAGGGACAGCCGCCAGATCCACGACTTCGTCATGCGTGCGGTTGGCGCTGCGCTTGCCGTGACGGCCGGCGAGGCCGCGGCGCCCGCGCAAATCGGCGCGGCGGCCCCCGCCGAGATTCCCCGGGCAGGTGGGCCCGTCCCCTGGGAACTCGGGACGGCTGCGTTGCCCCTGCCACCCGTGAGCGTGCCGGAAGCCGCGCAGGTTGGCGGAGCCGTCGCGGAGCCCACCGCGGCCTCGCCAGGTGCGCTGGGTACCGCGCTGGCGCAACTGCACGGCGTGTACATCCTCGCGCAAAGTGCGCGGGGCCTGGTGCTCGTCGACGCCCATGCCGCCCACGAGCGGGTGCTTTACGAGCGCATGAAGCGCGACTTCGGCCTGAATCCCGCGTCGCAGAGGCTGCTGGAGCCGGTTGTCGTGGAGATGGCCGAGCACGAGGCAGCGGCCGTGCTCGACGCATCGGACGATTTCTCCAGGGCCGGCTTCGACCTCGCGCTGCTCGCTCCAGGGCGCGTGGCAGTGCGCGCAGTGCCCGCGCTGCTCTCGGGCAGCGATGCGCCTGCCCTCGTGCGCGATGTGGTGCGTGCGGTGCTGGACGATCGCGGCACCCATCACCTCGAGGCCGCCGCGCACGGCCTGCTCGGCAACATTGCGTGCCGAGCGGCCATCCATGCAAACCGCCGGCTGACCATCCCCGAGATGAACGCGCTGCTGCGCCAGATGGAGGAGACGGAGCGCGCGGGCCAATGCAATCACGGCCGGCCAACCTGGACGCTGCTCACCCTGGCACAGCTCGACCAGCTCTTCCTCCGTGGCCGCTGAGGTTCCTGCCGACGCGATCCTGCTGGCCGGCCCTACCGCGAGCGGCAAGAGCGACTGGGCTCTCGCGCTTGCGGACGAGATTCCCGTCGAGGTCGTGAGCGTCGATTCCGCGCAGGTCTATCGTGGCTTCGACATCGGCGCAGCCAAGCCTGACGCCGCGCTTCGTGCCCGCCTGCCTCACCACCTGCTCGACCTGCGCGATCCTGAGCACACCTACAGCGCGGGCGAATTCGTCGACGACGCCATCGCGGCGATTCGTGAGGTGCGCGCTCGCGGCAGGCTTCCGCTGCTGGTCGGGGGCACGATGATGTATTTCAATGCCCTCGTACACGGACTGGCCCGCCTGCCCGCGGCGGATCCGGTGCTGCGTGCGGCGATCGATGCGCGCGCCGCGCGCGAGGGGTGGCCGGCCCTGCACGCCGAGCTGGCGCGAGTCGATCCTGCTGCCGCCGCCCGGATGCATCCCAATGACGCCCAGCGGATCCAGCGCGCGCTGGAGGTATTCGAGACGAGCGGCCGTCCGCTGTCGGACTGGCACATCGGGACAGCGCCCCGGCATGGCTTGCGCCTCGAGCGCTGGGCGTTGGTACCGGGCGATCGCGCCTGGCTGCACGCCCGGATCGAGCGGCGGATGCAGCAGATGATGGAGCAGGGGTTCCTGGCGGAAGTCCGGAGCTTGCACGAGCGGCCCGGGCTGTCCGCTGCAGCGCCTTCCCTGCGCGCCGTCGGGTACCGGCAGTTCTGGGGTCATCTCGAGGGCGAGTTTGGCCTCGCGGAGGCCATCGCCCGCGCTGTTGCGGCAACCCGACAACTCGCGCGGCGGCAGCTGACCTGGATACGCTCAGACCCGGGTTGGACGCGGATCGAGCCGCGCCAGCCGGGCGCACTCGCAGCATGGTGCCGGGATGTCTGCCGCAGGCGGGCGGGCGCGTGATCCGAAGGGGGGTGCGTGGTATCATCGGGCGATCAAACGGAAAACGTGGTCCAAGGGGCTCGACACAACCGGCCATGGAAGGCAGGACGTGAAGCCCTGGCCCGTGACTCCCGCACAACAAGGAGAACGCCATGGCCAAAGGCCAGTCCCTGCAGGACCCGTTCCTGAACCAGCTGCGCAAGGAGCGGGTGCCCGTCTCCATCTATCTCGTCAACGGCATCAAGCTGCAGGGGCAGATCGACTCCTTCGACCAGTTCGTCGTGCTGCTCAAGAACAGCGTGAGCCAGATGGTCTACAAGCACGCGATCTCCACGGTGGTTCCCACCCGGAACGTCCGCGTACCCTCGGCCGATGACCCGGGCGCCGACGAGGCTGCTGCCGATTGATCCTCGTTGCTTGCCCCTACGGGCCTTTCCGTTGCCGGCCCGCCGGCTTGTCCCCTGATGTTTGAGCGGCCCCGCGGCGGCGAGAGGGCACTGCTCGTTCGCATCGGCCTCGACGGCCCGGTCGAGCAGGAAGACCTGGATGAGTTCTCCCAGCTCGCCGAGTCGGCCGGCGTGCAGCCTGTCCGGACCGTCACCGGCCGGCGCGAGCGTCCCGACCCCAGGTTCTTCGTCGGTAGTGGCAAGGCCGATGAGGTTCGACTGGCCGCGGAGGAGTCGGGCGCGGACGTGGTGCTCGTCGATCACGCCTTGTCGCCCAGCCAGGAACGCAACCTCGAGAAGCTCGTCTGTCGCCGCGTGCTCGACCGCAACGCGCTGATCCTCGACATCTTCGCCCAGCGCGCGCGCAGCCACGAGGGCAAGCTGGAGGTCGAGCTCGCGCAGCTCCGTCACCTCTCGAGTCGTCTGGTGCGCGGCTGGACCCACCTGGAGCGCCAGAAGGGAGGCATTGGCCTTCGAGGCCCCGGCGAGACCCAGCTCGAGACCGACCGGCGACTCCTCGGCGAGCGGGTCCGTGTGCTGTCGAAGCGCCTCGAGAAGCTCAAGCAGCAGCGCGAGACCGGCCGTCAGCGCCGCGTGGAGATTCCGATCCCGTCGGTCGCGCTGGTCGGCTATACGAACGCAGGAAAGTCGACTCTCTTTCGCGCACTGACCGGCGCGGACGCGTACGTTGCCGACCAGCTGTTCGCCACGCTCGACCCACTCGTGCGCCGCATTGTGCTGCCAGGCGGCACCCCGGTGGTGGTCGCGGACACGGTCGGCTTCATCCGCGAGTTGCCCCACGAGCTGGTCGCGGCATTCCAGTCGACACTCACGGAGGCCCGTGAGGCGACGCTCCTGCTCCACGTGATCGACGCCAGCGATCCGCGGCGGGACGAGCGAATTGACCAGGTCAACAGCGTCCTTGCGCAAGTCGGCGCGGGGGACTTGCCCCAGATCCGGGTCTTCAACAAGATCGACCGGCTCGACCGGGCGCCCCGCATCGAGCGGGACGACGCAGGCGCCGTGAGCTCGGTGTGGGTGTCGGCGGCCCACGGGCTTGGCCTCGACCTGTTGCGCGAGGCGATCGCCGAGCGGCTCCAGGTCTTCGCGCGGCCCGTCCGTGTTCGCGTCGCGCCTGCCCGAGCGGGCGCGTTGCGGGCGCGGTTGTTCGCCGCCGGCGTTGTCCGAGGTGAGTCGATCGCCGCGGACGGCACCGTCGAGCTTGACCTGGAACTGCCGCTGGCGCAGCAGGACGAGCTCTCCCGCATGGCGGGCGTCGAGGTGCTGCAGGGTATCGGGGCCGCGCAACCTTGTGCGCATGGCGACGCCTACCTACAATCCCACGACGTTTCCCGCGCCCCCTGAATCCCTCCACCCCGGCGCTCCGAACATATGGCATGGAACCAACCCGGCGGTAGCAACAACAACCCTTGGGGCCGGCGCCCCGGCAAGGATGGCCGCAGCGCCGACGACGCCTTCAGGAATTTCCAGCGCAAGCTCGAATCCCTGCTCAAGGGCGGCGGAGGCATGGGCCCGGGCCCCGGCGACACGGCGACCGAGGGCGGTGGCGGCGACGGGCGCTCGACCCTTCTCGTCGCGCTGGGAGTCGCCGTCGCATTCTGGGCCTACATGTCGTTCTTCCAGGTCGGCGCGGCGGAGCGCGGCGTGGTCACGCGTTTCGGCAAGTTCGTCACGCTGCGCGACCCCGGTCTCGGCTTCCACATCTGGCCGATCGAGCGGGTCACGATGGTGAACACCCAGCAGGTGAGCAGCGTCGAGTACAAGTCGCGTGTGCTCACCCAGGACATCAACCTCATCGACATGGCCCTTGCCGTGCAATACCAGCTGCGCGACCCGGTAAAGTACCTCTTCCAGGTCCGGCAGCCGGAGCAGACGCTCCGGGAAGTCAGCGAGAGCGCGATCCGCGAGGTCGTCGGCCGCAGCACCCTCGAGGATATCTTCGTCTCGAATCGCGAGCAGGTCACGACGCGCACCCGCGACCTGATCCAGCGAACCCTGGATCAGTACGGCGCGGGCATCTCGGTCACCAGCGTCAACCTCACCGACATCCAGGTCCCCGAGGCCGTGGTTCCGTCTCAGCGTGACGCCAACAAGGCGCTGGCCGATCGCGAGCGGCTCGTCAAGGAGGCCGAGGCCTACTCGAGCGGTGTGCTGCCGGTTGCCGAGGGCTCGGCGTCCCGCCAGATGGAAGAGGCGGAGGCCTACCGCGCCCAGGTGGTGGCGATCGCCGAGGGCGAGGCGTCCCGGTTCACGCAACTGGTGGGGGCCTACGAGGCGGCGCCTCGCGTCACCAGGGAGCGGCTCTACATCGACGCCGTCGAGAGCGTGATGTCCCGCTCGAAGAAGGTAGTCGTCGATACCAAGGGGAGCAACCAGATGCTCTACCTGCCGCTCGACAAGCTCGTCGACCGCGGCCGCGAGAACGAGGCGATCGTCACTGCGCCACGCGCCGGCGCGTCGGCCGGTGCCGATCCGGATGCGCCGGTGGTTGATTCCCGGCAGAGGGGGGAGCGCTGATGCCGCGCGGTTTCCCATGGGCGGCGCCGGTCGTCGCCTTGCTGTTCCTGGCCAGCACCTGCGTCTTCACCGTCGCCGAGAGCGAGCTGGCGATCCGCACGCAGTTCCGCGAGATCGTCGGCACCGGTTATGGCCCGGGGCTGCACTTCAAGACCCCGATCGACACGGTCATCAAGTTCGAGCGCCGCGTGCTCTCGCAGAGCTTCCAGGGCGAGACTTTCCTCACCAGTGAAAACCGTGGCCTGATCGTCGACTACTACGTCAAGTGGCGCATCAAGGACCCGGGCCGCTACTACCAGTCCTTCGGCAGCGACGAGCGGGCTGCTGCTCAGCGGCTGTCCGACATCGTCAAGGACGGGATCAAGAACGTGGTCGCGCAGCGCACGCTGCAGCAGATCGTGTCGGCGGAGCGCACCGCCTTCACGGGCGCGATGTTCGATCGTGCGAGCAAGACCGTGCAGGACCTCGGACTTCAACTCGTCGACGTCCGCGTGCAGCGTATCGACCTTCCCGAGGACGTTGCGAGCCGCGTGTACGCGAGCATGCAACAGAGCTTCGACCGGCTGGCGCGCCAGTTGCGCGGCGAAGGCGAGAAAGACGCGCTTCGCATCCGCGCCGAGGCTGACCGCAAGCGGACCGAGATCCTGTCGACCGCCGCGCGCGATGCGCTGAAGATCCGTGGTGAGGCGGACGCGAAGGCTTCCGCCATCTACTCGGCGGCCTACGGGCGCAACCCCGAGTTCTACGCCTTCTACCGCAGCATCCAGGCGTACAAGAACTCGCTCGGCAAGGACGGCGACATCATGGTCGTTTCCCCTGACAGCGAGTTCTTCCGCTACCTGCGGTCGCCGGGGGGCGGGGCGCGCTGAGTCCGCCCGCGTAGTTCCCCATGGGTCGTTTCGTCGTGGTCATCGGCACCCAATGGGGTGACGAGGGGAAGGGCAAGGTCGTGGACCTGCTCACCGAGCGCGCTTCCGCCGTGGCGCGGTTCCAGGGCGGCCACAACGCGGGTCACACGCTCGTCATCGGTGGCGATCGAACCGTGCTGTCGCTCATTCCCTCGGGCATCCTGCGGCCCCAGGTCACCTGCTACGTCGGCAACGGCGTGGTCCTGTCTCTCGAGGCGCTGCTGCGCGAGTCGCAAATGCTCGTCGAGCGCGGCGTGCCGGTGTTCGACCGGCTGCGCATCTCCCCGAATTGCCCGCTGATCCTTCCCTCGCACGTCGCACTGGACAAGGCCCGGGAGCAGGCGCGTGGCTCGAACGCGATCGGAACCACTGGGCGGGGCATCGGCCCGGCCTACGAGGACAAGGTCGCGAGGCGGGCGGTCCGGGTGGCGGATCTCTTCCAGCGGGAGCGCTTTGCCGCGAAGCTGGGGGAAATCCTCGATTTCCACAACTTCGTTCTCCAGCATTACTTCCGCCTGCCAGCCGTCGACTTCCAGAAGACACTCGACGAGCACCTGGCGATGGCGGAGCAGGTCAAGCCGCTGGTGGTGGACGTCACCCAGGCGCTGAATGCGTTGCGGCAGGCGGGTGCCAACGTCATGTTCGAGGGCGCTCAGGGCGCCATGCTCGACGTCGACCTCGGCACGTATCCGTTCGTGACCTCGTCGAACACGACGGCCGGTTTTGCGGGCACGGGCACGGGGCTGGGCCCGCGCAACTTCGACTACGTCCTGGGCATCGTCAAGGCCTACACGACGCGGGTCGGTGCCGGGCCATTCCCGACCGAGCTCTTCGACGACACGGGAGACTACCTGCAGCGGGTGGGTCGCGAAATCGGGGCCGTGACGGGCCGCCGCCGTCGCTGCGGCTGGTTCGACGCCGTCGCGCTGCGCCGGTCGGTGGTTCACTCCAGCATATCCGGGCTTTGCATGACGAAGCTCGACGTGCTCGACGGGCTGGACCAGATCAGGGTCTGCGTCGGGTATCGGGCAGGTGACCGAGTGGTCGAGGAGCCCCCGATGTTCGTCGAGGCCTTCGCGGAGGTCGAACCCGTCTACGAGGAACTTCCGGGTTGGAAGGAGCCCACCGTGGGGGTTCAGCGCTACGACGAACTGCCGCTCAACGCGCGGGCATACCTGGAGCGCATCGAGTCGCTGGTCGGGGTGCCTATCGACGTCGTCTCCACCGGGGCCGACCGCGACCAGACCATCGTTCGGCGGCACCCGTTCGACTGAACCCCCTCCGCAGGCACGCCCTCGCGGTCGGCTGGCATCAGCGCCGCTCGGGGTTCAGCCACCGGCTCTCCCGGTCCAGGAGCTCCTTCATCTCGGCGTTGGTCTGCGGCAGCTGGTCTGCCGGCAGGTCGAGGTGGTTGAGCGGCAGTTCCTGGCGGTACTGCTGGAATACGGGGCTCACGACCTCCAGGGGATAGCGGGGGATCCGGCGCCCGTTGCGGAACGCCGCGATCGGGATCTCGGCCTCTATGATCGCCTCCTCGTTGCTCGGATCCTCCGCAAGGACCCTGCCGCGCGGATCGACGATCAGCGAGCCGCCCCCGAACCTGGCGGGAACCCCGGAGTCGGGCGGGAAGGTGATGTTGGACATCGCCGAGTAGAAGTTGTTGAACGACGCGATCGCCTGCACGTCGACCTTGTCGAACAGCGTTGCGGTCCGCAGCATGATCTCCACCCCGCGCATCGCGTAGGCCGCGAACACGAACGGGTCGATCTGGACGGTGCTCACGGCGATGTTGCCGAACTCGGTCTGCAGCACCGGGAATTCCTCCTCGATGCCGTATTTCCGGCGGAACCGGTCCCGCACGTTCTCGACGGTCGTCGTGGGGATCTCGTCCGCGGTGAAACGCGTGATGTTGCGGGTCTTCCAGTAGGTCTTGCGGACCTTGCCGTCCCGCCCGATCACGGCGTTCAGGCTGAGGATGTGGCCGGGCCAGTCCGGATCCGTCGCGTAGCTGCCGAACACCACGTAGGTGTCGCAGGCGCGCGCGCGCTCCCCGATCCGGTCGGTCTCCGGCCCGGGGATCCGGATGGTGAACTTCAGCTTCTCGTCGCGGGTTCCTGCGGAGTAACCGGTGAGCGGAAACTCGTTGAATAGGATGAAGTCGGGCTTGCGACCCGTGCTGCAGGCCTTGTCGATCCAGCTGAGCATGCGCCCGACATTGGTGGCCAGGCCGGACTCGATCGTGGCGGCTTTCTGCAGGTTCACGGGCGCATGCTGCACCACCTTCACCACCACCACGTCCTTCTCGAGCGGAACGGTGGGATAGCTGCCGTCGCGGCGCACCAACTCAGGCGCCGGCGCCGCGGCGATCAGGGGGCGGGCGCAGGCGAGGGCAGCAACGAGTGCCGCCACGGTGAGCAGAACCCGGGAAAGGTGGGTGGTCATGGGAATACCCTAAAGGATGCCGTGCAATGGCCTTTCCGAGGGATGCTAGCCGAGGGTCAGTCTGCGGCGATGCCCGTATTGGCCGCAGGCTGGGCAAGAGCGGTCGTCAGGGAGCCCGCGACGACCAGCAGGGCTCCCCCGGCCTTCAAAGGCGTCCATGCCTCGGGCTCGACGAGGCTGGGCTGGAGCACGCCCAGCGCGGCCTCGGCAAGGTACGTGTACACGACGCCCGTCGCGAGCACGGCGCTGACCCGTGGAAGCTCCCAGCGGCGCAGGGCCAGGGAGAACGATGCGTAGGCGACGACCGTGTTGAGGCACAGGAACGCCAGCAGCGCCCACTGCAGGCCCTCGAGCCGCAGCGCGGCAGAGGGGGTGGCGAACGGTGCGAGCAGTACGCTGCCCGTCGCGTAGACCACCCACATGAGGTGGCCGACGGGCACGGTCGGCGCCAGGCGCATCTGCGCCAGCCCGCCGAAGGCCCAGACGGCTCCACCGGCCAGCGCCAGCGCGACGCCCGCCGCCATGCCGCCATCGAGCGCGACGATTGCACCGAGACGATCGGCCAGGAACGCCACGGTACCGATCACGATCGCCGCTGCACCGATCCACTGCGCGGCACCGAGCCGCCGGCCGAGCACGCCGGCACCCAGCATCAGCAGCATGATGGGCTGCAGTTGCGACAGCGTCGCACCGGTCGAGGCGGGAAGGTAGTTCAGAGACATCGCAAAGAGCGCGAAGTTGCCCACGAGTCCCAGGGCGACGACCAGCATGCGCCTCAGTTCCGCCGGCGCATGCCGCCACGGAAGGTCCGTCCCGTTGCCGGCCGCGAGCAGCAGCGTCTGGGCGACCAGCGCGACGACGAACCTGAGCCAGGTCAGGGTGATCCCGTCGACCCGGTCGATCACGCCGGAGATCGCCACGGGCAGCATCCCCCAGAGCATCACCGGCACCAGCGAGAGGGCGAATCCCTCGATGTGGCGGGCGCGTGCCGACGGCACCGGGGTCATGACGGACATGCGCGGCGATGTTGCCTGACCGGGTGTCACAGGTCACCTGCCGTGGACCGCCCGGGGTGACGTCCGGTGGCCGGGCAGCGGCATGGCTGCATGCCGCTGCCGCATTGCGGGATCGCCGGGGGCGCAGCACCCTAGTGGGAGTTTTGGGGCGCAAGGGTGGCGATATGGCACTGGCGGCTCGCGCAGGCGGTGAGGCGGGGGTAGTGCAGGCGTTGGCAGCGCTCGACGACGTCGAGGTGCTGACCGGGCAGGTGGAACGGGAACTCTGCTCGTCAGACGTCTATTCACGTGGCGCAACGTGCCTCGCAGTGGTGCGCCCCCGCAGCGCCGAGGCCGCGGCACGTGCGCTCCAGGTCGCGACGACCGCGGGCGTGGCGGTGTACCCCCGCGGCGGAGGGCTCACGTACTCCAGCGGGTTCTTCGGCGACCCTCCCGGGCTGGTGTTCGACACGTCCGGTCTCAACCGGATCGTCGATCTCGATCCGCGGAACATGTACATCACGGTGGAGACCGGCGTCACGTGGAAGCAGATCCACGAGGCGCTTCGTCCCCACGGCCTGCGCTTGCCGTGCTTCGGCACGTTTTCCGGCGCCGCTGCGACCGTCGGCGGCGGTCTGTCGAGCGGTGCACTGTTCTTCGGCACGGCGCGCTATGGCACGGTGGCCGATTCGTTGCTTGGGCTGGAGGTCGCGCTCGCGGACGGCACCCTGTTGCGCACCGGCCAGGCGGCGCTGCGCGGAGTGAGCCGCCCGGCCTACAGGACCTATGGTCCGGACCTGACGGGGCCGTTCGTTCATGACTGTGGTGCGCTGGGGCTCAAGACGCGCGCCACGTTCCGGCTCATCCGCGCGCCCGAGCACACCGGCTACGCCTCATTTGCGTTCCCGAGTGTCGAGGCCACCGCCGAGGCGCTGTCGGAGATCGCCCGGGCCGAGCTGGCCGAGGACGCCTACGTCTTCGACCCCCAGACCACCCGTGCCAGCTTCGAGGGGGTCGACCTTCGCAAGGCGCTGCGCACGCTGGCCGGCGCCGCTCGGTCCGAGTCGAGTGCACTGAAGGGCCTCGGCTCGGCCGTACGGCTTGCCTTGGCGGGTACGCGTGAAATCGACACCTCGTCCTACTCATTGCACATGGTCGCAGCCTCGCGTAGTGCCGCCGGGCTCGACGCAGACCTGCAGGCCGCCAGGGAGATCGCGGGCTCGCTCGGCGGGCTTGAGTTGCCCGACGTGGTGCCCCGCGGGGCACGCGCGAGCCTGTTCCCCGCGCTCAATGACGTGCTCGGTGCGCGTGGCGACCGATGGATGGCGATCAATGCCAAGGTGCCTCATTCCGACGCGCTGGCGGTGCACGCCGAGGTCGACCGGATCCTGGCCGGTTGCGCCGCGGAACTCGAGGCGGCGCAGGTGCGCACCAAGCGAATGTTCATCGCCATCTCGAATCACTCGTTCAGCTACGAGCCCTGCTTCATGTGGTTCGACGAGTGGCTCCCTGTCCATCGGCACCATCCCGAGTCGACGCACCTGGCGCGGCTCACCGAACCGCCTCCGAATCCGGCCGCCCGCGCGGTCATCGAGCGGGCACGCGCGGACATCCTCGCGGCCTTTGCGCGCCTGGGTGCTGCCTCCAACCAGATTGGGCGCCTGTACCCTTACGGCGATTCGCTCGATGCGGCGCCGCGTCGCCTCCTTGCCCAGATCAAGGCCGCGGTCGATCCCTCGGGGCGGGTGAATCCGGGAGTTCTCGGGCTGCCTGGCTGAACGGCACCGGTACCGTGAGGCGGGGTGCCGCCGGTACGCGGGCCGATGCGCGTGCTGCATGGGTACCGGGAGCCTCTCGCATTGGCGACAGGCGCCGCGCTGTGGCGAAATCCCGGCTGGCGTTGACGGCATTTGCGGCGAAGACTGCCGCCGGGGGGGACGATGGCAACCAGACGTCAGAGTTCGGCGTGGACTCGGCGGGGCGTCGTGGCCGCGCTCGGCGCGGGGGGCCTCGCAGCGGGTGGTGGCCTGTCGGGACGGGTCGCGCTTGCAGGGGGCGGGCCGGCGAAGCCTAGCCATTCACCGCGAGAGCTCGCAGATCCGCGCCTCGAGGCCGTGGTCAAGCTGCGGGGTAGCCTGGACGAACGTCCGGTATGGCTCTGGCTGATCGGCAAGAGGTACGTGGTTACCCCCGACGGGCGCTCGCTGCCGCTGTGCTCGGTCTACAACGTCTCCCTGACGCGCTGGCGTCGGGAGTCGCCGCAGGGTTACGGCATCACCGTTCTGGAGTACAACTACAACACGGACTTCGACACGGGCCTTTGGCGCGATACGCTCGTGATGCCCCTGACCGGGCGTGCGGTGCCCGCGCCCGTGGGCCGTGCCGAGCCGGTGCTGCACCACTGGAGCATGCGTCACCAGTACGAAGGGCCGCTGGCGCAGGCCGGGGAGTTTTCCGCAGCGGCGGTCGAGGCGCTCGGCGCCGACTCTGCGTTGACGATCGACCGGCGAATCCACGGGCCAGAGTCGCTTGGCGACGAGGTCTCCTTCGTGCAGGACTGGTTCCTGAGGATCCGCCCGCCCGTGCCAGCTCCCGGGCGCCGGGGCTGGTGGGTGCGCGAGGTCGCGACGGTGCGCGGGTCCCGGCGTGACGTGGACGACCCGTCGATCCTGTTTGCCGAGTCACGCACGTCCTACTCGATCACGTATGGGTTCCAGCCCTGGATGCAGCTCGATGACCAGGAGGGCTGGGTCGTCACCGCAGGCATCGGCGGCAAGGCGGACGACCGCGACAAGGTCCCGGCGAGCATCCTCGAGATCCTGGCCGCGCGAAACCCGGAGGCCCTCGGGGACCCAGTGCGCCTGCTCGGACCCTAGGCCAGGCCGTTCCGCAGGTCGCTCGCACTTGGCGATAGAGCTGCAGCAGGTCGTTTACTTCCTCGCGGTGGTCGACCACCACAGCGTCTCGGCCGCGGCGCGCAGCCTTGGCATCACTCAGCCGGCGCTGGCCCGGGCCATTGGTCGTCTCGAGCAGCGTCTCGGGGCCGTGCTGCTGACACGCAGCATGCGCGGCGTGGTACTGACTGCGGAGGGAGAGCGCTTTCTCCGCCATGCCCGGATGATCGTCAACGACTGCCGCCGAGCGGCCGAGGACGCGCGCGCCGTATCCGCGGGAGCGCTGGGCCGTGTTTCGCTCTACTGCGGTTCTTCGTTTTCGCAGGATGTGATCGGCGAGGCAGTGCGCCGCATCCGCGAGACGATGCCGACCGCGGAGCTCTCGGTGGCCGAGGGCATCGTCGAGGAAATGCTCGACGCGCTGCGGGAGGGCCGCTGTGACGCCGTGTTCGTGATTTGTCCGGAAGTGGTGCCGGCCTCGCCAGTCGTGTTCGAGCCGCTGATGACCATCAATCCCACGGTCGTCGCGGGAGCGACGCACCCGTTTGCGCGGCGCGGAGAGGTCACCCGCGCCGATCTTGCCGGGCAGGCCTGGGCCAGCATGGATCACCCGTACACCCTGTCGGTGCTGACCGAGTTCTTCACGGCTTCGCGCCTGCCGGTGCCTCATCCGTTGCGCACCAACTCCCTGGCCTTGCTCAAGTCGCTGGTTCAGACGGGCCGGTTTCTCTCGCTGCTGCCGAGACACAGCGTGCGACGCGAGATCCGCTCCGGCCTGATCCGGCGGGTTCCCGTTGCCGTGGCGGTACGACGGCCGGTCGCGGGTCTGATGTACCTCGAGCAGCGGAGCCGGCCTGAGGCCGTCGAGCGGGCGCTACAGGTAATCCGCGACGTCTGCGCGGGGCTCGGCGACACGTGATCGACCAGCGCCAGTTGCGGCACTTCCTCGCCGTGGTCGAGACCGGAAGTTTCTCGGCTGCCGCGGAGTGTGTCTATGTCAGCCAGCCCGCGCTGACCCGCAGCATCCAGCAACTCGAGCGTGCGGTGGGCGTGCCGTTGCTGATTCGCGGCGCGCGCCGGACGATTCCAACCGCCGAGGGTCGCAGCTTCATCCTGCACGCGCGGCAGATCCTGCAGGACTGCTTGGATGCGGAAGCGGACATCAGGATCGTGCAGGAAGGCCGGCTTGGCGCGGTGGCCCTGGGCATCGACGCGATGTTCGCCGCCCAGTTTCTCGAAGGCGTGCTGGTCCAGGCCACCGTGGAGGCGCCCGAGATCGAGATCCGCGTCGTCGAGAGCACGGCATGCGAACTGCTCAGGGCGGTTGAAGAGGGCCAGCTCGACTTTGCGATTGCCTGCCCTGCGGCGGGCACGGCCATGCCGGCGACGCTGGCGTTTGAACCCATGACGGAGGTCCGGCGCGTTGCGGTGACGGGCCGGGGGCATCCCCTGGCGCGGCGGCGGGCCATCGAGCCCGGTGAGCTCGCAGGTTTCGACTGGGTCGTGCTCGACGAGCCGACCTGCGTGGAACTCACGCGGCGGGTGTTCTCGGAACAGGGGATTCCCCCGTATCGAGCGCTGCGTACGAACTCCATCACGCTCATCCGGGACCAGGTGATGCATGCCCGCGCCATTGGCGTTCTGCCCGAGCCGGCTGTGCGGCGCGAGTTGGCGCACGGGCTGATGCGCCTGTTGCCGGCGAGCCTGCGGCTGGCGAGCGAGCCCGCACCAGCGGGCGTGCTCAGGCGCCGCCGCGAACCTGTCACCGCAGCGGCGCGCCGGATCCTCGAGATCTTGCGCAAGTCGGGCCTTCGCCGGTAGCCATGCAGAGTGCGTATGGGATACCCGCCCGATTCGCAATGGCCGGGCCGCTGATCGCGGCAGATACTGTCCGGATGAATACAGTTTCTCCTTCACCCCCATCCGGCAACTATGGCGTCGCATCAGCCGGCAGCCCCCTGTATGCAGCGACGATCGGCGTCGCCGACATCGACCGTTCGCTACGGTTCTACGAATCCACGCTCGGCCTCGACGTTCTCGAGCGCCGCCAGATGTCGGGCGCGGGGTTCACGGAGCATTGGGGGCTGCCCGCCGGCGTGACCGCTGACGTCGCCGTCCTTGCCGATCGTGACTGCCCGGTCGGCCGCGTGGTGCTCATGGAATTCGGCGTGTCGGGCCGGCAAGTGGTGCGCAACGTCGAGGGGCAATGCATCTTCGGCTTCGTCAACCTGAACTTCTACACCGAGGATATCCATGCGCACGTGCCGCGGCTCGAGGCGGCGGGCTGTCGGCCATGGTCCGATCCCGTGCTGCACGACATGGGTCCGGCGATCGGAACCCCCGTCGAGATCATGCTGGACGGTCCGGACAGCGTGATCATCAACATGATCGAGCTGCGCGCGCCCAACCCGGAGGCCCGGATCCTGCTGACGATGGCCTACATTGCGGACCACGGTGGCTACAACCGGTGCGGAGCATCGCCTGTCGTCACCACGCAGCATTGCGTGCGCGACTACGAGGCGGCGATGGCATTCAACACGCGCGTGATGGGCATGAGTGTCCGCAACAACACCGTGCTGAAGGGCGCCGACATGGAGCGCTTCATGCGCTACCCGCCCGGCGCCCAAACCCGCGACACCTACCTGCAGGGCAACCACGTCTTCGGCAAGGTGGCGATCAACCATCCGCTCAACTTCCCGTGTGTCGACATCGTGCCACGTGCGATTGCGCCCAACATCGGCTATCTGGCCCAGACCTTCATGGTGCCGGACCTGGCCGCTGCGCTCGATGCCGCGCGCGCGCTGGGTGCGGAGGTCTTCAGCCCGGCGCTCGAGCTGGAACAGCCAGCGCTCGGCCGGGTGGTCACCGCGATCCTGCGCAACCCGGGGAGCGGCGCATTGCACGAGCTGGTGCAGCGCCTTTGATGTTCGCCGCGAGGTCCCGCCGGCATCATTCGCAGCGGGCATGGCAATGCGCCCGGATTGCATTGTCAGCCGCGGCGGCATCTGGCCAGACTGGGCGGGGCATGCGGCCACCCAGTACCCGGCCGCGGTGGAGGTAAAACCCATGGCACGTCGATCATTCCGGCCTGGAACCGCGCCGGGCCTCTCGAGGCGCGAGTCGCTCGGTCTGCTGTCAGGCGCAGCGTGGCTCGCAGGCCTCGGCGCACCACTCCCGGGGTGGGCCGCGGCCTCCGCCGGCGGGTTGGCCCTTCCGGAAGCCCTGGCCAAGCGCTTCGCGGACCCTGTGTGGAACTTTCGAGTCGACACTCGCCTCGAGGGAGATCTCGACCCTGCCAAGGTGATCCACGGGTTCAACCAGGGCATCCTCTACGCCGTGCGCGAAGGCGAGGCGCTGCGACCAATGTTCGGCTACGAGGTCTTCAGCAGCATCCGCCTGATCCCGCAGCCCGACGGCAGCATCGAGCGACTGAACCGCGAAGTCATCTTCTACCGGAATCTCGAGACCGGCGCGCTGATGGACGAGTGGACGAACCCCTGGACCGGGGAGCGCGTGCGGGTCGTCGACGTCGCCAACGATCCCATCAACTTCATCCTCACGATCGACGGCCCCCGCATGAGCCGGAAGCCCGACGGGGAGAAGAAGTCCCCGCTGGGGACTCCGGCAGGGCGTCGCCACCACTGGTACATGCTGAACGCCAATACGGTCGCGCTGGAGAAGGACGTGCACCTTTTCTATCCCAGCTTCCTGCGGCCGGAGAAGTGGGTGCGCGAGTCGCCGGGCCAGATGACCCGGGTCAGCGAGTTCATGCGTTACTCGATTCGCCTCGAGGATCTGGAGAACGACTCGCTGACGCACATCCCGCATACCGGCACCTGGACGCGGGTCACGCCGTGGCTGCCGTGGATGCTGATGGACCAGGCACCGGGTCATTGCCTCTACCTCGGCATGTTCAGTACTCGTCGCTCGCCGTCCGAATACCCGGCGGACACCCTCGAGCGGCTGCAGACCCGCTATCCGAAGTACCTGACCGCACCCGAGGCATGGAGCGAACCGAGCTTCTCCAGCCTCGAGCACTACTCCATGGAGCAGACGCCGGCGCCCAGGCGCCGCTGAGCAGCATGTCCGACCTCTCGCGCTGCTTCAGCATCGAGGATCTTCGTGGTCGCGCGCGCCGCCGGCTCCCTGGGCCGGTTGCGGACTATCTCGACGGGGGCGCCGACGACGAGGTGTCGATGCGACGCAACCGTGCGGTATTCGAACAGCATGGCCTCGTGCCGCGATTCCTCGTCGACGTGGAGCGGGTCGATTCCTCGACCACGGTGCTCGGCCTGCCGGTGTCGATGCCGCTGCTGATAGGCCCTGCCGCGCTGCACAAGATCTTCCACCCGGAAGGCGAGCTCGCGGTGGCCCGGGCGGCCGCGGCCGCGGGCACGATGCAGTTCCTCTCCGGCATGGCCAGCACCAGGTTGGAGGAGGTGGCTCGGGAGGGACCCTCGGCGAGGTGCTTCCAGGTCTACGCGACGCGCGACCGCGGGCTCATGCGCGACTTGCTCGCGCGCGTGCGGGCCGCCGGCTATCCCGCGCTCTGCGCTTCCGTCGACGTGCCCTGCGGCGGCAATCGCGAGCGTGACCGGCGCGCGGGTGTCGCCATGCCGCCGAAGCTCTCGGTCGCTGGCTGGCTCAAGGTGGCTGCGCACCCGGGCTGGGCGGTGGGCTTCCTTCGGGCGGGGCGCATCGTCATGCCGAACATGCCGTCCCCGAGCGGGCGCCTGGTCCGGAACGCGGACGTGCGCTTCGACGCCGGCTTCACCTGGGCCGACCTGGAGTGGCTTCTGGCGGAGTGGGGTGGGCCCCTGGTCGTGAAAGGCCTGCTGAGTGTCGCCGACTCCCGCGCGGCGCTCGCCGCAGGTGCCGCAGGCATCGTGTTGTCGAACCACGGCGGGCGTCAGCTCGACTCGGCCGTGTCTCCCATCGATGTGCTCCCCGAGGTGGTCGATGCCGTGGGTGGGCGCCTCGAGGTCATGATCGACGGCGGGGTCCGGCGGGGTACCGACGTCCTGAAGGCAGTCGCGCTTGGTGCGCGGGCCTGCCTGATCGGGCGACCCTATCTCTACGGGCTCGCTGCGGCGGGCGAGGCCGGTGTCGGGCATGCGCTACGGATCTTCCGCGACGAGATCGCGAGGGGCTTGATGCTTCTCGGCTGCCGCAACGTCGGCGAGTTGAACAGCCAGCACGTCCGGCGGCTCGATCGGACCTGAGCGCGATCGGCGCTTGTCACAACATGAAGGTGCACTCGCTCGAGGAGTCGACCCAGGACGCGACTTTCAACTCCTACGCGTGCTCGGTCCCGACGGGCGGCGCCGGTGGGTCAGGTCTCGTCGAAGAAGCGGGCAAACTGCGCCGCCCAGTCGTGGAAGGCGTCGGGTAGGGTCTCGACCCGGCAGCAGGCGGGGGCGATCCTTGCAGCGCGCTCGAGGCCGGCATAGATCGGGTCCCAGCGCGGCGCGCAGAGCAGGGTAGGGACCTTGAGCTGCGGCAGGCGCTCCTCCATGGGATAGGTCCACATCGCGGCATAGGCGTCGTAGTAGAGGTTGCCGATCCGTGCCAGATCGAGGACGCGCTGCTGGATCAGGGTGGGGGACAGCTGTGGTTCGCCCCAGATGATGCCCTGGCGGCTCTGGCGGAACCATGGCCAGAACAGCGCCTGGTTTTTCATGTTGTACCAGCTGAGCACGAGGTGGGAGCCGTCGCGGGTGGGGCTGATGTCGGGCATGTAGTTCCGCAGCACGTCGGCGACGTCCGTTGGGTCATAGATCTCGATGGCCGCCTGCACGAGGTGCTTGACGAGGGCCGGCCGCTGGAAGCTCATCTCCATGCCGATCGGACCACCGGAGTACCGCCCCACCACGTCGATCTCGTCGAATCCGAGTGCATCGACGGCCTCGAGCACGGCCCTCGCGTAGGCCTCGGAGGTGATCTCGCCGTGGCCGAGCGTGTTGTCGGATTCCCCGTTGCCCGGCATGTCCAGGGCAATGACCGGGCGGCTGCCGAGCAGGCCACGGGTAAAGGACAGCACCAGTTCATGGGATCCCGCAGGGTCGTGCATGGCCAGCACCGGCCGCCCCTTGCCGTTCATGTTGACGCGCGCGTGCAGGTGGCCACCGGGCACGCGGATGAAGTGGCGCGAGAAGTCCGCCGAGCGGGTGACACGGCTCACGTCGCCCGTGATCGCCGGACCGTCGGCCGCTTGCAGGGGCGAGAGGAAGGCCATGATGGCGTCTGCTCGCGCCCGGGCGTCATGAGGGATCCGACGAACGTCGAAACCTGCTGCCGGGGCAGGGAGCCGCGAGTCGGGCGTCCGTTCGTGGACGACGAGCAGGGTGGGTAACGCGACGCGCCGCAGGTCCGCCTCCCAGTCGCGCCGCGCGCAGGCGAGGATGCCCTCGGTGTAGCGGGGGCCCGCCCTCATGTAGGCCTTGGCGACCTCGTTGAGTTCCCGAGGCGTGGCCATGTCACGGTCCAGCCTGTTGCCCAGGTGCGGCTCGTGTGAGGGCTGGAACATGTAGCGCATGCGGGCGCTTTCCCACATGCGCAGCAGGTGGCCACCCGAAGGCTCTGCCGCGAAATCCGGCAGGCCGCCCTCCACGAGGCTGCGCAATTCCGGCCCGCTGAGACGGATGGGGTCCTCGAGTGCCACCGCCTGCACCTGCCTTGGGCGCATCGCCACGAGGGCGGCGGCAATGGTGGCCGTGTACTCGCCGGCGTAGAGGAAGAAGCGTTCGAGGCCCAGCCGGTCCACCAGTCGCGCAAGGTCGGCGGCATAGTCGTCCGCGCTTGGGCTGTCGTGGGCCAGGCGGTCCGAGAGTCCATACCCGGCAAGATCGGGCGCGATGACGCTGAACCCTGCGCCGAGCTGCTGCGCGAGGGGCTCGAGCGCCATGGACCAGAGGGGAAGGGGGTGCAGCATCAGGAGCGCCGGTCCCCCGCCGGCGTGAGCCACGTGCACCTGCCGGTCGTCCAGGGAGACGTAGTGGCGCTGGAAAACCATGGGAGTCCTCTCGTTCATTTCCGGTCCGGTCGACTACCGTCGCCGCAATATCGTGGATCGGAAAATGGCCGTCCAATGCGCGACCAGCATGGGAAGATGCCCATGGGCGACCCAGAGTCCCCAGGGTTGCCATGGCGGTGACACGCAGACGGGAGATGCGGGCTGGTGGGTGCGGGCCCTGGGGTCGCCAGGCGATCCGCGCGCGTTGCTAGGCGGTCTGGATCCCGCGCAGCCGCTGCGCCGGCCGCAGCGACTGGATTGACTCGAAATTAAGTTCCCCAATGCGATGCGGATGTGGGAACTTTGGTGCCCGGGAGAGGACTCGAACCTCCACGGTGTTACCCGCTAGTACCTGAAACTAGTGCGTCTACCAATTCCGCCACCCGGGCAAGGTGGGCGCGGAAATCTACCCATGCAGCGAAGGACTGTCAATTGAAGAGAACCCGATCAGGCAAATCCGGCGGTTCCCACCGGCCTGCGGACCGCTCGCGAAAGCCTGCCGGTCGCCGTGGACCCCAGCACGGCGGACGGCGCGCCTCGGTCGGCACGCAGGAGGGCGTGGTCAGCGCGAACCGCGCAGGCTTTGGTTTCGTCAAGGTCGAGGGGCAGGCTGAGAGCGTCTTCCTGCCGCCGCCCCAGATGGCGGGCCTGACGGCGGGCGACAGGGTGAGGGTGCGCGTTTCGCAGGCCAGTGATGGCCGCTACTCGGGTGAGGTCGAAGCCGTGCTCGCGCGCGGCGTGTCGGCGTTCCTCGCCACCGTGGAGGTTGCTGGGCGCACCGCCTTCGTGCACGCGGTCGATCGACGCCTCGCGCTGCGTTGCCTGGTGCCGGCGGAGGGTCTCGGCGGTGCACGAGCGGGCGATTGGGTCATCGCGCGCATCACGCGCTATCCCGATGGCTACCGGGGCGGGCTTGCACGAGTCGAGCAGCGCCTGGATCCGGACCGACCCCTCGAGATGGCCTGTGCCTCGGCGATCGCTCGGTTTGGCCTGCCGGTGGACTTCGGCGCCGAGGCCCTGCGGGAAGCGGAGGCATGGGGGGAGCGGGTGGATCCGCGAGAGGCGGCTGGGCGCGTCGACCTGCGTGGCCTGCCGCTGGTCACGATCGACGGCGAGGACGCGCGCGACTTCGACGATGCGGTCTATGCGGAACCCCATCCGAAGGGGTTCAGGCTCGTGGTGGCGATCGCCGATGTCAGCCATTACGTGCGGCCAGGTTCCGGCCTCGACCACGACGCTCGCGAGCGCGGCACCTCGGTGTACTTCCCGAACCGCGTGCTGCCGATGCTTCCCACCGCGCTGTCCAACCACCTGTGCTCGCTGGAGCCCGAGGTGGACCGCCTGTGCTTCGCGGTCGACATGGTGGTCTCGAAGACGGGGCTGCTGCGCGAGCATCGCTTCTATACCGCCATCATGCGCAGTCACCTGCGGCTGACCTACACCCGTGCCTACGCGGCGCTGTTCGAGGGGCGACCCGAGGCGCGCCGGGGCCTTGGCCCATTGTTGCCGCGGCTCGAGCCCCTCGTCGCGCTGTACCGGGCGCTGCTCCGCGCCCGTGGGCGCCGTGGAGCGCTCGACTTCGAGAGCGCCGAGCCGGTGTTCGAATTCGACGACCGGCAGCGGGTCCGCGAGATCGGTCTCTACGCCCGCAACGACGCTCACAAGCTGATCGAGGAATGCATGATCCTCGCGAACGTCGCGGCAGCGCGCGCGCTGCGCGAGGCGCGTGCCGGTGGTCTGTACCGCGTGCACGGCGTGCCCGAGGAAAAGAAGCTCGACCAGCTGCTCTCGGCGCTGGCGGCGCTGGGCATCGGTGGCGAGTTGCCCGACGAGGTCACCCCGAGGGACCTGCGGCGGCTCACCGAGCGGCTGGGAAAGTCCGTCGATCGGCCTTTCGTGGAGTCGCTGGTCGTGCGCTCCATGCCGCAGGCGGTGTACCAGCCGGCGAACATCGGCCACTTCGGCCTTGCGCTGCCCGAGTATGCGCATTTCACCTCGCCGATCCGGCGCTACCCGGACCTCGTGGTGCACCGGGCGCTGAAGGCCGTGCTGGACGCCCGGGACGCCGAGGGCGCCGCGCTGGCGGCCAGTGCACTCGGGCCACTCGGACAGGACCTGTCGCGGCTCGAGAAGCGTTCCGATGAGGCGGATCGCTACGTCGACACCTTCCTGAAGTGCAGCTACCTTCGCGAGCGGCTTGGGCAGGTGTTCGAGGGCATGGTGACCACCGTCGTGGAGTACGGGTGCTTCGTGCAGATTCGCGGGCTCGCGGTCGACGGCCTGCTGCGGATCGAGACGCTGCAGGACGAGGAATGGGTGATGGCCGATGGTGGCCACGCCTGGTTTGCCCCACGCAGCGGGCGTCGGCTCGGCCTGGGGGCGACGGTGCGCGTGGTCGTCACCAACGCGAACCCGGTCGAGGGCCTGATCGACCTGGAGCTCGCCGAGTGAGCGGCGTCGAGACTATCCACGGCATCCATGCGGTGCAGGCTCTGCTGCGCCGCGATCCGTCGCGCGTGCAGTGCGTCTACCTGGCCCAGGCGCGTGACGACGCCCGCATGTCGGCGCTTTGCGCGGCGGCGCGTGAGGCGGGTGTCGAGGTCCAGCGCGTCGATCCGGCGCGGCTCGAGCGCCTCGCGGCCGGTGCCGTGCACCAGGGCGTCGTGGCGCAGGTCCGGGCATTGGCCCCCTGGACCGAGGATCAGCTCTTCGATGCGCTCTCGCGGCGGCCGGCCAATGCCCCCGCGCCACTGCTGCTCGCGCTCGACGGGGTGCAGGACCCTCACAACCTCGGGGCCTGCCTGCGCTCGGCGGACGCCTGCGGAGCGCTGGCCGTCGTCATACCGCGCGATCGTGCCGTGCAAGTGAATGCCACGGTGCGGAAGGTCGCGGCAGGCGCGGCAGAGTCGACTCCGGTGGTTGTCGTGACCAACCTGTCGCGGTGCCTGCGGCTGCTCAAGGACGCCGGCCTCTGGGTCATCGGGGCGGATGCCGGGGGAGAGCAGCGGGCCGACCAGGCGGACCTCGCGGGACCGGTGGTGCTGGTGATGGGCGCGGAGGGCAGCGGCCTGCGCCAGCTGACCCGCACGCATTGCGACCTGCTGGTTCGGCTGCCGAGCCTCGGTGCGGTCGAAAGCCTCAACGTGTCGGTGGCCGCCGGCATGCTTCTCTACGAGGCCGTGCGACAGCGCGCGCGCGCAAGTTCCTGAAATACTGGTCTAAGTTGCTTCAAGCGGGCTGTTTCGCTATAGTTCGCGCCCCGTTTTCCCGGGGCCGGGACCGGCCTGCGCCTTCCCGCGGTCCTTGCTGCACCGGCAACGCCTCGTCGGGCAGCTTCACAGCCACAAGGAGATCACATGAGGCACTACGAGATCGTGTTCCTGGTCCATCCGGACCAGAGCGAGCAGGTTCCGGCCATGCTCGAGCGCTACAAGGGCCTGATCACCCAGAGCGGCGGGCAGGTGCACCGCGTCGAGGACTGGGGTCGCCGGCAACTCGCCTTCCCGATCAACAAGGTCCACAAGGCGCACTACGTGCTGATGAACGTCGAGA
>CAZPAJ010000017.1:0-72300 GCA_964584625.1 uncultured Acidibacter sp.
CGGGCCGCTACTCGACGATCGCCGGCTTCGTCGAGCCGGGCGAGAGCCTCGAGGACGCGGTCGTACGCGAGGTGCTCGAGGAGACGGGCGTGCACGTGCGCGACTGCCGCTACCACTCGTCCCAGCCGTGGCCGTTCCCGTCCTCGCTGATGCTGGGTTTCATGGCGACCGCCGAGCCTGGATCGCTGGCCGGCGCCAGCGCCGAGCTCGAGGACGCCCGCTGGTTCACTCGCGACGAGATCGCCTCGGGCACGCCGGCGCTGCCGCCGCGCACCTCGATCTCGCACCGGCTGATCGAGAACTGGTTCGACGCCGGGGGCGGCGTGCCGCTGGCGGCCCAGCCGGCCGTGGGCCGCTGGGAGGCCCGCCGCGCCTGACGGCGCGGTGGCGCACCCGCGGTGAACCTCGAGCTGCTGCTGTCGATCGCGCTGGGCGTCGGCCTCGCCGCAGCGGTCGGCCTGCGCGTGTTCCTGCCGCTGCTCGTGCTGGCCGTGGCCGCCTGGGCGGGCAAGGTCGAGCTCGCGCCGTCGTTCGCGTGGCTGGGAACGCTGCCCGCCGTGGTGATGCTCGCGGTCGCCGCGCTGCTCGAGATCGCCGCCTACTACGTGCCAGGACTCGACAACCTGCTCGACGCCCTCGCCGCCCCCGCGGCCGTCGCGGCGGGCTCGATCGCGGCTGCGGCGGTGATGACCGAGCTGCCGCCGCTCGTGAAATGGACCACCGCCATCATCGCCGGCGGCGGCGCGGCCGGCCTGACCCAGGGTGTCACCTCGCTGCTGCGCGCGAAGTCCACCGCCACCACGGGCGGACTCGGCAACCCGGTGGTGGCCACCGGCGAACTCGGCGGCGCCGTGCTGCTGTCGCTGCTCGCGCTGGTCGCCCCGGTGCTCGCGCTCGGGCTCGTGCTGGTCGCGGCGCTGGCGATCGTCAAGCTGATGCGGCGCCTGCTGGCGCGGCGCTGAGCGGGAGTCGCGGCACATGTGCCTGCTGGCCGTCGCCTGGAAGACGCACCCGCGCTACCGGCTGGTGCTGGCGGCCAACCGCGACGAGTTCCACGCGCGGCCGACCGACCCGATGGCGCACTGGCCCACGGCGTCCGGACCCGACGCGCCCGATGGGTCGCGCTCACCCATCCTGGCCGGCCGCGACCGGCAGGCTGGCGGCACCTGGCTCGGCGTCGGCGCCGACCGCCGCGTCGGCGTCGTGACCAACTACCGCGAACCCTCGCGACCGGCCCCCGACGCACCCACGCGCGGGCGGCTGATCCCGGGCTTCCTCGCCCAGGACCACCCACCGTCGCGCTTCCTCGACGCCGTGGCCGCGGAGGCCGACGCCTACGCCGGCTTCAACCTGCTGCTCGCCGACGCGCACGAGCTCTGGTACGCCTCGAACCGCGCCGGGCGTTTCGCCACCGCGCTCGCCCCGGGCGTCTACGGCCTCAGCAACGGCCTGATCGACACGCCCTGGCCCAAGCTGCGGCGCCTGCGCGCCGGGCTCGGCGACTGGGTCGCCCGCAGCCTCGGCCGCGAGGAAACGGGCGCGCTGCTGGCGCTGCTGGCCGACGACCGTCCGGCGGATCCGGCGGAGCTGCCGCAGACCGGCCTGTCGCCGGAGTGGGAGCACCGCCTGTCGTCGCCGTTCATCCGCCATCCGGACTACGGGACCCGCTGCTCGACGGTGGTGCTGTTGGGCCACGACGGTGCCGCCGAGATCGTCGAGCGCCGCTTCGACGCCGACGGCGCGGTCGCCGGCGAGACGGCCTGGCGGCTGGCGCCGGGGGAATGGCCGGCGGGTGAATGGCCCGCCGGTCGCGATCCGGCGACACGCCCGCAGGCTGCGCCGTCCCCGTAGAATCCCGGCCAGAACCCGGTCGCCGCGGCCCCGCCCATGAAGCGCATCCCAGGACTGCTGCTCGCCTGCCTGCTGCTGGCCGCGGTCCCTGCGCGTGCGGAGATCGAGATCGACGTGCAGGGCGTCGAGCCCGACCTGCGGCGGAACGTGCTCGTCTTCCTCAGCCTCGAGCGCTACAAGGCCCGCAGCGACCTCGACGAGGCGCTGCTCGAGCGCCTGCAGGAACGCGCGCCGCGCGAGGTCGCCAGCGCGCTGCGCCCCTTCGGCTACTACGAACCGAAGGTCACCACCGAAGTCACGCGCAGCGCGCCCACGAAGTGGAAAGCGAGGATCCGCATCGAGCCCGGCCGCCCGGTGATCATGGAGTCGGTCAACGTCGAGGTACGCGGACCCGGGCTCGACAACCCGGCCATTGCCGGGCTGGCGAAGAACCTGCCGCTGCGGCCCGGCGATCGGCTCAGCCATGCCGCCTACGACGCGATCAAGGGCAGCCTGCAGCGCACCGCGGCCACGCTCGGCTATCTGGACGCGAAGCTGCTGCGCAACGAGCTGCTCGTCGACCCGGCGAAGCACGTCGCCTCGGCCACGCTGGTGCTCGAGACGGGCTTCCGCTACCGCTTCGGCGCGACCTCCATCGACCAGGGCGTGATCAACGACACCGTGCTGCGCCGCTTCCTGCGCTACGCGGAGCAGGACCCCTACGATGCGACCGAGCTGCTGCGCACGCAGTTCGCGCTCGACGACAGCCAGTACTTCGCGACCGTGGAGGTGGTGGCCGGCGATCCGGACCGCGACGCGCGCGTCGTGCCCGTCAGCATCCGGGCCGAAGCCAACCGCCGCAACCGCTACTCCGCGGGCTTCGGCTACGGCACCGACACCAAGATGCGCGGTACGCTCACCTGGGAGAACCGCCGGGTGAACGCGCGGGGTCATCGCGCCCGCGCGCAGCTGAAGGCCGCGCAGGTCGAGCAGTCGATCGAGGCGCGCTACATCATGCCGATCGGCGATCCCGCGCTCGAGAAGTTCGAGACCGAGTTCCGCTACAGCCGCGAGGACCGCGGCGACCTCGAGACGAGCACCACGCGGTTCCAGCCCTCGGTGACGCACGTGCTCGGCGACTGGCAGCGCGTGCTGTTCACCTCGCTGTCGCGGCTGCGCACGATCACCGAGGCCACGCCTACCCAGCCGCGGATCGACGAGTCCGACACGCTGATCATCCCGGGCATCAGCTATGCCTCGGTGCCGCGCGGCTACCTCGGGGAAGCGCTGTTCTCGCGGGCGCTCTACACGGAATTGCGCGGCTCGTCGAAGTCGCTCGGGGCGCCCTCGGACTACCTGCAGCTGCGGGTCGAGGCCGAGCGCGTGCTCGACCTGCGTCCGAAGTGGCACCTCTACCTGCGCGGACAGGTGGGCGCGAGCCTGATCAAGGACACCGGCGACCTGCCCGGCACCGAGCGCTTCTTCGCGGGCGGCGACCGCAGCGTGCGCGGCTTCGGCTACAACGACCTCTCCCCGCTCGACGACGGTGGCGCCAAGGTCGGTGGCAAGCACGTGTTCACCGGCAGCGTGGAACTGATCCGCGACCTGCCGCGCAACCTTGGCGTCGCCGCCTTCGTCGACCTCGGCAACGCCTTCGACGACTTCGGCGACCCGCTGCAGTATTCCGTCGGCATCGGCCTGCGGCTGCGCCTGCCGGTAGTGACGATGGGCATCGACCTCGCCCAGCCGCTGACCAACCCGCGCTGCCGCTCCGCGACCCCGGACCCGCGCTGCGCCAGCGAGCCGGGCTTCGACGACCCGTCGGGCCCTCGCATCCACCTCAACTTCTCGCCCAAGCTGTGAGGCGGCCGTGCTGCTGAAGCGCCTGACGCTCGGTACCGTGATCCCGCTGGGCGTGGCGCTGGCGATCCCGACCGCGCTGCTGGGCGTGCTCGCCTACACGGAAGCCGGCCTGCGCTTCATCGTCGACCGCGTCCCCGAGCGTATCGGCAGGATCGAGGGCATCCGCCTCGAGGGCGTCTCGGGCACGATCGCCGGAGGCTTCTCCCTGCAGCGGTTCGAGCTCGTGCAGGAGCGCGTCGCACTGCGCGCCGAGCGCGTGTCCGGCCGCCTGGCGATGCTGCCGCTGCTGTGGCAGTCGATCGCGGTGCGCGACCTGGGCGCAGGCTCGATCCACGTCACGGTCCGGCCCGCCACGACGCCGCCACGACGCCCGCCGCGCTTCCTGCCGCGCTTCCTGTCCGTCGACGTCGGCCCGGCGCGCGTCGACGAACTGACCCTGGTGCCCATGAAGGGCCAGCCCCAGGTGTTCCGCGATATCACTGCCTCGGGGCTGGTCCGCTCGACCGCGCTGCGCATCTACGATGCGCAGGCCGGCCTCAACGACCTGCGCCTGCAGGCCAGCGCACTGCTGACGGCTGGCGAGCCGCTCAAGCTGCGCGGCAGCGCGCGCGCGGAATGGATTCCCGACGCCCCGCAACCCCGCTGGATCGCGGCGGCGGAATTCGACGGCGACCTCGACCGCATCGGCTTCGGCGGCCAGCTGCTCGAGCCCTTCCGCGCCGACATCCGCGACGGCGCGGTCGACGCCACCGGCGCCTGGAGCGTGCGCTCGAAGCTCTGGGTGCGCGACTTCGACCTGCGCGACTTCGGCGGCAGCGGCTTCCTCGGCGAGGTGTCCGGCGACGTGGCGCTCGAGATCGACGCCAACGGCTATCGCGCCCGGGGCGCACTGCTGCCGGCCGGGCTCGGCACCGGCAAGGTCGCGCTGGACTTCGACGGCAGCTTCGCGCAGCGCGTGCTGAGCATCCGCCGGCTCGTGCTGAACCACGCGGCCTCCGGCACGCGCATCGAGACCGGCGGCGAGATCGAGGTCGGGCCGGAGGACGGCCCGCGGCTCGGCCTGCGCGGCAACTGGAAGGACTTCCGCTGGCCACTCGGCGCGGCGGACCCGCCCGTGCGCAGCAGCATGGGGACGTTCGCCCTCGACGGCACGTGGCCGTACCGCGTGCAGGGCGAGGCCACCGTGGAACCGGCGGGGCTACCGCCGCTGCGGGGCACGCTGCGGGGCACGCTGGCCAGGGACCACCTCGCGATCGCACAGGGCGAGATACGCGCGCTGGACGGCACGGCGCGGCTGACCGGCGAGCTGCGCTGGGCACCGCAGGAGTCCTGGACGGTCACGGGTCCGGTACAGGGGATCAACCCGGGCCGCGTCCGCGCGGAACTGCCGGGTTCGCTCGACTTCCAGCTGACGGCGAGCGGCGCGGGGTTTGCCGCCGACGCACCGATCGACGTGGACGTGCGCCGCCTCACCGGGCGCCTGCGCGGCGCGGCCGCGCGCGGCTCGGGACGCATCAGCCTCGCCGGGCCGGCCTGGCGCTTCCGCAACGTCGACTTCGCCGCCGGCGGCCTGCGCGTGGCACTCGACGGCCTGCTGACACCGACCGCGCGCGAGTTCGACTTCAGGGTCGAGGCGTCGGACCTCGGCGTGCTGGCGCCGGGCAGCCGCGGCAAGCTGGAGGCCCGCGGCAGCCTGCGTGGCACGCCCGCTGTGCCGATCGTGAAGCTCACCGCCGATGGCAGCGGCATCGAGCACCTCGGCGTCGCGGTCGGGCGTCTCGATGCCGACGTCGACTTCGATCCGCGCCCGGGCCGCCAGTCCGACGTCTCCATCACGCTGAGTGACCTGGTCGCCGCGGACCGCCGCGCGCCGCGCGCCGGGTTGCGGCTGAAGGGGTCGTCCGAGGCCCACGAGGTCGACCTGATGCTGGACGCCGACGGGCTCGACCTGCGCGGCGAGGCGCAGGGTCGATTCGACGGCGGCCGCTGGGTCGGCAACTGGAGCCGGATGGACCTGGACCTGGCCGACGAGGTGCGGCTCGGCCTCGACGGCGAGCTGACGATGGCGGCATCGACGGACTCGGCCAGCGCCGAGCGGTTCTGCCTGCGCAGCCGCGATGCCGCCCGCGCACCCGATGCACGGCTCTGCGCAGCCGGGCGCTGGGCGCCGGCGGGCTGGGAGTCCAGCGTGGACCTGGCGCGGCTGCCGCTGGCCGCGCTGCCGACGGGATTCGAGGGTCGCGCCACGCTCGAAGGCACCTTCGACATGGCAGCGCGCGCCTCGCAGCAGGAGGGGCCGATCCTCGGCACGCTGCGGGCCGACCTCGCCGGTGCGAAGATCCGGCGGCGCCGGGCCAGCGGGCGCGAGGACATCGTCGATCTCGGCTCCGGCGTGCTGACCTTCGCCTCGACCCCGAATGCGATCGAAGGCCGGCTCGACCTCGATGCGGGACGCGTCGGCAGCATCAACGGACGCCTCGATGCGACCCGAACCCTCCCGGACACGACCCTCGCCGACATGCCGCTCGCCGCGGAGCTGCGCGCGAAGACGTCCGCACTCGGCATCGTGAACCTCTACGTGCCCGAGCTGGACCGCGCCTCCGGTGCGCTCGACATGGACCTGGTCGTCGGCGGCACGATCGGCGCACCGCTGGTCAACGGTGTGCTGCGGCTGCGCGACGGCGAGCTCGACCTCTACCAGGTCAACCTGGCGCTGCGTGCGGCGACGCTCGAGGCGCGCCTGATCGACAACGGCTTCACCTTCAAGGGCTCGGCGCGCGCCGGCGACGGCAGCATCGAGGCCGACGGCAAGCTCACGTGGACGGCCGGCGAACCGAGCGGCCAGCTGCGGATCAAGGGGCAGGACCTGCTGGTCGCCGACGTGCCGGAGGCACGCATCACCGCCTCGCCCGACCTCAGCTTCCGCGTCGAGGGCCGCGACCTCGACGCCTCGGGCACGGTCACGATCCCGTACGCAAGGCTGGTCCCCGCCGACCTCGCCGGTGCCGTGCTCACCTCGGCCGACGAAGTGCTGGTCGGCGACGAGCCGGTGGACCCGGAGTCGACGTTCCGCGTGACCAGCAGCCTGAAGCTCGTGCTCGGCGACCGCGTCACCCTGGACGCGCTCGGCCTGACCGGCCGGCTCGCCGGCAGCATCAGCGCGCAGACCCTGCCGGACGGCACCAGTCGCGGCTCGGGAGAGCTCGGCGTCGCCGAGGGCAAGTACGCGGCGCTCGGCCGTCGGCTCGACATCGAGCGCGGACGGCTGATCTTCGCGGGCGGCCTGCTGGGCGACCCGGGCATCGACATCCGCGCCACCAAGGAATTCCCGGACGTGAAGGCGGGCGTCAACGTGCGCGGCACCCTGCGCGAGCCGCGCATGACGTTCTTCTCGGAGCCCTCGCTGCCGCAGTCGCAGATCGTTTCGCTGATCCTCGCCGGCGGCACCCTCGAGAGCGCGCAGGGCACCTCGGGCGGCAACGCCGGCCGCGACGCCCTGATCGCGCAGGGCGGTGCGATCCTCGCGCAGCAGCTCGGCAGCCGCCTCGGCATCGAGGACGTGGGGATCGAGCAGAACCTCGCCAACGAGACCTCGCTGGTGCTGGGCAAGTACCTCTCGCCGAGGCTCTACGTGAGCTATGGCATCTCGTTCGCCGAGGCGATCAACACGCTCAAGATGCGCTACACGATCAACGACCGCTGGACGCTGCGCACCGAAGCCGGCAAGGAACAGAGCGCCGAGATCGTCTACACCATCGAGCGCAACTGACCGCGGGGCGCGCCGCCGCCCGGACCCTGCCGCCGCTCAGAACCGGAACGTGTAGTTGAACTTCAGCGTCGTCTCGGCCAGGAACGGGTCGAAGTTGCCGGCGGCATCCTCGCGCCAGTCGTAGTTCACGACCAGGTAGGCCACCTGGCCCGGCGTCGGCCACCAGCGCAGGCGGCTGTTGAGCCCGAGCCGGCGCGAGACGTTGTCGTACTGCGCCACGTTCAGCCAGGCCCAGCGCACGTCGAAGGCCACGTTGGCCGTGAGCCCCACCACCCTCGCGGTGAACGCGTCGCCCGGCAGGCGCACCGCGTTGAGCTGGTACTGCGCGCCCAGCAGCAGGTGCTCGTTCGGCTTCCAGGTCAGCGCGAGCCGCGCGTCGCGCCGGTCGCCGTCGAAGAAATCGCCACCCTCGAGCTCCACCGTGGCGGCCAGCCTGCGGAACCCGGCCGAGGTGAGCGAGACCTTCGCGCGGTCGAAGTCGTAGCGACCGGGCGCCACGCGCAGCCCGCCCGGCAGCGGAAACGGGCGCGCGAGAACCTCGGTGCTGCGGCGCAGCTCGAGCACCAGCTGGTCGCCGGGCTGGGTGTCGAGGGTGAAGGGAGTCAACGTCAGGATGCGGCTCTCGAGATCGCCGTCGGCGCCCGTGACCTGCGTCCACTCGACGCCACCCTGCCAGCTGCGCAGCCGGCCCCCCGGCGCGAAGCGGTGGCGGTACTTCGCGCGCGCGATCGCCTCGCCGATCCCGGCGCGGTTGACGAACCCGAGCGCGGGACGGAACGCGTCGCCGATGCGGGTGTAGCCGAGCAGCGCGTCGATGCGGTCGTTCGGATAGGCGAGCGAAGCGCCCCAGGCGCGCTCGTCGCCAGCGCCGGCGCGTGCCGGGTCGCCGCCCGACTGCTGCGCCCAGGCGCGGGCCTCGAGCAGCGCGCCGTCGAGCAGCAGCTGGTCGCGCAGCAGCAGGTCGGCGCCGACCACGTGGTTGTCGCGCCCGCTGGCCGGGTCGCCGAAGGTGAGGATGCCACCCACGGTCGACTGCTCGCCGAAGCCCATGTAGGCGCGGCCGACGAACACGTCCTGGGCGTCGAGCGCACCGGCGGCTTCCTGGCGCACCGCGAGCATCCCCAGCGTGTAGCGCCCGAGCTTGCCGCTGAGCCGCAGCCCGCCGTCGAGGTCGATCGGCTGGCCGGCAGCCGACAGGCCGATGGTCCGGGAAAAAAACGGCCGGCCGTTCTGGGCCAGCCCGCCGAACTCGAAGACCTCGGAGTCCTCGAGGAAGAAGTCGCGCTTCTCCGGAAAGAACAGCGAGAAGCGCGTGAGGTTGACCTGGCGGTCGTCGACGTCGGTGGCCGAGAAGTCGGTGTTCAGGGTCAGCGCCGAGCTCAGCGACGGCGTGATGCGCCAGAACACGTCGAGCGAGGGCTTGGACACGAGGCTCGCACCGCCCGCCACGAAACGGTCGCGCTGCGACAGCGCAACCGAGGGCACGACGTCGACGCCGGCGCCCTGGTCGAGACCGGCCATGCCGTGCATCTCGCCGGTCAGCTCCATGGTGATGCGCCGGTCGTGGTGCGACCACGCGACCTCCTCGCGCTTGCGGCGGATCGAGCGGATCAGGTTGAGTCCCCAGGCATCGCCCGCGCGATCGAAGGACAGCGTCTTGAACGGAATCGCGATCTCGGCCGTCCAGCCGCCCTCGTCCACCGTCGCGGCCGCCTCCCAGATCCCGTCCCAGTCCATGTTGTAGGAGAGGCCGCCGAACAGCAGGCCGTCGCGCTGCACGCCGTTGGGATTCACGTAGAAGATGTAGCCGGTGCGCCGGTCGTTGTAGGTGTCTAGCAGCACCTGCACGTAGTCGTCGTTGACGACGCCCTGGCCCTGCACCAGCTGCGAGCGCTTGATCGCACCGGGATCGGAGTCGTGCAGGCGCGCGCCGACGTAGAGGTACTCGTCGTCGATCGCGACGCGGAACTCGGTGCGCTCGGTCGGCGGCGTGCCGTTGCCAGGCTGGTATTGCGAGAGATCGTCGACCACGCGCGCCGCAGCCCACGCGGGCTCGTCCAGCCGGCCGTCGATGCGCACGCGCCCCTCGACGCGCGGCACGTCGAGGCGCTTCAGCGTGAAGCCGCTGGGCAACCCCGCGGGCGTGGCCGCGTGCAGCAGCGGTGCGGCGGCGAACAGCAGCAGGGCGACGCGGAAGCGGCGGGGCGGGGCCATCGCCGCAAATATAGGCCCCGACGGGCGCGCCACGCGGTCAATGGCGATGTTCCCGTATAGGCCCGGCCGCATCGTGGATGATCGAATGCCGCTGAAGGGTCCCGCGTCGGGGCCACGCGACGAGACAGGCACATCATGTTCCACGAAGTCACCGGCGACATCCTCCTCACCCGCGCGCAGGCGATTGCCCACGGCATCAGCCCGGGCGACCACTTCGAGCAGGGCCTGGCGCTGTCGCTGCGCGAACAGTGGCCGGCGATGTACAAGGACTTCCGCCACTACTGCCAGGTGCAGCACCCGCAGGCCGGCGGCATGTGGGCCTGGATGGGCGCCGACGGCAGGCGCATCGCGAACCTCTTCACGCAGGAGCCGGCGGCCAACCACGGCCATCGCCCCGGCCGCGCCTCGGTGCAGCACGTGAACCACGCGCTGCGCGAACTCCACAAGTGGGTCGAGGCCGAGAAAATCACCAGCCTCGCGCTGCCGCGGCTCGCCACCGGCGTCGGCGGCCTCGACTGGAAGGACGTGCAGCCGCTGGTGCAGCAGCACCTCGGCGGGCTGAAGATCCCCGTGATCCTCTACACGACCTACACGAAGGGCCTGGCCGGCCAGGAGCCGGGCGGCCTGTAGCCCGCCGCTAGCGGTATACGTCGCGGCGGTGGCCGAGGCGCACGACGAGGATGCGCAGCTCGCGGTCGCGGATCGACGCGATCACGCGGTAGTCGCCGACGCGGTACTTCCAGAACTCGCCGAGCTCGTCTCCCTTCAGGGCGGCTCCCAACCGGCGCGGGTCGTCGGCGACAGCGAGCCGCTCGCGCAGGAACCGGGCGATGCGCCGCGCATGGGTGGGGTCGAGCCGGCGCAGCTGGCGCGCGGCGCTCTCGGCGAGCTCAATCGCCCACGGCAAGCTCGCGCTCCAGCTCGCTCAGCGGCACCGTCCGCTCCTTGCCCGCGTCAACCCGCGCCACCACCCGGCGCGCGAGGTAGAGATCCTCGAGGTCCTCGATCTGGTCCTCGATCGCCTGCCGCACGTAGAACGATTTCGTGCGCCCCGTTTTCTTCGCGAGCTGCGCGAGGCGCGCGTCGAGCTCCGGATCGAGGCGAATGGAGAGAGGCTGGCTCATGGCAAGGCTCATGCGGATTGCTGCAGGCGGCCTCAGGATAGCATTGAGCACTACGTGTAGTGCACCAGCTGCGCTAGACTCGCCGGGCATGTCCCGCCAGACCTACCTCGCCACGCTGGCCGGCGCCTTCGCGCTGCTGTGGGCCGCGCTCGCGATCGCCCCCTACGACCGCTCGGACTGGCTGCTCGAGAACGTGCTTCTGCTGGCGGGCGTGGCCTTCCTCGCCGGCACGCGGCGCTGGCTGCCGCTGTCGAACGCGTCGTACACGATGCTGTTCGTCTTCATGTGCCTGCATGCGATCGGCGCGCACTACACCTACTCGCTCGTGCCCTACGACGAGGCGTTTCGCACCGTGACCGGCGGAAGCCTCAACGGCTTCTTCGGCGCCACGCGCAACCACTACGATCGCGTGATCCACTTCGCCTACGGGCTGCTGCTGGTCTACCCGCTGCGCGAGCTGCTGATGCGCCACGCCGGCGTGCGCGGCTTCTGGTCCTATTTCCTGCCGCTCGACCTGACGATGTCCACGTCGCTGCTCTACGAGCTGATCGAGTGGGGCGCGGCGATCGTCTACGGCGGCGACCTCGGCGCCGCGTTCCTGGGCACGCAGGGCGACATCTGGGACGCGCACAAGGACATGGCGCTCGCCGGCATCGGCGCGCTGCTCGGCATCCTGATCGCCTGGGCCGTCAACCGCGCCCTCGGTCGCGACCTCACGCTCGAGTGGCTCGCGCGCAGCGGCGGTCCCCGACCGTGAGCGGCCCGCGCATCCTGCTCGTGTACGGCGGGCGCGCGGGAGGCCGCACCGAGCGGCTGCGCGCCGCGCTGGTCGCGGGATTGCGCGAGCCCGGCGACCCGCTCGAGCTGCGCGAGCGGCCCGCGCTCGACGCGGGCATCGACGACCTGCTGTGGGCGCAGGGCCTGCTGCTCGCCACCCCCGAGCACTTCGGCTACATGAGCGGCGCGCTGAAGGATTTCTTCGACCGGACCTTCTACCCGGCCGAGGGCCGCACCGAAGGCCTGCCCTGGGCGCTGTGCGTCAGCGCCGGCAACGACGGCACCGGCACTGTGGCCGCGGTGGAGCGGATCGCGACGGGCTATCGCTGGAAGCGCTTCGCCGAGCCGGTGGTCGTGGTCGGCGAGCCCGATGCCGCCGCGCTCGCACGCTGCCGCGAGCTCGGCGCCACGCTTGCTGCGGGCCTCGCGGCGGGTGTGTTCTAGCGGCCCAGCGCGCGCTTCGCCGCGGCGAACTCGGGCGCGATCGCCAGCGCCCGCTCGAACGCCTGGCGGGCGGCGGCGCCCTGGTCGGCGTCGGCGGCGCAGCGACCCACCCAGTAGTGGGATTCCGCCGCGCCCCAGTCGATGCCGCCCGCACTGTTCACGCCACCCGGGCCGGCGGCGTCGAAGGCCGCGGCGGCCTCGCGGAACTTCGCGCAGCCCTTGGCCTTGTCGCCACCCACGAACTTGGGCCGGAAATAGACGCCGAAGCCCTCGACCAGCGCGATGCGCGGGTTGCGCGGCTCGAGCGCCGCGGCGGCCTCGATGCTCTTGCCGCTGCGCGAACCGTTGCGGATCGCGCCCATGCCGCCGAGGTTGGCGAGGTAGCCGTAGCAGGCCGACTGCAGCGCGAACGCCTCGGCGAACTTCGGATTGCGCTTCACGGCGGCGTCGGTGGCGGCGATGCAGGCGTCGCCCGCCGTCCGCGCCTCCTTCTCGCGCTTGGCGCCGAGCGCGACCTGCAGCGCGCGGAACTGCACGTAGGCGTGGGCGTAGAGCTCGCGCGGGTTCGCCGATTTCGCCCAGGGGGCGGTCTCGGCGGCGAGCTTCGCGAGCTCGGCGGCGTTGGCGGTGAAGTAGGCGCTCTGGGCGCGCGCCGCGACGGCGCCGATGTCGGGCGCGCCCTGGGCGCGCGCGGCGGGCAGGAGCGTCAGGAGCGTGGCCGCGGCGAGCGCCGCGACACGGGGGCGGATGCGAGGGTTCATGCCGGAGATCCTCCCGAGGAAGGCTCCCCGGAACCGGGGAGCTCCGGCATGGTACCCCCGCCCCGCGGGGCGGCGCTCAGCCCTTGGTGAAGCGGAGCGTCATGCGGTCAGACTCGCCGATCGCGTCGTACTTGCTGCGATCGAAGTTCGGGTCGGCCGGCTTGCCCGAGCCGTAGGGCACGGTGGCGCGGGTGGGTGGCAGCGTCCAGACGCCGAAGGGGTGGTCCTTCGTGTCCTTCGGGTTGGCGTTGAGCTCCGACTTGCCCGCCAGCTTCAGGCCGTGCTTCGCAGCCGCCTCGATGACGAACGCCTCGGTGAGGTAGCCGCTCGTGGCCTTGGGGTCCTGCGGACCCGGGTTGCCGCGGTGCTGCTCGATGGCGAGGCTGCCGCCCGGCTTGAGGCCGCGCGCGAGCTGGCCGAGGTAGCGGTCGAGCATGCCGTCCTGGCGCATCCAGCCGTGCAGCGAGCGCGACACGAGGATGAAGTCGTAGGCGTTCTCCGGCAGCGGCGCCGCGACCGGGCCCCAGTTCACCAGCTGCACCTTGCCGTAGGTCTTCTCGTCGGCGTAGCGCGCCGCGAAGGCCTCGCGCGACTGGCGTTGCGCCGGGGTGAGCTGCGGGTTGGCGAGGTCCGCCGCGGTGGCCGAGTAGCTGCCGCCGGTGCGGGCCGCGTAGGGCGCGAGGATCTGCGTCCACCAGCCGCCGCCCGGCTGCACCTCGAGGATCGAGGCACCCGGTTTCAGGCCCCAGAACGCGAGGGCCTCGGCCGGCCGGCGCGCGGCGTCGCGGGACTTGTCGTCGGCGCCGCGCCAGTCGCCGGCCAGCACGCCGACCAGCGCCGCGTCGGGCGCCGCCGCGGGCGCGGCGGCGGTGGCGGCCTGCGCGGCGAGGACCGGCGCGGCGGACATCGTGGCGACGAGCGCGGCCGCGGTGGCGGCGACGGCCAGCGCGAACCGGCCAATCGCCGGCTTCTGGATCGTCGGCTTGCGAATCATCGTGATCGTCATGTGACCCTCCATGGTCGTGAACGGCAGGATGAGGAGCGCAGGCTAGCAGACCGTTGCGCAGGCCGACTACCCCGGCGATCGCCACCCTCCCCGGTCGCGCACAGTACGGCGCCCCCAAGCGCCCAGCGAGCGTGGGATGATGACGACCCTCTGCTCCAGCGTGTTGCGCGAGAAGCGCGCCAAAGTGGCCTGTGATGAGTGAACCGGTTAGCGCGTCGCTCGACTTGCGCGTCGCCGTCGAGGCCGACGCGCCCGCGCTGGTGGCGCTCGTCAATTCCGCGTACCGCGGCGACTCGAGCCGCGCGGGCTGGACCACCGAGGCCGACCTGCTCGGCGGCCAGCGCACCGACGCCGCCGCGATGCGCGAATTCCTGGCCGGCGGCGCCGCGCGCGGCGACGCCGTGATGCTGCTGCACGAGGACGCCGCCGGCCCGCTCGCCTGCGTGCAGCTCGAGCGCCGCGGCGAGCGCGCCTACCTCGGCATGCTGACAATCCGCCCGACCGCGCAGGGTGGCGGACTCGGCCGCGCGTTGCTCGAGGGCGCCGAGCGCCACGCGCGCGCCGCCTGGGGCTCGCGCGCGATCGTGATGACCGTGATCGAGCAGCGTGACGAACTCATCGCCTGGTACGAGCGCCGCGGCTACGCGCGCACCGGCCGCTTCGCCCCCTTCCCCTACGGCGACCCGCGCTTCGGCGAGCCGAAGCGGCCCGACCTGCGGTTCGTGGTGATGGAGAAGGCGCTGCAGTGTTGAGCTCGCGGGGCCGTTCGCGGCGGATTCGCTACCGCGCGGCGGCGCCGCGCGCCTGCGCCGCGGTGCTGCTGGCGTTCGTCGCGACGCTCGCGCCTCCGCAGGCCGCAACGGCGCAGTCTGCCCCCACCGTGGCCGCCAAGGCACGCGACGGAGCCCTGCTCTCGCGTGAGCCGTGTACCGCGTCGGGGTCGACCCATGCCGAGTATCGGAAGCGCGTCGCAGAGCAATGGCAGGCCGATGCGGCGGCTGCGGCGAACCGGGGCCTGCCGATCCGGCCGCTCGAGCAATTCCTGGCGAGCGCGCTGAGCGAGGACGACTACCGCGAGCGCAAGGCCTACGCGGGCTTCCAGTGCGAGCGGCTGACCTATTCGAGCGACGGCCTGCGCGTGGTCGCCTACCTGTGGCGTCCGACCCGGGTTCCGCCGTCGAGCGGGCGCCTGCCGCTGATCCTCTTCAATCGCGGCGGCTATGGCGAGGAGTTCAAGCTGCGGCCGAACACCTGGTTCGGGTTCTACAACTACCTGAAGGCCGGATACGCCGTGCTGGGTACGCAGTACCGGGGCAACGACGGCGGCGAAGGCCGGGACGAACTGGGCGGCGCGGACGTTCGCGACGTCCTCAACCTCGTGCCGCTCGCGCGCGAACTCGGATTCCCGGCCGACACCCGCGTCTATGCGCTCGGGTTCTCGCGCGGCGGCCTGATGACGCTGCAGGCGATGCGCCAGGGGCTGCCGGTCCGCGCCGCCGCGGTCATGGGGGCACCGACGGATCTGCGGCGCAACCTCGACGACCCCCGGGCGCGCGCGACCATCGCGGCGCGCATTCCGGGGTTCGACCAGGATCCCGAGGGGGCGCTGCGCGAGCGCTCGCCGATCCTGCATGTCGACGACCTGAAGCAGCCGCTGCTGATCCTGCACGGGACCGCGGACGCCCTCGTTCCGGCGACGGAGGCCCTGCGGATGACCGAGGCGCTGGTGCAGCGCCGGCTGCCGGTCGAGCTCGTGCTCTACGACGGCGACACGCACGGACTGGCGCTGAACGGCGCGGATCGCGATCGCCGCATCCTCGAGTGGTTCGCAGGGCACTAGCCCCTACTCGCCCCACTCCACCTCGATCGCGCGGCCGGCGGAGCGGCCGGCTTCGTCGACCACGCGCAGGACGTGGCGGCCGGGCACGGTAGGCGCCCACTCGAGCGGCTCGCCGCCGCGGCTCACGCCGATGAAGGCGTCGTCGACGAACCAGTAGAGCGCGCGCACGGCCGAATCGTGGCTCGCGCGCAGCGCGAGGCGGTCGCGGCCGCCGCCGGGCCTCAGCACGTAGGTGGCACCGGCCGTGGGCGCGAGGATCTGCGGTGGCGCGCCGGGATCGGCGTCGGCGGCCCCGGCGGCGCAGCGCGGATCGAGCGCCGGCGGCGGGCGGCGCGGCAGGCCGGCGCGGCGGAACAGCTCGAGCAGCTCGGTGGGCCAGTACTCGTGCACCTCGCGGCGCAGCGCGACGGAGTCCGCGCCCGGGCAGGCCTGCAGCCCGGTGCGAGGGTCGACCCAGACGGCGCGGTGCAGCGTGCTCACGCGGATCGGCGACACACCGGGCAGGTACCAGGCGGGCACGGTGCGCGGACACCACTCGTTCGGCAGGTCGCCGGAATCCGCGCAGACCTCGACGCGGCGCACGCCCGGCGGCGGCCGCAGCATCGACGGCGGCCGGTCGACCTCCGGCGCGCCCGTCCGCGCGCGTGACGCGCGCAGCGCGTCGGCGATCTGCATCCACAGCGGCGCGGCCATCTGGATGCCGACCAGCGCCGGGTTCGGCTTGCCGTCGAAGCTGCCGATCCAGACCACGAGCACGTAGTGGTCGAACACGCCGGCGGTCCAGGCGTCGCGAAAGCCGTTCGAGGTGCCGGTCTTCCAGTACAGCGGGCCAGCCTCGCGCACCGCGCCGCCGGCGAACGCGGCATCGGGGCGCGGCTGCTGCGCGAGCATGTCGAGCGTGACGAAGGCCGCAGCCTCGCTGAGCAGGCGGGTGCCCCGGACCGCCGGCGCGCCGGCGGTGGGTGACCCTGCCGGGCTCGCGGCCCCCGCCGGTGCATCGAGCCGGTCGCGCAGCGGCCGCAGCACGCCGCCGTTCGCCAGCATCGCGTACAGCGCGGCGACCTCGCGCATCGTGACCTCGGGGCCACCGAGGAAGAGCGCGAGGCCGTAGTGCGCGGGCGACTCGAGCCGACCGACGCCGGCGGCTCGCAGCAAGCCGTGGAAGCCGGGCGCGCGCAGCTGCAGCCCGACCGACACGGCCGGCACGTTGCGGCTGCGCACCAGCGCATCCTGCGCGCTGAGCGGCCCGACGAAATCGCCGTCGAAGTTCTCGGGCGAGCGCGCACCGAAGGCCTGCGGGGTGTCGCGCAACACCGTCATCGGGTGCAGCAGCCCCTGGTCGATCGCGAGTCCGTAGATGAAGGGCTTCAACGCCGAACCGGGCGAGCGCCGCGCGCGCGTGCCGTCGACCTGGCCCTGGATCGCGTCGTCGGTGAACGACGCCGAGCCCACGCTGGCCACCACGCCCATGTCGCGCAGGTCGACCAGCAGTGCGGCGGCGTTGTCGACACCGACGCGCCGATGGCGGTCGACATGGGCACGCAGCACGGTCTCGACACGCCGCTGCAGCGCCAGATCGATCGTCGAGCGCACGACGGGCCCACCGCCGTCGCGCTGCGCCACCGCAGCGAGCGCCTGCGCGGCGTGCGGGGCCAGGAACGGCAGCTCGGCGGGGCGGCGGATGCGCAGCGGCAGTTCCCGCGCGGCCTCGCCCGCGGCACCGGCGCCGCGGCTGCGACGCCATGCGGCCGCGAGCCGGTCGCGCGCCTCGCGCAGCGCGGCGTTGCCCTCGCGGGGCAGGCGCCGCGCGGGGCTCTGGGGCACGACGGCGAGCATCAGCGCCTCGGCGAGGGTCAACTCCGACGCGGGCCGGCGGAAGTAGACGAGGCTCGCCGCGCCGATGCCCTCGACGTTGCCGCCATAGGGCGCGAGGTTCAGCCAGGCCTCGAGGATCTCGCGCTTCGAGTACTTCGCCTCGATCTCGAGCGCGCGCAGTACCTGCAGCAGCTTGCCCGGCACGCGCCGCGAGTCAATGCCGTGCAGGCGGCGCGCGAGCTGCATCGTGATCGTCGAGCCGCCGACGCGGCGGTCGCCGCCCGCATAGGTGCGCGCAGCGCCGCGCAGCAACGACCATGGGTTGACGCCCGGGTGCCAGTGGAACCAGCGGTCCTCGTGCCAGAGGATCGCCTCGACGAACCGCGGCGCGACCTCGTCGAGCCCAACCGGGAGCCGGTAGACGCCGTCGGCGGCGCGCGTGAGCCGCAGCAGCTCGCCGCCACGTGCCTCGACCGCCACCGACGCCGGGAAGCCGCCGAGCAGCGGCGGCCGCGGCCAAAGGCGCACGGCCACCAGCACGGCCACGGCGATGGCCAGCGCCGCGAGCCCGCCCCGCAGCCGGCGCGGCACCCGCGCGCCTCAGCGCCCCTGCACGGTCACGCGGCCCGACGCCGAGCGGCCCTGCACCGCGGGCGCGTACATCGACTCCACGGCCGCGGGCGGCGCGACGAAGCTGCCGGCCGTGGTCGCGCGCACGCGGTAGGTGAACTCCGCGGCGCGGGTGTCGACGACGCCGAACGCGACCACGCGGTCCTCGCGCAGCTCGACGTGCTGCGGGGTCCAGCCCGACGGCGCGCCGTCGATCACCGGCTCGAAGCCGCCCGGCAGCAGGTCGATCACCACGCCGTCCCAGTAGGGCTGCTTGCCGGTCGCGCGGAAGCGCAGCCGCACCTGCAGCTCGTCACCCTGATTCACCGTGGTGACCGGCTTGCCGGAGGCGTCGAGGTAGTCGCGGGCGATCTCCATGCCGGCGGCGAGCGCCTCGCGCGGCGGCTCGCGGTCGTAGCCCGCCTCCTCGACGGTCCAGAACACCGTGCCCTCGACGCCGCTCGCGCCGAAGCGCAGCCGCGCGGCGTCGGGCCCGAAGCCCGCGCGGCGCACGAGCTCGCCCTGCAGCGCCAGGGCGCGCGCCGTGCCGTCGCGGCCGACCTCGCTGATCGAGTAGCTGCCCGCCGGCGCGGTCGCCGCCACCGTGGCGTAGGCGTCGATCGCGAGCACGCCCCAGGCGGCCGTCACGGTGCTGCGCTCGCGCGGGGCGGCCGCGGCGATCGCCGCGAGCGCGTCGCCGGGCGCCGCGCGCAGCCGCTCCGGGAAGTGCCGCGCAAGCAGATACAGCAGCTGCAGGTCGTGCACGCCCGCGTCGTAGACGAACCCGATCGCCCCGGCGCCCGGGTCCTCGGGCCAGGCCTCGCCGGCCTTCGCGAAGCGCACACCGGCCACCAGCTCGCCGGCCAGCCGTGACTGGCGCATGTTCTGGTAGGCCGCGCCCAGGAACGCCGCCGCGATGTCGCGCCGCCAGGCCGCCTTGCGCGTCGCGTCGAGCCGCTCGAGCTGCGCCCCGGCGAGGTTCGACGCCACGCGGCCCATGCGCGTGAGCACGTAGATCGCGTAGGCCCGGGCGCGCTCGTCGGCGAGCGTCTCGCCCGCCGTGGCCGCGTACTGCTGCAGCCACTCGCCGCCGCGCTCGAGCACGTCGCGTGGCGCGTCCTGGCCGCGATCGCGCGCCTCGACCAGCATGTGCAGCGCATAGATGCTCGGGAACGCCGACACGGCGCCGTCGCCGGGCCAGTAGCCGAAGCCTCCCTCGGCCGACTGGCGCGCGCGCAGCTCGACCAGCAGCCGCGCCCAGCGCGCGTCGCTGCGGCCCGTGTCGCCCATGTTGTGGCGGCCGAGCCCGGGCCGCGACGCCAGCACCACCGCCGGCACCGCCTGAGAAACGAGCTGCTCGGTGCAGCCGAACGGATAGTCGGCGAGGAAGCCCTCGAAGCCTCGCGCGAGCGCGAGCGGGGAGGCAGAGATCGTGGCCTCGAGGCGACGCTGCTCCGGCCGCAGGCGCCGCGCCGGCGTGACCTCGGCGGCGCCGCGCTCCAGCGTGCCGGCCGTCAGCCGCGACTGGAACGCGCCGGCCGGCCGGATGCTGACGGTGCTGGCGATCGAGGCCTCGCGCCCGCCTCCCGCGGTCGTGAGCCGCAGGGTGCCCGAGCCGGTCTGCTGCGTCGCGCGCAGCCGGAATCGCACCACGCCCTCTCGGCCTTCGGCGATGCCCTGGCGAACCTCGCGCGCGCCGAGCACCTCGAAGTGGCTCGACGCGTCCAGGCGCGTGAGCAGCTGCGCAGCCGCGCCGGACCCGGCCAGGTTGTTGGAGACACCGGCGGTCAGCTCGAACTCGTCGCCCGGCGCCACGGCCAGCGGCGCGTTCGGCAGGATCACGAAGTCGCCGCGGACCACCGTCTGCTCCGCCGCGACGCCGACCGCGTCGGGGGCAACCGCCACCGCGACGATCCGCATCGAGCCGTTGAAGTAGTCGGGCACGGTGTAGCGGAAGCTGCGCGCCTCCGGCCCGGCCTCGACCAGGCCCGACCAGAACACGACCGGCGCGTCGCGGCGGCGCTTGAAGGGATTCAGGTAGCGCGCGGCGCCGCCCTCCGCGTCACCCCCCGGCGCCGACGTCACGAGCTGGCGGAACTCCGGCAGGATGAGGTCGAGGATCTGCCGCGTCTCGACCTCCAGCGCGCGCTTCTCGAAGAAGCTCGCCAGCGGATCCGGATTGCGCCAGCCCGCCACCTGCAGGATGCCCTCGTCGACACCGAACAGCACGAGGCGTGCCGGCCGCGCCGCGCGGTAGCGCAGCTCGACCGTCTCGCCCGGCCGGGCACGCGCGGGCGCCTCGATCTCGACCGGCACGCGGCGACGGTCGAGGTTCACCGAGAACGGCGCCACGCCGTGTGCGAGCGGGCTGGCGAAGATCTCCGCCGAGTTCGGGTCACGCACGAAGGTCACGGTCACGTAGCCGTTGCCGTCGAAGTCCTCGGGCAGGCGGATGCGCTGCACGCTCGAGGTGGTGTCGGCGCGGAACCAGCGGAAGGCATGCACCCGCTCGCGCTCGATGGTGATCAGGCCGGCGCCCGCGTAGGGCGCGCGGATCGACAGCTCGATCTCCTCGCCCGGCGCGTAGTCGGCACGCGCGAGGCGCAGCTCGAGCTCGGCGTTGCGGTCCATCCGCCGCGCCACGTTGCCGGTGCCCGCCACGGAGTACTCGAGGCGGTTCAGCTCGCGGCCCGACGCCTCGCGCACCACCAGCGCGAACTCGCCCGGCGCATCGGTGGCGAGCACGCGCTCCACCACTCCCGCCGGCAGCGTGAGCGCCTCGCTCTTCACCGGCTTCTCGCGCAGCCGGCTCTCGTAGCGCAGCGTGCCGTCGCCCTGGCGCTCGAGCACCGAGACCCAGCGGCGCTCGACCAGCTCGAGCTTGAGCCCCGGCGCAGCCGTGGCCTCGAGCGCCGGGTCGACCGCGACGATGGACACCGCGCGCCGCGTGCCGCGGGCGACGTAGCCAAGCTCGCCGTCGGGCTTCATGCCGACCAGGAACGGCAGGCTCGAGACCAGCAGCGTGCGCGCCTGCGTGACGCCGCGGCCACCGCCCGGCTCGAACGCGCGCGCCACCACCTGCAGCGAGTAGGTGCCGGCGTCGAAGCGCTCGAGGCGCAGCGGGATCCGCGCGCTGCCGTCGGCGTCGCTCGTGACGTCGGGCAGCGTGTCGTCGAAGCTCTTCTTCGCCTTCAGCGGGTCGGTGAATCGGAACTCCTTCCAGGCCGCGAACTGCGGCAGCCGCGGCGACAGCCGCAGCGAGGTGCTGATGCGGCGGTCGGCCGCCGGCGTGTCGAACAGCGTGCGCAGCTCGAGGTTGGCCTCGAGCTGCTGCGGCGAGACCCAGCCCGGCTCGCGCTCGCTGCTGAAGCGCAGCGCGAGCTTCAGGCGATCCGGCAGGAACTCCTGCACGTTGACGACGGTGGCGCCGATGCGCTCGCCGGCCTCGCCGTCCTTGACGATGAAGAGGCCGAGACCCCACGCCCCCGTGGGCGATGCCTCGGCGGTCCGGTACGAGAGTTCCTCGAAGCCGGCCGCGCCGAGCCGGATGCGCTGCCGGTGCACGACGCTGCCTCGTGCGTCGGTGAGGATCGCCTCGAGCGGCACGCCCTCGAGCGGGCGCGCCCAGTCGGAGGCGCGCACGATCAGCCCGAACTTCATCTCGTCGCCGGGGCGGTAGATCCCACGGTCCGAGAACAGGTAGGCCGAGAGCTGCCCCGCCTGGGTCGCATTGACCACGCCGCCGACGTCGAAGCGCGAGTAGTCGAGCCCGCGGTCCGTGCGGTTGACCGGCAGGAACGAGGCGTCGTCGCCCTGGCGCACCACGTACAGCACCGGCTCGCGCTCGCGCGCGAACTGCCGGAGCGAGGGCAGCGCGGCGCGGCCGCGCTCGTCGGTCACACGGCTCGCCACCGCCACGCCGTTGCGGCCGATCACCCGCACCTGCGCGCCGGCCACCGGTTCGCCACTCGCGACCGACTGCACGAACACATCCTCGGTGCCGTCGACCGCCTTCTTGACGAGAATGCCGAGATCCGTGACGAGGATCAGGCGCTGGTCGGGCTCGCCCACCGGCTGCCGCAACTCCGGGTCCCAGCCCCCGGCGCGGACGAGGAACACACCGCGGCCGCCCGCGCCGCCGCCCGCGAGGAAGGGGGTGAGGTCGAAGCCGTGGTATTGGACGGCGCCGCGCGCCGCCGCAGGCGCCACCGGCTCGACGACCTCCGCGCGCTCGGTCAGGTCGTCGTAGGACAGGTTCCAGTTGAAGAACTCGGGGTTCGCGAAGCGTCCGCCCGCCTGGGTGGCCAGCAGCGGCAGGCGGTCGGGCAGCACGCGCGCGACCTCGTAGCGGATCGCGGGGACATCGCGCGAGTACAGCGACAGGCGGCGCTCGCCGCGCAGCGGCAGCAGCGCGCCGGAGTGCAGGATCCGCACCTCGCGCGGCGGCTCGCCGACCTGCAGCGTGGCGTCATGGCGCTTGCCGAGCTCGAAGCCGCCGAAGGACTTCAGGCCCTTGTCGACGCGCACGTAGAGATAGCGGCCGGGCTCGGCGCGGAAGCGCCAGGCGTGCAGCACGGGCCGCTCGTCGGCGGCCTCGACCGGCTCCAGCGCCACGGGCTCGGAGACGGCGAGGATCTCGTCGGCGACCAGCGCCGGGGTGTTCCAGTCGAAGGGCTGCTCGCGGCGCTCGGGCGCCGTGTCGGGGTGGTGCACGGGCAGCAGCCAGGCCTTCACCCGGCCGGCGAGCGCCGCCGGCAGCACGGCCTCGCTGGTCTCCAGCGTCAGCAGCTGCTCGCTCTCCATCTGCTCGTTGGTGGTCCAGGACGCCGCGGCATTGCGCACCACCAGGCTCAGTCGCCCGGGCACCTTGACGTCGGCCTCGAGCCGTCCGGCCGTGGCCGGGCCGCCCAGCGACGAGCGCAGGCCCGCGGCGAGCCGCGCCTGCAGCACGGACTCCTCCTCGGCCATCTGCAGCGGCACGGAGTGCAGGTAGGCGTTGAGCCGGGTCTCGTCGTAGCTGATCTGCACGCCGACCGCCGGCCCGCCGCCGAACAGGCCCCTCGCCGCGCCGGCGGGCCTGAGGCTGAAGTGCTGCTCGAGGCTGCGCGGATCGACCGGGTGCGAGAAGCGCAGCGCCACCACGACCTTCTTGAGGGCAGGATCGACCGGATCCTGGTAGAACTCGGCGCGCACGAGCGTCGCAGTGAAGGGCGCCGAGCTGAAGCGCAGTGTGGGCTCGGCGAGCGCGAGCCCGGGGCGCAGCAGCGTGCGCGGCTCGAGCCGCAGCACGTACGCCTGCCCCACCGGCCAGTCGGCCGCGGGGTCGAATCGCAACGTGGTCTCGCTCGCCCAGCTCCAGCGCCCCGCGACCGCGGGCTCGAGCTTCAGGCCCGTCTCGACGGGCTTGCCGATCGCGGCGATCGGCGCCGCGGGGTCGCCGAACTCCAGCAGCAGCGGCGCAGGCGTCGACTGCGGATCGTTGAGGTTGCGCGCGACGGGCGCGGTGATGGCCACGGCGACGCTCGGGGGCTGGGGCCGTGTCTTCCACCACCAGCTGCCGCCGAGCACGAGGGCACCCGCGGCGAGCACCCCGAGACCGAGGCCGGCCGCGGCACGACGGTTCGCGCCGGCCCAGGCACTGAAACGGTCGACGCGCGACGCCACGGCCGACCACCAGGGCGGCGGCTGCCAGTCGAGTTGACCCAGCAGCCGGTGGACCACGTTCCTGGACGACATGTTCACTGACCCCTGCGCCGCTCGCGGCGCCTACCCCGACACGATCGTGGCGCATCTACGGCCGGCACGCCAGCATGTCACCGGCCGGTAACGGGCGCGCGGCAGCCTTGGAGGATGCGCACCCGCTGCTCACCGGCCACCCTGGCCACGCTCGCCGCATTCCTCGCCCTCGCCCTGACGCTGACGGCCGGCGCGGCGGGAGTGCAGAATCCGCAGATGACTGCCGCCCCCACCGCCCTGCCGCTCGTCATCGCCCACCGCGGCGCCTCGGGCTACCGCCCGGAACACACGCTCGAGTCCTACCGGCTCGCAATCGAGCTCGGCGCCGACGTGATCGAGCCGGACCTAGTGTCGACGAAGGACGGCCAGCTGGTCGCGCGGCACGAGCCCGACATCTCGGCCACCACCGACGTCGCGCAGCGCCCGGAGTTCGCCGCGCGCCGGCGCACGGCCGTCATCGACGGCACGGCGATGACCGGCTGGTTCACCACGGACTTCACGCTGGCCGAACTGCGCACGCTGCGCGCCGTGCAGCCGCGGGAGTACCGCTCGCAGGACTTCGACGGGCGCTGGCCGGTGCCCACGCTCGACGAGATCATCGCGCTGGCGAAGCGCGAGTCGGCGGCGCGCGGCCGCACGATCGCGATCTACCCCGAGACCAAGCACCCGACCTGGCACCGCGACCAGGGCCTGCCGCTCGAGGAGCCGCTGCTCGCGGCTCTCGCGCGCGAAGGCTGGACGACGCGCGAGGCGCCGGTGTGGGTGCAGTCGTTCGAGTCGGGCAACCTGCGCTGGCTGCGCCCCCGCACCGGCGTGAAGCTCGTGCAGCTGGTCGGCGAAGCGGGCCCGCTCGACTTCGCGGACGTCGCGAGCTACGCCGACGCGATCGGCGCCAACAAGGCGCTGCTGGCCGACGGCGACTTCGTCGGGCGCGCACACGCGGCCGGCCTGGCCGTGCACGCCTGGACCTTCCGCGACGAGCCGCGGCACATCGACGCGCGCTTCGGCGGCGACCCGCTGCGCGAGTACGCGTTCTACTTCGCGCTCGGCGTCGACGGCGTGTTCAGCGACTTCCCCGACACCGCGCTGGCCGCCCGCGCGGCGCTCGTCAGGGCGCCGGGTACAGCACCCTGAAGCGCTGGAAGATCACCGGCGTCTCCATCGAGACGTCGCGCCCGCGGGCGCGCAGCGTGGCGCCCCAGTAGGGCCAGTGGATCGCGCGCCAGACCTCGACCGTGCGCGCCTGCGGGCCCTCGACCTGCACGTGCTCGTGGCCGATGTCGCCGAACGGCAGCGTGTACGCCTCGAGGATGCGGTAGAGCAGCGCCGGGCGGCCGTCGACGTCGAGCACGACGTAGAGGTCCCCGGTGGCAGGCGCGGCGGCTGGGTCCGCAGCGAAGTCCTCCGCCAGCGCGAAGGTGCCGGTCTTCTCGCCCGAGGCGATCAGCGGCACCAGCACGTTGCCCATCGGCCCGAAGTGGCGGACCTTGTAGCGCGCGAGGTCCTCGCCCGGCAGCGCCGCGCGCGCGGCGGCGACGAAGGCCTCGACTTGAGCGCACTGCGGTTGCATGTTGGCGGATTCCTGCGACCGTGTTCAAGGCTGAAGTTTCACAACTCGATAATAGAGGAAGCTCGACTCGCAATTCGCGCGACTGCGGCAAACAGCCCACTGGGCGACGCCGGCATAGACTCTAGTCGCCACCTGAATCCTAGCTTCGCTCACACTTCAAAATGCGGAGAAGAGTGGGGCACTCAACACGCCGCACAGTGCGTAACTACCGCGTCGAGCAGCGAGACCTCAACGGGTTGTAGCCACATCACTTTCACGCCGCTAGCGAGCTTGCTAAAGCCGGCAACCACTCCTGCGGTCCAAGAAAGCTTTTCGATTTTGGACTATGACTTGACGTCACAGCTGCAGGAAATTGCGAAGTTGCCCTCCGGGTTAGGTGGCCCGAACCGCGACGCGGTGACGAATTAAGCAGCTCCTGAGACCGGAGGCATCTCCATCGGTGGGCAAGATCACTCAGACTTCCAAGGCGCTCAAAGGGAAACCTCCGGGACCGAATATTTCAATCGGTTAAACGAGTCCGGAAGCTAATCCGCGGGAACCGGAAAGCCTGTTGTCTCGGAGCTCAGCCGGGACCCCAGGCGAGAAAGATTTTTTGGCCCTCCGGCCGGTGTCAGCGAACGAGTCTCTGCAACACACTCGAAGGGCTGAACTCGAGCCGGCGTTCGTGCCACCGCAGGAAACGATGTGTCGATCCCATCGTAGGGCCGTGGCTACGACGTAGCCCCTAAAACTCAGTTCGTGGATGCGCGAATCATCCGGGAGGCTACCCATCTAAATGATACCTATTGTCCGTCGACTTATCGTCCTCATCTGGGGACACTCACGATTTTATCGTTCGAGCCCAATGGACCCAAAATCGCTATTCGGCCGGCGCGTCCGAACTTTGCGGCTTGCGAAAGGCTGGTCACAGGAGCGACTCGCTGCAGAGGCAAAGCTGGATCGCACCTATATCGGCGGCGTGGAACGCGGCGAGAGGAACCCATCACTAATTAATATTTTTCGCATCGCTATGGCGTTGCGAGTGCCAATGCGAGATTTGTTTCCCGACGGATGATATTCAATGTTCATTGTTCAGCCTATCGTCAGCTTTGCGGACATCATCTGCAACGAGCTGAAATCAGGCACAAGCTCCAACGCTAATTGGCACACATTCGAGTTTGCTGTCGCATGGGTCAACCAAGCGGGCGCGAGGATGGTTACTGAAGCGGTTCGTGACTTTCTTGGAAGAGGGGGACGCGTACGGGCCACGGCGGGGTTGGATTTCGGCAGCACCACATACGAGGGCCTTGAGGCGTTTCTCTCTCTCGAGGCCAGCGGACTTGACATTACGACGCACGTTTTCTGCGACGAGAATCCAGCCTGCACTTTCCACCCAAAAGTTTTTCTGTTCAGCAACGGTGAGTTCGCGCGCCTGTTTGTTGGCTCTAACAACATGACGGCTGGTGGACTCGAAACGAATATCGAAGTAACGATTGGGTGTTTCGGGGCCCTTGACCACGACGCTATTCGAGACGCTCGTCGGATTTTGAGTTCCTGGCGCGACGAGAGCACCGAGAGCAGGTCCCGTAGATTGACGAGGCCACTTCTAGACAAGCTGTACAACCGCGGCTACGTATCAACCGAGTTGGAGATTCGCAATCGACGAACGGACGACAAAGTCGGGAGACGGTCAGCCGGCGAACCGCTGTTCGGAAGAAGCCCAGCTACACCCCGGAGATCTGGCTACCCAGCCACGCCTCGCAAGGTCAAACGCGGGGAGGCCGCCCAATCCGCCTCGACCGCGACCCTTCTTATGCGGGTGAGAGCGCGGCGCAATGGAAACCAACTCCAGATATCCATGAAGGTGCTTGAAGCGTCTTTCATGAACGGCGCAGCGGAGGTAGTTTCAGTCGGCGGAACAACAAGACGGATCGGATTTAACAGGGCCAGAGGCGGCCGGAATACAGCGCGGTTCGAAGCTCCGGAAATGACCCGTGTGAAAAATCCCGTCGCGCGATTCCGATGGGTTAACGTCGGCGCCGACCAAGGCGCACCTCGCAGGGTCTTACAATACGAAATCTTCGACGCGGAAAGCGACCCCGAGGGCGCAAGAATTTTTCGGAAACTCGAGGAGGGCATAGGAAATCCGCCTGTGACGGACCTAGCGGCACTTAGCGTCGACGAGACGGTACTCTCAACAAGTACGCGACAGAAAGCTCAGTGGTATCGCCTGGATTCCTTTTGATAGCCGCGCACTAACCCCCCTCGCAAGAGCGAAGGTGCCTGAGCCACCTCACTCGTATGAGCCTCGTCAGGCAAACAGCCTTCTTTGCTCACTTGCGTACGGCGGCGAAAGGCATGAGTCACCACTAGAGATGGAGACAAACTTTCGACAAAGCATCTCAATCAATGCGGGCGGAACACTCTCCCCAATGATCTCTGCGAAAAGCGCCATTGAAATCGGCTTCCCATCAATCACAAAAGAGTAATCGTAACGGTCAACTGTTTGAATAATTAATGCTTCGAGCATCGAAAGCACACGATTCTGACTCGGATGAATCTTGTTATCAGAGGCCTCGTAGATATAGTTCTTTGTAAGCGCGCGCGCGGGTTCATCCCAAATCATCCGCCGATATGCGGAATGAAACCCTTTGATTGGCCGTCTCCTACCAGTCACCTTGTCGATCATGCTTGGACGCGGCAGTAGCGCGCCGCAATTCGCGCAGTGCACTGGAAGCTCTTTACTCGACTGCCACCTTCCATCGAGAAACACATCTGAGTGCAATGGATTGCCGGTGAACTTGCATCTCGGGTCACAGCACTGATTGTTGTATGCAGTATCGCCCTCTGCCGTGTTCGATACCCACCAGTATTTTTCCTCCGCTAGCAGAGGCACCTTGTGAAGCGGGTGGAAAGCCGTCGCCGACTCAAAGCCCTTCCTCGCATCCAAAGGGGGAAGGTGGCCGATCGCACGACGGAGAGTAGTGCCAGGCTGTCGATCAGAAGCCGAAAAAAAAGTCTTGCCGTTTCGATTGAAATACTCAACGCCCTTTGGATCCCTCGTGTAAATCGTGATGAGGCGCTTTCGAAGTTGCGGCACGCCAAAATCGGAGCAGCAGATCACCTCCCCTGTGCCGACGTAGTCGCTGCCAAGAGTGCGAGCAATGTGATCCATTATGTTTATGCGACGCCCGTCGTCGTCCTCGATAGTCGTGTGCCGCATACCCGGCACATTCTCCAGCAGCAACCAAGCCGGCCTGAGCCGCGCCGCGATTTCCATGGTGGGCAGGATCAGCCTATTTCGCTGATCAACGGGCGATCGGTTCCCCTGACGTATCTCGTGCCTTAGACGCCCCAACCCATTTGAGGACATTCCTTGGCAAGGCGGAGTCGCGTAAATCAGGAAGAGATCGTCGCGACCGCATGCGTTCAGAATGAAGTTTTGGATCGCGGACTTCTGCGACCAGATGTCACCCAAGAAGCATTCCGTCGCATCGAAATTGCGCTTGTAAAGTGCGTGCCGATCCTCAAGCAACTCATTGCTCGCGAGTATCCTGATCCCGCTCGCGCGGAGCCCGAGCTCACCAATCCCAGCTGAGGAGAAGAGACTTAGCGCGGTTCTTGCGTTCATTCGGATCGACCTCTTCGGCCTTGCTGGTGGCCATCAAAAGCAGCGCTGACGCGGTCACGAGGTGGTATCCGTAAAACCAGCTTTTCAATTGCCCGATCAAAACAAGCTGCTGGGGCCAGCTCGTGCTCGCGGACGACAAGCACTGTCCAGCCCGCAGCTCGCAATCCGGCTCTGACACGCCTGTCTCTCTCAACGTTCCGCTGAATCTTAGCGCGCCACCACGAATTTAGATCCCGATCAAAGTCGTGACATTTCTTGCAGCCATGCCAAAAACATCCGTCTACGAAGAGCACGCAGCGACGACGGATAAAGATCAAGTCGGGGCTGCCGGGGAACCGTCGGCCGGAAAGAGACTCATATCCGGCCGTTGTTAGGTATCGGCAACCGGCCCGCCAAAGTGCTGCGGCGACACGCCGCTCAGGCTTGGTGCGACCGCGATTGCTTTGCATCGCCCGACGACGCTGGTCGGCGGTGATTGAGTCTGTTCGTTTTCCCGTCCTAGCCACCCTCAGGAACATTCTCGGTCTTCTCGCTGGATGCTCCCATTGCAATGTCCTGCCAACAGTCACGCCCCACTAATTGCCGTCGGCGCCCGAAGCTAGTCACTGCGTCCGCTATCCAGTAACTCGAGAACCGGTTTCGCAATCGCCCGCCCTAAAAGAGGGGGCACAGCATTGCCAATTTGGTATGCGATCGATGTTTTCGAGCCTACGAACACGTAGTCATCATCGAAGCTCTGAATGCGCGCAGCCTCCCGAGGCGTTATCGCCCGGTCCTGAAACGGATGTATACACTTGCTCGAAGCTGGGCTCGTAAACTTCACTGTAATGGTATTTGCGGGTAAATCCGGGTCGAGCCTTGAGTAGCTAGAGCTAAAACCACTGGTTATCATTCCCTTTGGCAGGCTACTAATACTGCGACCCGAATACTTAATTATTTGAAGCAATCTCGCATTGTGCTTGGTTGCACAGTGAAGAGCGAGTGTTTTAGACCTCGCTCGCCTCTCGTCTTGATAGGAACACCTCGGCTTTTGGGTATAGCTAGTCCTCTCTTCGCCACTTGCCACAGGCGGCAGGTCGCCAATGGCCTCAATAGTGGTGATTGCTGCCGGCAAGGTATCCGAGCCTGCGAGCATTCTGCTCTTATCCTTGTAGCCAATCCCCCTTCCATCAAACCGATGGGTCGGGGTCGGAAACGCCACTAAATCGCTTCCGAGGCTTCCAATCATGACGAAGCGCTCGCGCTTCTGAGGAACGCCAAAGTGCGCAGCATTAAGGATTCGCCAGTCGGTGTAGTACCCCATCGATGCGAAGCAATGCTGAATCGCCCCAAGAGTTGCTCCATCATTGTAGGTAAGAAGTCCCAGGACGTTCTCCATAACGAAGATGCGAGGCCTGAAGTAATTCACGTACGACGCGAATTGCTCAAAGAGGCTGTTGCGGGGGTCTTCGTCATTAGAAGACCTGAACGGGCGCAGCGAGGAAAAACCTTGGCATGGTGGGCCTCCGATGATGACATCAACTCGCCGCCCTTGGATCAGCTTCCTAAGTTGCGATGGCTTTACGAGCCGAATGTCTTTCTGAAGGACCACGCAATCGGGATGGTTAGCTTGCGTCGTGGCAGCCGGATCAGCCTCAACATCGATCGCCGCAAGCAGCTTAAATCTGTGGCTGTGTGAAGCGAAGCCGTGCCCAAATCCGCCGGTGCCGCAGAACAGATCCAAAATGCCATACACATCCGTAGCGTGCGGCTTGGTGATGATGTTCCCCGCGCGACTTCGCGGCCTGTCTCGTTGGATCTTCAGGGTAAGCCTCCGGTAATTCGAGAACGAATTGTACGGTTGAGGCGCCCCCGCGGTCGACGTCTTCGCCACCCAGAGCAATTGGCGGATGCAATGGGCGGCTAGGCGGTTGAAATTCTCTGGTCGTGGGCCGTCGAGCGATCGGAAGCATCCGCCGAGGGCTAGTAAATCGCCAACCGGAGAGCTAGCCCGCGATTTGAACGGCAAAGCTAAGTTCGCGATAGCGCACAACCCCGCGCGGGAAAATGCCCAGTTCCCGCAGTCGACGACCTCGCAGCTGTCGGGCGCCATGGCCGGCCCACGCAGCCTCGCGATGCAACGCCCGCGCCTTGCGGCCGCCCTCGACCTGGGCGCGACTCAGTAGAGTTCGGCGAACCCGATGCGGCCGAGTTCGTCTGTGTCGGTCTCGGCGCCTGGGGTCGGTGTCGAGCCGCTGCAGCGGCACGGCACCCCGCAGCGCACGGCACGGCTGCGCGAGTCAACCGCGCGCCTGTTCCTCGCTGCCGAAGGCCTCTATCGCCATGCGCGTTACCCGCGTCCTGCGGGCGAGCCGGTCGCTCTGCTCGACCTCGGGCGACAACGCACTCACGGCGCATCCCCCCGCAGCTGCTCGATGATCGCCGGGTTCTCGAGCGTGGAGACGTCCTGGGTGATCTCCTCGCCGCGGGCGATCGCGCGCAGCAGGCGGCGCATGATCTTGCCGGAGCGTGTCTTCGGCAGGTTGTCGGTGTAGCGGATGTCCTCGGGCTTGGCGATGGCGCCGAGCTGCTCGGTGACCCAGTCGCGCAGTTCGCGCGTCAGCGCCGCGGCCTCCTCGCCCGCCGGGCGTGCGCCGCGGCAGACCACGTAGGCGAACACCGACTCGCCCTTGATCTCGTGCTGGCGGCCGACCACCGCGGCCTCGGCGATGCGCGGGTGCGCCACCAGCGCGGATTCGATCTCCATCGTGCCGAGCCGGTGGCCGGCGACGTTCAGCACGTCGTCGATGCGGCCCATGATCCAGAAGAAGCCGTCCTGGTCGCGGTGCGCGCTGTCGCCTGCGACGTAGTAGCGGTTCTGGAACTTCTCCCAGTAGGTCTTGAGGTAGCGGTCGTTGTCGCCCCAGATGGTGCGCAGCATCGACGGCCAGGGCTTGCGGATCACGAGGTAGCCACCGGCGTCGGGCCGGGTGACCGAGTGGCCCTCGTCGTCGACGATGTCGGCGAAGATGCCGGGCAGCGGCCGGGTGCAGGAGCCGGGCTTGGTGGCGGTGACGCCCGGCACCGGCGAGATCATGATCGCGCCCGTCTCGGTCTGCCACCAGGTGTCGACGATCGGGCAGCGCTCGCGGCCGATCACGCGGTGGTACCACATCCAGGCCTCGGGGTTGATCGGCTCGCCGACGCTGCCGAGCAGGCGGATGCGCGAGAGGTCGTAGCGCGCGGGGATCTCGTCGCCGAGCTTCATCAGGGCGCGGATCGCGGTCGGCGCGGTGTAGAAGATCGTGACGCCATGGTCCTGGCAGGTCTTCCAGAAGCGGCCGCCGTCGGGGAACGTCGGCGCGCCCTCGTACATGACGAGCGTGGCGCCCGCCGCCAGCGGCCCGTAGGCGACGTAGCTGTGGCCGGTGATCCAGCCGACGTCGGCCGTGCACCAGAAGACGTCGTCGTGCTGCAGGTCGAAGACCCAGCGGCTGGTGAGCTTGGCGCCGAGCAGGTAGCCGGCGCTCGAGTGCTGGATGCCCTTGGGCCGCCCCGTGGAACCCGAGGTGTAGAGCAGGAACAGCGGGTGCTCGGCGTCGACCCACTCGGGCTCGCATGCGGCAGGCTGGTTGGCGACGGCGTCGTGCCACCAGACGTCGCGGCCCGCCACCATCGGCACCTCGCGGCCGGTGCGGCGCAGCACGAACACGGTGTCGACGCTGGCGCAGCCCTCGGCGAGCGCCTTGTCGGTGGCGGCCTTGAGCTCGACCGCGTGGCCGCCGCGCCAGCCGCCGTCGGCGGTGACGACGCAGCGAGCGCCGGCGTCCTCGATGCGGTCCTTGAGCGACACTGCCGAGAACCCGCCGAACACCACCGAGTGGATCGCGCCGATGCGCGCGCAGGCGTGCATGGCGACCACGGCCTCGGGCACCAGCGGCATGTAGATGACCACGCGGTCGCCACGACCGACGCCGCGCGCCTTCAGCGCGTTCGCGAAGCGGCAGACCTCGGCGTGCAGCTCCCGGTAGCTGAGCCGGCGCACGTCGCCCGGCTCGCCCTCGAACACGATCGCGGTCTTGTGGCCCGACTCGGCGAGGTGGACGTCGAGGCAGTTCCACGAGACGTTGAGCTCGCCGTCGGTGAACCAGCGGTAGTTTGGCGCCTGCGAATCGTCGAAGGCCGTCGTGAACAGGCGGCGCCAGGCGATCTCGGCGCGCGCGAGCTCGGCCCAGTAGCCGACCGGGTCGGCGGCGGCACGCCGGTGCAGGGCCTCGAGGTCGGCCGGCTGCAGGCGGGCCCGGGCGGCGAACTCCGCGGGTGGCGGGAAGCTGCGCTGTTCGACGAGGACGGACTCGATGTTCTGGCTGGACACGGCGCGGACCCCGTGGCGATGGCGTGGTGGACGATGCGCCAGAGGATAGCGCAGCGGCTCAGGCGTAGTGATCGGGGTCGGTCGGCGCAATCGGCTTGAAGCGCTTGTGGACCCAGAGGTACTGCTCGGGGATGCGCGCGACCTCTTGCTCGATCAGCCGGTGGAAGCGCCCGGTGTCGGCGGCCGCGTCGTCGGTCGGGAAGTCCTCGAAGGGCGCGCCGATCCGCAGGACATAACCCGCGGTGCCCGGAAGGCGCTCGACGAAATACGGCAGCACGGCCGCGCCCGTCATCCGGGCGAGGCGCGACGTGGCCACGTTGGTCGGCGCGGGCACGCCGAACAGCGGCACCATCATCGCCCCCTTGCCGCGGAACGCCTGGTCGGGTGCATACCAGACGATGCCGCCGCCGCGCAGCACGCGGATCATCTCGCGGATGTCGTCGCTGGCGATCATGCCGGCCGACACGGCCCCCCGGTAGCGGCGGAAGAACTCGCTGAGCAGCGCGTTCTTCGACGGCTTGTAGACGGCGTGGACGAAGCGGGCGGCAGTGGCGAACCGCGCGCCGAGTTCCAGCGTGGTGAAATGCGCGGCGAGCAGGATCACGCCACGACCCGACGCGCTGAGCCGGTCGACGTGCTCGAGGCCCTCGATGCGGACCAGCGAGAGCAGCCGCTCCTTCGGCGCGAACCAGGCCAGCGCGGTCTCGCCCACGGTGATGCCGGTGCTGCGGAAATTGGCGCGCAGCACGCGCTCGCGCTCGGCCGCGGAAAGACCGGGCAGGCACATCTCGATGTTGCGGCGAGCGGCCTTCACCTGCGGCAGCGGCAGGCACCCGACGCACGCGCCCAGCGCCCCGCCGAAGGCGAGCAGCGCCGGATACGGCAGCCGCGCGAGCAGGCGCACAAGGCCGAGCGCCGCCCACATCGGCCAGTACTGGGGCCACGCGTACCGGAGCCACCAGCAACGGGGCGACGCGTTACGCCGCGGCGCGCTCATGCCGGCGACACCAGTTGCGCGAGCCGCTCAGCCTGGCGACGCAGCATCGGCCCGAAATTGTGCTGGTCGAAGAAGGTGCCCAGTGCGGCAACGTCCGGCAGTCGCCGCCGCAGGTCGTCACGGCTCGCCGCAAGCGGCATGTCGCAGGCGATGCTGGTCAGGCGCCGCGCGAGGAATGCGGCCTCGCGATGTTCGACGAGGCGCCGCGCAAGCGTGCCGGCGCCGCGAACGGGCAGCCGGCCGACCGCGTCGAGGTTGGCGTACAGCTCGTCGAGCGAGGCAAACTCGCGCAGCAGCACCGCGGCCGTCTTCGGCCCGATGCCGGGCACGCCGCGGATGTTGTCGACCGCGTCGCCGGTCAGCGCCAGGTAGTCGGCGTAGCGCTCCGGGAGCACGCCGAAGTGGTCGGCGATCTCATGGTGCTGGAGCCGCAGGTTGTCGGTCCAGCTCCAGTACACGTCGCCTTCGCGCACCAGCTGCGCGAGGTCCTTGTCGCGGGTGACGAGCGTGGCCGGCAGCCCGTCGCCACGCATGCGGGTGTGCAGCGTGCCGATGATGTCGTCGGCCTCGTACTCGGCATGGGCGAACTCGGCGACGCCGGCGAGCCGGCAGAACTCCCGGCAGCCGCCGAACTGCCGCTTCAGGTCCTCGGGCGCAGGCTCGCGGTTCGCCTTGTAGGCGGGGTAGATGCGGTTGCGGAACGAGCCCTCGAGGGCCTCGTCGAAGGCGACCGCCAGGTACTCCGGCCGGGCCCGCTCGATCAGGTCGCCGAGGAAGCGCGCGAAGCCGAACACCGCATGCGCGGGCCAGCCGTCGCGGTCCTGCATGTCGGGGGGCATCGAGTAGTACGCACGGAAGACGTAGACGGAGGCGTCGATCAGGTAGACCACCGCCGGATTGTAGCCTGCGCGTGGCCGCCGACGGGTCGACCCGCGGTTACCGGGTGCACGGCGGCGCCGGGCAGGCTATCGTCCCAGCCCTGGCCCGACACGGACGTTGAACATGACCGACGACACCCGCACCGCCCCGGCAACCGCAACGGCGCCGCCGGCGCCGGCCGCCGAGGCACCGCCGATCCCGTTCCTCATCCGGTTCTCGTGGGGCCTCGGGTCGTTCGGGACGATCACCTACCTCAACATCGTCACCTCGCTGGTGCTGGTCTACCTGACCCTGATCCTGAAGATCGACCCCGGCACCGCGGGCCTGGTCGTCTTCACGGCGCGCATCGCCGACGCGCTGATGGATCCGCTGATGGGCTGGGTCACCGACCGCACCCGCACCCGCTGGGGTCGCCGCCGCCCCTGGCTCCTGGTTGGCTCGATCGTCTGCGGAATGGCCCTGCCGCTGGTCTATTCGCAGCACCTGTTCGGCATCGACGGGGCGGTCGTGGCCATGTGCCTGGCCGTGCTCGTCTTCTATTCGCTGGGGTTCACGCTGTTCAACGTGCCCTACCTCACGATGCCGGTCGAGATGACCAACGACCGCATGCAGCGGCTCGGCATCATGAGCTACCGATCCGTGTTCATGATGCTCGGCTCGGTCGCCGGCAGCGCCGGCGCGCCGCTGCTGGTGGAGAAGCTGGGCCGCGATGCCGACGCCTTCCTCAACCTCGGCCTGATCGGTGGCGCCGCGGTGTTCGTGATCATGTTCACCACGTTCCTCGGCACCCGCGGTGCGCACGGCGGCGAGATCGAGGCCGTGCAGCCGCGCTACTCGTTCAGCGACCAGGTCAACGCCGTACTCGGCAACCGGCCGTTCATGATGATGGTCGGCATCAAGGTGCTGCAGTTCTTCGCCCTCTCGGCCGCCGGCGCCACCACCGCGTTCTTCGTGGTCATGGTGCTCAAGCGCGACTTCTCGCTGATGTCCCTGCTGGCCATCTCGACGATCGGTGCCACGATCACGTTCATCCCGGTCTGGCGCTGGGCCGGCCGGCACATGACCAAGCGCACCGGCCTCGCCATCGGCATCATCGGCGAGGTGTTCGCGGTGCTCAGCTGGCTGCTGGCCACCCCGGAGCAGAGCGAGGCCTTCTTCGTCTTCCGCGGCGTGCTCGCAGGCATCTTCTCGTCCGCGATCCTGCTGTTCAGCCAGGCAATGTGGCTCGACACGATCGACTACGACCGCGAGAAGACCGGCCTGCGCCGCGAGGGCATGTACACCTCGATCTACGTGTTCATCGAGAGGCTGGGGTATTCCCTCGGCCCCCTGGTCCTCGGCGAGCTGCTGGAGGCCATGCACTTCGACAAGACCCTGCCGCTGGAGCAGCAGCCGGCCAGCGCGGAGTTCGCAGTGGTGCTGAGTCTCGTGTGGATCCCCGCGTTCGCGTATGCGGCGGGGCTGCTGTTCCTGTGGTTCTACCGGGTGCCGGAGCGGGTGGGCGGCGCAGTGCGCAGCTAGACCGGCGCGAAACGGGCAGGCCGCGCCGTGGCGGGCGGCCCGGCTTCACAACGGAAACGGAATCGGTCGCTCGAACTCCCCCCAGCGCGGCTCGAGGAGTTCCGGAAACTCCTGTCGGGTCCGTCGAAGGAACTCTGCGGGCAGGTCTTCCGGCCCGCGGACCTTGCGCCCGTCCCACATCCCGTACATGTGTCCCTTGCGCTCACCCATGGCCAGCCACCCGGGGAACGGAAACAGATACACGCCCGCAAACTCGACGGGCAGCGACGTGATGGATTTGTCCTCGAACTGGCTGCGCGACACCCATTGGCACGAGTTCTCGATGTGCACCGTCGGCATGTCGGGCGGTGCCGTGCGAACGCTGTCCAGCTTCACGAGGTCGTCCTGGATCCGGAAGACGCGCAGGGGCTGCCGATAGGTCTTGCCGTCACTCTTCAGGTTGCGAAAGCCTCGCGGCGATGCGAGCGTCCCAGGGTCCGTCAGCAGCACCGCGGGCTGCAGCTTCACCACACCGCCGGTCACCGGATTCACGATCTCACTGAGGAACTCACCCGTCCGGAGGTCCCTCGGATAGGACAGGTTATGGGCGTGGATCCGGTACTCCATCGGCGCCACCCGCCGGTAGTAGCTGTACTCGATGCCCTCGAAACGCAGCAGGGGAAACGGCGCTCGCCCCTCGGCAACGACGTATGCGATCCAGTTGTACCACGTCAGGGTGCTGCCTTCGTCGTCGACCAGGCTGCGCTCGATGCGCAAGTGCTCGCGGAACTCCTCGACCGGATCCTCGAACGCGAGGATCTCCGACCTGACCTGGCCCCCAGAAGCCGTGGCATGGGCAACCGGCAGGACGCAGGACGCGCCGGACAGCAGCCCCGTGGTGACGAAATTCCTGCGACCGATGACGTCGTCATGCTTCATGACTGAACCTGCTCCTTAGTAGCGATGCGGCCACTCAGCGCTTGGGGTCGAGCTGGAACTCGACGCGGTCGATCGTGCCGGTGAACTCGAAACGTCCCGCGTAATCATCCGTGAGCGCGCTGCCCGTCGAGCGACCGATGGCGGCACCCTGGTACATGAAGGCGCTCCTGACGAGGTTCTCGATCCGTCGCCGCTCCACCACACGACCATTGACCGACATCGTCACTTCGGCGGAGCGCGGCCCGGCTCCCCCGGCCCCGCGCGACTCCCCGGCGACGTTCTCGACGAACCGCACCTCGATGACGTTCGGACCCGCGTCGAGCGCGCCCGCTGCGCGCAGCTGCACCAGCCCCTGGTCGGTGTCGGTGCTGCGATAAACGAAGCGGGGAACGCCGTCGAGCGCGAGGATGCCCCACCCGGCAAAGCGGCCACCCTGGTTCACGATCACGCCCGACCCGCCCCCGGGTGGCGAATCGACATGGGCCGTGACGGACCAGGACCGGTTCCGGACGTTCGGGAACCCCCAGTCGCTGTAGCGCTCGGTGCCCGGATGCAGGACGTAGCGCCCGGTGTCCTCCATCGCCGGGGTTACCAGGCGTTCGATGCTGCGCCGCCCGACCGGAAACACCTTGTTCCGGGCGGCCTCGCGCCGGAACAGAGCCTGCAACGCCCGCAGCTTGCGTGGTTGCGTCGACGCGAGGTCGCGCGACTGCGAGAAGTCGGTGTTGAGGTCGTAGAGTTGCCAGTTCGACCCGAACGGCGAGTCCCGCTGGAGCACTTCCCCGGGCTGGACCGTGTAGGCTGCCCACCACCCATCGCGGTACATCGCCAGCGTTCCCCGGTTCTCGAAGTACTGCTCGCGACGCCGCGAGGGGGCGGAGGGCGCGTCGAAGGTGTAGGCCAGGCTGACCCCGTCGATCGGCTGTTGCGTGGCGCCATCGACGCGGCGCGGCGGATCGAGCCCGACGATCTCGTAGATCGTCGGCGCGATGTCGGTCACGAAGTGGAACTGCTGGCGCACGGCACCGCCCGCGCGAATGCCGGCAGGCCAGGAGATCACCATCCCCGTCCGCTGCCCGCCGAGGCTCCAGGCGTCGGACTTCCAGCCGGGGAACGGCGTGTTCAGCGCGTTCGTCCATCCGGTCGGGATGGCCGGTGCGCTGCCGGGTCCGCCGATCTGGTCGAGCCTCCGCGAAAGCTCCAGAGGGTCCTCGGCAAACACGCCAGGTTCGCGCAAGCCGAGCGTATTGAGCATGTTGTAGTAGTTGAAGTACCCGCGAACGCCGCCCTCCGGCGACGTGCCGTTGTCGCCCTGGACGTAGACCACGAGCGTGTTCTCGTACTGCCCGCTTGCCTGCAACTCTGCCAGCACGCGCCCGATCTGGTGGTCCGCGAAGGCCAGTGACGCGGCAAACACCTCCATCATTCGGGCAGCCACCCGCTTCTCCGCATCGCCCAGCGCATCCCACGCGGGCACGCCGGCCGCACGCGGCGTCAGAACGGCATCCTGCGGGACCACGCCCAGCCGCTTCTGCCGCGCCAGGATCGACTCGCGCTCGACGTCCCAGCCGCGGTCGAAGCGACCGCGGAACTTCGCGATCCACTCCTCCGGCGCCTGGACGGGAGCGTGGGCCGCTGCGGGGGCGTAGTACACGAAGAACGGCTTTCCGGGGGCCGCCGCGCGCCCCTGGCGCAACCAGTGAATGGCACGGTCGGCGAGATCCCGCTCGAAGGCGTACCCGGCGCCCTGGGGCGCAGGGAGAACGCGCGTGTTCTCGATCAGGTTCGGCGTGAACATGTCCGTCATCGCCGGCTCGAACCCGTAGAAGTGCTCGAAGCCCATCGACGTCGGCCAGTGGTCGAACGGACCGACGGCGGACAACTCCCATTTGGGGATGAGGTGGTACTTGCCGAAGCCCGCGGTTCGATAGCCGATCCCCCTGAGGACGCGCGGAACCAGCGCCGCGCTCCGGGGTATCACCGTGGTATACCCGGGGTCGAGGCGCCCCGACTCCGGGATCTCGCCCATTCCCACTGCGTGCGGGTTGCGCCCGGTCAGCAGCGCCGCGCGCGTGGAGGAGCACTGCGCCGTCACGTGGAAGTTGTTGTAGCGCAGGCCCTCGGCCGCCAGCCCGTCCAGCGTCGGGGTCGGCACGGGACCGCCAAAGGTCGAGCTCGCGCCGAAACCGACGTCGTCCGTCAGGATCACCAGGACGTTCGGGGATGTCTGCGCCGCGGGCAGCCCGGCACCCCCGACGAGGTTCGCCGCGCGCGCAGCGCACGGCGGCCCGAGGCCGATGCCCATGGCCATGGCCATGGCCAGGACGACGAGCATCGACCCGCAGAACCCGCGCACGAGGGACGCCCGGTCAGAATCGATAGACTGCCGTCACGCCGATCTGCCTCTTGTTGGCCAGCACCGCCTCGGATGACGCCAGCTGGAAGAAGAAGGGATCGGTTGCACTGTCGCTCTGGTACCGGGACGCCTCGAGCGTGTCGTCATCGAACAGGTTGTCGACGAACGCCGTGATCTCCCAGGCGTCGGCCCTCAATCCCGCGCGCAGGTTGGCGCGCAACTGGCCCGGCACGTAGGCGACGTTCAGGATGCTGTCGTACCGCTTGCCGACATAGGTCAGGTCGGTCCGCAGGAACCAGCTGCGTGCGTCGGTGAGCGGCGCCTCGTACTGGGCGAATGCGGCGGCACTGAACTTGGGCGCCAGCGGGAACAGGAACCCGGCCGAGTCGGTGCGACCATAGAAGCGCAGCGGAACGGCCTCATTGAGCGCCTTGGTGATCTCGGTGTCCGCATAGGCCGCGCTGCCGCCGAGCGTCCACCGCTCGCCTATCCGGTAGGCGCCGTCCACCTCCAGGCCCTTGGTGTTGCTGTCGCCAGCGGCGAACGGCACGACGTTGAACGTCTCGCCGACCGGCGCAGCGCCGGTCTGGATGATCCCGTCGCCGTTCAGGTCGATCTGGATCGTCCGCAGGCCCTGCCGGCCCACCCACTCCAGGTAGTAGAGCGACGCGTTCAGGTACCACTGGCCGTCGGCCGCCCGATGCTTGATGCCGATCTCGTAGTTGTCGACCTCGGCCTCGGGCGCCACCGGGGTCACGCCGTTGGCCAGCGCGACGGCCTGCTGCGCGGGCGTCAGCTGGAAGAAGGTCGCGTAACCCTGGGTGGGCTGGTTCCCCTTGGCGTAGTTGGCGAAGAGCCTGGTCGTGTCGTTGAGCGCGTACCTCAGTAGGACGCGCGGCAGGGTCGCCGTGGTGTCGACCGAGAACGCGGTCGGGGAACCGACTCCGCTGGTCTGGGTGTCCTTCTGGCGGCGGGCCTCGACGCTGACGTCGAAGGCGTCCGTGACGCGGAACCCCAGGCTCCCGAACACCGAGTCGGTCTCGGATGCGCTGCGTATCGGGTTGAAGCTCGCCGCCGTCGGCACGGCCGCGGCCGGGCCGAACAGCGCGCCGTTGATGAAGGCCCCCACGACCTCGAACGAGTTCTCGAGGCGCGAGACGCCGATCATCCACGACAGGCGCTGGTCCGCGGGCGACGTGAGCCGCAGTTCGTAGGTGTCCTGCGTCTGGTTGTTCTCGTAGTAGAACTGGTAGCGATCCTCGGGGGCCAGCTCGAAGTCCCTGAGGCCCTTGACGTACTGCTCCTGCGTGCTCGCGATCGCCTGCAGCGTATGCCCTCCGCCGAAAGACCAGTCCGCCGTCACGGCACCGAGTTCATGGTCCAGCGTGGTCTTGTGTTCCGTAAAGGGCAGCAGCCCCGTGGCCGCGACCCGCGGCGGGGTCGTGGTGTTGATGCCGACGGTGCCGGCCGGCGCCTTCAGTTCGCCACAGTACAGGCGGCGGGACTGCTCGAGCGTGAAGCCCGCCGGCAGGCCCGCCAGCGAACGCGGCTGGAATCCCGGGAAGGGACCGCAATTGTGTTCGTTCGACCGGGCGATCAGCGTCGTGGCCGCCGGGCCGTACTCGTCGCTGCGGTCGCTGTAGCGCAGCCGGATGGAGACGTCCTCGATCGGAGTGAAGTTCAGCGTGCCCGCGAAATAGCGTTCGTCCGTCTCCCCGAGCCTGCCGCCGAAGGCATTTCGATAGAAGCCGTCGAACCTGCGGCCGTCGACGACGACCCGGCCCGCCAGCTTCCCCTCGACGAGCGGCCCCTCGACGGCACCGGAAAGCCTGTAGTCGCCGTAGGTTCCGACCGTGCCGCTGACCTTGCCCCTGAGCTCGTCGCCCGGGGTGGTCGTGATCAGGCTGATCGCACCGCCGAACGTGGCACGACCGAACAACGCCGACTGTGGCCCCTTGATGATCTCGACGCGGGCGAGGTCCTCGCTGCCGATGCCGGACGGGTTGCCGATGTAGGGCACGTTGTCGATGAAGACAGTGACCAGGTCCCTGCGGTTGTCGCCCACCGCCGAGATCTGCGTCATGCCGCGGATCGAGAAGTCGCTGGCCGCCCGGGACGAACCGGCGTTGAACGTCAGCCCCGGCGAGAACTTCGCGATGTCCGCCAGGGACTGGGCACCTCGCTCCTCGATCTGCTCGTCGGTGAAGGCCTGGATCGTCAGCGGCGCTTCCTGGAGCGACTCCTGGCGCTTGCGCGCGGTCACCACCACTTCCTCGATCCCCGCGGCACCGCCGCTGGACTGCGCGCTCGCGCCGCCACCCGTCGCGAGTGCGAGGCTCACGGCCACCGAAACCCACCCGTGCTTGTTCATGCCAACCCCCTGAGATGTCGCGTCCACACGCCGGAGTGTCACCAGCGCGGGCTCTCGGGGACAGGCCCCAGGCACGAACAGCCCGGGAAATGTCTCCTGCCGGCGCTCATGGAGTACCATCCAGGCACGAAAACGCGTTCGTGCCTGGGGGATTTGGCATGAGCATGCACAGCGATCTGGTACTCGCCCGACCCGGCGGACGCGCGTGGTCGCCGCTCGCCTTGCACCTGGCCTTCTACCTGGGAGTGCCGGCCGCACTGGCTCTTCTCTATACCCTGCTGCGCGCCGGGCCAGCGGCCGTGCTGCCGATGCCTGCGGCCTTCGGTGTGCTCTCGATGATCGTCTTCCCGGGATGGTGGGCCGCGCAACTGCTGGCGCGGCTGTCCTGGTTCGCGTTGCGGCCGTGGACCCCGCCGCTGTGGTTCCTGTGCCTGATCGGCTCCTTCGGCCAGGCGCTGTTGCTCAGTCCGGTCTACAGGTTTGCCTTCGGGTCGGTCGACCGGATGGTCGGCCCCGGCCGGATGCACGGCAATCCACCGCTCCCGGAGTTCTCGCTCGCCTACACCGTGGAACTGGTCCTCGCCGTGGCGCCCGGCGCGCTGCTGATGATCGGCATCAACTACGCGTTCGACCGGCTGCTCGGCTATCCGCGACTGCGCTACGCGGCGCCCGCCGCGGCGTCGCCCCGCGTTCAGCCCCGGAACGAGGAGTTGGCCCCTGCGCCCGTGGACCCACCGGGCCCCTCGGCACTGCTCGCGCGCTCACGGCTGCCGACCGACGCCGAGATCTGGGCGCTGACCGCCGAGGAGCACTACGTCTGCATCTACACGGACCGCGGCTCCGACCTGGTCCGTTACCGATTCAACGATGCGCTCAAGGAAATGGCCGAAAAGGGCACCGGCCTGCAGGTGCATCGCTCGTGGTGGGCGCGGCCCGACCGCGTTGCCTCCTGGACCGACCGGGGGCGAAGCCTCGAACTGGTGCTGCGCGACGGCACCCGCGTGCCCGTCAGCCTGGCGTTTCGCGCCGCGGCCCTGACGGCTCTCGGTGCCCCCTCCGGCCAACAGACCCAGGTCAGTTCGAAGGGGGTACCCTCGCTGTCTCGCGCGGCACCGCGCGACTAAACTGCGCACGATCGACGCGCAGCAGCTGCGGGTCCTCGCGCTCGGCGCGGCGGCGGAACTCGTCGGGAAGATCCTCGACCGAGCGCAGCTTGTGGCCGCTCCAGATGCCGAGCATGTGGCCGGGTGCGTCGCCCATCTGCATCCAGGTCGGCCACGGGAACACATAGGCCCCCGACACCTGCGTCGGCAGCCAGAGTTGCGAGGGATCGTCGAACAGCTCGGCGGGCGCGCCCTCGGTGCCGCCCTCGATGAAGGGCTTCGGCCAGGTGGCCGGCGGCACGCGGATCGTGTCGACCTTCACGAAGGCCCCCTCGCGCCGCAGCATCCGGTAGTCCGGCTTCGGCGGCTGGCCGATCCGGTCCAGCGTCAGCGTGCCCTCGGGCGAGCGGAACAGGCCCGGATCCTCGGTCAGCCGCATCGGCCCGATCGGCACGCGCTGCCGGGTCAGCGGGTTCAGGACCTCGTCCACGAACTCGCCGGTATCGAGGTGGCGCGGATAGGAGAGGTTGTGGCCGTGCATCCGGTAGCGGTTGTCGCCGGTCCGCTCGTGGCGCGACAGCTCGATGCCCTCCCAGCGCACGACCGGCACCGTCGGCTGGTCCGGCGTCACCGCGAACATGATGAAGTGGTACCAGTGCAGGATGTCGTCGGCGTCGGTGAGGCTGCGCTGCAGCCGCATCACCTGGCGGAACTGCTCGACGGGGTCCAGCTGCAGGAACGTGGATGTCCAGCGCCCTTCCCCGGGCCGGGTGCTCGTCGCTGCCGCAGCGGGCGCCGCCATCCATGGCGCCAGCGCGGCGAAGCCGAGTCCACCCAGCACATCGCGCCGGCTCGTCTCGCCCCCGGCGCAGGCTCCCCCGGCCGATTCGCCGGCTTGCACGGATCCTCGACCCTGATTCCCACCTTTCATGGACCACCTCCCGATTCAATCCCCACGGGGCATTCCGCCGAGTGCGCTGGCCACCAGTGTCCACTGGATGGGTCCGTGCTGAAAGTCGAATGGCACGGACGAGCGCGGAAATGTCCCCGGGTTGCGCTCGTGCAGTACGATCGAGGCACGAGCACGCTTTCGCGACCGGGGGCCTGGCATGAGCATGGAGCGCAGCCTGGAACTGGCCAGGCTTGGCGGTCGGACCTGGTCGCAGCGGTCGCTGGCGCTGTCGTTCTATCTTGGGGTACCCGCAGCGCTGGCGATCCTCTACACGCTGCTGCGCGCCGGGCCCGCGGCCGTCCTGCCCATGCACGTCGCGCTGGGCGTCCAGCTGCTATTTCTCTTTCCCGGATGGTGGACGGCCCACCTCGTGGCACGTTGCGCCTGGTTCGTGTTGCGACCGTGGACCCCGCCGCTGTGGTTCCTCTGCCTGATGGGCTCGGTCGGTCAGGCGCTGCTGCTGAGCCCGCTCTATCGATTCGTGTTCGGGTGGATCGAGACGACCGCCGATGCGGGACGCATGTACGGCGACCCCCCTCTGCCGGAGTTCTCGCTGACCTACGCGCTGGAGCTGGCGAGCGCCGCGGCGCCTGGCCTGCTGATGATGATCACGGTCAACTACGGCTACGACCGGCTGCTCGGATATGCACGGCTTCGCTATTCGGCACCTGCCGCCGCTCCGGCGGCTACCCCGGCGGCTGCTCCGGCACCGATTGCGACACCGGCGGCGACGTGGGTGGCGAGCCGACCCCTGCCCAAGCTGCTCGAGCGCTCACGCCTCCCGCGCGATTGCGAGATCTGCGCGCTCGCCGCCGAGGAACACTACGTCCGCATTCACTCCGATCGCGGGTCTGACCTGGTTCGATATCGCTTCGCCGACGCGCTCGAGGACATGGCTGGCAGCGGCACCGGCCTGCAGGTGCACCGGTCGTGGTGGGTTCGACCGGATCGTGTCGAATCGTGGACCGACCGGGGACGGAGCCTGCAGCTGGTGCTGCGCGACGGCACCCGCGTCCCGGTCAGCCTGGCCTTTCGAGCAGCGACGCTGGCGGCGCTCAGCCCGCCACCTGGATCATCTTCGTAGCAGGGGTCGGCGCGGGCCAGCCCGCCTCGGTGCAGGTGCGCACGATCGCCTCGTTGGTGTCGAAGTAGACCTGCCAGTAGTGGTCGTTGTGGCAGTAGGGGCGCACGGCGATCACCGGGCCGACCAGATTCATGTCGAGCAGGCTGACTTCCGGCGCCTTCTCGGTCGACACGTTCGGGATCTGCGCCACGGCGGCGCGGAAGCGCTCGATGGCCTCGGCCGGGTTCACGCTGCCGGCCAGCTGCGCCGTGCGCTCGACGCGGCGCACGGGCAGCGCGGTGAAGTTCTGGATGTTGTCGCCGAAGATCTTGCCGTTGCCGACCAGCGTCATGACGTTGTCGGGCGTGATGAGCGTGGTACCGAACAGCCCGAGCTCGTGCACGGTGCCGGTGATGCCGCCCACCTGCACGAAGTCGCCGACCTTGAACGGCCGCAGCACCAGCATGAAGGCACCGGCGGCGAAGTTGCCCAGCATGCCGCTCCAGGCCGCGCCGATCGCCACACCCGCGCCGGCCAGCATCGCGGCGACCGAGGTCGTCTGGATGCCAAAGTAGCCGAGGATGCCGAGCACCAGCGCGATGTTCAGCGAGATCGCGACGATCGAGCCCAGGTACTTGGTCAGCGTCGGGTCGACCTCGTTGCGGTTCATGGCCGCCTGCATCAGCGAGACGACCTTGCCGATCAGCCAGCGGCCGACGATCCAGAACGCAATCGCGGCGAGCACCTTGACCGCGAGGTCGGTGGCGGTGGTGCGCAGGAAATTCTCGATCGATGACGCGTCCATGTTTACCTCCGGAATCATCGTTGTTGTTGTTCGGTCAGCCCCGGAGGATAAAGGGTCCGGCTGCCTGCGGCGGACTGCCCCGAGGGGCAGACGGGGACGGTCAGCCCTCGGGCACGCCCGGCCAGAGCTCGGGCCGGTCGCCCGACTCCGCCCGCGCGAGATCCCACTCGATCAGGTTGATCTTCTCGCCGTCGGGGCCGCGCAGGGTCATCTCGCGCTGCTTGACGTGGCCGCGCACGCGCAGCGGCTGGGGCGGCGCGAGCACGGGCAGGCCGCGACGCTGCGCCTCCGCGTACACCGGGTCGAGGTCGTCGCAGTAGAACACCATGCAGAGCTCGCCGACGTTCGAGGTGGTGTTCGAGCGCTGGATGCGCGGCGGCTGCGGGTTGCGCACCTCGAACAGGCCGACCATGCCCCAGGACGGGCGGCCCGGCGACTTGAGGATGCAGGTGCGGGTGGTGATGGTGTCGGGCATGCCGAGCAGCGCGTGCATCGTGCCGCCCTGGGCGACGCCCTCCATGTAGACCTCGGTCAGGCCGAGCACCGTTCCGTAGAACTCGCGGCTGGCGTCGAGGTCGGAGACCATCAGCGCGGCGCGGACCATCTGGCTCACGTGGGGCATGTCGTTCAGCTCATCAGTTGGCGCAGCCGCCCGTGCAGGGGGCTGCTGCGCGGGAAGTGGGCGATCAGGTAGGCCATCTGGTCGAACAACACCCGGCGGCCCTTCAGGAAGATGTATTCCGCGTAGGTCGGCGTGAATGGCACTGCGATCAGCTGCATGCGCGCTTGCTCGGGCGTGCGGTAGGCCTTGAAGTTGTTGCAGCGGCGGCAGGCCGTGACGACGTTGTTCCAGGTGTCGCGGCCACCCTGGCAGAACGGCCGCACGTGGTCGCGCGACAGCTCGCGCGGCGCGAATCTTTGGCCGCAATAGAGGCAAAGATAGGCGTCGCGCCGGAACAGCGTCTGGTTGTTCAGCGGCGGCACGTAGTCGTGGCGCGAATGCCCGGGATTCCCGGTGTGGCCGCGCGTGGCGACGATCGAGTTGACCTCGAGCACGGTGCGCGCGCCGGTCTGCGCATTGGTGCCGCCCATCAGGCGGAAGATCGGCGTGCCGCAGGTGTAGGCCACCTGGTCCTGGTGATAGAGACGGGCTGCCTCGCGGTAGTCGATCCACTCCAGCGGCATGCCGGAGACGTCGGTGCGCAGCACGTGCTGGTGCAGCGAGACGCCCTCCGCAGGGTGCGCGACCACGCGGAATTCGTCGTCGATGCCGAGCCCGCCCGTCTCGCGGCCAATGGTGCCCATGGCCCTAGACTACGGCGGCAATCATGACGCTTCAACGTCGCCGGATGGCGAACACGCCGTCGCCCTCGGGGCGCGCCTCGAACCCCGCCGCAACCAGCCGCCGGATCACCTCGCGCGCGAGGTCGCGGCCACGCGAACGGCTGTTGGGCGCCCCGGTCCAGTGGAACATCCGTCCGCCGGGCCGCAGCACGCGCGCCAGACCGGAGTAGAAGCCGGCGGAATAGAGCTCGCCGGCGATGCCAAAGCGTGGCGGATCGTGCAGCACGGCGTCGAAGCCCGCCGACGGCAGCCCGGCGAGCTGCACCGCGACGTCGTCGGGACGCAGCACCAGCGCGCCGCCCTCGGGCGGCGACCAGGGGTTGCGCGTGCGCAGCCAGCGCACCTCGGGGCTCTTCTCGAACGAGAGCACCTGCCGCGCACCAGCCTCGAGCGCACACCCCGCGAAGTATCCCAGGCCGCCACAGGTGTCGAGGATCGCAGCGCCCGAGGGCCGCACCAGCGCGACCTTGCGGCGCGCGTCGTCGAGCGGCGAGACGGCCGCGGTCGGCAGCATCTTGATGCCGTCGATCTCGAAGGTCGGCGGCCCCCACTCGGTGGGCACGAGCTTGACGAGCGCCGTGCCGTAGCGCGCGAGCGGCTCGAAGGCCTCGCCCGTCCAGGCATAGACGGTGCGCTCCCGGCAGGCGTCCAGCCACGGGTACGTGGCGCCGGCGAACGTCCAGCCCCCGGGGGCCACGCCGACCATGACGGTGCTGCGACCGAGATCGAGCGAGCAACGGCACTCCGGCTCGCCCGCGTCGCGCGCGCGGCGCAACCCGGCCAGCACGTTCGCGGTCAGCAACGGCCCAGCGGTGGGCCATGTGCCCGGCGGAGAGTCAGCCACGGCGTGCGGTGACAGCCCGTCAGCCGGCCGCACGGCGACGCAGCGGTCGTCACCGATACCGGCAAGCGTCGCTGGATGGTCTACTCGCGGCATTCAGCGACTACGATAGGGGACGAACATGAAGGTCTTCAACCGCGAGGACACGCCTCGATGAGCTCCAGGCCTGACGTCTCGATCGTGATCGTCAGCTACAACACCCGGGAGCTGCTCGCCGACTGCCTGGGCTCGATCGCCCAGGACGGCGGCCAGCTGGCGCTCGAGACCTTCGTGGTGGACAACGCCTCGGCGGACGGCAGCGCGGACATGGTCGCGGAGCGCTTTCCCTGGGTCCGGCTGATCCGCAACGAGGGCAACTCAGGGTTCGCCGCGGCGAACAACCAGGCGATCCGCGAATCGCGCGGGCGCTACGTGCTGCTGCTCAACCCGGACACCCTCGTGCGGCCGGGCGGCATCTCGCGCACCGTGGACTTCATGGACCGGCACCCGCAGGCCGGCATCGCCACCTGCAAGGTGCTGAACCCGGACCTGAGCTTCCAGACCTGCTACGCGCCGTTCCCGGGCCTCTGGAACACCGTGACAGGGGGCGGCAGCCTGCGGGTCGCGTTCGCGAGCCTGCTGCGCAGCCGGCGTTTCCTCGCCACCCAGGGCCTCGAGGCTGGCGAGATCGACCACGAGCATCCCGTCGACGGCTGGGTCATGGGCGCGTTCATGATGATCCGGCGGCAGGTCGTCGAGCAGGTCGGCCTGCTCGACGAGCAGCTGTTCATGTATGGCGAGGAGCCGGACTATTGCTACCGCGCGCACCAGGCGGGCTGGGCGATGTGGTACGTCCCCTCGGGCAGCATCATCCACCTCGGTGGCCAGAGCACGCGGCGCGAGGATGCCGCCCGCCGCGTGAACTGGCAGCTCACGACCCGCTTCTACCTCTTCGGCAAGCATCGCGGGCCGGCCTATGCGCGGCTCGCGTGGGGCGCCCAGCTGTGCAGCGCGGCGGCCAAGATCCCGGTCTACGGGCTGCTGCAGCACGCAGCCACCGACGAGGCCAAGCGCGCGCACTTCGCCGCCAAGCGCGAGCAGATGCAGCTCGAATGGCAATGGTGCCTGTCGCAGGGTCCGCGCGCGCTGGCGCGGCGACGGCCGCAGGCGGGCTGAGGCCGTGCAACCCCCCGCGTCGCGGAACCGCGGGAAGCCAGCCACGCCGGGGGTCGCCGCCAACGCGGCCTGGAACCTCGCCGGACTCGGCCTCCCGGTCCTGGTCGCACTGCTGACGATCCCGCCACTGATCCGCGCGCTCGGAACGGAACGCTTCGGCGTGCTTGCGATCGCCTGGGCCTTCGTCGGCTACTTCAGCCTCTTCGACCTCGGGCTCGGTCGCGCGATGACCCGGATGGTGGCGAGCCGGCTCGGCGAGGGGGACCGGGCGGCGGCGGCGCGGGTGTTCCGCACCGGCACCGTGCTGCTGGCGGCGCTGGGCCTGGCCGCCGCCGCAGGCGTCGCGCTGATCGCCCCCTGGCTCGTTGGATCCGTGCTCGAGGTGCCCGCTGGGTTCAGGCAGGAGACACTGCGGGCCTTCCAGCTGATTGCCTTGGGCATGCCTCTCGTGGTCAGCAGCGCCGGCCTGCAGGGCACCGTCGAGGCGCACCAGCGCTTCCGGACCGTGGCAGCGGCAAAGCTGCTGCAGGGTATCGGCACCTTTGCAGGGCCGCTGCTGGCGGTGCAGTTCACCCCGGACCTCGCGGCCTGTGTCGCGGTGCTTCTGGTCAGCCGGCTGGCCTCGTGGCTGCTGCTGCTGGCGGACTGCCGGCGCTCGCTCGCCGGCGCGGGACCTGCGCGCTTCGACGCCGGCCTGCTGCGTCCGCTGGCGTCCTTCGGCGGCTGGATGACGCTCGACAACCTGCTCGGGCCGCTGCTGCTGTTCGCCGACCGCTTCCTCGTCGGGGCGCTGCTGACGATGAGCGCGGTGGCCTTCTACGCCACGCCGTCCGAGCTGGTGTCGCGCCTGCTGGTGATCCCGGCCGCGGTGGTGGGCGTGCTGTTCCCGATGTTCGCGGCGGTCGGGACGAGCGACCCTGCGCGGAGCGCACGGCTGTTCGGGGGATCTGTTCGCGCCGTCTACGCCGCCATGCTGCCCCTCTGCGTCGCCGGCATCGGTGCGTCATGGTGGCTGCTGGCGCTGTGGCTCGGTCGCGATTTCGCCGACGAGAGCTTCCGCGTGCTGCAGTGGCTGCTGGCCGGCGTCCTGTTCCTGGGCGTCGCGCACCTGCCGCACGCGCTGATCGCCGGACTCGGCCGGCCGGACATCACGACGAAGATCCACCTGCTGGAGATCCCCTTGTACCTCCTCGCCCTCTGGGCCGGCATACACGCCTTCGGGGTGGAGGGGGCGGCCATGGCGTGGGCGCTGCGCGTCGCCGCCGACGCCGTGCTGCTGGGATGGGCCGCTGCTCGACTCGCCCCGGCGCTGCGGGGCATCGTGCGCATGGCCATCCGCGCGGGGATCGCGACGGCACTGCTGCTGCTCGCGCTGCTGCTGGCGCCGGTACCGGAGGGCGTGCGCGCGGCGCTGGGCGCCGCGGGAGCCCTCGCCTGCGCACTGCTGGGCTGGAGTTTCGTGCTCGACCACGAGGCGCGGGACGAGGCTCGGGGACTGCTTCGGCGCGCACTACGGCGCTGACGGACGCGGCCGAAACTACGGTCTTTTCCCTACGTTGCGCGACGCGCGTTCCGTGCCGGGTTGAGTAACCGTCCCCATGCCCCTATGTTGAGCCCGAGGCGACCCGACCCATGACCAACCGATCTGCCGACGCCACCCCGTTGGAGCTGCTCGCGGGCAACGGCGTCGAGGCCTGGATCCTTGCCGCCATCACCGGATCGGCGGTGATGCTCGCATTGCTGGCGGCTCGCCGGTTCATCCGCTCGCGCTACCAGAGGCTCGCCGCCACCGAACAGCTGGAGCTCGTGGAAGTGCCGCTCCGGGTCGCGCGCCGGACCAGCGCCCTGTTCATGCTGGTGGTGGCGACCGTTGCGGCCGTGTGGACCCTGGAACTGCCGGACACCTACTCCGCGGCACTGACCAAGGCGGCCGTGATCGCTTTCTGGTGGCAGGCAGGGATCTGGGCATCCGTCGCCGTGGAAACCTGGATCGAGCATCGAAGGTCGAATGCCCTTCGCGACAACCGCGCCGCGGTGACCTCGCTCTCGATCATCGGCGTCGTCGCACGGGCGCTCGTCTGGCTCGTCGTGCTGCTGCTCACGCTGGACAACCTCGGCGTCAACATCACCGCCCTGGTGGCGGGGCTGGGCGTGGGGGGCATCGCGGTGGCGCTGGCGGTGCAGAGGATCCTCGGTGACCTGCTGGCCTCGCTGTCGATCGCGCTCGACCAGCCGTTCGCCGTGGGCGACTTCCTCGTCGTCGATGACTTCCTGGGCAGCGTGGAGCACATCGGCATCAAGAGCACCCGGCTTCGCAGCCTGTCGGGCGAGCAGATCGTGATGGCCAATGCCGACCTGCTCGAGAGCCGGGTACGCAACTTCGGGCGCATGGCTGAACGACGGGTCACGTTCACGATCGGCGTGACCTACGAGACTCCGCGCGAGGCGCTGCAGCGCATCCCCGCCATGATCCGCGGCATCGTCGAGGGCGAACCAGGATTGCGCTTCGACCGCTCGCATTTCGCAGCCTACGGCGCGTTCTCCATCGATTTCGAGACCGTCTACTACGTGCTGTCAGCCAATTTCAACGAACACATGGACGCCAGGGAGCGGGTCTTCCTCGCGATCCACGAGGCTTTCGAGCGCGAGGGGATCGAGTTCGCCTATCCGACGCAAAAACTCTGGCTGGCACCCACGCCGGGGCCGGCACCGGCCGGCCCGACCCATGGCGGTGGCGCCAGCGCCAGTCACTGAGCCCGACACGCCACCTCGAAGCGCTCCAGCGTCACGGGCATGCCGGGCGCCCACTCACGGCCGAGCGGCGCCAGGGTGCGCGTGAAGTAATCGCGGTGCACGCGCCGCCATTCCTCGAGCGGCCGCACCGGCTTGCCCTCGTACTGGCTGTCGTCGGCCGTCACGGCGTCGAACGCCTTGGTGCGCAGCGAGGTGGTGCGCAGCACCGCGAGCGGTACCCCGTCGGCATCGGTCATCACCGAATAGCCGCCCTCGAACGGCCGCTGCGCGCGGTCCCGCTCGTACACCCAGGGCGTCATGGCGGTCATGGTCTTCTCGCCGGAGAGGATCAGCGTGTTGATCCAGCCGGTGCTGCGCGGGTTGTCGCCGAAGCGGCGCAGCCGCACGGGCTGATCCGGCGGCGTGCCGAGCTGCGCGGCGCAGCGCCGCCACGCCGCGAGCGGGGCGTCGGGCAGCCGTGCGGCCAGCGCCTCGCCGAGGTCCTCGACGATGGCCTGCTGGTAGATCCCGGCGGCGTCCTTCGCGGCGGCGTCGAGCATCGCGCGCATGTCGGCCCAGCCTGCGGCGCCCGCGCAGCCGGCGAAACGCTCGCGCAGCGCGTGCCGCACGTACTGCACACGGGCGGCCTGGCGACCGGCGGCCGCGGCCTTGCGCCAGTATTGCTCGGCGAGGCAGATGTCGGTCGGCGCAAAGGGGCGCCCGCGGGCGATGAAGGTGGCGTAGATGTACTGGGCTTGCACGTAGCCGGCATCGGCGGCGATGCGCATCTGCTCGACCGCGCGCTCATTGGCGTTCGTGTAGAACAGCACGCGGGCGAGCTGGTAGCGCACGCGCATGTTGGCCGGCTCGGCGGCCACGGCCGCCTCGCAGGCCGCGATCGCCGCCGGGTAGTCGACCTGCTCGGCGGGCAACCCGGGCGTGACCTTCTGCGGATCCTCCGGGTGGGCGGCCAGGCGGTCGCAGTCGGCGACGGGCCCGGGCGCCGCGGCCTGCGCGGCGAAGGTGGGCACGGTGCCACCGAGTGCAAGCACCACGGCGACGACCATCGGTGAAGGGAACCTGGTTCGACTGCGGTATGTCCTCATGGGGCATATCCTAAGGACGCCGACCTCCGGCGCGCTAGAATTCCCGCGGAGGTTTCCATGAACCAGTATCCACGCTCGCGTGGCCTGCTTTGCGCAGGCGTCGTCGCACTGGCCGGGGCCCTCGCGGTGCCCGCCAGGGGCGCCGCCCCGCCGCCGGTCTGGCCGGAGGCCGAATTCTGCGGCCGCGCGCAAAACTACATCGCCGGCACGGGGCTGCGCAGCACCAGCCAGGTGCACGACGGCCTCGAATCGTTCGGCCGCGCCGAGCCTTCGGCGCAACCGCTGACCGTGCACCAGTACACGAGCTACGACGGCCCCGGCCGCAGCAGCCCCCGCACGATTTCCTGCAAGCTCGTGTCGGCCGCCGCGATCGGCGCCGCCCACGGCGCGGGCAGCGCCGGGCGCCAGGCGACCTGCGGCCAGGTCAACCGCAACACGCTCGAAGCCGTGCGCGGCGCGCTGTCGGCGGACGAGCGGTCGCGGGCCCTGTTCGACGAGGCACGCAAGGTCGTGATCGACCTGGACGTGCTCGCGCCCGGTGCCGACGCCGCGTTCGGATCCTACGAGGTCGCCACCGTCGACCGCCGCGGGGCGCTGCGCATCGTCGCGCGCGCCTGGACCGACGCGCCGCCGGGCACGCGCGGCAAGGCCGCCGAGGCGGCCACGAACCGCCAGCACTGCCAGTTCATCGCGCCCGAATACCTGCGGCGCCTGCTGACCGATCCGACCATCGTACTGCCCGGCCCTGCCCTGAAGAGGTGAGCCCCATGCCGACCCCGCGCGCGCCATTCGCCCTTGTCGTCACCGCCACGCTGGCGCTCGGCGGCTGCCAGACCCTGGAAACGGCCACGACCAGCCCGGACTACCAGAAGACGCGGCGCGGCGCGGCGATCGGGGCAGGCGTCGGGGCAGTCATCGGGCTGCTCAGCAAGGGCGACAAGCTCGAGAACGCCATGATCGGCGCTGCGATCGGCGGACTCGGCGGCGGCGCCATCGGCAACTACCAGGACCGCCAGGAACGAAAGCTGCGCCAGCAGCTTGCGGGCACCGGCGTCGACGTGCAGCGCGTCGGCGACAACATCACGCTGAACATGCCGGGAAGCGTCACCTTCGCCACCAACAGCGCGGACCTCAGCGCGCAGTTCTATCCGGTGCTCGACCAGGTTGCGGGCACGCTCACCGAATACAACCAGACGGTGATCGAGGTCGCGGGCCATACCGACTCGACCGGATCAGCGGCGTACAATAAGACCCTCTCCGAGCGGCGCGCGGAGTCGGTGGTCGGCTACCTGCAGAGCCGCGGCGTGCAGCGGCAGCGGATGATCCCGGTCGGCGCCGGACAGGATCACCCGATCGCCAGCAACGACACGCCGGAGGGGCGCCAGCAGAACCGCCGGGTCGAGATCACGATCGTGCCGGTGCAGCAGCGGGCCGGCTGAGCGCAGCGGAACAGCCCCGCCGCGCCGGATCTCAGCGCGCCAGCGACTCGAGGGTGCTGCGCAGCTGCTCCAGCCAGCTGCGCGCGCGCGATGTGAGGTGCACGGACTTCTCGCGGCGGTCCTCGCCGTCGCTGCGGCGGATCTCCACGTACTCGAGTCGCGCGAGGTCGTCGATCAGCTTGCGGCAGGCCCGATCGCCACCGAGCCCGTTGATGCGGTAGGTCAGGACCAGCAGGGAGATGGAGGAGCGGTCGTGCTGCGCAGCGAGCACGAGCGCCGGTGCATAGCTTATGTCTTTCATGTCAGCTATTTATGACCTGCTTTTTTGACTTGTTTTCCGCACGAAACCGTACGGAATCCCCTTGGCTGATTCTGCGTCAACAAAATCTCATCGCCAAATTGTTTCAATCCCGAATCTGGGATTTTTTTTGCAAATTGCCCCCTTGACGGACACGCAGCGAGAATTCTTTGATCCCGAACCGGGTCGGGTGGCCCGGCGCGGCATCGTCGCGATGTTCGCGGCGGTGGCCGCCTTCGCGTTCATGGACGCGCTGCTCAAGACCTTCGCTGCCCACTACCCGCCGATGCAGGTCACGGCGATGCGGGCGTTCTCCTCGCTGCCCTTCGTGCTGCTGCCGCTCTGGTGGACCGGCCGGCTCCGCGAGATCCGGCCGTCACGTCCGGCGCTGCACCTGCTGCGCGGGCTGCTGGGCGTGGCCATGCTGTTCACCTTCGTCTGGGCGCTGCGCGAGGCGTCGCTCGCCGGGGTCTACGCGGTCTACATGGCAGCCCCGCTGCTGATCGTGGCGCTGGCCGTGCTGCTGCTCGGCGAACGGCCGACCGCCGGCCTCTGGGTCGCCGTGATCGTCGGCATGGCGGGCGTGCTGGTGATCCTGCGCCCGGCAGCGGGTGGCCTGCCGCTGGTGGCCGGCCTGGTCGCAGCTGCGTCGGCGCTGTGCTACGCGCTGGCGGCCGTCACGGCCCGGCTCGCGCTGCGCACCGACCGGCCGGCGTCGGTCGTGGTGTCGTTCCTGCTGGTCGCTGGCGTGGTGTCCGCCGCGATCGCGGTGCCGGGTTGGGTGCCGTTGCGGCCTGAACACCTGCTCCTGGTCGGGGCGACCGGCGCGCTCGGGGCGGCGGGCCAGCACTACATCACGGAGGCCTTCCGGCATGCGCCGGCCTCGACGGTCGCGCCGATCGAGTACACCGCGCTGCTGTGGGGGATCGGCATCGACTGGGTACTCTGGTTCGCGAGCCCCACCTCGAACGTGCTGCTGGGCGCGGCGCTGGTGATCGCCGCCGGGCTCTATGTGGTCTGGCGGGAGCGCGAGGGGAGCGGGGCGCCATGATCGGAGGCGGCCATGCGGGTCTTTACCTGCGCCTGACCGGGGTGGCGGCGCTCTGGGGCGGCACCTTCGTCGCCGGCCGCGTCGCCGCACCCGTGCTGCCGCACTTCACGCTTGCCGCGCTGCGGTTCTGGGTGGGTTTCGCGATCCTCGCGGTGGTGCTGCGCGTCGTGGAGGGTGGCTGGCCGCGGCTGCGGCGGCGGGACCTCCTCAGCACGGCGGCGCTGGCCGCCACCGGGCTCGTGGCGTACAACCTGTTCTTCCTCGGCGCCCTCGAGCGCATCCCGGCAAGCCGCACTGCGCTGGTCGTGGCGCTGAACCCCATCATGACCGCGCTCGCCATGGCCGTGGTGTTCCGCGAATCGCTGCCGCTGCACCGATGGTGCGGGATCGCGCTGGCGCTGTCCGGCGTCACCCTCGTGCTGTCGCGGGGGGAGCCGTCCGCGCTGCTGCAGCGCGTCGGAGCCGGCGAGTGGCTGATGTTCGGCGGCGCGCTGTCGTGGGCGGCCTACACCATCATCGGGCGGTATGCCCTGGCGGGACCGGACGCGCCGTCGCCGCTGGCGACGACGGCCCTCAGCACCCTCTGGGGAGCGGCCATGCTGACGCTCGGGATGCCCGCCGAATGGGGGGACTGGCAGCTGGCCGACCTGACCCCGACGGTGACGGGCTCGATCCTCTACCTGGGTGCCGGCGGCACGGCCCTGGCGTTCGTCTGGTATGCGCGGGGGGTCAAGGCACTGGGTCCGGCCCGCACGGCCGTGTTCAACAACCTGGTGCCGGTGTTTGGCGTGCTGGCGGGCGCGCTGCTGCTGGATGAACCGCTCGTGGCTTCGCTGCTGCTGGGCGGGGCCATCGCCGTGGCGGGCGTGAGCCTGACCAACTGGAGCGGTCGACCGCGCGCTCCGGGTAACGATGCGTGACGCAAATCAGCCACTTACACACACTCGCGCAGAAAGCATGTCATCTATTTGCCATAAACACGGCCTTACGGCCTGTTGCGGAATTACAAGTACCTGTTTTGATTGAAAATAACGGAATTTGGCTATTTCTTGACCAGGCCAACGCGAATCCGCGGATTTCCCGCGAATTCGCGCGGGCCGCGCGGCATGATCCACAGGGTTATCCACAGAGTCTGTGGACAAGGAAACGGTCGTGACCGAAAGGCTGTGGAGAGTCGCGATCGACACGCCGCTGCGACGGCTGTTCGACTACCTGCCGGTCGAGCGTGACGGCCTCCCCGTGCTGGCCGTCCCGGGCATGCGCGTGCGCGTGCCTTTTGGTCGCCGTCTGACGATCGGGGTGATCGTCTCACTGGAGAGTGAATCCAGCGCTCCGGACGGCCGATTGCGTCGGGCGGCGGCCATCATCGACGCCCAGCCGGTCTTTGACCCGGCCCTGCTGGCCCTGCTGATGTGGGCAGCGGACTACTACCACCACGCGCCCGGCGAGGTCATCGCGGCCGCCCTGCCGCGGCTCGCGCGCGAGGGCGCGCCGCGTACCGCACTCGCCGAGTGGTGGATCGCCACCCCCGCGGGCCTCGCCCGGCACGCGGCCGGCGAGCCCCGTCGTGCGCCCCGGCAGCGCGCGCTGCTGGAACGGCTCGCCACGGCCCCGGGCTGCGCCGCAGCGGAACTCGACGCCACGAGCCCGGGCTGGCGCGAGGCGGCGCGCGCCCTCGCGGCACGGGGCTGGGCGATCGCGCAGACGCGACCCGAGCCAGCACCGGGCGCGGGCGCGTCGCCGGAGGCCTGCGAAGCGCCGGACGCCGGCGTCGGCCCGGCACCGGAACTCGCCGCACAGCAGCAGGCCGCCGTGGACGCGGTCGTGGCCGGCGGTGACCGGTTCCACCCCTGGCTGCTGCACGGCATCACCGGCAGCGGCAAGACCGAGGTCTACCTGCGCCTTGCCCAGCGGCAGCTCGAGCGGGGCCGCCGGGTACTCGTCCTCGTCCCCGAGATCGGACTCACGCCGCAACTCGTGTCGCGCTTCGCGTCGCGCTTCCCGGCGACACCGCGCGCCGTGCTGCACTCGGGACTCACCGACACGCAGCGGCTCGCGGCCTGGCGCGAGGTGCTCGACGGCCAGGCCCGGCTGGTGCTCGGCACCCGCTCGGCGGTGTTCGCGCCCGTGCCCGACCTCGGCCTGATCGTGGTCGACGAGGAGCACGACGCCTCCTTCAAGCAGCACGACGGCGGCTTCCGCTACTCGGCGCGCGACCTTGCGGTCGTCCGCGCCCAGGCGCTGGGCGTGCCGGTCGTGCTCGGCTCGGCGACGCCCTCGCTCGAGTCGCTGCACAACGCGCTGGCGGGCCGCTACACGCGCCTCTCGCTGCCGCGCCGTGCGGCGCACGCGCAGCCACCGCGGCTGCGGCTGATCGACCTGCGCTGCGAATCGGTGCACGCCGGGCTGTCGTCGACGGCCGTCGGCGCGATCGAGCGGCACCTCGCCGACTCGGGCCAGGTGCTGGTCTACATCAACCGGCGCGGCTACGCGCCGACGCTCGCCTGCACGGCCTGCGGCTGGGTGGCGCCCTGCGCGGACTGCGACGCGCGGATGACGGTGCATCTGGCCGCCGGGCGACTGCGCTGCCACCACTGCGGCGCGGACCGGCCGCTCCCGACGCAGTGCCCCCAGTGCGGATACGCCGTCAGGCCCGTGGGCCAGGGCACGGAGCGCGTCGAGGGCTCGCTGGCCGAGACCTTCGCCGGCGTGCCGATCGCGCGGCTGGACCGCGACGTGGTGCGCCACGCGGCGGAACTCGAGGCCGTCGTCGACCGCGTGGCGAGCGGCGAGGCGCGCATCCTCGTCGGCACGCAGATGGTGACCAAGGGCCACGACTTCCCGAACGTCACGCTGGTCGTCGTGCTGAACGCGGACCATGGCCTGTTCAGCACGGATTTCCGCGCCGCCGAGCGGCTCGCGCAGACGATCGTCCAGGTGGCCGGCCGCGCCGGCCGTGGCGACCGGCCGGGCGAGGTGCTGATCCAGACCGAGTACCCTGAGCATCCGCTGCTGGCGGGGCTGCTGGCCGAGGGCTTCGATGGCTTCGCCCAGCGCGCGCTCGACGAGCGCCGCAGCGCAGGCTGGCCGCCGTTCTCGCGACTGGCCGCGCTGCGGGCCTCCGCCGCCTCGGTCGAGGCCACCCTCGAGTTCCTGGTGGCCGCCCGCCGGGCCGCGGGGCGCACGCCCGCCGGCCTGCGACTGCTCGGACCCGCGCCGGCCGCGCTGGCGCGCCGGGCCGGGCGCCACCACGCGCAGCTGCTGGTCGAGAGCACGGAGCGGGCCGTGCTGCATCGCTTCCTCGACGGCTGGCTGCCCGGGGTCGAGGCCCTGCCGGAGGCGCGCCGCGTGCGCTGGGCGCTGGACGTCGATCCGCTGGAGCTGTTCTGACGCCCCCGGCGCGCCGCGCTAGAATCCGCGCCTCCTCCGAACCCCCGGGTCCCCACGTTGAAGACCGAGCTCAGCCAGCTCCTCCTCGAGGCGCTGAAGTCACTGGAGGGCAGCCTGCTGCCCGGCCCTGCCGACCCCGCCGCGGTGACCGTGGAGCGCACGCGCGACCCCTCGCACGGCGACTTCGCGTCGAACGTGGCGATGCGGCTCGCCAAGTCGGCGCGCCGCAGCCCGCGCGAGCTCGCGGAGGCCATCATCGCGGCGCTCCCGCCCGACCCGCGCGTCACGCGCGCCGAGGTCGCGGGTGCCGGCTTCATCAACTTCTTCGTCGCCCGGGACTTCTATTTCCGTGAGCTGGTCCGGGCGCACGAACTGGGCGCCGCCTATGGCCGCGCCATGCGCCCCGAGCCGCAGCGCGTGCTGCTGGAGTTCGTTTCGGCCAACCCCACCGGCCCGATGCACGTCGGCCACGGCCGCCAGGCCGCCTACGGCGACGCGCTGGCCAACCTGCTCGCCGCCGCCGGGCACGAGGTGTTCCGGGAGTACTACATCAACGATGCCGGGCGGCAGATGGACATCCTCGCGGCCAGCGTCTGGCTGCGCTACCTCGAGGCCTGCGGCGAGGAGCTGCCGTTCCCGCAGAATGGCTACCGGGGCGACTACATCCGCCCCGTCGCCGCGCGGCTGCGCGCCGAGGCCGGCGACAGCCTGCGCCACCCTGCCGGCGACGTGCTCGCGGGCCTGCCTCCCGACGCCCCTGCGGGCGACAAGGACGCGTACATCGATGCCGTGATCGCGCGCGCGCGCGCACTGCTCGGGACCGCCGGCTGGCAGCGCGTGCTGCAGCTCGGACTCGACGACATGCTCGCCGAGATCCGCGACGACCTCGACGGCTTCGGCGTGCACTTCGACCGCTGGACCAGCGAGCGCGAGTTCAACGACAGCGGCGCGATCGACCGGGCGCTCGGGCGGCTGCGCGAGCGCGGGCTGCTCTACGGCAAGGACGGCGCGCAGTGGTTCCGCGCCACGCAGTTCGGTGACGACGAGGATCGCGTGGTGGTGCGCGAGAACGGCGTGAACACCTACTTCGCGTCCGACATCGCCTACCACCTCGACAAGCGCGAGCGGGGCTACGACGTGCTGATCGACGTGCTCGGCGCCGACCACCACGGCTACGTCGCGCGGGTCCGCGGCGGCCTGCAGGCCTTCGGCCATCCGGGCGACTGCCTCGAGGTCTGCCTGATCCAGCTGGTCAGCCTCTACCGCGGCGGCGTGAAGCTGTCGATGGGCAAGCGCGAGGCGACCTTCGTCACGCTGCGCCAGCTGCGCGAGGAAGTGGGCAACGACGCCTGCCGGATCTTCTACCTCATGCGCAGCAACGACCAGCCGCTGGACTTCGACCTCGAGCTGGCGAAGTCGCGTTCGAACGAGAACCCGGTGTTCTACGTTCAGTACGCGCACGCCCGGGTCTGCAGCGTCCTCAAGGAACTCGCGGCACGCGGCCTCGCCTACGACCCCGCGCACGCGGCGCGGCTGGTGCTCGACCGCGGCAGCGAGCTGCTCGCCGGCGAGCACGCCCAGGCGATGCTCGCGGGGCTGTCGAAGTACCCGGAGACGATCCTGCAGGCGGCGGCCCACCGCGCGCCGCACGCGCTGGTGCACTACCTGCGCGACCTCGCCAACACCCTGCACACCTTCTACAACGCCGAGCGCGTGCTGGTCCCCGACGATGACCTCCGGCAGGCCCGCGTCTACCTGCTGACCGGCGTGCAGCAAGTGCTGCGGAACGGTCTCGCCGTGCTCGGCGCCTCGGCACCGGAGACCATGTGACCCGGCCCGTCGTCCGCGACTACAAGCGCAGCCGCGGCAGCCGCGGCAGCCGCGGCGTCGAGTTCGCGCGCTGGCGCGAGTTCGCGCTCGGGCTCGGCATCGGGCTGGGCGTGGCGCTCGTGCTGTTCGCCTACCAGCGCAGTGCCTTCCAGAAGGCGACCTCAGGCGCCGCGGGCGTGTCGGCGACGGCACCGTCCCGTCGAGCCGCGCGCGACGCCGACGCGGCCGACGGCGGCGAGGAGGCCACGACGCCACAGTACGACTTCTACGACATGCTGCCGAAGTTCGAGGTGGTCGTGCCGGAGAAGGAAGGCGAAGTGCGCCGCGACGTGCCCAGCACGCCGATCGAGCGGCCCGGCGTCTATGTCCTGCAGGCCGGCTCCTACCGCAAGCGGGAGGACGCGATGCGCGTCGAGAAGCAGCTGTCGGTGCTGGGCGTGCAGGCCAGCGTGCAGCGCGTGGCAGTCGACGCGGACGAATGGCACCGGGTGCGCATCGGCCCGCTGACCGACCTCGCCGAGGTCAACCGGTTGCGCGGCAGGCTGCGCGGCGCCGGGCTGGAACCGCTCGTGATCCGGGTCGGCGACTAGCCGCGCCAGCGACCGGCGCCGGCGGTCAACCGTCGGAGTCGTCGCCGACGCTGCGGAAGTCGACGCCCAGCGAGCGCAGCTTCCGGTAGAGGTGGGTACGCTCCATGCCCACGCGCTTGGCCAGTTGCCCGACCTTGCCCTGGCAGAGCAGCAGCTGCTGCTGCAGGTACGCCCTCTCGAACTGCTCGCGCGCCTCGCGCAGGCTCAGCGCCAGCAGGTCCTGCTTGACGAAGGGCTCTGCGGCAGGCGCCGCCTGGGCCAGCTCGCGCTCCACCTCCTCGAGACCAACCTCCTCCGGGCCGCCCTGCACGAGCAGGCGCTGCACCAGCGTGCGCAGCTCGCGCACGTTGTCGGGCCAGGGGTAGTTGCGCAGGCGGTTCTGCGCGGCAACGCTGAACCGCCGGAACGGCAGCCCCTCGGAATCGACCAGGCGGTCGACGTGGCTGCGCAGCAGCTCGGGCACGTCCTCGGCGTAGTCGCGCAGGGGCGGCACACGCACCACGAGCCCGTTCAGCAGGGCCAGCAGGTCGCGGCGGAAGGCCGAGACGCCGGGCGCACCCGCGCGGTTCTCGATCCCGGGCTGCGCCGAGGACACCACGCGCGCCGCGAGCCGCAGCGGCTGCGACTCGCCGAGCCGGGCATAGACGCCCGACTCGAGCACGCCGAGCAACGCGCGTTGCGCGGACGGCGGCAGGTCCTCGAGCTCGTTGATGAACAGCGTGCCCTCGCCCGCCTGCTCGAGGAGACCAGCCGAAGGGTCGCCGGAGCGACCGAACAGCAGCAGCTCCGCGTCGGCGTCGCGCAGGGCACTGGCGACGAGCGTCACGAACGGCTTGCCCGCGCGGGGGCCTGACTCATGCAGGAACCGCGCATAGACCTCGCGACCCGTGCCGTGCTCGCCGACCAGCAGCACGGGCGTGGGCACGCCGGCGATCTGCTGCAGGTAGCTGCGCAGCCCCTGGATCGCCCGGCTCTTGCCGACCGGCGCGGCAGCCGCGGAGGCCAGCAGGCGACCAGATGCCTTGCGCTTGCGACCCGCATCGAGCGCCTTCTCGACGGTGCGCAGCAGCTTGGCCAGCGACAGCGGCTTCTCGACGAAGTCCACCGCACCGAGCCGGGTGGCCTCGACGGCCGTCTCGACGGTGCCGTGGCCGGACATCATGACGACGGGGCAGGCGTCGGTCATGGTCGCCGACCACTCGCGCAGCAGCGTGATGCCGTCGACGTCGGGCATCCAGATGTCGAGCAGCACCAGGTCGGGCGAGTGGCGCACTCGCGCGGCACGGGCCTGCGCCGCGTCGGCGGCGACCTCGACGTCATAGCCCTCCTCCGACAGGATCTCCTTGAGGAGCCCGCGGATGTCGGCCTCGTCGTCGACGACCAGGATTCGCGCTGCACTCATGCCATCTCCCTCCTCTGGACGGATCGTCGCTCCCGGGAGGCGGCGACTCGGGAGCGATCCTTCACCGGCAACATAACACGTACGCGGGCACCACCACCCGGCCGGTTGTCGGCCTCGATTCGGCCGCCGTGCTCCTCGACGATCTTCTTGACGATGGCGAGCCCGAGCCCGGTGCCGCGGGTCTTGCTGGTCACGTAGGGATCGAAGATCCGGCCGAGCAGCTCGGGCTGGAAGCCGGGACCGTTGTCGCTCACCGTCAGCAGCGCCGCCGGTTGGCCGTCGAGCTCCGCCAGCTCGGTGCGCAGCTCGATGCGTCCCGGCCGCGTCGACTCCAGCGCCTCCAGCGCGTTGGTGACCAGGTTGTTGACGACCTGCCGCAGGCGACCGCGGTCGGCCTCGAGTTCCTCGAGGCGCGGATCGATGGCCGTGGCGATCTCGGTGCCCTGGTCCTGCGAGCGGTAGAGATCCGCTACTTCGGACACCAGCTGGTTGAAGCTGAACCGCGCGACCTGCATGTCGGGCGCGCGGGCGTATTCGCTGAAGGCGTTGACCATCTGCTTCATCGCCTCGACCTGCTGCACGATGGTGTGCGTCGAGCGCTCGAGCAGGTCGGCGTCCTCGGCGCCGAGGCTGCCGGCGAGCCGGCGGCGCAGCCGCTCGGCCGAGAGCTGTATCGGCGTCAGCGGGTTGCGGATCTCGTGCGCGAGCCGCCGCGCCACCTCGCCCCAGGCCGCGTCGCGCTGGGCCTGCAGCAGCTGCGTGATCTCGTCGAACACGATCACGTAGCCGGCCCGCTCGCCGACGACGCCGCCCGACAGCGGCACGCAGGCGCAGGTCAGCACCCGCGGCGGATTGCCGGGCGCGCCCGGCAGCTCCAGCTGCTCGCGCCACTCCTCGCGACCGGCGGCGAATCGCACGCGCAGCTCGTCGGTGAACTGGCGGAGCCAGCCGTCGTCGGTGGCGACATCGGTGACCAGGCGACCCGCGTTGGCGGCAAGATCGGCGCCGAGGATGGAGCCTGCCGCGGCATTGGCCAGCCGGAGCGTGAGCTGCCGGTCGAGCACGATGACCCCGGACGACAGTCGCGCGAGGATGATCGCCAGCCGCTCGCGCTCGGCCTCGACGGCCTCGCGGCTGCGCTCGGTCTCCTCGCGGGCGCGCCGCAGCCGCTTGGTCATGTCGTTGAACGACTGCACCAGGAAGCCCATCTCGTCCCGCGAGGTCAGCGGCAGGCGCGTCGCGAGGTCACCCTTGGCCACGGCGCGCGTGCCGGCCATCAGGTCCTGTACCGGCTTGAAGAGCTGCTCGGCGGAGAAGATCGCGCCATAGATCGCCGCCAGCATCGTCACCAGCAGCACGAGCGTCAGGGTGAGCCGGAAGCTGTACTTCAGCGGCTCCCGCAACGCCGCCAGGTCGCCGTACTGGGAGTAGGAGCGCTGTACCGCGTCGGTGAGCTCGGCCAGCTGCCGCGGCACCTCGTGGATCGACATCACGAAGCGCGCGTCCGGGTCGGCCGGCGAGGCGGGCAGCGGCGCTGCCGTGCGGATCTCGTAGCGGCCCTCGGCCACCGGCTCGAGGCTGATGTAGACGCGGCCCTCGCGGACCTGGCGGATCAGGTCGGGCGCAGGCCGTTCCGGGAGCGTGTCGGGCACCGACCGGCTGCTCGCGCCGAGCACGCGCTCGAATTCACCGTAGAGGACGACCTCGGCCGCCCCCGAGTCGCGGCGCTCCTCGTCGAGCGCGAGGATCGCCTCGCCGGCGGAGAGGCCCGCCAGGCGCTGCGCGAGGCGTTCGGTGCGCTCGCCGTACTCGCGCGTGCGCAGGTCGAGCGCCGAGCGCGACAGCACCACGGCATCGTTGAGCCCCTGCTTGATCTCGACGCGGAACCAGCTGTCGATGCCGCGGTTGAGGAACTCGAGCGAGAACAGGTACACGATGACCAGCGGCAGCGCGACCAGGGCGCCGAAGACCAGCACCGTGCGCGCGGTCAGGCGCGAGCCCGGCACGGCGCCGCGGTAGGCCGCGACCAGCTGCAGCACCTTGCGCGCGAGCAGCACGCTGAGCACGGCGACCGCCAGCACCCCGGCCAGCAGGATCCAGGGCTGCAGGCGGCCGAACTGGGCCGAGTTCTGCGCCGACAGCGCCAGCGCGAACAGCGAGCCGACGACGAGCAGGGTCCAGACGAGGATCAGGCCGGGCGTGCGGTAGCGCTTCAGCGCGGCAGCGACCATGTGTACCACTCGCTCTGGCGGCTCCAGTCGTCGCTCCAGAAGACGATCACCCGCAGCGCGTCGGTGAGGCGTCCGCGTCGCACGCCCGCGCGCACCCGGACCTCGTAGTCGCCGTCGAGCGGCGCCTGCGATGCGACCAGGATCGGCCAGCCGTCGACGGCGCCGAGCGAGGCCAGGGCTTCCTCCAGCGTGGCGAAGGAGGCCTGCTCGGTGCCCGAGGCAGCCGCCCGCCCACCGATCGGCGCGCCGGACTGCAGGTCACGGACGACGTAGCGCTCGGTCACCGTGTGATAGCTCAACTCACGCCGCAGGCGCAGGCTGGTGATGCCGTCGTCGATCCACCAGCGGCGCCAGCGGGATACCTCGACCTCGAGCTCGTAGGTCAGCGACACGCCATCGCGCAGCGCCGCGGCGGTCTGTTCGTTGGCCGGGTAGCGCACGCGGGCGTGCAGTTCGTAGACGCCACGGTCCAGGCTGATGAAGGCCGATTCGACCTCGAGCACGCCATCGAGGGCGTCCTCCGCAGCGGCGGGCGGGACCGGCAGCAGCGCGATGGCCAGGGCAAGGCCCAGGAGGACGCCACGCGCGCGACGCCAGGCAGCCGCCAGGCAACGGGCGATTCGCTCCAGCCCGGGTCGCTCGCCGCTCGTCGTCATGCCTGGGCCCCCGCGCGCTCGAGGCAAGCATAATAGAAGCCGTCGGTCCCCGCCGCGCCCGGCAGCAGCTGGACACCCGCCGCCCGGCGCAGCGACTCCGGCGGCAGTTCGACGGCCTCGGGCCAGGGCAGCAGCCGGGCCTGCGGCTCGCGCGCCAGCAGGGCGAGGACCTGCTGCTCGTTCTCCTCGGGGAGCAACGAACAGGTGGCGTAGACCAGCCGCCCGCCGGGCGCGAGCCTCGAGAACGCCTCGGCGAGGATCCGCCGCTGCAGGTCGACCAGCGGCGCCACGTCCTCCGGGCGGCGCAGCAGCTTGATGTCCGGGTGCCGGCGGATCACGCCGGTGGACGAGCAGGGCGCGTCGACCAGGATGCGATCGAAAGGTGCCTCGTCCGCCAGCGCGCCCGGGCGCGAGAGGTCGGCAACCCGACAGCGCGCCGCGCGACCGATCCGCGCCAGCGTCTCGCGCACCCGCTCGAGCCGCCCGGCATCGACGTCCACCGCCAGCAGGTCGATCGCGCCGCCGATCTCGAGCAGGTGACCGGTCTTGCCGCCCGGCGCCGCGCAGGCGTCCAGCACGCGCTGGCCGGGCCGGGGGTCGAGCAGTGGCGCCGCGAGCTGCGCGCCCACGTCCTGGACCGACACGCGCCCCTCGCGAAAACCGGGCAGGCTGCCAACGGGGGCGGGGTGATCGAGCACGACGGCGCCCGGCCGCCACGCCACCGGCCGGGCAGCGCGCCCGCCCGCAGCCAGCTCCTGCAGCCAGGAGGCCAGGTCGGCGTCGCGCGACAGATCGACGCGCAAGGCCATCGGCGGATGGGGGTTGGCCGCGGCGAGGATCGCCTCGCACTGTTCGGGCCAGGCCGCGGCGAGCCGCTCGACCAGCCACGCCGGATGCGCGCTGCGCCGCGCCAGGTCCGCGTCGCCGTCGGCGAGGCGCGCGCCCCGCTCGGCGACGAAGCGTCGCAGCACCGCGTTGACGAAGCCCGTGGCGCGCGCGAACCCCAGTTCGCGCGCCGCGTCGACCGCAAGGTGCACCGCCACCTCGGGCGCGCCGCGCGAGTATTCGATCTGGTGCGCCGCCGTGACCAGCAGCGCGCGCAGCAGCGGGGCGACCTCAGCGGGCGGCCGGCCCACGAGCCCGGCGACGACCGGGGCAAGGCGCAGGTACCAGCGCAGCGTGCCGAGCGCGATCGCGCGCACGGCGGCGCGATCCGCGCGCTCCTCGAGCAGGGCCTCGGCAGCGTCGGCCGAACGCCCGTCATGGGCCACCTCGCTGACGGCCCGTGCCGCCTGCGCCAGCGTCGCCGCGCCGGGGGCAAGGCGCGACCTCATCCGAGCACCCGGCCGTCGAGCACGACGCCGTTGGCGAACTCGCGGGCCGTGACGCTCCGCCGCCCCGCCCGCTGCAGGCGCGCGAGCGCCAGGCAGCCCTCGCCGCAGGCCACGACGAGCGCGCCGTCGCGCAGGCCAAGCACCGTGCCGGGCTTCACGCCGGGCGGGCGCCCCGCCTCCGCGTCGCCGAGCGGAAGGGCCAGGTGCAACCGCAGCTGCTCGCCGTCGAGCGTGGTCTCGGCGACCGGCCAGGGCTGGTAGGCACGGATGCGCCGGTCGATCATCGCGGCGGGCTCGCTCCAGTCGATCCGCGCCTCGGCCTTGTCGATCTTCGGCGCGTAAGTGGCGCCCTCCTCGGGCTGCGGGCGCGGCACGAGCGCGCCGGACTCGAGTCCGGCGATCGCCTCGAGCAGCGCGTCGGCACCCTGCCTTGCCAGGGCATCGTGCAGCGTCGCCGAAGTGTCCGTGGGCGCGATGGGCAGCGCCCGCTCGAGCAGCACCGGTCCGGTGTCGAGCCCCGCATCCATCAGCATGATCGTGACGCCCGTGGTGGTGTCGCCCGCGAGCAGGGCGCGCTGGATCGGCGCCGCGCCGCGCCAGCGCGGCAGCAGCGAGCCGTGGATGTTCAGGCAGCCCCGGGCGGGAATCGCGAGCGCCTCTGGCGGCAGGATCAGTCCGTAGGCGACGACGACGAGCAGCTCCGGCGCCCAGCTGCGCAGCGCGGCGCGGCCCGCGTCCGTGCGCAGCGTGGCGGGCTGGTCCAGCGGCAGCGCGGCGGCCAGCGCGAACCGCTTGACGGGACTCGCCTCCAGCTGGCGACCCCGCCCCGCGGGCCGGTCAGGCTGGGTCAGCACGCCGACCAGCGAGTGGGGGGACGCGTGCAGCGCGGCGAGCGCCGGCACGGCGAACTCCGGCGTACCGGCAAACGCGATGCGCATCGGGTGTCCTCCGCTGCGCGCTAGGAACGCGAGCCGACGGGGACCCTCTCGGCCGGGACCTGGACCGCGCGGTCACGCCGCTCCTTCTCCAGCTTGCGCCGGATCCGGTCGCGCTTGAGGCCCGAGAGGTAGTCGACGAAGAGCTTGCCGTCGAGGTGGTCCATCTCGTGCTGCAGGCACACGGCCGCGAGGCCCTCGAGTTCCACTTCGAACACGGACCCGTCACGGCCACGGGCACGGGCGCGGATGCGCCGGGCGCGCTCGACGGAGTCGAAGATGTTCGGCACCGAGAGGCAGCCCTCCTCGTTGGTCGCGACGCCCTCGCGCTCGAGGATCTCCGGGTTGATGAACACCTGGGGCTGGCTGCCGTCCTTGGAGACGTCGATGACGATCACCTGCCGGTGGACGTTGATCTGCGTCGCGGCGAGGCCGATGCCCGGCGCCGCGTACATCGTCTCGAACATGTCGTCGACCAGGCGCGAGAGCTCCGGGTCGAAGGTGGTGACCGGCACGGCCCGGGTCCGCAGCCGCGGGTCCGGATACTCGAGGATCTGTCTCAGCGCCATCTCGTGCCTCTCAAGGTTCTTCGTGTATTCGACGCAGAAGTTTTGCTAATGTTCTATGGCAATTGAAATTATCGTAGCGCCGCCGCGTGGCGGCACGCCGGCAACCCGGCCCGCGCCCGCCGAGCCGCAATATATAACAGCCCAGCCCCAGCGCCGGCCGTCTCGAGGAGCGGTGGATGTTTCCGAAACAAGCACTTAGCGTGATTCCGCCGCATCGCACCCTGGCGGTGACCGCGGTGGCCCTGCTGCTGTCCGCCTGCGCCACCCCGGCACCCGTCCAGCGCACCACGGCGCCCCCCGCAACGGCCCCCGCCGCGGGCGCCGCCACGGAGCGGCTGCCGCAGACCACCACCGAGGCTGCGGTCGCGGCCACCGGCCCCGGTGGCGCCCGGCGCCAGGGCAGCGCCGGCCAAGCTGCCGAACCGCCTGCCCTGAACCCTGATGCGCCCGCCGAATACGTCGTCAAGCGCGGCGACACGCTCTGGGACATCTCGGCGCTGTTCCTGCGCGACCCGTGGCGCTGGCCGGAGATCTGGCGCGCGAACCCGCAGATCGAGAACCCGGACCTGATCTACCCCGGCGACCTGCTCAGCCTGGTGCCGGGTGCCGACGGCGGCGCGCCCGAGCTGCGCCTGACGCGTCGCGGCACGACGGGCGGCGGCGCGGGCGGCGGCGCGGGCGGCGAACCCGCGCTCCGGCTCGACCCGCTGCTGCGCGAGTCGGAGGCCGACGGCGCGATCGCCACGATTCCCTACTCGGCGGTCGCTGCCTTCCTCGAGCGGCCGAGCGTCCTGTCCAAGGAGGCGATCCGCAACGCACCACGGGTCGTGGGCTTCGTCGGCGGCCACATGGCCGGCGGCGGCGGCATGCAGGCCTACGTGCGCGGCATCGACCGGGCGGAATCCGGCCAGCGCTACAACGTCGTGCACATCGGCGACGAGATCCGGGACCCCGAGACCAACGCTGTGCTCGGCTACCAGGGCATCTACACCGCCACGGCCATCGTCGAGGAAGCCGGCAAGGCCGCACGGGTGCTGCTGGCGGACACGGCGCGCGAGACGCTGGCCGGCGACCGCCTGGTCGAGAACGAGCGGGACATCCCGCTGAATTTCGTGCCGCGTGCACCGTCGCGCCGCGTCGAGGGGCGCATCATCTCGGTGGTCGACGGCGTCGAGCTGATCGGGCAGTACAAGGTCGTCGCGATCAATCGTGGCCGGCGCCACGGCGTGGAGCCAGGCCACGTATTGGCGATCGAGGAAGCCGGCGAGTCGCTGAGCGACCGCACGCGCCGCTCGGCGGGCGGCATCGGCCCCTCGCGAGGCTTCGCCCGGACGCTGGACGTGCCGCCACAGCGCAACGGCACGCTGCTGGTGTTCCGCAGCTTCGACCGGATGAGCTACGGACTGATCGTCGCCATCACGAACCCCGTACGGCTGTCGAACGCCGTGCGCTCGCCCTGAGGCCTGGCGCGCAAAAAACCGAATTTTGACCCTTGGCGCGGCCTGCCGGGCGCCCCGAGCATGCGCGCATGGAATCCCCGGCAGAAGACGCCGCGCTGCGCGACCTGTGCACGCTCGCCCGCGCGCCCTGCATTCCGCGACGCGTGCTGCAACCGGCGCTCGCGGCCGCCGGCACGCTCGGTCGCCTGCTGCAGTGGTCACCGCGGCAACTCGAGGCCGCCGGCTTCAGCGAGCGCAGCGCATTGGCGCTCGTCCACCCGCCGCGCCAGCGGATCGCCGCCGACGCGCGGGCCTGCCGGTCCCTCGGGCTGCACGTCATCGGGCCCTGCTCGCCGGACTACCCGCCCCGGCTCGCCACGATCGAGGACCCACCCAACGTGCTGTTCGTCCGTGGCGACCCGGGCGTGCTCCACCGTGACCAGGTCGCCATCGTCGGCAGCCGACGGCCGACGGCCCTCGGCGAGCGCACGGCGCGCGACCTCGCCTATGGCCTCGCCAGCCGCGGCGTCGTGGTCACCAGCGGGTTCGCACGGGGCATCGACGCCGCCAGCCACGCGGGCGCCCTGGCGGGCGCGGCAGGCGGCGGGCAGACCATCGCCGTCTGCGCCGCAGGCCTCGACGTCCGCTACCCGCGCGAGCACCGCGGGCTCGGCCAGCGCATCGCCAGTCGCGGCGCTCTCGTCAGCGAGTTCCCGCCTGGCACGCCTCCGCTGCGCAATCATTTCGTACGGCGCAACCGCCTGATCAGCGGCCTGTCGCTCGGCGTCGTGGTCGTCGAGGCGGCACGGCGCAGCGGCTCGCTGAGCACCGCCCGGCTCGCGGGGGACCAGGGCCGCGAGGTCTTCGCGGTCCCAGGCTCGATCCACAGCCCGCTCTCCGAAGGCTGCCACCAGCTGCTCCGCAGCGGCGCCGCGCTCGTCGAGCGTGTCGACGACATCCTGTTCGAGCTCAAACTAATCCCTTCGAATCATGGTGTTAGGCCCTCTCCCAGAGCACCTGGCCCCGCCTCCGGCAAGGCCGCCCCGTTGGACAACCCCGCCGAAATCCTGTTAGATGCGCTCGGCTTCGAGCCCACGAGCGTCGATGCGCTCATCGCGAGCACCGGTTTTCCGGGCGATCTCTTGTCCCCCCTGCTCCTCGATCTGGAGCTGCAAGGACAGGTCGCCGCGGCGCCAGGCGGCCGCTACCGCCGCATCCTCGATCCAGGCCCGCGGCACGCGGAGCCCGAGCCCGGCTGACGATTTTGCGCATGATTGAACTGAACGGCAGCGTCCTCGACATCCTCATCTACGTGTTCGACCGCTACATGCTGGCCGACACGCAAGACGTCCCCGAGCGCGACGAGCTCGCGCTCGACCTCGAGCGCGCCGGCTTCGCGGGCGAAAGCGTCGAGCGCGCCCTCGACTGGCTCGCCGACCTCGCCGGCGAGCGTGACCGACCCGTGCTCGCGGGTGCCGGCTCTCGGGCCATGCGCGTCTTCACCGAGAGCGAGCGCGCCCGCCTGCCAGCCGACTGCCAGGGTTACCTCATCACGCTCGAGCGCACCGGCATCCTTTCCCCCCAGCAGCGCGAGATCGTCATCGAGCGGCTGCTGGCACTCGACGGCGACGAGCTCGACGTCGAGCAGCTCAAGTGGGTCGTGCTGATGG
>CAZPAJ010000018.1:0-50021 GCA_964584625.1 uncultured Acidibacter sp.
TCGGACACGGTGCCAGGTAACGCCTGGGGGGCGCGAGCCCACGGAAAGTGCAACAGAAAGATACCGCCGGCGTCGGGGCCGCAAGGTCCTCCGCAGGTAAGGGTGAAATGGTGCGGTAAGAGCGCACCGCGCCCGTGGCAACACGGTCGGCACGGCAAACCCCACCGGGAGCAAGGCCAAATAGGGAAGTCGCAGGGAAACCTGCAGCGCGGTGTCCGAGCGTGACTTCCGGGTAGGCTGCTTGAGGCGTCCGGTGACGGGCGTCCCAGAGGAATGGTCACTCTAGACAGAACCCGGCTTACAGGCCGGCTCCCTCTTTACTGCCCCTGCCGGGTCGCCCGGCGTCGTTTACCTTAACGATGCCCGGAGCATTACGCGGCAACTCACTGAAACCCCTCGTTCTTTGCCCGAAAGCTGCCTATCCATACAGCCCTTTCGGGCGCTAAGTTATTGGAACTGCGGAAATTTTTTCCGTGCGCACCGTTGACACTCCGCGACGCGACTTCCTATAGTGGCGCCGAGTGGTGGAAAGTGGGGCCGAATGGGCGATTTGTCGCCTGAACTGCCATGTTTCGCGGTGCAACCCGAGTCACGCTGGACGACAAAGGCCGGATGGTGCTGCCCACCCGGCAGCGCCAGCGCGCGCTCGAGCGGGGCGAGGGTCGCATCGTGATCACGGTGGATCGTGACGGCTGCCTGCTGATCTACCCCTTGCCGGACTGGGAGCAGATCGAGCGCAAGCTGATGAGCCTGCCGACGCTGAACGAGCGGGCTCGCCGGCTGCAGCGACTGATGGTGGGTCACGCGACCGAGGTCGAACTCGACGGGCAGGGCCGGCTGCTGGTGCCGCCTGAGCTGCGCGAGTTCGCGGCGCTTTCGCGGCACGCCATGCTGATCGGGCAGGGTAACCGGCTGGAGCTTTGGGACGAGACCCGCTGGAACGAGCGGCGCGACTTCTGGCTGAAGAGCGAGGAAACCGCGTCGGACCTGTCGGCCGAGCTTGACGGCCTCTCTCTCTAGCGGTTCTGGACTGAAAAAAGGGGAGGTGCGCGCGGCCAGGGTGGCGGCGCGCATCATGGAATAGGGCGACTCATGCGGGAGAGACGGCCTGGCAGACGTCTCTCAGGGGCGGACTCCGGTGGATGAGCACATACCAGTGCTCGTCGACGAGGCGCTGGAGGCTCTCGCACCGTCCGCGGGCGGTTTTTATGTCGATGCGACGTTCGGGCGCGGCGGGCACACGGCACGGCTACTACAAGCCCTGGGTGGAGAAGGCCGCGTGCTCGCGCTCGACCGCGATCCGCAGGCCGTCGCGTACGGGCAGGCGCGATTCGCGGGCGAAGTGCGGCTTGAGATCGTCCACGCGGCGTTTGCCGATCTTCGGCAGGTCGTGCGCGAACGTGCGGGTGGCCGCGCGGTCCTCGGCGTGCTCCTCGACCTCGGCGTGTCTTCGCCGCAGCTCGACGAGGCCGGCCGCGGTTTCAGCTTCGCGAAGGACGGCCCGCTCGACATGCGGATGGATCCGACGCGAGGCCGGCCGGCCGCGGACTGGATCGCCCGCGCGAGCGTCGAGGAGATCCGCATGGTGATCGCGGAGCTCGGCGAGGAAAAGTTTTCGCGGCGTGTTGCACAGGCCATCGATGCCTACCGGCGGGGGACCCCCATCACCCGTACGGCGCAACTCGCCGCAGTTATTCAGCAGGCGGTGCCGACGCGCGAGCCGGGCAAGCACCCGGCGACGCGCAGCTTCCAGGCCATCCGCCTGCACGTCAACGACGAGCTCGGGCAGCTGCGCGAGGGCCTGCAGGCGGCCTTCGACGTGCTGGCGCCCGGCGGACGGCTGGCGGTGATCAGCTTCCACTCGCTCGAGGATCGCATCGTCAAGCGCTTCATCCGCGCCAAGTCCACCGTCGACCCGGTATTCGCCGGGTTGCCGGTCGTGCCGCCGGGGGCCCTGCCCGTGATGCGCGAGGTCGGCCGCAAGCGCCGTCCCGCGGCCGCGGAGGTTGCGCGCAATCCGCGCTCGCGCAGCGCCGTGCTTCGCGTCGCCGAGAAGCTGCCGGCGCCGGGAGTGATGCCATGAGGCTGCGGTCGCCGGGGCTCTGGGCCGTGGTCGTGCCACTGCTCTGGCTCACCGTGCTGGGCTCTGCGGCCGGTGCCGTGTATTCCAAGCACCGGGCGCGCGAGCTGTTCGTGGAGCTCGAGCGGCTCAACCGCGAGCGCGACAGGCTCGAGACCGAGTGGGGCCAGCTGCAGCTCGAGCAGAGCGCCTGGTCGACCCATGCCTTCGTCGAGAGCGTCGCGTCCAGCAAGCTCAGGATGAACATCCCGGCACCTGCCTCCATCGAGGTGGTCGCGCCGTGAGGCTGCAGTGGCCCTGGAACGGCAAGGGTCGGCGCGGCGGCCGTTCGGGGTCCTCGCGCGCCACGGCGCCGGAGCCGTCGTTCGCCGGGCGCTCCTACCTCGTGCTCGGCCTGGTGGTCATGGCGGCGGGCGGGCTCGCGTGGCGCGCGGTCGACCTGCAGTTCGTCGACAGCGAGTTCCTGCGCGGGCAGGGTGACGAGCGCTTCACGCGCGTGGTGGAGATCGCCGCCAATCGCGGCACCGTGACCGACCGCTACGGCGAGCCGCTGGCCGTCAGCACGCCCGTCGACTCGCTCTGGGTGAATCCGAAGGAGCTGGCGCTCGCGGCGGATGACATCCCGCGGCTCGCCCAAGCGCTGAAGCGCGACCGCAACGAGCTGGCGCGCAGGGTCACCAGCAACCTGGACCGGCAGTTCCTCTATCTCGCGCGGCACATGCAGCCCGCGGAGGCGTCGCGCATTCGGGCGCTGCGCATCCCGGGGGTGTACGCGCAGAGGGAGTACCGTCGCTACTACCCGTCCGGCGAGGTTGCTGGCCACGTGCTCGGCTTCACCAACGTCGACGACGACGGCCAGGAGGGCCTCGAGCTCGCGTTCGACCATCGTCTCGCGGGCGAGGACGGTGCGAAGCGGGTGATCCAGGACAACCTGGGCCGCGTGGTGCAGGACATCGAGAGCATCCGGCCCGTGCGCCCCGGCCGCGACCTGCCGCTGTCGATCGACCTGCGGATCCAGTACCTGGCCTATCGCGAGCTCAAGGCCGCGATCCGCCAGCATCGCGCCAAGGCCGGCTCGGTCGTCGTGATCGACGTCACCACCGGCGAAGTGCTGGCGATGGTGAACCAGCCGTCGTACAACCCGAACGACCGCGGCCAGCTCAAGCCCGTCGGCTACCGCAATCGCGCCGCCACCGACATCATCGAGCCGGGCTCGTCGATCAAGCCCTTCGTGGTGGCCGCTGCCCTCGCCAGCGGGCGCTACGACGAGCGCAGCGTCATCGACACGTCGCCCGGCCTGGTCAAGGTCGGTGCGCGTGTCATCGAGGACAAGCACCCGCTGGGTCGCATCGGCCTCGCCACCGTGCTGGCGAAGAGCTCGAACGTCGGGATGGTCAAGCTTGCGCTCGACCTGCCTCCCGAGCAGCTGCATTCGACGCTGTCGAATCTCGGGTTTGGCCAGGTCACGAGCAGCAGCTACCCCGGCGAATCGGCGGGCATGCTGCCGGGCGTGCGGCACCTGCGGCCGATCACGATCGCGACGCTGTCATACGGCTACGGCCTCTCCGTGACCCCCCTGCAGCTGGCCCAGGCCTACGCGACGATCGGCGGTCTCGGCGTGTCCCGGCCCGTCACCTTCGAGCGGGTCGATGGCGTCGTCGCCGGTTCCCGGGTCATCGACGAGCCTGCGAGCCGCCAGTTGATCCACATGCTCGAGACGGTGGTGTCGCCGGAGGGCGAGGGCACGGGCAAGCGCGCCGCCATCCCGGGCTATCGCGTCGCCGGCAAGACCGGCACCGCCTGGAAGGCCAGCGCCGGCGGCTATGCCACCGACCGCTACCTGGCAGTGTTCGGTGGCGTCGCCCCGGCATCGAATCCGCGGCTCGCGGCGGTCGTGGTGATCGACGAGCCGAGCGCCGGCCTCTACTACGCCGGTGACGTGTCGGCCCCCGTGTTCTCTGGCGTGGTCGGCGGGGCGCTGCGGCTGCTCGCCGTGGCGCCCGACGCGCCGGTCGGCCCGGCGGGCGGGCCGGTCGACGAGATGCCGTCGACCCCGCTGCCTTCATCCCCCGCTCCAGCGATTGCCGCGGTGCAGGGCGCGCCGGGCAACCCCGTGGCGGTGCGTCGGTGACGGCGGCGGGACAGCGGCTGTCGCTGCGCGAATTGCTGGAGGGCACGGGCGTCGAGGCTCCGCTGGGCGCGCACACGGCGATCGAGGTGCGCGACATCAGCCTCGACAGCCGTCGCGTCGCCCCGGGCTCGCTGTTCCTCGCCTGCGCGGGTCGACGCAGCCACGGCCTCGCGCATCTGCCCGAGGCGCTGGCCCGGGGCGCCGCGGCCGTGCTCTGGGAGCCCGCGCCGGGCATCGCCCGGCCCGGCGTGCCCGCCGGCGTGTTCTGTGCCCCGCTGCCCGGACTCGGCGCGCTCGCTGGCACGCTCGCCGACCGCTTCTTCGGCCGGCCCTCGGCCTCGCTGGTTGTCGCCGGCGTCACCGGCACGAACGGCAAGACCACCGTGGCCTGGCTGCTGGCGCAGTGCCTCGGCCTGCTGGGCCAGCGCTGCGGGTATGCCGGGACGCTCGGTGTCGGTGTGCCGCCCGGGGATGTGATGGGCGGCGAGTACACCACGGCGGACGCGGTCACGGTGCACCGGCAGATCGCTGCGCTCGCCGGCGCCGGTGCCGCCGCGGTCGCCATGGAAGTGTCCTCGCATGCGCTGGACCAGCATCGCGTCGAGGGCGTCCGCTTCCGCGTGGCGGGTTTCACCAACCTCTCGCGGGATCACCTCGACTACCACGGCACGATGCAGGCCTACGGCGAGGCCAAGGCGCGGCTGTTTGCATGGCCGGCGCTGCAGGCGCGCGTCATCAACGTCGACGACGGGTTCGGCGCCGGGCTGGCCGCTCGCGCCGGGTCCGGTCGCCTCTATGTGACCTGCCGCAGCGAGGCGGGCGCGGCATGTGCGCAGGTGCTGCAGGCCGCGGGCGCCACGGTGTTGCATGCGCGCCGCGTCCGACCCGCCGGCGATGGGCTGCGGCTCGGGCTGCAGTTGCCGGACGGCCCGGCCGAACTGGCGCTGCCGCTGGTCGGCGAGTTCAACGCCGACAACGTCCTGACCGTGCTCGGCATGCTGCTCGCGCTCGGCGTCGCCGCGACGGACGCGCTCGCCGCGCTGGCCGCCGTGAAGGCGCCGCCGGGGCGCATGGAGCCCGTGGTCGTCCCGGGCAGCGCGCTCGGCATCGTGGATTACGCGCACACGCCCGATGCGCTCGCCAAGGCGCTGCAAGCCGCGCGCGCCCACTGCAGCGGGCGCCTGCACGTCGTGTTCGGCTGCGGTGGCGACCGTGACACCGGCAAGCGTCCGCTGATGGGCGAGGTCGCGGGCCGCCTGGCCGACGAGATCGTGGTCACCGACGACAATCCGCGCAGCGAGTGCCCGGCTGCGATCACCTCGGCGATCGTCGCGGGCCTGCCGCCGGGGCGTGCCGCCCGGGTGATCCCCGATCGTGCCGAGGCGATCCGCGCGGCCGTGGCAGCGGCCCACCCGGGTGACGTCATCGTCGTCGCGGGCAAGGGCCACGAGGATTACCAGCTGGTGGGCAGCGAGCGTCGTGCGTTCAGTGACCGCGGCGTGCTGCGCGCGGCCTTCGCGGAGCGTCCGTCATGACCCGCACGCTGGCTGTATTCGCGCGCGACGGCGGCGGCGCGCTGGTGGGTGAGGACCGCGCCTATGCGTCGGTTTCGACCGACTCGCGCTCGATCGGGGCCGGTGATCTCTTCGTCGCGCTGCGGGGCCCGAATTTCGATGGTGCCGACTTCATCCCGCAGTGCCGGGCGGCCGGCGCCGCGGGAGCCGTCGCCCGCGAGGCTGTCGCCGGTTTTCCCACCGTGGTCGTCGCGGACCCCCTGGCCGCGCTGCAGCGCGCGGCGCGCGCCTGGCGCTCCCGCTTCCCGATCCCGCTGGTCGGCGTGGCGGGCAGCAACGGCAAGACGACCTGCAAGGAGATGATCGCGTCGATCCTCGCCCAGGCCGGTCCGACGCTGTCGACGCGCGGCAACCTCAACAACCACATTGGCGTTCCGCTGACGCTGCTGCGCCTCGATCCGGCGCACCGCTTCGCGGTGGTCGAGATGGGAGCGAACCGCGCGGGCGACGTGGCCGAGCTGGCGGGGTTCGCGCTGCCCGGCATCGGTATCGTCACCAACGCGGGTGCCGAGCACCTCGAGGGTTTTGGCAACCTCGAGGGAGTGGCGCGCGCCGAGGGCGAGCTGTTCGCCGCGCTCGGCGACGACGGTGTCGCGATCGTCAACGTCGACGACCCCTACGCCGGCCTGTGGCGCGGCATGACGCGCGCGCGGATCGTCGGCTTCGGCACGGCCCCGGCCGCTGATTTCCGCGCGGTCGAGCTGGATGCGGGCGTCGATGCGCAGGGTTTCGTGACCCGTTTCCGGCTCGAGAGCCCTGCCGGAGCCGCCGCGGTGGAACTGCGCCTCGCCGGCCTGCACAACGTCGTCAACGCGGTGGGGGCGGCCGCGGCGGCCGTCGCCGCGGGCGCCACGCTCGATCACGTGGTGGCGGGACTGGCCGCGATGCGCGCGGTGCCCGGCCGGCTGGCCTTCCGCAAGGGCATCGCCGGCGCCTGGGTGATCGACGACTCCTACAACGCCAACCCGTCCTCGATGCATGCCGGCATCGACGTGCTCGCGGGGCTCGGGGGCCGTCGCTGGCTCGCCATCGGCGACATGGCCGAACTCGGGGCGCACGCCGTGGAGGCGCACGCCGAGGCGGGCCGTTACGCGCGGCAGCATGGCATCGAGCAGCTGTTCGCGATCGGCGAGCTGTGCCGGCTCGCGGTCGAGGCCTTTGGTGCGGGTGCGCGCTGGTTCCCTGACGCGGCGTCGATGGCCGACGCGCTGCGCCGCGAACTGGCACCTGAGGTGCGGGTGCTCGTCAAGGGCTCGCGATTCAATCGACTGGAACGGGTCGTCGAGGCGATTGCCCCGGCCGGCGCCGCAGGGGAGGGCTGATCGTGCTGCTCTGGCTGGCCAAGCTGCTGGCGCCGCAGGTGTCGTTCTTCAACGTCTTCTCCTACCTGACGATGCGGGCGATCCTCGCGGCCGTCTCCGCGCTGGCGATCTCGCTGCTGGTCGGGCCGTGGATGATCGCCCGCCTCTCGCGCGGCCAGATCGGCCAGGTCGTCCGCGACGACGGCCCCCAGACCCACCTCAAGAAGGCCGGTACGCCGACCATGGGCGGACTGCTGATCCTCGTCGCGATCATCACCAGCACGCTGCTCTGGGCCGACCTGGGCAACCGCTTCGTGTGGGTCGTGGTGGGTGTGACGGTGCTGTTCGGCGCGGTGGGCTTCTGGGACGACTACCTCAAGCTGGTCAAGAAGAACCCCAAGGGGCTCATCGCGCGCTGGAAGTACTTCTGGCAGTCGATCGGCGGTCTCGGTGCCGCGCTGGTGCTCTGGCACACGGCGACGGCGCCGGCCGACACCACGCTTTACCTGCCGCTGCTGAAGAGCTTCGCGCTGCCGCTGGGATTCGCCGCATTCGTGCTGCTTGCCTACCTCATGATCGTCGGCATGAGCAACGCCGTGAACCTGACCGACGGCCTGGACGGCCTGGCGATCATGCCTGCGGTGATGGTGGCCGCGGCGCTGGGTGTCTTCGCGTATGCGAGCGGCAACGCCGTGTTCGCGCAGTACCTGCAGATCCCTGCCGTGCCGAACTCCGGGGAGCTCCTGATCTACTGCGCGGCGCTGGTCGGCGCCGGCCTCGGCTTCCTGTGGTTCAACGCCTACCCGGCGCAGGTGTTCATGGGCGACATCGGCGCCCTCTCGATCGGCGCCGCGCTCGGCACCGTGGCGGTGATCGTGCGGCAGGAAGTGGTCCTGCTGGTGATGGGTGGCATCTTCGTCATCGAGACCGCCTCGGTGATCCTGCAGGTCGCGTCGTTCAAGTTCCGCGGCAAGCGCATCTTCCGGATGGCGCCGATCCACCACCATTTCGAGCTCAAGGGCTGGGCCGAGCCGAAGGTGATCGTGCGCTTCTGGATCATCACCTTCTTCCTGGTGCTGGCGGGCCTCGCCACGCTGAAGCTCCGATGAACGCACCTGCCGCAGCGCCATTGGCGGTGATCGCCGGCCTCGGCAAGACGGGGCTGTCCTGCGCGCGTCACCTCGCGTCGCGGGGCTGGCGCCTGGCCTGTACCGACACCCGAGTCGCTCCCCCGGGGCTGCCCGAGCTCAAGCGCGTCGCGCCCGGCGCCGAGCTGCGGACCGGTGCCCTCGACGAGACGCTGGTCGGGGGGGCCGAGCTGGTGGTGGTGTCCCCGGGTGTCCCGCTCGACGAGCCACTGTTCGCCGAGGCCAGGGCGCGCGGCATCGAGGTCGTGGGCGACGTCGAGCTGTTCGCGCGCGAGGCCGATGCTCCCGTGGTGGCGATCACCGGGACCAATGGCAAGAGCACGGTGACCACGCTGGTGGGCGAGATGGCGCGCCACGCAGGCTGGGACGTGCGTGTCGGGGGCAACCTCGGCACGCCCGCGCTCGATCTGCTGGGCGGCTCGCCGCAGCTCTACGTTCTCGAGCTGTCGAGCTACCAGCTCGAGTCGACGTCCTCGCTCCGGCTGGTCGCCGGCGCCGTGCTCAACCTCACGCCCGACCACATGGACCGCTACGCCGGGATGGGCGAATACGCGGCGTCCAAGGCCCGCATCTTCGCTCACTGCGCCACGGCGGTCGTCAACCTCGATGACCAATGGGTGGCGGCCATGCCTCGCCCGGGACAGCGCGTCGTCGGGTTCTCCCTCGACGGCCATCCGCAGGCGGACTGGTGCCTGGTCCCGCGCGACGGGCAGGACTGGCTGGCGCGCGGCGCCGAGCCGTGGCTGGCGCTCGCTGAGCTGCGGATCGCGGGCCGGCACAACGCCGCCAACGCGCTGGCGGCGCTGGCGGTGGGCGAGGCCGCCGGCCTGCCGCGCGGGGCGATGCTTGCCGCGCTGCGCGAGTTCGCGGGCCTGCCGCACCGCTCGCAGTGGATCCGCGACCGGCGAGGCGTGCGCTGGCTCGACGACTCCAAGGGCACCAACGTCGGCGCCACGCTGGCCGCGGTGCAGGGGCTGTCCGGGACGCTGGTGCTGGTGGCCGGCGGCGACGGCAAGAACCAGGACTTCGCGCCGCTGGCGGACGCACTGCGGGGCCGCGCCCGCCTGGCCGTATTGATCGGCCGTGACGCGCGCCGGCTCGGCGCCGCGTTGGCCGGTGCCTGCGAGGTGGCCTACGCCGGCACGATGCCGCAGGCCGTGGCCGTCGCGGCCGAGGCGGCCCGGCCGGGCGACACCGTGCTGCTGTCGCCGGCCTGCGCGAGCCTCGACATGTTCCGTGACTACGCACACCGTGGCGACGTCTTCGCCGCCGCCGTGCGGGAGCTCGCCCCATGAGCGCCGCCGCCGGCACGATCCGTTCGAAGGCCCGGTCGGCGCCGGTCCGCATCGATGTGGTCACGGTCATCCTCGTGCTGTCGATCGTGCTGCTGGGGCTCGTGATGGTCACCTCGGCGTCGGTGTCGATCGCCACGCGGGAGTCGGGCGACGCCTTTGCCTACCTGGAGCGGCAGTTGCTCCTCGCGATGATGGGCATCCTCGCCGCCGGCGTGGTGTTCTGCGTGCGAATGGAGCTGCTGGAGAAGGCCGCGCTGCCGCTGCTGGTGGTGGCCGGGGTGCTGCTGGTCGCCGTCCTCATCCCCGGGCTGGGTCACGTGGTCAACGGCAGTCGCCGCTGGATCCGCCTTGCGGGCTTCAACTTCCAGGCATCGGAGCTGGCGCGTGTGCTCGTGCTGCTGTACGTGGCCAGCTACGCGGTGCGCCGGGAGCTGGAGCTGCGCACCAGCCTGGCGGGCCTGGCCAAGCCGATCGGCCTGCTCGGCCTGTTCGCCGTGCTGCTGCTCGCGGAGCCGGACTTCGGCGCCGCGGTCGTGCTGTGCGCGACGGGCTTCGGCGTGCTGTTCCTGGCGGGTGCCCGCAAGCGTGACGTGATGCTCTTCACCCTGGTCGGTGTCGGCGCCGTGGTGCTGCTGGTGACGATGGCCGATTACCGCATGCGCCGGCTCACCGCGTTCCTGAATCCCTGGGCCGACCCGTTCAACACCGGCTTCCAGCTCACGCAGAGCCTGATCGCCATCGGCCGGGGCGGCTGGTTCGGCGTCGGGCTGGGTGAGAGCGTGCAGAAGCTGTTCTACCTGCCGGAGGCGCACACCGACTTCCTGTTCGCGGTGCTGGCCGAGGAGCTCGGCCTGGCCGGGGTCGTGGTCACGCTCGGGCTGTTCCTGGCCCTCGTGTGGCGAGCCCTGTACATCGCGCGGCTCGCGGCCGATGCGGGCCTGAAGTTCCAGTCCTACGTGGCCGCCGGATTCGGCATCTGGCTGGCACTGCAGGCGTTCATCAACATCGGCGTGAACATGGGCGCCCTGCCCACGAAGGGGCTCACGCTGCCGCTGATGAGCTACGGTCGCTCGAGCATGATCGTGACGCTCGCCTGGGTTGGCCTGCTGCTGCGCGTGTATCACGAGGCGATGCAGTCGGGGCGCGGGTCGGCGGTGCCGGGCCGGCGCACGGCCGTGCCGCGCGGCGGCGAGCCGGCGGAGGCGGGTGCATGAGCGGGCCACGGGTCATGATCATGGCCGGCGGCACCGGCGGGCACGTGTTTCCCGCCCTCGCGCTGGCGCGCGAGTTGCGCGCACGCTCCTGCGAGATCGTCTGGCTGGGCACGCGCCGGGGCATCGAGTCGCGGCTGGTGCCCGCGGAAGGCATCCCGGTCGAGTGGATCGAGGTCGGCGGGCTGCGGGGCAAGGGCGTCGCGACGCTGCTGGCGGCGCCGCTGCGGGTGCTGCGCGCCGTCTGGCAGGCGATGGCCGCGATCCGCAGGCAGCAGCCGCGCGTGGTGGTCGGCCTCGGCGGTTTCGCGTCGGGTCCGGGCGGGCTCGCCGCATGGCTGCTGCGCCGCCCTCTGGTGATCCACGAGCAGAATGCGGTCGCCGGATTCACCAACCGCGTGCTGTCGCGCCTGGCCGACGACGTGCTCGAGGCGTTTCCCGGCAGCTTCGGTCGCGACCGCGTCGCGCGCACGGTCGGCAACCCCGTGCGCGACGAATTCTTCGCCTTGCCGCCTGTCGCCGAGCGGCTCGCCGGGCGCAGCGCCGGGCCGCGACTGCTGGTCGTCGGCGGGAGCCAGGGCGCGGCGCGCCTCAACGAGGTGGTCCCGGCGGCACTCGCGCTGCTCGCTCCCGGGCTGCGCTTCGAGGTGCGGCACCAGGCGGGCGAGCGCGGCCTCGATGCGGCGAGGGCGGCCTATGCCCGCGCGGATGTCGCTGCCGAGGTGACCGCGTTCATCGACGACATCGCCGGGCAGTACGGCTGGGCCGACCTCGTCGTGTGCCGGGCCGGGGCCCTGACCGTGTCGGAGCTTGCCGCCGCGGGCGTGGCCGCGCTGCTGGTGCCGTTCCCGGCCGCCGTCGACGACCACCAGACCCGCAACGCCGGCTTCCTGGTCGAGCGTGGGGCGGCCGTGCTGCTGCCCGAGGCGACCCTGACGCCCGAGGGGCTCGCCGCTGAACTCCGCCGCCTGGGCCGCGATCGCGCCGTGCTGCGACGGATGGCGGAGTCGGCCCGCGGTCTCGCACGGCCGCAGGCGACCGCCGACCTCGCTGCGGCGGCGCTGGCGGCGGGGGGCATCGCATGAACGTGCGCGACCGCATGCGGCGGATCCATCGCATCCACTTCGTCGGCATCGGCGGCAGCGGGATGGGCGGGATCGCCGAGGTGCTGCTGAACCTCGGCTACGAGGTGCAGGGCACGGACCTCAAGCCCAATGCCGTCACGGCGCGCCTCGAGGCGCTCGGCGCCCGCGTGGCCTTCGGTCACGACGCCAGCCGCATCGAGGGCGCCGACGTGGTGGTCGTGTCCACCGCCGTGTCGCGCGAGAACCCCGAGGTGGCCGCGGCGCTGGAGCGGCGCATCCCCGTGGTGCCGCGCGCCGAGATGCTCGGCGAACTCATGCGCTTCCGCTCGGCGATCGCCGTCGCCGGGACGCACGGCAAGACCACGACGACCAGCCTCGTGGCCTCGGTACTGGCCGAGGGCGGCGAGGATCCCACCTTCGTCATCGGCGGCCGCCTGAAGAGCGCCGGCACCAACGCGCGCCTCGGCGCCGGGCGCTACCTGGTCGCCGAGGCGGACGAGAGCGACGCGTCGTTCCTGCACCTGCAGCCAATCATCTCCGTGGTCACCAACATCGACAACGACCACCTCGCGACGCACGACGGCGATTTCTCGCGGCTGCGCCAGAGCTTCGTCGACTTCCTGCACAACCTGCCGTTCTACGGGCTCGCCGTGCTCTGCACCGACGACGCGGAGGTCCGGGGCGTCCTGCCGCTGGTCGGCCGCCCGGTGGTGACCTACGGCATCCAGGAGGGCGCGGACGTGCGTGCGACCGCGATCGTGCGCGACGGACTGCGTACCTCGTTCGACGTGCTGCGGCCAGGGCGCGCGGAGCCTCTGCCGGTGACCGTGAACCTTCCCGGGACGCACAACGTGCTGAACGCGCTGGCTGCGATCGCGGTAGCCACGGAGCTCGGCGTCGCCGATGACGCCATCCAGCGCGGACTCGCGCGCTTCCAGGGCGTCGACCGCCGGCTCCAGTTCATCGCCGACGTGCGGGTCGGTACGGGCGTCGCGACCATCGTCGACGACTACGGCCACCATCCGACCGAGATCGCCGCGACGCTCGAGGCCGTGCGCCAGGGCTACGCAGGGCGCCGGGTGGTGCTGGCCTTCCAGCCGCATCGCTACACCCGCACGCGCGACCTGCTCGACGACTTCGCGACCGTGCTGTCGACCGCCGACGCGCTGCTGGTCACGGAGGTCTACGCGGCTGGCGAGTCGCCGATCGCGGGCGCCGACGGGCGCGCGATCTGCCGCGCCGTCCGCGGCCGCGGCCAGGTCGAGCCGGTATTCGTCGCCCGCGTCGAGGAACTCGCCCTGGCGCTGCGCGACCTCCTGCAGCCGGGGGACGTGGTGCTGGCCATGGGTGCCGGCAACATCAGCACGGTCGCGCACGAGTTGCCCGCGCGGCTCGCCGCGGAGGTCACCTCGTGAGCGCGACCGGCCCGGTGCTGGGCGAAGCCGACCTGCAGCAGCTCAGCCTGCGCTTCGCCGGTCGACTGCGGGTCGCCGAGCCGATGTCGCGGCATACCTCGTGGCACGTGGGCGGCCCCGCCGACCTCTGGTTCGAGCCCCGTGACCGCGCCGACCTTGGCGATTTCCTGCAGGCGTTGCCGGCCAGTTTGCCGCTGTACTGGGTGGGGCTCGGCAGCAACCTGCTGGTGCGCGACGGCGGCCTGCGCGCTGCGGTGATCGCGACCCACGGTGCGTTTTCCGGGCTCGAGCGTCGCGGCGAGCGAGGCGTGTGGTGCGAGGCGGGCGTGCCGTGCGCACGGATCGCGCGCCAGTGCGGGCGCTGGGGCATCGGCCCGGCGCAGTTCCTCGCCGGCATACCGGGCACCCTGGGCGGGGCGCTGGCGATGAACGCGGGCGCCTTCGGCGGGGAGACCTGGCCGCATGTCCGCGAGGTCGAGACCATCGACCGTGCCGGCACGCTGCGCCACCGCTCGGCCGCGGAGTACCGCTACGCCTACCGGCACGTCGACCCGCCTGCGGTCGGTGAGTGGTACCTGTCGGCCACGCTGGAGTTCGAGCCGGTCGCGGCCGATGCCAGCGAGGCGATCCGCGACCTGCTGGTGCGCCGCAAGCAGACGCAGCCGATCGGCGAGTGGAGCTGCGGTTCGGTGTTCACCAATCCATCCGGCGACCACGCGGCCCGGCTGATCGAGTCCGCCGGCCTGAAGGGCCTGCGGCGGGGCGGAGCGCAGGTCTCCGAGAAGCATGCGAATTTCATCGTCAACGTCGGCGGGGCCACGGCCGCCGATCTCGAGGGGTTGATCGCACACGTGCAGAACGCAGTCGAGGCGAAGCATGGCATCCGGCTCGCGACCGAGGTCCGGATCGTCGGGGAGGCCGCCTGATGCGCCTCGTACGAGACCCCTCAGCGCTGCGAGCGGTGACCGATCCGCGCGAGTTCGGCAAGGTGGCGGTGCTGCTGGGTGGCACATCCACCGAGCGCGAGATCTCGCTGAAGAGCGGTGGTGCGGTGCTCGAGGCCCTGCGTAGGAGCGGCGTCGACGCCCATCCGTTCGACCCGGCGACGCAAGCGCTCGCGGGCCTGGTGGACGCTGGCTTCGCGCGGGCCTGGGTTGCCCTGCACGGGCCGGGCGGCGAAGACGGCACGGCCCAGGGCGCGCTCGAATGCCTCGGCGTGCCCTACACCGGCAGCGGCGTGCTCGGCTCCGCGGTCTGCATGGACAAGCTGCGCACCAAGCGGCTGGCCGCCGCCGTCGGCATACCCACCGCGGACACCGTCGTGCTCGCTGGCCCCGAGGACTTCGGCGTTGCGCTCGAGCGACTCGGCCTGCCGATGATCGTCAAGCCGGCGACCCAGGGTTCCTCGGTCGGCATGAGCAAGGTCGATCGGGCCGAGGACCTGCCCGCGGCCTGGGCCACCGCGGCGAAGACCGACGACTGCGTGTTCGCCGAGCCTTGGATCACGGGCGGCGAGTACACGGTCGCGATCCTCGGCGACCGCGCCCTGCCGTCGATCCGCATCGAGACGCCGAAGACCTTCTACGACTACGAGGCCAAGTACTTCCGCGACGACACCCGGTACTTCTGCCCGTCCGGGCTGGCGGCCGAGGCCGAAAGGCACCTTGGCGCGCTGGCGCTCGGCGCATTCCACGCGACCGGTGCGGAGGGCTGGGGGCGGGTCGATTTCATGATGGACCGGACCGGCCGGCCGCTGCTGCTGGAACTCAACACCGTGCCGGGCATGACCGACCACAGCCTGGTGCCGATGGCCGCCCGGGCGGTCGGCATCGACTTCGACACGCTGGCCTGGCGCGTGCTCGAGACCAGTTTCCTCCGGAGGCCTGCGTGATCGCTGCCCGCAAGCCCCGCAACCGCCGTCGCGGCGAGAGCCGGCGCTGGGCGCTGCCGGCGGTCGACTGGCGGCGCGTCGCCGTGTCGATGGGGGGGCTCGCGCTGCTGCTCGGCCTCGCGGGGGCAATGGCCTGGGCGCTCGACCAGCCGATCCGGACGGTCTCCGTGCAGGGACGCTTCCAGCGCGTGTCCGCGGTCGACGTCGAGCGCGCAGTCAAGGATCGCGTGCAGGGCTTCGGGCTGGTGTCGGTCAACCTGCCGGCGGTGCAGCGGGCGATCGAGGCGCTGCCCTGGGTCGACACCGCGACGGTGGGCCGGGCGTGGCCGCGCGGGCTTTCCGTCGTGGTGGTCGAGCAGGTGGCGGCCGCGCGCTGGGGTGCCAACGGCCTGCTCAACGCGCGTGGCGAACTGTTCGCCAGCGAGTCGCGGCATATCCCGCCGGAGTTGCCGCGGCTCTCCGGCCCGGCGGGCAGCGAGGCGCAGGTGGCGCAGCGCTACCTCGCGATCCAGGGGCGCCTGGTCGAGGGCGGGCTGCGGATCACCGCGCTGCGCCTCGACGCGCGCGGCGCCTGGGAGATCGACCTCGACAACGGCGTCAAGGTCCGCCTCGGGCGGCGCCAGGTCGACGAGCGTTTCGAGCGCTTCGTCGCCGCGGCCCTGCCGCTGGTGGCGCAGCGCGGCGGTGACATCGACTACGTGGACATGCGCTACACGAACGGCTTCGCGGTCGGCTGGCGCGGCGGTGCGGCCGCGGCCTGAGGTCGGCGGCGCGACGGACAGGACGGAACATGGCAAAGAAGCAGGACAGGCAACTCATCGTCGGTCTCGACATCGGCACCTCGAAGGTCGTCGCCCTGGTGGGCGAGATCGGTGCCGACCAGTCGATCGAGATCATCGGCATCGGCTCTCAGCCCTCCCGGGGGCTGAAGAAGGGCGTCGTGGTCAATATCGAGTCGACGGTGCAGTCGATCCAGCGCGCGGTCGAGGAGGCCGAGCTGATGGCCGGCTGCGAGATCCACTCGGTGGTCGCGGGCATCGCCGGCAGCCACGTGCGCAGCCTGAACTCGCACGGCGTCGTGGCGATCCGCGACAAGGAGGTCAGCCAGGTGGACGTCGACCACGTGATCGACGCCGCCAAGGCGGTGGCCATCCCCGCCGACCAGAAGATCCTGCACGTTCTGCCGCAGGAATTCATCATCGACGGCCAGGAGGGGATCCGCGACGCCATCGGCATGTCCGGCGTGCGCCTCGAGGCGAAGGTCCACATCGTCACCGGCGCCGACAGCGCCGCGCAGAACATCGAGAAGTGCATCCAGCGTTGCGGCCTCGCCGTCGACGACGTCGTGCTCGAGCAGCTGGCCTCGAGCTATGCGGTGCTGACCGACGACGAGAAGGACCTCGGCGTGTGCCTCGTCGACATCGGCGGCGGCACCACGGACATCGCGGTGTTCTCGCACGGCGCGATCCGCCACACCGCCGTCATCCCCATCGCGGGCGACCAGGTGACCAACGACATCGCCGTGTCGATGCGCACGCCAACGCAGTACGCAGAAGACATCAAAATTCGTTACGCTTGCGCCTTGTCGCAGCTCGCGAATCCCGACGAGAGCATCGAGGTGCCCAGCGTCGGCGACCGTCCCGCGCGGCGCCTCGCGAGGCAGACCCTCGCCGAGATCGTCGAACCCCGGTACGAGGAGCTGTTCGGTCTCATCCGCGAGGAACTGCGCCGCAGTGGTTTCGAAGAAGTGATCGCCGCCGGCATCGTGCTCACCGGCGGCAGCGCCAAGATGGAAGGCGCCATCGAGCTCGCCGAGGAGATCTTCCACGTGCCCGTCCGCCTCGGCATGCCTGCCGGGGTCAAGGGGCTGTCCGACGTGACCGTCAACCCGGTGCACGCCACGGGCGTCGGCCTGCTGCTCTATGCGCGCGACCACGCGCTGCCGGGCAACCGCGGCCGCAGCCTGGGCGCGGGCGCCAAGACCATGCTCGACCGCATGAAGAGCTGGATCCAGGGCAATTTCTGACCGCTTTCGTTTCCGACCTAGACCACCAATCGAAGCTGACAACTTCTGCGAACTGACAGACTCAACTACAGGAGCGACGAGCCAATGTTCGAACTCATGGACGCGTACAGCCAAAGCGCCGTCATCAAGGTGCTGGGCATCGGCGGCGGCGGCGGCAACGCCGTGTCGCACATGGTCACCGCCGGTATCGAGGGTGTGGACTTCATGTGCATCAACACCGATGCGCAGGCCCTCAAGCACTCCAAGGTCAAGACCGCGCTGCAGATCGGCGGCACCATCACCAAGGGGCTTGGCGCCGGCGCCGACCCGGAGATCGGTCGCCAGGCGGCGATGGAGGATCGTGACCGCATCATCGAGCTGATCCAGGGCTGCGACATGCTCTTCATCACCGCAGGCATGGGCGGCGGCACCGGCACCGGTGCGGCGCCGGTGGTGGCGCAGCTCGCGAAGGAGCTTGGCATCCTGACCGTCGCCGTCGTGACCCGGCCGTTCGCCATGGAAGGCAGCAAGCGTGCGCTGATGGCCGACCACGGCATGTCCGAGCTGGGCAAGCACGTGGACTCCCTGATCACCATCCCCAACCAGAAGCTGCTGACGGTGCTCGGGCCCAAGACCACGCTGCTCGATGCCTTCCGCAGCGCCAACGCGGTGCTGCAGGGCGCGGTGCAGGGCATCGCCGAGCTGATCACCCGTCCCGGCCTGATCAACGTCGACTTCGCCGACGTGCGCACCGTCATGGCCGAGACCGGCATGGCGATGATGGGCACCGGCCGCGCCACGGGTGACGACCGCGCGCGCGAGGCCGCCGAGATGGCGGTGTCGTCGCCGCTGCTCGAGGACGTCAACCTCTCGGGCGCGCAGGGCATCCTCGTCAATGTCACGGCCGGCATGGACCTCGCCATCGGCGAGTTCGAGGAGGTCGGCGCGATCGTCAAGCAGTTCGCGTCCGAGGATGCGACAGTCGTGGTCGGCACCGTGATCGACCCGGAGATCAGCAACGAGCTGCGCGTCACCGTGGTTGCCACCGGCCTCGGGCGCCCGCCGCAGGCGGCGGCCCGGCCGGGCCTCACCCCGGCGCAGAAGGCGGTCGCGGCCGCCGGCAGCGCCGCGGCGGCCGAGCCGAGCATCCGGGTCGTGCGCCGCAATCCTGCGGGCCCGGCCGACTACTCGCACTTCGACAAGCCGGCCGTGCAGCGCAAAGCGGCGGTCGGCGACGGGCTGCGTCACGACGTCGACGCCGAGGATATCCTCGACATCCCGGCCTTCCTGCGCCGTCAGGCGGACTGAGTCCCCGCCGGCCGTGTAAGATCGTCGTCCTGCAGAGGGGGGGGGCGCGCCGCAGGGCGCGCCTCCCGCCGCGCCGCCCGTCCCGGGCGGCGGTTGGGGAGTCCAGGGACATGGTCGGACAGCGCACGCTCAAGAACGTCATCCGCGCCAGCGGTGTGGGTCTCCACACCGGGCAGAAGATCCTGATGACGGTGCGGCCAGCGGCGCCGGACACCGGCATCGTCTTCCGCCGCACGGACCTTCCTGAACCCGTCGACATCCCGGCGCTGGCCTTCAACGTCGGCGAGACCACCCTGGGCACCACGCTCGTGCGCGGCGACGTCCGCGTCTCCACCGTCGAACACCTGCTGTCGGCTTTCGCGGGCCTCGGCATCGACAATGCCATCGTCGAGGTCAGCGCCGCCGAGGTGCCGATCATGGACGGCAGTGCCGGTCCGTTCGTGTTCCTGCTGCAGTCGGCCGGCCTCGAGGAGCAGCGCACGCCCAAGCGCTTCATCCGCATCCGCAAGACGGTGCGGGTCGAGGACGGCGACAAGTGGGCCCGCTTCGATCCCTTCGACGGGTTCAAGGTGAACTTCGAGATCGAGTTCAACCACCCGGTGTTCAAGCGCCGCGCGCAGCAGGCGACGATGGACTTTTCCACGACCTCCTTCCTCAAGGAGATCAGCCGCGCGCGGACCTTCGGCTTCATGCGCGACATCGAGACTCTGCGCGCGCGCAACCTCGCGCTCGGCGGCAACCTCGACAACGCGATCGTGCTCGACGACGCCGGCGTGATGAACGAGGACGGGTTGCGCTACGAGGACGAGTTCGTGAAGCACAAGATCCTCGACGCGATCGGTGACCTGTACCTGCTCGGGCACAGCCTGATCGGCGAGTTCAGTGGCCACAAGTCGGGCCACGGGCTCAACAACCGGCTGCTGCGCACTCTGCTGGAAGACCGCAGCGCCTGGGAGGCCGTGGTCTTCGAGAAGCCCGAGGACGCGCCGATCTCCTACGTGCGCGCGCGCCTGCTCTCCGCCGCAGCGGGCTGAACGCGCACCACCCACGCTCGCAGCGCGCCGCGCTCGGCGTGCAGCTCGGGCCAGAGCTCCGCGAGGGCGAACCGGAGGCGGGCGGCCCACTCCGCGGACCCGGTCGAGACGGTCAGCCGGTCGTCGCGTTCGATCACCGCGGTGATCGCTCCGAACAGGGCCGGGTCGAGCTTGTCCCGGAGCAGTTTCGACCAAAATTCCTGCTGGTCAGATAATTGAGGGATTTCCCTGCTGACGAGTCTGGATTTCTCAAGCAAGTCTTTGACATTTAGGGGTTTTTGGCTCCGCAGAGTGTGTCCGCGGCCCCAATTTGGGCTCCCTTTCTTGTCTCGTCCACCGGGTTTGTGCATAGTCGCGCGCCAGCGCCGCGGTTCACCGGGCAATGGCGCAAGCTTCGTCAAAGATCCTCCGAAGTTCAACGCTTCGGCACGGGAGTCCCGCGAGGATGACAGAACGGCAACGGCTTTCGCGGACCATCGTCCAGCGCGCCCAACGGGCCTTCTCGGAAGTGCGCCGGCGCCTCGAGGGTGTCGTCGCGCTCGAGGTCGAGGTGCCGCGGCGGCTGCTGGTCGGGGCTGCGGCCGCGGGCAGTGCCTGTTTCCTCGCACTGCTCGGCCTCGCATTCGTGGCGGGCATGCAGCTCGGCGAGCGCTCGTCCGGGCGCGTGGCCGGCGGTCCGGTTGACCTGCCGCGGCTCGTCGCGCAGCAGAAGGCCGAACTCGATTCGCTGCGCGCCCGCGCGCAGGAGCGCGTCGACGCGCTGTCCGCCCGCGTCGGCCAGGTGAACGCACACGTGATCCGGCTCGACGCCCTCGGTCGCCGTCTCGCCGAGCTCGCCGACATCGACTCGCGCGAGTTCGACTTTGACTCGGCGCCCGCCACCGGGGGGCCGGAGGCCGCGGGTATTGGCTCCGAGGTGCCCGACCTCACCCGCATGATCGACGAGCTCGAGAGCCGCCTGTCGCTGCGCGACGCGCAGCTCGGCGTGCTCGAAGGCGCGATCCTGCAGCGCGAGCTGCGCGAGCAGACCCAGCCCGACGGTCGGCCGGTGCGCAGCGGCTACATCTCCTCGTATTTTGGCGCGAGGCAGGACCCCTTCACCGGCCACCAGAGCTTCCACAAGGGTGTCGACTTCGCGGGTCCGCGTGGGTCCGACGTCGTCGCCGTCGGCGCCGGTGTCGTCACGTTCGCGGGCTATCATGCGGGCTATGGCGGCGTGGTGGAGATCAGCCACGGCGACGGCTACGTCACGCGCTACGCGCACAACCAGCGTGTGAAGGTGCAGGCGGGCCAGACCGTCGCGCGAGGCGACATCGTCGCCCTGATGGGCTCGACCGGCCGCTCCACGGGCCCGCACGTGCACTTCGAGGTGCTGCGCAACGGTCGCCCCGTGAATCCCCTGCGCTACATCGACCGCTGAGCCCCGGGGCCGCTGCTCGCCTGCGGCGCTTCCCGTACAATAGCCGGCCAGTCCGTGGTCGGGCCGAGAGGCCAGGCCGTCCGTCTTCGCTTCCGGCAGGTCCCCACGAGTGTTCAATTTCCTCGCCCGCATATTCGGCAGTCGCAACGACCGGGTCCTGAAGGGCCTCGCGCGCCAGGTCCAGGCGGCCAACGCCCTGGAGCCCGAGCTCAAGGCCCTGTCCGACGAGCAGCTGCGTGGCCGGACCGACGAGTTCCGCGCCCGCATCGCCGCGGGCGCCAGCCTCGATTCGCTGCTGCCCGAGGCCTTCGCGGTCGTGCGCGAGGCGGCGCGTCGCACGCTCGGCCTGCGTCACTTCGACGTCCAGCTGATCGGCGGCATGGCGCTGCACCAGGGCAAGATCGCCGAGATGCGCACCGGCGAGGGAAAGACCCTGATGTCGACCCTGCCGGCCTATCTCAACGCGCTGGCCGGCCAGGGCGTGCACGTCGTCACGGTCAACGAGTACCTCGCGCAGCGCGATGCCGACTGGATGGGGCCGATCTACCGCTTCCTGGGCCTCAGCGTCGGCGTGATCCGCAACCAGCAGGGCCAGGCCGACAAGCGGGCTGCCTACGGCTGCGACATCACCTACGGCACCAACAACGAGTTCGGCTTCGACTACCTGCGCGACAACCTCGCGTTCCGCCTCGACGACCGTGTCCAGCGCGGGCTCTCGTTCGCCATCATCGACGAGGTCGACTCGATCCTCATCGACGAGGCGCGCACCCCGCTCATCATCTCCGGGCCGGCCGAGGAGAGCACCGAGGCCTACCTGGCGATCAACCGCCTGGTGCCGCGTCTCGCGCGCCAGCAGGCGGAGGACGGTCCGGGCGACTACAGCGTCGACGAGAAGCAGCGGCAGGTCCACCTCACCGAGGCCGGCCACGAGCACGTCGAGCAGCTGATGATCGAGGCCGGGCTGCTGCGCGAGGGCGAGAGCCTCTACGACGCCGCCAACATCCGGCTGATGCACCACCTGAACGCCGGGTTGCGCGCCCATGCGCTCTACAAGCGCGACGTCGAGTACATCGTGCGCAACGGCGAAGTCGTCATCGTCGACGAGTTCACCGGCCGCACGATGCCGGGCCGGCGCTGGTCCGACGGCCTGCACCAGGCCATCGAGGCCAAGGAGGGCGTGCGGGTCCGCGAGGAGAACCAGACGGTCGCCTCGATCACCTTCCAGAACTACTTCCGCCTCTACCGCAAGCTCTCGGGCATGACCGGCACGGCCGACACCGAGGCTCCCGAGTTCCTGCAGATCTACGGCCTGGAGGTGATGGTCATCCCGACCCACAAGCCGATGATCCGCAAGGACGAGTCCGACCTCGTCTACCTGACGCAGGCCGACAAGTTCAAGGCAATCGTCGAGGACATCCGCGAGTGCGTGGCGCGCGAGCAGCCCGTGCTGGTCGGCACCACGTCCATCGAGACCTCGGAGCTGCTGTCGGGCGTGCTGCGCACCGAGGGCGTCCCGCACGAGGTGCTCAACGCCAAGCAGCACGAGCGCGAGGCGCTGGTGGTCTCGCAGGCCGGTCGCCCGGGTGCGGTCACGATCGCCACCAACATGGCGGGCCGCGGCACCGACATCGTGCTGGGCGGCAGCCTCGAGGCCGAGCTTGCCACGCTGCCCGAGGGCGCCTCGGCCGACGACCGCGAGCGCGCGCGAGCCGCCTGGATGGAGCGGCACTCGCGGGTGCTCGCCGCGGGTGGCCTGCACATCATCGGCACGGAGCGCCATGAGTCGCGCCGCATCGACAACCAGCTGCGGGGCCGCGCCGGCCGCCAGGGCGACCCGGGCTCGTCGCGCTTCTATCTGTCGATGGAAGACAACCTGATGCGGATCTTCGGCGACCCCAACTTCACCAAGCGGCTGCTGACGGTCGCGGGAATGAAGGAGGGCGAGGTGATCGAGAGCCGCATGCTCTCGGGCCGCATCGAGAAGGCGCAGCGCAAGGTCGAGGGCCACAACTTCGACATCCGCAAGCAGCTGCTGCTGTTCGACGACGTCGCCAACGACCAGCGCAAGGTGATCTACCAGCAGCGCACCGAGCTGATGGCCGCCGAGGATCTTTCCGCCGCCGTGCGGGGCATGCGCGAGGACGCGCTCGCGTCGCTGCTCGACCAGTCCCTGCCGCGCAACGTCCCGCACGAGGACTGGGACCTCGACGGGCTGCGCGAGTCGGTGCGCAAGGATTTCGCCGTCGACTTCGATCCGCGCGGCTGGCTCGCGGCCGAGCCGGAGCTCGACGAGGCCGCGCTGCGCCAGCGGGTGCTGGACGCCGTCGCCGCGGCCTATGCCGCGAAGTCGGAGCGCTATGGCACCGAGCTGATGCAGCAGGTCGAGAAGGACGTGATGCTGCGCACGCTCGACCAGCACTGGCGCGACCACCTCGCCGCGATGGACTACCTGCGCCAGGGCATCCACCTGCGCGGCTACGCGCAGAAGGACTACCGCTACGAATACAAGCGCGAGGCCTACGAGCTGTTCAGCAACATGCTCGACCGCGTCAAGCACGACACGGCCTCGGTGCTCTCGCGGATCGAGATCCGCACCGAGGCCGACCTGCAGCGCGAGGAACAGGAACGCCAGGAGCGCCTCCTGCGTGCGCTGCAGGCGCAGCACGCCGAGGCCCAGTCGCTGCTGGCCGCCGCCGCCCCGGTCGAACCCGCCGCACCGCCTCCCGCCGTCGCGGCGGCGGACGACACGGGCGGCGCGGGCACGTTCGTGCGGGGCGAGCGCAAGGTCGGTCGCAACGAGCCCTGTCCTTGCGGCTCGGGCCGCAAGTACAAGCAGTGCCACGGCCGCCTGGAAGAGGCGTGACCGGGAGCTTGGCGCGCCCACCCGGCGCGCCCCAGACGCTGCAGGTGGTCGCCGGGGCGTTGTTCGACGCCTCCGGCCGCGTGCTCATCGCGCAGCGCCCGCCGGGCCGCCACCTCGCGGGCCGCTGGGAGTTTCCCGGTGGCAAGATCGACCCCGGCGAGTCGGAGCAGCAGGCTCTGGCGCGTGAGCTCGCCGAGGAACTCGGCGTGACGCTGCGACGCAGCGAGAAGCTGGTCAGCCTGGTGCATGCCTACCCTGAACGGGTCGTCGAGCTTCACCTGCACGTGGTGCCGGACTGGGAAGGTGACGCGCGCGGCCTCGACGGCCAGGCACTGCGCTGGGTGCCGCTGGGGGAACTCGGCGACGCGGACATCCTCGAGGCAGACCGGCCCTTCATCGAGGCTTTGCAGCGCCGCGGGGCTCCCGCAAGATAGGGCCGATGCCCGCTCGGCCCGCCAGCGATCCTGGAATGCAGCCCGTGACCCACTCGCCTTACCCATCCGCCGCACCGGCCGCTACCCACGGCGAGCGCATCGCCGTGCGCAACCCGCGGAGCGGCGAGCTCGATTACCGATTCAACGCCCCGTCGCCGGCGGAACTCGAGGAGACCGTGCGCCGCCTGCGCGCCGCCGGGCGCGACTGGGCAGCGTCGCCGCTCGAGCACCGCATCGAGGTGCTGCGGCGCTGGCGCGCGGAGTTCGTGGCCCGCCAGGGCGACATCGCCCGCGCGCTCTCGGTCGACACCGGGCGCTTCCTGGTGGCCCACAGCGAGGCCGGTTCGATCCTCGGCATGATCGACCGCTGGATGCGCGATGCGCCGACGCTGGCACGCGAGGAGCACTTCCCCTCGGCCACGCTGCCGACCATCAGCTACACCTCGCAGTACGTGCCCTACGGGCTCGTGGGCATCATCAGCCCGTGGAACTTCCCGCTGTCGCTGTGCTTCATCGACGCGATCCCGGCGCTGCTGGCCGGCTGTGCCGTGCTGGTCAAGCCGAGCGAGGTCACGCCGAGGTTCGTCGAGCCGGTGCGGGCCTCGATCGAGGCGGTGCCCGAGCTGGCGGCGGTGCTCGCGGTGCTGCCCGGCGCACGTGAGACGGGCGAGGCGCTGGTCCGTCTCTCGGATGTCGTCTGCTTCACCGGCAGCGTCGCGACGGGCCGGGCCGTGGCCGAAAACGCGGCGCGCCACTTCATTCCGGCGTTCCTCGAGCTCGGCGGCAACGATCCGCTGATCGTCGCGCCTGGCGCCGACCTCGAGCGCGCCACGGACGTCGCGTTGCGCGCGTCCTGCCTGGCCACCGGCCAGGCCTGCCAGTCGCTCGAGCGCATCTACGTGCACCGCAGCCAGTACGACCGCTTCGTCGCCCGGCTGGTCGAGAAGGCGCGCGCGGTCGAGCCAAACTGGCCCGACATCCACGCGGGCACAATCGGCCCCTTCATCTTCGCGAGGCAGGCCGAGACGGTCGCCGCGCAGATCGCCGACGCGAAGTCGAAGGGCGCCCGCGTGCTCTGCGGTGGCGCGATCGAGGATCACGGCGGCAAGTGGCTGCGCCCTACCGTGCTGGTCGACGTCGATCATTCGATGTCGGTCATGACCGACGAGACCTTTGGTCCCGTCATGCCGGTGATGGCCTACGACACGGTCGAGCAGGCCATCGCGCTGGCCAACGAGGGCGTCTTCGGGTTGTCGGCGGCAGTGGTCGCGCCCACGCTGGAGGAGGCCGAGGCCATCGGCCGGCGTATCGATGCCGGAGGCATCAGCCTGAACGACGGCTCTCTGACGGCGACCTGCTACGAGGCCGACAAGCACTCGTTCAAGCTCTCGGGCATGGGTGGCTCGCGGATGGGGCCCTCGGGGTACACGCGCTTCTTCCGCAAGAAGGCCCTGATCCGCCAGTCCGGCAACCCCGTCACCATCGACATGCTCGCCGAGCGGCATGCCCGGCCCAACTGATTCGGAAACCAGAGGAACACCATATGTCAGCGCAGGACCAAGGCCTCCCGGAGATCAAGCTCGAGGCCGACGCGATGTACCGCGAGGATGTCTACACCGACCGCCGGGCCGGCACGATCCGCGTGATGACACCGGTGACCGCCGCCGGGGCCCCCGACCCCTCGCGCCCGACGCTCTACGCCGGCCAGACGCAGCTGATGACCCCGGGCGGCGTGCTGCCGCTGATGTTCGAGATCGAGGCCAGCGACCTGGCCCAGGCGATCGCGAAGTTCCCCGACGCGGTCAAGCAGGCGCTCGAGGACGCGATCGAGGAGGCCCGCGAGATGCGTCGCGAGGCCGCTTCCCGCATCGTGGTGCCCGAGGCGGGCGGCGGTGGCCTGGGTGGCCTGGGCGGACCGCCGGCGGGCGGGGGCCGCATCAAGTTCTGAGGCCGCGCAGGGCCGGCTCGGTTAGGATTCGGCCATGCTGCCTCGCACGCGCCGTACCGTCCGTCGCTGGCCCCGCGTCGTCGCGGCGCTGATGCTGGCCGTGCTCGGCGCGCAGGGCTTTGCGGCCACGCTGAGCTGGTGCCTGCATGGCGACGCCCCCCAGGTCGTGAACGCCGTCGAGGCCTGCCATGGTGCCGGCGCGGCGGCAGGCGACCTGCCGGCAGGCGACCTGCCCGCGCGGCAGGTTCACATCGAGGCTGCGCCCGATGCGAGTTCGGCGAAGCTGCCGGGCGTCGCGGGGACCGCGGGGTCGCCGCCCGTGCTGTGTCGCCTTCGGGTCGACTCCGCCTCAGGGTCCGGCGGTGCCACCTCCCTCGCCGCAGCCGGTCCGTGCCGCACCCGGCCGGACCTCGGGCCACCCTGCGGCCTTGCCCCCCAGGCCCATTCCGTCCGCCTGCTGATCTAGGCCACTCCTCGTCGACGTCGCCGGTGCGCTCCCCTGCGGGACGCGTGCCAGTGCTGTTTCGTGTCCGAGGTGTTGCTCCATGTCCAGGCCTGTCTCCGCTCCGCTTTCGTTCGCGTCCGCGCCGTCCACGATCCGCCCCCTGCTGCGGCGGCTCGCCGCGTGCGTGCTGCTGTCGCTCTGCGCGCCGCTGGCCGCGCACGAAGGGCATGACCACGAGGAACCCGCGGTCGCCGACCCGCAGCCGGCGGCGATGCCTGGTGCGGGTAGCTCCGGCACCGGCCGCGACGTCGTCGAGCTGGCTTCGGAGCTCTACGAGGCGGTGGTCGAGTCGCACGGCGACCACCTCGACATCTGGCTCGACCGCTACGACACCAACGAGCCCGTGACCGGGGCGCGCATCGGCGTGACTGTCGGTGACGCGGCCGAAGCGCTCGCCGCGGAGGAGGCACCCGGGCAATACGTGGTCGCCATCACGCCGGTGGCGCCCGGCGCGGCCGTTCCCCTCACGCTGATGATCAGGGCGGCGCCCGGCGACGACCTGCTCGGTGGCATCCTCGAGGTGGCTGCGCCGTCCGCCCCCGACGCGGCGTCGCGGGTGTCGGCCTGGCTGCGTGCCGGGTGGCCCTGGGCGCTCGGGTTGGTGCTGGTTGGTGCACTGGCCGCTCTGCTGCGGCGCCGCCGGCGAGCCGGCCAGGGCATCCCAGTCCTGGCGGTCCCGCTGGTCGGCGGCGCATGGCTGCTCGCCGTGCTCGGGGGTGCCGCGCCCGTCGCGGCGCACGAGGGCCACGACCACGCCGAGGCCGCCGCACCAGCGCCCGCGCTCGCGGCACCGGCCGCGGGACGCGGCAGCCGGCCGGTGCGCCTGCCCGACGGCAGCGTGTTCGTGCCGAAGCCAGCCCAGCGGATACTCGAGCTGCGCACCGCCGTCGCCGCCGCGGGGCCCACGTCCCTGTCGCTGCGGCTGGCGGGCGAGATCGTCGGCGATCCGCGTGCCAGCGCCGCGCTGCAGACGCTGCAGGGCGGCCGTGTAATGGGTGAGGGCGGGCAGTGGCCGGTGCTCGGTGCGCGGGTGCGGCCAGGCCAGGTGCTGCTGCGACTCACGGCCAGTGGCTCGGCGGGTGAGCGGGCTGCCACGAAGGCCGAGGCGGCCCGGACGCAGGCGGATCTGGTCCGTGCGGAGGCGGACCTTGCACGGCTCGAGGGGCTCTCCGGCGTGGTCTCGCGCGCCGAGGTCGAGTCGCAGCGCGCGCTGGTCGTGAGCCTGCGCCAGCAGCTGGCGGCGCGGCGTGCGCCGCTGGCGGCCGGCGGCGAGGCGATCGTCGCACCGATCGACGGGCTCATCGCCTCGATCGACGCCCGACCGGGCGTCGTGGTTGCCCCGGGAGACACGCTGCTGACGATCATCGACCCTGCGCGGCTGTCGATCGAGGCCCTCGCGTTCGAACCGGTGTCCGCCGCAGCGGTGACGCGCGCCAGCGCGGCGCTGCGCGACGGCACGGCGCTGGACGCCAGTCTGGTGGGTGTCGGTGCGCAGCTGCGCAGCGGCGCGGTTCCCGTGCGACTCGATCTCGCCAGGGCGTCCCCCGGCCTGGTGGTCGGCCAGCCCGTGACGGTGTTCCTCGAGCGCAGCTCGACCGGGCCGGGCATCCACCTGCCTGCGACCGCGCTCGTGCGGCTGCCGAGCGGCGAGCGTGTCGTGTACGAGAAGGTCTCCGCCGAGCGTTTCGTGCCGCGCGCGGTGCGCGTGCGCCAGGTCGCGGCCGACCGGGTGGCCGTGCTGGCCGGCCTCGAGCCCGGTGCGCGCGTGGTGGTCGGCGCCGCGAGCCTCGTCGCGCAGATCCGCTGAGCACGGGGAGCGGTCATGTTCAACCAGATCGTCACCGCGAGCCTGCGAAACCGGGTGCTCGTGCTCGCGGCCTCGCTGCTGATGATCGGGCTCGGCAGCTGGATCGTGCCGCGCCTCGACATCGACGTGCTGCCCGACCTCAATCGCCCCACCGTGACGATACAGGTCGAGTCCCATGGCCTCGCCGCCGAGGAGGTCGAGCAGCTCGTGACCTTCCCGATCGAGTCGGCGATGCAGGGCATCCCCGGGGTCACGCGGGTGCGCTCCACCTCCAGCCTCGGGCTGTCGTTCATCTACGTCGAGTTCGAGTGGGGCGCCGACCTCTACCGCGCGCGGCAGCAGGTCGCCGAGCGCCTGGCGTCTGCGCAGGCGGCGCTGCCCGAGGACATCCGGCCGGCGATCGGGCCGATCTCCTCGATCATGGGCGAGATCATGCTGGTGGCGCTCGCGGGCGATGACGCGGATCCGATGGTCCTGCGCGAGACCGCCGATTTCTCGGTGCGGCCGCGCCTGCTGGCGATCCCCGGCGTGTCGCAGGTGATCCCGATCGGTGGCCTGGTGCGCGAGTACCGCGTGACTCCGCTGCCCGAGCGCATGCGGCAGCTCGGCGTGACGCTCGACCAGCTGGAGGAGACCGTGCGCGGCTTCTCGGCGAATGCCGGCGGCGGTTTCGTCGACGAGCATTCGCAGGAGCTCGTGATCCGCACGCTGGGGCGCGAGCGCGACCCGGAGGCGCTGGCGGGACTCGTCGTCACCCTGCGCGACGGGACGCCGATCCTCCTGAAGTCCGTGGCCGACGTCGGCTTCGCTGCCCGCCCGCGCCGCGGCAGCGCGGGGTTCGGCGGGCGCCCGGCCGTGGTGCTCGGCGTGCAGAAGCAGCCCGGCGTCGACACGCTCGCACTGACGCGCGAGCTCGAGCGCGCGCTGGAGTCGATGCGCGCCACGCTGCCGCCCGGGATCACCACGCTGCAGGTCCAGTTCCGCCAGGCCACGTTCATCGAGAACGCGATCGGCAACGTCCGCAAGGTGCTGCTCGAGGCGCTGTTGATCGTCGGGGTCGTGCTGTTCCTGTTCCTGATGAACCTGCGCACGACGCTGATCTCGCTGGTGGCGATCCCGATGTCGGTGTTCGCCACGGCGATCGTGTTCTGGGCCGCGGGGCTGTCGATCAACACGATGACCCTGGGCGGGCTGGCCATCGCCATTGGCGAACTCGTCGACGACGCGGTGGTCGGGGTCGAGAACATCTTCCGTCGCCTGCGCGAGAACCGCGGCCTGGCGCAGCCGCGGCCGCTGCTGCAGGTCGTCGCAGAGGCGAGCCAGGAGGTGCGCTCGGGGATCTTCTACGCCACGATCATCATCGTGCTGGTGTTCGTGCCGCTGTTCGCGCTCACCGGCATCGAGGGCCAGCTGTTCGCACCGCTGGGCGCGGCCTACATCGTCTCGATCCTCGCGAGCCTGCTGGTGTCGATCACGCTGACCCCGGTGCTCTGCTACTACCTGCTGCCGTCGCTGCGCTCGCTCGAGCAGCCGGAGTCGCGCGTGGTGCGCGCGCTCAAGCGGCGCTACGGGAACCTGCTGGACCTGGCGCTGCCGCGGCGTCGGCTCGTGGTCGGCGCGGCCGCGCTCGCCGTCGTGCTGGCGGCGGTCGGTGCGTGGCGGCTCCCGAAGAGTTTCCTGCCCGCGTTCAACGAGGGGAGCCTTGTGGTGTCGCTGGCCTTCATGCCCGGTATCTCGATGGCCGATTCGGAGCGCCTCGGCGCCGTCGCCGAGCGGCTGCTCGGCGAGGTCCCCGAGGTGGTTTCCGTCAGCCGGCGCACGGGCAGGGCCGAGCTCGACGAGCACGCCGAGGGGGTGCACATGAGCGAGATCGACGTCAACCTGCGGGCCAGCGACCGCGATCGGGAGATCGTGCTGGCCGACATCCGCCGCCGGCTCGAGCCGCTGCCGGGGTCGACCTCGATCGGCCAGCCGATCAGCCATCGCATCGACCACCTGCTGTCCGGTGTGCAGGCGGCGCTGGTGGTGAAGATCGCCGGCGACGACCTCGACACGCTCCGCGCCCTCGGCGCGCAGGCGGAGCAGTTGCTCTCCGGCACGCCCGGGTTGACCGACCTGCGGCTCGAGCGGCAGGTCAGGGCTCCGGAGATCCACGTCCGCGTCGACGAGGACGCGGCGCGTTTCCACGGTGTCACCCCCGCGCAGGTCGCGCGCCACGTCGAGCTTCTGGCGGGCGGCAGGCGCGTGGCGGAAGTGATCGATGGACCGCGCCGCTACGCCGTCACGGTGCAGCTGCCGGATGAGTCGCGGACGACCAGCGGACTCGCTGGTGTGCTGGTCGACACGCCCCGCGGGGCGGTGCCGCTGGGCCGCCTCGCCAGCGTCACGGAGTCCGACGGCCCGAACCAGATCCAGCGCGAGGAGGGTCGCCGGCGCATCGTGATCTCGGGCAACAGCGCCGGTGCGGGCGCGGACGCGGTCGTTGCCGAGATGGAGCGCCGGCTGGCGGCGCTGCGCCTGCCCACCGGATACACGCTGCGCATCGAGGGCCAGTTCCGCGCCCAGCAGGAGGCCGCCCGCATGATCGGCCTGCTGTCGCTGGTCTCCATGGCGCTGATCTTCCTCGTGCTCTACACCCGCTATCGCTCGGCTGCGCTGGCACTGATCGTCATGGGCAACGTGCCGCTGGCGCTCGTGGGGTCGGTCGCCGCGCTGTGGATCGCGGGACTCGAGCTGTCGATCGCCGCGATGGTCGGCTTCGTTACGCTGGCCGGGATCACGGCCCGCAACGGCATCCTCAAGATCAGCCACGTGCTGAACCTCGTGTTGCGCGACGGCCTGCCGTTCGGGCGCGCAACGGTCCGTCGTGCCTGCCTGGAGCGCATGACGCCGGTACTGATGACCGCGGTGTCGGCCGGCATCGCCTTGCTGCCGCTGATGATCGGCGGGGACCAGCCCGGCAAGGAGATCCTGCATCCGGTCGCCGTCACGATCTTCGGCGGCCTGTTCACCGCCACGCTGCTCGACGCGGTCGTCACGCCGATCCTGGTCGAGCGATTCGCAACCCCCGCGCTCGAGCGCCTGCGCCCGCAGCGCGACGCGGCTTCGACACCCACGGAGGCCTACTGACATGACCGCAGACCATTCCCCTTCGACTCCAATCCCGCGCCGCGCCGGTCGCGTCGCGCTTGCGCTGGTCGCCGCCGCCGCGGCTGCCATCGCCGGCGCCGCACAGTGGGACCAGACCGTCGGCGACTACCACACCCACCTGATCGCGTTCGAGGACCGGTTCGAGCTGCACCTGCACGACAGGGCGACGCACGGCATCGTCGAGACGGCCAAGGGACGCTACAAGGCAACGCTGCTGAGCGGCGGCAAGTCGCTGGACATACCCATGAAGTCGACCCAAGCGAGCATCGTGACCGGCACGCATGCGCTGAAGGGCGACTGGACGCTGCTGCTGCGGGTCGAGATCCCGGGACGCAAGCCGGTCCAGTTGCGTTACTCCTCGAGGATGAAGCCGGGTTCGCAGGATTCGGCACCGCAGGGCGATCATGGCAAGCACTCCACGTCGAACCACTGATTCGCGCATGCGGCGGCCGGATGTGCGCATGGGCTTCGGTGGTCCGCATCGCCTGCGCGGCGGCACCCGGGTGCTCGTCGCGGCAGTGGTGCTGCTCAGCGGCGGCCTCGCCGGCGCGCGCGCGCAGGTCGCCGCGGATCCAGTGGCCCAGGCGTCCGCGGGCACCGTTCTGACCCTCGACCAGGCGCTCGCCCGCGCCGCCGAGCGCAGCCCCGCGGTCGTCGCCGCCACCAGTGCGCGAGACGTCGCGGAGGCGCGGTTGCGGCAGGCACGCAGCTGGGAGAACCCGACGCTCGAGGTCGAGGTGGAGAACGTGCTCGGCCGGGGCGCCTATTCCGGCTTCGATGCCGCGGAGACCACGGTGCAGGTCTCGCAGCCGCTGCCGCTGGGCGGCGGTCGCGCCGGGCAGCTGCGCGCGGCGCGTGCCGGGTTGTCGCTGGCTGCCGCGCAGCAGGAACTCGTCCGGCGCGAGCTGCGCCGGGAGCTGACCATCGCCTACGCCGAGGCCGTGGCGGCCGACCGGCACGCCGAGATCAGCCGCGAGCGCGGCCGCATCGCGGCGCAGATGCGCGAGGCAGTCGAGCGGCGCTTCCGGGCCGGGCTCGAATCGGAGCTGCAGCGCTCGCGGGCCGAGGTCGAGACCAGCGGTCTGCAGGCTGCGATGCGGCGCGCCGCGGCCGACTCGCTTGCGCGTCGCCGTGCGCTGGCCGCGTACTGGCGCGAGGACACGGTGGGTGATCCGCTCGACGCGACATGGTTCGATGCCCCAGGCCTCGCGTCCGCCGGTGACGCTGCGGCAGGTCCGCTGCCTTCGGCGTCTGCCGCGACGGGTCATCCCCGGCTCGAGCTCGCGCGGCATCGCGTGGAGCAGGCACGCGGCCGGCTGGACGCGGCACGCGGCGCGCGCTTCGGTGGCATCGAGGCGACGGTGGGCGCGCGCCGGTTCGGCGACGAGCCGGCGAGCGAAGATCGCGCCTGGGTGCTCGGGTTCTCGCTGCCGCTGCCGCTGTGGGGCCGAAACGCAGCCCACATCGCCGAGGCGCGAGCCGAGCTGCTGGAGGCCGAGCTCGAGGCCGAGCGCGAGGGCCGCGGGCTGGCCGCGGAGCGCGAAGCGGCCGAGGCGGAGCTGGCCGCGGCGCGGATCGAGGTCGAGGCGCTGGCGACCAGCGGCCTGCCGTCCGCGGAGGCCGCGGCGCGACTCGCTCGGCAGGGCTACGACGCGGGCCGGCTGTCGCTGCTCGAGCGGCTCGACGCCGAGCGGTCGCTGTCGGAGTTGCGTGAGCGGCTCGAGACGGCGCGGCTGCAGCTGCGCCGGGCGGAGGCCACGCTCGAGAGCCTCCGGTGACGGGCGGGCGACGTCCTGCGTCCCGCGCCGGCGTTCAGCCCTTCTCGGCCACGGCCCGGTAGACTTCCTCGAATTCCGACTGGCCGTTGACGCAGACGGTCAGGTCCTTGAGCAGGCCGTCTGCCACGTCGTAGATCCAGCCGTGGATCTCCAGCGCCCTGCCGCGGTCCCAGGCCTCCTGGACGATCGTCGTCTGGCCCACGTTCAGCACCTGCTCGACCACGTTGAGCTCGCAGAGCCGGCGCACGCGGGTCGGTTCGTCCGCGATGTCGTCGAGCCGGGCGCGGTGCTTCTTCATGACGTCCTGGACGTGGCGCAGCCAGTTGTCGATCAGGCCGAGCCGGCTGTTGCGCAGCGCGGCCTGCACGCCGCCGCAGCCATAGTGGCCACAGACGATGACGTGCTCGACCTCGAGCACGTCGACGGCGTACTGCAGCACCGACAGGCAGTTGAGATCCGTGTGCACCACCACGTTCGCGACGTTGCGGTGCACGAACAGCTCGCCCGGCAGAAGGCCGACGATCTCGTTGGCGGGCACGCGGCTGTCCGCGCAGCCGATCCACAGGTAATCCGGCGACTGCTGCGCCGCGAGCGTCGCGAAGAACTCCGGGTCGCGCCCGAGCATCTCGCTCGCCCAGCTGCGGTTGCGGTCGAAGAGCTTGGAAAGAGTGCGCATGGAGGTTCCCTGGCGAGGCTCAGTCGCGTGCCGGCGACGGGTCGCGCGGGCCGGTGCCCAGCGCGTTCGTGAAAAAGCGTTCGACGGTGGCGTAGCCGTGCGGGCCCGTCGCCGCGAAGCGCATGAGGCCGTGCTTGCTTCCGGGGTAGGGCATCACGTCGAACGGCTTGCCGAGGTCCTGCAGGCGCTTGAACAGCGCCGTGCTGTGCGTGAACAGCACGTTGTCGTCCGCCATGCCGTGCATGACCAGCAGCGGCCCGCGCAGGTTCGCGGCGTGGGTCATGACGCGGCCGTCGAGGTAGCCGGCGGGATTGGCCTGCGGGGTGTCCATGTAGCGCTCGGTGTAGTGCGTGTCGTAGAGCGCCCAGTCGGTGACCGGCGCGCCCGCGACGCCGGCGGTGAAGTAGTCCGGCGCGCGCACCATGCACATCAGCGCCATGTAGCCGCCGTAGCTCCAGCCGAATACGCCGATGCGCCGAGGGTCGACGAAGGGCAGCGTGCGCAGGAACTCCACGCCGCGCACCTGGTCCTCGACCTCGACGCTGCCCATGCGTCGGTGGAGCGCCGTCTCGAAGCGCACGCCACGGTGCCCGGTGCCACGGTTGTCGAGCGAGAACACCACGTAGCCGCGCTGCGCCATGTACTGGCGGAAGTGCCCTTCGTTGCTGCGGCCGCCGCCGGCCCAGGCCCGCCGCACGCGCTGGTTGCCCGGCCCGCCGTAGAGGTCGACGATCACCGGGTAGCGCTGGCCAGGCTGCATGTTTCGCGGGCGGATGAGCTGGTAGTGCAGGACCTGGCCGTCGGCCGCCTGCAACGTGCCGAACTCGGTCGGCAGGTGCGCGTCGAGGTAGGGCGCGTAGGGGTGCGTCGCGTCGAGGGTGTTGCCGACGAGTTCCGCGACGGCGGTTCCCGAGACGCGCCGCAGCGTCAGCGACGGCGGGCGGTCCGGCGTGGAGAAGGTGTCGAGCCAGGCACGGGCGTCGCGTGACATCTGCACCGAGTGCCAGCCGCCCGGTTCCGAGATCCGGCGGATCCCGCGTTCGACCCGGGCGGGGTCGGCGGGACCGTCCAGCGGCGCCACGTAGAGGTGCCGCTCCAGCGGCGTGTCGCGGTTCGCCGAGAAATACACCAGCCCCCGCGCCTCGTCGACGGTCTCGATGGCGCGTTCCCCGCCGTCGCCGACGACCATCCAGTCGCCCGCGGTGACCGGGCGACGCAGCGTGCCGTCGAGCGCGTACCAGTAGAGGTGCTTGTAGCCGCTGCGCCAGGAGGCCCAGAGGAATCCGCCCCGGCGCGGCAGGAACGTCAGTTCGTCGTGCAGGTCGACCCAGGTCTCGCTGCGCTCCTCGAGCAGTGGCCGTGCCTCGCCCGTGACCGCGTCGGCGCGCAGCAGCACGAGACGGCGCTGGTCGCGCGACTGGCGCTGCACGGCGAGGGCGCTGCCGTCAGGGAACCAGTTGACGCGGGCGAGGTAGCTGTCGGGTTCCGCGGTCGGGTCGATGTCGACCGGTCGCGCCATGGGCTCGTCGACGCGGGCCACGTGCAGCGAGACGCGCGCGTTGGGGCGGCCCGCCGCCGGGTAGCGCTGGCGGATCACGCGCACGGTGTCGGCGTAGATCTCGAAGCGCTCGACCTCGTCGACCGTGGACTCGTCGACCCGCGCGTAGGCCACCCGCGACTCGTCGGGTGCCCACCAGTAGCCCGTGCTGCGGTCCATCTCTTCCTGCGCGATGAACTCCGCCATGCCGTAGGACAGCAGGCCGCCGCCGCCCTGCGTCAGCGCGATCTCGCGGCCCGAGTCGAGTTCGATGGCGTAGAGGTTCTGGCCGCGCACGTAGCTCACGTATCGGCCGCGCGGCGAGAAGCGTGCGTCCGTCTCGGCGTCCGGAGTCGCCGTGAGGCGCCTGGCCGCGGCGGCCGGCGAGGGCGCCCGCAGGTCGTACAGGAACAGGTCGCCGGCCAGCGGGATCAGCAGGTAGCGCGAGTCGGGCGAGAACTCGTAGTCGACGATGCCCGAGAGCGACGACGTGCGCTGGCGTTCCCGGCGGGCCTCCTCCTCGGGCGACAGCGCGCCCTCCTGCTGCACGAGCGAGGCGGAATCCACCAGCAGACTGGCCCGCTTCGCGGCGATGTCGTACGCCCACACGTCGAGGCGGTCCTTGTCGGTTGCCTTGCCCTGCAGGTAGGTCACCCGCCGGCCATCCGGGGAAAACCGCGGCGCGCGCAGCGACGGCCCGGAGAGGTCGGGCGCGGCGAAGATGCGTTCGATCGTCAGGCCGGTAGCGCCGGCGCTCGCGACGCCGGCGGCCATTGCGCAGGCGAGCGCGCCGAGCGCGAACAGGAGCGGGGCACGGGCGGTCCGGCGAAGGGCGGCTGGACGAGGTGGATTTCGCAACACGGGGCGGTCCGATAACATGCTGGCCGGAATCGGCTGACCGAGTTTAGGGAGGAACATGGGTCGTCGCCACATCGTGCCCTGCGCCGTCGTGCTGCTGGGCCTGCTCGCCGCCTGCCAGTCCCCCTCCGTTGCTCCCGGCCGGCTCGTGGAGGCCCCGATGCTCACGTACCCGCTCGCGCCGCGCGGCAGCGTGGTGGACGACTACCACGGCACGCGCGTGGCCGACCCCTATCGCTGGCTGGAGGACGCTCAGTCCGTCGAGACCCGTCGCTTCGTGGAGCAGCAGAACGCGCTGGCCCAGCCCTGGCTCGAGGCGCTGCCGCAGCGCGCCTGGATCCGCGACCGGCTCGCGCAGCTCTGGACCTACGAGCGCGTCGGCATCCCCCGGCGCAAGGGCGGCCGGTATTTCTTCCTGCGCAACGACGGCCGCCAGAACCAGAGCGTGCTGTACGTCGCGGACTCGCTCGACGCCGAGCCCCGGGTGCTGTTCGACCCCAACGCCGCGCGCGCCGACGCCACGGTGGCGCTGGCGCGGTTCGAGCCTTCGCCCGACGGCCGCGTGCTCGCCTACTCGATCTCCGACGGCGGGACCGACTGGGAGATCTGGCGGTTCCGCGACGTGGCCACCGGCGCCGACCTGCCGGACGAGCTGCGTTTCACGAAATTCTGGGAGCTGTCCTGGGCGCCGGACGCCTCGGGCGTCTACTACAGCCGCTACCCGCGCCGGGCCGGTGCGCCCGACGACGCGCGGGGCGACGACCAGGCGCAGCCGGCGGTGCACTTCCACCGGCTGGGTGAGCCGCAGGAGCGCGACCGGCTGGTCTATCGCGTGCAGGACCACCCGCGGCGCGCGCCGTCCGGCGCGGTGAGCGACGACGGGCGCTGGCTCGTGGTCACGCTGTTCGACGGCTACCAGCGCAACGGCATCGACCTCGTCGACCTGCGCGACCCGCAGGCCCCGCCGCGCCGGCTGTTCGGCGACTGGGACGCGCGCTACGACGTCATCGGCTCCGAGGGCGACACCTTCTACGTGCAGACCACGAAGGACGCGCCGCGGGGCCGCATCGTCGCCGTGGACGCCGCCGACCCGTCGCCGGCCCGCTGGCGCGAGGTGGTGGCCGAGCAGGCCATGGCGCTCGCCGAGTCGAACCTGATCGGTGGGCGCATCGTCGCGAGCTACGTGCAGGACGCCCGCTCGGTGGCGAGGCTCCACGAGCGCGATGGCCGTCTCGTGGGCGACGTGCCCCTTCCCGGGCTGGGGACAATCGGTGGCTTCCCGGGCACGCTCGCCGACACCGAGACCTTCTTTGCCTACACCGACCACCTGCAGCCGGGCCAGGTGCTGCGCTACGACGTGACCACGAACACCGCGCGCGTCTTCCGGGCGCCGCGCCTGCCGGCCGACACCTCGCCCTACGTGACCCGGCAGGTCTTCTACACCAGCCGCGACGGCACGCGCGTGCCGATGTTCATCGTGCATCGCCGCGACCTGAAGCTCGATGGCAACGCCCCGACGCTGCTGTATGGCTACGGTGGCTTCAATGTGTCGCTGACCCCCGGTTTCAAGCCGCCCGTCATGGTCTGGCTGGAGATGGGGGGCATCTATGCCGAGGCGAACCTTCGTGGCGGCGGCGAGTACGGCGAGCCCTGGCACGAGGCGGGCACGCTGCTGCGCAAGCAGAACGTGTTCGACGACTTCATCGCCGCCGCGGAATACCTCGTTCGCGAGGGCTACACGCGTCCGCAGCGGCTGGCCATCAGCGGTCGCAGCAACGGCGGCCTGCTGGTCGGCGCCACGCTGCTGCAGCGGCCCGACCTGTTCGGCGCGGCGCTGCCGGGGGTCGGGGTGCTCGACATGCTCCGCTATCACACGGCCAGCGCCAACGCCCGGCAGTGGTCGTCGGACTACGGGCTCTCCGAGGATCCCGGGCAGTTCCGCGCGCTGCTGGCCTATTCCCCGGTGCACAACGTCCGCGATGGGGCCTGCTATCCGCCCACGCTGGTGACCACGGCGGATCGTGACGATCGCGTCGTGCCCTGGCACAGCTACAAGTTCGCCGCGGCGCTGCAGCACGCGCAGGGTTGCAACAACCCCGTGTTGATCCGCGTGGAGACGCGCGCCGGGCACGGCGCCGGCAAGCCGGTGTGGATGCAGGTCGAGGATTTCGCGGACCAGTGGGCGTTCGCCGCGCAGGCGATCGGCATGCCCGCGCCCGCGGAGTCCGGCGCGGCCCCCGCGGCGACCCCGCAGCGCTAGCGCCGCGTCAGCCGGTAGACGGCCTCCGCGAGGCGATCGACCCCGCGCTGGGCGAAGCGCGGGAAGTCCTCGAGCGCAGAGTCGCGCTCGACGAACTCCACGTCATGCGTGGCGCCGAAGAGGGCCCTCACCTCGTCCTCGGGCACGCTGTGGGGCGGGCCGGGCATCCGCGACTGGTCGTACTCCATCGTGACCAGCAGGGTTCGCGCGCCGGGCCGCGCGAGCTCCGCCAGCTTGGCCGCATAGCGCTGCCGCATCGGCGGCGGCAGCGCGACCAGCGACGCGCGGTCGAACACCGCGTCGATCGGGCCGAGCGTGGCGGGCGTGAGGTCGAAGAGGTCGCCGCAACGCAGGTCGACGCGCGGCAGGCGGCCATGCTCGGCAGCGAAGTCGCGAACCGCGACCTCCGCGAGTTCGATGCCCACCACGTCGTGCCCCCGCGCGGCGAGCCAGACGAGGTCGAGGCTCTTGCCGGCGAGCGGCACGAACACGCGCGCACCCGGCGCGAGCCCGAGCATGGGCCACAGGCGTTCCAGCGCCGGGTGGGGGCGCGGCTGGTGGAAGCCGATCTCGTTGCGCTGCCAGCGCTCGAGCCAGAAGTTCGCGTCCAATGTCGTGACTCCCGCTTGGCCTTGCCCGGGGACGTCAGGCGCGGGACGAGGGCCGCGCCGCCACGGCCGCATGCCAGCGCGCGAGCGCCACCTGGCCGGGCTGCATCCGGATGCCTGCGGGCTTGCCGAATTCGAGCGTGGTGAAACCGACGATGTCGGCGAAGGTGAAGCGGTCGCCCGCCAGGAACTCACGACCGCCAAGCAGCTGGTCGATGCGGTCCCATTCAGCAAGCGCGGCCTCGCGTGCCAGCGCGCCGTACTCCGGGACCTGCGTGACGCGGCCCTTCCAGAACGGGTGCGTGTGCCGGAACGCCTGCGTGGTCGGCACGTAGGCGCGGAACATCAGCTGCAGCACCATCGACTCGATGTCCGCGGCCTCGCGCGCCGCGTGCCCGAGCAGGTTGGGCTCGGGCGCGATCGACTCGAGGTAGCGGCAGATCGCCAGCGATTCGGTCAGGCGCGAGCCGTCGTCGAGCTCGAGGACGGGCACCTCGCCAAGCGGGTTGACCGCCAGGAAATCCCCGGCCAGGGTGCCGCCGGCCGCGATGTCGACCGCGATCCGCGGGAGGTCGAGGCCCTTCTCGGCGGCGAACATCCGGACCCGCCGTGGACTCGGGGCGCGTGGGTCATCGTAGAGTTTCATGGGCGGTGCTCAGGTGCAGCAGGTGATCTCGAACACGACGTCGCCCTCGGCCTGCTTCGGCCGCAGCCCCGCGCCCTGCCAGGAGACGAAACGCACGCTCGAGCGGTAGTGGCTGCCGCTGATCTCGGGGTAGATGCCCTGCTCGCCGGGGAGGGTGATCCGCAGCAGCTGCACGGGCGCGTCGCGATCGAAGGTGACGTGGTACACGCCGCCCGGCGCCACCTCGCGCCGCGGGCGGCCGTTCTGGCGGGTGAGCCACAGCAACTCCGCGATCGCATCGCACAGTGGCCGCAGCAGACCGAGCCAGCGGGAAAAGGTCTCGCAGCGATCCGTGCTCGACTGGTTGAGCCAGTAGTAGAAGTCCGGCAGGTCGAAGTCGCAGGTGCCGCCCGGGATCGCGCTGCGGTGCTTGATCGCGCTGAGGAACTCCGAGTCCTTCAGGGGCTGCAGGTAGGCTGCCCCGGACCCCAGCAGGTCCGCGCGCAGGCGCAGCAGGTTGGACACCACGGCCCGCAGCTTGCCCGCGTCGACGCCGGGCCGTGACTGGAACTCGTTGAGCGTGCTGATGTGGCGCTCGAGTTCCTTCAGGACGTCGGCCCGCGTGTCGATCCGCGTGGTGATCGCGAGGATGTCGAGCAGGCTGCCCACGGCCGCGCGGCTGCCCCAGTGGCTGGGCGACTGGTTGTGGAACAGCGCCTGGTTGTAGAGGAAGTCGAGGCGAAGGAACGTGCGCATCCGCTCGTTGAGCGGCTGCTCGAACGTGATCGGCGCGCCCGGCGCGGTGGACGGGCGCGGATCGGCATCGGCGGCCTCGGTGGACATCGGGATATTCTGCGACAGGGGTCCGCCCCCGTAAACGGCCGATTGCCCCGGGGTGCCTGGCCGGGGTCAATGCCCGGGCGAGGCGGCGAGGGCCCGGTAGCGCCGGTCCAGTGCCTCGACCTGGTCCCGCAGGGCGGCGATATCGCCGTCGTTGACGATGACGTCATCCGCCGCGGACAGGCGCGCCGCGCGCGAGGCCTGGGCGGCCAGCACGGCGCGGGCCCCGGCCTCGCTGCTGCGGTCCCGCAGCATCACCCGGCGGACCTGCAGGTCCTCGGGGCAGTCGACGACCAGCACCCGGTCGATGCCGGGACGGCGCGCCCCGCCCTCGACGAGCAGCGGGATCGCCAGGATCTGGTAAGGCCCTCCCGAGGCCCTGGAGCGCTGGTCCATCAGGGCGCGGATCGCCGGGTGCGTGATCGACTCGAGGTCGCGCCTTGCGGCCGGGTCGTCGAAGACGATGTGGCGCAGGGCCCGCCGGTCGAGGCTGCCGTCCGGCAGGATCACGGCAGGTCCGAAGCGAGCCCTGATGGCGTCGAGTCCGGGGGTGTCCGGTGCCACGACCTCGCGCGCCAGTTCGTCGCTGTCGATGACGGGGATGCCGAGCGCCGCGAACAGCCGGGCCACGGTCGTCTTGCCGCTGGCGATGCCGCCGGTGAGGCCGATGCGCAGCATGGAGGGGCGGGTCAGCCTGCCTTGAACAGGCCGAGGTAGCCGTCGACGATCTCCGGGCCGAACATCAGCATCAGCCACCCTGCGGCGGCGAGATACGGGCCGAAGGCCATGGGCTGGCTGCGGTCCCGCCCGAAGCGCGCCATCATCACCACGCCGACGAGGGCGCCGACGAAGGCCGAGGCGAGCACGATCGGCAGCAGCATCTTCCAGCCCAGCCAGGCTCCGAGCGCCGCCAGCAGCTTGAAGTCGCCGTAGCCCATGCCTTCCTTGCCGGTGGCGATCCGGAACAGCTGGTAGACGCTCCACAGCGAGAGATATCCGGCGATGGCGCCGATGATGCTGCTGCGCGGGTCGACGGGAACCGGGGCGCCGGGGACCGCAGGCGCCGCGAGGCTCAGTGTGAGCCCGATCCACAGCAGCGGCAGGGTGAGGTTGTCCGGCAGCAGCTGGGTGTCGAGGTCGATGAAGGCCAGCGCGAGCAGGAACCAGGTCAGCACGAGCGCGGCGAGCATCGGCCAGCCGTAGCCGAATTTCCACGCGACCGCGACCGACATCAGTCCGGTCAGGATTTCCACCAGCGGATAGCGCGCGCTGATGCCCGTGCCGCAGGCCGAACAGCGCCCGCGCAGCGCCAGCCAGCTCAAGACCGGCACGTTCTGCAGCGCCGTGATCGGTGCCTTGCAGGCCGGGCAGGCCGAGCGCGGCACGATGAGGTTGTAGGGCTCCTGCGCGGCCGGCGCGCGGCCGGCGAGCTCGTCGCACTGGGCGCGCCACTCGCGGTCGAGCATGACCGGGACGCGGTGGATGACCACGTTCAGGAAGCTGCCGACGAGAAGCCCCAGCACCGCGACCGTCGCCAGCAGTGCCGGCGCGGAGCCCGAGAGGAGTTCAAGCACGATCATGCGGCCTGGCGCTCTGCGCTCGTTTCCTCATGATAGTCCTCCTCGGTGTTGACGCTCCAGATCGCCCGCTTGTCCGCGGCCCCCGCGATGGCGTCGACCGCGGCCTTCGCGGCGAGCATCGAGTGGTCCTGGTTGTTGTAGCGGTGCATGCCGTTGCGCCCGATCGGGTAGAGGTTCGCGAAGCCGTCCAGCCAGTCGCGCACGCGCCCGATGTTGCGGTACTCGCCGAAATACGCGGGGTAGGCCTTCGGCACGCGCACGACCGTGCCGTCGAGCACGTCCGCGCGGTCGATCAGGTCGATCTGCTCCAGTTCGCGCGCCGCGAAATCGAGGAAGCTGGCGTCGCGCTGGCTCCAGAGCTCGTCGCCCTCGCCACAGAAGTACTCGAGGCCGAGCCAGATCGTGTCCGGGTCGCGGACCATGTCGGGGCTCCAGTTGTTGAACACCTGCAGCCTGCCGAGCTTGACGTCGGGCTCCTGCACGTAGATCCAGTTGTCCGGCGGCATGCGGTTGCCCTGCGGCTGCCCGCGCAGCGCGGCGGGGCGCATCTTCTTCACCAGCAGGCCCGCGGTCATGAAGTCGCGATAGGGCAGCGCGGCGGCGCTTTCCGCCACCTCGGGCGCGCCGGGGCCCAGCATGCGCGCCAGTTCCGACACCGGCATCGTCGAGAGGAAGGTATCGCAGTCGATCCGCCGGACCGTTCCCGTCGCGGAATCGAGCACGTCGGCGCCGGTGATCCGGTCGCCATCGCGATGGAGCGCGACTACGCGCTGGCCGAGGTGGACCTCGCCGCCGGCGGCGATCACCTGTTCCGCGACCTCTTCCCACATCTGGCCAGGCCCGAGGCGCGGATAGAGGAATCGCTCGATCAGGCTGGTTTCCGTGCCGCGCTGGGCCACGTCGCGCGGGGCCGGCAGCAGCGAGCGGGCCGCGTGCAGCAGGGCCTTGGTCACCGACAGGCCCTTGATGCGCTGCGCGCCCCATTCCGCGGAGATCTCGTGACAGGGTACGCCCCAGACCTTCTCCGTGTAGGACTTGAAGAAGGTCAGGTAGAGGTGGTGGCCGAAGCGGTTGATCAGGAAGTCCTCGAGCGTCGTCTCCGGGTCGCGGGGCCTGAGCTGCGCGCTGGCGTAGCTCGCGCCAATGGCGAGCGTGCGCGGGACGCCGAGGTTGGCCAGCGTCTGCACGCTGAGCTTGAGCGGGTAGTCATAGAAGCGGCGGCCGTAGTAGATGCGCGACAGCCGGGGTCGCACCAGCATGACCTTCGACGGGTCGCGCGAGGCAGCCACCGCCGCCCGGAACTCGCGGCGCTGGCCCTGGTAGGCAAGTGTCGCCTCGAGTTCCGCGTCCTCGGCCCGGACCGGCAGGATCTGCTGCCACCAGTCCATGACCCAGTCCGACTTCGAGAAGAACCGGTGGCCGCCGAGGTCCATGCGGTTGCCGCGGTAATTGACGGTCTTCGAGATGCCGCCCACCTGGGTGTCGGCCTCGATCACGACGGGCCGCAGGTCGGTGCGCCGCAGCAGTTCCAGTGCGGCGGTGAGTCCGGCCGGACCCGCGCCGGCGATCAAAGCGATTCGAGACATCGGCTGCCCTCCCGGGGCGTGGGTTCGATGGCGCGGCGTGGCGTGAACAGCGCGAGCCTGCGCAGCGTGAAATTGACGGTCAGCGTGATGGCACTCGCGGCGAACTTGGCGGCGACCGGCGCGGCGCCCGCGAATTCGACCCCGAGCCAGATCACCAGGTTGTTGATGCCGAGGCCGAGCAGGCCGATCAGCAGGAACAGGTTCAGTTCCGCGGCCCTCGACGACATGCTCCTGTGGGTGAACACCAGCCTGACGGACAGAGCGTAGGCCACCAGCGCCCCCGTGCAGAAGGCCAGGGTCGCGGCGGCGAGGTAGTGCATCGCCCCGGAGGCGACCAGCAGCCAGAGCAGCCCGGCGTCGACCGCAAAGGCCGCTGCGGAGGCCAGGCCATAGCGGAGGAACTCGCCCATCACGGATCTCACGAGTGCGGCGCTCCCGCCGGCAGCGGCGCGCGGCAGTCGTACAGGTACAGGTTGGGTTCCGGGAACAGCGAGGGATGCATCAGGCGCGGGCCCGGCAGCGGCTGGGTGCCGACCACGAAGTCGACGCCCGGCAGCGCGCAGAGCTGGTCGCGCAGAGAGACGGTCAGCGTGGCGGGTGGTTCCCGGCTGCCCATGCGGAGCAGAGTCGACTCCATGGGAAGCAGCGCCTCGATCTCGTGCGCTCGGCGCTCCATCTCGAGTGCCGCGGCACGCGAGAAGGTCGCGCCGATCGTCTGGTCAGGGCCCATGTAGCTGGCCCGGCGCAGCATCATCCAGAGCGCCTGGGCGTCGCCGGGATGCAGCACCACGCTCGATGCGGGGATCCGTCGCCGCCAGTCCTCGAAACTGGCGATCCGCGCCTCGCTGAGATCGGCCGCCTGCGGGAGTGGCGTGCGCAGGTGCGCCGCGGCTTCGCGGCCCAGGAGCAGCGCGGTTGCGAGGCAGGCGATGACCTGGGCCGCGAGCGCGCGACGGGCCGCGAGCCACGCAAAGGCGATGGCGAGCCCGGCGAACGCGGCCTCGTCAAGTAGCGAACACACCTGCAGCAGCGGCACGAGCAGGGCGGCGGCGACCAGCCACGCCGTCACGACCCGACGCCCCCACGGGGCACCCTGGCCGCGCGCGAGCACGACCATGAGCATGCCGAGCAGCGCTGCCGGCATGCCCAGCGCGTCCTCGCTGCCGAGCCAGCCACCCAGAAGCAGTGCCGCGCCGGCGCGTGCCATGCCGCCAAGCCGCCAGGCCGCCACCAGGGTGGGCGCGAGCGCCAGTACGGCGACGGCCTTGGAGAGCCACAGCCACCGCCATGCCTGGCCCTGGATCACCAGGGTAGCCGGCGTGATCTCCGAGCCAACCCAGGCGACGGCCAGCGCCAGTCCGACTAGGGTCAGCGCGGCACCCGCGAGCCGCTGCAACGTCGATCCCTGAGGCAGCACCGCCCAGCCCATCGACAGCGAGCAGGTCGGCACGGCGAGGCGCTGCCAGTCGAGCAGCGACCACTCGGACAGGAACAGGTAGGGCGCGATGCCGCGCACGATTCGCAGCCAGTCGCCGTCCATGGCCGCCAGCAGCCCCGATGCCGCGAGCAGCGGTGGCGTGGCCGCGGCGAGCGCGAGCAGCGCGGCGGTGGGCGCTGCGCCGGCGAGGGGCATCGGACGCGCCAGCAGCAGGCACAGCAGAAGGCCCGGCATGGCGATCAGCGGATGGATCAGCAGCGCCGCCGCGAGGCAGCCGATCGCACCGAGCGTGGCCTTCCGGGACGGCGAGGGGCGTAGCGTCAGGGCTACGGCCGACATCACCGCGGCCTCGGCCAGGGTCCGCGGGGTGGGAAAGGGCTCGAGGTAGCCAAACACGCGCTCGGCGCCATAGAAGCCCGGGATCCAAAGCAGGAGCAGCACCGCCACCAGGCGCTGCACGCCGCTCGCAAGCCGTCCGGCGAGCAGCCAAGCCGCCAGCAGGGCGAGCGCGTTCGAGACAAGGGTGATCGCGAGCGCCGCTGGTTCCAGCCCGAGGTGCCGGATCGCGACGGCGAACAGGGCGGGAAACAGCGTCCAACTGCCCTGCGACCCGTGGCTGACAAAGATGTCGTGGCCGAGGGCCGCCGGTTGCGCGTGCGCGAGGGCCAGCATCGAGTAGTAGACGCCGTCGTGGGCAATGCCGCTGTAGACGCGGGTCGAAAGCCAGGACCATGCGAGCAGCGACGCGACCAGCAGGCCGCCGGCCACCAGCAGTCGCGGCGGCGAGTGATCGTTTGCGGTGACGGGCATGGCCATGGGCGACATTATGTCCGCCCGATCCCGCCCGTTCCGTGACGCCGTTCGCGCTCCGCGGGCGGCGTGTCGCTAGACCACCGAACCCATCTTGAAGATCGGCAGGTACATGGCGATCACGAGGCCGCCGACGAGGATGCCGAGGATCGCCATGATCAGCGGCTCGAGCAGGCTGGACATGCTGTCGACGGCGTTGTCGACGTCGGCCTCGAAGAACGTGGCGACCTTGCCCGACATCTCGTCGAGGGCGCCGGATTCCTCGCCGACGGCGATCATCTGGATCACCATGTTCGGGAAGATTCCCGTGTTCTGCATGGCCTGCTGCAGCCGCTGGCCCGTCGACACTTCCTCGCGCATCTTCATGACCGCGTTGCTGTAGACGATGTTGCCGGTGGCGCCCGCCACCGACTCGAGCGCCTCGACCAGCGGCACGCCCGCCGCGAACATGGTCGACAGGGTGCGCGCGAACCGCGCCACCGCGGCCTTCTCCAGGATGGGCCCAAGCACGGGCAGGCGCAGCGCCAGGCGGTCGAGGCCCTCGCGCATCGCCTTCGAGCGCTTCTTGACGTACATGAAGCCGTAGCCTGCGCCGAACAGGCCCACGCCCAGCATCAATCCGTGGTCCTGCATGAACCGCGAGAGGTCGATGACCATCTGGGTGAAGGCCGGCAGTTCGGCGCCGAAGCCCTTGAACAGCGACTCGAACTGCGGGATCACGAAGATCAGCAGGATGATCGTGACCACGATCGCGACCACCATGACCGCGGTCGGGTAGAACAGCGCCTTCTTGACCTTCTTCTTGAGTGCCTCGGTCTTTTCCTTGTAGGTGGCGATCTTGTCGAGCAAGGACTCCAGGGCGCCGGCCTGTTCGCCAGCCTGCACCAGGTTGATGTAGAGGTCGTCGAAATACAGCGGATGCCGGGCCAGCGCCTCATGCAGCGCACTGCCGCCCTCGACGTCGGACTTGATGTCGAGGATCAGCTTCTGCACGGCGGGCTTGTCGTGCCCGTTGCCGACGATCCCGAACGACTGAACGAGCGGGATGCCCGCCGCCATCATGGTGGCAAGCTGGCGGCTGAACAGCGCGATGTCCTCCGGGCTGACCTTGCCCTTGGTCTTGAAGAGCTGTATTTCCTTGGCGACCTTGTTCGCGACGATGCCGCGCCGGCGCAGCTCGGCGCGCAGCGCCTGCTCGTCGACCGCGAGGTCCGTGCCCTTGACGCGAGCGCCCCTGCGGTCGACGCCCTGCCACTGGAAGGACGCCTCCTTGCGTGCGCCCTTGCTGGTCTTGCGTTGGGTTGCGGTGGCCATGGGCGTTCGCTCAGTCGATCGTCACGCTGTTGATTTCTTCGAGGCTCGTGAGCCCCGCCCTGACCTTCTCCAGGCCCGACCGTCGCAGGTCCCAGACCCCGGCCTGGCGGGCAGCATCGGCGATCTCGATCGCGTTGCCCCCGCCCATGATGATGCGTCCGATCGCATCGTCCACCGGCATCACCTGGTAGATGCCGAGGCGCCCCTTGTAGCCATCGGTGCAGTTCGGGCAGCCCTTCGGTGCGTAGACCTTGATGCCTGCCGCCACGTCCGCCGGGTCGAAGCCTTCCTTCAGCAGGGCCTCGGCCGGGATGTCGACCAGCTGCTTGCAGCTGGCGCAGAGTTTTCGGGCGAGGCGCTGGGCAATGATCAGGCTGACGGAGGTTGCGATCGCGTAGGGCTTGACGCCCATGTCGACGAGGCGCGTCAGCGTCTGCGGCGCATCGTTGGTGTGCAGCGTCGAGAGCACGAGGTGGCCGGTCTGCGCGGCCTTGATCGCGATCTCGGCGGTCTCGAGGTCGCGGATCTCGCCGACCATCACCACGTCCGGGTCCTGGCGCAGGAAGGCGCGCAGCGCGGAGGCGAACGTGAGGCCCACCTTCGGGTTGACGTTGACCTGGTTGACACCGGGAAGGTTGATTTCCGCCGGGTCCTCCGCCGTCGAGATGTTGGTGTCTTCCGTGTTCAGGATGTTGAGGCCCGTATAGAGCGACACCGTCTTGCCTGAGCCGGTCGGGCCGGTGACCAGGATCATGCCCTGGGGCTTGGCAAGGTATTTGAGGTAGAGCTCCTTCTGGAAGGGCTCGTAGCCCAGCGCGTCGATGCCCAGCATCGCCGACGAGGGGTCGAGGATACGCATCACGATCTTCTCGCCGAAGAGCGTGGGGCAGGTGCTGACGCGGAAGTCGATCGCCCGCGTCTTCGAGATCTTCATCTTGATGCGCCCGTCCTGCGGGATGCGGCGCTCAGCGATGTCGAGGCGCGACATGACCTTGATGCGCGCCGAGAGCTTGGTGGCCAGCTGCACCGGCGGCGTGGCGATTTCCTTCAGGATGCCGTCGACCCGGTAGCGGATGCGGTAGATCTTCTCGTAGGGCTCGAAGTGGATGTCCGACGCGCCGCGGCGGATGGCGTCCAGTAGCACCTTGTTGACGAACTTGACGATCGGCGCGTCGTCGACGTCGCTGCCGCCCTCGTCGTCGAGCTCGGCGTCGCCGCCCGAGACCTCGAGGTTCTCGAGGTCGACGCCTTCCTCCTCGGTGACCGCGGTCATGGCGCGGTCGCTCTGCTCCATCGCCTTGTCGACCGCCCGCTGGAGCTTGTCGTCCTCGACGATGATCGCCTCGACGCTGAGACCAGTGGCGAACTTCACCTCGTCGATGGCGCCGAGGTAGGTCGGGTCGGAGACGGCCAGGAAGACGCGCTTGCCGCGCTTGTAGAGCGGCAGCACCCGGTGCTTGCCGAGCAGCTTCTCGCCGACGACCTTGACCACCTCCATGTCGGTCTGGACGGCGTCGAGGTCGAGCAGCGGCACGCCGAACTCGCTGGAGGCGGCGATCGCGATGTCGCGGGCCGGAGCCGCGCCGCGCGCGACGAGCTGGGTCACGAAGTTGGTCTTCTGCGCCTTGGCGTCGGCGAGCGCCTGCAGCACCGCGGCTTCGTCGGCGATGCCGTCACGTACCAGCCGGTGAGGCAGCCCGCCCAGGCCGGGACGTGCCATGCTGCTGAGCGCCAGTGAAGCGTTATCGTTCATGGGCTTGCGTGGCCGAGCGCACAACCGGAATTAGACATAGTCTACCCCACCGGCCTCGGGCCACGGGAATTACGGAAAACGTCAGGATATTGACAGCTGGGCGAGGCCGGGGCCGTGACCGGCATCCCAGTCCAGTCCTGTCGAGGGGCGCAGGGCCGCCCCGCTGCCGCGCTCAGGGGGCGCGGCAGTTGGCCGGGCGGTACTTGTGGGGAACGCTGCCGCCACGGGTCGGTGTGTCTGCCCCGCTGCCAATCGTGAATGCTGCCAGGCCGTCCAGCGTGGCGGCGCCGCAGAGCCAGGCCACGTCGCCGTTCGGGCCGCTGGCGGGTGTCAGCGAGAGCGTCCGGTCCTGAAGCGCGGGGTTCGCCCGGCCACCGTAGGTGATGGTGATCACGCCGCCGGTGCTGATCTCGACGCTCCTGACGTGGAGGCTGGTGAAGCCGCTCGCCGGCGCAAGGTCGGCCGACGCGTTGTCGGAAGGCCAGGCGCCGGTACTGAGATAGGCCTCTGCCACGGCTGACTTGGCCGACGCGGCAAGGCTCAGTCCTTCCGCCACCTGCGCGCGGATCGTCTGGTCCTGGTAGGCCGGGATGGCGACGGCGGCGAGGATGCCGATGATCGTCACCACGATCATCATCTCGACCAGCGAAAAGCTGCGAGTCATCGTCGAAAGCCGTTATGTCGTTCGGGTCCTGAAACGCCGAAGCCCCTCTTTTGGAGGGGCTTCGGAAGGATGGGCGCCCGCGCGCTGCG
>CAZPAJ010000018.1:50121-64599 GCA_964584625.1 uncultured Acidibacter sp.
TCGCCACGACGATCATCAGCTCAATCAGCGTGAAACCTTTCTGCATGGCCTTCATTTCAGTCTCCTGGTGGAAGTCGGCATTCTGGGTCGAACTAGGGAAATCCCGTACGTGTATTTATATCAGCAAATGCCGTGCCAGCCTTGGAAAGGCTGTGCGGGCCCGTGACGGGCTCCGGGGGCTGACGTCAGGCGTCAGTTCGCGACGCGGGGTGTCGCAGGGTGCCGGGTTGCCACCTGCCGGCAGTCGTACAGGTACAGGTTTCGCTCGGGTACCGTTCGCGGATGGACTCGCCTCGCCACCGGCAGGGGTTCCGGGTCGATCACGAAATCGAGGCCAGGGTTCCGGCAAAGCCGCCGCAGGGTATCGAGCGCAAGCGGCTGGGGGGCAGGCCGGGTCGCCAGCCAGTCCAGCGATGCCGAGCGCGGATAGTAATGGTCTATCGCGATGGCGCGCCGTTGCATTTCCCTTGCGGCGCCTTCCGAGAACGTGATCCCGACCGTCTGCATCGGCGAGAGATAACTGCGGCGGCCCAGCGCGAACCACAGCAGCGGTGCGTCGTCGGGATACAGCACCTCCGCCGTGGGCGGGATGGCGCGGCGCCAGTCCGCGAACGTGGCCCTCGCGCCCTCGACATACGGACGCCCCGCCAGGTGGCCCGCGGCGGCCTCCAGTGCAGGCGCGAGGCCGGCAAGCGCGAGGACCGCCACGAGCAGCGGTGCGGCGCGGCCCCAGGGTGCGACCGTGGCCAGCCACCATGCGAGGGTCACTGCCAGCGCCACGCCGGCGAACCAGAGAATGTACGAGCCCTGCACCACGAGCGCGCCGAGCAGTGCTGCGCCGAGCCAGGCACCCACCACAAGCGCCTTGGCTTGGCCTGCGCGCCCCCCCAGCACCGTGAGCAGCAGCCCCAGCAGCGCCGCGGGCAGCCCGAGCGCGTCCTCGTGGCCGATCCACCCCGCGACGAGAAGTGCCGCGCCGGCGCGCCGGGTGCCCCCCTCGGACCACAGCCGCGCCAGCACCGGGGCGAGCAGGAGCACCGAGACCGCCTTGGCCAGCCAGAACCAGCGCCAGGGCTGGCCTTGCACCACGATCGTGAGGGGCAGCAGGGCCGTACCGACCCAGCTGACGAGTACCGAGCCCGCGGCGAGCAGCAGGGCCGCCCGGGCGATCCGGGCTGCCGGGGATTCGGGCGCCAGCACGGCGAGGCCGGCACCCAACGTGCAGGCGGGTACCAGGTTGCGCTGCCAGTCGCTGATGTCCCACTCCGCGAGGAACAGCAGGGGGCTGCGCGTGCGCATGAGTTCGTACCAATCGCCCTCGAGCCGGGAGAGCGGGCCGACCGGAGCGACGACTGCGACGACGCATGCGGCGGCCAGCGCCAGCGCGCCCGCTCCGAGCAGTGCCGCCTGCCGGCCCGGGGTTCCGGCCTGGAGCAGGGCCGCCAGCAGCACGCCGGGCAGTGCGATGATGGGGTGCAGCGCCAGGCCGGCCGCCAGCAGCCCGGCCGCCAGCCAGCGGCGATCGTGAAGGCTCGCTGCGATGCCGGCGAGGGCGCAGGCCTCGGCCGCGATCCGCGCCGTCAGGAAGGGCTCGAGGTAGCTGAAGACGGACGCGGCGCCGTAGAGGCTGGGAACCGCCACGAACAGGCCGACCGCCAGCCAGCGCTGCCGGGGCGGCAGCACCGCGCCTGCCAGCGCCGCGGCGGCCAGCAACACCGCCACGTTGAACGCCAGCGTCAGCACCAGCAACGCGGGCTCCAGCCCGAGTCGGTCGATGCTGGCCGCGAGCAGTGGGGAGAACACGCTGAACTGGTCCTGCGATCCGTGGGCCAGGAACACGTCGCCGCCGAGGGACTCGGGCGACAGTCGGGCCAGCGCGAGCAGGGCGTAGTAGGGGGTGTCGTGGATCACGCCGACGTAGCCGCGAGTCGACAGCCAGGCCCACAGCAGCGTCAAGGCCATGGCGACGGCGCCGACCAGGCGCCAGCGGTCGGACGACATCGTCGGGGTCGGGGCCGCGTTCAGCATGCGCGGGATTATGTCGCGTCGGATCCTGGCGCCAGCGTGACGCGACTCTCGTTACCGAGTGCTATTCGATACCGAGCTTCTTGATGCGGTAGCGCAGGGCGCGGAAGGTCATCCCGAGCAGGCGGGCTGCCGCGGTGCGGTTGTAGCGCGTCTGCTCGAGTGCCTGGATGATCGCCGCCCGTTCGAGTTCCTCGACACGGGAGTCCAACGGTGCCTCGGGAGCCGGCGGCGCGGTAGCCGCCGGTGCCGGCCCGGAGTCGACGGCGGGAGCGGGCTGCTCGGCCGCCTCGGCGATCACCGGTTGCGGGAACGTCCCGGTCAGCTGGGGGAAGACGCCCGTGCTGCCCGCGGAGCGCCGGCTCAGGTCGCGCAGCTGGATGTCGTCGGGTTCGATCCTCGAGCCGTCGCAGAGGGTGACCGCGCGCTCGAGCACGTTCTCGAGCTCGCGGACGTTGCCCGGGAACGGGTAGCTGCGCAGGCGGTCCATCGCGGCGGGGGAGAGCGCGACCTCGCCCAGTCCCATGCGCTGCACGAGCCGCGCCAGGATAGCGTCGACCAGGTCGGGCAGGTCGTCGATGCGCTCGCGCAGCGGGGGAACCCGCAGCTCGATGACGTTGATGCGGTAGTAGAGGTCCTCGCGGAAGCGGCCCTGTTCCACGAGCTCGGCGAGGTTGCGGTGCGTGGCCGACACGACCCGGATGTCGACCGGGGTCTCGGCCGTGTCGCCCACGCGCCGGATGGTCTTTTCCTGCAGCACCCGCAGCAGCTTGACCTGCAGGTGCAGCGGCAGGTCGGCGACCTCGTCCAGGAACAGCGTGCCGCCCTCGGCGCTCTGCACCAAACCGATGCGATCCGCCTGGGCGCCGGTGAAGCTGCCTTTCTTGTGGCCGAACAGCTCGCTCTCGATCAGCTCACTCGGGATGGCCCCGCAGTTCACCGGGACGAATGGCCCGTCGCGGCGCGGGCCCAGCGAGTGGATCAGCCGGGCGACGAGCTCCTTGCCGGAGCCGGACTCGCCGGCGACGTAGACCGGCGCCTGGCTGCGCGCCACGCGCTGGATCATGTCGCGCAGCGCCTGCATCTGCGCCGAGTCGCCGATCAGCACCCCGTTGCCGCGTGAGCCGCGCGCGCCGGTCGTCGCCGCGTCGGCGAGCCGGATGGCCTTGCTGACGATCTTGCGCAGCACGGCGAGGTCCAGCGGCTTGGAGAGGAAATCGAAGGCACCGAGCTTGAGCGCGCGCACCGCCGCCTCGACGTTCCCGTGGGCCGTGATCACTGCCACGGGCAGCGCCGGGCGGTTCTCCTGGATCCAGGCGACGAGTTCGAGGCCGTCTCCATCGGGCAGCCGCATGTCGGTCAGGCAGAGGTCGAAGTCGCCGCTCCTGAGCAGGGCCTGCGCCGTGGCCAGGTCGCCGGCCGGCTGCGCCGCGATATTCATCCGCTCGAGGGTGAGCGAAACGAGTTCGACGAGGTCGGGTTCGTCGTCGATCACCAGTACCGAAGGCTTGCGCATGGCCTCCATTCTACGTTTCCCAGCGCTGGGGATCCGTGAACACGATCCGGAACACGGTGCCGCCACCCGCACGGGCTTCGTGCAGGAGCACGGCCGAGTTGGTCTGGGCGAGCTCGCGGGCGAGGAACAGCCCGAGCCCTGATCCCTCCCCGCCCCGGGTGAAGAAGGGCTCGAACATCCGCTCCGCCACCGCCGGTTCGATGCCCGGGCCCGGGTCGGCGACCTCGAGGAAGGGGCGCATCGAGGGGCGCAGCCGCCCCATCTTCAGCTCCACCACGCCATCCGGCTCTTGCGCCAGGCCATGGCGGATCGCGTTCTCGCAGAGGTTCCAGGCAATCTGCCGGAGGTGGCCCGGGTCGACCCGGACCTCGACCTCGGGCGGATCGCCGCGAACGACCCGCAGTCGTGTCGACGGGAACGGCATGGTGGCGCAGAACTCCTCCTGGAAGACTGCGAGCCACGCGCCGAGCTCGATGCGCTCTGGCCGCGACTCACCGCGCCGCGACATCGAAAGCACGGCCTCGACGATGTCGCTGACGCGGTGCCCGTTGCGGGTGATGATGTCGGTCAGGCGCCGGTCGCCGTCCAACAGGCCTGGTGATTCGGCCAGCAGCTGCGCGGCGTGGCTCATCGCGCCGACCGGATTGCGGATCTCGTGGGCGATGCTCGCCGAGAGGCGTCCGAGCGAGGCGAGCTTGGACTGCTGCACCTGCGAGGCAATCTGCGCCGTGTCCTCCAGGAACACCAGCATGGGTGCATTGCGCGCGCTGCCGAGCGGGGCGAAGTGCGGCTGGATCACCCGCCCGCCGTCGGCCGACACCAGCGTGCCCGCCGAGTGGGCCGATGGGCTGCGGTCGGCGCGCCACAGGGCCAGCAACTGGTGCAGGCGCGGCGACGCTTCGCCGACGTGGGTGCCGGGGTAGGCCCGTTCGTCGCCCAGCACCTGCGCCGCGGATTCGTTGATCAGCCGGATCCGGTCCTCCGGATCGATCACCAGGATGCTCTCCCGCAGGTGCTGCACGACGTACTGCGAGAGCTGCGCCAGGTTCTCGAGGTCGATTTCCTGGCGTCGGACGATGGCCTCGCTCTCGCGCAGCCGGCGGGACAGCAGCCACGCGCCGAGCGCCACGAGGAAGGTGCTGACCCCGAGCACGCCGGCGGTCGGGTAGTCGGCGGCGGGCGCCGGGCCATAGGCCTGGCTGGCGACCTGCTGGACCAGCAGCAGCAGGCTGGCGATCGCGGCGAGCAGGAAGGCGTCGCGGTCCTCCGCGAGCAGGGCGGTCGCGCCGACCGGCAGCACGAGCAGGATGCCGATGCCGCTGTCCACGCCGCCGCTCGAATAGAGCAGCAGCGCGATCGCCGTCGAGTCGACCAGGCAGTGGGAGATCGTGATCTGGCGCAGGCTGAGGCCGCGGAAGCGCTGCATCAGCACGAAGATCACGCCGGCGCTCAGGTAGATGACCGCCGTGGCCTGGAACAACGTTGGGTGGACGGAACCCAGGGTGGAATCCGCCCCGGTGGCCCAGCGGATGCCGAGCAGCGCCACCGGGATCATCAGCCGGTAGAAGTTGACGAGCCCGACCACCCGCAGGGCGAGGTCGCCCGGCGCGGTCGGCAGTCGCTGTATGGAAGGCGGCATCGCGCCGATGATCCCCGATCGTCGCGATCGTGGGCAACCCGCGGAGGTTCCCTCGGGCAGGCATTTTCGCGACAATGCTGGTTTAGTCGACGCAACGGAAGAGCGAATGAACCTGCACGAGTATCAGGCGAAGGAAGTGTTCGCGGCCTACGGGATCCCGGTGCCCCGGGGCAAGGTGGCAGCCACCCCCGATGAGGCCGTCGCGGCCGCCGAGGCCCTGGGCGGCTCGGTCTGGGTGGTCAAGGCGCAGGTTCACGCCGGCGGGCGTGGCAAGGCGGGCGGCGTCAAGCTGGCGCGCGACGCGGCGGCCGTGCGTTCGGCGGCCAAGGCGATGCTCGGCACCCGCCTCGCCACCAAGCAGACCGGTCCCGAGGGGCTGCCGGTCGAGAAGGTCTACGTCGAGTCCGGCTCGCAGATCGAGCGAGAGATCTACCTCTCGATGACCCTGAACCGCGAGAAGGGCCGCATCGCCATGATCGGCTCGGCCGCGGGCGGCATGGACATCGAGGAAGTCGCCGAGCACTCGCCCGAGCAGATCACCACGGTGAACATCCACCCGGCGGCGGGCCTGCAGCCCTACCAGTGCCGGCGGATGGCCTTCGCGCTCGGCTTCAAGGACAAGCAGGTCGCGCAGTTCCAGGCGATCGCCATGGCGCTCTACCAGCTCTACCTCGACAAGGACGCGAGCCTGGTGGAAGTCAACCCGCTGATCGTCACGAAGGGCGGCGACCTGCTCGCGCTCGACGCCAAGATCAACATCGACGCCAACGCGGTCTACCGCCAGAAGGCGGTCGCGGCGATGCGCGACACCTCGCAGGAAGACCCGATGGAGCTGCGTGCCAGCGAGCACGACCTCAACTACGTCTCCCTCGACGGCAACATTGCCTGCATGGTCAACGGCGCGGGTCTCGCCATGGCCACCATGGACCTCATCAAGCTGCACGGCGGATCGCCGGCCAACTTCCTCGACGTGGGTGGCGGTGCGACCGCCGAGCGCGTCACGGCGGCGTTCAACCTGATCCTCTCCAACCCGCGCGTGAAGGCGATCCTCGTCAACATCTTCGGCGGCATCGTGCGCTGCGACCTGATCGCCGAGGGCGTCATCACGGCCGTGCGCAACGTCGGGCTGAAGCTCCCGGTCGTCGTCCGCCTAGAGGGCACCAATGCCGACAAGGCGCGGCAGATCCTCGCCGACAGCGGCCTCGCGGTGATCGCCGCGACCGACCTCACCGACGCCGCACGCAAGGTGGTTGGCGCAGCGCGCTGACCCCTGCCCACGCAACACGGACTCCAGACATGAGCATTCTCGTCAACCGCAACACCAGGGTGATCTGCCAGGGCTTCACCGGCAAGCAGGGCACCTTCCACTCCGAGCAGTGCATCGCCTACGGCACGCAGGTCGTCGGCGGCGTCACGCCCGGTCGTGGCGGCGACACGCACCTCGGCCGCCCCGTCTTCGACACCGTCCATGACGCCGTCGCCGCCACGGGCGCCACGGTCAGCATGATCTACGTGCCCGCCGCCTACGCGGCCGACGCGATCCTCGAGGCGGCCGACGGCGGCATCGAGCTCGTCGTGTGCATCACCGAGGGCATCCCGGTCAACGACATGGTGCGCGTCAAGGCCGCCCTTGCGGGCACCGGCGTGCGCCTGGTGGGCCCGAACTGCCCCGGCGTGATCACGCCGGGCGAGTGCAAGATCGGCATCATGCCGGGCTTCATCCACAAGAAGGGTGCGATCGGCATCGTCTCGCGCTCCGGCACGCTGACCTACGAGACCGTGTTCCAGACCACCAACAACGGGCTCGGCCAGAGCACCTGCGTCGGCATCGGCGGCGACCCGGTCCGCGGCATGAACTTCGTCGACGTGCTCGAGCTCTTCGAGCGCGACGGCCAGACCGAAGGCATCGTCATGGTCGGCGAGATCGGCGGCAGCGACGAGGAAGCCGGCGCGGAATACATCCGCAGGTACGTCTCCAAGCCGGTGGTTGCCTACATCGCCGGCGTGACGGCACCGCCGGGCAAGCGCATGGGCCACGCCGGCGCGGTCATCGCCGGCGGCAAGGGCACCGCGGCCGACAAGTACCGCGCGCTCGAGGCCGCGGGCGTCCGCACCGTCAAGTCGCCGGCCGAACTCGGCAGCGCCATGAACGACCTGCTGCGCCGTCGCCGCGCCAGGGCCGCGAAGCGGGCCGTGCTCGAGATCGAGGTCAAGGCCAAGCCCGCAGCCAAGGCGAAGGCCAAGGCGAAGGCCAAGGCAAAGCCTGCGGCCAAGGCCCGGCCCGTTGCCAAGCCCAAGGCTGCCGTCCGGCCGAAGCTGCAGCGCAAGGCGGCACCCAAGGCCAAGGCGAAGGCCGCGGCGCGCTCGAAGGCGCGGGCCAAGGCCGCGCCGCGCCGGTCGCGGCGCTGAGCCGCGGCGCGGCGCGCGGATCCCGGGTTCGCCTCGCGTGGCTCCTGCCGCTGCCTCGTCCCGGCTCCGCATCGCGCTCGCGCAGGCGAACTTCCTCGTCGGCGACATCGCCGGCAACGCGGAGCGCATGTTGGCGCTCGCCTCGCGTGCGCGCGAGGCGGCGGCTGACCTTGTCGCCTTCCCGGAACTGGCGCTCAGCGGGTATCCACCGGAGGACCTGCTGTTCCACCGCGGGTTTCGCCACCAGGTGGACTCCGCACTCCTGCGTCTGCGCGAGCAGTCCCGCGGCATCGGGCTCGTCGTCGGGTTCCCGGAATACAGCGGCCGGCTGATCTTCAATGCCGCGGCGCTGCTCGACGACGGCGCCGAGCAGGCGCGACACCGCAAGGCCTGCCTGCCGAACTACCGGGTCTTCGACGAGAAGCGTTACTTCGAGGCCGGCACCCAGCCGACCGTGGTCGACTTCCGCGGCTTCCGCATCGGACTGCTGGTGTGCGAGGACATCTGGGAGCCCGAGCCCGCGCAGCTTGCAAGGTCGCAGGGTGCGGAGCTCCTGGTGGTGGTCAATGCCTCGCCCTTCGAGCGACGCAAGCAGGCGGATCGCGAGGCCGTCGTCCGCCAGCGCGTCGACGACGTGAGGCTGCCGGTCGCCTACGTGAACCTGGTCGGGGGGCAGGACGAGCTGGTGTTCGACGGCCAGTCCTTCGTCATGGACGCGCACGGCCAGGTGGTGGCCTGTGCCCCCGCGTTCGAGGAAACGCTCGAGTGCGTCGAATTCGTGCGCGACGCGCCCGGCGCGCCGGTGCGGCCCGTGCCTGGACGGATCGCCCCGGCGCCAACCGACGAGGAGAGCGTCTACCGTGCGCTGGTGCTCGGCGTGCGCGACTACGTCGGGAAGCATCGGTTTCCCGGTGTCGTCATGGGCCTCTCCGGTGGCGTCGACTCCGCGCTGACGCTGGCGATCGCCGTCGACGCGCTGGGCGCCGATCGGGTCCACGCCGTGATGATGCCCTCGCGCTACACCGCCGATATCAGCGTGGCCGACGCTGCCGAGCAGGCCGCGCTGCTCGGCGTTCGCTACAGCGTGATCCCCATCGAGGGCATGTTCGCCGCGACGCTCGCGGCGCTGGCGCCCGAGTTCGAGGGCCGCGCGCCCGACGCGACCGAGGAGAACATCCAGTCGCGCTGCCGGATGCTGCTGCTGATGGGTATCTCCAACAAGACCGGCCGGATGCTGCTGACCACCGGCAACAAGAGCGAGATGGCGGTGGGCTACGCCACGCTTTACGGCGACATGGCCGGCGGGTTCGCGCCGATCAAGGACTGCAGCAAGATGCTGGTCTATCGGCTCTCGGCCTGGCGCAACGCCCAGGGCCCGGCCATTCCGCAGCGCGTGATCGACCGGCCGCCCTCGGCGGAGCTGCGGCCCGACCAGAAGGACAGCGACTCGCTACCCGAGTACGACGTGCTCGATCCCATCCTCGAGGCCTTCATCGAGGAGGACCTCTCGGTCGACGAGATCGTCGAGCGCGGCTTCGACCGGGCCACGGTGGGGCGGGTGCTCGACCTGGTGAAGCGCAACGAATACAAGCGGCGGCAGGCACCGCCCGGCGTGCGCGTGAGCCGCCGGGCGTTCGGGCGCGACTGGCGCTACCCGATCACCAACGGCTACCAGCGGTAGTCAGGCCCAGGGTTTCCACCAGCTGCGCTTGACCGGCACGACCTTCTGGGGGTCGCCGCCGTAGTTCAGCACATAGACCTTGCGGGACTGGTCGGCGAGTTCCTGCATGCCGAGCCGTTCGTAGCTCTCGATCATGATCTCGAGGGCCTCGCGCACCGCCGGCGCCCCGTCGAACTTCTCGATCGCTTCCTTCGAGCGCTGGGCCGCCGCGACCCAGGCGCCGCGCTTGACGTAGTAGCGCGCCACGTAGAGGTCGTAGTCCGCGAGGCGATTGCGCAGGTGGATCATCCTCCGGCGCGCGTCGTGCGCGTACTCGCTCTTGGGGAACTCCTCGACGACCTTGCGGAAGGCGTTGAAGGACTTCAGGGCGGTTTGCGGCGGGCGCTCGTCCAGGTCCACCTTGAAGAACCGCTCGAGCGCGTTCGGCGTGCGCTCGAAGTCGACCATGCCCTTGATGTACCAGGCGTAGTCGATCCGCGGGTGCGTCGGGTTCTCGCGGATGAAGGTGTCGGCAGCGTCGAGCGCCGACTCGCTCTCGCGGCCGCGGTAATAGGCGTAGATCAGGTCGAGCCGGGCCTGGCGGGCCTCCGGGGCGAAGGGGAAGCGGGCCACGAGCGCTTCGTATACGCGGATGGCCATGTCGAAGTCCTGGTCGTCCAGGCTCTTGCGCGCTCGCTCGTAGACGAGCTCTGGGCCGCTCTTGAGGGCGTCGGCCTCGCGGTTCGTGCGGCATCCGCTCAGGGTGAACAGCGCCGCGAGCAGGATCGCGAGCAGTGCGAGCATCGCCGGGGCGCGCCGCGGGGCGTGGGCTTCGAGTCGCTGGGCGGTCATGCGGCGGGTTGGAATCCTGGAGGCAGAGCGCGGCATTATAGCCAACTGCCCGCCCACCCTTGGTCATTCACGTGTCCCCAGAGTTCCCGGCCGCGGATCCGGTCCCCGAAGCCCCCGCCGGCGACCACCGCCTGACGGTGCCTCCGGACTGCGCCGGCCAGCGCCTCGACGTGGTGCTGGCGCAGTTGCTGCCGCAGTACTCGCGCGCGCGGCTGCAGCGCTGGATCGACGAGGGGCGCATCACCCTGGATGGCCGGCTGCCGAAGCGCCGCAGCGTGCTGCTGGGCGGCGAGCAGCTCAGGGTCTCGCCGGCGTTCGAGCCCGACTCCAGGGTGGCGCCCGGCGAGCCCGCCGTGCCCTGGCGCGTGGTGCACCGCGACGCGGCGCTGCTGGTGGTCGACAAGCCGCCCGGGCTGGTCGTCCACCCCGGGGCGGGCAACCCGGACCGCACGCTGCAGAACGCGCTGCTGCAGTACGACCCGGAACTGGCGCGGGTACCGCGTGCCGGCATCGTGCACCGGCTGGACAAGGACACCAGCGGGCTGCTCGTCGTCGCGCGCACGCCGCTGGCCCACGCCGCCCTGGTCCGCGCGCTCGCCGCGCGCGAGATCGAGCGCGAGTACCTGGCGCTGTGCGCCGGTGTCATGACCGGCGGTGGCACGATCGACGAGCCGATCGGGCGTCATCGCAGCCAGCGCACCCGCATGGCCATCCGCGCCGACGGGCGCGAGGCCGTCACCCACTTCCGGATCGAGCGTCGGTTCCGGGCTCACACGCTGGCACGCGTGCGCCTCGAGACCGGACGCACGCACCAGATCCGCGTGCACCTCGCGCACGCGGGCTATCCCATCGTCGGCGACCCGCTCTATGGCGGGCGGCGGCGCGTGCCAGCCGGCGCATCGGCCGCGGTGCAGGCCGCGCTTGCGGCTTTCCGGCGCCAGGCGCTGCACGCGGCGCGGCTGGGTCTCGAGCACCCGGACACCGGCCGCTACCTCGAATTCGACGCACCCCTGCCCGCGGACTTCCTCGCGCTGCTCGGCGTGCTGGCGTCGGAGGTCGCGGATGACTGAGTGCGCGCCGGGTGGACCGGGAGAGCCGCCTCCTGGCCTGCTGGTGCCCGACTGGGACGCGGCCGGAGCCGGCGTGCGGGCGGCCTTTACGCTGCGCAACGGCGGCTGCAGCGCGCCGCCCTGCGACAGCCTCAACCTCGCCCTGCACGTGGGCGACGAACCGGCCGACGTGCTCGCGAACCGACGACTGCTGCGGGCGGCGCTCGACCTGCCCGCCGAGCCGCTGTGGCTGCAGCAGGTGCACGGCGCGGACGTGCTCGACGCGGACACCTGCGGGGCGACCCGCCAGCCGCCGGTCGCCGACGCCGTCGTGACCGGCCGCGCCGGCGTCGTGCTCGCGATCATGGTGGCCGACTGCCTGCCCGTGCTGTTCTGCAGCGCCGACGGGCGGCGCCTGGGCGCGGCGCACGCTGGCTGGCGCGGCCTCGCCGCCGGCGTCCTCGAGCGCACGGTCGAGGCGATGGCCTCGCCCCCCGGCCAGTTGCGGGCCTGGATCGGCCCCGCGATCGGTGCCGCAGCCTTCGAAGTCGGAGGCGAGGTGCGCGAGGCCCTGCTCGCGGGAGCGTGGGCCGATGACACCTCCGCCGCCGACTGCTTCGAGCGCAACGCGGCCGGTCGCTGGCAATGCGACCTCCCGGCCCTGGCGAGGCTGCGGCTGGCGCGGCTCGGTGTCGGATCCGTCGCGGGGGGCGAGTGGTGCACCGCCAGCGACGCGTCCCGGTTCTTCTCGCATCGGCGGGACGGTCGAACCGGTCGCATGGCCGCGTTGCTATGGCGCGAAATCCCGGGATTCGCCGCCGCCGCCTGTTAGAATATAACGCTTATGTCCTCCCTCACCGCGATCGTGCTCTTCACGGCCCTCAGTGGCGTTGCCAGCGTGCTGGTGGCGGGCCTGTTCCTGCTGCTGCCGGACGCGCGCCGCGACCGCCTGCTGCCTCACATGGTCAGCTTCGCCACCGGCGCGCTGCTCGGCGCCGCGCTGCTGGCGCTGGTGCCCCACGCGGTGATCGGCGCGGGCTTCTTCAAGGTCCATTCGATCGGCGTTGCCCTGCTCGCCGGCATCGCGCTGTTCTTCGTGCTCGAGAAGTTCCTGCTCTGGCGCCACTGCCACACCGAGGCCTTCGAGACGCACGACGCCCACGAGCACCATCGCCGGCAGGCCTCCGGCCCCCTGGTACTGGCGGGCGACGCCCTGCACAACTTCCTCGACGGCGTGCTGATCGCCGCGGCCTTCCTCACCGACTTCCACCTCGGCGTGGTCACCGCGCTGGCGATCATGGCGCACGAGATCCCCCAGGAGGTTGGCAACTTCGCCGTGCTGCTGCACTCCGGCATGAGTCGCGCCCGCGCGCTGGCATGGAACGTCGCGAGCAGCCTCACCGCCGTGCTCGGCGGCGTGCTGGCCTGGTTCGCCCTGCGCGAGGTCATGCACTGGCTGCCCTACGCGCTGGCGGTGGCGGCGGCGAGCCTGCTCTACGTGGCGGTGGCCGACCTGATCCCGGGCCTGCACCGCCGTTCCGATGCGCGGGCCAGCGTCGCCCAGGTGCTGCTGATCGGGCTGGGCGTCGCCGTGGTCGCGTTCGCCGAGCACCAGGTCCACTGACGCCGCCGCGGCGCCTCGCCGGGTCGCGGGCCTTGAAACCCGGGCCCGCGCCCCCCAAGTCCGGGCTAACCGTCACTCACCGACTCCCGGGGGCGCCCCATGCGCATGGACAAACTCACCGCCCGCTTCCAGCAGGCGCTCGGCGACGCCCAGTCGCTGGCCATCGGCCGCGACAACCAGCTGCTCGAGCCCGCCCACGTGCTGCTCGCACTGCTCGACCAGCAGGGCGGCACGGTGCGGCCGCTGCTCCTCAAGGCCGGCGGCAACCTGCCGAAGCTGCGCGCCGACCTGCAGGCCGCGCTGGACAAGCTCCCCAAGGTCGAGGGTGCGCCGGGCGACATCCACGTCTCCAACGACCTCTCGCGGCTGCTGAACGTCACCGACAAGCTTGCGCAGCAGAGGGGCGACCAGTACATCTCCAGCGAGCTGTTCGTGCTCGCCGGCTTCGAGGATCGGGGCCTGCTCGCCCGGCTGCTGAAGGACGCCGGGCTCGCCAGGGCCGCCGTCGAGAAGGCGGTCGAGGAGATCCGCGGCGGCGAGAAGGTGCAGGATGCCAACGCCGAGGAGGGCCGCCAGGCGCTCGAGAAATACACCGTCGACCTGACCAAGCGCGCCACCGACGGCAAGCTCGATCCGGTGATCGGCCGCGACGACGAGATCCGCCGCACCATCCAGGTGCTGCAGCGGCGCACCAAGAACAACCCGGTGCTGATCGGCGAGCCGGGCGTCGGCAAGACCGCCATCGTCGAGGGCCTCGCACTGCGCATAGTCAACGGCGAGGTGCCCGAGGGCCTGAAGAACAAGCGCATCCTGGCGCTCGACATGGGCGCGCTGATCGCCGGCGCCAAGTTCCGCGGCGAGTTCGAGGAGCGCCTCAAGGGCGTGCTCAACGACCTCGCGAAGCAGGAAGGGCAGGTCATCCTGTTCATCGACGAACTGCACACCATGGTCGGCGCCGGCAAGGCCGAGGGCGCGATGGACGCCGGCAACATGCTCAAGCCCGCGCTCGCGCGCGGCGAACTGCACTGCGTCGGCGCCACGACGCTCGACGAGTACCGCAAGTACATCGAGAAGGACGCCGCCCTCGAGCGGCGCTTCCAGAAGGTGCTGGTCGACGAGCCCTCGGTCGAGGACACGATCGCGATCCTGCGCGGCCTGCAGGAGCGCTACGAGGTGCACCACGGCGTCGACATCACCGACCCGGCGATCGTCGCGGCCGCCACGCTTTCGCATCGCTACATCACCGACCGGCAGCTGCCCGACAAGGCCATCGACCTGATCGACGAGGCCGCCGCGCGCATCCGCATGGAGATCGACTCCAAGCCGGAGGCGCTCGACAAGCTCGAGCGCCGCATCATCCAGCTCAAGATCGAGCAGGAGGCGCTGCGAAAGGAGAAGGACGAGGCCACGCTGAAGCGGCTCGCGGCGCTGCAGGAGAACCTCGCCCAGCTCGAGCGCGAGTACGCCGACCTCGAGGAGGTGTGGAAGAGCGAGAAGGCCTCGCTGCAGGGCGCGGCCACCATCAAGGAAGAGCTCGAGAAGGTGAAGCTCGAGCTGGAGAACTCCCGCCGCCGCAGCGATCTCGCGCGGATGGCGGAACTCCAGTACGGCCGCATCCCCGAGCTCGAGAAGCGGCTCGCGCAGGCCCAGGAGGCCGAGACGCGCGAGACTCAGCAGGTGCGCAACAAGTTCACCGACTAGGAG
>CAZPAJ010000018.1:64609-65405 GCA_964584625.1 uncultured Acidibacter sp.
TGTTCAAGGAGGAGGTTTCCGACGAGGAGATCGCCGAGGTCGTCTCGAAGTGGACCGGCATCCCCGTCTCCAAGATGCTCGAGGGCGAGCGCGAGAAGCTGCTGCGCATGGAGGAGGCGCTGGCGCGCCGCGTCGTCGGCCAGGAAGAGGCCGTGCGCATCGTCGCCAACGCGATCCGGCGTTCGCGGGCTGGCCTGTCCGACCCGCGCAGGCCGAACGGCTCGTTCCTGTTCCTCGGCCCGACCGGCGTCGGCAAGACCGAGCTCTGCAAGGCGCTGGCCGAGTTCCTGTTCGACACCGAGGACGCCATGGTCCGCATCGACATGTCGGAGTTCATGGAGAAGCACTCCGTGGCGCGGCTGATCGGCGCGCCGCCGGGCTACGTCGGCTACGAGGAGGGCGGCTACCTCACGGAGGCGGTCCGTCGCCGGCCCTATGCGGTGATCCTTCTCGACGAGGTCGAGAAGGCCCACCCGGACGTCTTCAACGTGCTGCTGCAGGTGCTGGACGACGGCCGCCTGACCGACGGGCAGGGCCGCACGGTCGACTTCCGCAACGCCGTGGTCATCATGACCTCGAACCTCGGCTCGCAGGTGATCCAGGAGCACGCGGGCGAGGGCAACTACACCCGCATGAAGAGCGCGGTCATGGAGATCGTGCAGCAGAACTTCCGGCCCGAGTTCATCAACCGGATCGATGACATCGTCGTGTTCCACCCGCTCGGCACGGCGCAGATCCGCGCCATCGTCGACATCCAGCTCGGTCAGTTGCGACGTCGTCTGATCGATCGAGGCCT
>CAZPAJ010000019.1:0-63853 GCA_964584625.1 uncultured Acidibacter sp.
TGAACGTCGTCGGCGACCTGTTCGGCGCCGGCAAGATGTTCCTGCCCCAGGTGGTCAAGAGCGCACGCGTCATGAAGCGCGCGGTGGCCCACCTCGTGCCCTACATCGAGCGCCAGAAGGACGGCGGCTCGCGCTCGAACGGCAAGATCGTGCTGGCCACGGTCAAGGGCGACGTGCACGACATCGGCAAGAACATCGTCGGGGTCGTGCTCCAGTGCAACAACTTCGAGGTCATCGACCTCGGCGTGATGGTGCCGGCGGAAAAGATCCTCGACGTGGCGCGCCGCGAGAACGCGGCGCTGGTGGGGCTCTCCGGGCTGATCACCCCCTCGCTCGACGAGATGGTGCACGTGGCACGCGAGATGCAGCGCCAGGGCTTCGAGGTTCCGCTGCTGATCGGTGGCGCGACCACCTCGCCGGCCCACACCTCCGTGAAGATCGCGCCGCAGTACCCGCATCCCGTGGTCTATGTGAAGGACGCGTCGCGCGCCGTCGGCGTGTGCCAGGCGCTGGTCACCCCGTCGCAGAAGGCGGCGTACGCCTCCCGCATCGCGGCCGAGCACGAGCAGCGTCGCGAGCAGCACGCCGGCAAGCGCGTCAAGCAGCCCGAGCTCACGATCGCCGGGGCGCGCGCGAACCGCCGGCCGTTCGACGCGTCGGGCCCTGCCCCCGTGCCGCCGCTGCGGCCGGGCGTGCACGCGTTCGACGACTACCCGCTCGAGGAGCTGCTCGGCTACATCGACTGGATGCCGTTCTTCAATGCGTGGGAGTTCGCCGGCAAGTTTCCCGACGTGCTCACGGACCCCGTGGTGGGCGAGGCGGCGAGCAACCTCTACGCCGATGCGCGCCGCATGCTGAAGCAGATCGTCGCCGAGCGCTGGCTGCAGGTCCGCGCGGTGATCGGGCTGTTCCCGGCCAACTCGGTCGGCGACGACATCGAGGTGTACGCGGACGAGCAGCGGCGCGAGCCGCTCGCGGTGCTGCATCACCTGCGCCAGCAGAAGGGCAAGCCGGCCGGCCAGCCCCATGAGTGCCTGGCCGACTTCGTCGCGCCGCGCGATACCGGGGTCCGCGACTGGATCGGCGCGTTCGCCGTCACCGCGGGCATCGGCATCGAGCCGCACGTGGAGCGCTTCGAGAAGGCGCACGACGACTACTCGAGCATCATGCTGAAGGCGCTCGCCGACCGCCTCGCCGAGGCTGCCGCCGAGCACTTCCACGAGCGCGTCCGGCGCGAGCTCTGGGGCTACGATGCGGCGGAGCGGCTGAGCAACCCGCAGCTGATCCGGGAGGAGTATCGCGGCATCCGCCCGGCGCCGGGCTACCCTGCGTGCCCCGACCACACCGAGAAGGCCACGCTCTGGCAGTTGCTCGACGTGCCACGCAACGCCGGCATCAGGCTGACCGAGAGCTACGCGATGTACCCGACGGCGGCCGTCAGCGGCTGGTACTTCGCCAACCCGCAGGCGAAGTACTTCGCCGTGGGCAAGGTTGACCGGGACCAGGTCGAGGACTACGCGCGGCGCAAGGGTCTGTCGGTCGAGGAGGCCGAGCGCTGGCTCGCGCCCAACCTCGGCTACGAGCCCGGCTGAGCGTTCAGCGGCCTGCTGCGGCGGCCCGGCTCGGCCGCTGCGGCGGCTCGTCGTCGTCGAGCTGGCGCAGGTAGGCGGGGCCGCCGAGCGCGCGCATCTGGCCGAGGATGTGGTCGCGGCGGCGTGCCACGTAGCGCGACGGCCGGTCCGCGCGCATCACCTTGGGGTTGGGCAGCACCGCGGCCAGCGTCGCGGCCTCGCGCCGCGTGAGCCGGGCCGCGGGCTTGCGGAAGTACTGTCGTGCAGCAGCCTCGACGCCGTAGACGGCCCGGCCGAACTCGGCCACGTTCAGGTACACCTCGAGGATGCGCTCCTTGGGCCACATCAGCTCGATCAGCACGGTGAACCACGCCTCGAGGCCCTTGCGCAGGTAGCTGCGCCCCGACCAGAGGAACAGGTTCTTGGCGACCTGCTGCGTGATGGTGCTGGCGCCGCGGACCTTCCGCCCCTTGGCGTTGTGCCGCACGGCCTCGCGGATCGACTCGAAATCGAAACCCGCATGGAACGGGAACAGCTGGTCCTCCGCGGCGATCACCGCGAGCGCCGCATGCGGGGAGATGGCCTCGAGGTCGACCCACTCGTAGCGGTTGGCGTAGCCGAAATTCCCCGCCAGCAACGCCTCACGGCGGTCGCCGAGCATGAACGCGCTGGTCCACGGATCGACCCAGCGCAGCGCGAGCACGACGGCCGCGCTGAGCAGGACGAAGGCGAGCGCACCGATCGCCGCCCAGCGCAGCGCGCTGCGCAGCATGCGGCTCAGCCTGCGGCGAGCCGCCGGACCGACTGGATCACCACGTCGTCGACCGGGACGTCGTCGTAGCCCCGGCGGCGGCCGGTTGGCACGGCGGCAATGCGATCGATGACGTCCATGCCCTCGGTCACCTGCCCGAACACGGCGTAGCCATAGCTGCCGGGGCGGTGGTCGAGGAAATCGTTGTCCGAGAGGTTGACGAAGAACTGCGAGGTCGCGCTGTGGATGTCGTTGGTGCGCGCCATCGACAGGGTCCCCCGCAGGTTCTCGAGGCCGTTCGTCGCCTCGTTGCGGACCGGCGGCCGGGTCGTCTTTTCCTCCATGCCAGGCTCGAGGCCACCGCCCTGGATCACGAACCCGGGGACGATGCGGTGGAAGATCGTGCCGTCGAAGAAGCCGTCGTCGACGTACTTGAGGAAATTGGCGACGGTCTCCGGAGCTTCCTTCGGGAAGAGCTCGACCGTGAACGCGCCTTGCGTGGTTTCGAAGCGGAGCATGGAGTTTCCTGTGTGATGGAGACAGGCGGCCGCGTGCGCGGGCCGCTCAGGGAAGGCGACCCTCGGTCACGCGCTCGTGCCCGGCGAGGTCACGGGACGAGACTACGTGACGAAAGCCGCAGGCGACAAGGCAGGCGCGCACCGGCTCGCCCTGCGTCGCGCCATGCTCGAGCAGCAGGCTGCCGCCGCCGCGCAGCGCGGCGGGCGCCCCCGCGGTGATCGCGCGCAGCGCGGCAAGCGCATCCTTGCCCGGGGTGAGCGCGCCCCGAGGCTCGTGGCGGAGCGAGTCGCCGTGCAGCACGGGATCGTCGGCCGCCACGTAGGGCGGATTGGACGCGATCACATCGAAGACGCGTCCCGCCAGCGGCGCGAACCAGTCCCCTTCGACGAACTGCACGCGCGCGAGACCGTGCCGGGCCGCGTTGCGGCGCGCGATATCCAGTGCCGCCGCCGACACGTCCACGGCCGTGACCCGCCAGTGCGGGCGTTCCTGCGCCACGGCGAGCGCAATCGCGCCCGAGCCGGTGCCGAGGTCGGCGAATTCCAGCGGCGCGGCGCGACAGGCCGCCAGCGCGTCGCCGCAAGCCAGTGCGCGCTCGACCAGCAGTTCGGTTTCGGGGCGGGGCACCAGCACCGCCGGGCCGACCTCGAGATCGAGTGTCCAGAAACCACGCCTGCCCAACAGGTAGGCATACGGCTCACCGGCGGCGCGGCGCCGCGTCCAGTCGCGCAGGCGCGCTCCGGCGATGACATCGACTTCGCGATCCGGGCCGGCAACCAGGGAGGCGAGGTCGAGACCGAGTGCGGCGGCCACGAGCCGTTGCGCTTCGCGGGTCGCCCCGGCACCCAGCAATCCTGCGAGTGCCGCGGCGGTCTCGCGCAGCGCGGCCTCGACCGTGGTGGTCGCAGTCATCGGCGGAGTCTGCCATGGCCACGGACCCGGCACCCGGTTCTGCTACATTGCGGTCATGTCGGAACGCATCCTGCCGCTGCCGCATCCGGCCCGTGCCGGCGCGCTGCTGGAGGCCGCGCTGCGGCTCTTCCGCCGCTCCCTGCCGTCCTGCCTGCCGTTGTCGCTGGCGGCCGTGCTGATGGGCCAGCTGCCCTCGGCCTGGGACCTGCTGCAAGGGCGGCCCGCGACCCTCGCGTCGCCGAAGGACGCCATCTGGTGGCTGCTCGCGATCGGCGGCGGGCTCGTGAACCTGCTGGTATGGAACGCGATCCTGCTGCGCCAGCGCGCGCTGGCCGATGGCCAGCTCATGCCGGCCGCGCGCCTGCTGCGCTGCGCTGCCGCGCGGCTGCCCGCGGCGCTGGCCTTGATGATCGCGTCGACGGCGCTCGTGCTGCTGGGGGGGGCACTGCTGCTGTTGCCGGGCCTCTACCTGCTGGTGGCGCTATGGCCCGCGTGGCCGCGCCTGCTGGCGGGCGCCAGCGTGGTCGGCGCGCTCGACGAGGCCCTGCAGCTGTCGCGCGGGCAGGTGCTGCAGGGCGCGGGTCTGGCCCTGGGCGCGCTGCTCGGGCTGCTGGCCTGCTACGCCGCGGGCTACCTCGGGGCGCTGGTGCTCGCGCAGCTCGCAGGTACCGGCGATCCCGCGGCGGTGCGTCGCGTCGGCGCCGTGGTGGCGGCGCTGGCGGGCGGGCTGTTCCTGCCGTTCCTCGCCGCGCTGACGCTGGTGCGCCACGCCGACCTCGAGCTGCGCCGTGCGCTCAGGGCTCCTCGGCCAGCAGTTCCGCCTGATGCTCCTGGAGCAGCGGCTCGATGAGGTCGTCGAGCCTGCCGTCCATGATCTCCTCGATCTGGTAGAGCGTCAGGTTGATGCGGTGGTCCGTGACCCGGCCCTGCGGGAAATTGTAGGTCCGTATCCGTTCCGAGCGGTCGCCGCTGCCGACCTGCAGCTTGCGCGACGCGGCCTGCGCGGACTGCTGTTTCTCCTGCTCCGCGGCGAGCAGCTTCGCCTTCAGCAGCGCGAGCGCGCGCGACCGGTTCTTGTGCTGCGACCGCTCGTCCTGGCACTCCACGACGAGCCCGGTCGGCAGGTGGGTGATGCGGATCGCCGAGTCGGTCTTGTTGACGTGCTGGCCGCCCGCACCGGACGCGCGGAAGGTGTCGATGCGCAGCTCCGCGGGGTTGATCTCGATCGAGTCGATCTCCTCCTCCTCGGGCAGGATCGCGACGGTGCAGGCCGAGGTGTGGATCCGGCCCTGCGCCTCGGTCGCCGGCACGCGCTGCACGCGGTGCGTGCCGGATTCGAACTTCAGGCGCGAGAACACGCCGGCGCCGGCCACCCGGGAGATCACCTCGCGGTACCCGCCATGCTCGCCGGGGTTGACCGACAGCGTCTCGACCTGCCAGCCGCGGCGCTCGGCGTACCGGCAGTACATCCTGAAGAGGTCACCTGCGAAGATCGCAGCCTCGTCCCCGCCGGTGCCGGCGCGGATCTCGAGGTAGATGTTGCGCGCATCGCGCGGATCCGGGGGCGTCAGCAGCCGGCGCAGCTCCACCTCGCCGGCCTGCAGCCGCTCGCGCAGCGCCAGGGTCTCCTCGGCGCCGAGCGCGCGCATCTCCGCGTCTGCATCGCCAGCCAGCGCCTCGGCCGCCGCGTACTCGGACTCCAGTCCGCGATAGGCCGCGTAGTGCTCGGCCAGCGGAGTGAGTCGGGCGTATTCCATCGACAGCTCGCGGAATTCCCGCGAGCCGCCGTCGAGCGCCGGGTCGGCCAGCAGCCGGCCCACTTCCTCGAAGCGGTCGGCGGCCTTGTCGAGGCGCTGGCGGATGGAATCCTTCATGGGCAGGCGCGGGCGGAGGGCGGCCCGCGATTGTCGGGGGCCGGGCAGGACCTGACAAGCCGAGGCGGCCCGCAGCGGGGCGCGCTTCGGCTATAGTCGGGCCATGTCGTCCCTGCACGCCGCGGTGTCGCCGAAGCGGTTCCTCGTCCTGCTCGCCGCGTCGCTCGCCTGCGTCCCGGCCTGGGCGCTGCAGCCGCGCGCCGCGTCGGACGACGCCTCGCGGCTCGCTTCGGCCGAACTGCTGCTGAACGGCGGCGACTGCCGCGCGGGCGCCGAGGCCTACTCCAAGGCGGCTGCCGGCTCGCGCGATCCGCGCATCGCGCGCCGTGCGACCGACGTCGGCCTGGCCTGCGCACACCTGCCGGCCGCCTGGCAGTCCGCCCAGCGCTGGGCCGCGATCGACCCGGAGAACGTCGACGCCCTGCGCGCGGCTGGCCTGGTGGCGCTGGAGCTCTGGCGCATCGACGACGCGCGTCGGCTGTTCGGCGCGCTGCTTGCCAAGCCCGACGTCGAGCCCGACCGGGCGCTGCGCGACCTGCTGCCGCTCGCGACCGAGGGGGAGCACGCGCCCGCCGCCTGGCTGGCCTTCGATCGCGTGGTGGATCGCGACACGGCCTCGGCGGCCACCCTGGTCGCGCTCGCGCGGCTGGCCGCGGCGGCCGACGATCTCGGTGCCGCAGCGCGACTGCTGGAGGCGGCGCGGGCCCGGGGCGAGGCGCCAGCGCCGGACGCGGCCCGGCTCGCTGCCGCGATCGCCGTGGCCGAGGGCGACGAGGTCCGTGCCCTCGACGCGGCGCGCGAGGCCGCGCGCCTCGATCCGGCCGAACAGTCGTTCGCGGTGGCGGAGACGCTGGTCGATCTCGACCGTACCGAGGAGGCGTTCCGCGAGGTCGAGCGCATCGCGCAGCTGCCGGAGTTGCGCGCGGAGGCCGAGCGGCGCCTGGCGCTGCTCGCGCTGGCGAGCGGCGACCTCGCCGATGCGCAGCGGCGCTTCGGTGCGCGGCTGCAGCGCGGCGCTGGCACCGCCGAGTCGGTCTTCTACCTCGGCCTGATCGCCGAGCGTCGCGGCGACGTCGACCTGGCGCTGCAGAGCTACCGGCGTCTCGTCGAGGCGGGTGCCGGCCTGCTGCCGCGTACCCGGGCGGCCGCGCTGCTGATCCGCCGCGGGGAGACGGACGCGGGCATGGCCCTGCTCGACGAGCACGCGCGGTCCGATCGCGACGACCTCATCGAGGTCGAGTCGACCAAGGCGCAACTGCTCGCGGACGCGGGTCAGCACGACGCCGCGCTCGTGGCGCTCGACGCCGCGCTCGCCCGCCATCCCTCGCATCCGAACCTGCTGTACCAGCGCGCGATGGTGCTCGAGACCGCAGGACGCAGCCGCGAGGCGGTGCGTGCCTTCGAGCGCCTGCTTCGCGAGCGCCCCGACGACGCCTCGGTGCTCAATGCCCTCGGCTACACGCTCGCGGACCGCGGCCGGCAACTGGCGCGCGCCGAGCGGCTGATCCGTCGTGCCCTGCAACAGCGGCCCGACAACGCGGCTTTCGTCGACAGCCTGGGCTGGGTGCGGTTCCGGCGCGGCGACGCAGCGGGGGCGCTGCCGTTCCTCGAGCGCGCATGGCGCCTGTCACGCGACGCCGAGATCGCCGCGCACTGGGGCGAGGTGCTGTGGGCGCTCGGCGACCAGGCGCAGGCCCGGGTGGTCTGGGCTCGCGCGCTGGCCCGCGCGCCGGACTCCAAGCCACTGCGTGCCGTCCTCGAGCGCTTCACCGGCGTCGATCCGGCCGGCGCCCCGTCGCGCTGAGGCCGCAAGGCGTGTCGGTCCTGTCGGGTCCTGGGCCCCTGGCACGCCGCCAGGCCATCCGCTTGCTGGTGGGTGCGTCCGGCGCTGCCTGGCTGGCCGGTTGCGTGACGCCCCTGCGCACCGGGGTCGCACTGCCCGTCGTGGCACCGGACGCGCCCTGGCCACAGCGCCGCGCGCTGCTCCAGCAGCTCGGGGGCTTCAGCCTGCGCGGTCGCATCGCCGTCGCGGCGGGTGAGTCAGGCCTGTCCGCGTCGCTGCGCTGGGTACAGGCCGGCTCCCGCGGTGAACTCGAGTTCGACGGGCCGCTCGGAATCGGGGGGCTGCGGGTGATCGCCCGCGGCGATCAGCTGTCGCTGACCACCGCGCGCGGCGAGCGATTCGACGGTGCCGCGGCGCGCGCCCGCCTCGAGCAGCAGCTCGGCTTCGAGCTGCCCCTGGCCTCGCTGCGGTACTGGGTGCTGGGTGTCCCGGACCCGTCCATCGACGTCGAACAGGAGCGGCTCGCGGCGGACGCGCCGCGACTCGAGGCGCTGACCCAGGCGGGGTGGCAGGTGGTCTACCGCGCCTATGCCACCGACGCCGCAGGCCTGCCGCGTCGCGTCGATGCGGCGCGCGGCCCGGCCCGGCTGCGACTGCTCGTGCAAGAGTGGGCCGACCGGCCATGACCACCCCGGCGACACGGTCATGGTGGCCGGCCCCGGCCAAGCTGAACCTGTTCCTGCACGTCACCGGCCGGCGGCCTGACGGTTATCACGAGCTGCAGACGGTGTTCCAGCTCGTCGAGCTTGCTGATGAGCTCGCCTTCGACATCACGCCCGACGGCCTGGTCACGCGTGCCGACGATCCCGCGGAAGGCGCGGAGGGGCTGCGGGACGTTCCCCCGCAGCAGGACCTCTGCGTGCGCGCCGCGCTTGCGTTGCAGGCGGTCACCGGATGCCGCCAGGGCGCCGTGATCCGCGTGCGCAAGCGCATCCCCATGGGCGGCGGCCTCGGCGGCGGCAGCTCCGATGCAGCCACCACCCTCTGCGTGCTGGACCGGCTCTGGGGCACCGGCGTGCCGATGGACACGCTCTGCGAGCTCGGCCGGCAGCTCGGTGCCGACGTGCCGGTGTTCGTGCGGGGGGAGTCCGCCTGGGCCGAGGGGGTAGGTGAGCGCCTGACGCCGCTGGTCTTGCCGGAACGCTGGTTCCTGATCATCCACCCCGGGGTCGCCGTGCCGACGCGCGAGATATTCCAGGCACCTGAATTGACACGAAATTCCCCCGTCCTCACAATACCGGCCCTTTTCCAGCCGGGTGGCCGCAACGACTGCGAGCCCGTGGTGCGTGCGCGCTACGGGGCCGTCGCCGAGGCGCTCGACTGGCTCGGGAGGTTTGCGCCCTCCAGGCTCACCGGAACCGGCTCCTGCCTGTTCGCCAGCTTCGACTCCGCGGCCGCGGCGGAGCGCGTGGCGGCGCGGGTCCCGGACCAGTGGCGCGCCTGGGTCGCGCGCGGGCTGCAGCGTTCTCCCCTGCTCGAGCAGCTGGGGCGGGCCGCTGCGGCGCGCATCGAGGGTTGAAGACAGACACCGCACCGAAATACTGGGGTGTCGCCAAGTGGTAAGGCAGCGGGTTTTGATCCCGCCATTCGGAGGTTCGAATCCTTCCACCCCAGCCACTCGGCGCTGCCGAACACTGAAGGTACGTCCTTGGATACCCAGACACTCGCGTTGTTCGCCGGAAATGCCAACCCGGCGCTCGCGCAGGACATCGCCCGGCACCTGATGGTGCCGCTCGGCCGCGCTTTCGTCGGCCGCTTCAGCGACGGTGAGGTGAACCTCGAGCTGATGGAGAACGTCCGCGGACGCGACGTCTTCATCGTCCAGCCCACCTGCCCGCCGGTGAACGACAACCTCATGGAGCTGCTGATCATGGCCGACGCCTGTCGTCGCGCCTCGGCTGGCAGCGTCACCGCGGTCGTGCCCTACATGGGCTACTCGCGCCAGGACCGCCGCCCGCGCGCCACCCGGTCGGCGATCTCGGCCAAGCTGGTCGCCAACATGCTTGCGGGCGCCGGGATCGACCGGGTCCTCACCGTGGACCTGCATGCCGAGCAGATCCAGGGCTTCTTCGACATCCCGGTCGACAACGTCTACGCATCGCCGGTGCTGCTCGGCGACGCCTGGCGCCAGCGCTACGAGAACATGATCGTGGTCTCGCCGGACGTCGGCGGCGTGGTGCGCGCCCGCGCGCTCGCCAAGCGGCTCGACGACGTCGAACTCGCCATCATCGACAAGCGCCGGCCCCGGCCGAACGAGTCGAAGGTCATGAACATCATCGGCGACGTCGCCGGCAAGAGCTGCGTGCTGATCGACGACATGGTCGACACCGCCGGCACGCTCTGCCTCGCGGCGCAGGCGCTGAAGGACGAGGGCGCCATCCAGGTGGTCGCCTACATCACGCACGCGATCCTCTCCGGCAAGGCCGTCGAGAAGATCTCCAACTCCGCGCTCGACCAGCTGGTGGTGACCGACACCATCCCGCTGAGCGCGGACGCTAAGCAATGCGGGCGGATCCGCCAGCTGTCGGTGGCGGGCCTGCTCGGCGAGACGATACGGCGCATCCGCGACGAGGAGTCGGTGAGTTCGCTGTACGTCGACTGAGTCCACCCTGGTCGCGGGGTGGAGCCATTCAACCAGGAGTCCACATCATGAAGATTGCTTTCGAACTCGCCGCCGAGTTCCGTGACGCCGATGGCAAGGGTGCGAGCCGCCGCCTTCGTCGCGCGGGGCGCGTGCCGGCCATCCTCTACGGGGGCAAGCTCGACCCGCGCATGCTGTCGCTGTCGCACGAGAAGCTCGTCACCCTGATCGACGACGAGAAGTTCTACGCCAGCATCATCGGCCTGAAGGTCGGCGACGAGACGCAGGCGGCCATCGTCAAGGACCTGCAGATGCACCCGGCCAAGAACCAGGTCCTGCATCTCGACCTGCAGCGCGTGCTCGACGACGAGAAGATCCGCATACACCTGCCGATCCACTTCAAGGGCGAGTCGGCGTCGCCCGGCGTCAAGACCCAGGGCGGCATCGTCTCGCACCGCATCGCCGACATCGAGGTGCAGTGCCTGCCGAAGGACCTGCCCGAGTACCTCGAGCTCGACCTCTCGCAGATGGGGCTGAACGAGTCGAAGTACATCTCCGACATCCCCCTGCCGGCGGGCGTGGTCGCAACGGCTGTGCAGCAGGGCAAGGACGCCGTCGTGGTGTCGATCCACAGCCCGCGCGCTTCCGAGGCCGAGGCTCCGGCCGCCGAGGCGGCTGCAGCCCCCGCTGCCGCCGGGAAGCCTGCGGCAGGTGCCAAGAAGGAAGAGCCGGCCAAGGGCGGCGCGAAGAAGTAACGCCGGCCTCGGCGTGGCTGCTTCCGGAGGCCGCCGTCGTGGCGGCCTCTGTCTTTGCGGAGGGCGGTTCGTTTGGCGGCACAGGCCATCAGCGCACAGGCGATCAGGCTGGTCGTCGGGCTCGGCAATCCCGGCGAGAAGTACGCGCGCACCCGCCACAACGCGGGGTTCTGGTTCGTCGACGAACTGGCGCGCCGCCATGGTGGCGTGTTCCGCGCCGAGTCCCGCCACCAGGCCGAGCTGGCGCGCATCCGTGTCGGCACCGAGGAGCTCTGGCTGCTGAAGCCGGGCAGCTTCATGAACCGCAGCGGCGGGCCCGTGCAGTCGGTGGCCGCGTTCTACCGCATCGCGCCCGCCGAGATGCTGGTGGCCCACGACGAGCTCGACCTGCCTTGCGGGACGCTGCGGCTCAAGCAGGACGGCGGGCACGGCGGGCACAACGGCCTGCGCGACATCATCGCCGCGCTCGGCGCGGGGTTCTGGCGGCTGCGCGTCGGCATCGGCCATCCCGGTGCCCGTGGCGAGGTCGTCGACTACGTCCTGCAGCGCGCGGCTGCCGCCGAGCAGCGGCTGCTCGACGACGCCATCGCCGATGCCGCCGACGCGCTGCCCGTGCTGCTCGCGCAGGGCGCGCAGAAAGCCATGAACCGCCTGCACACGCGGGCAGTGCCCGCGCTGCCGCCACCCGGTGGCAGCGCCGAAACCAAGGGACGGGACTGACAGATGGGAATCAAGTGCGGAATCGTCGGCCTGCCTAACGTCGGCAAGTCGACCCTGTTCAATGCGCTCACGCGCTCGATGATCGCGGCGGAGAACTACCCGTTCTGCACGATCGACCCGAACGTCGGTATCGTCCCCGTGCCCGACCCGCGGCTCGACCAGCTTGCGGCGCTCGTGCACCCGGAGCGCGTCGTGCCGACCACGGTCGAGTTCGTCGACATCGCCGGCATCGTCAAGGGCGCCTCCACCGGCGAGGGCCTCGGCAACAAGTTCCTCGCGAACATCCGCGAGACCGACGCCATCGCCCACGTGGTGCGCTGCTTCGTCAACGACGACATCGTGCACGTCGCCGGGCGCATCGACCCGATCGCCGACATCGAGATCATCAACACCGAGCTGATGCTGGCCGACCTCGAGACCATCGAGAAGGCGCTGGCGCGCGCGGAGAAGGCCGCAAAGGCCCAGGACAAGGACGCGATCAAGGCGCGCGAGGTGATCCGCCGCGTACGCGATGCGCTCAACGCCGGCAAGCCCGCGCGTGCCGTACCGCTCGACGACACCGAGCGTCCGATCGTGCGCGACCTGCAGCTGATGACCTTCAAGCCGATGCTCTACGTGGCCAACGTCCAGGAGAGCGGGTTCCAGGGCAACCCCATGCTCGACGCCGTGACGGCCCTGGCCGCCGCCGAGGGGGCCCTGGTGGGCGCCGTCGGCGCCGCGATCGCGGCCGAGACCGCCCAGCTCGACGAGGCCGACCGCGCCGAGTTCCTGAAGGAGCTCGGCCTGGAGGAGCCCGGCCTCAACCGCGTGATCCGCGCCGGCTACGCGCTGCTCGGGCTGCAGACCTACTTCACGGCCGGCGAGAAGGAGGTCCGCGCCTGGACCGTCAGGAAAGGCGCGACCGCGCCACAGGCCGCCGGGGTGATCCATACCGACTTCGAGCGGGGGTTCATTCGTGCCGAGGTCATCGCCTTCGACGACTACGTCGCGCTCAAGGGCGAGCAGGGGGCCAAGGAGGCTGGCAAGCTGCGACTCGAGGGCAAGGAGTACGTCGTCCGCGAGGGCGACGTCATGCACTTCCGCTTCAACGTCTGAATCGACGAGGGAATTCCCATGGCCGGTCTGCGAGCGGTCTTTTCCCGCCTGCTGCGAGCGCTGGCGCTCGGCGCGGCGCTGGTGCTGCCGCCCGCGGCCAGCGCCGCCGAGGTGCTGGTGTTCGGCGGCACCGGCCAGCTCGGTGCCGAGGTCGCGCGGGCGATGCTTCGCGCCGGGCATTCGGTCACGGTGTTCCACCGCGAGGGGTCGAGCCTCGAGCGGCTCGAGGGCCTGTCGGTGAAATTCGTGGTGGGCGATGCGACGCGCGAGGCCGACGTGCTCGCCGCCTTCCTCGCGCGCCGCTACGATGTGGCGGTCAACGCGCTCGGCAAGCGTGCCAGCGAGCCGGCGGCGTTCTACGCGACCACGCAGCGCGCGATTACCGCTGGCGCGAAGGCCGGCGGCGTGCGCCAGGTGATCCTGCACAGCTCGGTGGGCGCGGGTGAGAGCCGCGCCATCTACCCCGAGTCGCGATGGCCGATGATGGCCGAGGTGCTCACCGCCAAGGACGTCGCCGAGCGCGAGCTGATGGCGAGCGGCGTGCCGTTCACGATCATCCGCAACGCGGTGCTGCGCAACGACGCGCCGGGCACCACCGAGCGCGCGGAGCTCACGCCCGACCAGCGCCGATTCGGCGCCGTCACGCGCAGCGGACTCGGCCGTCTCACCGCCGAGTGCGCACTGAAGCGCGAGTGCATCCGCGGCATCTTCCACGCGATCGACCCGCAGGTGCCGGTCCCGGCGCGATGAGCCTGCGGGAATTGCGCCTCGCCGGCCTTTACTTCGGCGTGGTGTTCGGCGTGGGCTTCCTGCTCGGTGCCGTGCGGGTACCGCTGCTGGTGCCGCGACTTGGCGAGCGCTGGGCGGAGCTGCTGGAGATGCCGCTGATGCTGGTCGCGATCCACTGGGCGGCGGGCCTCGTGCTGCGGCGCCATCGCGGCGGCGGGCGCGGCCCCGCGCTGCTGCGCATCGGCGCGCTGGCGCTGCTGCTGCTCCTGCTGGCCGAGCTGCTTTTGGCCATGCTGCTGTCCGGGCTGTCACCAGCAGCCTACGTGGCCAGTCGCGATCCCGTCTCCGGAGCTGTCTATCTGGCGATGCTGTGTGTTTTCGCCGCGATGCCGTGGCTGCGGGCCGCGCGCTAGAATCCTGCGCCCCGCACGCGGGCCGGAGCCCTGATGGAAGCCTTCCTGATCTCCACCGGAGTGGTCGCGCTCGCCGAGATCGGCGACAAGACCCAGTTGCTTGCGCTGGTGCTCGCGGCCAAGTATCGCAAGCCCGTGCCGATCATCCTCGGCATCCTCGCCGCGACGCTGCTGAACCACGCGCTGGCCGGCGCAGTGGGCGCATGGTTGGCCTCGGTCATCGGGCCCGACGCCATGCGCTGGATCCTCGGCGTCTCGTTCATCGCCATGGCAGCGTGGATCATGGTGCCCGACAAGCTCGACGACGAGGCCGAGGCCAAGCCGCCGCGCTACGGCGTTTTCGTCACGACGCTGCTGGTGTTCTTTGTGGTCGAGATGGGCGACAAGACGCAGATCGCCACGGTGGCGCTGGCGGCCAAGTACGCGTCGCTCATCGGGGTGGTCGCCGGCACGACACTCGGCATGATGCTCGCCAACGTGCCGGCCGTGCTGCTTGGCGAGGTGGCGGCGCGCAAGCTGCCCATGAAACTGGTGCACGGGATCGCCGCGGCGATCTTCCTGGCCCTCGGCGTGGCCGTGCTGCTCGGCGTGGGAAGCCTCGGCTAGCCGCGCGGCCGCGTCGCCGCATGCATCGCGACGGTCGCGGCGACGGCCGCCGCGAACGCGACCGCCAGCGGCCACGCTGCGAGCGCGAACGTGAGCACGCCACAGAACACCGCCACCGACCACATGCCCCGGGTCATGCCGCGCAGGAACGCGCGTGCCGAGGCCGCTCCCGCCGTGGCATGGTTGAAGCCCGCCGCGGTGGCGCCCACCACCGGGAACAGCGCGGCGTAGCCGCTGGCATCGGCACCGAAGCGTGCAGCCAGCGCGCTGCTGGTCACCGTCAGCGCCGCGCCGGCGGCCATTCGCGCGGGCAGTTCCAACGGGTGAGGGCGCCGCGCCGGAGCGGGCGGCGCCGGCGCCGGTGCGGGCCCGGGAGGAGCGGCCGTGGCGCCCATGGCCGGTGCCGAGATCGCCAGCGAAAGCAGTGCGACGCCGAATGCGAACGGCAAGCTCTGCGGCAACTGCATCAGCCCGGCCACGGCGGTGACCCAGACGAGCAGTGCGCCCAGCATCGAGCCTCCCCAGCCCGTGCGTCGTGCGAGCCGCGCATACACCACGAAGAACGCCATCGTGGCAGCGATGCCCGCGAGCGCGAATTGCGCGGCACGCGCACCGAATGCGGCGCCGTGCTCGATCGACACGATCAGCAGGATCGGGCCGGCGACGATGGGGAAACTTCCCAGCCAGCCTGCGACGCCCTGGCCCCAGCGACGGCCCGCGAGCGTGACCGCCGCGAGGAGCAGCGGCACGAGCATCAGCTTGACCGCGATCATCCGCGGTCGTGCAGCAGCGTGAAAGGCTCCGCCCAGAAGGGCATGTCGTCCGAGACCGCCAGGCCGAAGGGCTTCAGCAGGCCGTTCCAGTAGACCGTGTGCAGCGGTTTCCACACGGCCGGGTCACGGACCGGCGAGCCGTCGATCGCGGTGTCCGCGGCCGTCACATCCCCGAAGCGCACCAGGTGCACCGACTCGAGGCGGACGAGTTGCGTCGGCGTGCCGTCGATGTCGATCAGCACGATGCAGTCGCCAGCGCGGGGCGCGGGCTGGTCGGTGCGCTCGACGATCCAGGGCAGGGTGAAGGTGCCGGTCTTGTCGCCGCTGCGGATCAGGTCGAAGATCTGCCGGGTGCTCTCGGCGTCGAGCCCGATCCAGCGCACCTGGTAGCCCGCCGGCCATGCCACGTCGGGCCGCGCCGCGCGCGCCGCGGCCCAGAACGCGTCGAGTTCGTCGCGCCGCGGTCGCGTGCAGCCTTCCGGAAGGTAGCTCATGGCGCTCACTATAGCCGAGGTCGCGCGTGGCGCGACGCGGGTTCGCCGCGCGCTAGGCGGCGGTGTGCGCAGCCACGGCGGCGAGCGGCAACTCCGTCGTATTCTTCGCCTCCTCGATCACGATGCGCGAGTCGATCGACTGCACGCCCGGCACCTGGGCAAGCTTGCCCTGCACGAAGGCGTTGTACTCCGTGAGATTGCGCGTCGCCACGAGCAGGATGAAGTCGATGTCCCCCAGCAGCGCGAAGCATTGCAGCACCTCTGGAAAGCTCACCACTTTCTCCCGGAAGCGCGGCATCGACTGCCAGCCGTTGCTGGTCAGCTTGACGTGCACGAACACCAGAACCTCGAGGCCGAGCTTGTCACGCGAGAGCAGGGCGACCCTGCGCTGGATGATGCCCGCTTCCTCCATCAGGCTGATGCGCCGCCAGCAGGGTGATTGCGACAGGCCGACGCGCGACGCGATCTCTACGGTGGATTGGGTAGCGTCTTTTTGCAGTGCAGCAAGGATGCTGATGTCGAGTCGATCGAGTTCCATGGCTTCCCGAGCCCCGATAGCATCGTCTGATGAATAAAATATCCAAAAACGGCTCCCCACGGCCAGCGATTCGCTCAAAGTTTTCCAAGCGAGGTTGCGTAACCTAGAGTCATGAACGCTCCGTCCCGCCTCCACGTCCCGGCGGTGCCGGCCCGGCCCGGCGATCGGCCCGATTTCAGCTACGTGCAGCTCGACCCGGCCGGCGCGGTCCAGCGTCCGCCGGTCGACGTCTCGGTGCGCGACACGGCCGAGCTCGCCGACCGGCTCGTGCGCGTGCTCGACGACGAGGGCAGGGCGGTCGGCCCCTGGGATCCTGGGCTCCCGCCGGACGTGCTCAGGGCCGGGCTCGCCAAGCTGGTGCTCACGCGGGCTTTCGACGACCGCATGCAGCGAACGCAGCGCAAGGGTGGCATCACCTTCTACGTGCGCAGCTACGGCGAGGAGGCCGTCTCGGTGGCTCCCGCCATGGCGCTCGATCCGGCCGACATGCTGTTCCCCTCGTACCGGAACCAGGGGCTGTTCCTGGCGCGCGGCGTGTCGCCCGTCGAGCTGATGTGCCAGCTGTTGTCGAACTCGCTCGACATGTGTCGCGGCCGTCAGCTGCCGACGCTCTACCACTCCGCGGCGCACCGGCTCTTCAGCATATCGGGCAACCTGGCCACCCAGTGTCCCCAGGCCGTGGGTTGGGCGATGGCCGCGGCCATCCGCGGCGAGCCCCAGGTCGCCGCGGCGTGGCTGGGCGAGGGCAGCACTGCGGAGCCGGACTTCCACCACGCGATGCTGTTCGCGAAGGTCTACCGCGCCCCGGTCATCCTGAACGTGGTCAACAATCAGTGGGCCATTTCCACGTTCCAGGGCTTTGCCGGCGGCGAGCAGCGTTCGTTCGCGGCGCGCGGCCCGGGGCTCGGCATCGCCGGCATACGCGTCGACGGCAACGACTTCCTCGCCGTGCACGCCGTGACCTCCTGGGCCGCCGAGCGTGCCCGGCGTGGCCATGGGGCCACGCTGATCGAGCACGTGACCTACCGCGGCGGCGCGCACTCCACCAGCGACGACCCCACTCGCTACCGGCCTGGCGACGACTACGAGCACTGGCCGCTCGGCGATCCGCTGGAGCGGCTGCGCCGGCACCTCGTCGCGCTCGGCGAGTGGTCGGACGAGCGGCATTCGGCGCTGCAGGCCGAGGTGCAGCAGCGCCTGGCTGCCGACTGGCAGGAGGCGTTGCGCCACGGTTCGGTGCAGGAGCACTCGGGGCTCGATCCCGCGCTGATGTTCGACGACGTGTTCCGCGAGCTGCCGCCCCACCTCGAGCGCCAGCGCGCCGAGCTGCGCGCCGAGCTCGAGGCGGCGCGCGCCGCGTCCTCTCAGCAGGGCGGGGGGTGACGGCATGCCCACGATGAACATGGTCCAGGCGCTCAATTCGGCGATGGACGTCATGCTCGACCGCGACCCTTCGGTGGTCCTGCTCGGCCAGGACATCGGGTTCTTCGGCGGCGTGTTCCGCGTGACCGACGGCCTGCAGAGCAAGCACGGTGCACATCGCGTGATCGACACGCCGATCGCCGAGGGCGGCATCGTCGGCGCGGGCATCGGGATGGCCGTGAACGGCCTGCGGCCGGTGGTCGAGATCCAGTTCGCGGACTACATCTACCCTGGTTACGACCAGATCGTCAGCGAGCTGGCACGGCTGCGCTATCGCAGCGGTTCGCAGTTCACCGCGCCGGTGACGATCCGTACGCCCTGTGGCGGCGGCATCCGCGGCGGGCAGACGCACTCGCAGAGCCCGGAGGCGGTGTTCGCGCACGTCAGCGGCCTTCAGGTGCTGATGCCGTCGAATCCCTACGACGCGAAGGGGTTGCTGATCGCGGCGATCGAGGGCGACGACCCGGTGGTGTTCTTCGAGCCGAAGCGCATCTACAACGGCCCCTTCGACGGTGATCCCCACAAGCCCGCGCAGTCATGGGCCGGCCACCCGCTCGCCGAGGTGCCCGAGGGCCACTACCGCGTGCCGATCGGCCGCGCCGCCATCGCGCGCCCCGGTGGTGCGGCCACCGTGGTCACCTACGGCACGATGGTCCACGTCTGCATCGGTGCCATCGAGGAGCTGGGGCTCGATGCGGAGGTGGTCGACGTGCGCAGCATCGTCCCGCTCGACATCGACACGATCGCGCAGTCGGTGAGCCGCACCGGGCGCTGCCTGGTGGTGCATGAGGCCACCCGGTTCGCCGGCTTCGGCGCGGAATTGTCGGCCTCGATCCAGGAGCGCTGCTTCTGGGACCTCGAGGCACCGATCCAGCGCGTTGCGGGCTGGGACACCCCGTATCCGCACGCCTTCGAGTGGGAGTACTTCCCCGGCAAGCTGCGGGTGCGCCGCGCGCTCGAGTCGCTGATGGAGGCCGCGTGAGCAACCGCTATGTCATGAAGCTGCCCGACCTGGGCGAGGGGACCGTGTCGGCCGAGGTGGTCGCGTGGAAGGTCGCGGTCGGCGACCTCGTCGCGGAGGACCAGCCGCTGGCCGAGATGGCCACGGAGAAGGCCGTGGTCGAGGTGCCGAGCCCGGTGACCGGGCGCGTGGTCGCCCTGGCGGGTGTCCCCGGCGACAGCATTGCCGTTGGCGCGGAGCTCGTGGTGTTCGAGCGCGACGACTCCGGCGTTGGCGTCGGGCCGTCGGGTCCGGACGTCCCCGCGGGCGCCGCAACGTCGCGCGTCAAGGCGTCTCCCGCCACCCGTCGCCGGGCGCGCGAGGCGGGCGTCGAGCTCGCGTCACTGGCGGGCAGCGGGCCCGGCGGGCGCATCCTGCGCGCCGACCTCGAGGCGGCGCTGGCGCGAGGCGGCGTGGCCGGCGGTGCCGCGGACCCGGAGGCGGTTGCAGTCGAGGAGATTCCCGTGATTGGGGTGCGCCGCGTGATCGCGCAGCGCATGGCGGAGGCCGTGCGCGAGGCACCGCATTTCTCCTACGTGGAGGAGGTCGACGTCACGGAGCTCGAGGCGTTGCGCGCCCACCTGAACGGGCGGCTCCCCGCCGGCGCGGCGCCGCTGACCTACCTGCCGTTCGTCGTGGCGGCGCTCGCACGCGTGCTGCTGCGCGAGCATCCGCAATGCAACGCGCACTACGATGCTGCGCGCAACGTCCTCCTGCGGCACCGCTCCGTGCACGCTGGCATCGCGACCCAGACGCGCGACGGCCTCAAGGTGCCCGTGGTGCGCCACGCGGAGCGGCTGTCCTTGTGGGAGCTGGCGGCAGCCATCCGCAGCGCGGCGGATGCGGCGCGCAGCGGGCAGGCGCGTCGCGAGGACCTCGCCGGATCCACGGTCACGGTGACCAGCCTGGGCCGGCTCGGCGGCATCGTCTCGACCCCGATCCTGAACCTGCCCGAGGTGGCGATCGTCGGCGTCAACAAGGCCATCGAGCGCGTCGTCGTGCATGATGGCAAGATGACGATCCGGCGGATGATGAACCTCTCGTCGTCTTTCGATCACCGTTTCGTCGACGGGTTCGACGCCGCCGCGATGATCCAGTCCCTGAAGACCCGGCTCGAGCATCCGGCCACGATCTTCATCGACTGAGCCCTCAACCGATACGGAGCCTCGAGCAGATGAGCGACAAGCCCAGGAACGCGCCGTTTGGCAGCGTGCTCACCGACGTCATGGCGGTCGCGTGGTACCGCAACGGATCCTGGGGCGACTTCGACATCCAGCCGACGGCGCCGTTGCAGATCCATCCGGCTGCGCACGCCCTGCACTATGGCAGCTCCTGTTTCGAGGGCTTCAAGGCCTACCTGCATGGCGACGGCTCCGTCCACGTGTTCCGCCTCGACCGCCACATCGCGCGGATGCAGCAGAGCGCCCGGCTGCTGGTGCTGCCCGAACCCGATCCCGCGCTGCTGTCGCGCATGGTCACCTCGCTGATCGACCGCGTGCGGGCCGACGTGCCCGAGGCGCCCGGCGCGCTGTACCTGCGTCCCGTGCTGTTCGGCACCATGCCCAACATCGGCGCGGCCGCCGTGCCCTCGAACGAGGCCTGCCTGATCGTCCTCGCGAGCCCCGTCTGGGACTACTTCGCGGGCGGCATGAAGCCGCTGCGCATCCTCGTCGAGGAACAGAACATGCGCTGCGCGCCGCACCTCGGCGTGGTCAAGACCGGCGGCAACTACGCCGCGGCGATGGGCCCCACGCTGGCGGCCCGCGCGCTCTACGGCGTCGACCAGGTGCTGTTCTGCCCCGGCGGGGAAGTGCAGGAGACCGGTGCTGCCAACTTCATCCTGATCCGCCCCGGCAAGCTGCTGACCCGCAGCCTCGACACCACCTTCCTCCCCGGTGTCACCCGCGACTCGCTGCTGGTGCTCGCGCGTGACCTCGGCTACGCGGTCGAGGAGCGCGTGTTTCGCGTACCCGAGATGCTCGAGTGGGTGCGCGACGGCGAGGCTGCGCTCTCGGGCACCGCCGCCGTGCTCGCGGGGGTGGGCACCCTGGTCCAGGGCGAAGCGGAGCACCGGGTCGGCAGTGGCGACGTCGGCCCCGAGACGCAGAAGCTGCGCTCGGCGCTGGTGGCGATCCAGCGCGGCGAGTCGCCAGACCGCCACGGCTGGCTGACGCGGGTCTGACGCTGCTTCGGGACTAGGTAGTAGCCACGAATATCGGCCGGTAGCGGCTGCTAGAATCCAGCCCCAGTCCCCAGGGAGATTTCGACACCATGTCCATCCGTCCCCGTAGCCCCCTTGCGAGCCTGTCCTGTGTCGCGGCGGTGTTGGCGACCAGCCTTGCGCTTGCGCCCCCCGCTGCGGTCGCCCAGTCCTCGCCGGCGACCTACAGTCCCGACAAGGTGCTCGTGCGCTTTGCTCCGGGTGCGGCGGCGTCGATCCGCGGTCAGGTGCGTTCCCAGAACGGTCTCGACCGTGACGTCGAGTACGCGATCGTGCCGGGTCTCGAGCGCCTCGCGCTGCGGCCGGGCCGCACGGTCGATGAGGTAATCGCCGCGCTGGTGAAGAACCCGAACGTTCTGTACGCGGAGCCCGATTACGTGGTGCGCCGCGGCGCCATCCCGAACGACCCGTCCTACGGCAGCCTGTGGGGGATGACCAACATCAAGGCGCCGACCGCGTGGAACACGACCACGGGGCCCGCCAACCTTGTGGTCGGCATCATCGACACGGGCATCGACCGCAGCCACCCGGACCTGGTCGACAACATCTGGAAGAACCCGGGCGAAACCGTCAACGGCCTCGACGACGACGGCAACGGCTACGTCGACGACCTCTACGGCTGGGACTTTGCCTACGGTGACAACAATCCCTCTGACGTCGACGGGCACGGCACCCACACCGCCGGCACGGTCGGTGCGCGTGGCAACAACGGGGTGGGTGTCGCCGGTGTCAACTGGCAGGTGAAGCTCGTCGCGCTGAAGTTCCTCGACGACACCGGCAGCGGCTACACCTCCAACGCCATCCTTGCGATGCAGTACGCGAACCGGATGGGCATCCAGGTCACCAACAACAGCTGGGGCGGCGGTGGCTTCAGCCAGGGTCTCTACGACGCGATCAACGCGTCGAAGGCCAACAACCACCTGTTCATCGCGGCGGCCGGCAACTCGAACGTCAACAACGACACGACCCCGCACTACCCGTCCTCCTACAACCTCGACAACGTCATCTCGGTGGCGTCGATCACCAGCACGGACGCGCGCTCCAGCTTCTCCAACTACGGCAAGACCAGTGTCGACCTCGGGGCGCCGGGCTCGAGCATCCTGAGCACCACCCCGGGCAACACCTACAGCACCTACAGCGGCACCTCGATGGCCACCCCGCATGTGGCGGGTGCAGCGGCGATGATCGTGGGCCTGCGGCCGACCTGGACCTACGCCCAGGTTCGCGACGCCATCCTCAAGACGGCGCGCCCTGTCACCGCGCTGTCCGGCCTCACCGTCACGGGCGGCACACTCGATCTGGCTGCGGCGGTGGCCTACCAGCCGAGCACCACGCCGCCGGTCGCACCGACCGGGCTCGCGGCCGCGGTGGCCTCGGCGACACAGATCAACCTCTCTTGGACCGACAACTCGGCCGACGAGGCGGGGTTCAAGGTGGAGCGTTCGACCGATGGCGTGAGCTTCACGCAGATCGGCACCACTGCGGCCGGTGTCCGGACATACAGCGCCACGGGCCTGGTGGCGTCGACGGCCTATACCTTCCGTGTGCGTGCCTACAACGCCAATGGTGATTCCGCCTACTCGAACACCGCGACCGCCACGACGCAGGCCGCCCCGGCCATTCCCGCAGTGCCGGTGCTCAGCGGCACGGCGAGCCGGCGGCTCGCCACGCTGAACTGGACCAACGTCGCGGGCGAGACGGGTTACCGTCTCAGCAGGGCGTCCTACAACACGTCCCGGCGTACGTGTGGATCGTTCAGCGTGATCAAGACCCTGGGCGTCGACGTCACCACCACGACGGATACCCGCAGCAAAGGCGGCACGTTCTGCTACGCGGTGCAGTCCTACAACAGCGTCGGCACTTCGGCGCGATCGAACACGGTGGTGTTGTCTATCCCCAGGTGACCGCCGGTGCGGGTGCGGGTGCGGCTGCGGGGCCCGATGGGCCCGCGCACCCGCCTTGACAGGGCAGCTGGCGGGTCGCCAAACTCTCGCCCCCTTCGGGGCCTTGGGGCCCAGCCCGTGGAAAGGTAGCTCAGCTGGTTAGAGCACGGCACTCATAATGCCGGGGTCGAGGGTTCGAGTCCCTCCCTTTCCACCATCCACCTGCAGCGGGTCTTGCGCGCAGCTCGGCGTTCCGTATCCTCCTTGCCTGAATGGGCATCGGAGGGGAGGGCGGGTGCCATGAGGAGCGGCGTGATGACAAGCCTCGTCGCCAGCCTGCTTGCGGCGAACGCGGCAGTTGGCCAGACGGTGCCATCCTTCGGCGAAGTGGAGGTGCCCTCCACGGGTGGCCGGGCCCCGGCGCCGGTCGCGGCGAGCGGTGAGTCGCCGGCCGTGCCAGCGCCGAGCAAGGCTGCCCCGCGCGACGTCGCCCCGTCCCGAGCGTGGCGTACGGCCTGCGCCGGTCTCGCGGGCCCGCGGCCGGGTCTCAAGTACGCCTACGTGTCGCGCTCCGGGGCGCTGAGCCAGATCTGGCTCAACAAGGACGGCAGCTACTCGCTCCAGCGCAGCAGCGCGTACTCGTCCTACGCGGAGGACGGCTGCTACTCGATCGCCGGTGGCCAGGTGGTCTTCCTGAAGTGGGCCAGCTCGGCGCTGGCCGAGACCTCGGCACCGCCCGGCGGCACCCGAGTGATCCTGGGCAGCGCCACCGACGCGCATGCCTTCGACCGGACCGCGAGGCCGATCACGCTGATCGGGGGCGGCCGGGGCGGGCTGGTGCTCGACGGCGACCGTTACGACGTGGCGCGCTGAGCGCCGTCAGGGCATCGCCACGAGGAGCGTGGCGATTGCGCCCCACAGCGGGACCGAGAGTGCGAGTCCCCACACCATTCCCCGCGCCGCGTCGAGCCCGTCTCCCGGGTCCGGCAGCGTGTTGGTCGCCGGCCTGATGCGCGACAGGAACTGGTCGACGTCCTGCTCCGACATCTCTTCGGCAGCCTCGGCGGCGCGCTGGCGGTCATAGAGTGCCTCGAGTGCGAGGCGCGAGGGCGGCGGGGAGGCTTCGCGATGCGGGCGGGCGGCGGACATGCTGCGAGTGTCCGCCCCCGGCCGTCGGGCGAGCCTTGAAGGGCGTCACGTTTCCGGTCGCTCCCGCCTCGATTGGGCTGGGCTGCCGCCTCAGCGCCGTCCTGCCAGCGCCTCGGCGACGAAGCGGCGCGGAACAGTGGTCTTCGGCACCCGCGCCTCGAACCAGCTGCGCACGTCGACGTCGAGTCCGACGCCGTGCATGAAATTGTAAAGTGCCCTGCTGAGGCCGCGACCGAGCGCGTCGTGATCGGTGCCAACGGGATCGATGTAGGCGACGTCGTTGCGCGCGAACGTGGCGGGCGGACCCTGGACGAGGGTCACGCCGAATTGCCCCGGATTCCGGCCCACCGGTGAGTGGATCGTCGCGGCGAAGCGGTGGAAGTAGCCGGACTGGATGCAGCCCTCGGCGAACAGTTGCCGCGTGTACTCCAGCGAGTCCACCGTCTCCTGCACCGTCTGCGTCGGAAAGCCGTACATCAGGTAGGCGTGGACGAGGATGCCGGCGTCGGTGAAGGCGCGGGTCACGCGCGCGACCTGCGCTACCGACACGCCCTTCTTCATCAGGGCCAGGAGCCGGTCCGAGGCGACCTCCAGGCCGCCCGAGATCGCAATGCAGCCGCTGCGGGCCAGCAGTTCGCAGAGCTCGGCGTCAAAGGTCCTCTCGAAGCGGACGTTGCCCCACCACGAGATGTTCGCGCCCCGGCGCAGCAGCTCGAGTGCCATCGCCTTGAGCGCCTTGGGCGGCGCGGCCTCGTCGACGAAGTGGAAGCCGCTTTGCCCAGTCTCGGCCACGATCACCTCGATGCGATCGGCCAGCAGCGTGGCCGAGGCGGCCTCGTAGCGCGAGATGTAGTCGAGGCTGACGTCGCAGAACGCGCACTTCTTCCAGTAGCAGCCGTGCGCCACGGTGAGCTTGTTCCAGCGCCCGTCCGACCACAGCCGGTGCATCGGGTTCAGCATGTCGAGCAACGAAAGATAGTCGCGCGTCGGCAGGCCGTCCCAGGTGGGCGTGCCCGTCTCGGAGAAGGGCACGTCGGGTTCCGGTTCGTCGGCGTAGTGCACCGCGCGCGCGCCCATGCCGTCGCCATGCGCCATCTCATCCCGGTAGAACGTGCGCACGAGGCGCTCGCGCGGGCGGTGGCCCGCGAGGTGATCGAGCAGCGCGAGCAGCGGCCGCTCGCCGTCGTCGAGCGTGACGAAGTCGAAGTAGTCGAAGACGCGCGGTTCGGCGAGGCCACGCAGCTCGGTATTGACGTAACCACCGCCGAGCGCGATGCGCACCGACGGGTCTTCGCGGCGCATCGCTTGTGCGATGCGAAACGCGCCGTACACCGTGCCAGGGAAGGGCACCGAGACGAGCACCAGACCTGGGCGATGCCGGTGCAGGGCCTCGATGGCGAGCGCCTGCAGGCCGCGATCCACGGCGGTCGGTGGTGCGGCGAGCGCGGCGGCCAGGGGCTCGAAGCTCGGCTGTCCCTGGGCCAGCGACTCGGCGTAGCGCACGAACTCGAAACGCGGGTCGACAGCCTCGCGCAGCACGTCGCCGAGATCCTCGAGGAAGAGGGTGGCGAGATGGCGCGCGCGGTCGTGCGTGCCGAGCGCACCGAAGGCCCAGCCCAGCGGGTCGCCGGTCTCGCCGGGGTCGAAGGCCTCCAGTGTCGCGAAGCGCGGGCCCTCCGGAAGGAACGCGCGTCCGGCGATGCGATAGGCGAGGGTGGGGTCATGGCCCTGCAGGAAACGCAGCGCGGGGCCGGCGGTCTCGCGATACCGGGCGAATTCCGCGAGGAAGGCCCGGACACACGGCGCGCGTCGCCGCGCAGGCCGCGCAGCCGCCGCCTCGCGCATGGTGTCCAGCCCCGCTGGCGAGAACATCCGCAGCACCAGGGCGAGCGCGAGGTCCTCCTGCGACGCGTCGACGCCCCGCGAGCGCAGGAATCCCGTCAGGTAGGCGGTCGATGGGTACGGCGTGTTGAGCTGCGTCATCGGCGGGATGACGGAGAGCACGCGCATCACGCAGCACCCTTCGGTCCGCCGGGCAGCGGCAGCGCCGTCTCGTACTTGACCTGCTTCAGCGCAAAGCTGGAACGGATGCTGGCGATGCCCGGGATGTGCGTCAGCTCCTTGAGGATGAAGTCCTGCAGTGCATCGACGCTGCCCACGACGACGCGCAGCAGGTAGTCCGCGTCCCCGGTCATCAGGTAGCACTCCAGGACCTGTGGCAGGCGGCTGACCCGGGATTCGAAGTCGCCGAGCAGCCGGTCGACCTGCTTCTCGAGGCTCACGTGGATGAACACCGTGACGCCGAGGTCGACCTGGCGCGGTTCGAGCAGCGTGACGTACTTCTTGATCACGCCGCGCTGCTCGAGTGCGCGCACGCGCGCGAGGCAGGGCGAGGGTGACAGGTGCACCCGACGCGCGAGTTCGACGTTGGTCAGCCGCGCGTCGCGCTGCAGTTCGGCGAGGATCCGCTGGTCGATGGGGTCGAGCGGCGCGTGCGGCACATTATGCTTCCGGAGGATGCTGAATTGGCAGATCATACTGCATCGGAGCTCCTGGCCGGTACGGTATGGCAGCACAAGCCGCCGCGCAGGAACTAGAGTAGCGGGCCGTCTGGAGGGGGTCCGCATGAACACGACCGAGCCCATAGACATCGATCCGTCCGAGACCGGCGAATGGCTCGACGCGCTGCGCGCCGCCGTCGAGGCGTCGGGGCGCGACCGCGGCCTGTTCCTGCTCAGCCGGCTCGAGGAGCAGGCCCAGCAGCTCGGCATCGTCGCCAACGTACCGCCTTACTCGGCCTACCAGAACACGATCCCGCTGGAGCAACAGGCCGTCCACCCGGGCGACGTGGAGCTCGAGGAACGCATCACCGCGATCATGCGCTGGAACGCCCTGGCGATGGTGGTGCGGGCGAACAAGGCCTATGGCGAACTCGGCGGCCACGTGGCCACCTACGCCTCGGCGGCGGAGATCTTCGAGACGGGGCTCAACCATTTCTTCCGCGGGCCCGACGGCGGCGATCCGGGCGACCTCGTGTTCTTCCAGCCGCACTCGGCGCCGGGCGTCTACGCCCGCGCCTTCCTCGAGGGCAGGCTCGGCGAGGAACAGCTCGCCAACTTCCGGCAGGAGACCCAGGGCGGGCTCTGTTCGTACCCGCATCCGTGGCTGATGCCGCAGTTCTGGCAGTTCCCGACCGGCTCGATGGGCATCGGTCCGATCAGCGCGATCTACCAGGCGCGATTCCTGCGCTATCTCGAGCACCGCGGGCTCGCCCGGACCTCGAAGCGCCGCGTCTGGGGCATCTTCGGCGACGGCGAGATGGACGAGCCCGAGTCGATCGGCGCGCTGACGCTCGCCGCCCGCGAGCGGCTCGACAACCTGACCTTCATCATCAACTGCAACCTGCAGCGGCTCGACGGCCCCGTGCGCGGCAACGGCCAGATCATCCAGGAGCTGGAGTCGCTGTTCTCGGGCGCCGGCTGGAACGTGATCAAGGTGCTGTGGGGCTCGGACTGGGACCCTCTGTTCGCACGTGACGCGAACCACGCGCTGCTGCGTGCCTTCGCGAACACGGTCGATGGCCAGTACCAGACGCTCGGCGCCAACGACGGCGTCTACAACCAGGAGCGGTTCTTCGGCCTGGACCCGGAGCTGCGGGCGCTGGTCGCGCACATGTCGCCGGCGCAGATCGACGCACTCCGCCGGGGTGGCCACGACTTCCGAAAGCTCTATGCGGCCTTTGCCGCGGCGACGGCCCATCAGGGTCGCCCCACCGTGATCCTCGCCAAGACCAAGAAGGGCTACGGCATGGGGCTCGCCGGCGAGTCCCGCATGACTGCGCACCAGGAGAAGAAGCTCGACGTCGCGGCGCTCATCGAGTTCCGCAACCGCTTCAACCTGCCGCTCTCCGACGACGACGCCGCGGCGCTGCGGTTCTATCGCCCGGCCGACGACAGTCGCGAGATGCGCTACCTGCGCGAGCGCCGCGCAGCGCTCGGTGGTCCCCTGCCGGTCCGGCGCGTGTCAGCGGAGAAACTGCCGGTGCCGCCGCTCGCGAGCTATGCCGGATTCGCGCTCGAGGCCGACGGCAAGGAGATGTCGACGACGATGGCGTTCGTCCGGCTGCTCTCCAACCTGCTGCGCGACAAGGCGCTGGGGCCGCGCATCGTGCCGATCGTCGCCGACGAGGCGCGTACCTTCGGCATGGCGAGCCTGTTCCGCCAGATCGGCATCTACTCGCCGCTCGGCCAGCTCTACGAGCCCGAGGACGCCGGCTCGCTGCTCTCGTACCGCGAAAGCCGCGACGGCCAGCTGCTCGAGGAGGGCATCACCGAGGCGGGTGCGCTCTCGTCCTGGGTCGCCGCCGCCACCGCCTACAGCGCGCACGGCGTGCCGCTGCTGCCGATCTACATCTACTACTCCATCTTCGGTTTCCAGCGTGTCGGAGACCTGATCTGGGCCGCGGCAGACCAGCGCGCACGCGGCTTCCTGCTTGGCGCGACGGCGGGCCGCACGACGCTGGGTGGCGAGGGGCTGCAGCACCAGGACGGCTCGAGCCAGCTCGTCGCCTCGACCGTGCCCAACTGCCGCGCCTACGACCCGGCCTACGCGGGAGAACTCGCCGTGATCCTCGATCACGGCGCCCGGCGCATGCTCGAGCAGGGTGTGGACGAGTTCTACTACGTCACGGTCATGAACGAGAACTACGCCCAGCCTTCGCTGCCGGCCGCGGCGCATGAGGGCGTCCTTCGCGGCATGTACCGGCTCGAGCACCACCCGGCCGCCGGGCCCGAGGTGGCCGTCCCCGGGGGTGCCGCAGGGCAGGGCGCCGCACCGCGGGTGCGCCTGCTCGGTGCGGGCGCGATCCTGCGCGAGGTGCAGGCGGCGGCGCGACTGCTGTCGGAGGACTGGGGCATCGACGCCGAGGTCTGGAGCGTCACCAGCTTCAGCGAGCTCGCTCGCGACGCCCGTGAGGTCGAACGCTGGAACCGCCTCCACCCCGGCGAGCCACCGCGCGCCAGCCACGTGCAGCGTTGCCTGGACGGCGATGCGCCAGTGGTCGCTGCCACCGACTACGTGCGTGCCGTGCCCCAGCTGGTCGCGAGCTACCTGCATGGCCGCCGCTACGTCGTGCTCGGCACCGACGGCTTTGGCCGCAGCGACACGCGCGCCGCGTTGCGGCGTTTCTTCGAGGTCGACCGCCAGCACGTGGCGCTCGCGGCACTGCAGGCGCTCGCCGACCAGGGCAGCGTGCCCCGCGAGCGCGTGGCGCGCGCGATCGAACGCTACGGCCTCGACGTGGCGGCCGGACCGAGCTGGGACCGCTGACGCCGCGCGCGGCCGCGGGGACTCAGCCCAGCCCCAGCAGCGCAGTGTTGCCGCCCGTCGCCGTGGTGTTCACCGTGAGCACGCGCTCGGTCGCGAGGCGGGCCAGGTAGTGCGGGCCACCAGCCTTCGGGCCGGTGCCCGACAGGCCCGTGCCGCCGAAGGGCTGCACGCCGACCACGGCGCCCGTCATGCTCCGGTTCACGTAGACGTTGCCCGCGAGCGAGTTCCGCCAGGCGACTTCCCGGGTCGCGTCGAGCCGCGTCTGGATGCCGAGCGTGAGCCCGTAGCCGTTCGCCCGGATGGCATCGAGCAACTGCGGTAGCGCCGGGGCGGGGTAGCGCAATACGTGCAGCACCGGCCCGAACGCCTCGCTGCGCAACGCGCCGACGCTGCCGATCTCGATCAGCGTGGGCGGGAAGAATGTCCCGCTGCTCAGCGCATGATCGAGCGTCAGTCGATGCAGGATTCGTCCGGAACCCGCGATGTCGTCCACGTGCGCCCGGAGCGCCGCCGCGGCGGCGGCCGAGATCACCGGTCCGACGTCCGTGGCGGGCTCCGCAGGGTCGCCGACGACGAGCTCGTCCATCGCACCCGCCAGCATTGCGATGATGCGATCGGCGATGTCCTCCTGCAGGCACAGCAGGCGCAGCGCGGAGCAGCGCTGGCCCGCGCTGCCGAATGCCGAGGCGATCGCGTCGTCGACCACCTGCTCGGGCAGCGCGGTGGAGTCGACGATCATGGCGTTGATGCCGCCGGTCTCCGCGACGAGCGGCAGGATCGCGCCCTCGCGCGCGGCCAGTCGCCGGTTGAGCCACTGCGCGGTGGCCGTGGAGCCTGTGAACACCACGCCGGCGAGCCGCTCGTCGCCGAGCGCGGCCTCGCCGAATGCGCGACCGGCCATCGGCAGTGTGTGCAGGACGTCGGCCGGCACGCCGGCGTCGCGCAGCAGCTCGGCGACGGCCAGTGCGACCAGCGGCGTCGCCTCGGCAGGCTTGGCAACGACCGCATTGCCCGCGGCGAGCGCTGCGACGACCTGACCCGTGAAGATCGCCAGCGGGAAGTTCCAGGGGCTGATGCAGGCCAGTACGCCGCGGCCCCGCAGCTGCAGCTCGTTGGTCTCGCCGGTCGGGCCGGGCAGGGCGAGCGGGGCGCCGAACAGCCGCCGCGCCTCCGCGGCGTAGTACCGGCAGAAGTCGGCGGCCTCGCGTATCTCGGCAATGGCGTCCGGCAGGGTCTTGCCCGCTTCGCGCACGAGCAGCGCAACGAGTGCGTCCCGCTTCGCTTCGATCCGGTCCGCCGCCCGCTCGAGGCAAGCGGCTCTCGCGTCGGCGGGCAAGGCATCCCACGCGGGCTGCGCCGCCGCCGCGCGGGCGAATGCGGAGTCGACATCCTCGGGGCTTGCGAAGCGCAGCGTGGCGATGGGTTGCTGGCGGCTGGCAGGGCTCGAGATTTCCACCAGTTCGCCACGGCGCTCGTCGCCCGCGGCCGTCGCGAGCGGGGATTCGAGCGCCCGGCGCAGGCCGTCGAGGCCGGCGCGGCGGCCGAAGTCGACGCCCGGCGAATGGCGTCGTTGCGGCAGCAGGATCTCCGCGGGCAGCGGGATCGCAGGGTTCGGCACGGCGGGCAGGGACTCGAGCAGTTCGGCCGGGTCGGCGACGATCTCGCCCAGCGGCACCTGCTCGTCGAGGAAGCGGTTGACGAACGACGTGTTCGCGCCGTTCTCGAGCAGGCGCCGCACCAGGTAGGCGAGCAGGTCCTCGTGCGGTCCGACGGGCGCATACACGCGCACGGGCGGCAGGTCGGGCCGCAATCTCCGGGCCTCGTCGTAGAGCAACGTGCCCATGCCGTGCAGGCGCTGGAACTCGAGTTCGACCCCGGCGGGACGCATCGCGAGCACGCTCGCGATCGTGTGGGCGTTGTGGGTGGCGAACTGCGGATAGAGTCGCGGCGCGGCAGCCAGCAGCCGCTGCGCGCAGCCGAGGTAGGCGACGTCAGTGGAGCACTTGCGCGTGTATACCGGGTAGTGGCCGAGCCCGCGTTCCTGGGCGCGCTTGATCTCGGTGTCCCAGTACGCGCCCTTGACGAGCCGCACGGCCATGCGGCGCCCGGTCGCCCCGGCCAGCGTGGCCACGGCGTCGATCACCGCCGGGGCGCGCAGTCCGTAGGCCTGCACCGCCAGTCCGAGTCCGTCCCAGTCGCGCGTCGTGGCGTCGCTGGCGACGGCCTCGATCACCTCGAGGGAGATCTCGAGTCGGTCCTGCTCCTCGGCGTCGACGGTCAGCGCGATGCCATGCCGCGCCGCCAGTCGGGCGAGTTCGATGGCACGTGGCACGAGTCGCGCGCGGACCCGCCGCTGCTGGACCAGCGCGAAGCGCGGCTCCAGCGCCGAGAGCTTGATCGAGATGGAGGAGCGCGCGTGCGTGCCGGGTCCGGAGGTGGCCGCCGCGACCGCCTCGATGGCGCTGGCATAGGCGTCCAGGTGGTGGCGGGCCTGTGCGTCGGTGCGCGCGCCCTCGCCGAGCATGTCGAAGGAGCACAGCGCCAGGCTGCCGTCGCGACGGCTGCGGAGGAGCGCGTCGTGGATGTCCCGACCCACGACGAACTCGCCGCCGAGGATCTGCATCGCCCGCCGGAGGGCCTCGCGGACCAGCGGTTCGCCCGCCCGCCGCGCCAGTGCTCCCAGCCAGCCGCCCGGGTTGCCTGTCATGCCCGAGGGCAGGTCGACGAGCCGCCCGGTCAGCATCAGCGCCCAGGTCGAGGCGTTGACGAACAGCGAGTCCGAGCCTCCCGCGTGCGCGGCCCAGTCGCCGCCGCTGAGGCGTTCAGCGATCAGCCGGTCGGCGGTGCCGTCGTCCGGTACGCGAAGCAGCGACTCGGCGAGGCACATGAGCGCGATGCCCTCGGGGTTCGACAGGCCGAACTCCTGCAGGAAGGCATCGAGCCTCGATCGTTCGCCGACGCGTGCCCGGGCGCCCGCGACGATCGCGCGGGCCTCGGCCAGGGCTTGATCGCGCTGCGCAGGGGCCAGGCTGCCCGCTGAGCGGTCGAGTGCCAGGGCTTCAGCCGGGTCGTCTTCGTGGACCATAGGAGTTCATTGTCGCCCAAGCGGCGGCCGTACCGCATTTCGGTTATGCTCACGATGTTGTCTGCGTTGCCCGACGAGGTCCCGATCGATGGAAGCCGTCACTGCCTCCGCCCCCGAAGCCAAGCCTGAAGTGAGCCGCAAGGCCCTCCTTCTGGCCTTCGAGAAGTCCGGCTACCTCCGGCCATTCCTCGCGCTGGGCATCGACCTCACGCTGTTCGCGGGGGGCGTGGCACTGGTCCTGGTCGATTCGTCGCTCTGGCTCAAGGTCGTCGGCAGCCTGCTGGTCACCGCGGGCATCGTTCGCCTGTTCCTGATCGGCCACGACGCCTGCCACGGCAGCTTCTTCAAGAGCCAGTGGCTGAACCAGCTGTTTGGCCGGATCGCATTCCTGCCTTCGATGACGCCGTTCAGCCTGTGGGACGTCGGCCACAACGTCGCGCACCACGGCTTCAACAACCTCAGGGGCCGTGACCAGGTGTGGGCGCCGTTCTCCAAGGAGGAGTACGACGCGCTGCCGCGCTACCGGCGTGCGCTGGAGCGCATCTACCGGAGCGGAGCGGGCTGGGGCCTCTACTATTTCCTCGAGCTCTGGTGGAAGAAGATGTACTTCGCCACCAAGAAGCAGATCGGTGCCACCCGCGCCAAGTACCACCTCGACAGCGCGCTGGTCACGGCCGGCATGGCCGGCTGGGTCGCGATCGTCGGGGTCGTCGCCTACAAGACCGACCAGAACTTCTGGCTGCTGCTGGCGCTGGGCGTCCTGGTGCCGTTTGCGCTCTGGAACGCGATCATGGGCTTCGTGGTCTTCGTGCACCACACGCACCCCGGCATTGCCTGGTTCCAGAAGCGTCATGAGTGGCAGCGCTGCCGCGCCTATGTCACCTCGACGGCCCACGTGCGTTTCCCCCTGGGCATCGACCGGCTGATGCACAACATCATGGAGCACAACGCTCACCACCTTAACCCGCGCATCCCGATGTACACGCTGCGTCGTGCGCAGAAGGCGCTGAGCGAGAAGTTCCAGGACCAGTACCAGTCCTACCAGATGACCTGGCGGACCTACATGGACTGCGTGCGCCGCTGCAAGCTCTATGACTACGCGAACCACGCGTGGCTCGATTTCCGTGGCCAGGTCACCTCGCGCGTGGAGATCATGCTGCCCGCCGGTGCCGCGGTCGCAGGCGTCGAGCCGGCGAAGGTCGCCGCCGCCGCCTGAGCCTCCGCGGGTGTCGGGGCCGCCGCCTTCTCAGGTGGCCTCGACGCTTTCTCCGACGCGCAGCCGCGCGCCGCGTGGTGCCACCAACAGTGCGTTCTGGCCGAAGGTCACGCCCTTCAGCGCGGCGTCGTAGCGGTGCGCGCGCAGCGCAGGCAGCGGGTCGGCGCCTGGCGCGCCCGTCAGCGGATCGAGGCTCGTCACGACGCAGCGCGTGCATGGCTTGACCAGCCGGAGAGTCACCTCGCCGCAGCGCACGTCGTTCAGCCGGTCTTCGGCCCAGGCAGGCCAGCCGTCGACTACCACGTTGGGCCGGAAGCAGGCCATCGACGGCGCCCCGCCCATCCAGTGCCCCAGCGCGTCGAGCGACGAGGTCGAGCACACGAGCACCGGGAAGCCGTCGGGAAAGGCCACGGATGCCGGCGTGTCTCCGGTCCAGCGAGGGTCCGGGCGGCGCTGCGTGGACTCGTCGGCATGCACCAGCTCCGCCGCTGCGCCCACCGCCGCCGAGATCCACGCGTTGGCGGCGTCGTCCGCGACCGCCGCATCGACTTCATCCTGCCAGATTCGCACCCGGCGCCGATCCGCCCCGGGGGGTGTGCGCAGCAGGAGATCCGGCAAGCCGGACGACGAGAGGGACACGCCCTCATGCAGTAGCCGCGTGCGGACCTGGGCGAGGCGAGGGTGGGTGCGCTGCGTCAGGAACCGGCCCCGCTCGTCGACGACCATCCAGCGGCGGTCGCCCGCCAGGCCGCGCGCGTCGACCTGCGCGGCATCGAGGTCGACGGCACCGCAGGACTTCACCGGATAGACGTGCAGCGAGCGGATTCGGGCGAGCACGCGGGCCATGCCGCAAGCCTAGGCGCTGCGCCCGTGGGCCGCCAGTCGCGCGCAGTGGTTGTCCGCAGCCCCGCCTCCGGGCGAAGATCCCCTCGCCACGGGGTCGCGGCATCCGCTGCGGGTGGCCAGGGAGGGTGGAAGATGACGCAGTCGATATCGCGCCGCGAGGCGCTGGCTGGTTCGATCGGGATGATGATGGCGGGCGGCGCTGTGACCGCGTCGGCGGCGGCCACGGCCCGGCTGGACCTCGATGACCGAGCCTCGCGTCCGCGGATCATGGCCAAGGTCAAGGGCACGCTCTCGGACGAGACCGTCTACACCTTCTGCCGGCTGCATCTCTACCTCTGGCTCAATGGCGGCAACCTCAAGCCGATGCTGACGATGCAGAACCTCAACGCGAGCACCTGGCGACAGCTGCCCAACGGCAACTACGCCGGCACGGTCTACGAGGTCGGCGTCTACACCACGTTCGATACCGACGAGGTCGTCGAGGAGTGGGAAAACCCCGTCACCGGCGAGAAGCGCAAGATCTGGCAGTTCATTGGCGGCCCACTGTCGGTGCAGTTCGGGCCCGAGGGCATCGTGACGGGCCCCGAGGCCACGCTGAAGCCCAAGGAAATGCGCATGGATGTGCTGGGCGACACCCTGATCATGGCCAGCCAGTCGGCTTTCTCGTTCCCGAACCCCTTCACCGCCGACAAGTGGCCCAAGGAAGCGGGCGAGCCGATGTACTACTGGGACTCGCACTACATGCACTCGACCAGCGTGGCAGCCGTGCTCGATCCGAATGTCGCGTCGGCGCCCGGGAGCGTGCAGTTCCAGAACCTGGTGAGCTTCCATCCCTGGCTGGGCATGGGTAAGACCCCGGGGCGGACCTACGGCAAGGCCCTGGGTGCCAAGCTCCGCAGCCTCGACGACCTGCCAAAGCCGGTGCGTTCGGCGCTGGAACGCAAGACGCCCGAGATCTTCGACCTGAAGTCCTGGACCAAGCCCCGCAACGATTTCGCGGAGTACATGCAGGAGCGCGGGCCGGCGCGCTGACTGCCCGCGGCGTTCAGCCCTCGCGCTTCACCCAGTCGAGCAGCAGGTCGTGGGCGCGCTGCGCGCGCGCCGCGGCCTCGTGGTTGACGATCGCCACGACGGCGTAGCGGTGCCCGCTGTCGGCGTGCACGTAGCCCGCGATCGCCCTCACGTCGACGAGCTGGCCCGTCTTGATGTGCGATGCGGCGACAGCCGCCCTGCGCGTGCGAGTCGTGCCGTCGACGCCCATGATCGGCAGCGACGACACGAACTCGGGCATGAGCGGGCTGCGCCACGCGTCGGCGAGCAGCGCGGCGAGGCTGGCCGGTGCGATCCGCTCGGCACGCGAGAGCCCCGAGCCGTTGTCGATGACGAGCTCCGGCATCGGCAGGCCTCGCTCGGCGAGCAGCCGGCGCGTTGCCGTGGCACCGAGCTCGGTGGTGCCCGGCAGCCCCGCGGCCTCCGCGCCAAGCGTCAGCAGCAGTTGCCGTGTCATCACGTTGTTGCTGAACTTGTTGATGTCGCGGACCACGAGCGACAGCGGCGGCGACTCGTGCCGGGCCACCGTCCGCGCCCCGGGAGGCACGGCGCCCTCGCGCAGGCTGCCTTCCCAGCGGCCACCCGACTCCTCCCACAGCGCGCGGAACGCCGCGGCGAGGAAGGTCGAATGGTCGAGCGCGCTGAGATGCCAGGTCCGCACTCCGCAGGCGCCCGGATAGCGACCGCGGAACTGCGGCGCGAGCGGATTCGAGAAGTCGGCACGCAGGCTGCCGCGCCAGTCGCCGCAGCCGCCGGCCGCGAGCGGCACGCCCGTCGGCAGGCGCAGCCCGGCCAATGGTGGCGTTGGCACGATGCGGGCGACGCCGGAGGCGGGATCGGGCAGGAACTCGAACGACAGCGTCTTGAAGTTCAGCAGCAACGCGTCCGGGCCAGCGTTGTAGGGTCGATCACCCTCGCCGTCGAATGCGGCCGGGTCGTGATCCACGGGCGCATAGACACCCTTGTCGAGCAGCAGGTCGCCGCGTATCTCGCGAATCCCTGCGCTGCGGATACGCCGCACGAGCATCCAGAGATCCTCGGTGACCAGCGCGGGGTCGCCGCTGCCACGAAACGCGAGGTCGCCACGCAGCACGCCATCGACCGGGTGCGCGGTGGCGAGCACCTCCGTGCTCCAGGTCCACGCGGGCCCGAGCAGGTTCAACGCCGCCCAGGTCGTCACCAGCTTCATGGTCGAGGCCGGGTTGCGGGGCAGGCCGCTGTTCTCGGCCGCCTCGAGCGGGCCACCGTCGAGCGGCAGCACGACGAACGAGCTCGCGCGGCGCGGGATGCCCGCGGAGGCCAGCGACTGGGCGTAACCCGGTGGTTCGCGGTCCGCCATGGCCTCGCCGGCGGCGAGGCCGATGCCAGGTAGCACCAGGCAGAGCAGCAGCGGTGCACGCCGCACGAGGCAGACGAGGGAGAGGGGGCGAGTGGTGGAGCGTGGTCGAGGCATCGTGCGAGTGTCCCGTCCGCGTTGCTGCACCGCAAGGCGTAGAATCCCGGCATCCCCGCGCAGCCATGGAGCAGGCCGTGCCCCCGGATCCTCACGCCTTCGCGCTCGACCTGTGCGAGCGGACATTTGGCAGCCGGTTCGTCGACGCGCTGCCGGGCGACATCGACGGGCGCAATGTGCCGCGGGCCGCGCCGGGCGCGTGCTACTCGCGGGTCGCGCCCACGCCGGTCGCGCGGCCGCGGCTGCTCGGATGGTCCGATCCGCTGGGCGCCGAACTCGGCATCGCGCGGCCGTCCGGGGGCAACCGTGGGGCGATCGAGGTGCTGGCGGGAAACCGGCTCCTCGACGGCATGCGACCCTTCGCCGCGCGCTACGGTGGGCATCAGTTCGGGCACTGGGCCGGGCAGCTCGGCGACGGCCGCGCGATCACGCTGGGCGAGCTGCTGCCCGAGGATGCCCCGGGCGGTGGCTGGGAGCTGCAGCTCAAGGGCTCGGGGCCGACGCCCTATTCGCGGCACGCCGACGGCCGCGCGGTGCTGCGCTCCTCGCTGCGCGAGTTCCTCTGCAGCGAGGCCATGCACGCCCTCGGCGTGCCGACCACGCGTGCCCTGAGCCTCGTGGCGAGCGGCGAGCCTGTCGTGCGCGACATGTTCTACGACGGCAATCCTCGACCCGAGCCGGGCGCGATCGTATGTCGCGCCGCGCCCAGCTTCGTGCGCTTCGGTAACTTCGAGATCCACGCGGCGCTCGGCGAGGACGAGCCCCTGCGCCAACTCGCGTCGTACGTGCTCGAGCGCTACTACCCGCATTGCGGACCGGCCGGCCGGGACGCCTGGGTCGCGATGTTCCGCGAAGTGTGTGCGCGAACGGCGTTGACCGTCGCCCACTGGATGCGCGTCGGTTTCGTCCACGGCGTCATGAACACGGACAACATGTCGATCCTGGGGCTGACGATCGACTACGGACCCTATGGCTGGCTCGAGGGCTACGATCCCCAGTGGACGCCCAACACGACCGACGCCCAGGGGCGTCGCTACAGCTACGGCAACCAGCCGCAGATCGCGTTGTGGAACCTGGCAAGGCTCGGTGGCGCGCTCCTGCCGCTGGTGGGCGATCGCGAACCCCTCCAGGAAGGCCTGGAGCACTTCCGCGAGCGCTTCGAGGTCACGCATCGCACGATGCTCGCTGAAAAGCTGGGGCTCGCGGCACTCGGGCGCGAGGGCGACGAAAGGTTGCTCGACGACCTGTTCGCGCTGCTCGCTGCCGTCGAAACCGACTTCACCCTGTTCTTCCGCGGGCTCGCGCGGGTTCCCCTCCGAGGCAGTGACGAAGAGCGGCTCGGGGCCCTTCGCGACGCATTCTTTGACCCGCGCCTGCTCGACGGCGCACACGCCCGGAACTGGCTGGATTGGCTGCAGCGATGGGCGCGTCGGGTGCAGGACGAGGCCGCGGCGGCCGGCAGTCACGGGGGCGCCGCCGCGCAGGCCGAAGCGCGGCGCATCGCGCGCATGCACGCCGCCAATCCGCTGTTCGTGCCGCGCAATTACCTCGCGCAACTCGCGATCGACGCCGCGGAAGCGGGCGATGCCAGCGTGCTGGAGCGCCTGCTCGACACGCTGCGACGGCCCTACGAACCGCAGCCGGAGCGGCTGGATCTGTCCGCTAAGCGGCCAGAGTGGGCGAGACACCGCGCCGGCTGCTCCGCGTTGTCGTGCAGCTCGTGATCGGGCGTTGACCGTCGCGGCGAGCGGGGCGTAGCCTACGCGCGTTCGTCAGGTGTCCGTGTCGCCGCGAGGTGACACGGGTGAAACGGGAAGCCGGTGGGCGCCGCCCCAGAGCAGGCGCGAATCCGGCACTGCCCCCGCAACGGTAAGCGTGGATCACGCGAGTCTCGGAAGCCACTGCACCATTCATCGGTGCGGGAAGGCGGCTCGCCGCGCAGCATGCTGCGCTCCCCGCAAGTCCGGAGACCGGCCTGGCGACTGGACCATGTTCATCGCGGTGGGCGGTGACGGCGTCGCTGGCGGTGTGGCGCAGGCCTTGCGTCTCCCCGGGCCACTTCGGCCTCCTCCCGCGATCCGTTCTCCCGCATCCCGCGCCAAGTCATCGCGCGCGGGCGGTCGCGCGAAAGGGGATCGCATATGGCTTCTGTCTCTCGTCGTCTCGCCGCGGGCCTCGCCTGCGTGCTCGCTCCTCTTCCCGCGCTCGCAGTGGCCGCCGATCGGTCGGTCGGGCCGGACATCGTCGTCGTCACCGCCGCGCGGCTTCCACAGCCACTCGACGCGGCGTTGTCGTCGGTCACCGTCATCCGCCGGGCCGACATCGAGCGCACCCAGGCCCGTACCCTCGAGGAACTGCTCGCCGGCGTGGAGGGCATCTCGATCGCGGGCGGCGGCGGCCTCGGCAAGGTGACCTCGGTGTTCGTGCGTGGAGCGGAGTCGGACCACACGCTGTGGCTGGTCGACGGCGTGCGCATCGGTTCCGTCACCACGGGCACGCCGGCGCTGCAGGACCTGCCGCTCGACACGATCGAGCGGATCGAGATCGTGCGCGGGCCGCGGTCGAGCCTGTACGGCGCCGACGCGATCGGCGGCGTGGTGCAGATCTTCACGCGGCGCGGGCGCGACGCGAAGCCCAGCCTGCGGCTGACGGGCGGATCCAACGGCACGCTGCAGGCCTCCGCCGCCGCCGGGTTCGGTGGCGAACGGGCGTGGGTCGACCTGCAGGCGACGCGACTCCAGACCGATGGCATCAATGCCTGCCTGGGCTTGCCGTTCCCGCCGGGTGGCGGCTGCTTCACCTCGGAGCCCGACGACGACGCCTACCGCAACACGGCGGCGAACCTGCGCGCGGGCCTTCGCCTCGGCGAGGCGGTCCTGGCGGAGGCCTTCCTGCAGCGCGCGGAGGGCTTCACGGAATTCGACGGCTCGTTCACCAACGAGGCCGACATCGTCAACCAGGTCGCCGGTGTCAAGCTCACGGCGACGCTCTCGCCGCGCTGGGCCGCGACACTGCAGGCCGGGCGTTCATGGGACGAGGCGGACAGCTTCGTCGACGGGGTACCGTCTGGCATCTTCGACACCCGTCGCGACAGCGCGACCTGGCAGAACGAGTTCGACGCTGGCGCCGCGGGACGCGTGGTCGCGGGAGTCGACTGGCTCGAGGATCGCGTCGCCAGCGACACGCGCTTCGTGGTCGAGTCGCGGCGCAACCTCGCGGCCTTCGCGCAATACACCACGCGAATCGGTCGCCACGACCTCGAGGTCGCGGCACGACTCGACGACAACGAGCAGTTCGGTTCCAATGCCACGGGCAGCTTCGGCTGGGGCATGGGGCTGGGGTCCGGCTTGCGGGCGTATGCGAGCATCGGCAATGCCTTCAAGGCACCCAGCTTCAACGAGCTCTACTTCCCGTTCTTCGGCAATCCGGACCTCGAGCCGGAGCGCGCGGTCTCGGTCGAGGCGGGTCTCAAGCACACCACTGGCTGGGGCCGCTGGACGCTGGCCGCGTTTGCCAGCGACGTCGATGACCTGGTGGCGTTCGACTCGCAGCGATTCCTGCCGGTGAACCTCGCCCAGGCGACGCTGCGCGGCCTCGATGGGTCGCTGGCCTGGCGGGGCGGCCCCTGGATTCTGGAGCAGAGCCTGACGTTGCTCGACGCGCGCGATCGTGGCGCGTCGTCGACGCGCGGCAATGAGCTCACCCGCCGCCCGCGGGTCTCGGGCCGCACGACGCTGGGGTGGAGCGGAGCCTCGGTCGGCCTGGCCACGAGCGTGGTGTTTGCGGGCCGCCGCTACGACGACCTGGCCAACGCGCGCCGCCTCGGCAGCTACGCAGTGGTCGATCTCACCGGCTCCTGGCGCGCATCCCCGTCGATGGAACTGCAACTGCGCGTCTCGAACCTCGCCGATCGCCGCTACGAGACGGCATGGCTCTACCCGGCGTTGGGACGCGAGGTCATGTTGTCCGTCCGCTATCGCGCGCCCGGTGATGGCCGCTGAGGACGCCGGTGATGGTGCGCTTGCCCTGCGGCTGCAACAGCGCATCGACTCGCGGACCAAGCCGCTCGGTTCGCTGGGGGCGCTCGAGGCGCTCGCCACGCGTGTCGGTCTCGCGCTGGGTGTCGACGTGCCGGTGCTCCGCAACCCCCGGCTGCTGGTCTTCGCGGCGGATCACGGCGTCGCGGCGGCCGGTGCGAGCGCCTATCCACCCGAGGTGACCGCGCAGATGCTGCGGAACTACGCGGCCGGCGGTGCGGCGATCAACGTGCTCGCGCGCCAGCACGGTATCGCGCTCACGGTCGTCGACGCCGGCGTGCGTCGGGAACGCGCCGCCGCCCCGGCGCCGATCGCCGCGAGCTCGCGCCTGGCGGTGGTCGAGCGGCGCATGGGTGACGGCACCGCCGATTTCCGCCATGCGCCGGCGATGCGCGCCGGCCAGCGTGATGCGGCGCTCATCGCCGGGCGCGAGCTCGCGGCATCCTGCTTCCGCGAAGGTTCCAACGCGCTGCTGCTAGGGGAGATGGGGATCGGCAACACCGCGTCCGCGGCGCTGTTGCTGCAGCGCCTGACGGGCTGGGACCTCGAGGACTGCGTCGGCCGGGGCTCGGGCCTCGATGACCTCGGCCTCGATCGCAAGCGCGCGCTGCTGAGGCAGGCGGCCGCGCGCTGCCCGGGGGCACTCGATCCCCTTGAACTGCTCCAGCAGTTCGGTGGCTTCGAGATCGCGATGCTGGTGGGCACGCTGCTCGAGGCCGCGGGGCGACCCTGCATCGTGGTGGTGGACGGCTTCACGGTGACGGTGGCCGTGCTGCTGGCATCGCGAGTCGAGCCGGGCATCGTCGGGCGCTGCATCTACAGCCATTGTTCCGCCGAGCACGCGCACCGTCGCCTGCTCGACCTGCTCGGGGCTGCTCCGCTGCTGGACCTGGGGCTGCGCCTCGGCGAGGGCAGCGGCGCGGCGCTCGCCTGGCCGCTGGTCGAGTCGAGCGTGCGCCTGCTCGCCGACATGGCGAGCTTCGAATCGGCGGCGGTGAGCCCGCGTGTCGGCTGATCCCGGCCTGGCCAGCCACGACGGCGCATTGCGCCGCGAGTGGCGCCTGCTGCTGACGGCGGTGCAGTACTTCACGCGGGTGCCCGTCCCGGCATGGGTGGGTCACAGCGCGGAGCAGCTCGACGGCTCGGCCCGCTATTTCCCCGCGGTCGGGCTCGGCGTCGGGCTGGTAGCGGCAGCCGTCCTGGCTGTCGCCACCGTGGTATGGAACCCGGTGATCGCTGCAATGCTCGCGACGGCCGCGACGATCCTGCTCACCGGCGCTTTCCACGAGGACGGCCTGGCCGACACGATCGACGGACTCGGTGGCGGATTCACGCGCGAGCGTGCACTCGAGATCATGAAGGACAGCCGCATCGGCACCTATGGCGCGCTGGCGCTGGTGCTGGTGGTCGGCATCAAGGTGGCCGCCCTGGCGTCGCTGGAACTCATGCCGGCCCTGCTTGCGCTCCCAGCCGCGCACGCGGTCTCGCGATGGCTGGGCACGAGCGTGATCCGGCGTTCGCGCTACGTCCGGATCGACGCGACGAGTCGTGCGAAGCCCGTCACCCAGTCCCTCTCCTCCAGCGGCTTCGCGGTGGCCTCCGCCTGGGTGCTGCCCCCGCTCGCCTTCTGCGCCTTCGTCTCGGCGCCCGCGACCGGTGCGGCGCTGCTGCTCGCGATCGGGGTGCGGGCATGGCTGCTGCGCTGGTTCGAGCGCCGGCTCGGCGGCTACACGGGCGATGCGCTCGGGGCCACGCAGCAGCTGACGGAGCTCGCGTTCTACCTGGGCTGGGTGGCCGGTTGGAACTGGTACTGATCCGGCACACGCCTGTCGATGCGGTGCCCGGCCTCTGCTACGGTCGCCTCGACCTTCCGCTCCTGCCCAGCGCCGAGGTCGACATCGCCGCGGTGCTTGCCCGGCTGGGGCCGCTGGGTGCCGTGGTCTCCAGCCCGGCCTCCCGCTGCCTGCGCCTCGCCGAGGCGATCGCGCGGCGCGACGGTTGCCGGTTGGACATCGAACCTGACCTGCAGGAACTCGATTTCGGTGCCTGGGAGGGTGTGCATTGGGACGCGATCGATCGCGCGCAGAGCGACCCCTGGGCCGAGGATCCCTGGAATCGTGCGCCGCCCGGGGGCGAGCGTGAGTCGGAACTCTGGGCGCGCGTGCAGCGCTGGTGGGACCGCTGGCGCCCGCCGGACGGCGTGCGTCGGGTGGCCGTGGTGGCGCATGGGGGCCCGCTGCGGCTGTTGCGCTGCCGGCTCGAGGGCGGTGCGCTCCAGGACCGCTGGAGCTATGCCCTCGAGCCGGGCGGCGTCACAATGGTGAGGATCCGGGCGCACGGTGCGTCTGCTGTAGGGGGGCAGGGCGATGCAGGATGATCTACTCAGTCGCAGGCTGATGCTCGGCGGGCTCGGTGCCCTGGGTGCTGCCGCGGCATCGGCAACCGCGGCCGGCGCAGCGTCGCCGGTCCCGGCGCGGCGCTTCGGCGGCAAGGTGGCCCTGGTGACGGGTGCGACCTCGGGCATGGGCGCCGTCACGGCGCGTGCCCTGGCGGCCGCGGGGGCCAGCGTGTGGTTCTGCGGCCGTCGTGAGGACGAGGGGCGGGCGGTGGAGAAGTCGATCCGCGACGCCGGCGGCGTCGGAACCTTCGTCCGGGCTGATGTCACCGACGAGTCGCAGGTCCGCGACCTGCTCGCGCAGCTCGACGCACGGCACGGCCGGCTCGACTACGCCTTCAACAACGTGGGCACCTCCGACGGCACCGGCCTCCTGCACGAGATCTCGACGACGGACTTCGACGTGGTCATGTCGACCAACATGCGGGGTAACTTCCTGCAGATGAAGTACGAGATCCCGCTGATGCTCAAGGCTGGCGGTGGCGTGATCCTCGGCAACAGTTCGATCGCCGGCCTGCGGCAGATCGGCACCAAGGCGCATTACTGCGGCGCGAAGCACGGACTGATCGGCATGTATCTCGCCGCGGCCCAGTCCTACGCGGCGCGTGGCATCCGCATCAACGTGATCTGCCCGGGCTTGATCAAGACCGAGAAGGCGATGCGGGTGCTCGGTGGCAACGAGCGCGCCATGGACTCGCGGATCCCGATGGGCCACATCGGCCAGTCCGAGGACGTTGCCGCGGCGGTGCTCTGGCTGTTCTCGGACGAGGCGCGCTACATCACCGGCGCGGTGCTGCCGATCGACGGGGGGCAGTCGGTCGCCTGAACGGCAGCCCGCCCGCGAGGTCGCTCAGGCCGGCGCGGCCTGCCGCCGCGCTATCCGCCGTGCCAGCGAGTAGAGGTGCACCTCGGATGGGCCGTCGTAGACGCGGAAGCCGCGGATCTCGCGCCAGATCTGCGTCACGACGGTCTCGCCGATGATCCCCGTGCCGCCGAGCACCTGCAGGCAGCGGTCGACCACCTGGAACAGCGTCTCGCCGCAGGCGTACTTGGCCATGCTCGAATCGGTCGATCCACGACTGCCCTGGTCGAGGGTCCACGCCACGTAGTCGATCATCAGTTGGGTCTGCCGCAGGTCGACTTCGTTGCGCGCGAGCATGAAGCCCACGCCCTCGTGCTCGATCAGGGGCTTGCCGAAGGCCTGGCGACGGCAGGCGTACGCGGTGGCGATGTCGTGCGCCCGCCGCGCCGCGCCCCACCAGCGCATGCAGTGGGTGAGGCGCGCGGGCGCCAGCCGTACCTGCGCGTATCGAAAGCCCGCGTCGACCTCGCCGAGCACCTCGCTCGCGGGGACCCGCAGCCCGTCGAGCCGGATGACGGCGTGGCCACCGGGCATCACGTGGTCCGCGGTGTGCAGGATGCGCTCGATGTGGATGCCCGGCGCGTCCATTGGCGTCAGGAACATGGTCGCACCGCCCTCGGTGCGCGCCATGACGATGCCAAACGCCGCGCCCTCGGCCCCCGTGATCAGCCACTTGCGACCGTTGATGACGTAGCTGTCGCCGTCACGCCGGGCCGTGGTGCGCATCATGTCCGGGTCGGAGCCGGCACCGCCGTCGGGCTCGGTCATCAGGAAGGACGAGCGCGCCGTGCCGGCCGCGAGGGGTCGCAGCCAGCGTTCCTTCTGTGCGCGGGTCGCGACCCGCTCGAGCAGGTGCATGTTGCCCTCGTCGGGTGCCATGCAGTTCATGGCCACGGGCCCGAGCAGGGAGTAGCCGCTGGCCCGCAGCACCGTCGCCGTCTCGCGGTGGGTCAGGCCATAGCCGCCATACTCCTCGGGCACCTGCGGGGCCAGCAGGCCGGCATCCCGGGCCTTGGCGTGCATCTCGGCGACGAGGTCGTCACCGAGGCCCTCGCGAAGCCGAGGGTCGGTTTCGTAGGGGACGACGACCTCGCGCACGAACCTGTCGGTGCGTGCCTCGAGGTCGAGTTCGCGCGGGCTGCGCTGGAAGTCGATCATCGGCCTGCTCCGCGGGCTGTCTGGGCCCGCTTCCGGCTGGCATTCTACTTCAGCAGCGCAGCCCCGCGGTGCCTCACCAGGGCAGGGTGGTCGCGATCGACAGGTGGATCTTCGACTTGGAGGTGAAGATGTCGTCCGGCGTGCGCTTCGCGGCGCTCAGGTCGCCGCCGTCGATGTACTTCAGGCCGACGGTGAAGTTGCCGAACTCCTTGCTGATGCCGACGGCGTAGTCCATGTAGCCGCCGTCGTTGGTGGCGTCCCAGTAGTCGCCGCCGCTGTAGCCGGCGTGCAGCGTAAGTGCGAAATCCTGCGGCAGTGCGAATTCGAGGTTGCCCTCGACATACCAGGCGCTGTCCCCGGAGTTGCCGTAGTCCGGCGAGTACCAGAGCTTGGTCGACAGGTTCTTGTAGCCCAGACCCGCGTAGAGTTCGCCGAAGTCGACCTTGTCGCCATTGCCGACGAAGTAGTAGTACGTGCCGCCGACGTCGTAGGAGAGGTCTTCGGTGAGATTGCCGCTGAAACCGACCAGGCCGTCGATTTCCACGTCGGCGTCCGTGCCCTCGCCGAAGTCGACGTTGCTGGCCCAGAGGCCGGCATAGAAGCCGCCCTCGGTCGAGAAGTCGAGGCTGGCCTGCAGCGCGGGGTCGAGTCCGGTCTGCGAGACGCCGCGGAAGTCGTAGTCGGAGGCCAGCGTGACGGTCGAGCTGACCTCGGCGAGCGCGGGTTGCACGGACGCGGCGGCGAGGGCGACCAGCGCAAGGGCCGGCGTCGGGTTCAATTTCATTGTTGTCACTCCCAGGAATTTGGATCGGGGGGGGTCGGCGCGTAAGGAGGAGAGCAAGGTTCATGCCACGCACCGGCAGCCAGAAAACCGCGGCGCGAGAGCCACCTGCCGCGTAGTGTCGCACCAACGGTGCACCTTCGCGAGGCTGGCTCGCGCGGTTTTGGTGCGTGGCGAGTACGCCACGTCGCGGCCCTGCGCCGCCGGGCTGGTAGAATCCAGCCATGAACGCCTCCAGCGCAGCCCCAACGACCGACTGGCACGCCCGCGCGGCGGTGATCCAGCCGCAAACCGGGATTTTCATCGGGGGTAGCTACCGCCCCGCCGTGTCCGGGGAGACGTTTGCCGACCACAGCCCCGTCGACGGACGACTCGTCGCCCGGGTCGCCGCCGGGGACGCCGCGGACGTCGAGGCGGCGGTGGCGAGCGCGCGCGCGGCCTTCGAGCGGGGCAGCTGGTCGGCCATGCCGCCCGCCGCGCGCAAGCGCGTGCTGCAGCGCTACGCCGAGCTGATCCTCGCCCACCGCGAGGAGCTCGCGCTGCTCGAGACGCTCGACATGGGCAAGCCCATTGGCGACAGCCTCAAGGTCGACGTTCCCTCCGCGGCGCGCTGCATCCACTGGTACGCGGAGGCGATCGACAAGATCTACGACGAGGTCGCGCCCACCGGGCCCAAGGCGCTCGCGCTGGTGACGCGGGAGCCTCTGGGGGTGGTCGGGGCGATCGTGCCCTGGAACTTCCCGATGATCATGGCAGCGTGGAAGATCGGGCCCGTGCTCGCCGCCGGCAACTCGCTGGTGCTCAAGCCCTCGGAGAAGTCGCCGCTGACCGCGCTGCGCATCGCGGAGCTCGCGGTGGAGGCCGGCGTTCCCGAGGGGGTCTTCAACGTCGTCCCCGGTTTGGGTCACACCGCCGGCAAGGCACTGGCCCTCTCGATGGGAGTCGACGGGATCGCCTTCACCGGCTCCACAGCCACCGGCAAGCTGGTGATGCAGTACGCCGCGCAGTCGAACATGAAGCGCGTCGGGCTCGAGTGCGGCGGCAAGTCGCCGAACATCGTCATGGCCGACTGTCCGGATGTCGATCGCGCCGCCACGGCCGCCGCGTTCGCGATCTTCTTCAACCAGGGCGAGATGTGCTCGGCCGGTTCGCGCCTGCTGGTGCACGAGTCGCTGCGTGACGCCATGCTCGAGAAGATCGCGGCGGTGGCGCGCAAGCTGGCGCCCGGCGATCCCCTCGACCCGGCGACGCGCCTCGGCGCGATCGTCGACGACGCGCAGCTGCAGCGCGTGCTGGGCTACATCGAGTCCGGGCGGGCCGACGGCGCGCGGTTGCGCCTCGGGGGTCGCCAGGTGCGGCAGGACTCCGGGGGCTACTACGTCGAGCCGACCGTGTTCGATGCGGTGAACCCGGGAATGCGCATCGCCCGCGAGGAGATCTTCGGGCCGGTGCTCTCCACCCTGACCTTCCGCGACGTCGACGAGGCCATCGCGATCGCCAACGACGTCATCTACGGGCTCGCGGCGGCGGTCTGGACCCGGGACATCACGGTCGCGCACCGCACCGCCCGCGCGCTGCGCGCCGGCACCGTGTACGTCAACTGCTACGACGACGACGACATCACCGTCCCGTTCGGCGGCTTCAAGCAGTCGGGCAACGGCCGCGACAAGTCGCTGCACGCCTTCGACAAGTACACCGAGCTCAAGACCACCTGGATCGACCTCTCCTGAGCGCGCCCTCGTTCGACGCCCCCGTGGCCTTCGTCGACGTCGAGACCACCGGCGGCCATCCTGCCTGGCACCGCATTACCGAGATCGCCATCGTCGCCATGACGGGCGGCGAGGTGGAGTGGGAGTGGAGCAGCCTGGTCAACCCGGGGTGCAGCATCCCGCCCTCGATCCAGGCGCTCACGGGCATCACGCACGACATGGTCGCCGACGCCCCGCGCTTCGAGGAACTGGCGGGCGAGCTGGCCCGGCGTCTCGAGGGGCGGCGCTTCGTGGCCCACAACGTCCGTTTCGACTACGGCTTCGTGCGCGCGGAGATGCGTCGCGCGGGGCGCGACTGGTCGGCGCCGCAGGCCTGCACCGTCAGGCTGTCGCGGCACCTGTACGCGGACGGCGGGCGCCACAGCCTCGACGCGGTGGTCGCCCGCCACGGCCTCGACTGCGGCACGCGCCACCGGGCACTGCCGGATGCGCGCGTGCTGGCGCTGTTCTGGAACGTGATGCGTGCCGACTGGCCCGGCGAGACGCTGGAGGCTGCGCTCGAGAGCGTGTCGCGGCGCCCGGCGCTGCCGGCGCACCTGCCACCGGACCTCGTGGACGAACTGCCCGAGGCGCCCGGCGTCTACCGCTTCCTCGGCGAAGGCGACTCGCTGATCTACGTCGGCAAGTCCACCAACCTGCGCGAGCGCGTGTTGTCGCATTTCGCGGGCGCAGGCCGTGATTCCAAGTCACAGCGGCTGGCGGCGCAGACGCGGCGCATCGACTGGAGCGAAACGGCGGGCGAGCTGGGCGCGTTGCTGCTCGAGGCGCGGCTGGTGCGCGAGCTCAAGCCCGTCTACAACCGCCGGCTGCGCGGTGCGGCCGAGAGCCTGACCTGGTGGATCGGCGACGAGCCGGCGGCGCCGCGGCTGGTCGACCTCGATGCCGACGATGCCCCTGCCGGCGCGGATCTCTTCGGGCTCTATCGATCGGAGAAGCTCGCCCGCAGTGCGCTGGCCAAGCTCGCGCGCGAGCAGAAGCTCTGCCTCAAGGTGCTGGGGCTCGAGCCGGGCGGCGCAGGGTCGTGCTTTGGCTTCCAGGTCGGGCGCTGCGCCGGCGCCTGCGTGGGCGAGGAGCCGGCCGCGCGGCACCACCTGCGGCTGAAGCTGTCGCTGGCGCCGTTCCGCATGAAGCCCTGGCCGTTCGCCGGGCCGGTGGCGATCGAGGAGCGGAGTGCTACCGGTCTCCTGCAGCACCACGTGGTCGACCGGTGGCAGTACCTCGGTACGCTGACGGCAGGCGCGTCGGCGCCGGATCTTGCCCGCGCCGGGCGATTTGACGTCGACGCCTACCGCATCCTCTGCCGCCGGATCCGCCCCGGAATGCGCGGTCTGCGGCCCTATCGCCCCCACGACGCCTCATGGCAGGAGCCGGCGTGAGTCACCTCGAGCCGAGCGACGCCGCGTGGCCGCGTTTCCAGTTGCTGGCGAGCGTGCCTCGCGGCCTGGGCGACCTGCTGGCCGGCGAGCTCGTGGCGCTGGGCGCCCTCGACGTGCGCGAGCGCGGCAATGCGGTGTCGTTCACGGGCACGCTCGAGACCGCCTATCGCGCCTGCCTCGAGTCGCGCGTCGCAAGCCGGGTCTTCCTGGAGCTCGCGCGCTTCGAGGCCGCCGACGACGCGGGCATCCAGTCGGCCTTGCGCGCGATCGACTGGGCTTCGCAGGTCGATCCTCGCTACACGCTGGCCTGCGAGTGGAGCGGGCGCCACCCCACGATCAACCACACGCACTACGGCACGCTGCGCCTCAAGGATGCGATCTGCGACTCGCTGCGCGAGTCGGTGGGCACGCGGCCGGACATCGCGACCGAGGAGCCCGGGATCCGGATCCATGCGCACGCGGTGGGCACGCGTGTCACGGTGTCGATCGACCTCGCCGGCGAGGGGCTGCACCGGCGCGGCTGGCGGCTCGAGGCGGGCGAGGCACCGCTGCGCGAGAACCTCGCCGCGGGCATCCTGCTGCGCGCGGGCTGGCCCGCGATCGCCGCGGCGGGCGGCGTGTTGTTCGACCCGATGTGCGGCGCCGGCACATTCCTGGTCGAGGGCGCGCTGATCGCCGCGCAGGTGGCGCCCGGCCTGGGCCGTCGGTATCACGGGTTTGCGCGCTGGTGCCGCCACGACGCGGCATTGTGGGAGCGTCTCTGCGCGGCGGCGCGCGAGCGCGCCGCGACGGGGCTCGCCGCAGCGCGGGCCCGCGCGCCGCTGGCCCTCGGTCGCGACCTCGATCGCGCAGCACTTCGCCTCGCCGCGGCGAACGTCGCGCGGGCAGGCGTCGACGGCCTCGTCCAGCTCGAGCACGGTCCCCTTGCGGAAGCCGCGCCGCCGCCTGCCGCATCGGCAGGGCTCCTCTGCACCAATCCACCCTATGGCGTGCGGCTCGGAGAGAGCGAGGGCGTCCGACAGTTGCACCGCGAGCTCGGCGCCGTGTTGCGGGAGCGCTTCGGCGGCTGGAAGGCCGCGGTGCTCGTCGGCGACTCGTCGCTGGGCCTGGAACTCGGGCTGCGCGCCGCGCGCGTGCACACACTCTGGAACGGGGCGATCGAGTGCCGGCTGCTGCGCATCGACGTCGAGGCCGCCGCCGGTCGCGACCTGCTGCCGCGGCAGGGCGCGCGAATCGATCCGTCGCTGGCGTCGACGGCCGGCGGTCGCATGTTCGGCAACCGCATCGCCAAGAACCTGCGGAACCTCTCGGCGTGGCTGCGTCGCGAAGGCGTCGGCTGCTACCGGCTCTATGACGCCGACATGCCGGAGTACGCGCTGGCGGTCGATGTCTACACGGCGGCGCCCGGAGCCGGCGCAGCGCAGGACGCGCCTGCGATGGTGCCGCGTGGAGCAGCCGCCGAGCGCTGGCTCTATGTGCAGGAGTACGCGGCGCCTCGAGACATCCCCGAGGACACCGTGCGCCGACGGCGCAGCGAGGCGCTGGCGGCGCTGGTCGAGGCGACCGGCGTGCCGGCGGATCACGTCCGGCTGCGCCAGCGGCGCGTGGTGCGTCGCGGCGACCAGTACGCCAAGCGCGACCACACGGGCGAGTTCCACGTGGTCGGCGAGGGGGGGCTGCGGTTCCTGGTGAACTTCGACGATTACCTCGACACGGGCCTGTTCCTCGATCACCGGGTCACGCGCGCGCGCCTGCGCGAGGCTGCGCGCGACACACGCTTCCTCAACCTCTTCGGCTACACGGGCAGCGCCACGGTCTATGCGGCCGCAGGCGGCGCCGCGACCACCACCACCGTCGACCTTTCGGCGACCTACCTCGACTGGGCCCGCCGCAACCTCGAGCTCAACGGCCTGTCGGGACCGCGGCACCGGGGAGTCCAGGCCGACGTGCGCGAGTGGCTGCGCGAGGCGGCCTCGCGCAGCGAGCGCTACGAGCTCGTCTTCTGCGACCCGCCGACGTTCTCGAACAGCAAGCGCATGGAGGGCGTGCACGACGTGCAGCGCGACCATGCGGCGCTCATCGACGGCTGCGTCCGGTTGCTGGCCCCGGGCGGGCTGCTGGTGTTCTCCACGAACGCGCAGCGCTTCCGGCTCGATCCCGAGCTGGCGGCCCGCCACCGCGTCGAGGACGTCACGCGTGCGACGATACCCCCCGACTTCCTGCGCAACGCGCGGATCCACCAGTGCTTCGAGATCCGCGCCGCGGCCGCGGCGGACCGATCCACGGTCGCACCGCCCAATCGGCGGACAAGCTGATCGCCGCGGTGGTTCCCGCATCTGGGCAGGCGTATCTTCAACGATCGCTGCGACCTTCGCTCACGCAGTCCAGGTAACCTCGATGACCCGCCTCGGCTCCGCGTCCCGATTCGTCGCTGGCCCTCGCCGGCGTGCCCGGCTGGCCGTGTTCGCCACCGTGCTCCTGCTGCTGCTCTCCGCCTGTGGTCGAGGGGGCGGCGCTGCCCCCGCCGATCCTGCCGTCGCGCTGACCGTCACGGTGGCCTCGCCAGCGCTGCGCACCGTGGAACGCGAGGTGGTCGCCTCGGGTTCCGTGGCGGCCTGGCAGGAGATGTCGCTGGGGGTCGAGCTCGCCGGTCTGCGCGTGGCGCAGGTGCGCGTCGAGGTGGGTGACCGCGTGGCCCGCGGGCAGGCGCTGGTCGAACTGGATCGTCGTACGCTCGAGGTCCAGTCCCGACAGGCCGAGGCGAGTCTCGCGCAGGCCCGCGCAAGCGTTGGCCTCGCGCGCGCCCAGGCTGCCCGCGGCGACCAGCTGCTGGCCGAGAAACTGATTTCCAGCAGCAACTACGACGAGTTGCAGGCGAACCTGGCTCGCGCGGAGGCCCAGCTGGTCTCCGCCGAGGCAGAGCGCGACGCGGCCGCCCTCCGGCTTGGCTTCGCGACGCTGCGGGCCCCGGAGCCGGGCATCATCTCGGCCCGCAACGTGCAGCCCGGGCAGGTGGTCGCCCAGGGTGCGGAGCTGCTGCGGCTGATCCGCGACGGTCGCCTCGAGTGGCGGGCCGAAGTCTCGGAAGGCGACCTGCCCCGGATCCGGCCGGGCTCGCGCGTGGTGCTGCGCGGCCCGACCGGCGATTCGGTCGAGGGCCGGATCCGCGCGGTGTCGCCCGCGATCGACCCGAAGTCGCGCACGGCGCTGATCTACGCCGACCTGCCGGCGCCCGGCGCGCTGCGGGCTGGCATGTTCGCCGAGGGGCGCCTCGGAGTGGGGGTGGCCGAGGTCATGATCCTGCCACGCGAGTCCGTGGTGTTCCGCGACGGATTCCCCTATGTCTTCGTGCTCGGGGAGGGCTCGCGGGTCGCCCAGCGCAGGGTCGAGATCGGCCCCGCCACCGGGTCGGGCATCGAGCTGCGCAGCGGCCTGGCGGCCGGCGATCGCGTGGTGGTCAAGGGGGCGGGCTTCCTGGGTGACGGCGACCTCGTGAAGGTCGTGCAGGGCAGCTGATCATGAATCTCTCGCTGTGGGGCATCCGTCATCCGCTCGCAGCCGGCCTGGCCTTCGTGCTGCTCTGCGTCTTCGGACTGATCGGCTTCCGCCAGTTGCCGATCTCCTCGCTGCCCGACATCGCCCTCCCGCAGATCCAGGTCACGGTGACGCTGCCGGGAGCCACGCCCTCGCAGCTCGAGACGGACGTCACGCGGCGCATCGAGGATGCGGTCGCTGGCCTCGCCGGCATCGAGAACATCGTCTCGGCAGTCAGCGAGGGTTCCTCGGTCACGCGCATCGAGTTCGAGCTCGGCCGCAACTTCGACGAGGCCCTCGATGAAGTGCGCGACGCGGTCGACCAGGTGCGCGCGGACCTGCCGACCGATATCGAGGAGCCGCTGATCCAGCGGCTGAACCTCATCGGCGCCACGCTGATCGCGTATTCCGTGGAGTCGGACCGGCTCGCCCCGGACGAGCTGTCCTGGTTCGTCGACGACGTCGTCACCAAGGCGCTGTTCGGTGTGTCCGGTGTCGGCAAGGTGTCGCGCACCGGAGGCGTCGACCGCGAGGTGCTGGTCGCGCTCCGGCCCGACGCCCTGCAGTCTTTCGGCGTCACGGCGGGGGCCGTCTCGCAGCAGCTTGCCCGCATCCAGCTCGAGCGTCCGGGCGGCCGCACCATCGCGGGGGGCGCCGAGCAGTCGGTCCGCACGGTGTCCACGGTCCGCAGCGCCGCCGAGCTCGAGGATTACCCGATCTACCTGCCCGACGGGCGCACGGTGCGCCTGTCGGCGCTCGCGCGGGTGACCGACGGCGGCGCGGAGCCGAGGTCCGCGGCCCTGCTCGACGAGCGTCCGGTCATCGGCGTCAGCGTGCAGCGCACCCGCGGGTCCAGCGAGGTGGCGGTGGGCGAGGCCGTGCGTGCCCGCATGGCCGAGCTGGCCCGCGAGCAGCCCCAGGTCAGGTTCCTCGAGGTCTCGTCGAGCGTGGAGGACGCCAAGGCGTCCTACGCCTCCTCCATGCAGATGCTGCTCGAGGGGGCGTTGCTGGCGGTAGTGGTGGTCTGGCTCTTCCTGCGCGACTGGCGTGCGACCTGGATTTCCGCGCTCGCGCTGCCGCTCTCGGTGTTGCCGACCTTCGGGGTCATGCACCTGCTCGGCTTCTCGCTGAACCTGCTGTCGCTGCTCGCGCTGGCCGTCGTCGTCGGCGTACTCGTCGACGACGCGATCGTCGAGGTCGAGAACGTGGCCCGCCACCGCGCGATGGGCAAGCCGCCCATGCAGGCCGCGATCGATGCCGCCGAGGAGATCGGCATCGCGGTGATCGCCACCTCCGCGACGCTGGCCGCGGTGTTCGTGCCCGTGGCGTTCATGCCTGGAATCACGGGCAAGTTCTTCCGTGAATTCGGCTGGACGGCCGCGGCCGCGGTGCTCTTCTCGCTGCTCGTGGCGCGCCTGCTCACGCCCATGCTCGCCGCGTACTTCATGAAGGGCGAGCCGCGCTCGGTGGCGGACTCGGCCCTGATGCGGCGCTACTTGGGCTGGGTGGAGTTCGCGCTGGCTCACCGGCGTCGCGCCCTGGGGCTCGCGATGCTCACCTTCGTGCTCTCGCTGGCCCTCATCCCGCTCATCCCGAAGACCTTCCTCCCCACCGGCGATCCCTCGCGCGCGCAGTTGCAGCTCGAGTTGCCGCCGGGCTCGCGGCTCGAGGACACCCTCGCCGCGGCGCGGGACGCCCGGGCCCGGCTGCGCGAGGTTCCCGAGGTGGAGCGCGTCTTCACCACCATCGGCGGCGGCGGGGGTGGCGGCCACAGCGGAGGCATCGTCGCATTCCCGGAGCTGCGCAAGGCGTCGCTGTCGCTGCAGTTCCGTTCCGAGCGGCAGCGAACGACGCCCCAGATCGAGGACGACATTCGCCAGCGGCTCCGTGACATGCCCGGCGTTCGTGTCAGTTTCCAGGCGGGCGGGCCGGGCGACCGCCTCGAGCTGGTGGTGGCCGGGCGCGATCCCGAGCAGCTCGACGCGGTCTCGCGCGAACTCGCCGCTGCGGTTCGCACCCTGCCTGGCCTTGGCAGCGTCACGACCTCGGCCTCGCTGCTGCGTCCGGAGATCGTCATCCGCCCGGACCCGGCGCGGGCCGCCGACCTCGGAGTGTCGACCGTCGACATCGCCGAGGCCGCGCGCATCGCCACGAGCGGCGATTTCCGGCAGCGGCTCGCCAAGCTCAACCTCGCCGAGCGCCAGGTCCCGATCCGCGTGCAGCTGGCCGATACCTCCCTGACCGAGGGCGCGGTCCTCAGCCAGCTCCGGGTCCCGGGGTCGCAGGGGCCCGTGCCGCTGTCCGCGGTGGCCGAGATCAGCGAAGGCAGCGGGCCGGCCCGCATCGACCGTCTCGACCGCGAGCGCAACGTCACGGTGGGCGCGGAGCTCAATGGCCGGCCACTCGGCGAAGTCATCTCCGAGGTCAACCGGCTCGAGCTCATGAAGCGCCTCCCGCCCGGCATCACGGTCAAGCCGGCCGGGGATTCCGAGGCCTTCGTCGAGCTCTTCCTCGGGTTCGCGCTGGCGATGCTTGCAGGCGTCATCTGCGTCTACCTGGTGCTGCTGCTGCTGTTCAACAGCGCCACCCAGCCGCTGACCATCCTGGCCGCGGTACCGCTGTGCGGCGGCGGGGCGTTCGGCATGCTGCTGCTGACCGGGTATGCGCTGTCGCTGCCGTCGCTGATCGGCCTGCTGTTGCTCACAGGCATCGCGACCAAGAACTCCATCCTGATCGTCGACTACGCGATCATCGGCGAGCGCGAGGGGCTGTCGCGCCATGATGCGCTCATCGAGGCCTGTCGCAAGCGCGCCCGGCCCGTGATCATGACCACGCTGGCGATGGGCGCCGGCATGCTGCCGATCGCGGTGGGTCTCGGTGCCGACGGCAATTTCCGCTCGCCGCTGGGCGTCTCGGTGATCGGCGGCCTCGTCACGTCGACCCTGCTGTCGCTGGTCGTGGTGCCGGCAGCCTATTCCGCGGTGGGCGACCTGACCGACCGCCTGAGGGCACGGCTGCGTCGCCGCCGCGGCCCACTCACAACAGGTCCCGCAGCCGGTACCACAGCATCGCAAGCGTGAGCGCCGGGCGGCGCAGCGCGTCGCCGCCCGGGAACGGGGTGTGCGGGATGCGCCCGAACACGTCGAAGCGCTCCGACTCGCCGGCCATCGCGTCGGCGAGCAGCCGGCCTGCGACGCCCGTCAGCGCGATGCCGTGGCCCGAGAACCCCTGCAGGTAGTACACATCGGGCTCGAGCCGGCCGAAATCGGGCGCGCGGTTCAGGGTGATGTCGACCAAGCCGCCCCAGGTGTAGTCGATGCGCACGTCGGCGAGCTGGGGAAAGACGCGCAGCATGCGCACGCGCGTGGCCGTGGCGGTGAAGGGATCGACCCCCGAGTAGCTGACCCGGCCACCGAACAGCAGGCGGTGGTCGGCCGAGCGCCGGAAGTAATCGAGCACCCAGTTGACGTCGCTGACGGCCGCGTCGTTGCGGATCAGCGCCGCGGCACGCTCCGCGCCGAGCGGTTCGGTGGCGACGATGTAGGTGCCCACGCCCATGATCCGGCGGGCGAGCCGCGGTGCCGCGGTGCCGAGCCAGGCGTTGCCGCAGAGCGCCAGCGAGCGGCAGCCCACCGTGCCGCCCGGGGTGCGCACGACCACGCGCCCCGCGCGGCGGTCCCATCCCAGCGCACGACTGTCCTCGAACACGCGCGACCCGGCGCGCTCTGCCGCCGCCGCGAGGCCCAGCGTGTACTTCAGCGGGTGCAGGTGGCCACCCGCCGGGTCCAGGGTGCCGCTGATGTAGCGCTCGCTCCCGATGAGGCTGCGCAGTTCGTCGCGCTCGACCATCCGCGGGCTCGTGTAGCCATACTGGGTCGCGAGCGTCGTGAGTTCCTCGCGCAGGTCGCGGTCCTGCCTGGGCTTCAGCGCGACATGCATCTGCCCGGCCACATAGTCGCAGTCGATGCCGTGCGCCGCGATCAGCTGGCGCTGCAGCCGTAGCCCCTCGACGGAGATCTCCCAGATGCGCCGGGCATCCCCCTGTCCCACCAGCCGCTCGAGCTTGCCCTGGCCGCAGGCGACCCCTGCGATCGCCTGTGCGCCGCTGCGGCCCGACGCGCCCCAGCCGATCCGGCGGCCTTCCAGCAGCACCACGCGGTAGCCGCGCTGCGCGAGGTGCAGGGCGGTCGAGCAGCCGGCGATGCCGCCGCCGACGACGCAGATGTCCGCGTCGACATGGCCTTCGAGAGCGGGGCGAGGCGCAGGCCGGTCCGTCGAGGCCTCGTACCAGGAGTCCTCGAATCGGCCGCGGTCCCCGCTCAGATCGCGCCCATGTACCACTCGATCTCCAGAGGCGTGACATGGGAGTTGAAGTCGTCGAGTTCGGCCTGCTTGACCGTCGAGTACAGGCGGGTGAACGGCTTGCCGAGGTAGTCGGCGGCGAGCCGGCTGGATCCGAAGGCCTGCAGCGCGGTAGGCCAGTGCGTCGGCAGGGCGGGACCGGACTGCTGGTAGGCGTTGCCGCTGAGCGGCGCTGGCGGCTCCCGCCCTGCCGCCAGCCCGGCGTGGATCCCGGCCAGGACCCAGGCGACGACGAGATAGGGATTGGCATCGGCGCCAGCGAGGCGGTGCTCGACGCGCCGGTTCCGCGCATCGCCGACCGGGATGCGCAGCGCCGAACCACGGTTGTTGATCGACCAGGAGGCGATGGTCGGCACGTAGGACTCGGGCTGGAAGCGCCGGTATGAGTTGGGGCCCGGCGCGCAGATCGCCATGCCCTCGCCGAGCGTCTCGAGCAGCCCCGCCACGGCGTGCCGGAGGTCTCCGCACTGCAGCGGATCGTCGCTCTCGAAGATGTTGCGGCCACCGGCGTCGAGCACGCTGGCGTGCACGTGCAGCCCTGAGCCGGCCATGTCGCGGTAGGGCTTGGCGAGGAAGGTGGCATCCCAGCCGCGGGCACGCGCGATGCTGCGGACCACGCGCTTGAAGCGCAGCGCCTGGTCGCAGGCCAGCAGTGCGTCGGCCTGGTGCGCGAGGTTCACCTCGAACTGCCCCGGACCATATTCGGCCAGCGCGGTCGTGGCAGGGATCCGCTGGGCGTGGCAGGCGCGGTCGATGTCCGCGAGCACCTCGGAGAACTCGTTCAGGTCGGTCATCGAGTTGATCTGCGTACGGAACTCGCGACGGCCCGCCAGCGGGAGCGGAGGCGGCTGGGGCTGGCCCGCGGCCGTGCGTTCGCGGTCGACGAAGTAGAACTCGTACTCGACGGCGACGACGGGCGTGAGGTTCAACCGGTGGAAGCGGTCCAGCACGCGCACCAGCACATGCCGGGGATCGGCGAAGAATGGCCGTCCGTCGTGTTCGTACATCGAGACCTGTAGCTGCGCGACGTCGTCGCGCAACCAGGGCACGGGCACCAGCGAGCCCGGCAATGGCCGGCACGGACGATCCGCGTCGCCCTCGTCGAAACCCAGCCCGGTGGCCTGGATGGTGCCGCCGAGCACGTCGAGCGCGAACAGGGAGCCCGGCAGCGGCATGCCCTCGCGGAACACCGACTCGATGCCCGCGCGATCGATGCGCTTGCCGCGCTCGACCGTGTTCAGGTCGTTGAGGTAGACGTCGAAGAAGCGCGTGCCGGGGTGCTGGTCGAGGAACGCCGCCAGCTCCGGAAACGCCGAGTCGCTCATGGGGGCCGCCGTGCCCCAGGCGGGGCGCAGTGTGGGGATGGGACCGCGGCAGGATACGTAGGCCTGGAGTCCCGGGCAAGCATCACGCTTCAGAAACAACAACTTACATGATGTTTGGCGTTGTGGTCTAATGCCGGGGCGGTCGCGTCCCGTCCGCCGGCCGTTCGCCCAACCATGTCATCCCGCCCCGTCATCGGCATCCCCGCGGATCGACGCCTGCTCGGTCTCCACCCGTTCCACGCGGTGGGCGAGAAGTACATCCATGCCGTCGCGCGCGCGTCCGACGCGCTGCCCATGCTGGTGCCGGTGCTTCCCGAGCCGCTCGATCCCGACGAGTGGCTGGGGCGCGTCGATGGCCTGCTGCTCACGGGCAGTCCGTCGAATGTCGAGCCGCGCCGCTACGGCGGCGGGCCTTCCGACCCGGGTACTTTGCATGATCCGGAGCGCGACGCCACGACGCTCGCTGTCATCCCCCGAGCCCTGGAGCTCGGCGTCCCTCTGCTGGGTATCTGCCGCGGCTTCCAGGAAATCAACGTCGCGCTCGGCGGCAGCCTCTGGCAGAAAGTCCACGAGGTGCCCGGCATGCTCGACCACCGCGAGGACAAGACGGCCCCCCTCGAGGTGCAATATGGTCCGGCGCACGATGTGTACATCGAGCCTGGCGGCGTGCTCGCGCGCTGCCTTCCGGGCAACGGCGATGGCTTGCGCGGTGGAGCCGTTCGAGTCAACTCCGTGCACGGCCAGGGCGTGCGTACGCTCGCGGCGGGGCTGCGCGTCGAGGCGAGGGCGCCGGATGGTTTGATCGAGGCCTTCAGCGTCCCCGTCAGCGAGGCGTTCGCGGTCGCCGTGCAGTGGCACCCCGAGTGGCGGGTCATGGGGAACGAGTTTTCAGTCGCGCTGTTCGCGGCATTCGGCGACGCGGCGCGGCGGCGAGCCGCGCGGCGACGCACACCCTGAGGAGGCAGTCATGCCCAACGACATCCAGCAGTTCTTCCGCGACCACGGTATCCAGGAGGTCGAGGCGATCGTGCCCGACATGGCCGGCATCGCGCGGGGCAAGCTCATGCCCGCGGAGAAGTTTGCCGAGGACCAGGGCATGCGCCTGCCCGAGAGCATCTTCCTGCAGACCGTCACGGGCGACTACCCGGACGATCCCGGGATGGCGATGAGTCCCGCCGAGATCGACATCATCCTCAGGCCCGATCCGCGCACGGTGCGCCGCGTGCCCTGGGCCTCGGAGCCCACGGCCCAGGTGATCCACGACTGCTTCTACGCCGACGGCCGCCGCGTGAAGATGGCGCCGCGCGAGGTGCTGCGCCACGTGCTCGACCTCTACGCCCAGAAGGGCTGGGAGCCCGTGGTGGCCCCCGAACTCGAGTTCTACCTCGTCGAGCCCAACATCGACGCCGACTATCCGCTGAAGCCGCCGGTCGGGCGCTCGGGTCGCGCCGAGCCGGGCCGCCAGTCTTACAGCATCGCCGCGGTCAACGAATTCGATCCGCTCTTCGACGACATGTACCAGTTCTGCGAGGACCAGGACATCGAGATCGACACGCTGATCCACGAGGACGGCCCGGCGCAGATGGAGATCAACCTGCTGCACGGCAACGCGCTCGACCTCGCGGACCAGGCCTTCATGTTCAAGCGCACCGCGCGCGAGGCGGCGCTGCGCCACAAGATGTATGCGACCTTCATGGCCAAGCCCCACGCCAAGGAGCCGGGCAGCGCCATGCACGTCCACCAGAGCGTGGTCGACTGCCAGACGAGGAAGAACGTCTTTTCCAACGCCGACGGCACGCCCAGCCCGTTGTTCTTCGCGCACATCGCCGGGCTGCAGCGCTACCTTCCGGCGGCCATGGCGCTGCTGGCGCCGAACGTCAATTCCTACCGCCGCATCACCCGCTTCCAGGTGGCGCCGATCAACGTGCAATGGGGCTACGACAACCGTACCGCCGGCCTGCGCGTGCCGATGTCCGACCCGCAGTCGCGCCGGATCGAGAACCGCCTGTCCGGTGCCGACGCCAATCCCTACCTCGCCAAGGCGGCGTCGCTGGCCTGCGGCTACCTCGGCATGGTGCAGGGCCTGCAGCCCACCGAACCGATCGCCGGCAGCGCCCACGACCTGCCGTTCTCGCTGCCGCGCAACCTCGACGAGGCGGTCCGCCGGCTGCGCGAATGCGACCCGCTGATCGAGATCCTCGGGGAGGCCTTCGTCAGCGCGTTCACGCTGGTCAAGGAGGCCGAGCACGAGGTCTTCCTGCAGGTGATCAGCTCGTGGGAGCGCGAGCACCTGCTGCTGAACGTCTGAGGACTGCCGGACATGCCGACTCGACCCGACACCGCCCGCTGGCGCGCGCTCGACGCCGCCCACTACCTCCATCCGTTCACGGACAGTCGCTGGCTGGCGCAGCGCGGTACCCGCGTGATCACCCGCGCCGAGGGCGTGTGGCTGGAGGACTCCGAGGGCAACCGGATCCTGGACGGGATGTCCGGGCTATGGTGCGTGGCGCTGGGGTATGGCCGGCGCGAGCTCGCCGAGGCCGCCTATCGGCAGCTGCTCGAGTTGCCGTACTACAACAGCTTCTTCCAGTGTGCGAATCCGCCGGCCATCGAGCTGGCGGCGACGCTGGCCCGGCTCACGCCACCGCAGTTCAACCGCGTGTTCTTCACCGGATCGGGCAGCGAGGCCAACGACACCATGGTGCGCATGGTGCGCCGCTACTGGGAACTGCGCGGGGAGCCGGAGCGCCAGGTGATCATCAGCCGCTGGAACGGCTACCACGGCAGCACGATGGCGGGTGCCTCGCTCGGTGGCATGAAGGCGATGCACGCCCAGGGCGGGCTGCCGATCCCGGGCATCGTGCATATCCAGCAGCCCTACTGGTTCGAGTGCGGCGGCGACCTGGACCCGGACGAGTTCGGCCTGCGCGCTGCGCGCGCGCTCGAGCAGAAGATCCTCGAGATCGGCCCGGAGCGTGTCGCGGCCTTCATCGGCGAGCCGGTGCAGGGGGCGGGCGGCGTGATCATACCGCCCGAGACCTACTGGCCCGAGATACAGCGCATCGTCGACCGCTACGGGATCCTGCTGGTGTCGGACGAGGTCATCTGCGGGTTCGGTCGCACCGGGCGCTGGTTCGGCTGCGAGCACTACGGCACCCGGCCGGACTTCATGACGCTCGCCAAGGCCATCACCTCCGGCTACCTGCCGCTGGGTGCACTGATGGTCTCGGACCGCGTGGCCGAGGTGCTGGTGGAGCAGGGCGGCGAGTTCGCGCACGGCTTCACGTATTCGGGCCACCCGGCGGCGGCGGCCGTGGCGCTGGCCAACCTGGGGATCATGGAGCGGGAGCAGGTCGTCGAGCGGGTCGCCGGGGAACTGGCGCCGTACTGGGCGAGCCGCTGGCGCTCGCTGGCCGATCACCCGCTGGTCGGCGAGGCCCGCTGCCTCGGCCTGTTCGGGGCGCTCGAGCTCGTGCCGGCCAAGCCGTCGCGCGCGTTCTTCCCGGAACGCGGCGCGGTGGGTACCCGCTGCCGCGACCTGGCGATCCGTAACGGGCTCGTGATGCGGGCCGTCTGGGACACCATGATCGCGGCGCCGCCGCTCGTCATCACCCCCGGGGAGATCGACGAACTCGTGTCCAAAGCGGTGCAGACCCTCGACCAGTTGCACCAGGAACTGCGCAGCGAAGGGTGGGTCTGAGGCGCCCCCGAACGGCGGACTTCCGCAGGTCCCGTCGCTGCGTTATAAACGCCGGAGCGCTCCCCGCGCTCCACATTCCAACTGGGAGTCCCCAACGCATGAACATGCCTGCCCGTCCGGCTCTGACCGTACTCGCCTCGGCGATGGTGCTTGCCGCCTGCTCGAAGCCCGCGGAGGGCCCGAAGGGCGATGCCGCCGCCCAGGCCGAGGAGGAGAAGGTCCTGAACGTCTACAACTGGTCCGACTACATCGAGGCCAGCGTGATCGAGGACTTCTCGAAGGAAACCGGCATCAAGGTCCAGTACGACGTCTTTGACTCCAACGAGATGCTCGAGACCAAGCTGCTTGCGGGCAACACGGGCTACGACATCGTCGTGCCGTCGGCCTCGTTCCTCTACCGCCAGCTGCAGGCCGGCGTGCACCAGAAACTCGACAAGTCGCAGCTGCCGAACCTGGCCAACATCGACCCGGACATCGCCAAGCGCCTCGAGGCCTTCGACCCGGGCAACGAGTACTCGGTCAACTACATGTGGGGCACCTCCGGCGTCGGCTACAACGTCCAGAAGATCGCGGAGCGCATGAAGGACGCGCCGGTCGACAGCTTCGCGATGTTCTACGACCCGAAGGTAGTCTCCAAGTTCGCCGATTGCGGCGTGAGCCTGCTCGACGCGCCGAGCGAGGTGATCGGCACCGTTCTCATTTGGCTGGGCAAGGACGCCAACAGCGAGAATCCCGAGGACCTCGCCGCTGCCGAGGCGGCGCTCAAGGCCGTGCGTCCGTACATCAGGAACTTCCACTCGTCAAACTACATCGAGCAGCTCGCCAACGGCGAAATCTGCCTCGCGCTCGGCTGGTCGGGCGACGTGCTGCAGTCGAAGTCCCGCGCCGAGGAAGCCGGCAACGGCGTCGAGATCAACTACAACATCCCGAAGGAGGGTGCGGTGATGTTCTTCGACCAGCTGGCGATCCCCAAGGACGCCAAGCATCCGAAGAACGCCCACCTCTTCATCGACTACCTCCTGCGTCCGGAGGTCGCCGCGAAGAACAGCTCGTACATCAGCTTCGCCAACGCCAACAAGGCCGCGACGCCGCTGATCGACGCATCGGTGACCGGCAACCCCAACGTGTATCCGCCGGCCGACCTGATGGCCAAGCTGGTGCCGGACATGCCCGAGTCGGCCGAGTTCTCCCGGGCGCTCAACCGGTCCTGGACCACCATCAAGACCGGCAAGTGATCCGCTCCTGAGCCAGGGCGGCCACCTCCGGGTGGCCGCTCAGCCTCGGGGCGCCGCAGCAAGCGGGGTCCGCCATGGCCGAGAAGACCATCGATCGTTCCAACGAGTACGTCCGCATCGAGGGCGTGACCAAGCGCTTCGGCGACTTCGTCGCCGTCGACAACGTCTCGCTCAACGTCTACAAGGGCGAGATCTTCTGCCTGCTCGGCGGCTCCGGCTGCGGCAAGACCACGCTGCTGCGCATGCTCGCGGGCTTCGAGGCGCCGACCTCGGGGCGCATCCTGATCGACGGCCAGGACATGGCGGGCATTCCGCCCTACGAGCGGCCGGTCAACATGATGTTCCAGTCCTACGCGCTGTTCCCGCACATGACCGTCGCGGCGAACGTCGCCTTCGGCCTCGAGCAGGAGGGCGTCGCGCGCGCGGAGATCGACCGTCGGGTCGGCGAGATGCTGGAGATCGTCAAGCTCGGCGAGTACGGGCGGCGCAAGC
>CAZPAJ010000020.1:0-63623 GCA_964584625.1 uncultured Acidibacter sp.
CCGCCGACCAGGATGACCTCCGCGACGTCCGACGGCGAGAGGCCCGCGTCCTTGAGCGCCACCCGGCAGGGTTCGATCGTGCGCTTGACCAGGTCGTCGACCAGCGACTCGAGCTTGGCGCGGGTGAGCTTCACCGCGAGGTGCTTGGGCCCGCTGGCGTCCATGGTGATGTACGGGAGGTTGATGTCGGTCTGCTGGCTGGACGACAGCTCGATCTTCGCCTTCTCCGCGGCCTCCTTGAGGCGCTGAACGGCGAGCGGGTCCTTGCGCACGTCGACGCCGGACTCCTTGAGGAATTCCTCAGCCAGGAAGTTGATGATCCGAAGGTCGAAGTCCTCGCCGCCGAGGAAGGTGTCGCCGTTGGTCGAGAGGACCTCGAACTGGCGTTCGCCGTCGACCTCGGCGATCTCGATGATGGAGACGTCGAACGTGCCGCCACCGAGGTCGTAGACCGCGATCTTGCGGTCCCCGCCCGACTTGTCGAGGCCGTAGGCCAGGGCCGCGGCCGTCGGCTCGTTGATGATCCGCTTGACGTCGAGTCCGGCGATGCGTCCCGCGTCCTTGGTGGCCTGGCGCTGCGAGTCATTGAAGTAGGCCGGCACGGTGATCACGGCCTCGGTGACTTCCTCGCCGAGGAAATCCTCCGCGGTCTTCTTCATCTTCATGAGGACGCGCGCCGACACCTCCGGCGGGGCCATCTTGCGCCCCTGCGCCTCGACCCAGGCGTCGCCGTTGTCGGCCTTGACGATGCGGTAGGGCACCATGCCGATGTCCTTCTGCACGATTGGCTCGTCGAAGCGACGGCCGATCAGCCGCTTCACGGCGTGCAAGGTGTTCTGCGGATTCGTGACCGCCTGGCGCTTGGCCGACTGGCCGACCAGCACCTCGTCATCCTTGGTGAACGCGACGATGGACGGCGTGGTCCGGTCGCCCTCGCTGTTCTCGATGACCCGGGGCTTGCCCCCCTCCATGATGGCCACGCAGGAGTTGGTGGTACCGAGGTCGATGCCGATGACTTTGCCCATGGTCGAATGTCTCCAGGCTTGAATGAGTGACCCGTCGCGGGTCGGCTTGTCCGGTGAGTGGGGGTGCCTGTGGATAAATCAAGACGGCGCGCGCGCCACGACAACCCGTGCCGGTCGCAGCAGCCGGCCGTTGAGCGAATATCCGCGCTGCACCACGACGAGCACGGAGTCGGGTTCCGCCGAGGCCGAGGGCTGCATCGCCATGGCCTCGTGCTGGCTGGCGTCGAAGGGCTGCCCGACCGGATCGATCTCCTGCACCCCGACCTTCTCGAGGGCCTTCGCGAGCAACCGCTGGGTGGCCGCCTGCCCTTCGGCCAGGGCGGCCGCATCGGCCGACGCTGCGTTCTGCACGGCGAGGTCGAGGCTGTCCTTGACCGGCACCAGTTCCTGGGCGAATTTCTCCAGCCCGAACCGGTGCGCCTGCTCGATGTCGCGCTGGGCACGCTTCCGCACGTTGTCGAGCTCGGCGACCGCGCGCAGGTACTGCTCCCAGTGATTGCGGGCCCGCTCCTCGGCCTCGGCCAGCTTGATGCGCAACTGCTCCAGCTCGACCAGCGCCTGCGCGGTCTCGGGCAGCACCGTCGTGGTGTCGCCGCCGAAGCTCGCGCCCGGGGTGCCTGATTCCTGCGGATCCTGAGCCATCTGCTGTCTCCTGGACGATGATCGAAAGGGGGCGCCAGAGCCGCCGGCGGCAGGCTCCGGGCGCATCGTCGCGGGCGATATGGGGGCTAGCGGCGCGGATTCAAGGCCGAGCCAAGCAGGCGGGCCGTGACGTCCACGATCGGGATCACCCGGTCGTAGGCCATGCGGGTCGGGCCGATGACGCCCACGACCCCGATGACCCCGTCGTCCCCGCTGTAAGGCGCGGTGACGAGGGCGCAGTCATCCAGTACCTGGAAGCCCGATTCCTGGCCGATGAAGATCTGTACGCCGTCGGCATGCAGGCTCTGGTCCAGCAGCGACAGGAAATCGCGCTTCTCACTGAAGGCTTCGAACAGCCGACGCAGCTTCTCGACGTTGGTGAGCTGCGCGGCGCCCATCAGGTTCGTCTCGCCGGCCACGATGTACTCGAGGTTGGCCCCCCCCTCCTCCTGGAACAGGGTCTGCGCCATGCCGATTGCCTCGACCATCAGCGCATTCATGCCCTCGCGGGTCTCCTGCATCTGGCGCAGGATCTCCTCGCGCGCCCCGGCGGCGGTGCGCCCGACCAGCGTTTCGGTGAGGTACTGGGCGGCGCGGCGCAGCTCGTCCGGCGACCAGTACCGCGGCAGCTGGATGATCCGGTTCTGCACCTCGCGCCCGTTGAACACCAGCACCACCAGCACCCGGTTGTCCGACAGGCCGACGAACTCGATCTGGCTGATCGATGCCGCCTGGACGCGCGGCACCGTGACGACCCCGGCAAGCCGGGTGAGGCTCGACAGCGTCTGGCCGGCCGCGGCCACCAGCGATTTCGAGTTCTCGAAGGAGCTCGCACCCAGCTGGCGACGCAGGTCGTCGACGGCGTCGGGCTCGACGGGCTTCATGCGCAGCAGCGTATCGACGAAGAACCGGTAGCCGCGGTCAGTGGGCACGCGACCTGCCGAGGTGTGCGGCGACGACACGAAGCCGAGTTCCTCGAGATCCGCCATCACATTGCGGATGGTCGCCGACGAGAGGTTCAGGCCCGACTCCCGAGAGAGCGCTCGCGAGCCGACCGGCTGGCCGTCGCGGATGTAGCTCTCGACCAGCACCCGCAGCAGCTGGCGGGCCCGGTCGCCCAACTGGTCTTCGTAATCCTGCGCCATGTTGCGAGACGGGTGCCGCCGGGTTGAGGGGTATGGGCCTGCGCCCGCGCTGGTCGAGGCTACCGAGTGGCCGAGAAAGGCGTCAAGCGCCGGGCTGGCGGGCCCGCTTCCGACGGTTTCCGGGCCAGGTCGGCCGATTCGCGCATTGGAGGCTTCCGGCCGCCGTGATACAAGACGCCACCGCCCACGGGTGAGCCATGAACCGTCCACCACAGACCTGCGCCCTCGTCACCCGATACGCCGATAGCCGCGTGACGGAAAGCGTTGCTGCGCTGTCGCGGCACCTCGCGTCGCGCGGCGTGGTGGCACTCGCACCGGCCGACGACTCGGACCCGTCGGACGAGCCGACCCTGCAGCGCGTGCCCGAGGCGGATCTGGCCCGGCGAGCCGACCTCGTCGTTGCCATCGGCGGGGACGGCACCCTGCTCTACGCGGCGGGCCTGGTCGCGGAGCGCGGCACCCCTCTGCTGGGGATCAACCGTGGCCGGCTCGGCTTCCTCACCGATGTGCTGCCCGAGGACATGCTGGCCTCGGTCGACGCCGCCCTCGGGGGGCACTGCACCGTCGATCGGCGCGAGCTCCTCGCCGCCGAGATCCTCGCCGGTGGCGGGGTGACCCAGCGCGGCCTGGCGCTCAACGACGTCGTGCTGCAAAAGTGGCAAAGTGGCCATCTCCTCGACTTCGAGACCTTCATCGACGGCCGCTACGTCAACACCCACGGTGGCGACGGCCTCGTGGTGTCCTCGGCCACGGGCTCGACGGCCTATGCGTTGTCCTGTGGCGGCCCGATCGTCGAGCCGCAGCTCGACGTGCTCGTGGTGGCGCCGATCTGCCCCCATACCCTGTCCGACCGGCCCATCGTGGTGTCTGGTCGCTCGACCGTCGAACTGCGGCTCGTCGACCGTGCCGATACCCGCGCCAACGTCACCTGCGACGGCCGGCCCCTCGGGCCCCTCACGCCCGGCGAAAGCCTCCGCGTCGGCCCATCAGGGCACCGGATCACCCTGTTGCACCCGAGCGGCTACGACTACTTCCGCCTGCTGCGCTCCAAGCTCAACTGGGGGCGCCGCAGCTTCGACGTCCCACGCTAGGCCGCCATGCTCACCCACCTGCAGGTGCGCGACTTCGCGATCATCGACGCCGTCGAGGTCGAGCTGCGTTCCGGGCTCACGGTCCTCACCGGCGAGACCGGCGCAGGCAAATCCATCCTCGTCGACGCGCTGCAGCTGCTGGCGGGCGGCCGCGCCGGGGCCGACGTCGTGCGCCATGGCAGCGATCGGGCCGAGGTGTCCGCAACCTTCGAGCTCGCTCGCGGCGGCGCCAGCCTGCGGGAGCTGCTCGACGAACAGGGCATCGACAGCGACGGCGAACTGGTCGTCCGGCGCGTCGTCAACCGCGAGGGCAAGTCGCGCTGCTGGCTCAACGGGCAGCAGGTGCCTTTGCAGGTGCTGCGCGAAGCGGCCGAGTGGCTCGTCGACATCCACGGGCAGCACGAGTTCCAGTCGCTCGCCCGCCCGGCGGCGCAACGCGCACTGCTCGACGCCTACGCCTCGGCAAGCACGCTGGCAGCCGAAGTTGCGGACGCCCACCGCGCGCGCGTGGCCGTGAGTGCCCGCCTCGAGTCCCTGCTCGAAGCCCAGCGCCAGCGCGACGAACGCCTCGACCTGCTGCGCCACCAGGCCGACGAACTTGCGCGGCTCGACCTGCAGCCCGGGGAAGCCGACGAACTTGCGGCGGAACGGCAGCGCCTCCTGCACGCGGGCAGGCTTGGCGAAGCGGCCCGCACCGCGCAGGCGCTGCTCTACGAAGCAGATGAGGGCGCCGCCCAGCAGTCGGTTGGCCGCGCCCTCGCCGTGTTGCGCGCCACGGCGAGTCTCGACGCCGGCCTCGCCGCGGTGGTGCCTGTCGTCGACGAAGCCCTCATCCGGATCAACGAGGCGTCACGGGAGCTCGGCCGTTACCTCGACTCGCTGGAGGCGGATCCGGCACGCCAGGAGCAGGTCGAGCAGAGGCTCTCGGCCATCGAGAGCCTCGCCCGCAAGCACCGCGTGTCCGCCGCCGCGTTGCCGGCGCGCGCCGAGGAGCTCCACGCCGAACTCGAGCGCCTCGCTACGCTCGACCATGAAGCCGCCGCCCTGCGCACTGAATCGGCTGCGGCAGTGGCCCGCTGGCGTGACCTCGCCAGCCGCCTGTCGGCGGCGCGCAGCACGGCCGCACGCGACCTCTCGGCCGAGATCACCGCGAGGATGCAGTCCCTGGGCATGGCGGGCGGCCGTTTCGAGGTGGTGGTGCAGCCGCGCCAGGGCGAGGAAACCGCCGCGGCGGGCCTGGACGACATCGAGTTCCTGGTCACTGCCAACCCGGGGCAGCCGCCCCGACCGGTGGGCCGGGTAGCCTCGGGCGGCGAACTGTCGCGTCTGTCGCTCGCCGTCCAGGTCACGAGCGCCGCGCGCGAGCGCGCCGACTCCAGCGGGTCAATGCGCTGCATGGTGTTCGACGAGGTGGATTCCGGCGTGGGCGGGGCGGTGGCGGAAATCGTCGGTCGCGAGCTGGCGGCGCTGGCAGCCAGCGCCCAGGTCCTCTGCGTCACCCACCTGCCCCAGGTCGCCGCCCAGGGTCAACATCACCTGCGCGTCGCCAAGCGCAGCCGGCAGGGCAGCACCCACACCCAGGTCAGCGAGCTCGACGCAACCGGACGAATAGAGGAGATCGCGCGGATGCTCGGGGGCGTCGATGTGACCGGCAAGGCGCGCGAGCACGCGGCCGAAATGCTCGACGCCGCCGCGGCGCGGCGCGGGACCGGCTCGGGTGTCAGGAAGCCTGGCGCGCGGCGCAGCCGGGCCGCCGGCAGTGGCCGTACATGACCAGTGCGTGGTGACGGATCTCGAACCCGAGGCGCGAGGCCACGGCCTCCTGGCGCTCCTCGATCCCCTCGTCGACGAACTCTTCTACCCGGCCACAGTCCAGGCACACGATGTGGTCGTGGTGCTCGCCGTGGTTGAGCTCGAACACCGCCATCCCGTCCTCGAAATGGTGGCGCGTGACAAGCCCCGCGGCCTCGAACTGCGTCAGCACTCGGTACACCGTCGCCAGGCCGATGTCCTCCCGGGAGTCGAGCAGCCGCTTGTAGATGTCCTCCGCGGACATGTGCCGCGTCGTGCTGTCCTCGAGGATCTCGAGGATCTTCATGCGAGGCAGGGTGACCTTGAGGCCAGCCTTGCGCAGGTCCTTGCCTTCCACGTCACCCCTCGTATGTTCGGGTAGAATGCCCACCCATTATGCTCGATAAAGCCCCCGCCCCACTACTCCGACGTGCGTTCCTGGTGCTGCTGCTCGCAGTCTCGCTGCCCGCCTCGGGGTTGCTGCAGGGCTGTGTCTATCGGATGACCGTGCAGCAGGGCAACTTCCTCGACCCCAAGCAGGTCGCCCAGCTGCAGACCGGGATGACGCGCTCCCAGGTTCGCTTCCTGCTGGGGACGCCCATGCTCCCCGACGCCTTCGACCGCGATCGCTGGGACTACCTCTACTACCTGAAGATTGGCCGCCTCAAGAAGCCCGAGGAGCGCCGCCTCACGGTGTTCTTCGAGGGCGACAAGGTCGCCCGGATCGAAAACATCGGGATCACCGTTGACGCGCCCGCCGCCGAGACGCCCCAGCCGATCCCCGCGTCAGTGCCCGCGCCGGGGGCCTGAGCCACGCGCGCGGCGGCGCCGGTTTTCCTTGGGGTCCGTGGGCAGGGCCCTGTAGAGCTCCACGCGGTCGCCGTCCTGCAGCAGCTGGCTGCGCGCGCAGCCAAGGCCGAAGATCCCGACGGCGCCCCGCTCCCAATCGAAACCCGCGCCAGACCCCAGGCCGGCAGCCTCGGCAAGGGGCTGCGCTGCCAGCAACGCTGCCCCAACCGTGGCGCCTGGCGACAGCTCCAGCGCCAGAACGGCCTGACGATGAGGCAGGGCGAGCGCCACGCTGACCCGCAGCCGCGTGCTGTCACCGGTGCTCATGCCGGGCCGATCTCGCGCGCGCGTCGCACGAACGCGTCAACCAGCGAAGCCGCCACCTCCTCGAACACCGGGCCCAGCACCGCTCCGGAGAGACGGCTGGCGAACTCGAATCGCAGCGCGAGCTCGACCTTGCAGCCACCCTCGCCCAGCGGCTCGACCGTCCAGAGCCCCTCGAGCGTGCTGAAGGGCCCCCGCACCAGCTGCATGGCAATGGAGCGGTCGGGCACGAGCCGGTTACGCGTCGTGAACTCGCCGCCCAGCGGCCCCCGCTTGATCCCGACGGTCGCGACGACCTCGTCGTCGCGGCGCTCCTCGACGCGCGCGTGGGTGCACCACGGCAGGAACAGCGGGTAAGACTCCACGTCGGCGATCACGGCATATACCCGGGCGGCGGGAAACGCGACGAGCGCGGACCGGCGAATGTCCTTCATGGCGGAATTGTCGGGGATGCGACCCACGCCGACAACGGCACCGGTAGAATGGGAGATCCTGCCTCTGACACCCGCATGACCAGGCCTCCTGTGCTGAAATCCGGCGCCAAGCCGAAACCCGAGAACCGGACGATCGCCGAGAACCGGCGCGCCCGCTTCGACTACTTCATCGAGGAGCGGCTCGAGGCCGGGCTCGCGCTCCAGGGCTGGGAGGTCAAGGCGCTGCGTGCGGGCAAGGCACAGATCACCGAGGCCTACGTCTATCTGCGCGACGGCGAGGTGTTCCTGTTTGGCGCGAATTTCACGCCGCTGCGCACCACCTCGACGCATGTGGTTGCCGACCCGATGCGTACCCGGAAATTGCTTCTGAACGCGCGGGAGATCGACCACCTGGTCGGGTCCGTGGAGCGCAAGGGCTATACCATCGTGCCCCTCGAGCTGTACTGGAAGCACGGCCGGGCGAAGCTCCAGATCGGCCTCGCCAAGGGCAAGAAGCAGCACGACAAGCGCGCCACCGAAAAGGACCGGGACTGGGCCCGCGACAAGGCCCGGGTGATGAAGGCCCGCTGAGCGGCTCAGCGGGCGGCGGTGGCCTTCGCCGCACTCGCCGCCTCGTACTCGTCGTAGCTGCCGGCGAACTCGACGATGCCCCCGCCCGGCTGCAGCTCGATGATCCGCGTGGCGAGCCCGTTGACGAACTCCCGGTCGTGCGACACGAACAGCAGCGTGCCCGGGTATTTCTCGAGCCCGATCTGCAGCGACTCGATCGTCTCCATGTCCATGTGGTTGGTCGGCTCGTCGAGCAGCATCACGTTTGGCCGCTGCAGCATCAGCTTGCCGTAGATCATCCGGCCTTTCTCGCCGCCCGACAGCACCTTCACCTGCTTCTTGGTCTCGTCGCCCGAGAACAGCAACCGCCCGAGCGTGGCACGCACGATCAGGTCGTCGTCGGCCTTGCCCGTCCACTGGGACATCCACGCCATCAGGTCGCGCTTCTCGGCGAACTCCGCCTGCGGGTCCTGCGGCATGTAGCCCGGCTCGGCATTCTCGGCCCAGGTGATCTCGCCCGACGCGGGAGCGAGCCGGCCGGCGATGCATTGCATCAGCGTGGTCTTGCCGATGCCGTTGGGGCCGATGATCGCGACGCGATCACCCGCCTCGACGTTGAAGCTGATGTCCTTGAGCACCCAGGCGTCGCTGCCCGGGTAGCGGAACGACACGCGGTCGAGCTTCACGGCCGAGCGGTACAGCTTCTTCGACTGTTCGAAGCGGATGTAGGGGTTCTGGCGTGACGAGGGCCGGATGTCCTCGAGCTTGATCTTGTCGATCGCGCGCCGGCGCGAGGTGGCCTGCCGAGCCTTGGACGCGTTGGCCGAGAAGCGCCGCACGAATTCCTGGAGCTCGGCGATCCGCTCCTTGGCCTTGGCGTTCGACGCCTCTACGCGCGCCCGCGCCTGGGTCGAGGCCAGCATGAAGTCGTCGTAGTTGCCCGGATAGATCTTCAGCTGCTGGAAGTCGAGGTCCGCCATGTGCGTGCAGACCTGGTTCAGGAAGTGCCGGTCGTGGCTGATGATGATCATGGTCGAGTCGGCGGCGTTGAGCACGCCCTCGAGCCAGCCGATCGAGTGGATGTCGAGGTTGTTCGTCGGCTCGTCGAGCAGCAGGACGTCGGGCCGCGAGAACAGCGCCTGGGCGAGCAGAACGCGCAGCTTGAGCCCGGGCGGCACCTCGCGCATCGGCCCATGGTGGAGCGCGGGCTCCAGCCCCGCCTCCTCCAGGATCGCGGCCGCCCTCGCCTCCGCGTCGTATCCGCCGTACTCGGCGAATTGCACCTCGAGCTCCGCCGCGCGCATGTAGTCGTCGTCGGTGGCCTCGGGATTCGCGTAGATCCGGTCGCGCTCGGTCATCGCCGCCCACATCTCGGCGTGGCCCTGCATGACGACGTCGATGACCCGCTGGTCCTCGTAGGCGAACTGGTCCTGGCGCAGCTTGCCGAGGCGCAGTCCGGGCTGCAGCACCACGTCGCCGGAGCTGGGCTCGAGGTCGCCGCCGAGGATCTTCATCAGCGTGGACTTGCCGCAGCCGTTCGCGCCGATCAGGCCGTAGCGGTTGCCGTCGGTGAACTTGACGCTGACGCCCTCGAACAGGGGCTTGGCGCCGAACTGGATCGAGATGTTGGTGGTGCTGAGCATGGGGCGCGGAGTGTACCCCTTGAAATCGCCGGTTTGGGCTATACTTCAGCTTGACCCGAAGGGGGCGACCGGTTTCGACGTGGGTTGCGAACCTTCAGGGGCGTGCCGAGGTGCAGTGAACCTCGTTAAACTTTGCTGCAAACACATAGTTGCCAACGACGACAACTACGCTCTGGCGGCTTAACCCCGCCTAACCCTCGACCAGTCGGTGCCTGTGCCGCTGAATCGGGGGACGCGCTCACAGGATCGCGGTCCACCGTGCGACGGGGTGGGTCCGCTAAGAGTTACCGTCTGCTGGCCGAGCGTCTTCCCTGCTCCTCGGGTAGCGTGAGGCGAGAACCAAAGAGCGAGCTACGCGCGTAGATCCTGAAGTCTAGGACTTGCGGACGCGGGTTCGATTCCCGCCGCCTCCACCAATCCCAGGGGCCCGGAACTGTTCCGGGCCCTCGGCTGGTTGTCAGTTCCTCGCCGAATCTACTTCGGGCGATGAGTGGCGCAGAGCTTGTGGCCGTCCGGGTCCCGCACGTAGGCCAGGTGCAGCGCACCAAGGTTGCCCTGCCGAAGCCCCGGCGGATCCTCGATCGAGGTGCCCCCGTTCGCCACGGCCACCTCGTGGAACTGGAGCACCTGCTCCGGCGAACTGCACTTGAATCCGATGGTGCCGCCGTTGGCAAACGTCGCAGGTTCACCATTGAGCGGCTCGGTGAGGCAGAAAGTGTTCCCACCGTGACGGTAGAACAGCCGGACGTGCCCGGTCGGTGCCTCGTTCCGCATGGCCTCTCCAGCCCCCAGCACGCCGAGCACGGCGTCGTAGAAGCGCTTCGAGCGCTCGATGTCGTTCGATCCGATCATGATGTGGCTGAACATCGCTGTCTCCTTGCTGCTAACGTGAATGCTGGAAGACGAACCAGTTCTTCCAGCCCTCGGCGTTGGTCCACGCGAACTCGAGCACGTCGTCCTTGAGGGTGGCTCGACCGCCGTTCCATGCGGCGAGGCGACCGGTGAACTGCACGCCGCCCGGCACGGTCTGCCAGCGGCCACCCGGGCGGCCGTTGTGAAGGTAGGAGCCATCTGCGCGCAGCTCGATCATCCCGGCGGTCGAGGCAATGCCGTACCAGCTGCCGACGAGCGCGGACGACGACGCAGGCTGCGCCCTGGCAGGGGACGCAGTGCCGGCGGAAGCGGCGCGGCCCGCGGACGCGGCAGCCGCCGTACGCTGCCTGCTCGTCACCTCGAACTCGCCCGAAGCGACCGCCCGGTCAGACTCGATCACGAAGCGATAGCTGCCTGGGTTGAGCCGGTACGCGGCGAGCGACCCGACCAGCTGGCCGTTGCCGCTGACGAGCAGCGTGCGCGGCTGGAAGTCCGCGGCACCCGCGCCTTCGAGGCGCAGGCGCACGGTCGTGCCGGCCAGCGCCTGCAGGCCCTGGGTCTTGAAGTTCAGCTGGGGCATGCCGCTCATCACGCCCTGGCTGACCTCGCACTGCACCGCCTGGCAGCGGATCACCTTCGCGTCGAGCGTGTCGTCGTAGGCCCGGGAGACCGGCGCCGCGAGCACGGCGAGCACGGCGAGCGCTGCGCGCAAGATAATCTTGGAATGAGCGGGCTGCATCGGGGCCAGTCTGCCGCACGAGGCGCCGCGGGCGCTACTGCGGGAGCTCGAGGAAATGCCTCAGGTCTTGCACGGACTCCGGGCGCCCGGCGATGTCCTCGCTGATCTTGCGGTCACGCTGCCAGATCGCGAAGTACGGGACGCCGCGGGTACTCAGCTGGTCGTAGAACTTGCGGTCCGTGTCGATGTACACCGGGAACGGAAAATCGCGGGCGTAGGCCTCCAGCTCCGCACGCTCGTCGAGGCCGACGACGACCGTGGTCTCGATGCCCTGGGCCTGGAGCTGGTCCGCCGCCTCGAGGATCACCTGATGCGCCCGGCGGCACTGCGGACACCAGGGGGCGACGTAGACCATCAGGCAGCGCTCCTTCGCGCAGCTGCCGCCCACATAGCGCGGGGCTTCGCTCTTGGCGTACCGACCGTCGTAGCGCTCAAGCTTCTCGAGCGGCATCGAGTCGGCCCGACCGAACAGCAGGTAGCCGACCACGGCCAGGGCCACCCACCAGTACCAGCGCTGCATGCCCACCTCCCGGGTGGCCGATGTCATCAACCGAGAATCGTGCCCGCGACCGCCTGCCGCCGTCCGAGATTCGTGTCTCAGCCGTCCGGGTTTGAGGCGCGTCGCGCAAGGGAGTCTAATGCGCGACATGCCTCGCGCTCACCTCGAACTGCTCTCGCCCGCCCGCGATGCCGACATCGGCATCGAGGCCGTGCGCCACGGCGCGGACGCTGTCTACATCGGGGGCCCGGGCTTCGGAGCGCGCGACAAGGCCTCGAACTCCGTTGCGGAGGTGGCCCGCCTCGCGGCCATCGCGCACCGCTTCCACGCACGGGTGTTCGTCACGATGAACACGATCCTGCGCGACGACGAGCTGGAAGCGGCCCGGCGCCAGGCCTGGGCCCTGCACGAGGCCGGGGTCGACGCGCTGATCATCCAGGACATGGGCCTGCTTGAACTGGACCTGCCGCCCATCCAGCTGCACGCCAGCACGCAGGCCGACATTCGTACACCCGCCAAGGCAAGGTTCCTGCAGGACGTCGGCTTCTCGCAGATGGTGCTCGCGCGCGAGCTCGACCTGCGGCAGATCCGCGCGATCGCAGCCGAAGTGCAGGACACCGTGCTCGAGTTCTTCATCCACGGCGCGCTCTGCGTGGCCTACAGCGGCCAGTGCTTCATCAGCCACGCGCACACGGGGCGCAGCGCGAACCGCGGCAACTGCTCACAGGAGTGCCGCCTCCCCTACACCGTCACCGACCAGTCCGGCCGCATCGTCGCCCACGAGCAGCACGTGCTGAGCCTCAAGGACAACGACCAGAGCGCGAACCTCGAGGCACTCATCGACGCCGGAATCCGCTCGTTCAAGATCGAAGGCCGCTACAAGGACATGGCGACGATCAAGAACGTGACGGCCCATTACCGGCAGCTGCTGGATGCGATCCTCGACCGCCGCCCCGAGCTCGCACGCGCGAGCAGCGGGCGCTGCCGCTACACCTTCACGCCGCAGCCCGAGCAGGGCTTCAATCGCGGTGCCACGGACTATTTCGTCAACGGCCGCAAGGTCGACATCGGCGCCTTCGACACCCCGAAGCACGCGGGCACCGCGCTCGGCCACGTGGTTGCCGTGACCACCGACCGCTTCGACCTCGAGACCGACGATGCGGCGGCGGCTCTGCACAACGGTGACTCCCTCACCTGGCGAGACCTGCAGGGCGAGTTGCAGGGCGTGCAGGTGAACACTTGCGAGCCGCTCGGCGGCGGCCGCTGGCGGGTGGAACCCAGCCTGGCCATGCGTCCCGGGGCACGCGGCACCGCCGACCTCAAGGACCTGCGACCGGGCACCGTGCTCTTCCGCAACCGCGACATGCAGTGGGAACGCCTGCTGGCGCGCCCGTCGGCGGAGCGGCGCATCGCGGTCGACGCCATCCTCGCGCCGTGGCGGCAGGACGGCCGGCTCGCGGGCCTCGAACTCAGCTACGTGGACGAAGACGGCTTCTCCGGTTCGGCGAGGCTCGAGCGCGCATTTGAACCGGCCCGCGATCCGGAGCGCGCGCGCGCCGCCCTGCGCGAGGCCATCAGCCGCCTCGGCGGCACCGACTACGACATTGGCGAGGTCGCGCTCGGGCTCGATGCGCCCTGGTTCGTCCCGCTCTCGGCGCTGAACGCCCTGCGCCGCGACGCGATCGCCGCGCTGGACGCCGCGCGGACCGAGGGGCTCCCCCCCCTGCCCCGCAGCCCGCCGGTCGAACCGCCGGTGCCCTACCCCGAGGACACGCTCAACTACCTCGCCAACGTCTACAACAGCCGGGCGGCGGCGTTCTATTCCCGGCATGGCGTCAAGCTCGTCGGCGCGGCCTACGAGAGCCACGAGGAACTCGGCCAGGTGAGCCTGATGATCACCAAGCACTGCGTGCGATTCAGCCTCAGCCTCTGCCCCAAGCAGGCCAAGGGCGTCACCGGCGTGCAGGGCACCGTTCGCGCGGAGCCACTCGTGATACAGCACGGCGACGAGCGACTGACGCTGCGCTTCGACTGCAAGCCCTGCGAGATGCACGTCGTCGGGGCGATGCGCCCGGCCGTGCTGCGCCAGGCCCGCGAACACCCCGTGACCTTCTACCGCAGACCGCGCGGCCACGCGAACCCATCCCCGGAGAGAACGTGATGAAGCCAGGACACCCGACCCTTTTCGCCAGCTTGTTGTTCGTCTGCCTCGCCATCGTGGTCGGCCCTGCTGCGTTCGCCAGCGATCCGTTGCGTGGCGTCCCCGTGGAGGAAATCCGGAAGCGTGCGGAAGCAGGTGACGCTGCCGCCCAAAACCGGATGGGTGAGCTCTACGATGGATCAAAGGAGCTCGGATACGACGAAGCGAAGATGGTCGAGTGGTTCGAGCGGGCCGCGCAGAGCGGACATCCCGAGGCCCAGGTCAGCTATGCCTCGTTGTATCTCTACGGTCGCGGTCGCCCGCAGGACATGACGCAAGCGCGCATCTGGTATGAGCGGGCGGGCGAGCAGGGGCATCACATCGGCCAGTTCAACACGGGCATCGCCTACGAGACGGGCGACGGGGCACCGAAAGACCTTCCTACGGCCTATGTCTGGTTTGCGCTCGCTTCATGGACGGGAACGCCCGACCAGGCCGCCCAGCGGATGTATGACAGGAAGCGCGACGAACTCCGGGCACAGCTGGCGGCGAGCGAACTCGAAATGGCGGACAAGCGCATCGCTGCGTACAAGAGCAGGTTCTCGGGCCAGGGCCGCTAGGTCCTGGCCATCATTCCACGACGGCGACGGATTTGACCTGCGCCCAGGCGCTTGCCCCCTCCTGAAGCCCCAAGGACTCCACGGCGCGTCGGGTCACCCTGGCAAGCAGCCGGGATGGTCCAACGTGGAGCCTAACCAGTACCTGGGACGGGTGCTGGTCGGGGGCCACCGCATCGATCGTGCAGGCAAGCAGGTTCTGGATGCTGGTCGAGCGCGGCTCGGCGGTCGCGAGGCTGACATCGCTGGCACGGACGCGGAGGCGCACGGCACGCCCCACAGGCAGCCCCGTGTCGCGCAACCAGAGGCTTCCCCCCTCGAAGCCCACGCGCGCGAGGTGCCAGCGCTCGTCCCGCTCGAGAACATGCCCACTCAGCACGGCGCCCGCCTCCTCGCCTGAAAAGACGGGATCGTCGATGCGCGCAAGTACGTCGCCAAGCGGGCCGGAGGCGCGGACCCGACCTGAGTCCAGGACGACCACGTGATCGGCGAGCCGCGCGAGCTCGTCGGCCGAGTGGGTGACGTAGAGCATGGGTGTCCGGGCCTCGTCGCGGAGACGCTCGAGCCAGGGCAGGATCTCGTGGCGGCGCGCGATATCAATCGCCGCCAGCGGCTCATCCAGCAGCAGGAGTCGCGGCCGTGTGGCCAGCGCGCGCGCGATGGCGACTCGCTGGCGCTCGCCGCCCGACAGCGCTGACGGCATCCGCTCCAGCAGGTGCCCGATGCCGAGCAGCACGAGCGCGGCGCGCAACGCTTCCCCGCCGCCCGCGGCGTTGCTGCGTCGCAGGCCGAAATCCAGGTTGCCCCTGACGTCGAGATGGTCGAACAGTGACGCTTCCTGGAACACGTAGCCGAGCGAGCGGCGCCAGGTCGGCACGAACACGCCCGCGCTGGTGTCCTGCCAGGTATCTCCCGCGATGACGACCCTTCCAACAGCTTCCCGCTCGAGCCCCGCCACGGCCCGCAGCAGCGTGGTCTTGCCGGAACCGGAGGGCCCGTACAACACCGTGATCCCGGCGCCCGGCAGTTCCAGGTCCACGTCCAGCGAGAAGGCTTCGCGGCGCAGTTCCGCGCGGACCAGATGGGACTGCACGCCATTCATCGCGGCACCCGGCCCACCGCCCGGCGGTTCAGGCGGCCCAGCCAGAGCAGCACGCCAAAGGAGAGCACCACCATGCCGGCGGCGAGCGTGTGGGCCTCCCGGTATTGCATGGCCTCGACGAGCCCGTAGATCTCGGTCGAAACGACACGGGTCTCCCCGGGGATGTTGCCGCCGATCATCATCACGACACCGAACTCGCCAACGGTGTGCGCGAAGCTGAGGATGGCAGCCGTCAGGAACCCCGGTCGAGCGAGCGGCACCGCCACGGTGAAGAAAGCGTCGAGCGGACTGGCCCGCAGAGTCGCCGCGACCTCGAGCGGCCGCCGACCCACTGCCTCGAATGCCGCCAGCAGCGGCTGCACCGCAAAGGGCAGTGAAAACACCAGCGAGCCGAGCAGCAGGCCACTGAACGAGAACGACAGCCCGCCGAGTCCCATCGAGGCTGTCAGCCGGCCCACCGGGCCGTCCGGCCCCAGCGCGAGCAGCAGGTAGAACCCGAGAACGGTCGGCGGCAACACCAGCGGCAACGTGACGCCAGCGACCACGATGGGGCGCCAGCGCGAGTCGGTGCGGGCCAGCCACCATGCGATGGGCGTTGCGATCAGCAGCAACAGCAGCGTGGTCGTCGCCGCGAGCCGAACCGTCAGCCCGATCGCGTCGGCGGTTTCAGGGGTCATAGCCGTGGGAGGCGATGATGCGCCGCGCTTCCGCACCGCGCAGGAAGTCGAGAAGCGACCTCGCTGCCGGCTGCTCGCGCCCGCGAGCGAGCAGCACCGCGTCCTGGCGGATCGGCGCATGCAGGTTCGCGGGAACCAGCCACCCGGGAGCCCGGCCAGCGCGACCGCCGGCCTCGACCTGGGACCGCGCGACGAGCCCAAGCGCGACGTTGCCGCTGGCCACGAACTGCCAGGCCTGGGCGATGTTCTCGCCCTGCACCAGGCGCGGCGTCCAGGCCTCGCGAACCCCAAGCGCCTCGAGCACCTGCACGGCCGCCACGCCGTAGGGCGCCAGCCTCGGATCGGCGATGGCCAGCCGGGCAGCGCCAGGGGCGCGGGTCAGGACTGCGCCGCCGTCGACCACCTGGGCGGGATCGCGACTCCAGAGCACGAGTCGTCCCACTGCGTAAGTGAAGCGCGTGCCGGCGACCGCGAGCCCGTCACGCTCGAGCGCAGCCGGCGTGGCTTCGTCGGCAGCCAGCAGCACCTCGAAAGGCGCGCCATTGCGCACCTGGGCGTTGAAGCGCCCGGTGGAGCCCAGCGCCACCACCGCGCGATGCCCCGTGGCCCGCTCAAAGGCCGCGGCGATCTCCCGCATCGCGCCGGCGAAGTTTGCGGCGACCGCGACCTGGACTTCGGCGGCCGCGGATCGCGCCGGCACCCCGAGGCCCGCGCAGAGCAGCACCGCCATCACTGCCAGGGCAGGCCGTCGTGCCGATCGCATGGAGTGGACGCTATCTCGACCCAAGACTGCCAAAGTCTAGGCCTAGGGCCATGCCCGGTCCATCGCGTTCAGGGCCGGCGACAGATGTCGCGCCAGACGTGCCCCGCAGGCCCGCCGGCGCCCTTGGCGGAGCGGGCCGCACCCTCCTGCCCCTCCCGTGGGTCGACGCGACCGGTCAGCAGCAGGTTGGGCAGCGTGCTGGTCTCCCACTCTCGCGGGTCGCGCCCGGCGCGCAGGATCGCGAGGCCGCTGCAGGGCATCAGCCAGAGCGTGGTCGTGCCGCCGTAGCCGCTGAGATAGAACGCGGGCTCGGCGAACGGGATGTCGTGCCGGACGATCAGCGGGCGTTCCGCGCGACGCGGCTCCCCAACGGTCCAGCCGATGAACGACTGATACCCGTGATAGGGATTGACGGCCGATGGGGCAAACATGTCGCGGACGAAGGCTTCCGGAAGAATCCGTCGCCCTTCCCAGACCCCGCCATCGAGCAGCATCAAGCCGACCTTCAACAGGTCGTCGGCCCGGATCCGCAGGCAACAGAATGCGCGTGTCCGACCCTCGCGGTCCACGTTCAAGCTTGCCGTGCCGAGTTGCATGGGCTTCCAGATCATGGCCTGGAGATAGTCGCGGTAGGACACGCCTGTCGCCCCCTCGACCACCATCGCCAGCAGCTGGGACTCGGCATTTCCCCAGCCGAACTGGGTCCCCGGCTCGACCACCCGCGGAAAACCCAGCGCCGTGCCAGCGACGTCGCTGCCCTCGGCGAGCTGCAGGGCCCGCCCCCTTGGATCGGGATCAGGCCGGTAGGAGTCGAGTCCTGATGACATCGTCAGCAGATGCTCGATCGTGATCTGACCCCGGGGGTCGTCACGCCAGGACGACAGCCACTGGCCGACCGGTTGCCGGACATCGGAGAGCGCGCCCTCGCCGATGGCAGCGCCGACGGCCATCGCCGTGAAAGCCTTGGCGATGGACCGGACGGCCAGCAGGCTGCCGCCATCGCGCCCCTCCGCGAACCACGCATGCTCGAGCCGCCCGGCACGCGCCACGGCCAGCACCTCGGTGTCACGGGCCTGCGCCCAGGCGAGCGCCGCCTGCCAATTCCGCTCGGTGACGCGCTGTCCTGCGCGAGGCGCCGGCGCAAGCGGGGCCGATGCACCGCCTTCGATCAGCTGGCTGGGCACATAGAAGCTGTCGGGCTGCGGGAACTCGCCTGGATTGTCGAGGCGGCGCAGGTAGCGCTCCCAAAAAAAGACGTCGTCGCGTCGCGCCTGCTCCACGAGCCGCCGCTGGGCTTCCACGCTGGCCCGCGCTCCGGCCGCTGGACCCGGCATCGGAGCTGCCTTCGCCGCCGGGCGGAGCGGGCCCCGCGACACCCAGCGGCCGTCGACGAACTCGAAGCGGTGGCGGGAGAGCCGGATCTCGCGGTAGGTGGTGCCCGTCTCGAGCAGGTAGGCGCAGACCACGCCGCCCGACGGTGCCGCGGCCTCGCAACCTCGCTTCTGGAAACGCGCGATCCGGGTCGCGTTGAGGTAGCGCGGCCGGTCGCCCGCCACCCCGGAACTGCGGGCCTCGAGGTACGCCTGCATCGCCGCGCGCATCTGCGCCTCGTCCGGCTCGGTGCCGGTGGCCGGCTGAGCGATGACCGCCGCGCTCCATCCCGAAACCATGCCCGCCACGATCAGCCGCGCAAGCAGCCTGCCGGCCCTCATGCCAGCAGCTCGCGGGCCGCGGCGGCCAGTTCGCTGCGATCGAAGACCTTGCGACCGGTAGCGTTGGACAGGAGTTGCACGCCGCTCGCGCCATCCTCACCCAGCCATGGCCGCTCCGCGGCGGGCAGCAGCGCCACGTGGTTGTAGCCCGCAGGTACGCTGGCAGCGCCAAGGTCCCGCGGCCGCACGCGCCACCCGGTCGACTCGACGATGGCCCCCCGAGTCCCGGCGTCGACGCCCGCGGCCGCGGTCTCGTGGAACACGCAGCGTTCGGCGCCGGCGTCCGCCACGCGCGGCGGAATTCGGGCATGGACCTGCCCGAAGCCGTCGCCGAGGCTCATCCACGCCGATGGAGATAGCAGGGCCGCCGCCGACCAGCGCGCGGGAGCGACAGCCGCACGCCGGCCGTTGCGAGGGTTCACGTACTCGCGCAGCGGCAGGTGCGTGCCCGCGGACAGCGGCTGTGAGACGCCCCTCGCCTCCACCCTGAACAGCGGACCGCCACGCAGGTCGGCGCTACCGGCCTCGGGGATCGTGGCCTCGCGGATTCGCAGCTCGACCACGGACAGTTCGGCAAAGGCGACGTACGGCGCCTTTCCTGGAGGCAGCGCGAGAACATGGCTGAAGGACTGCACCCAGGCCGTGCCACCGGGTTGCCCGATGACGGCAAGCAGGGCCGGAAGATCCAGGGAGCCCGTGCCACCCCCGGCGGCAGCCCCGACGAACGCCGGCGCGGCGGCCAATGCCCCGAGACCCAGAAGGAATCCGCGTCGCTCCACGCTCAGACCTCCAGCCGCTCGGGAAAGTACTCGCGCACGAGACCCACGATCTGAGGTGCCGCATCCTCGAGGCGCAGCGCCTTGCGTCCCATCGCATGGAACATCAGCCGCGTGGGATCGCCGGTCGGGTACCCCAGCCACGCCCGCTCCCACGCGAACGCCGTGCCGTGCCAGTCATAGGCCGATTCGACGGCAGCGCGTCGCGGATCGAGCACCTCGGCGAGGTTCGCCCGCCAAAGCAGCGTGTTGCCGCGCGGCTGGTGAGGCCCCTCGTCGTGGAAGATCGCCTCCTTGACCATCACGAGTTCGTCGTCGAGCACGTAGTAAGGCCGCGCGCGCACCTCGGGCTGGGCGCGATCGTCGTAGAAATAGTCGGGCCGCAGTGCGCTGTAGCCACCCGTCGGGGTGTAGATCCACTGGTCCTCGAAGACCGAGCCCGCCGTCTCCTGCCATTCACCCGTGGCGGGGTTCTCGAGCCCCTCCATGACTTCGAAGGTGTCGGGATGCAGCACGAAACCCGTATGCCTCGAGTTGACGCGGAACGCGTGCTCGTTGGGTGCCCGGAGCTGGGAGGGGTCCGGACGGTCGACGCGGAACACATACAGCGAGGCCGTGGCGTACAAGGCAAACGGCGCGCGACCGGGTGCAATGCAGCTGACGCGGGAATACACCGTGACGTAGACCGGCGCGCCGTCGAGAGAGCCGAAGATCTTGAGATCGGAATAGAACTGCCGCATCGGGTCGGCGAGTTCCTCCACGCGGCGCGCGGCGCGCGGGACCAGTGCAGCGGCGTCCATCGGTCCGACGCTAACAGAAGCTGTACGGCCCCGGCCATCAATCCCTGAGCCCGATCCATTCGCGGATCGCATGGGTTGACCGGCACGGCCCTGTGACAAGATCAGCCTCATCAGGCGAGCCAGAACCGGAGAATCCAGGATGAGCGCGATCGACACCACGACCCCGGCGGCGGAGGACCTCGGCAGCATCGAGCGGCGAGCGCTGTTCCGCGGGTTCGGCGCACTGCTGGCGGCGAGCTTCGCGGGCGATGAGGCCCTTGCGCAGCAGCGTGAATCGGGGCTGGCGCGCAGCGAGCTCACCGAGGCCGAGGTCCGCGGCAAGCCCGCGGAATTCGACCCCGACAAGCGTGGCAACTTCGATCTCGACGATCTCGCAGGAAACCGGCTCGCCACGCTGAAGGTCACCAACAACCTGGTCGGCCGCAAGACCTACGTGGCCATGTTTTCGCGTGTCTACCTGGGCCCACAGGGCCGCGGCGGCGCGGCGATCCACGGCCACCTCGGCCTGTGGACCTGGCAGCTGCAGTGGCCGGACCCGAAGGAATATCCGAACGCGCCGCCGGGCACGGTCGTGCAGCGGGCACTGTTCACGGGAATCATCCTGGATCCGTGGACCTACAAGCCCGCGACGAAGATCCACAACCCCTACCTGAAGAAAGACGTGGCCGCGAGCGATTCGCTGTTCGCCGAGAGCTACCTGATCTTCCCGCAGGGTGGCGGCCAGAGCCTCGACCGGCCGGAATTCATGGACAGCCCGGAGCAGCGCGCCGCGCGGCGCAATGCCTACATGATGTGGGGCGACAAGCTGTCGATCTTCCTGGCCGGCCTGTTCCAGAACGAAGGCCCGAACCAGCCCCGGATGGACGGGTCGATCTGGACCGCCGACCACCGGCAGGTGATGGATCCCAAGGTCGACCTCGTGACCACGGACTACAACTTCGCCGGACTGATGCGCGCCTGGGAACGGCCCTGGATCGGCGTCGGGCGTGACGATCAGGCGCAGCTGCTGTGGAACGTGAAGGGCACGAAGCTCCACTCGGTCGACGACTTCCCGGAGGTCATGAAGACCCACCTCGTGCGGAAGTACCCAGACCGCGTGTAACTCCGCCCGCGGGCGGCGCGGCGCTCAGCGCCGCGTCGCCACGATCGACTGCAGGAAGCCGTTGGACAAACGCGGTCCCGGCGCCACATCGAAGCCCGAGTCGCGCAGCAGGCCATGGAAGTCGCCGCGCACGAATTCAGGCGAATATGGCTCGACGTTGTCGCGCGAATCGTAGTCGATCAGGAATCGGGCGACCGGAGACAGATTCTGCCCTGCGCTCGGGAACTCGAAGATCGAGAACGTGCCACCCGGGCGCAGCACCCGCGCCACCTCCGGCACCACCTTCTCGGTGATCCGCCATGGGATCTCGTGGAAAAGGATGTAGGCCATCACCACGTCGAAGTGCCCGGCCGGGAACGGCATGTCCTCGGCGAGCGCCTGCACGAAACGCACGTCGACGTTGCGCTCCACGGCGCGCAGATGCGCGTAACGCAGCAGGGGCAGGCCCACGTCGAGCCCCGTGACCTCGGCCGACGGGAAACGGTTCTTCAGGGTAACCGTGGCCTGCCCGATCGAGCATGCGAGATCCAGCACCCGCCCTACTCGACCATCGGCCGGCGGCGTGGTGCTGCGGGCGAGCTCCTCGTGGAGCGCGTCCTGCTCGTTCTCGCCCTGGTAGAACACGTGGGTGCCATAGTGGTACACGACACCGCCGATGGGATCGTCCGTATAGCCACCCGGCTGCAGGTGGACCTCGTGGCGGGCGTAGTCCGGAACGACGAAGTCCGGGTCGTACACGAGCTGGCCCGGCCCCTGCTTTTCGGCCCGGGCCATCGCCGCCTCGAGCTCCGGGGCCGCAGGCAGGAAGCTCGCGCGCGTCCGTCGCCACATCATTTCCTGGTGGCTGCGCATCAAGCGCTGCCACAGGGGCGCGAGCGGAACGCGGTTGATCGATTCGCGCAGCGCCTCGAGCGGCACCGACTCGTCGGTGCGCCCGAGTTCCCGGGCCACCTGCGCCGTGCCCAGCTGGTCGAGCTGCGGATACATGCGCTGGACGCAACGCGCGCGAAACGTCTCGACGAAATCGAGATAGCTTTCGTCTGCCAGTGTGCCGGTGCGCGGCAGCAGGCCCGCCATGCCGCGGCTCATGACTGAGCCTCCTGGCTCTCCAGGCCCGGCATGCGGGACGCCGGCCGGCGCGAAAAACTGCGGAACACCCCGTCGACCAAGGCCTCGCGCTCGGTCCGTCGGCGCGCCTTCTCCTCGGCGCTGGGCTCGTGGTTCTCGATGAGCTGGGCGAGCGTAGGCTTTCCAGCATCGCGTTGCAGCAGTTCGTCGAGCACGCTCTCGAGAACGAGCACGCGATCGTGGTACGTCCAGACGGTCGCGGTCAGCTCGAGCAAGGACTCGAGGATGTTGTCGAGCACGACGTCGTCATAGTAGCGCCGACCGGCGCCGTCGATCTCGTGCCCCAGGGTTCTCGTCGTCATCGTCATTCTCCGTGGGTCGGCCGGGCCGCGCGCAGGCGCGCAAGCGACGTGGCATCGAGGTCATAGCGCAGCAGCGCCGCCGCACTCAGCAGCAGCATCGCCGCAGGAACCAGGCTTACGGCGATCGAGATCGCCAGCAACGCGCTCTCAGGTTGCTGCGCTTCGCCGCCGCGGCTGGAAACATAGCCCATGGCGCCCAGGAACGCGCCCGTCACCGCGAGGCCGATGGCGGACGCGAACTTCTCGGCCATCGCGTAGAAGCCGGCGAACAGGGCCTCTCGCCGCTCACCGGTGCGAAGCTGGTCATACTCGATGGCGTCAGGAAGCAACGCCTGGCCAGCCAGCAGCGTTCCGCAGCCCACGATGCCCATGATCGCGGCCCGGAGCAGTACGGCCCAGGTCGGTTCGCCGGGTTGCGCGAGGAACCACGAGCACTGCAAGGCCGCATACGCCACCGCCGCCACGATGAAGGTGCGACGCTTGTCGACACGCCGGGTCAACCACAGCCACGCAGGCAGCGAAGCAAACATCCCGGCCGTCGAGAACACCGTGAAGCTGCCCAGCGTGGCGTAGCCGCTCTTCAGCACGTGCACGATGAAGTACGTGAACCCGGCACCGAAGCTGGCCATGGACAGCAGCAGCAGCAGCTTCGAGGCAAGCAGCCAGAGGAATGGCCGGTTTGCGCCGACACCCGCAAGCGTCGCGCGCAGACCCGGCTGGCGGCTGTTCACCAAGGGCGGCGAAGGTGCGCCGCGCGTGAGGAAGAAGCAGGCGATACCTGCGGCCGCAAGCGCCGACCCGAGAACCGCGCTCATCGCGCCGTGCCCGGCGGCGCCGCCGCCGAACCAGACCACGAGGTTCGGAGCGAAATAGCCCGCGAACAGCTGCGCCACGCCGACGAACGCGACACGGAACGACATGAGCCGGGATCGCTCGTGATAGTCGCGAGTCATCTCGGTCGGCATCGCCATGTAAGGCACCGCGAACACCGTGTATGCAGTGGCGTAGCCGATCAGCAGGAGCAGTACGTAGGCCGTCAAGGCCGGTCCGTGGATGTCCGCCGGGATGTTGAACAAGGCCGCCAACGCAAGGCCGCAGAGCACGGCCCCCAGCAGCAGCCAGGGCCGGCGCCGGCCATGCCGGCTGCGGGTACGGTCGCTGACCCAGCCCATAAACGGGTCGGTTACGGCGTCGTAGATCTTCGAGGCCGAGATCAGCAGACCGGCGAGCGCTGCCGCGATACCCACGTAATCCGTGAGGTAACGCATGAGCAGCATGCTGGTCGTGTTGAAGAGGATGCCCACGGTCAGCGTACCGACACCCCAGCCCAGGCAGAGACGCAGCCCCAGACGGTCCGCCGAGTCGGCGGTCGGGGTGACGGGTTCGGTAGCAGTGGCGGACGACGACAGGGACAGGCGCGTTTACCCCGGAACGATGAATGCTGAGGACTCTGCCTCATTGGCTCGAGTCGAGAATGCAAGATCGGCGCGCTGCCATCAGCGCGGCGTATGGAACACCGTGACACGGGCTAAGATAGCCTAACCGTCATGCAAGCCCGTCCTTTCCCATTCGTCGTCGCCATGGCCATGCACGAGGAAGACTCGGGCGTGCTCACGGGTGCCGGCGTGCCCGTGCTCTTCACCGGCCTCGGCAAGGTCAACGCCGCCGCAGCCCTGGCTCGGCACCTCGCGGCCCTGCGAATCGCCGGCACCCCACCCGCGCTTGTGGTCAACTTCGGAACCGCGGGAAGCCCACGGTTCCGCACCGGCGAGGTCGTGGCCTGCCGCCGGTTCCTGCAACGCGACATCGACCTGACGCCGCTGGGCTTTCCCCGCGGCCACACACCGTTCGATGAACATGGCGGGGCGCTGGAGTTCGACCCGGTGTTCCACCACCTGCGCGAGGCGACCTGCGGCACCGGCGACAGCTTCGAAACCGCCGCCAGCGGAATCGACTGCGACGTGGTCGACATGGAAGCCTACGCGCTGGCCAAGGTCTGCCGCCACGAGGCCGTCGCCTTCGCCTGCGCCAAGTTCATCAGCGACGGTGCAGACCACGCGGCCGCGCGCGACTGGCGTGCCAACGTTGCGCTCGCGGCGCACCGTTTCCTCGAGCTGATCGACCACCTGCCCCAGCCCCGCTGACGGGTCGTCGCGGATGGCGGAGGTCTTCCTGGTGTTCCTCCGGCTCGGTCTCACCGCGTTCGGTGGACCGGTGGCCCACCTGGCCTTCTTCCGGGAGGAATTCGTGCTGCGGCGCCGCTGGCTGGACGACCGAGGCTACGCGGGCATCGTGGGCCTCTGCCAGGTCCTGCCGGGCCCCTCCAGCAGCCAGGTGGCCATGGCGCTCGGTTTACTGCGTTCGGGCTACCGCGGCGCCTTCGCGGCCTGGGTTGGCTTCACATTGCCCTCGGCGTTGCTGCTCGGAGCGGTCGCGATCGGCGTGGCTTCCCGCACGACGCTGATCGATCACGACGGACTGCTTCGCGCGATGCAGGTGGTCGTGGTTCCCATCGTGGGCCTTGCTGCGCTGAGCATGGCGCGCAGCCTCTGTCCTGACCTGCCGCGTCGTACGCTGCTCCTGGCGAGCGCGGCGGCGTGCCTCGCGCTGCCGGGCCCATGGACGCCCTACGCTTGCCTCGCGGTGGCCGCGGCCGTCGGTTGCGGGGCACTGGAGGCAGCCTCCGCGAACAGCAACCCTGTGCTCCCGAAAGGCCCAGGTGCCATGGGCGCTGCAGCCTGCCTGGGAGCGCTCGCGCTCCTGCTGGTCGTGTTGCCGGCGCTCGCCCTCGGCAACCCCCGGTCCGAGGTCGCGCTGATCGATGCCATGATCCGCGCGGGAGCGCTGGTCTTTGGCGGCGGACATGTCGTCCTGCCGCTGCTCGAGGCGGAGGTGGTCGCCCGAGGTTGGGTAGCCCCGGATGTGTTTCTTGCCGGCTACGGGGTGACGCAGGCCATGCCGGGCCCTCTGTTCAGCTTTGCAGCCTACGTGGGCGCCCTCTCGGGCGCCGGCCCCGGAGGCGCGGCGGGGGCCATCACAGCCACCGTCGCCATCTTCATGCCCGCCGCGCTCGTGCTGTTCGGCGCGCTTCCCTTCTGGCAGTGGATGCAACGACACGCCCGCGCCCGCGCCGCCCTGGAGGCCGTCAGCGCCGCCGTCGTCGGCGTCCTGCTCGCGACATGGTGGGATCCTGTCTGCACCAAGGCGATACGCGGATGGCCGGATCTCGCGCTCGCTGCCGCGGCGTGGGTGGCGCTGGGACCGGGCCGGGTTCCGGCATGGCTCGTGGTCGCGGGCGCCGCGCTGGTTGGCTCGCTAGCGGGCTGACGGGCTCGAACCCAGTCGCCGGTGTGACCAGCGCTTGAGGAGCTCGAGCCATGCGAGGCAGGCGATCCCGGCCAGCAGCGCGAGAAGCAGGTCGGCGCCATGCAACGCTCCAAACGCAAAGATATCCCGCGCCTGCTCCAGGCCGAGGGCCAGGGCCAGGAAAGCCAGCGCACCACAGGCGACGAGCCAGAACGGCCCCCTGCGCGCCGCCACTGACCGCAATGTCGTCGCACCTTCGGACAGATTGACCACGATGAGAGCGATGGTCGAGACGACCAATGAGGCGAATGTCAGGGCTCTCGCCGTGTCGGGAGGATGCCCCTGGCTTGCCAGCATGAACACAGTGACGCAGGCCGCCAGCACACTGAACCCCTGGGCCAGCGAAATCCACAGCAATCGCCCCGCGAAGAGCCTCTCCGCACGCGGACGCGGCGGCCGGCGCATCAGGTTCGCATCAGCGCGCTCCGCCTCGAAAACGAGTGCGCAAGTGGGATCGATGACCAGTTCGAGGAACACGATGTGCACAGGCAGCAGCAGCAGCGGCCAGTCCAGCGCGAGCACGGGTATGAGGGACAGGCCAGCGATCGGCACGTGGACCGCGATGATGAACGCTGTCGCCTTCCGGATGTTGGCGTAGATCCGGCGCCCGAGCCGAACGGACTCCACCAGCGAGGCGAAGGAATCGTCGAGCAGCACGATGTCCGCCGCCTCTCGAGCGACGTCACTGCCCCTGGCACCCATCGCAACGCCAATGTGGGCGGCCTTCAGCGCCGGGGCGTCGTTGACGCCGTCTCCGGTCATGGCAACAACCTCGCCACGCGCCTGCAGCGCCGCGACGAGCCGCAGCTTTTGGCGCGGCGCGATCCGCGCAAAGACATTGACGGAGGCCAGGCACTCGGCGAGCTCGATATCCGATAGCCGGTCAACCTCGGCACCCGTGAGGACAGTCTCTGGAGAGCGGATCCCGGCCTGCCGCGCTACGGCGACCGCCGTAACGGGAAAGTCACCGGTGATCATGACCACCCTGATGCCAGCGCCTCGGCACTCGTCCACTGCGCCCGGGACCTCGTCCCGCAGGGGATCGGCGAACGCCAGCAACCCCAGCAGACCAAGGCTGAATCGGGCCGGATCATCCGGGAGCGCCTCAGCGGGGGGCGCGTCGAGGTTCGCGCGCGCCACGGCGATGACGCGGAGCCCACGCGACGCCAGCGTCGCCACACGCTCCGTCAGGACGAGCTTCTCCGCGTCGGACAAGCGGCACAGCGAAGCCAGTGCCTCCGGCGCCCCCTTGCAGGCGACCTCGCAACGGTTGCCCACGCGCCAGACCTGGGTTACCGCGGGCAACACGGCGGTGAGGGGGTATTCCTTCAGCAAGGATGCACCTTCAGGCAGCGCCGCAGCCGCAGTGTCCGCGGCGGCATGCAGCGCACGCTCCATCGGATCGAAGGGGTCGGCCCGGCTCGCGAGCCGTCCCGTGCGGAGAAGTTCCTTTCCAAGCACGCCCGAATCCGCATCGGCGGGCGATCTGGCTGTCGACCAGGCCCGCGCGTGCAACGCGACGAGTCGCATCTCGTTGCGGGTGAGGGTTCCAGTCTTGTCGACGCACAGGACGGTCGCCGCCCCCAATGTCTCAATGGCCGGAAGCCGACGCGTCAGCACGTTTCGCCGTCCAAGGCGCCAGGCGCCGAGGGCGAGAAATACGGTGAGCACCACCGGAAACTCCTCGGGCAGCATTGCCATGGCCATTGCGATGCCCGCAAGGCCGCCATCCCGCCAGGCCTGGACATCGTTGCCGCGGGTCAACCCATAGACCACACCCACCACGGCGCAGGCCAACGCGCCGAGGACCGCCAGCCACCGCACCCAGGCGGCTGTCTCGACCTGCAGCGGCGAGCGACTGCGCCTCAGCTGATCGAGCGAGCGCCCAAGTCGACCGAGCTCGGTCTGTACGCCCGTCGCGGTGACCTCGCATGTCGCGGTGCCTGCCACGACGAGCGTGCCGGCGCGCACGACGCTTGGACCCAGGGCCTCGGAGCTTTCGCGACGTGGTCTGCCGCTGACCCGCTTCGAGACCGGCACGGATTCGCCGGTCAACAGGGACTCGTCAACCGACAGGTGACTGGACAATCGGAGCTCCGCGTCCGCCGCCACACGATCGCCCTCGGACACGACCAGCAGGTCGCCCACCACCACCTCGCGACTGGGAATGCGCCGTGGCACTCCGTCGCGAATGACCAACGCCCGGGGACTGGCAAGCCGCTGCAAAGCGTCCAGCGCGCGTTCCGTCCGCCGTTCCTGCACGAACGTAATGCCCATGACCACGAAGACGAACGCCAGGAGCAGGAGCGCGTCCCGCGTCTCGCCCATCAGCAGGTAGAGCAGCCCGGCCGCGACCAGCAGCAGGAACATCGGTTCGCGGATGACGTCGAGCGCGACCGCGGCGATCCCGCCGCGTCGCACGTCCTCCAGCTCGTTCGGGCCATCGCGCCCGAGGCGCAGGGTCGCCTCCGCCTCGGTAAGACCCTGCTCGGTCACCACTGCGTTCCCTCCGCCCATCCGCGGGATCGTGACCTCGGGAACCGTGCCGTGCAAGTTGCGGAAACCCGTCGCCGCAGCCGCCCCTTCAGGACCGCTTCAGCAGCGCCGCAACCAGTGGGTTCGTGAATTTGCGTTCCGCGGTGACCGCGAAGAACGACTCCTCGAGACCTGGCACCCGCGCAAGCTCCACGAGCACGCCACGCTCGAGCTCGTCGCGCACCACCACGGGCGGCACCAGGGCCACCGCCCGGCACTCGCGCGCCATGAGGCGCAGCATCGGCATGTCGTCGACCTCTGCCAGCACCGTCGGCCGGATCCCGGCGCGCTCCAGCATGACGTCGAATCCCTCACGGAGGCCGCTCTGGGCCGAGGGCAGCACCAGCGGAACATCGCGCAGGTCTTCCGGGAACCGAAATGCCCGCTTGCCGCGCCGCGGCCGGCCGACCAGGCTCGCACCCTGCTGGCCGATCCGGTGCACCCGCCACGGCGACGCCGCGTCGCGGGGGACGACCGTATTCGACAGCACGACGTCGAGTACGTGCGCGCGCAGCTGCAGCAGCAGCTCGCCCAGCGTGCCCGACCGCAGCACCAGCTCGATGTCGTCCCGCGCCAGCAGCGGACGCAGCCATTCGAGCTGGAAATTGCGCGACAGCGTGGCCACGGCGCCCACCCTCAGCACCGCGCGGCCCGCGACCGCGGCACCGCGAAGCGCGCTGACCAGCTCGTCGCCGCTGCGGAAGATCGAATCCGCGTACTCGAGCGCGATGCGGCCAGCCTCTGTGAGCTCCAGACGACGGTTGGCGCGCTCGAACAACGCATGGCCCAGCCGCTGCTCCAGCTGGCGCAGCTGCACGGACAGCGCGGACTGCGAGACGTGGAGCCGTGCCGCCGCACGGGTGAGGCTGCGCTCGTGCGCAACGGCCCAGAAGTAGCGCAGGTGGTGGTAGTTCAGGTTCATCCTGCACGCTTTTACTAAACAGAACGATAATCCGCAATTGTTGAATTGGATAGATGAAAAGGGCGCCGCTAGATTGCGCATGCCGGGGCCGGAGCGCCCCACCCGCAGTCAACGCAAAGGAGAGCCCTGATGAACCTGAGCCGAACCCTGGCACTCGCCGTGATCGTCGGCGGCGCGGCGCACGCCGAGGCCAAGACCGTCCAGTGCCACGACACCGACGACAGCGAAATCGCCGCACTCTTCGACGCCTGGAACGCCGCCCTCGCCACCCTCGATCCGGCGCGCGTCGCGGACCGCTACGCGCCCGAGTCGATTCTCCTGCCCACGGTGTCGAACGTGCCGCGCACGACCCGCGAGGCCCGCGTCGACTATTTCACGTCCTTCCTGAGGAACGAGCCGCAGGGCGCGATCGATTCGCGGCAGGTCCAGATCGGTTGCAACTCCGCGATCGACGCCGGCGTGTACACGTTCACGTTCGGCGACGGCCGCAAGGTGCAGGCCCGCTACACCTTCACCTATGGCTGGAACGGCAAGCAGTGGCTGATCACGAGCCACCACTCCTCCGCCATGCCCGAAACCGCTGCGAAGTGAGCTAACCCGGTGGACGCCTCCGTGCTCTCGAGCCTGATCGATCCCGCGATCCTGCTGTTCTTCTTCGGGCTGTTCGCGGGCACGATCCGCTCCAACCTCGAGATCCCCGCCGCGATCGCCAAGTTCTGCTCGCTCTATCTGCTGCTGGTCGTCGGCTTCAAGGGCGGCGTGAGCCTGGCGTCCACCGGGTTCACCCCGGCGATGGGCTGGGCCCTGTTCGCCTCGGTGCTGCTGTCGCTCGCGATCCCCGGCTGGTCGTATCGGGTGCTGCGGCGGCGGCTGAACCCGTACGACGCGGCAGCGATCGCCGCCACGTACGGGTCCGTCAGCGCGGTGACGTTCATCACCGCCGCCGGCTATGCGGAACGCGTGGGCATGGACGCCGGCGGCTACATGTCGGTCGCACTGGTGATCATGGAGTCGCCGGCGATCATCATGGCGGTGCTGCTCGCCAACCTGGTCCGCTCGCAGGCCGCATCCGCAGGAACTCCGGTCCCGGGCACCCCGCCCCCCGGCCCGTCGGTCCGGATGGGCAGTGTGCTGCACGAGGCGTTCACCGACGGCGCGCACCTGCTGCTGCTGGCCGGCGTGCTGATCGGCTTCCTGACGGGCGACGCGGGCAAGAAGGCCCTGCTGCCGTTCACCGACCTGCAGAAGGGCATCCTGGCCTTCTTCCTGCTCGACATGGGGCTGCTGGTCGCGGCACGCGCCAGGGAACTGCAGCAGAACCGGGTCTTCCTGACCTCCTTTGGGATCCTGATGCCACTGTTCAACGCCGCCGCGGCGGCGGTGCTCGCGAAGGTGCTGGGACTCGGACTCGGTGATGCGTTCCTGCTTACGGTGCTGGCCGCGTCCGCGTCCTACATCGTCGTGCCGGCGGTCGTTCGCTACGCGATACCGGAGGCGAACGCGAGTCTCTACTTCGGCATGTCGCTGGCGATCACGTTCCCCTTCAACATCATCGTGGGGATCCCGCTCTACCATGCGGCGCTCGCCCCTTTCTGGAGCTGAGGCCATGCTCAACGTCAAGAGAATCGAGATCATCGTGCCGGAGCACCTGGTACCCGACCTGCTCCGGCTCATCGAGCTGCGCGGGATCGCGGGCTACACGCTGATGCGCGGCCTTTCGGGCCGCGGCGGGCAGCGCAGGCCCTATGGCACTGACCCCGATCCCAAACGGACGCGCTCGATGACATCGGCCGTCGAAGAACGGGCTATTGCCGTAGTTCGGTCAGCCATCGCGCCGCGCCGGGACGACGGCGGCGCAGACCGCTAGACTTGAGCGAACGACGGCGCTCGGAGCTCCCATGGAAGTCGATATCATCCTCGAACCGGACCTGACACCGGCCCAGGTGGCGGAACTCGGCCAGAAGGCCGAGGCCTATGGGATCCGGGCGCTGTGGAGCTCCAATTACTTCGCCCATTGGGACTGCTTCCTCTCGCTGGTGCCGCTTGCGCAGAGCACCTCGAAGCTGCTGCTGGGGCCGCTCGCAGTCAGCCCCTTCGAGATGCACCCGCTGAAGATCGCCAACAGCCTCCTGTCCCTGAACGAGTTCAGCGGGGGGCGAGCCGTCATCGCCATGGGTGCCGGCGAGGGAAACATCGACTGCATGGGCATCGAGCGGCCGGAGAAGATCGTCCGCGCGGTGCGAGAAGGCATCGAGATCGTCCGTGGTGCGGGGCGCGGGCGCCTTGCCCAAGGTTTCAAGGGCGAGGATTTCGTCGTCAATCTGCCTTGCGCCTACGGGTGGCTCAAGGCCCCGAATCCCCCGCTCGTCTATGGCACGGCCTATCGCGGACAGATGATGCGCATGCAGGCCCGGGTCGGGGACGGCGTGTTCATCGGCTGCACCCCTCCCGAAGTGATGGCCACCGCGGTCGAGGAGGTCAAGGTCGGCGCTGCCAAACGCGAGCCGGACATGGGCCCGCTGCGCACCAACACCTTCTGGGCCTGGCACCTGAAGCGCAATCGCGCCGAGGGCTACCGGGAATCGCGCCGGGAGCTTCCGTGGCGGGCGATCAAGCTGCAGAAGGAGCTCATCATGCAGTGTCTCGACGAGTCGGAGGCCCAGCTGGTGCGCGACAACTACCAGAACTTCGTCGCCGCCTGGTTCGACCGCTCCGGCAACGTCAAGGGGCTGCCCGAGGATATCCCGAACCGGCTCTGCGAGTACTTCACCTCGACCGGCGGGCTCGAGGACCTCGACCGCGAGATTGAGCGTTTCCGCATGTTCGGGCGCGCCGGGCTGACCGAGGTGGCCCTGCGGCTCCACGACGATCCGATGGAGGCGCTCGACATCATCGGCCAGCACGTGCTGCCGAAGCTGCGCTGAATCGCCGAGGGGGATCCGGTTTGCGCGCCGCCGTCTATCGCCGGTTTGGTCCCGCCGTCGACACCATCGAGGTGGTCGACTGGAACCTTGGCCCCATGGGCGCCGACGACGTCCTCGTCGACGTCGAGGCGGCACCCGTGCACTTCGGTGACCTGCTCTATGTCGAGGGAAAGCTGGCCAATGCGCCGCCGCCCCCGGCCATCTGCGGAATGGAGGGTATCGGGCGCATCGCCCGCCTCGGCGCGAAGGTCCAGGGCCTCGAGCTGGGTCAGCGGGTCTTCCTGCCGCGAAAATACGGCAATTTCGCCCAGCAGGTGCTGACGCAGGCGTCGCGCGTCACACCCGCGCCCGAGCACGGCGATCCATTGCAGCTCGCCCTGGTTCCCGTCAACGTGCTCACGTCTTACCTGCTGGTAACGCGCGTCATGAAGCTCGAGCCGGGTGAATGGCTGGTGCAGAACGCCGCCAACTCGAGTTGCGGACGCTACGTGATCGGCATCGCGCGGCAGCTCGGATTGCGCACCGTCAACGTCGTGCGGCGCCCTGAGCTGATCGACGACCTGCTGGCGATCGGTGCGGATGCCGTGGTGCTGGACGGCGACGACCTGCCCGCCCGAGTGGCTGGAGCGACATCGGGTGCCACGATCCGCTTCGGCATCGACTCAGTCGCCGGCGACGCCACGACCCGCATCGCGCGCTGCCTGGGGCTCGACGCCACGCTCGCGATCTTCGGCCTGATGTCGATGCAGCCCTGCCGGGTGCCCGCCGACCTGCTGTTCCTCAACAATCTGCGCCTGCAGGGCTACTTCATGCCTCACTACGAGCGCGGCATCGGTCGCGCGGAGTGGCTGGCCATCATGAGCCAGCTCGGCCAGTGGGTAGCCGACGGCGCATTGCGCGCAAAGATCGCGGCAACCTATCGGCTCGACGAGATCCGCGAAGCCTTCCGCCACGAGTTGCGCTCGGGCGCCGATCGCGACGGCAAGATCATCCTCCTGCCGAACGGCTGAGCGACCAGGGTCGTTCCACGAGTTCCACCCGTTCCCCCACCGGCCCGAGGAACGCGAACGCTCTTGCACCGTCATAGGGCGCAGCCTCGATGGGCGCCGGCGCGGAGAGCACCCGAGCTGCAGGGTCGGCAGCGACCGTAGCGAAAGCGGCGTCGATGTCATCGCTGGTGTAGGTCAGCAGGCAGGCACCGCCGTCGAGGCGGTCGACGACGGCCGACTCGGGATCGACGATGTGGGCCTCGTATCCCTGCAGCTCGATGCCCCCGAGGCCGGTGCCCGGCGCGTTGCCCTTGTAGATGTCGAGGCGCGCGGGGGACTCAGGCGGCAGCCGCCACAGCCGGTGCCAGAGGTGGTCGCGGAACTCGGACTGCAGGAACGGCACCATGCCCAGCGTTTCGCAGTAGAAGCGCTTGCACTCTCCGAACTGCGTCGTGACCAGCGGCACGTCGAAGACGTGGCCGACCTGCGCGAGCGCCTTCGGGAAGTCGCGGCCCTTCGGCTGGGTAAGCCCCATCGTGAAGGCCAGGTGGGTGCCCCCTGGCGCGGTGCCGATGAAGGCGCGATGGATGTTGCTGCCGTACTCCGTCCAGTCCCAATCGGATGGGGGGACGAAGGTGCTGAACCCGGGCAGTGCCTGCAGGCGGCGGGCAAGGCCGTCGATGTCGCGGCTGACGATCATCTCGACCCCAGCCCAGCGGGCGGCCATCGGTCGACTGCGGTCCCGCTCGCCGCCCGCGACCAGACGCACCATGCCGCGCGTCGACCCAGGCGAGCGGAGCACGCGGGCTTTGGGGCCGGCGGTACTGGCCGCGATGCCCCAGAGGCGCTCCATCGGTGCGTCGACTGCGTGCTCTGCGAGGCACTCCCAACCGAGACCGGCCTCGAACAGGGCGGCGAGCTCGTCCGGACGCGTGCAGGCGATGGTCATGCACTGCAACGCTGTCACAAGCGGAATACCCATGTCCCCTCCCAAGAGCTGAACCCGGCGGCATCGGGCCACTCCGATTGTATAGTCGGGCGATGGACACCTCGACACGCGCGCCCGCTGGCGAACTGCGGGCCCACTTCGGTGCCGTTCTGGCGAGCATGATGGGGCTCGCGTTCAGCATCGCCACCCTTGGCTTCACGTATTCCATCGGCGCCTTCGTGAATCCGCTGGTTGCGGAATTCGGCTGGACCCGCCAGGACATCCTCTCCGCCCAGCTGTTCATCACAGTGCCCACCATACTGACCAGCGCCGCCGTCGGGTGGCTCGCGGACCGGCACGGCGTCCGCAGGCTGATCCTCGTCTCGCAGGCGCTGTTCGGGCTCTCCTTCTTCGCGCTCGCGCTGTTCCTGCACTCGCTGACGACGCTCTATGCGATCTACTTCCTGATGGCCGTGGGCGCCGGGGGAACGGTCGGAATCGGGTTCGCGCGACTGCTCTCGGAACGCTTTGATCGCCAACGCGGCCTCGCGCTCGGAATCGCGATGTCGGGCACGGGCCTCTGTGGTTTCATGGTTCCGCCCTATGCGACCTGGGCCATCGAGCAGTTCGGCTGGCGCGGCGGCTTCGCCGCACTCGGCCTCCTGCCATTGCTGATCGCCCTGCCACTGAGCTGGCGGTACCTGCACGACCGACCGCGGGTGCCCGTCCAAGCGGCTGAGCCGGATTCCCTGGATCGTGGCGATCGGCCACTCGCGGCCGCCGATGCTCCGCCCGGGCTTACTCTCGCTGCCGCGTTGCGTGACTACCGCTTCTGGTTCATGGCCGTGGGCCTCTTGGTGTGCTCAGGGGTGGTCACGGCCTTCGTCACGAACATCGTTCCGCTGTTGCAGGAACAGGGCAATGCCGCGGGCCGGGCCGCTCTCGCCGCCTCTGTTTTCGGGATCTCCGTCCTCGTTGGCCGGATCGCGGTGGGTTACCTGATCGACCGTTACTTTGCGCCCTGGGTTGGGGCAGCGCTGATGTTCCCGGCGGCCGCGGCCATCTTCGGCCTGGCCGCCTTCGATCCCGGGATCGGCCTGAGCGTGGCCGTGGTGTTCCTGGCCGGGCTCGCTGCCGGAGCCGAGGTGGACCTGATGGCTTACCTCTGCTCGCGCTACTTCGGGCTGCGTGAGTACGGGCGGATCTTCGCCGGCCTCTACATCGCCTTTGCGATCGGACCGGGAGTCTTCGTGCCACTGTTTGGGCGCGCCCGCGACATGACGGGCGGCTACGACCCCGGCCTCTATGGCGTGGCAGCCGGAATCGCCCTGTTCGGCGTGCTTCTGCTGACGCTGGGCCGGTACCCCGACTTTGAGCCCGTCGCCGCACCGGACCGCGCACGAGCGGACGAGGCTTCTTAACCCCGCGCCCATGAAAAAGGCCGGGGTGTCGCCACCCCGGCCCGGGAAAGCCGGCAGACGACGCCGGAGCGCCGCCTGCCTCCTCGGCGCTTACTTGCGAGCGCCGAAGTTGTACTTGAAGTTCACGCCCCAGGTCCGGGGATCCTGAAGGTAGGGCAGGTCCGACAGCGTGGAGACGATCTGGGCGGTGTTGGTGCAGTTGCGGCAGTTCGCCTGCACCGACCAGCCCGCCGACTCGTGCGCGAGGGTCAGGCCGATGTCGACCTGGTCATACGCACGAACCAGCGCCGGCGGGGAGCCGTTGGTGCCGACGTTGTTGTTGCCGGTGCGGGCCCAGAGCACGTTCGGGGTGAGCGTCAGGTCGCTGCCCAGGTTGAACGCGTAGCTGCCCCCCAGCGTCAGCGTGTCCGGCGTGCGCACCGGATCGGAGATCTGGCCAGCCGGATTCACGATGCCCTGGTTGCAGCGGGCAACGTTGCCACCGGCCACGCCGTTGATTCCGTTGAGGCACTCGCGCTGCTGCGCAAGGATGCTCGGGTCGATGTCGACGTACTTCGCGTCCTGCAGGCCCAGGAAGGCGAACAACGTCAGCCCTTCAACCGGCGAGGCAATCAGCTCGACCTCGACGCCCTTGTTGTCGAGGCCTGCGAAGTTGCGCGTGATGAACGAGATCGCGCCGTTCGGAGCCACGAACGCCGAGGGCGTCTGCAGGTCCTGCACGTCGGTGAGGAACGCCGTGACGTTGACGCGCAGCTTGCGGTCGAACCACTCCGACCTCAGGCCCGCCTCGTACGACCACACCTTCTCCGGAGCGAATGCCTGGTTCGCGACCGGTGCCGTGCCGCGCGCGTTCCAGCCGCCCGACTTGAAGCCGCGTGTCGCGCTCGCGAACACGTTGATGTCGTTGTTGACGTCGTACTTCAGGGCAACGCGCGGGGTGAACAGCTTGGTGTTCTGTTCGAGCGGGATGCCGGCCGCGAGAAGATTCGCCGAGCTGACGCGATTCGCGATCGGCGTGGCGATCCGCGGGTTCGCGTTCGGCGTGAACGCGACCTCCTTGGTCTCGTCGGTGTAGCGTCCACCCACCGTCAGAGTGAGCGCGTCGGCGAACGTGAAGTCCCACTGGGTGTAGGCCGCCCAGGCCTTCAAGTCGTTCTCCATGACGCGATCCTCGAGCACCAGCGAGAACGGCACGGCGATGCCCGCGGCCGGCACCGGGATCGTGATGCCGAAGATGTCGGCGAAGTCGGTGCGGTTGCTCTCGTCGATGTAATACGCGCCCGCGACGTAGCGGATCGAGTCGCTGAGCTCGCCGCTGAGCTTGATCTCCTGACTCAACTGCTTGTGCTCGCCGTCGTTGGCGATCACGAAGCCGCCCACGGGGTCGACGGCGATCGGCGCGCCCAGCGGCACACCGTTGGTCGCCGAGGTGTTGCGCAGGGCGTTCCCGTTGAAGAAGTCAATGGCGAACTTCTGGGTGAGGTCGACGTATCCCGTGATGAAGTTCAGGTCGCCCAAGGCGGTGTCGACCCGCACGTTCGAGGTGATGAACGTGTTCTCGACTGTGTTGCCGAGGTTGTAGTTCGCCTTGTCCCCCGTGATCAGGCCAGCGAGCGGCGTCCCCGTCTGGCGCAGACCGGTGCAGGCGAAGCGCGTGCGGGTGATCGTCCCGCCGCAGCGCGCCTCCACGCTCTGCGCCGCCGGCGAGGTGGCCGGCAGGCCGGCTCGCCACGAGAGGAAATCGACCTGCACGCCTCCCGCGGGAATCGTGGTGATCGTTCCGCCCACCTGCCCGTTGCGGTATGCGATGCCTCCCGGACCGCCGGCGAAGTTCAGGATGTTCAGCCCGTTGTCTTCCACGTACTGGGCCGACAGGTCCCAGGTCACGGAGTCCGACGCCAGCCAGCGGATCGCCGCGCGCAGGCCGAAGGTGTCCGTGCGGTTCAGGTCGTCCTCGCCGGTGACCGGGTTGGAGACATAGCCGTCGTCCTTGACGTAATAGCCCGAGAACTTGGTCAGGAAGCGCTCGCTGATCGGCACGTCGACCGAGCCGCGCACCGTCTGCTTGTTGAACTGGCCGAACCCCGCCTCGATGTAGCCGCCGAACTCCTCGGCGGGCTTGCGCAGCAGGATGTTGACCGCGCCGCCCGTCGTGTTGCGGCCGAACAGCGTGCCCTGCGGGCCGCGCAGGACCTCGATGCGATCGATGTCGAACAGGCCGAGGTTGTTGCCGTTCTGGCGCGAGATGTAGACGTCGTCGGCGTAGGTGCCGACGGGCGGGTCGAAGGTCGCGATCGACTCGGTGTTGCCGATGCCGCGCAGGTAGTAGCTGTTCGCGGTGCTGATGCCCGTGTTATTGAACGCCAGCAAGTTCGGAATCAGCTTGCCGATGCCAAGGGCCTCGGTGACGTTCAGCTTCTCGAGCTGGTCGGCCGAGAAAGCGCTGATCGCGATGGGGACGTCCTGGACCTTCTCTTCGCGGCGCTGCGCGGTGACGACGATCTCGTCCAGAAGGCCACCGGTGTCCTGCGCGGAGGATTCCTGCGCAAGGGCGCCAGCAGAAGGCAGAGCGGCTGCCGCGCCGAGCGCCACGGACAGCAGTTTACGGTTGAGCGACATGGAGATCTCCTGACGGGTCTCTGCGTTGCGAAGTCGCAACGCATGGGGGGCGACATCTTCAAAATAGCGAAAACACGCGCTTCCATCAACCCTGTATTACGGCGCAAAGCTGTTGTGTCCCTCAAACAACAGCCGCGAATCGGTCGATTCGGGTTGCCGCCTCGGGAACGCCGTATAGCGTCGTCCGTTGCCGGGCGCGGCGGCCGATCGACCGGATCGCAGCCTGCATGGCCGCGGCGTCCATTTCCTGGCCGTTCACGCCGCCCGCGGCGCGTGTAATCGACTCGTTCATCAAAACGCCGCCCAGGTCGTTCGCGCCTGCGCCCAAGGCCACGAGCGCGCCCTCGCGTCCCAGCTTGACCCAGGACGCCTGCACGTTGCGCAGCCATGGCTCGAGCGCGAGGCGGGCCACCGCATGCATCAGGATGGCTTCGCGGAACGAAGGGCCGCTGCGCGCGAGCCCCTTGCGCCACAACGGCGCTTCCATGTGGACGAATGGCAATGGCACGAACTCCGTGAAGCCCCCCGTCTCGCGCTGCAGGGACCGGATCTCGAGCAGGTGTCGCGCCCAATGCCGCGGCTGCTCGACGTGCCCGAACATGATGGTCGCGGTGCTGCGCAGCCCGACCGAGTGGGCGTCGCGCATGACGCCCAGCCATTCACGCGTATTCAGCTTGTCGGCACAGAGGATCTCGCGCACGTCGTCGCAGAGGATCTCCGCCGCCGTGCCCGGCAGGGTGCGCAGCCCCGCCTCGGCGAGCTTGCCAAGGTAATCGCGCACGGAGAGGCCAAGCGTCATGGCGCCATGGGTCACCTCGAGCGGCGAGAACGCGTGGACGTGGATCGCAGGCGCGGCCGACTTGGCCGCCCGGACGATGTCGAGGTAGGTCTGGCCGGTGTACTTCGGGTGGATGCCGCCTTGCAGGCAGACCTCGGTCGCCCCGCGATCCCATGCCTCCGCCACGCGTGAGCCGATCGCGTCGAGGTCGAGGTCATAGCCCGGCCCGCGCAGCGCCCGCGCACTCCGCCCCTTGGCAAACGCGCAGAACCCGCAGGAGTACGTGCAGATGTTCGTGTAGTTGATGTTGCGGTTGACGACGTAGGTCACTTCGTCGCCGCAAGCCCGCGCGCGCAGCGCGTCGGCCGCGGCCACCACGGCCTGGAAATCGGCCCCGTCGGCCGAGAACAGCGCAACGAGCTGTGACTCGTCGGGCTCATCGCCCCCTGACAGCCGCTCCAGGGCCTCTCGAACCGCACCCGTCCCGGTGGGCCGGGGGTCGTCGGCAGCGGACGCATGAGCCGCGACGACGAGCTGCCGGTAACGGGCGAGCGGTGCATCGCCCGCGCCTGCCGTCCATTCCCGCTCCCGCGCGTACCCGAGAGCGTCGAGACGACGTCGTACCGCCACCTGCAGCGCGGGATCGACCCACCGTGACAGCTCGCGCGTGTGCGACGGGGCAATCGGCAGGCGCTGCACGAGCCAGCGCCCGGCGGCCGCCGTCCTGCGCTCGAGGTCGGCCAGCTCGGGCCACGGTGCCTCGGGATTGACATGGTCCGGCGTCACCGGCGAAACCCCGCCCCAGTCGTTGATGCCCGCCGCGAGCAGCGATTCGAGCACGGCGGGATCGCTGAGGTTGGGTGGCACCTGGATCGACATCGCCGGGCCGAACACCAGCCGGGCGACGGCCGCGGTCCACAGGAGTTCCCGCGCGGGCGCGTCGGCATGCGCGGACATGCGCGTGCCAGGCTTGGCGCGGAAGTTCTGGACGATGATTTCCTGGATGTGACCGTGGCGCTGTTGACTGCCGCGAATCGCCAGCAGCGCCTCGATGCGTTCCCGCCGGGTCTCACCAATGCCGATCAGGATCCCGCTGGTGAACGGCACCGAAAGCTCGCCTGCCGCCTCGAGGGTGGCCAGACGCACCGCAGGTCGCTTGTCCGGCGACCGGTGGTGCGGCCCCCCCTTCTCGCAAAGCCGCTCGGCAGCACTCTCGAGCATGATCCCCATCGACGCGGAGACCGGGCGCAGTAACGCGATGTCGTCGCGTGTCATGACGCCGGGGTTGAGGTGCGGAAGCAGCCCGGTTTCCTCGAAGACCCGTTTCGCGCAATGGGCAAGGTAGTCCAGCGTCGAGGAGAACCCGAGGCGGGCGAGTTCCTCGCGCGCCACCCGATAACGGAGCTCGGGCTTGTCGCCCAGGGTGAAGAGCGCCTCGTCACAGCCGGCGCGCGCGCCAGCGCGGGCGATCTCGATCACCTGCTCGACCGGAAGGAACGCGGGCTGACCCCGGCGAGGCGGGCCCGCGAACGTGCAGTAGTGACAGACGTCCCGGCACAGCTGGGTCAGCGGGATGAAAACCTTTCGCGAGTAGCTGATCCGGCGGCCGAATCCCTGCACGGCGAGTTCCGCGGCGCGGGCCATCAGTGCCGCCAGGTCATCCTCCTCGGCGAGCAGCAGCGCCTGGTCGGCCGGAATCGGTTCCGCCCCTAGGTCGGCTGGCACGTCGATGTCGTGCGACAGCCCCGGGAGCTCCAGCGTCGTCACGCGCAGCCCGGCTGCACCGGCAGCGGCAACATGATGGCTCGCGCTGTCCGGACCGTATCGGGGCGAGATGCGCGCCGGCAGCCGCAACCACAGGGCATTGGTGCCCTGTCCTCGCCGATCCGGGACCACGACGACGTCGGCCGCCCGTGCCGCGTCGAGGATACTCTCGAACTCCGTTGTCGTTGCCCGTGGGGCGTCCGCCGCAACCACCAGCGCACCCGCGGCCCTCGCGGAGAGCCTCGAAAGCGCCAGCGCGACGGCATCGTTCAGCCCGGTGCCGGCGTCGTGGATGGTCGCGACACCGGGCGGCAACCGCAGGGAGGCGTCGGGCGTGACCACGATCACCGCGGCGATCCCCCGCGTGGCCCGCAGCGTGCCCAGCACCTGCTCGAGCATCCCCTGGACCAGTGACGCGCGGCGCGCGCGGGACAGCACCCCCGCCAGGCGTGACTTGCCCTCGCCAGGCGCGCGCACCGGAACGATCGCAATGGTGCTCACGATCGCCGCCTCCAGCCGGGGCCACCCCGTGGCAGCGTGGCGGCGAATGCAAGCACCTCGGCTGCCAGTCGCTCGCGATCCTCCAAGCTGCGCATCAGCGTGTTGGTCTCGAGGATCCGCAAACCGGGGTCGATTGCGGCGGGCAGATCGCCAGCGTCGACGACGAGCCCGTCTATCAGCCCCGCGTAGTGCGCCATGATGCTGCGGGTGTCGGCCTCGATACCCAGCTCGCGCATGATCTTGGCGGTCGGTCCCTTGACCGCCCGGCCCCCGATCAGGGGCGAGATCGCCACCACCGGGGCGGGGCACCCGAGCAGCGCATCGCGCAGCCCCGGCACGGCCAGCACGGGATCAATGCTCAGGTAGGGGTTCGACGGACAGATCACCACGGCCTCCAGGCGCTGACTGCCGAGCGCCGCGAGCACCTCTGGAGTCGGTCGCGCACGATCCGCCCCCTGGTAGAGGATGGCCTTCACGGCAGGCTCGCAGCGCAGGCGCACGAAATAGTGCTGGAACTCCAGGAGGCCGTCGATCGTTTCGAGAAGCGTGGAGACGCGATCGTCGCTCATCGGCAGCACGCGCGATCGCAACCCGAAGCGAGCGGCCAGGTCGGTCGTGATCGCGGTGAGGCGCTCGCCGGCGGCGAGCCGGGCCGTGCGCTCCAGGTGCAGCGCGATATCGCGGTCCCCCAGCATGAACCACGAGGGACCGCCGAGCCGGCGCAATTCATCGAGCACGCCGAAGGATTCCTCGGCCCTCCCCCAGCCCTGCCCGGGGTGCACGACGCCGGCGAGCGTGTACATCACCGTATCGAGATCAGGGCAGATCTCGAGTCCCAGGTGGCGGAAATCGTCGCCGGTGTTGACCAGCACAGCGAGCTCGCCAGCCGGAAGGCAGCGATCGAGCCCGAGCGCGAGCTTCGCACCGCCCACGCCCCCGGAAATGGCCAGCACCGCGACGTCACCGCTCATCGAGAGCTCACCGGAATAGGTCCTCGGACACGGGACGCAGCAACGGCGCCGAACCGGTGGGCGCGGCGCGCCATGCGAGCCCGCGCAGGTGCACGACCGGGGTTCCCTCGGCGCCCTCGCCCATCGCGATGCCTGCGGCCGCCGCGACGGCATCCGCCAGCGCAACCTGCGTGGTCTGCATCACCCGACCGTCCCGGTCGGTTTCGCCTCGATGATCGATGACCGCCGGCAGCCCCCACACGCCCAGCGCGACATTCACCGTGCCCTGCCGCCAGGGCCGGCCGAAGCTGTCGCTGATGATCACGGCGGGCCAGCCCTCGCCCCCCGGCCCCAGTGCCTCGCCGAGCCGGCGCGCCGAGTGGTCGGGATCCTCGGGGAGCAGCAGCACGCGCTCCCCGGCGTCGGCCTCCGACGGCGGGAGGTTGGAACGGTCGATACCCGCATTGGCCATGACGTGGCCGAGGCGATGGCGGGTCACCAGCACGTTGGCCGCCGCGCGAACCACCTCGCAAGACTCACGCAGGACCAGTTCGACGAACCGGGGGTCCTTGCGGACGACGTGCGCGAGGTCGACGGCACGCCCGGAGGGCTCGACGTCCCGCAGCCGGACGTATCGACCCTCGGCCTTGGAGACCACCTTCTGCGCCACGACCAGGACGTCGTCGCGGCGCAGCACGATTGATGAGCGACGCAGGCCGCCCCGGATCGCCTCGGCCAGGTCATCGCCGGGGCCGATTTCCGGCAGGCCGTCGAGCGCGCGGATTTCGAGCGTCGGCCACCCCATTCAGCGCGCCGCGGGCGGCGTCAGTTCACCCGTGATGCGAATGCCGGCACCGTCCGCCGCGTAGGTCTTGTTGAGGAAGATCAGTACCGAGGTCAGCGCCTCCGCCGAAGCCGAATTGGCCAGCGCGCCGCCATGCAGCCCGCGCAGGCCGCAGCGCTCGACAAGGCCCAGCACGACCTCGCGGGCGGCACGTTCGTCGCCAAAGACCAGCACGTCGCATTCGACCACACCGTCGCGGGCGAGCTTGTGTGCCGCAACGTTGTGGAACGCGGAGGTCATCCTCACGTCGTCGCCGACGATGCGCTGGGCGCGCACCGCCGCGCTGCCCTCGGGGGGCAACTGCACGCGCATGACCTTGGGAGGCACGAGGGGGACGGTGGTGTCGACCACGATCTTCCCGCCGAGTGCTGGCGCAATGTCGCGAAGCGTGGCCTCCTGCGACGCGAAGGGCACGGTGATGATCACCACGGTAGCGGCCTCGGCCGCCTCACGGTTGGAACCCGAGCCCACGGGACGAGCAGCCTCTGCCGCGAGGGCCTCGGCCGCCGCGCGTGCCCGCTCCGCGTCGCGTGACCCGATCACTACCTGTGCGCCCGACAGGGCGAGCCGGCGCGCGATCGCGCCACCGAGCTCACCGGTACCGCCGATCACGGCGACGATCTGCTGCTGTTCCGACATGGGCGCTCGATCCCCCGCAGGCTGGCTGTAGCGTCGATTGTATCGCCCGAATCCGCTCAGCGAACGACGGCCAGGACCATGTCGGCCACGTTGGTGCCCGTTGGCCCGGTGGTGAAGAGGTCACCCGCTGCGGCCAGGACCGGCGAGGAGTCGTTGGCCGACAGGCGGTGCTCGGGGTCGAGTCCGCCCCGCCGAGCACGGCCCCAGGTCCCGCCATCGGCGAAGCCTCCGGCGTGCGGGGTCGGGCCGTCGGTCCCGTCGGTGCCGGCGGCGAGTACCGTGACACCCTCGAGGCCGGCGATTTCCCCAGCCACACGCAGCGCGAACTCCTGGCAGCGTCCGCCGCTGCCAGCACCGCGCAGGCGGACGGTGGGTTCTCCTCCCGCCAGCAGTGCCGCCGGCGGCGCGTCCGCAGACCTTGCCGCGCGCAGCTCGAGGATCCGTCCAACGAACTCGCCCGCGCGCTGCACCACGTCTCCGTCGAGCGAGCGTCCCAGGTCGTGGACCTCCCAACCCCGGCCGCGCAGGGCCCTCGCCGCCGCGTCCAGCGCGTCCTGCAGCGTGCCCAGCACGATGAGTCCCGCGTCACCCGCGGGAGCCGCAGGCCGATCGTCCGGTGCTGCCTCGAGCCGCGCCAGGACGCGGGCTGGCCAGTCGGCCGGACCGCCGTGGCGCTGCAGGACCTCGAGCGCGGCCGCCGGGGTCGAGCCATCGGACACCGTCGGACCCGAGCCGATCGTCGCGGGATCGTCACCGGGGACGTCGGAGATCGCGACGGTCAGGAAACGGGCGGGCGAGAGCCGGGCCGCGAGCCTTCCGCCCTTCAGGGCGGACAGGTGACGTCGCACCCGGTTGACCTCGTCGATCGCAGCGCCACTCGCCAGCAGCCGCTGCGTCACACGCAGCGTGTCGTCGAGGGTGAGTCCTGCTGCGGGCGCCTCGAGCACCGCTGAGGCGCCTCCGGTCAGCAGCACGACGTAACGGTCGCTGGCCTGCGGACGCCCGATGAATTCCAGCAAGCGTGCCGCCGCGTGTTCGCTGCTCGCATCGGGAACGGGATGCCCCCCCTCGACCAGCTCGATGCGGGACAACGGCTCGAGGTGGCCGTGCTTGACCACCACCATTCCGTCATCAAGCCTGTCCCCAAGGGCGCGCTCGAGCCCCCTGGCCAGCGAAGCCGCGGCCTTGCCGGCGCCGATCGCGCGCAGGCGACCCGGACCACCGCGTGGCGGCAGCGGCAGCACGGCCTGCCGATCGCCCCGATGAACCCGCCAGAGATCGCCTTCGAGGCGTGAGAAGCGCCCCAGCAGCGTCTCGCCGTGGACCGCTTGCACGCCCGCCTGCCAAGCGGCAACCAGACCCAGCCGCCAGGGGTCCTGGCCGCTCAGAGGCCCGCCTCCGGCTGCAGGCAACCCGCCCAGGTCGCATCCCACAGCGCCCAGTCGACCGACGCCTCGCCCTCGTCGAGGACGATTTCGATACGGTTGTCACGTCGCCAGGCGGACGGAGCCTGCTCCACCCGCCCCGCAGCGACCTGTGCCAGCAGCCAGTCATCCTCGGCCACGCGCGCAACCAGCTTCAGGCGCCGCATGCCGGGACTCACCGAGGCTCGTCGCAGCGCAGCCAGCAGCGCCTCCTCGGCGAATCCCGCCGCGCGGGGCAGCACCCAGCTCGCGCCGACGTGACCCAGCTGGCGCACCACCCGCCGGATCCCGCCCGGCACGACCGCGGCAGACTCCACGGCTGCGCCGCCGTGCGCCCCGTGTGCGTGGGCCCGGGAGTGCTCGGCTGGACCCGCGACCCCGATTGCGACGGATGCGCCCCGACGGATGCTCGCCTCCGAAGCGAGGGCCTCCGCGGGCACATCGCCGCCACGCATGAGCCCCGTCCAGCGCTTCGGTGGGAACAGCCCGGCCGCCAGCACCCGGAAACGCTCGCGCTGCTCGCTGCTCGCAAGATCAGACTTCGACAACACGAGGCTGTCGGCGATGTCGACGACCGCGCGCGGCAGGCTGCCCGGGCTCCCGATGGCCTCATCGAGCCTTGCGGGATCGAGCAACCCCACGATCGTCTCCAGCTGCAGGGCACCGCGAGCTTGATATCCGAGCAACTCCTCGACGATTCCGGCAGGGTGACCGAGACCCGAGGGTTCCACGACGATGCGTTCCGGCCGCGAGACCTCGACGAGCTCCTGCAGGTTGCGGCGGAAATCGAGTTCCCCGACGCAGCAGATGCAGCCGCCCGGAACCAGCCGGACATCGAACGCGCCGCGGGCCTGCGCGGCCACGGTCAACGCATCGATACCCGCGTCGCTGTATTCGTTGAGGAGCACCACCCAGCGCTCCTCGGGAGGCTTGTTGGCGAGCAGCCTCGAAATGACGGTGGTCTTGCCGGACCCGAGCGGTCCCGTCACGACCCACGCGGGGATCGGCGTCACGACGCGGTGGACTCGCCGTCGTGGGTACCCAGCACGCGGTAGAGCTCCGGGCGGCGATCGCGGAATACGCCCCAGCCGGTCCGACGTTCGGCCAGTTCCTCGAGGTCGACCGTTGCGAGCAGCACGGCGTCCCCCTCCTCGCCCGCCTCGGCGAGCATCTCGCCCGTGGGCCCCGCGATGAACGAGGAACCGTAGAACCGAAGGAAGAGGTTCTCCGGATCCTGGAAGGACCGCTCGATGCCCCAGCGGTTCGACGCGACCAGCGGCATGAGGTTCGCCGCGGCGTGCCCCTGCTGGGTACGTTGCCAGTGGCCTCGGGAATCGACTGCAGGCGCCGGGGGCGGCTCGCTGCCGATCGCCGTGGGGTACAGCAGGATCTCCGCACCCATCAGTGCCATCGCGCGCGCGGACTCCGGGAACCACTGGTCCCAGCAGATGCCCACGCCGATGCGACCGTACCGGGTGCTCCAGACCCGGAAGCCCGTGTCGCCCGGATTGAAATAATGTTTCTCCTGATAGCCCGGGCCATTCGGGATGTGCGACTTGCGGTAGACGCCCAGCACGCGTCCGTCCGCATCGATGATCGCCACGCTGTTGAAGCAGGCCTGGTTCGCCCGTTCGAAGAAACTCACGGGGATCACGACGCCCAGTTCGGCGGCAAGCACCGCGAACCGGCAAACCGCGGGGTTATCCGCGAGGGGCGTCGCGAGGGCAAAGTGCCGGACATCCTGCTCGATGCAGAAATAAGGGGTCTCGAACAGCTCCTGGGGCAGGATCACCTGGGCTCCGGCGCCCGCCGCCTCGCGGACGAGCCGTTCAGCGGTGGCGAGGTTGGCCTCGAGATCCCAGCTGCAAGCAAACTGAGTAGCGGCCAGCGTGACCGGCCGCCTGCTCCGCACGAAATGCGGCGGACTTCCCTGAGGATGCATTGCTTGCCCCTTCGCTCAGTTGAGCAGTCGGGGATTGTCTCGCGGCGAGGGGCCTGCCGGGAAGATCGCCTGGTCGAGCGCGGCCACGTAGGTGTCGACATCCGCCGGCCCGGGCACCAGCACCCTGCCGTTCAGCAGCAGGTTAGGCACGTTGGACACGCCAAGCAGGCGCAGCCGGTGTTCCTCGGCCTCGACGACCCCGGCGGCACCCGTGCCGTCCGTGAATGCCGCCAGGGTTTCCGCCGAGACGCCAATGGCGCGTCCCATGGCAGCGAGCTCCGAAAGGTCGCCGATATCGATACCCTGCTCAAAATAGGCGCGGAAGATGGCGTCCGCGACGCGCTCCTGGAGCCCCTCGTGAGCCGCCAGCGCGGTGAGGCGGTGGGCCTCGAGCGTGTCGGGAACCGCTGAGATGCGCTCGAACGCGAACGCGATCCCCAGTTCCAGGCCCGCCTCGGCGAGGCCCCGCTCCGCGAACTCGGGCGTGATGTCGGCGGGCAGGCGCGCCTTCAGGTGCCGACGCCAGGCCGAGTGCCCGGTCCTGGTCGACTCGCGTCCCAGCCGGAAACCGTGCCAGCGCACCACCGGACCCGGGGAAAGGCCGCCGAGGTGGCCGAGCGCCCGCGCCATTCGCCGGATGCCAAGGAATGACCAGGGGCAGGTGTAGTCCGCGACGACGTCCAGCGTCAGCACCGGCGCTGGGGACACGGGAACAATGGCGTTCGAATCCATGGGACGGACATGGGTTCGGCCGGGGTGCGTTTCAAGCCCCGCCGGCCCCTCGCAGCGCGGTGGTGATTCGGATCGCCGTCTCGAGGGCCCGCAGCCCGTCCTCGCCCGAGACCACGGGCCGGTCACCAGAACGGATGCAGGCCACGAAGGATTCGATTTCAGCGCGCAGCGCATCGCCCTGCTCGAAGCTCTGCTCCTCGATCGAGACCGGAAGCCCGCCGGGCGCTGCGCTGCCGTCGCGCTTGCGGATCACGGTGAGGATTTTTTGCTGAAGATCGATCGAGACATAGGCGTCGTCACGGAACAGGCGCAAGCGGCGCTCGGTCTTCAGGCTGACCCGGCTCGCGGTGACGTTGGCAACGCAGCCCCCACGGAATCGTAGCCTCGCGTTGGCGATGTCGACGGCACCGGAGAATACCGGGGTCCCGACGGCGTCCACCGACTCGATCGGTTGCCCGACGATGGTCTGCACAATGTCGATGTCGTGGATCATCAGGTCGAGCACCACGTTGACGTCAGTACCCCGCTCCTTGAACGGCGCAAGCCGCTGGCATTCGATGAAGCGGGCGCCGCCAAAATGCGGTTCCGCCGCGAGGATTGCCGCGTTGAACCGCTCGAGATGGCCGACCTGCAGGACGACACCTCGCCGCGCCGCCGTGTCGATGAGGTCCGCGGCCTGCTCCACTGTCTCGGTGATCGGCTTCTCCACCAGCACGTGCACACCGGCGTCGAGGAAGTCGCGGGCGATCGCGTGATGGGCAGGCGTCGTGGTGACGATGCTCACTGCATCGACCTCACCGATCAGGGCGCGGTGATCGGACAGGGCGAGAGTCCGCAACTCCGCCGCCACGGCATCGCGTGCCTCGGCTCGGGCGTCGACGACCGCGACCAGTTCACACGCCGGCAAAGCGGCGTATTTCTGCGCGTGGAAACGGCCGAGGTACCCGGTCCCGACGACAGCGACGCGTAATGAGCGCATGGCTTATTATGCGCCCCCATGAACTCACCGGTCGAACGGATCCAGCGGGGTGGCGCGAGCCGCGAGTTGCTGCTGGTCGCTGCAGGGTTGGCGGTCGGCATCGCGGTGCTACCGCCGCTCGTGTGGGCCACTGGCACCCTGGTGCTCGGCCCCTACCCCGGTGGCCTGGCGAGGCTCTGGAGTGACTATGCCGCCCTGCTGCGGGGCGGCTCGCTTGCCGCCTGGACCCTGCTGCTCGGGCCCTACGCCCTGTTGAGCACGTTCAGGATCCTGCGCGTGGTGGGCGGGCGCCGCCGCTAGGTCAGCGCGCCCGCTTCGCCGCCTCGGCCAGGCTGCGGTCCCGGGCGGCTCGGAATTCGCTGTCGGCGTACCAGTTCGGGAACCGTCGCTCCCGTGCGAGCCGGGCGCCCACCTCGTACATCAGCTGCAAGTCCTCGAGCGAACCGCGCAGGTCGGTGCCCGGCCGGTACTCGTCAGAGGGCTTGTGGTAGTCACGGACCGTGTAGAGCTCCTGTTGCGCCCGGCCCCAGGCCTCGCCCCGCTCGCGGTCGTCCACGCCCATCTTGAAGTAGAGCGCCGGGACACCCGCCTTGGCGAAATTGAAGTGATCGGAGCGGAAGAAGAAGCCCTTCTCGGGGGTGGGTTCCTGGCGCAGGATACGGTCCTGGCGCGCCGCGGCATCGGCGAGGTATTCCTCGAGCTCGGAGCCGCCCGATCCGATCACGGTAACGTCGCGGGTCGGCCCACCGAAAGGCATGGCGTCCATGTTGAGCGCCGCCACGGTGCGCTCCAGCGGATAGACGGGGTTCTCCACGTAGTACGCCGAGCCGAGCAGACCGGATTCCTCCGCCGTGACCGCAAGGAATACCACCGAGCGCTCAGGGCGGCGCGGAGCGTCCATGAACGCCTTCGCCAGGGCCAGCAATCCGGCGGTGCCCGTGGCGTTGTCGACGGCGCCGTTGAAGATGTTGTCTCCCGTGCGTGCCAGGGTGCGCCCAAGGTGGTCCCAGTGCGCCATGTAGACCAGATGCTCGTCAGGGCGGCGAGTGCCGGGAATCCGCGCCAGCACGTTGGCGGAGGACGATCGGCGAATGACGTTTCGGAGGCTGCCGGACGCGGCCTGCCCAAGCGCGAAGGGGCGGAATCCGGGCTTGTTCGCCGCCGCGAGCGCCGATTCGTAGCTGCTGCCGGCGGCCCTGAGCAGGGTGTCCGCGGCGGCACGGGTGATCCACCCCTCGATGGCGGGGCGCGCCGAATTGCCGTCCGCAGTCTCCATGTCGAGCTGGGGCCCGCTCCAGCTGTTCTGTACGGTGTCCCACGGGTAGGCGGCCGGCGCGTCGTCGTGGACGATCAGCGCACCTGCCGCCCCCTGGCGCGCGGCCTCCTCGAACTTGTATGTCCAGCGCCCGTAGTAGGTCATCGCCCGACCCTTGAAGAGCTTGGGGTCGCCGGTCGCAAACCCCGGGTCGTTGATGAGTATGACCGCGGTCTTGCCGCGCATGTCGACACCGGCGTAGTCGTTCCAGCCGTACTCCGGCGCGACCACCCCGTGCCCGACGAACACGAGCGGGCTGTCGTTCAGGGAGACCTCGGGTACCACACGCTTGGTCCAGGTCACCGCATCCGTCATGTACTCGAGTTCACGGTCCCCCAGCCGCAGACGGGCATCGCTCGCCGCCGTGATCTCGACGATCGGCACCGCCTGCAGGAAGGAGTCGCCATTACCGGGCTCCAGCCCGAGGGCGCGGAACTGGGTCACGAGGTAGTCGATGGTCTTGCGCTCGCCCGCCGTGCCGGGCTTGCGACCCTCGAACTCGTCGGCAGCGAGGGTCGCCAGATGCTGCTCGTAGACCGCGGCGGACACGCCCGGCTCACCCGGCTGGCCGCCCATGCCGGCACACCCGGCCAGGAGCGCGGGAACCACCAAGAGTGCAAGACGGTCGAAACAGGACATGGGGACCTCTTCGGGTACCGGATCAGTCGCGCGGCCAGGCCACCAGGACGGTGACGGCCAGTGCCAGGGTCAGCGCCAGATGAGCCACGCGACGCCAGCGGGTGTCGCGCAGCTCACCGTAGAAACTGAGCGCGGCGAATGCCGCGAGTGCCGTGGAGCCCGCCAGGGTGCGCATCAGTGGCGGGAACTCCTCACCCACCCGCGTCGCGAACTCCGGGATCAGGAGGAACACGACGAGGGTCATCGCCAGGCAGAGGGCGATAGAGACCGTCGATCCCATCACGATTCCCAGCAGCACGGCGAGCGGTCGCATGCAGTCTCCTCGAACCAGCGGCCCAGCGCACTTGAAGGCGCGGGCCTGGCGCTCTAGTCTGGGTTTCTAGTGTAACCGAGTCGCACACCGATGATGCATGCCCACCGCCGACCTGCTTCCTGGCTTGCCGCGATGGCCACGGCGGCATTGGTGCTCGCCGTCGGCAGTTCCTCCCGGGCCCCCGCGAGCACCGCGGCGTTGCCGCTGGGGGCCATCGCACCCACGGAACGGCAGCGCATGATCGCACGCCAGGTGGGCTCCATCCTCGAGGAAGCGCACTTCCGTCGGGCGTCGATCGACGACGCCATGTCCTCCAGCGTGCTCGACAAGTACCTGGACTTCATGGACGGGCAGCGCAGCTACTTCCTCGCCGCGGATGTCGCCGAGTTCGAACCGTTCCGCCTGCGCTTCGACGACATGATCCGCACCGGCGACCTCGAGCCGGCCTACGCGATCTTCGCGCGTTTCCAGCAGCGCAACCGTGAGCGCATCCAGCATGCGCTCTCGCTGCTCGAGCGAGAGCCCGACTGGAGCGTCCAGGAGTCCTTCGAATTCGACCGCGAGAGCGCGCCCTGGGCGGTCACTCGGTCGGACCTCGACGAGCTCTGGCGCAAGCGGGTCAAGAACGATGCGCTGTCCCTGGTGCTCGCGGGGAAAGCCTGGCCAGAGGCCGCCGACGTCCTCCGCAAGCGCTACGAGCGGGTGCTCAAGCGTGTCGACCAGGTCTCGGGCGACGACGTGTTCGAAAACCTGATGAACGCGTACGCGCGCACCTTCGACCCCCACTCGAGCTACTTCTCGCCGCGCAGCTCCGAGGAGTACAAGATCCAGATGAGCCTCAACTACGAGGGCATCGGTGCGTCGCTCCAGCTCGTCGACGACTACGTCACCATCATGAACCTCATCGAAGGCGGGCCTGCTGCAGCGGCCGGAACACTGTCGGTCAGCGACCGCATCACCGCGGTCGGCCAGGGCCGCGACGGAGCCCTGACCGACGTGATCGGCTGGAGGATCGACGACGTGGTCCAGCTGATCCGTGGCAAGGGTGGCAGCGTGGTCCGGCTGCAGATCCTGCCGGCCGGCGCGGCCCCTGGAACACCGGAAAAGATCCTCGAGTTCACGCGGGGCCAGGTCACGCTCGAGGCCCAGGCCGCGCGCAAGGAGCTCCGAACGCTCCGGCGCGGGGATCGCGAGCTCCGTGTCGGCATCGTCACGGTCCCGGGCTTCTATTCGGACTACGACGGACAACGCTCCGGCAAGCCCGACTACCGCAGCACCACCCGCGACGTGCGCAAGCTGATCGACGAACTGGAGCGCGAGGGAATTGACGGTCTCGTCGTCGACCTGCGCGGCAATGGCGGAGGCTTCCTCCCGGAGGCCCAGTCGCTGACCGGCCTGTTCATCGACCAGGGCCCGGTCGTGCAGGTGAAGTTCTCGAACGGCGAAAAGGAAGTCCTTGACGACACCGAGGCGGGTCTCGCGTACACGGGACCGCTTGCGGTCCTGGTGGACCGTTTCAGCGCCTCCGCCTCGGAGATCTTCGCCGGCGCGATCCAGGACTACGGTCGGGGCGTCGTGCTGGGCCAACGCACCTTCGGCAAGGGCACGGTGCAGAACCTCGTGCCCCTGTCGCGGTGGTCATCCCGTCCCGTCAACGGCCAGCTCACCGTGACCATCGGCAAGTTCTACCGGGTGACGGGCGAGAGCACCCAGCACCGCGGAGTCGAGCCGGATCTGGATCTTGCCTCGGCCATCGACCTTGACGAGGTCGGTGAAAGCGCGCTGGACGACGCCCTGCCCTGGGACCGCATCGAGGGGGTGCCTTTCCGCGCGGACACGGCTCGCCGCCCCGCACTGGGGCGACTCGCCGTCGAGGAGCGTCAACGCCAGCAGGCCGATCCCGACTACCGCTGGCTGGTCGAGGACATCGCGGCGATAGACGCCATGCGCCGGCAGAAATCGGTCTCGCTGAACCTCGAGCAGCGCAAGTCGGACCGTGCTCGACTGGACGCCGAGCGGCTCGCTCGCGAGAACGACCGGAGGGCTGCGCGCGGCGAACAGGCGGTCGAGTCCCTCGACGCGCTGGAATCCGCGGAGCCCGCCGACGTGGTGCTGAGCCAGGCAGTCGAGGTCATGGGCGACATGGTCGCCACGCCCGCGCCCCCGGTGCGGCCGGTCGCTAGGGCAGCAGGATCCTGAAGATTCCCCACGTCCCCGCCGCCAGCACATTGGGAATGGCGGCGTTGACCTGGGCTGGAGAAGCACCGAAGTCCCTAGACGAGGGACACACGCTCTCGGGCGCGGGGATCGTGTCCTCGTCCGAGTCGTAGCGCGCCACCTGGCGCAGCCCGGCGAGCCGCCGCGAGATCTCGGGTGCGGCGCTGGCAGGCCCGACGAGGCTCTGCACGGCCACAGAGATCTGGGTCATCAACTGCTCGCACTGCGTGCGGGACCAACCCGCGGCAGGCGGGTCGCGGCGTGCCGCAGCCTGGGCCGCAAGACGAAGCAGTGCCGTGCCCGCTAGCCGCGAGCTGAGCACCTCGGCATACGCCAGCAGCGACAGATTGATCGATCGGCGGGCGGCGACGCTGAGCCCGGGAAAAGGCAGGTCTGCCGCCGCGAGTACCGCGTCAAAGCTGGCCTGGGCCGCCTGCAACGCGGCCGTGGCCTCGCCATGCCGCGCGCGCGCGGCCATCAGCTCGACCGCGGCCTCGCGTCGCCGCAGCATGTGCCATGGCCTGTTCAGGCCCTTGAGCTCCGCCTCGAGGCGACTCACCACGGGTGCCGTCTCCGCCGTGGCCAGCTGCGCGTCGCGCAACACCGCCTCCGCGCGCTGGCGGTCCGCGAACTGCCTGCGATTGGTTGCCGCATGGTGAGCCCGCCGCTCCACCTCGACCTGCTGCTCCTGCAGCTCGCCAGAGTAGCCCCTCAGGAGGTTCGCACCCGCATTCCACAGTGCGCGAAGCTGGAAGAACACCATCGTGGGATAGGCAGTCAGCGGCACCGAGAGGCGCTGTTCCAGAAGCTCGAGGTGCTTCTCCACGCGCTCCGTGGTGGCCTGCTGCTGCCTGAGCCGGTCCTCGAGCCGCTGCTGCTCCTCGCGAAGCTGCGTGTACGCCTTCTTGAGTTCCGTGCGGTCGCGGAACAGCGCGAGCACGCGCTGCTCGTCCTGGGGGTCCGCGGGTTCGCCGGCGACGACGCGCCGCGCGGCAGCAATCGGAGCCAGCGATTTCATCGGGTAGTTTTCATCGGAAAAGGTGGCCGCGCTCGACGCAGTACTCCAGCCACTTGTTTAGCATCACGTTGCGGGCCCAACGGTGATCCAGTTCACGTTCCGCCTCCCGACGCAGGCCCTTCAATACGTTGTGGGCATGCGTCGCCGACCAGCCCAGCGCCTCGGCGAGCCGGGCGTCGTGGTAGAGGCGCACGAGCATGTCCGGCGCAGTGCGTCCGATCTCTCCCGCTCCGCCCAGGAGATAAGTCAACTCGAGCGTCGTCGTGTAGGGCGACTGCTCCAACACGGTCAGCACCAGCTCGCAGTCCCCGGCCACCCGCGATCGGCGCACGCCGCTCAACCTGCGCGGATCGCCGGCGAGCGCGCGCAGCCTCCGGTCATTGCTCTCGTACAGACCCATGAGCGCGACGAAGCTCCGCGGGCTCGCACGCCAGCTGGACGCGAGCGCATGCTCGGGCAGCTCCCCGCCCCGTCGCATCAGGGCCGAACCCTTCTCTCGATGCCCGTCGCGTCGAGGATGCGTGCCGCGATCTCCTCGATCGAGCATTCCGTCGTGTTGATGAACGGGATCGCATGTCGCTCGAACATCGCCTCGGCCGCGCGGATCTCGAACTGGACCTGCTGGCGGGACGCGTACCGGCTGTCGGGCCGCCGCTCATGGCGGATCTGCTGGAGCCGGTCGGGGCGGATCGTCAGCCCGTAGAGCTTTCGCCGATGCGGCTGCAGAACCGCAGGCAACTGGGTCGACTCGAGGTCGTCCTCGGTCAGCGGATAGTTCGCGGCGTAGACGCCGTACTGCATGGCCATGTAGAGGCAGGTCGGCGTCTTGCCAGACCTCGACACTCCCACCAGCACGACATCCGAATGGGCGTAGTCGCGGCTCGTTCCATCGTCATTCGCAAGGGCGTAATTGGTCGCGTCGATGCGCGCCGTGTAGGCGGTCTGGTCGGCGATGCCATGGGCCCGCCCGGGCAGGTGCGTCGAGCGCGTACGGAGCTCGAGTTCGATCGGGCCGACGAATGCCTCGAAGAAATCCAGGAACAGCGCGTTGCTGCGCTTCACGATTTCGCGAATCTCGTCCTGGACGAGCGTCCCGAACACGATCGGCCGCAGCCCGGTTTCGAGCGCCGCGTGATTGATCTTCGACACGGCCTCGCGCGCCTTGTCAAGAGTGGACACAAATGGCAGAGTCACGGCCCGGAATTCGAGGCCGTCGAACTGCGTCAGCAGGCTGTGCCCCATCGTCTCGGCCGTCACGCCGGTCTGGTCCGACACGAAGAACACGGTCCGTCTCGGCGCTGCCACACCCGCCTCCCTCACATCCTGGCCCGGTCGCCAGTCTTCCACCGGCAACCACATTCCCGCAAGCCATGAACAACGACACCCTTTCCCAGATCAATCCGCACGTCATTCCCTTTGAGCGGCTGACCCGTCACGACGTCGAGCTCGTCGGCGGCAAGAACTCCTCTCTCGGCGAGATGATCGGCTCGCTTTCCCGCCTGGGCGTGCAGGTGCCGGGCGGTTTTGCAACCACGGCCGAGGCCTACCGGCGTTTCCTCGCCCAGGGCGGGCTCGACACCCGCATCCGCGAGGCGCTGGCAGGCCTCGACGTCGACGACGTCGTGCGCCTCGCGGAGGTCGGCGCGGCCATCCGCTCGTGGATCATGCAGACCCGGTTCCAGCCTGAATTCGAGCAGGCCGTGCTTGCCGAGTACCGCCGGCTCGGCGGCGGCGCGGACATCGCAGTCGCGGTTCGCTCGTCCGCGACGGCCGAGGATCTCCCTGAGGCCTCGTTCGCGGGGCAGCAGGAAACCTTCCTCAACGTGCGCGGGGAGACCGTGGTGCTGGCGGCCATGCACGAGGTCTTCGCGTCGCTCTTCAACGATCGTGCCATCGCCTACCGCGTCCACCAGGGCTTCGATCACGCCCAGGTCGCGCTCTCGGCCGGCGTGCAGCGGATGGTGCGGTCCGACCTCGGCGCCAGTGGCGTCATGTTCACGCTCGACACCGATTCGGGTTTCCGCGACGTCGTCTTCGTCACGGCCTCCTACGGACTCGGCGAGACGGTCGTGCAGGGCGCGGTGAATCCGGACGAGTTCTATGTCTACAAGCCATCGCTGCGCGCGGGCCGCAGTGCCGTGCTCCGTCGGAACCTTGGCGGCAAGGCCATCAAGATGGTCTATGGCGATCCCGGTAGCGGCGAGCGTGTCCGCACGGTCGACGTCCCGCCCGCCGAGCGGGCGAGGTTCTCGATCAGCGACGCAGACCTCGTGGAGCTCTCGCGGCAGGCCCTGCTGATCGAGGAACACTACGGCCAGCCGATGGACATCGAGTGGGGCAAAGATGGCGAGACGGGGGCGCTCTGTATCCTCCAGGCACGCCCCGAGACCGTGCAGAGCCGGAGTGGGCGCACCATCCAGCGCTACACCCTGCGCAATCGCTCCCGCGTGCTGTCGCAGGGGCGCAGCATCGGTCAGCGCATCGGCGCGGGGCCTGCACGGGTGATCTCGGACGTCTCGCAGATGGCACGCGTGCAGCCAGGGGATGTGCTCGTGGCCGACATGACCGACCCGGACTGGGAACCCGTCATGAAGCGCGCCTCCGCGATCGTCACCAACCGCGGCGGCCGCACCTGTCACGCCGCGATCATCGCTCGCGAGCTCGGCATCCCGGCGGTCGTGGGCTGCGGAGACGCCACCCGTGCGATCCGGGAGGGGCAGCCGGTCACGGTGTCATGCGCCGAAGGCGATACCGGTTACGTCTACGAGGGCGCCTTGCAGTTCGACCAGCGGCAGATCGAGCTCGACGCCCTGCCGGCGGTGCCCGTGAAGATCATGATGAACGTTGGCAATCCGGACCGCGCCTTCGACTTCGCGGGCATCCCCAACCGGGGGATCGGCCTCGCCAGACTGGAGTTCATCATCAACCGCATGATCGGCGTCCACCCGCGGGCCCTGCTCGAGTTCGACCGGCTCGACCCAGCGCTCCAGGAGCAGATCCGCCCGCAGATGGCAGGCTACGCTGACCCCGTGTCATTCTACGTCGACAAGCTCGCGGAAGGTATCTCGCAGATCGCCGCGGCATTTGCGCCAGAACCGGTGATCGTCCGTCTTTCCGACTTCAAGTCGAATGAATACGCGAACCTGATCGGCGGCCGGCTCTACGAGCCCTCCGAGGAGAACCCGATGATCGGGTTCCGCGGCGCCGCGCGCTATGTCGACGAAAGTTTCCGGCCGTGCTTCGAACTCGAGTGCCGCGCGCTTCGGCGCGTCCGCGACGACATGGGCCTCACCAACGTCTGGGTCATGGTGCCTTTCGTGCGCACGGTCGACGAGGCCCGGCGCGTGACCGAACTGCTGGCGGAAAACGGACTCGTGCGCGGCCGCAACGGCCTGAAGGTGATCATGATGTGCGAGCTGCCATCGAATGCCGTGCTCGCCGAGCAATTCCTCGAGCACTTCGACGGCATGTCGATCGGCTCGAACGACATGACCCAGCTCACGCTGGGGGTCGACCGGGACTCGGCGATCGTCGCGCGACTCTTCGACGAGCGTGACCCCGCGGTCCTCGCCATGCTGTCCATGGCGATCGCAGCCTGCCGCAAGGCGGGCAAGTACGTCGGAATCTGCGGCCAGGGCCCTTCGGATCACCCTCAACTGGCGCAGTGGCTCGTGGCGCAGGGCATCGAGAGCATCTCGCTGAACCCGGACACCGTGGTCGAGACCTGGATGATGCTCGCCGGGCAGAGCAGCGGCTGACGAGCGTAGCTCAATCCTTCGGGGCGCCGCGTCCGGACAGGAACGGGCAGGCGCCCAGGTCCACGTTACCGCCCGACGCCACCACCCCCACCGCCTCTCCCGGGCTCCCGAGCCGCCCGTCCAGCAGGGCTGCGAGGGGCACTGCCGACGACGGCTCGATCATCAGCCGGAAGTCCTCCAGCACGGCGCGCATCGCAGCCACGATCGCTGCCTCGCTGACCGTCAGCACGTCGTCGACGTGCTGACGCATCAGCGCGTAGTTGAGCCGCCCGATCGATCCACGCAACCCGTCAGCGACGGTCTGCGGCGAACCGCTCACGCCCTGGCGCTGCCCGGAGTGGAACGAGCGGAACGCGTCGTCGGCCATGCAAGGCTCGACGGCAACGACGCGGCAACGTGGTGCAGCGCCACGGGCCGCGAGCGCCGTCCCTCCGATCAGGCCCCCGCCACCCACGGGCGTGCTGACCACATCCAGGTCGGGAACCTCGGCCAGCAGCTCCAGCGCCGCAGTCCCCTGGCCCGCGATCACCCGGGCGTCATCGAAAGGGTGAACCACATGGGCCGGCATCCGCGCGAGCACCTCCGCCAGCGCGGCCTCCCGCGCGGCGAGACCGGGCGCGCAGCCCACGAGCTCGGCGCCCGCGCTGCGTATCGCAGCCAACTTGACGGGCGACGCGTCGCCGGGGGCCACCACCACGCAACGCAGCCCCAGCGCCTTGGCCGCGAGCGCCAGCGCGGCGCCGTGGTTGCCCGAGGAGTGCGTCGCCAGCACCTCGACGCCGGGTGGCAGCTGCAGGGCCGCGTTCATCGCCCCGCGGAACTTGAATGCGCCGCCGTGCTGCAGGTTCTCGCACTTGAGGAAGACCCGGCGGCCACATCGTTGGTCAAACCGGTCGGAACGGACCACCGGGGTGCGCAGGGCGCGGCCCGCGAGGCTACCCGCCGCCGCGACGACGTCGGCAAACCCCGGCGCCCGGTCGACCACGTCAACCGTCATTGGGTCGATCCCCGGATGAGGGGTCCGCGCCGCGAAACGGCGGCGCGACGAAGTGCCGGCGGTAATGCTGCAGCTCGCGCACGGACTCGCGGATGTCGTCGAGCGCCCGGTGACTGCCCGTCTTGACGAAGGATTCCAGCACGCCCGGCGCCCAGCGCCGGGCAAGCTCCTTGAGGGTGCTGACATCCAGGTTACGGTAGTGGAAGAAGGCCTCGAGCCTCGGCATCGCGCGGGCGAGGAATCGCCGGTCCTGGCAAATCGTGTTGCCGCACATCGGCGAACTCCCTGGCTCGACGAGCGGGGCCAGGAAGTCCAGCGTCGCCTGCTCGGCGTCCGCCACGGTGACACCGCTGCCTCGGACACGAGCGAGCAACCCCGAGCCGCCGTGCTGCCGCTGGTTCCAGTCGTCCATGCGCGACAGGGCGCTCTCGTCCTGGTGGATCGCGAGGACCGGCCCCTCGGCGATCAACTCGAGGTTGGCGTCGGTGACGATCGTGGCGATCTCGATGATCACGTCGGTATCGGGACGCAGGCCCGTCATCTCGAGATCGATCCAGACGAGCAGGTCGCGGCGGGGCATCGGCGGGGGTCGGGACTCCAGGTTGAGCGCGAGTCTAGCAGAGGCTAGAGTCGCCGCTCCCCGGCCCGAGGCCCGCAAATCCCGTGGAGTTCGACGCACAGGTCATCGCCGCCTACGGCCGGCATCTGGTCGTTCGCGATGCGGAAGGCCGTGAGCACCGCGCCCGCCCGTTCGGGCGCCGCCTGCAGGCGGTGTGCGGCGACCACGTCCGATGCCAAGCCGACGCCGCCCACGGCGAGGTGCACGCCCTGGAGCTGCGGCCACGACGCAGCGCCCTGCTCAGGTCGTCCCTGCGGGGCGAGTCCGAAGCGGTGGTCGCGAATCTCACCCTGCTCGCGGTCGTCGTTGCTCCCGCGCCGGCGGCCGATCTCTTCGTCGTCGACCGGTATCTCTGCGCCGCCGCATCGGCCGGCATGCAGGCTCTGCTCGTCCTGAACAAGACCGACCTGCCGGGGGCGGCAGCATTGCTCGACGCACTCGATCCCTACCGCTCGGCGGGTTACGAGGTCGTTGCCTGCTGTGCGCGCCGCGGCGACCACCTGGGTGCGCTGCGTGCGGCGCTCGCCGGGCACACCAGCGCCCTGGTCGGGCAGTCCGGCGTGGGCAAGTCTTCCCTGGTGACCGGCCTGGTCCCGGGTGCCGATGCGGCGGCCGGCACGCTGGACCGCGACGAGGAAGGTCGCCACACCACGACACGTTCCGCCTTGTTCGACTTGCCCGGCGGGGGGGCGCTGATCGACTCCCCGGGAGTCCGGGACTTCGCACCGGCCATCGAGGCGCTCGAGCCACGCAGCCTCGGCTTCGTCGAGGTCGACAGGCTCGCGACGGGCTGCCGCTTCCAGGACTGTCGCCACCTGCGCGAGCCCGGCTGCGCCGTGCGCGGAGCGGCCGAGTCAGGAGCGCTCGATGCGCGTCGGTACGAGAGCTATCGCCGGCTGCGACGTCTATACGAGGACTTGACTGCCGCCCGAGGCCACGGCCGCGGCAACATCGGGCGGCACGGCCGCCGCGGGACCTCCTGAACCGCCCCTGGCAGACCTAGCCAACCGAATGTCGCCCCGCCAGGGCGTGGGCGAGCGTGCCGCCGTCGATGTACTCGAGCTCGCCGCCAATCGGCACGCCATGGGCGATCCGCGTCGCACGCAGCGACCTCGACCGTGCCAGCTCGGAGAGGAAATGCGCGGTGGCCTCCCCCTCCACTGTCGGGTTGGTCGCAAGGATCAGTTCCTGCACGCCACCTGCGTCGAGCAGCGCCTCCAGCAGGTGCACGCCGAGCTGATCGGGCCCTATGCCATCTAGCGGAGAAAGGTGTCCCATCAGCACGAAGTACCTGCCCCGGTACCCACCGGACTGCTCGATCGCGACGACGTCAGCCGCGGACTCGACCACGCACACGAGCGATGCGTCCCGTTGAGGAGACGAGCAGATCGCGCAAAGCTCGCCCTCCGTGAACATCCTGCACCGCGTGCAGCGACCGACGCGCGAGAGAGCCTGGGAAAGGCTCTCGACCAGCGCCCCCGCACCGGTCCGACCGTCCTGCAGAAGGTGGAACGCCATCCGCTGGGCGCTCTTGGGGCCGACACCGGGCAACACCCGTAGCGCGTCGATGAGCCTCGCAAGGGCGGGAGTGTGCTTCACGCCAGGCTCAGAACGGCAGCTTCATGCCCGGCGGCAGCTTCATGCCGGCCATGGCGCTGGACATTCGCTCCTGGCTGCCCGTCTCGACCTTGCGCACCGCATCATTGATCGCGGCGGCCAGCAGGTCCTCGAGCATCTCGCGGTCCTCGCCGATCAGCGCCGGCTCGATCTGGACCCGCCGGACCTCGTGACGCCCGGTCATGGTGACACGCACCATGCCGCCGCCGGCCTCGCCCACGACTTCCATCTGGGCGATCTCCTCCTGCGCCTTCTGCATGTTGCGCTGGAGTGCTTCCGCCTGCTTCATCATGTTCCCGAAATTGCCGCCACCACGCATCATCTGGCTTTCCTCGCGAGTTCCGTGTCGATCAAGGTTCCGAAGTTCACCGCGGCGCACGCACCGTGTCCGGGCGCAAGGTTGCGCCGAGCCGATCGCGCAGGGCCCTGACCGTCGGGTCCGCCTCGAGCGCCTCCCGGGCCGCATCGACCTGCCTTGCGGCTTCCTCGCTCTCGAGGCGCGCGGGTGTCTCCACGGCGCCGGGCGCCACGTCCACCTCCACGCGCACGGGCTCGTCCAGCAACCGGCTCAAGGCCTGCGCCAGCCGCTCGACCAGTGCCGGGGTGCGCAGCAGCTGCTGCGCCGGGTCGAGGCGCAGCCGTACGAGTGCCCCCTCGCGGCCGACGAAAACGCAGTTCGATGCCAGCTGCCGGGCAGCGCCCCCGATATCGAGCGCCGCGAGCGTGGCGGGCCAGGATTCGGCCGACAGCGCCGGCGAGCCGACCGCCGCTGGCGCAGGCACCCGGGGCGTTGCGGTCGTGGACGCTACCCCTGCGGACGGATTTGCCAGCGCCGTTGCCGGCGAATACGGGATGCCCGGGGCCGGCCCCGCCACGGGCGCGGCCGGCTCGACCGTCGCCGGCCGGAACGCCAGCATGCGCAGCAGCGTCATCTCGAAGCCGGAACGCGGATCCGGGGCCCAATCGAGGTCGCGGCGACCGAGGATGGCGGTCTGGTACCAGAGCTGCGCGTCTTCCGCGGATATCCGGGCGGCCAGATCCCCAAGCAGTTCCGTGCCGTGCAGCTCGTCGCCCTCGTAGCCCGGCACCGCCTGGCGCATCGCGACGCGCACGAGCAGCGCCGCGAGGCCGTCGAGCACGGCGCCGTAGTCCGGTGCCCACTGCTCGAGGCTGCGCGCGAACTCCAGCAGCGGCCCCGGCTGGCCGTCGGCGAGCAGGCCCGCTAGCCGGACGATGTGCTGCCGGTCCACGGTGGCGAGCATCGCGCGCGCGTCGCCCTCGGCAACGCGCCCACCGCCGAACGCAATCAGCTGGTCCAGCAGCGAGAGACCGTCGCGCATGCTGCCGTCCGCCGCCTCAGCGACGAGGCGCAGCGCCGCCGGCTCGCTCGGAACCTGCTCGGCATCGAGGATGCTGCGCATCCTCTCGGCGATCAGCCCGACCGGCAAGCGCTTCAGGTTGAACTGCAGGCAACGCGACAGCACCGTCACCGGAAGCTTCTGGGGATCGGTGGTCGCCAGCAGGAACTTCACGTGTGGAGGCGGTTCCTCGAGCGTCTTCAACAGGGCGTTGAACGAGTGGCTCGACAGCATGTGCACCTCGTCGATGAGATACACCTTGTACCTGCCTCGGGTCGGCGCGTACTGCACGTTCTCGAGCAGCTCGCGGGTGTCGTCGACCTTGGTGCGGGACGCCGCGTCGACCTCGATCAGGTCGACGAACCGACCCTCATCGATTTCACGGCAGGCCGCGCAAACCCCGCAGGGAGCCGGCGTGACGCCGGATTCGCAATTCAGGCACTTGGCGAAGATGCGCGAGATCGTGGTCTTGCCTACGCCGCGGGTACCCGTGAACAGGAAGGCGTGGTGAACACGCCCGGTGGCAAGCGCGTTGGACAACGCACGCAACACGTGCTCCTGCCCGGTCAGCTCGTCGAAACGCCGGGGGCGCCACTTGCGTGCGAGCGCGGTGTAGGTCATCAGCTGCTCCGGGCGAGGGAGGCGGCCCGCACCAGCTGGACTCCGGCACCCGACATCACCGGTACCGTTGCTCCCTTCCGGGCCTGGCGGAATTGGCGGCTGGTCGTCGCGGAGGAACCGGTGCGGGACGCCACAGGAAACTGGCGGAGAGGGTGGGATTCGAACCCACGAACACCTTGCGATGTTACTTGACTTCCAATCAAGCGCCTTCGACCACTCGGCCACCTCTCC
>CAZPAJ010000021.1:0-41026 GCA_964584625.1 uncultured Acidibacter sp.
TGCCACGGTCGCGGCGGCGGCGGCGGCGGCGGCGGTGGCGGCTACGGCCGCGACGGCGGCGGCGGCGGCGGCGGCGGCCGCTGGTAAATCCGGCACCCGCAGCGAAGCGAACGAGAAGGCCCGTGGTAACACGGGCCTTCTTCGTTATGAGCCTCGCAGTTCAGAGTTCGTTGCCGCGCGATTCCTTCATCAGGAAGAGTGAGAGGCAGAACGAGGTACCCATGACGATGACCGGGTACCACAGGCCGGCGAATACGTCGCCGCTGCGCGCGACCAGCCACGCTGCCGTGAGCGGCATGAAGCCGCCGAACCACGCGCTCGTCAGGTGATAGGGCACCGAGAGCGAGGTGTAGCGAATGCGCGTCGGGAAGATCTCGGCGAGCCATGCGGCGCCAGGCCCGCAGGTCATGCCCGCGCCGAGCACCATGATGAAGATCAGGCCAACGAGCGCGAGGTGGCGCGCCTCGATGTCACCGAGGCGCTCGATGGGTGGGAGTGACGCCTGCGACGGGTAGCCCGCCACCGTGAGCACGCGCGCGAGCACGTCAGGGTCGTACCCCTCGACGCGGGTCTCACCGACCTCGACCACGACGGAGCGGCCTTCGATGGGCGGTGCATTCGAGTAGGAAATGCCGCGCTTGGCCAGGTAGTCACGCAAACGCGTGGGGTCGTCGAGTTCGGCAGCGGACGCAAACGGATCGAAGCGGGTGGGGGCGGCGTAGACGGTGATGGGCGCGCTGGCTTGCGCGCTCGCCATCAACGGGTGGCCGATGGACTGCAACCCCTGGTAGCACGGGAAGACGGCGCCCGCAGTGAACAGCATGCCCCAGAGCATCACAGGGCGACGACCGACGCGGTCCGACAGCGCTCCCGCGCCAACGTAGCACCCGATGCCGACGACCAGCGCGATGACGATCAGCAGCGAGGACGTCGCCGCGTCGAGCTGCAGCGACGTCTGCATGAAGACGAGCGAGTAGAACTGGGCCGTGTACCAGCTGATCGCCATCGACGCCGACACCACGACCGCCGCGATCATCCGCGGCACGTTGTCCTTCGAAAACAGGCTTTCCATGATCGGCGAGTCCGACAGGCCGCCCTTGCGCTTGAGTTCCTCGAACAGCGGCGACTCATGCAGCTTCACGCGCACGTAGACCGAGAGCGCGAGCAGCAGCACCGACAGCAGGAACGGGATGCGCCAGCCCCAGGCCCGGAAGTCCTCCTCGCCCAGCACCGCCCGGCACACCACGATCACGAGCAGCGACAGCACGAGGCCCATCGTGCCCGTGGTCTGGATCCAGCTCGTGAAGAACCCCCGTCGGCGGGAGTCCGCATGCTCCGCGATATAGAGGGCCGCGCCGCCGAATTCACCGCCGAGCGCCAGGCCCTGGATCAGCCGCAGCAGCACGAGCAGGGCGGGTGCCCACCAGCCGATCGATTCGAACGACGGCAGCACGCCGACGAGGGCGGTCGAGAGGCCCATCAGCACGATCGTGATGAGGAAGGTTTTCTTGCGCCCGACCCGGTCGCCCAAGCGGCCGAACAGCATGGCGCCCAGGGGGCGCACCGCGAAACCGGCACCGAAGGTCGCGAGGCTCGCCAGCAGGGCCGCCGTGGAGTTTCCGGGCGGGAAGAACAGCGCGCCGAAGAACGTCGCCAGGCTGCCGTAGAGCATGAAGTCGTAGTACTCGAACACGGTGCCCGTCGAGGCGGCGACGACGACGCGCGGCATGGGCGTGCGAGGGATGCCGTCGGCATCGGTGGTACGGGTACTGGCGTTCATTCGGCGTCCTTCGTCGTCCTGGCATGGTTGCCGGGGCCGACATTGTATGCCGATCGCCCACCATCGCGAGGGCCGCTAGACTGTCGCCATGCAGACGATTCGCCGTGGCTATCTCGACGCTCCCGTGGGGCAGATCCACTATCGGCTGGCCGGCGACGCCGCCGGCTTGCCGCTCGTGCTCCTGCACCAGTCGCCGCTGTCGTCGACCCAGTTCGACGCCGTGCTGCCCGGCCTCGCAGCGCGCGGATTCCGTGCGCTGGCGCTCGACATGCCCGGGTTCGGCATGTCGGATGCCGCGCCGGCCGACGCGTCGCTCGACGATTTCGCCGCCATCCTGCCCGCGGCGCTCAGCGAATTCGGGTGGGGCTCCGCGGCCGTCGTGGGCCATCACACCGGAGCGGTCGTTGCGGCGATCTTCGCGGCGTCGCGCCCGGAATGCGTGCAGCGCCTCGTGCTCAACGGGTTCCCGCTGCTGACCCAGGCCGAGCGCGACTACTTCTCCACGTTCTACTTCGGTCCGAAGGAACCCCTGCCGGACGGCTCGCACCTGCTGGTGGCCTGGGAGAACCGGCTGCGCTCGACCCCGGGCTGGTCCGACATCCACCTCATGCACCGTTACACCGTGGAGGCGCTGCACCGCGGCGACACGAACTGGCGCGCCTTTCCGCTGGTGCTCTCGGCGGATCTCGAGTCGGTCCTGCAGCGCCTCGGCGTGCCGACCCTGCTGATGACCAACACCGGCGAGGATCTCTACGACTCGACCCGGCGCTGCCGCGAGCTGCGACCCGACTTCTTCGACTGGTGCGAGCTGCAGGGCGGCTCGCACGACATCATCGACGAGCAGCCTGCGAACTGGCTCGACGCGGTGGCAGGCTGGCTGCTGGGGCCCGGCCAGATCGAGGCCCCGCCAGCGCCGCCCTAGCCGGCGCTCGACGAGAGCGTACGGAACGCCAGTCCGGCGTCGCGCAGCCGCGCCTCGAGTTGCGCGGTGTGCTCCGCATCGCGCGTCTCGATCGTGAAGTCGAGATCGGCCGCCTTGGCGGGCACGTCGAGGAACATCCGGTGGTGGGTGACGTCGACGATGTTGCCGCCGGCGTCGGCGATCAGGCCGGCGATGCGCGCGAGCGCACCCGGCTGGTCCGCGCTCTCGAACCGCAGCGTGATCATCCGCCGCTCGCGCACGAGCTGCCTCTGCAGCACGATGCCGAGCAGCCTCGTGTCGATGTTGCCGCCGCAGAGCACGAGGCCAACCTTGCGTCCCCGGAAGCGGTCGGGGTGGGCGAGCAGCGCGGCCAGGCCGGCCGCCCCGGCGCCCTCGGCGACGGTCTTCTCGATGGCGATCAGCAGGCTGATCGCGTTCTCGAGGTCCGGCTCGTCGACCAGCAGCACTTCGTCGAGCTGCGCCGCGAGGATCTCGCGGGTCAACCGGCCGACGTTGCGCACCGCAATGCCCTCGGCGAGCGTCTGCTGGCCGAACACGGGCGTGCCACCCGTGAGCGCAGCATGCATGGCCGGATAGGCCCGGGTTTGCACGCCGATGAGGCCTATGCCGGGTTTCAGCGCGCGGGCCGCGACGGCCATGCCGGCCAGCAGGCCGCCCCCGCCGATCGGCACGCACAGGCATTCGATTTGCGGTTGCTGCTCGAGCATCTCGAGCGCGATCGTGCCCTGCCCGGAGATGATGTCCTCGTCATCGTAGGGATGGATGAACACGAGGTTCTCGGCTGCGGCGATCTCGTGCGCCTTCTGCTCCGCTTCCGCGAGCTGGTGGCCGTGGAGGATCACGCGGGCCCCCAGCAGTCGCGTCTGGTTGACCTTGTTGAATGGCGTGGTGGCCGGCATCACGATGGTCGCGGGTATGCCGAGGCGCGTCGCGTGGTGCGCGACCCCCTGGGCGTGGTTGCCCGCCGACATGGCGATCACGCCGCGCTGGCGCTGCGCCGCATCGAGTCCGGCAAGCTTGACCAGCGCGCCGCGTTCCTTGAACGACGCGGTGAACTGCTGGTTCTCGAACTTCAGGTAGACCTCGGCGCCGGTCATCGCCGAGAGCGTCTGCGAGCGCCGGCAGGGCGTGCGTTCGACCTGGCCCTCGAGCACGCGTGCTGCGGCCCGGACCGACTCGAGGGTGACGGTCACGGCGCGGGCTTGCCCGGCGCGGGCGGCGCCTTGTCGGCGGGCACCAGCGTGTATCCAACCTGCCGGAAGAGGCTGACCAGGTCCGCATTGCCCCAGCGCTCGACGACCCGCCCGCTCTCGAACCGGTAGATGTCGGTCGCGGTCACTGCATAGGGCTTGCCCGTGGCGGGCCAGCCGTCCACTCCGGTCGTGTCCTTGCCGTGCATGGTCGTGCGCACGACCACGTAGTCGCCGGCGCAGAGGATCAGTTCGTCGGCGAGCACGCGGTCGGGGTCATTGCGTCTCGATGCCGTCCACATCGCGGCGAGCGCCGTCGACTTCACCCGTCGCGCGCCCGAGCCGCCGCTGTCGAGGTTGTGCGAGATCACCTCGGGCGCATAGAACTCCTCCACCCGCGTGCCGTCGCGATCCATGAAAAGGACCTTGTGCATCCGCAGGTAGGTTTGCAGGTTCGGGCTGTCGGGCGCGCAGACGATGGTCGGCGGGCTGGCGGGCTCCGCGGCCTCGCCCGGTGCGGGGCTGGCGGCCCAGAGGCCGGCGGTGAGGACTAATACGAGACTGCGCATGGCCGACTCCCTCCCAGGATGGCGTGGACGCTGCCCTGTCGCCGTGGCTTGCCGGGCCACCGCGACAGGGCGCAGCATTCGCGAAGTCTGCCATGTCCCGGAGCCCGAAGATGCCCACCCGGATTGGAACTGCGCTGGCCCTCGTCGCCCTCGCAACCGCCACGTTGCTGGGGGCGCAAGCCTCGGAAGCGGCACCCAGGCGCTGGGTAATCCTGGTCGACGGCGGACATCGCGCCGGCGAGCAGGTCGTCGACTGCCGGGGTGACGGGCGCTGCACCGCCCGATACGTGTTCAAGGACAACGGCCGCGGGCCGGAGATCACCGAGAAGTTTCGCCTTTCGCCGGACGGGTTCTTCGTCGAATACAGCGCCACGGGGGCCACGACATTTGGCTCGCGCGTCGACGAGCGCTACGCCCTGGCGCGGGGCGTCGGCCGCTGGCAGTCGACGACCGAGCGCGGCGAGTCCCGTGACGCGGCCGGCAGGCTCTACCTGCCGCTGAATGGCAGCGGCCTGGTATTCGAGCGGATGCTGCAGCTTACCGCGGCCCGGTCGGAGCCTCTCGGGCTGCTCCCCTCCGGCGAGGTCACCCGGCGCACGCTCGCGACCCTGCAGCTGGGCAGCGGCGCGCAGCGCCAGGACGTTGAACTCGTGGCCTTTACCGGCCTCGGCCTGACGCCCGTGATGGGCTGGGCCACCACCGGTCCGTCACCCGAGCTCTTCGCCATCATCGAGCCGGGCTACTCGGCGATGGTCCCCGAGGGCTTCGAGGCCGAGGTCGAACGCCTGACGGCGGCCCAGGTCGAGGCGGAGGGTCGGCTGCTGGCGGACCTGCCGTCGCGGCTCGGCAAGGCCATGCCAGGCCTCAGTGTGATCCGCAACGCCCGGGTATTCGACAGCGAGCGCGCGCGGCTGTTCGACGGGCTGCGCGACGTCTACCTGCTGCGCGGGCGGATTACCGCGGTGCTGCCCGCGGGCGCGTTGCAGCAGGGGCTCCAGGTCGCGCGCGAGCTCGATGCCGCGGGCAAGGTGCTGCTGCCGGGCCTGTTCGACATGCACGGGCACGTGTACCGCTGGGAAGGTGGCCTGCATCTCGCCGCGGGCGTGACGACGGTGCGTGATCTCGGCAACGACAACGCCACGGTGCAGGGCCTGATCGACGACACCGCCGCGGGCCGGCTGCTCGGGCCGCGCATCGTCGCGGCGGGATTCCTAGAGGGCGAGAGCCCGTACTCCGCGCGGAACGGCTTCGTGGTCTCCGACCTCGAGGGCGCGAAGCGCGCCATCGACTGGTATGCGGCTCATGGCTACCCGCAGGTGAAGATCTACAACAGCTTCCCGCGCCAGCACCTTCGCGACACCGTGGCATACGCGCATTCCAGGGGCTTGCGGGTCAGCGGCCACGTGCCTGCCTTCATGCGGGCCCAGGAGGTGGTCGACGCGGGTTACGACGAGCTGCAGCACATCAACCAGGTGATGCTGAACTTCCTCGTCGACGACAAGACGGATACGCGCACGTTGCAGCGGTTCTACCTGCCGGCGGCCGGCACGGCGAGCCTGGACTTCGACGGGCCGGCCGTGCAGGCGTTCATCCGTTCGCTCGTCGAGCGCGGCGTGGTGGTCGACCCGACGCTGACCACCTTCGACTTCCTGCGCCAGCGCGACGGCGAGCGCTCGCAGGCCTACGCAGCGATCCTGGATCACCTTCCGGCCAACGTGCAGCGCGGGTTCCTCAGCGGCGGCATGGAGATCCCCAACGAGCGCCTGCACGCCCTGTACAACCGTTCCTACGCGCGGATGATCGATTTCGTGGGTCGACTGCACCGTGCAGGGGTTCCGCTGGTAGCGGGCACCGACGCGATCGCAGGGTTCACCCTTCATCGCGAACTCGAACTCTACGTGCAGGCCGGCATCCCCGCGGCCGAGGTGCTGCGGATCGCCACGTGGAACGGCGCCCGCTATTCGCGCGTGCTGGCGGACCGCGGCAGCATCGAGCCGGGCAAGCTCGCGGACCTCGTGCTCGTCGACGGTGATCCCACGCAGGACATCGCCGCGGTCCGGCGCGTTGCGCTCGTCGTGACGCAGGGCGTGTCGATCGATCCCTCGGCCGTCTACCGCGAACTCGGGGTGAAGCCCTTCGTGACCGGGGCTCCGGCCTGGGTGGCGCCGGGTACGCGGCACGCAAGGCGATAAAGCCGGGTATTTCGAGCACCTGGTCGCGAGGCGACGCTGTCGAGCGACCGCGTCGCAGTTTCAAAGAAATAATTTTGCTTATGTAAACCGCGGGCCTTACTTAACGACGCAACAGATTGCTACGGTCGACATAACGGTCCCCGGCTTGACTCATTACGTCACCGAAGCATGTCTCCCGTATCCCGAGGCGTTTCCTCCCCCGGTTGCCGCACAGCGTTGCCGATGGTCCCGGCGCTGCTCGTCGGGGGCACCCTGGCCGTTGCCCCGTGCCAGTCCAGTGCGGCGTCTTCCGTCAATCAGTTCGGCGTACACGGCGTGCTGGACCTGCCCTCTGCGCGAATGCCTCGCGAGGCGGAGCTCACGGCAAGCGTGTCGCGCCAGGACGTCGCGGACATCTTTTCGCTCGCATACCAGCCGCTGCCGTGGCTCGAGGTCGGATACCGCTACACGATCTTCGATCCGCGCTGCGACCAGGCGGCGCGAAGCTGCGACGGGCTTCGGGACCGCAGCTTCGAGGTCAAGGCACGTCTGCTCAGCGAGACTCGCTGGCGTCCACAGGTCGCTGTTGGCCTGCGTGACATCGCGGGGACGGGCGCATGGGGCGCGGAGTACGTCGTTGCCTCGAAGCGCATGGGGAATCTCGACCTGACCTTGGGCCTGGGCTGGGGTCGCCTGGCCGAGCGCGCCGTCGGGTCCAATCCGCTGGTGCGCGTCAGCGAACGCTTCGCGCAGCGCGACAGCGAGTTCGGGCTCGGGGGCACCCTGTCCTGGGGCGACTACTTCGCCGGGCCCGACGTCGGCGTCTTCGGGGCCGTCCGCTACTTCATTCCTCGCTGGCGTCTGGATGTCCTGGCCACCTACGGCAGCGACACCTACGCACGTGAGCAGGCCCTGGGTTCGGCCGGGGATCCGGATCCTGTCTCCTATGGAATCGAGTGGGAGTTTCGCCGGGGCATGCGGGTTGGTGCGACCTGGAGCGGTCGCCGCGAGCTGGGCCTGCAGTTCAGCGCGGCGTTCGACACCGCGCGCCCAGCGGAACGCAAGGCACCCAATGGCTTTGGCGTGCGGGGCTACGACACGGCCCCGGCGGCGCCCGCCGCTCCGCCGCTCGATTGGTGGCAGCGGATGACCTATGACGCCCAGGCCTCCGGGGTGCTGCTCTACTCCGCTTCGATGCAGGAACCTGGCGCGTTGCGAATCCGTTACGGCAATCGCGCGTACCAGAACGAGGCCGACGCGGTAGGCCGCGTGCTGTCTCTCGCCCAGCTCTACGCGCCCCCGGCAGTCGAGCGAATCGTGCTTTCCGGAGAAACCGCCGGCTTCGACACGCACTCCGTCGACTACCGCCGGCCGCCCCCGTCGTCGTCGCCTGCGCTTGTCGACGGGCCTGAACGCACGGTTGCGCCGCCGTCCTTCGACATCGGTCCGCCCCGGAGTTTCACCGACCCGGACCGGGTCAATCTCTTCAGCTATCCAAACGGGATCCTGTCGTTCAACCTCGGCGCCCGCGCGTACCTGTTCGATCCCGACCTGCCGTTCCTCTACGAGCTCTTCGCGCGCGTGAGCGCGGACGCCGACCTCGGGCGCGGATTCAGCGTCCACGGCAGCTACGTGCAGCGCCTGCACAGCGACTTCGATCGTATCGAGCGCGTGTCGGACTCGCAGTTGCCGAGGGTCCGGTCCGATTCCGCAGAGTATCTCAAGCAGGGTGAGGGCAGGGTGGACCGGCTGGCCCTCGTGCACCGTGCATCGCCGGCGCCAGGCGTCTACTACCAGGCCTTTGCCGGATGGCTCGAGGAGATGTACGCCGGTGCCGGTGTCGAGGTGCTCTATCGTCCGCATCAAAGCCGATTCGCGGTGGGCGGCAACCTGATCGCGGCGCGGCAGCGCGAGTTCGACGGCAGCCTCGCCTTGCGTGATTACCAGACCGTGACGGGGCACCTCAGCGTCTACTGGGCAAGCCCCTGGCACGATCTCGACTTCGCGATCCACGCCGGCCGCTACCTGGCCCGTGATGTCGGCGCGACCCTGGAGATCCAGAAGCAGTTCTCGAACGGCTGGTCGGTGGGCGCGTTCGCCACGCTGACGGACGTGCCCTTCTCGCAGTTCGGCGAGGGCAGCTTCGACAAGGGATTGATATTCCGGATCCCCATCGATGCCATCGCGCGGTCCAATACGCGCAGCGCCTACCGGACGGTCCTGCGCTCCATCCAGCGCGACGGCGGGCAGCGAATCGAAAGCTGGGGCACGGGCCTGTGGCAGGACCTGCGCGGTTCGCATCCCGCGTGGCTGGAGCAGGATCGTCACCGCATGGTGCCGCCGTGAGGATCCCCGCGGCCGTGGTGGTCGCGCTGCTGCTGCAAGGCTGCGTGGTCCAGTCGCTGCAACTGCGCGAAATCGCTGCGCGAGCCGCGCCCCGTGGCCTGGTTCCGAGTGATGCGCGCCCGTTCCAGTGGCGACTGGACTTCAATGGAGCCCGCTATACGGTATTCCCGGTCGCGGTGGGCGATGGGTTCGTGTTCCGCGATACGGGCGCCCTGGAGGTCGGGTTCGACGGCATCGACGTCACCTACGTCCGCGGCCTGGCCGGGGCGATCGGCGATTTCCGGATCGTCCAGGAGGCGGGTGGCCGGCGCATCGAGAGGCCCGGCCTCGCACCCGAGCGCTTGCGTTGCGCGCCGACGGAGGAGGTCGGGCGCGGCTGGCGGACGCGCTGCAACGCCGAGGTGGGCGGGCGTGCCTACCCGATGGACGCTCAGGGGCTCAACGGGCCGGACGGCGCCCTGCAGGCCGTCTCGGTGGCACTGGTGCCCGGCGCGTCGCCGCTGCTGCTGCGGCGTGTCGGGGCCTCGTCCGACGGGGGCGGCTGACGCCGCCAGGACTCCAGAAACACAACAGGGGATCGCAGCATGACGTCGCGCAGGTTTTCTCCCATGGCCCTCGGGGCTACCGTTCTCCTTCTGGCCATGGCCTGGAGCATGCTCGCGCCAGACGCCGTTCGCTCGTCACGCCTCGATCCACTCCGGGGCCCGGCGGCGATGCTCTTGGCCGACGTCGGTGGCGCGCCCGCGGCCTTGCCCGGCGGACACGGTCACAGGATGTTCGAGAGGGGGCGTCGGCCGCCCCATCCTGCGCCCACGACAACCACCACGACCACCACGACGACCACCACCACGACGACGACCACCACGACGTCGACCTGATCTCATCGCCTCGCGGTGGTCTCGTTGCGAATCTGCGTGCCGAGCAGGAAGCCCAGCCCCACCATGACGGCGACGCTGGTGAAGGCGACCTGGTAGCTGCCGTACAGGTCGAAGAGGTAGCCCGTGACCCAGCTCCCGAGGCCGACGCCGACGGACTCGCACAGGTTGATCATGCCGTTGATCCGGCCGATCTCGCGCAGGCCGAAGTTGCTGACGGCGAGCATGCTGTACATCGTGAATGCGCCCCCCCAGCCGAGTCCTATGGCTGCCACGGCGGGCCAGAGCAGTTCGCGTTGCAGGGTTGCCAGTGCCACCACGCCCGCGAACATCAATCCGACGCAACCCAGGAACACCTTGTGCCGGTCGAAGCGGTCGGCCAGCACGCCGGCGAGCATCTTCGAGACCATCGCCAGCATGCTGAACAGCAGGAACGCGCGCGCGGCCTCGGCTAGCGCGAAGCCGAGCCCCTTGGTCATGTGCAGGACCAGATGCTGCAGGAACGCGAAGATCGAGTAGTAGGTCAGGAAGCCCGAGATGCAGATTGCGTAGAAGGTGCGTGTCCGCAGCGCCTGCGCGAACGTGAGGCCCTCGGTCTTCAGGTCCGCTACCCCCTCGTCCTGGCCGACCGCCCTCGCGCCCGCATGGCGCGGCATGCCGCGCACCAGCAGCGCGATCAGCACGAACATCGCCAGCGGCAGGAGTGCGTTGATGCGGAAGGCCGCGCGCCAGCCCTGCTCGAGGATGATCGCGGCGTTGAAGGACGGGAGCAGGGCGCTGCCGAGGCTGGTACCGACCAGCGCGATTCCGAGTGCCAGGCCGCGGTGTTTCACGAACCAGCTCGACACCAGCAGGATGATTACGGCACCGCCGGCGCAGGCCACGCCGAAGGCAAAGATCACGTGTATCACGTAGATCTGCATCAGGGCGGCGCGCGGGTCAGTCGGCAGCTCGGCATAGCCGAACATCCCCAGCGACAGCGCGGCCATGCCGGCCATCAGCAGGTACTTCGGGTTGAGCCGGTCGAGCAGCACCCCCACCGGCGGTGCGAGCAGCGCCGCGATCCAGAACGTCAGCACGTCGCGGAACTTGAGGTCCGCCCGGGGCCACCCGTACTCGTCCAGCAGCGAGGGGTCGAACACCGACAGGCCGGTCGCGGAGAGCCCGTTGCTCATGAAGAGCGACAGCATTCCGAATACCGCGATCAGCCACGGATAGCTTCGCGACGTGGCAAGTTGAGCAAGGGGGTTCATTTCGGGCGTCTCCGATGGGGTTCGGCACAGGTTTCGCGAAGCACTGAAGCCACGCGCGCGGCGGCATTGCCGGGCGGGCAGGCGGCAAGGTACATCATGCCGGCGGGACAGGTGTCCGGTGTCGTGCCGATCTTCAGCACGCGCATCGAGCCGGACTTGAGTTCCTGCGACACGAGCTCGCGCGGAAGGATGCTCAGGAAGCCGCGGGTCGTGACCAGCCCGCGGATCAGTGCCACGGAATTGCTGCGCACCGCCCGCGGCACCGGCAGGGACCGGGACAGGAAGAACCGCGCGTACATGTCCTGCGCGGCCGCGCGCTGGATCAGGATCCAGCGCGCCGAGGCCAGGTCGGTGGCGGCCGGCGAGGCGACCTTTGCCAGCGGATGCGAGGCGGCTGCGATCACCACGTCGTGCGTGGTCGTGAGCGGTTCCATGGCGATCCCCGCGGGATGGTCGTCCGGCAGCGTGCCGGCGAGCGCGAGGTCGACGACGCCGCGGCGCAGCAGCATGCTCAGGTCCACCAGGGGCGCCGCGCCGGTACGCAGCGCGACGCCCGGCAGGTCGGCGCGCCAGCGCGGCGCCGCGGTGGCGACGAGGTGCTCGGGGTAGAGTGCATCGACGCCGATGGTCACCGCGCCGATCGTGCCAGCCTGCACGGCGTCGACGGCCGCAGCCGCCCGGTCGGCCTCCGCCACGATCATCCGCGCGAACTGCAGGAACCGCTCACCCGCGGGGGTGAGCGCGACCCCGGCGGGCGATCGGCGAAGCAGGGTCGCGCCCACATCGTGCTCCAGTTGCTGGATGCTGCGTGACAACGCCGGCTGGCTGATGTGCGCCCGCACCGAGGCGTCCGAGAAGTTCCGGCGCTCGGCAACCTTGACGAAGTGTCGCAACTGCCGCAGCTCCATCACGCGGTTCCCGTCGCGCAGGCTTCGCGCATCAGTTGCATGACGCGGTCGGCGGCGGCCGAGCGGACCGGTCGGTCGAGGTAGACGATGCCACCCTCGACTGGCCGTGCGGGAATCTCGGCCGGGATCGTCACGAAGCTGCCCTCCCGCAGTTCGGAGGCCACGGCGCGGGCCGGCAGCAGGCTGAGGAACTCGCCGCTCCCCACCAGTTCCTTGATCAGCATCAACGAGTTGCTGCGCAGGGGGCGGGGGGCCGGCAGCCTGCGGGAGACGAACAGCCGCGACAGCACGTCCAGCGTGTAGGGTTGGTCGATGCTCGCCCAGCTCGCGGCCGCCAGCTCGCGCCCGGTCGGCACCCGCCTGCGCGCCAGCGGGTGCCGGTGGGAGGCCACGACCATCGGCGCCACCTCCATCAGGGGCTCGAGCACGAGGTCCGGGCGCGTCGGCACGGTCGCGAACGTGGTCAGGATCACGTCGATTCGCCCGTCGAGCAGCGGGTCCAGCAGGTCCTCGACCAGGCCTTCGGTCACCTCGAGTTCGAGGGTCGGCAGCTCCGCAGTGACCCGTGCCGTGACCTCGACCAGCACCGATGCGACATAGGAAGCCCCCACCCCGACGCTGACCTTGCCAACGCCGCCGGTCCGGATGGCCGCGACGTCCTCGGTGGCCCGGCGGCAGTCATTGAGGATGTTCGTGGCGTAGCGATAGAGCTCGAGGCCGGCGGCGGTCGGGCGGGTTCCTCGCTGGTTGCGGGCGAACAGGTCGGCACCCAGGCGCCGCTCCAGGGCGCGGATGCTCCGGGTGAGCGCGGGCTGGCTGATCCGAAGCTCCCGCGCCGCCACGGAGAAACTCCGGTTCTCCATGACCGACGCGAAATGCCGCAGTTGCCTGAGATCCACTCGAAAGCCCCCCCCGCCCGCAGCTTAGCCTGTGGGGAAAGGGCCCAACCAATGCGCCCGAGGCTGCGGTGGATGCGCAGGGCGCATGCCCGCGCTGGAGACCGTAACGGGGCGGTGGCATACTAGGCGGCTAGACTGCCCTAGGGAATCCGCCATGCCCCGCACAACCCCGCTAGCCGACATCCGCAACATTGGCATCATCGCGCACGTCGATGCCGGCAAGACGACCACCACCGAGCGCATCCTGTACTACACAGGCCGCAAGCACACGATCGTCGACGTGCACGACACCAAGGACCTCAAGTCCTCCACGACGACGGACTACCTCGAGCAGGAGCAGAAGCGTGGCATCACCATCCAGTCCGCCGCGGTGTCGGCGTTCTGGAAGGGCAAGAAGCTCAACGTCATCGACACTCCGGGGCACGTCGACTTCACCATCGAGGTGAACCGCTCGCTGCGCGTGCTCGACGGCGCGGTCGTCGTGTTCGACGGCGTGGCCGGCGTCGAGCCCCAGTCCGAGACGAACTGGCGCCTCGCCGACAACTACAAAGTCCCGCGCATCTGCTACGTGAACAAGATGGACCGCAGCGGAGCGGGCTTCCTGCGCTGCGTCGACATGATCAAGAAGCGCCTCGGCGCGCGCCCGCTGGTGGCGCACCTGCCGATCGGTTCCGAGGACAACTTCAAGGGCATGGTCGACCTCGTCGAGAACAAGGCCTATACGTGGGACTCGGACGACCGCGACGCGAACTGGCAGGTTCACGAGCTCACCGGCAACCTTGCCGACAAGTTCGGCATCACCGTGCCGAGCGACCGCGCGATCCTCGACTCGGTGCCGAAGTACCGCACCGAGCTGGTCGACACCGCGCTCGAGCAGGACGACGCCGCGATGGAGGCCTATCTCGAGGGCAGCGAGCCGTCCGTCGAGACGCTGAAGAAGTGCATCCGCAAGGGCACCATCAACGGCGCGTTCACCGTCGTGCTGTGCGGATCCTCGTACAAGAACAAGGGCGTGCAGCAGATGCTGGACGCCGTCGTCGATTACCTGCCGGCACCGACCGACGTCGAGGCGATCGCGACCGTAGACCAGGACGGCAACCCCAACGGCCAGCGCGTGTGCTCCGACGACGAGCCGTTCTCTGCGCTGGCGTTCAAGGTCATCAACGACGCCTATGGCGCGCTGACCTTCGTGCGCGTCTACTCGGGCGTGCTCGCCAAGGGCGCCTCGGTGCAGAACACCACGCGCGGCAAGCGCGAGAAGATCGGCCGCATGGTCGAGATGTTCGCCAAGGAGGCCAACGCGATCGAGGAGGCCCGCGCCGGCGACATCATCGCCCTCGTGTCACTGGCCGAGACCGACACGGGCGACACGCTGTGCGACGCCAATGCGCCGGTGATCCTCGAGCGCATGCGCTTCCCCGAGCCTGTCATCAGCGTCTCCGTGCAGCCGAAGGTCAAGGGCGAGCTCGAGAAGTTCAGCGCGGCGCTCGGCAAGATGGTCCGCGCCGATCCCTCGCTGCGCCTCGAGACCGACCGCGAGACGGGCCAGACCATCCTGCGCGGCATGGGCGAGCTCCACCTCGACGTCACGCTCGACCGCATGCGCACGGAGTTCAAGGTCGAGGGCATCATGGGCGAGCCCCAGGTGGCCTACCGCGAGACGATCACGAAGCCGATCCAGGAAAACTACACCCACAAGAAGCAGACCGGCGGTTCGGGCCAGTTCGCCGAGGTGTGGATCAAGTTCGAGCCGCTCGAGCGCGGGTCGGGCTTCGTCTTCGAGGACAAGACCGTCGGCGGCTCCGTGCCGCGCGAGTACGTGCCTTCGGTCGAGAAGGGCCTGAAGATGCAGCTCGAAGAGGGCGTCCTCGCCAAGTTCCCCACGGTCGACTTCAAGGCCACGCTGGTCGACGGCAGCTACCACGACGTCGACTCCAACGCCCTGACCTTCGAAATCGCCGCCAAGGCTGCGTTCCGCGAGGCCATGAAGAAGGCCGGGCCGATCCTTCTCGAGCCGGTCATGAAGGTCGAGGTCGTCACGCCCGACAATTACCTGGGCGACGTCATCGGCGACCTCAACCGTCGCCGCGGGCAGATCCAGGAGCAGCTCGAGCGTGGCACCAACATCGCGGTGGTAGCCACGGTGCCGCTCTCCGAGATGTTCGGCTACATCGGCAACCTGCGTGCCATGAGCTCCGGCCGTGCGTCCTACACGATGGAGTTCTCGCACTACGATCCGGTGCCGCGCAACGTCGCCGACGCCGTGATCGAGGCGGCGAGCAAGCCGGCCGCCTGAGTCGACGGCCCAACGGGGCCTAGCGCCCCGGCGCGCCGGTCGCCCCGGCGTCAAAGGCCCGTGCCGCGTCGATCGCGGCCCGGGCCTTCTGTTTTTCATCCGCGTATGCCCGGTCCAGGAAGGCCCGGTGGGCCTTCAGGGCGAAGACTGCGATGCCCATCGGTCCGCCGGGGATGCGCGCCCCGATCGCCACAAACGCCTCCCGGGCCTCGATCAGGAACCGGGCCGCTGCACGTACGGCATCGTGGGCCTGCCGGGCGGATTCATCCCGGTATCGGAACCGCCAGGCCCGCACGCGGCGGTTGATCACGACCTTGTCGGGCCCGCCCGCGTCGACACCTGCTGCGGCAAACACCCTGCAGTCGTAGTCGCGGCAGGTCTGGGGCCTGGCGTGATAGATCGAGCACCGCCCTGCCTCCAGCAGCTGGCAGGAGCCGTCGACCCGTGCGGGCAGGGTGCGCTCGTCTGCGGCGAATCCTGGCACCCTGAGCAGCCGTTCCGCGGGGATCAGGGCGAGGGCGGGGCCGTCGGACGGCCTCAGTTGCAGCGAGTATCCGGACGTGCAGCAACCCGTGCAGTCGCCGCAGGGTACATCGGTTCCCTCGTCGCCGCGCAGCGCGGCGGCGAAGCGCTCGAGCCAGTCGGCAAACTCGCCTGCATCAACCGGATCACCCTCGGATTCCACGCTGCCGCCATCCTGTGGTCTTGCTAGAGTCAGGGCAGGGCGATCTTGGGGGAAATATCGACATGATCAAAGTCCCGGTAAACCGTTGCGCGCTGACGGTGTCCGCGTTGGCGCTCGGCGCGCTGGCGGGTTGCAGCGAGCCTGGCCGCCCCGCCGCGTCGGCAGAGCCTTCGCCCTCCCTGCCGCCTGCCTTGCCGCTGCCGGTCACGTTCGAGCGTGTGCTCGAATCCCGGGGCTTTTCTTTCCGTGTCTCATCGCCAAACGATTCCTCGCTGAGCACGGTGACCATCGAGGCCTCCGGGCTGGCGATGCCGACGAAGCCCGTTGCGCGCGAGATCGACGGCCGGGTCGTCGGTGCGGCGGTCGGCGACCTCGATGCGAACGGGCTCCCGGAGGTCTACGTCTTCGGGCAGTCCGCGGGCAGCGGTTCCTATGGCTCGGTGGTGGCCCTCGCGGTGAGCGCCGACCGGGCATCGCTGGTCGAGATCACCCTGCCCGAGGTGGGCGACGATCCGGGGCACGCGGCGGGATACATGGGGCACGACGGTTTCGAAGTCGCTGGTACCTCGCTGCTCCGGCGCTTCCCGCTGTACGGGGTCTCTGACAGCAACGCGGCGCCGAGCGGCAAGACGCGCCAGCTCGAATACACGCTGTCCTGGGCGGGCACGACGGGCGTGCTGCGCGTCGAAAAGGTCACCGACTACTGAGTCGCGCCGCGGCCGCCTAGAAGCGCGCCGACAGCGTCAGCCGGGCGAGCACCGCCGAGCCCGGCGTGATGTTGTTGTCGTTGTGCGCGGTGAACCAGTAGTCCTCTCCGGTCAGGTTCTCCACGTTCAGCTGCACGTGGAATCGCTCGTCGAGCCGGTAGAAGAGTGCGGCGTCGAGCCGCGTGTAGGCGGGCAGCACTACCGCGTTGGTAATCGAGGCGAACTGCGCGTCCTGGTAAACCACTCCCAGTGCCGCGTCCAGGCGATCGGTCAGCTGCACGCGATTCCAGACCGATGCGCTGAACTCCGGCACCAGCGGGGCCGCGCGGCCCGCCGGCGCCGCGCTCGTGGTCGAGGTGATCTCCGCTTCCTGGAACGCCATCGCGCCGATCAGGTTCCAGCGCGGAGAGAGCTTGCCCTGGACGGAGAACTCCAGTCCCTCAGAGCGCTGGGAGCCCGTCAGCACGAGCGTGCCCGGCGTCGCACCCGGCGCCGAGGTGTTGCTGCGGTCGAGCCGGTATAGCGCTGCGCTGACCAGCAGGTCCGGGTTCAGGTGCCAGCGCAGCCCGGCCTCGAGGCTCTCGAACTCCTCGGGTTCGAGGGCAGCGAGGCTGGCGTTCATCGAGCTGAACTGCTCGCCCGACTGCGGCAGGTAAGCCTTGTTCCAGCCGCCGTAGATGGACAGTCCCGGCGTCGGCTCCCAGACCAGCCCGAGGCGGGGTGAGACAAACTCATCCTTGCGGGCGAAATCCCGGGTGGCAGGCCGGCGGTCGTCGAATTCAAGATCGAAGCTGTCCCAGCGGAGTCCGACGACCGCCCGGAGTTGCGGGGACAATTCGATCTGGTCCTGCAGCAGCACAGCCAGCAGGTTCAGCTCGTTGCGGTTGTCGAGCGCGGGGGCGATCGAGAAATCCGGTACGAAGTTGCGTCCGCGATCCGCCAGGCCGAAGGTGGCCGATGCGGTGTTGACGCGCCGGTTGACGTTTTCCTGCCGGCCACCCTCGAAGCCGAGCAGGATCGTGTGGCCGATCCCGCCGGTCCGGGCCGACCACGTGAGGTCGGCCTGGGCGAGCAGGTTCCGGCGGTCGGTGGCGGAGTTGTAGGACGAAATGAGCACGGAGTTGGCGACTGGATTCACCGGGCCGCCGGCATACACGTTGTCGTAAAACTTGGAGTAGTCGCCCCAGGACAGCGCTCCCCGGAACGACAACCCTTCGCGCAGTTCATGGGAGACGACGCCCCGCGCCGTGGCCACGTCGATCGTGCTGTTGGACCAGTCCGGATTCCCGAAGTAGGTTTCGGTCGGGCCTCGCCAGGGGCTGCCGTCCTGCGAGGGCACGCCCCGGTCGACCGTCCGGTCGTCCGAGAAGACCTCTGCGTAGAGGTCGATCCGGGTGGCCTCCGAAGCCTCGATACGCAGGGTGGGGGCAATGCCGCGGCGTCGGACCGTCATCTCGTCCCGGAAGCCATCGGTGTCCTCGGCTACCGCATTGACCCGCGCGGAAACCCGCTCCGCAAGGGCACCGCCGAGATCGCCAGCCATGCGGAACTGGCCGTACATGCCTGCCGTGATCTCGGTCGCCGTGACCCGTTCGCCGTTTGCCGACTTCGTCACCCGGTTGAGCGCGCCGCCGCCCGTGCCGCGCCCGAACACGAGCGCTGACGGGCCCTTGACCACGTCGACGCGATCCACGTTGTACAGGTCGCGCAGGTACTGCAGGTCGTCGCGCATCCCGTCCACGAAGAAATCAGACGTCGTGATGTTGCCCCGGAAGACCGGCGCGTCGCGGTGCCCCTCGCCCTGGCCCATGGTGACGCCAGGGACGTAACGTACGAGGTCCGCGAGGCCCGTCATGGCCTGGTCATCGATCACGTCCCGGGTGATGACGAAGACCGCTTGCGGGATGTGCTCGATCGGCGTGGGAGTCCGCGTGACCGAACTGCTCTCGTCCTCCCGGTACGTCATGCGGGTGCCGTAGATGTAGACGACCTCCGGGATTTCCTCTGTCGCCTCGACGCCGGCGTTCGCGGCGGTCGCGGCTGCCAGCATCACGGCGGCTGAGGCATGCAGGAAGGTCTTGGCAGTCGGCATCTGGATGCTCCAGCATTGCAAATGCGAATCGTTATTGATTGGAAAGCCTACGGAGACTGCAACTGAGAGTCAATCGCATTTGTGCTGAGCGCCGAAGGAAGCGGGTGCCCCGTGGGGGCGGCCGGGCGAAGGGGCAACTGGGGTGCCGGAAGATGGTCGGGATGAGAGGATTTGAACCTCCGACTCCTACGTCCCGAACGTAGTGCTCTACCAGGCTGAGCTACATCCCGATCTTCAGGCGGAGCGCTCCACGGCAAACCGTGCGAGCGCGGCGAGGCCTTGCTTGTATGGCGTTTCGGGTAGCGCGTGCAGCGCTGTCAACGCCTTGTCGGCCTCGTCCTGAGCGAGGCGGCGAGTGTACTCAAGGGACCCGGTCGATTCAATCGCGGCGATGATGTCATCGAGGCGTTCGAGGCCGCCGTTCTCGATGGCGTCGCGGATCGCCTCGCGCACGGACACATCCTCGCTCTGGCGCAGGGCCTGGATCAGCGGCAGCGTCGGCTTGCCCTCGGCGAGGTCGTCCCCGAGGTTCTTGCCGCGCTCGACCGGGTCGGAGCGGTAGTCGAGCACGTCGTCGACCAGCTGGTAGGCCGTCCCGAGGTGCTTGCCATAGGCGGCCAGTGCGCGCTGCAGGCTGGGGCTGGCGCCTGCCAGCACGGCGGCCACCTCTGCGCCGGACTCGAACAACCGCGCTGTCTTGCGGTAGATCACTTCCAGATAGCGCTGCTGGGTCGTCGACGGGTCGCCCGCGTTCATGAGCTGCAGGACCTCGCCTTCCGCGATGACGTTGGTCGCCTCGGACATGATCTCCATGACGCGCTGCGATCCGATCGCGGCCATCATCTGGAAGGCACGGGAGTAGACGAAGTCGCCGACCAGCACGCTGGCCTGGTTGCCGTAGACGGCGTTGGCGGTGTCGCGGCCCCTGCGGCGCGAGGAGCCGTCGACCACGTCGTCGTGCAGCAGCGTCGCGGTGTGAATGAATTCGATGAACGCCGCGGCGTCGATGTGGCTGCTGCCGGCGTAGCCGCAGGCGCGGGCGGCGAGCAGCACGATCAGCGGGCGCAGGCGCTTGCCGCCGCCGCCGATGATATGGTCGGCCACCTGGTCGACGAGTTCGACCTCGCTCTTGAGCCGGACCCGGATGACGGCATCGACCGCACCGAGGTCGGGCCGGACGAGATCCTTGATGGCGGGCAGGTCCATGACGCGCCGCATGCTACAGGGCGCGGGGCCGGAAATACATGGCGGTTCACGCGCCCATTGGTTTGACCGCCTGCCCGGGGGCCAGTAGAATGCGCGCCCTTTCGGACGGAGTTCAGCGCATGTACGCGGTCATCGCCACGGGCGGCAAGCAGTATCGGGTGGAGAAGGGCAGCGTCCTGCGCATCGAAAAGCTGACGGCCGAGCCGGGCGCCGCCGTGAGCTTCGATCAGGTGCTGCTCGTCGGCAATGGCGAGGGTGTGAAGGTGGGCGCGCCCCTGGTGTCGGGTGCGTCCGTCGCGGCCACCATCGAGCGCCATGGCAAGGGCGACAAGGTCAGCATCGTCAAGTTCCGGCGGCGCAAGCACTACCTTCGCATGAAGGGCCATCGCCAGCCGTTCACCGAGATCAAGGTCACCGACATCAGCGCGGGCTGAGGCAGGGAGCACACACATGGCACACAAAAAGGCAGGCGGCAGCACCAAGAACGGCCGCGAGTCCCACAGCAAGCGCCTCGGCGTGAAGATCTTCGGCGGCGAGCAGGTCGCGGCCGGCAACATCATCATCCGCCAGCGTGGCACCCAGTACTGGCCGGGCGTCAACGTGGGCATCGGCACGGACCACACCCTGTTCGCCAAGGCGCCGGGCAAGGTGGAGTTCAAGCGCCGCGGTGCGGCACAGAAGCTCTACGTGAACGTCGTCGCCGGCTGAGCCAGCCTGCGAGTTCGCTTCGAGACCCCGGCCGCGTGCCGGGGTTTTCGTTTCAAGGGGGGGGGCTCTGCCATGAAGTTCGTCGACGAGGCTCGGATCCGCGTCCAGGCGGGCAATGGTGGGCGGGGCTGCCTCAGTTTCCGTCGCGAGAAGTTCGTGCCCTTCGGGGGGCCCGACGGCGGTGATGGGGGTGACGGCGGCAGCGTGTTCCTCAAGGCGGTGCCTGGCATCAACACGCTGGCCGATTTTCGCGTCGAGCGCACTTTCAAGGCCCGCTCCGGCGAGGCGGGCAGCGGCAACGACTGCACCGGGCGCGGCGGTGACGACCTCTACATCCCCGTGCCCGTGGGCACGGTAGTGCGCGATCCCGAGACCGGCGAGCAACTGGGCGACCTCGTCCGGGAAGGAGACGTGCTGCCGGTCGCTCGTGGCGGCAAGGGCGGCTGGGGCAACGCGAAGTTCAAGTCCAGCACCAACCGCGCGCCGCGGCAGTTCGGGCCGGGTCTCCCCGGCGAAAAACGCGCGCTCGAGCTCGAGCTCAAGGTCATCGCCGATGTTGGCCTGCTCGGCCTGCCGAACGCAGGCAAGTCCACGCTGATCCGCGCGCTGTCATCCGCGCGCCCCAAGGTCGCCGACTACCCCTTCACCACGCTGCACCCGAACCTCGGCGTCGTCTACTGCGGCGAGCACCGCAGCTTCGTGATGGCCGACATCCCCGGTCTCATCGAGGGCGCCGCCGAAGGCGCAGGTCTCGGGATCCGCTTCCTCAAGCACCTGCAGCGCACCGGGGTGCTGTTGCACCTCGTCGATATTTCCCCGGTCGATCCCGACGCGGATCCCGTGCGCGACGCGAAGGCGATCGCGGCGGAACTTAGGAAATTCAGCAAAGACCTCGCCGCCAAGCCTCGCTGGCTCGTGATCAACAAGATGGACCTCCTGCCGCCCGACGAGGCGCAGCTGAAGGCCAAGGCGATAGTCCGTTCCTTGCGGCACAAAGGTCCGTGGTTCCTGATCTCCGGCGTCACGGGTGCCGGGACCCGTGACCTTGCCGAGGCCGTGATGCGTTTCCTGGAGGAGCGTGCTGCGGCAGCGGAGCAGGGCGGCGCCGGACAGGGCGGCGCCGGACAGGGCGGCGCCGGACAGGGCGGCGAGGGTGCGTAACAGCAAGATCCGGCGTCGCATTGCCGCGGGCAAGCTGCGGCTGCGAATCCGTGATCTGCGAAACCTCGGCCCCCGCTCGGAGGCCCAGCTCGCCAGCGTCGGCATTACCACTGTGCAACAGCTCCGCGAGCGGGGCCCGGTCGACGCCTATCTCGCCTTGCGCAGGGCGGGAGTGACTCGGTCGCTGAACGCGCTGTGGGCGATGGCCGGAGCGCTGGAGCCGTGGCCGGAGGGGCGCGCCTGGCAGGATGTCGCCTCGAGCGAGGACCGGTTGCCCCTGCTGCTGGAAGTCGAGGGCAGGGAGCGGGCGAGGGGCGAGGTGCTGGAGGCGCTCGGTGTCGGAAAGGCCGCGCCGCGACGCGCTTCGTCCCGGGTGGGTGGTCGCGCCGGAAGCCGCTCGCGGCCTGCGCTCAGCGAGGAGGCCTGGGCCCCCGGATTGCCCTTCGAGGAGCCCCGGAAAAGCAAGAACCGGCACTGAGGCCGGTTCTCGTGTTCACCCCGTTCGGGGCGTGGCTGGCGACGGCGGGACGGTCAGGCGAGCTTCTTCAGCTTGGCCGCCAAGCGGCTCTTGTGGCGCGAGGCCTTGTTCTTGTGCACGAGCCGCTTGTTGACCAGCGAGTCGACGACCGCAACCGCAGCCTTGTAGCTCGCCGCGGCATCATCCTTGTTGCCGGAGGCAATCGCCTCGCTCGCCTTGCGGATCGCGCTGCGGGCGCGGGAGCGCAACGCGATGTTGCGGGACCGGTGCTTGGCGGCCTGGCGGGCGGCTTTCTCGGCAGACTTCGTGTTGGCCACTGCGGACTCCATCGACTGGCCGTCGAGTGGCCAGCAGCAAAAAGGGGCGGTAGTTTGAGCAGCCGGGCGATCCTTGTCAACGATCCGGTATAGTGGGCGTGCCCCATGAGCCGCGCGATCTTCAAGAGTACTTCGATCGTCGGGCTCTCCACCCTGCTGTCCCGTGTCACCGGCCTGCTCCGTGACATGGTCTACTCGTCTGCGTTTGGCGCCGGCACGCTGATGGACGCGTTCCTGGTCGCCTACAAGATCCCGAATTTCCTGCGCCGCCTGTTCGCCGAGGGGGCATTCTCCCAGTCCTTCGTCCCGGTCATCTCGGAATACCGGGTCAAGCGCAGCGAGGACGAGGTCCGCGAACTCGTGTCGGGGGTGTTTGGCACCCTCGGGGGCGTGCTGTTCGGGATTTCGGTGGCCGGCGTGCTGGCCGCGCCACTGATCATCCTGCTGTTCGCACCGGGATTCACCCAGCAGGACGGCAAGTACGAACTGGCCGTGGCGATGCTGCGCTGGACCTTCCCGTACCTGTTCTTCATCTCGTTGACGGCGCTGTTCAGCGGCGTGCTCAACAGCTACGGCCGTTTCGGCGTTCCCGCACTCACGCAGGTGATCATGAACGTCGTCATGATCGTCTTCGCGGTCGGGGCAGCGGCGAATTCCGCGAATCCCGGCATAGCCCTCGCGATTGGCGTGTTCGTGGCCGGCGCGCTCCAGCTGGCATTCCAGCTGCCGTTCGTCGCCCGCCTGCGGCTGCTCGGGCCACCGCGCTGGCGCCCGGCCGCCGAGGGCGTCCGCCGCATCGCCCGGTTGATGGTGCCCGGCATCGTGGGATCCTCGATGGCCCAGGTCAGCCTCCTGCTCGACACGCTCATCGCCTCGTTCCTCGTCACGGGTAGCATCGCCTGGCTCTACTACGCCGATCGCTTGATGGAGTTCGCGCTCGGCGTGTTCAGCATCGCCCTGGCCACGGTCATCCTCCCCGGGCTCTCCGCGCATCACGCGCAGGGTTCGATGGACCGCTTTTCCGCCACGCTGGACTGGGCGCTGCGGCTGGTCATGGTCGTGGTCGCGCCCGCGGCCGTCGCGCTGCTCGTGCTCGCCGGCCCGCTGACCGCCACGATCTTCGGCTACGGGCGGTTCACCGCCCGCGACATCGAGATGACGCAGTACGGCCTCATGGCCTACTCATGGGGCCTGCTCGGCTTCAGCCTGGTCAAGGTGCTCGCCCCCGGCTATTTCGCCCGTCAGGACACGCGCACGCCCGTGCGGATCGGCCTGATCGCGCTCGCCGTCAACATGGGCATCAACGTCTCGGTGGTCCTGCCGGCCCACTACCTGGGGTTCCCGGTGCCTCACGTCCTGCTGGCCACCTCGACCTGCGTGTCTGCCGCCGTCAACACGGCGCTGCTCTGGCGCGGCCTGCGACGCGACGGCATCTACCGGCCCGTGGGCGGCTGGCCGAGCTTGCTGCTGCGGATCGCGGTCGCGAACGTCGCGATGGCGGCCCTGCTGCTCTGGATGGCGGGTCCCGTGCAGCACTGGATCGATGCGCCCCCGATCGAGCGGGCCTGGCGCCTGGCGGCCTGCGTCATGGCCGGCGCCGCGGCGTATTTCGGCGCGCTCCTGCTGCTCGGCCTGCGCCCTCGGCACCTGCGCAATACCGGGGCAGCAGGCGGCTGATATCATTGCGCGGGCCATCAACGGTTTCGGAATCCCCCCTCACGCCCATGGAGCTCGTTCGCGGCCCTGACAACTTGCGCGAGCATCACCGGGGTTGCGTCGCAACGCTCGGCACATTCGACGGTCTGCACCAGGGGCACCACGCGCTGATACGCGAATCGCTGCAATGGGCCGCGGCACGCTCCTGTCCGGCCGTCATGGTCAGCTTCGAGCCGATGCCTCGCGAGTTCCTCAACGCGGCCGATCCCCCGGCGCGGCTCACGAACTTCCGCGAGCGATGGCGGCTCCTGGAAGGCTCGGGATTGACCGCCCTGCTGCTGCTGCGTTTCGGCGAGCGGCTCCGGTCCATGCCCGGGGCGGACTTCGTGCAGTTGCTACGGCAGAGGCTCGGCGTCGGCGCCCTGGTGGTGGGGCACGACTTCCGCTTCGGCCGCAACGGCGAAGCCTCGGCGAGCTACCTCGAGGATGTGGGGCCGAGGCATGGATTCGAGGTGAGGGTCGTGTCGCCGGTCCGCGTCGCCGGGGAACGCGCGAGCAGCAGCGCCGTGCGTCGGGCATTGGCTGACGGCGCGCTCGGGTATGCGGAGAGCCTGCTCGGTCGACGCTACTCGATGCGTGGCCGGGTGGTCGGCGGCCAGCGCCTGGGTCGGACGCTGGGTTATCCGACCGCCAACATGCGCCTTCGTCGCCGGCGTTCCCCCCTCGACGGCATCTTCGCCGTTCGCGTGCGCGGCATTGGCGCCGAGCCCCTTGGCGGGGTCGCGAGCCTCGGCACCCGTCCCACGGTGGGCGGGCGCGAGCCCCTGCTCGAAACCCACGTGTTCGATTTCGACGGCGACCTCTACGGGCGGGAGCTCGAGGTCGAGTTCATCAGCCGGATCCGCGAGGAGCGGCGGTTCGACGGCCTGGACGCGCTCGTCGCGCAGATGGACCTCGACGCCCGCGCCGCGAGGGCCATACTGGCGGCCTGACGCCGCCGCCACGACAGGACGCGACGTGACCGATTACAAGAACACCATCAATCTTCCCCACACCGACTTCCCGATGAAGGCGGACCTCGCGCAGCGCGAGCCGCAGATGCTCCGGCGCTGGGAGGAGCAGGACGTGTACGGGCGGCTGCGCGAGATCGCCCGCGGACGCCCGCGTTTCGTGCTGCACGACGGCCCCCCGTACGCCAACGGCACGATCCATATCGGCCACGCGCTCAACAAGATCCTGAAGGACATCATCGTCAAGTCGCGCGGCCTCGACGGCTTCGATGCCCCCTATATCCCGGGCTGGGACTGCCATGGGCTGCCGATCGAGCTCGCAGTGGAGAAAAAGCATGGCCGGCCCGGCCAGAAGCTCGACGTCAACGCGTTCCGGGCGGCATGCCGTGCGTTCGCCGCCGAGCAGATCGAGCATCAGCGCACCGACTTCAAGCGCCTGGGCGTGCTCGGCGACTGGGACCGGCCCTACATGACGATGGCACCGGCCTATGAGGCGCAGCAGTTGCGGGCGTTCGGCCGCATCGTGCGAAACGGCCACCTGTACAAGGGCGCCAAGCCGGTCCATTGGTGCCTGGACTGCCGTTCGGCGCTGGCCGAGGCCGAGGTCGAGTACGAGGACCGCACGTCGATCGCGATCGACGTGGCATTTCGCGTCGTCGACGCCGGCCTCCTGGCAGCGCGCGTGGGCCTGGCGGGAGCACAGGCGGCCGAGGGTGCTGAGCTCGTGATCTGGACGACGACGACCTGGACGCTGCCGGCGAACGAGGCGGTTGCGGTTGGCCCGGCACTGGGCTATTCGCTCGTCGAATTGCCCGTCCGCCCGGGCCAGCCCGTGCCGCGCCGGCTCGTGCTCGCCGACGACCTGGTCGAGGCCTGCCTCGGGCGATACGGTGTCGCGGCCGGCGAGGCGAGGGTCATCGCGCGTTTCCAGGGGGCGGATCTCGAGGGCCTGCAGTTGGCCCATCCCTTCCTCGACAAGCGGGTTCCCGTGATCACCGGGGACCACGTGACGCTGGATGCTGGAACCGGGGCGGTGCATACGGCGCCGGCTCACGGGCAGGAGGACTTCGTCGCGGGCCAGCGCCATGGCCTGCCGGTCGTCAACCCTGTAGGCGGGGACGGGCGCTTCCTAGCGGGGACGCCTTTGGTCGCGGGGCTCAAGCTCGAAGAAGCGATCAAGACGCTGATCGACACCATGGAGGCCAGCGGCGCGCTCGTGCACCAGGAACCTTATCGGCACAGCTATCCCCATTGCTGGCGCCACAAGACCCCGGTGATCTTCCGCGCGACGCCGCAGTGGTTCATCTGCATGGACCGGGCGAACCTGCGCGCCAACGCGCTGCGCGACATCAAGGGCGTCGAGTGGACGCCCGCCTGGGGCGAGCAGCGCATCACTGGAATGATCGCCAACCGCCCCGACTGGTGCGTCTCGCGGCAGCGCACCTGGGGCGTGCCCATCCCCCTGTTCGTCCACAAGGTCAGCGGGGAACTCCACCCGCGCACATCCGAGCTGATCGACCAGGCGGCCGATCGGGTCGCCGCCGGTGGCATCGAGGCCTGGTTCGCGATGGATCCGGCCGAGCTGCTGGGCGAGGAGGCTGCGGACTACGACAAGGTCACCGACGTCATGGACGTCTGGGCTGACTCGGGACTCTCGTTCGAGTGCGTGGGCGCGCAGCGCCCGGAGGTCGCCTCGCCGGTGGATCTCTACCTCGAGGGATCGGACCAGCACCGTGGCTGGTTCCATTCCTCGCTGCTGATGTCGGAGGCGCTGTACGAGCGGGCACCTTACCGTGGCGTGCTCACGCACGGCTTCACGGTCGACGACAAGGGCCGGAAGATGTCCAAGTCGCTCGGCAACGTGATCGCGCCGCAGAAGGTCATGCAGAGCCTCGGCGCGGACGTGCTGCGCCTCTGGGTGGCGGCCACCGACTACAGCAACGAGATGAGCGTCTCGGAAGAGATCCTCCGGCGCATGTCGGACTCCTATCGTCGCATGCGCAACACGGCGCGCTTCCTGCTCGGCAATCTCGCCGGCTTCGATCCCGCCAGGGACGCGGTGCCGGTCGGCGACATGGTCGCGCTCGACCGCTGGGTGCTGCGTCGTGCCGCCGGGTTGCACGACGAGATCGTCGCGGCCTATCGCAGCTACGACTTCCACCTGATCTACCAGAAGGTCCACAACTTCTGCGTGCTCGATCTCGGCGGCTTCTACCTGGACGTCATCAAGGACCGGCTCTACACCACGCAGGCCTCGAGCGTGGCGCGGCGCTCGGCCCAGACGGCGATGCACCACATCGCCGAGGCGCTGGTGCGCTGGCTCGCGCCGGTGCTGTCGTTCACGGCCGAGGAAATCTGGTCCCATCTGCCTGGGGCTCGCGAGGCCTCTGTGTTCCACGCCACGTGGCACGTGCTGCCGGCGGTGCCTGCCGACCCAATCGACTGGACCGGGCTGCTGGCCTTGCGTGCGGACGTTTCGCGCGAGCTCGAGCGGCTGCGGATCGATGGCGTGATCGGGGCGCCGCTCGAGGCCAGGGTCGAGCTGTTCTGCGACCCGGCTGACCTTGCGCGGTTCTCTGCGCTCGGTGACGAGCTGCGTTTCCTCCTCATCACCTCCGACGCTACCGTCACCGCGATCGATGCCGCCGGTGGCCGCGATCCGCTCGCGGCCGCCGGGGCGGTGCCGGCAGCTTCCGCACCCGGAACGTTGCTGCGCGTCTCGCCGGTCTCTGCCCCGAAATGCATCCGCTGCTGGCATCGTCGCGCCGATGTGGGAAGCCACCACGATCATCCGGAGATCTGCGGGCGCTGCGTCGACAACGTCGCTGGTCCCGGCGAAGCCCGGCGGTTCGCATGAACGGATGGCGCTGGTTGCCGCTGACGGCGGCAATACTCGTGGCGGACCAGCTTTCCAAGGGCTGGATCGAGGCGCGCTACGCACTCTACGAGTCCACGGCGGTGCTGCCCGTGCTCGACATCACCCGCCTGCACAACCCGGGCGCCGCGTTCAGCTTCCTCGCCGACGCCGGAGGCTGGCAGCGCTGGTTCTTCATCGTCCTTGCGGTCGTGGTCAGCGGTGCCATCGTCTGGTGGCTGCGGCAGCTCCACGCGGGCCGCGAGGCCGTGCTCGCCTGCGGCCTGTCGCTGATCCTCGGCGGGGCCATCGGCAACGTGGTCGACCGCATCCAGCATGGTTTCGTCGTCGACTTCATCCACGTGCATTGGGGCGATGCGTACTTCCCGGCGTTCAACATCGCCGACGCTGCGATCACCGTGGGTGCCGGCCTGCTGCTGTGGGATGCCTGGCGCGAGTGGCGCCTCGAGCGGCAGGGCAGGAGTGCGGGGCAATGAGAATCCGGCTCGCCAACCCGCGCGGATTCTGCGCCGGCGTCGACCGCGCCATCGAGATCGTCGAGCGGGCGATCGAGCTCTTTGGCGCACCGATCCACGTGCGCCACGAGGTCGTGCACAACAGGCACGTGGTCGAGCGCCTCCGCTCGATGGGCGCCGTTTTCGTCGAGGAGCTGGATGAAGTCCCTGACGGCGCCACCGTGATCTTCTCCGCCCACGGCGTATCCACCGCGGTGGAGCAGGAGGCCGCGCGGCGTGGCCTCATCGTCTTCGACGCGAGCTGTCCGCTCGTCACCAAGGTGCACATGGAAGTTCGGCGCCACGCCCGTGAGGCGCGCGACGTCGTCCTGATCGGCCACGCCGGGCACCCCGAGGTCGAGGGCACGCTGGGCCGGTTCGACGCATCCTTCGGGGGTCGGATCCGCCTGGTCGAGTCAGTCGATGACGCGAGGGCGCTGCAGGTCGAGGACCCCTCGCGACTCGCTTTCGTCACGCAGACGACGCTCTCCGTGGACGACACCGCGGAGATCGTCGAGGCGCTGCGGGGGCGCTTTCCGGAACTGATCGCGCCGCGCAAGGAAGACATCTGCTACGCCACCCAGAACCGCCAGGACGCGGTGAAGGAGCTGCTCCGCGACAGCGACATCCTCGTGGTGGTGGGATCGGCGACGAGTTCCAACTCCAACCGGCTGGTCGAGCTCGGGGCGCGTGCGGGGGTGCCCGCTTTCCTCGTCGACGGACCGCAAGACCTGCGACGCGAATGGTTCGACGGTCGCCGTTGCGTGGGCCTCACTGCCGGCGCGTCCGCGCCCGAGGTGCTGGTGAGGCAGGTGATCGATCGCCTGGTCGAGTGGGGTGCCTCGGGCCCCGAGGAAGCGGCGGGGCGCACCGAGAGCGTCGTGTTCGGCTTGCCGAGAGAATTGCGGCGCTTGCGCTAGCTACCGCCAGCATTCCTCGGTGGTGTCGAGTCCGTCGGCGTTCGCCGCGGACCGGAGCCCGCTTTCGTCGATGGACAAGGCCACGCAACGCGCGTCGTCCCTCTGACCGCCGTCCGGGCGTGCCCGGGCCTCCAGCCTGAAGCCCCCTGCGGTGAGCGCCACGGTCATGTCATAGAGGCCGTTCTGCGTGATCGCGGGAAGGCCGAGCCCTGCTGGTGGGCTTTCCTGCAGTGTGCCGGCATAGCGGTTGTACTGCAGGAAGAAGCGTTCCTGCGCGGCGCGAGCCTGGGTCAGGGCTTGCCGCGCCTCGGTGCGCTGGGTTCGCTGAACATAGGTTCGATAACCGGGTACCGCGATGGCCATGAGGATCGACGCGATCACCACGGCCACGAGCAGCTCGACCAGTGTGAAGCCCCGCGCTACCCGGGTCACGAGCCATCCTCGCCCGACGTGCGCCGCCACCAGGTGCGGACGACGCTGGAGGGAACCACGCAGCGGCGCAGGACCTCGACACCGACCACGCAAAGCCCGCGGCGCCCCAGGGCGTCGGTGCCCTCGTCCCCCGGCGGCTGCTGCCCCTCGCGCTGGGTAGCCGTCTCGAGCGCGATGCTGACCTCGCCGGCGATTCCGGACTGGGCCAGCGTGGTGGAGAGATCACGATTGTCGATGACTTCGTCCTCGTTGAAGTCCACGACGGGTCGACCGTTGTCGGCGCGCAGGGCATAGGCGCGGTTGACGCCGTTCGCGGTCAGGCACGGATCTTCGGCGGACGCGGGACTCGGCTGGTAGCTCGTGAAGAGGATCGTGCCGTCGATCGTCGTTGCCTCCGAGAGGACTTTCTCCCCCGACCAGCCGCCGTTGAGACGCAACTCGAGCCTCCAGCCGCGGGCGCCGGGAGTCACGGGCGTCCCGGCCGGATCATTCGTGATGTCGATGAGGTCCTCGTCCCGGATCGCGGTCGATGAGTCGTATTGGGACTGGGCAAGCTTGCCAAAGGGGTTGGCGTCCCGGATCGAGTAGAACCGGTCGCGTGTCTCGACGTGCAACGGGTGCCCGCGGTAGCCGGATCCGATCGCGATGTTGTAGTACGGCGCGGCGCCCCGACGCCGGATCAACGCGACATCCGGCGCCGAATAGAAGCGCCGGTTGTCCGTGATCGCCGTGCGGCCCGTGTCACCGGCCCCTAGTGTGGCGAGCACGCCGCCCGTGACGAGTGCGCCGCGGCCGCGTCCGTTCCAGATGTCGAAGCGCCAGACGCGACCGCCCATGTCGCCCGCGTAGAGCCGGTCGGCATAGCGGTCCCCGTCGGTGTCGATGACCACGACCCGCCCTGGGATGGAGTGGGTCATCCGGGGCAGCGACAGATCCGGGGTCCCCGCGCCGTCCGGGCCACCGGCAAACCACAGCAGTTCGCCCGAGGCGGCATCCACCATGTAGATCCGGTGCCCCGCCCGATCAGTGGTGTACTGGTAGTTTTCCTGGCTGTCGTCATAGCCACCACCGAAAACGAGGACGAGGTTTTCCCCATTCTGGCTGGCACCCTGCACCCGGACGCGCGCGATGCTGGGCGTGGACCATGTTTCGCCGATGCCGGGCAACACGTCGGGACCGATGCTCCACCTCAGGCGCGGTCGGTTCCGGTCGGTCACGTCGAGCGCGTAGTAGTGGCGCCCGCCACGCCTCATGCCGAAGAACAGCCACACGCGGTCGCCGGCGGCGCGGTCGACGACGCCATCCTCATTGACGTCGAACTTGAGCACGCGAACCTCGCCGTCCAGGCCGAAGCTCCGGTTCGTGACGCTGGGATTCCGGTAGAGGTCGACGAGGCGACCGAGCAGCTCCGGTGGCATGAAGGCCCAGAGCTCGCGTCCCGTGCGCGCGTCGAGTGCGTGGACATACCCGTCGTTGGTCGGCACGTAGACGACGGCGTCGTTGGCGTCCGGCGACGAGGAGCTCCCGCCGTAGGTCACCACGGCAGGGCGGGCGTGCAAGGGGTCGCCCATGCTGGGAAGCGACTCGTTCCGGTCGCCATCGAAGTCGAGGTCGGCCGCGTCGATGCCACGCGCCCAGGAGATGACTTCCTCCCGCGTGGGCGTGCCCTGGCCAACTCCCAGTTGTGCATCCAGGAGTGCATCGTTCCCGACGGCCAGTGCGTTGACTGGGTTGGCCAGGTCCTTGTTGCCCGCCGCGGCGATATAGGTGAACAGGCGGCGTTGCGCCGGATCGGGCAGCCGCGATACCGCGCCGCCGTCCTCGATGACGTCGGACTCCCGCTCCGCGGACCACAGGCTGCGCGTGCCGCCGCGCAGGAAGCCCGTGGATGGATCGACCGCCTCGGCGCCGGTTGCATCGACGATGCGGCCGCTGCGCAGCGAGTATTTCTTGACGTTGCCGCGCCAGCGCACGGTGTCGTCCGGCTTGAATACCGAGACGTAGAGTTCGTTGTTCGTCTGGGTCCGGTTGAACGCGTTGATCGACACCGATGGCGAGACGAAGGTCGAGCCCGTCTGCAGGATGTCGCTGAAAATACTTTGCAGCGCGCTGCCGAGGCCCTCGAGATCGGTTGCCGCGAAGGCACGACCGCCTCCCCGGCGAGCGACCTCCTCGAGGAAGCTCGAGCCGGCGACCTGCTCACCAAATCCGATCGTGTAGGTGGTCGCGCCCTGCAGGCCGGGAAGGTCCGGCGCCAGGTCGGCGGCCGAGTGGAGGTACTCCGCCATGTCGTCGAGGCAGCGCCCCTCGCCCTCGCCATCGCAGCCGCTGCGGCCGAGGGCGGTGAACCCGGGCAGCGCTGCGACGCGCTCATCGGCAGACTGGTCGCCGAGCGACTCCCCGTCGGTCAGCAGGACGATGTAGTTGCGCTGGCACTGGTAGGAGATCGGCGACTTGTAGCGGGTAGGGTCTTCATCGCGCCGCGAGGCGGGTACGCTCGGTGATGGCACGTTGCCCAGCAGCGTGGATGTGGCTCCGTAGTCGACGGCTCGTCCTGCCAGGTACTGGCCGGCCTCGTACAGCGTCTCGGCGAGGGGGGTCGCGCCCCCGGGTGTATAGGCGTCGAGGCTGGCGGTCAGCGCGGCACGCGACCTCGAGACATCCTCGACCGGCTGGGTGACCATGCCGCCTTCGGAGGTGAAGCGCGTGCCATCGCCGGCGCTGAAGCGCATGAGCCCGAGGTTTACGCTGTCCATCGAGTAGGAGAGCGTGCGACCGACTGACTTCACGACGTCCAGGCGAGACAGCTCCGCGGGCTCGCCCGCGGAGTTGTACCAGTTCAGGTAGTTGGCGCTGTAGAGCGTGTAGACCTCCGCCGACGACCAGTTCACCGCATCCGTGGCGCTGGTGGTCCAGCGACGCTGCGGGTCGCCATTGCGAGCCCACCTCGCCGGCGAGGAGGCGTCCCGGCCGTGCAGGCCGGCGTCCGCCTCGCACTCGACGGGGCCCGTGGATCCCCCCGGCGGGAGCCGGCGCCAGCCGGCCTGTGCGTCGTCCCACTGCGCCGCCTTGCCGGTCCAGAACCCCGCGGGGCCATCGAGGGCCAGCAGGGCCGCTTCACAGGCGTTGAACGAGGTGTCGATGCTTCGAACCGTCGAGTCGCACGACGGCGCGATGGCGCCGCCCGTGGAGCGCGTGACGTAGGCGCGGCCCGCCAAGCAGGAGCCGGGGTACACCGTGGCCGCATCGTAGGGTGCACGCGGGATGCTCACGGTCGACGCCATGCTGCCCGACGTGTCGACGATCAGCAGTACGTTGGGCTTGATGCCACGTGACGCCGCATTGTTGAGGAAGACCTCGGTGTCGTCGGCGAGCGTGAGCGCGGGTGCCAGGCACATCAGGCTTGCGGCGAATCCGCTTGCTCCAGGCAGCCAGCGTGACCTGAACCATCGCATGCTAACGAGTCCCCGCGTGGACGATCATGCGAGTGATCTCGGAGGTGCCATGGCGGTAGAGCACCAGCACACCTGAGCGGCGTCGCGCACCCAGCGCGTTCCGTACGTCAGCGAAGCCTACCCGCTGCGTGCCGATGAACCATTGGGTCGAGGTGGTGGCGAGCAGCAGGGGTGGCTTGCAGGCCGAGCATCCGGGAAAAGAGACCGTGCCGATTCCGCCGGCAGGCAGCGTCAATTCGTCGGAGGACGCTTCCACAGCCTGCTCGACGGCCACGATCGCCGGGGGCGGGGCGGCGGCAACGGGGTTGGTTGCGGCTGCGATGGCCGACGCCACCATGCAAGCCACGATGCTCGCGATGGGCTTCATGGCAGCCCGCTCCCCACGCGGGTGAAACCCGTCTCCCCGGCGCCGCCTGTCGCGGCGACGACCATCACGCCCTGGATTTGCGTGTCGCTGGCGCCTCGCGCCGAATTCCCGGTGCTCTCGATGGTGTAGTGCAAGCCCACGAACTTGTCGGCGCTCGACTGTGGCAACCCTGTCTCGTCGCCCGTGAATCGCGTGACGGTCGTGTAGCGTTCGTCTGGCGCGCCCGGGAGTGCGGTCGGCGGGATGGTGGACGGCACCGCGGAGCGCGCGGTCGAGGCATCGGCCAGCTGCGAGATCGCCTGCTCGATGCCCGCCGCAGCGGCTTGCGACGCGTTGCGCCGGTACTGCTCGTTGCCGGACATGATCAGTTCCGTGGTGGCGGTGTTCATCCCCGTCATCGCCAGCAGCGTCAGCACCACGAGCATGATCAGCGCGATCACCAGGGCAACGCCGCGCTGCCGGTGACGGAGCAGGATTGGCCTGGATGGGTTCACGTCACAGCGTCCTCGAGTTTCGGAGCACGATTGTTCGGGTGACCAGCAGGCGACGGAAGCTGCGCTCGTCGCCGGCGGGCGTGAATTCGACATCGGCATAGCGGTAGCTGCGGTCGTCCGCGAAGCCGGGCTCCGCCCGCTCCGAGCGCAGGCGCAGCCACAGCCTGACGGCCACGACCTGCGCGCGGTCGAGGCCGGGGAAATCCGGCGCGACGTAGCGCGTCGCGCGGCCATCCGTCTCCGGCATGCCGTCGCCGTCCGCGTCGGCACCGGGGTCGAGGGCACCGTCGCCGTCGTAGTCTCCCGTGTCGATCCCGAACTGGACCTGGAGATCCTCGACGCCTGAGAGCACCTCGCTGTCGACGAAGACGGGCTGGCCGCCAGCCGCGGCCAGCGCCTTGACGCGCAGCGACGGCACGCCAGATCGCTCGTCAGAATCCCGTGAAAGGTAATAGGTGCGCACGACGAGGTCGTGCACCTGGTGATCGTCATCCACCGCAGTGGGTGCCGTGCCATCCGCGAAGATCAGCTGCGAGGTCCGGCTACGCAGGCGGGACGCCATGATCTGCACCCGGCCCGCGCGCACGGCCACCGGTGCGCTCGAGGCGCGACGGATCGTGAGGGTGTCGGCCCCGTCGACGGCGCCGTCACCGAACGGGTCGCAGGGATCGCGCGCCGCTGGCCCCAGCGCAAACTCGCCGTTGGATCCCTCGACGGGGCTCAACACGTCGACCGCGAAGTTGACCCCGCAGTCGTGGGCGCTCGCCGCCAGGCCCGGGGCGGGCACGGGCGTCGGGCCGAGGGGCGGCAGCGGGCGCTGCCGTAGCGCCGTTGCGCTGGCGAGCACGGTGTCAGGGTCGGCGCCCCTGACGAGCTGCAGGGTATCCGGGGCGTTCGTGAAGCCGAAGTACCCGGCAAGCTCGATGTCGGGCTCGAGCAGCGTCAGCGCGAAACGAGCCTCGTCCTGCAGTCGCGCCACGGTTTCGTTGACCGCGAACGTGCTGCGGCTGTTCGAGTACACGGTGACCGCGCCGACGATGAGCAGCGAGCCGATCGTCAACGCGACCATGAGCTCGATCAGGCTGAGGCCGCGCTGCTTCACGAGACTGGCCCGCGCGGCATGATCATGACCTCGGTGCGGTAGCTCATCGGCAGGGTCTCGCCCGGTTCGCGCCAGCGGACGGTCACGGCATAGCGCTCGGGTTCCCCGGCCTGGCCGGGGGCGATGTACTCGACGGTCGCCTCGGGCGTCGCGTCGCCCAGCGTCGGCAGCGCGTCGCGGACCGCCAGGGTCCATCGCGCGAGGTCATCCTGCGCAAGCTCGGCCGGGGAGCAGCCGCGGCCCTCGTCATCGAGGTCCGGGGCGCAGCCCTGGCGCTCGGGGCCCGCCTGGTAGCTGCGGCTGTCATAGGCATCGCCGGCCACGGCATTCGCGCGGATGCGGTCGCCCATGTCCGACACCAGGTTGACCGCCTGCGTGCGCAGCAACGCGCTGCGGCTGCTGCGCACGCTCTCGACGAACAGCCCCGCAATGCCGAGCAGCCCGATCGAGAGCACGAGCAGCGCCACCAGTGCCTCGACCAGCGACAACCCGAGCTGCCGTCTCGCGGGCCTGGGCGCTGGCGGGTTCAGGTGCATGGCGCACTCAGGGACATGGGAGGTCCCATCCCTCGAGCTGGTCGGGTTCGCGCGTGACCAAGGCGCGACCCGGGCGCAGGACCTGGATGCCCCGCGCGGCCGACTGGTCGCTGCCCGCCTGCAGCGCGTAGCCACGGTCGTCGCAAACCACGAGCCGACGCGCATCGACGCCCGCACCGAGCGCGCGCGCGAAACCATCTGCGCCGAACAGCGTGCACTGGCCGTCAGCGCGCACGCGCAGCGTTGCCGGCACGGGGCCTTCCCGGCGCAGCACCGCGCCAGCGGAGCCCGGCTGGCAGTCAGCGTCCGGGTCCTCGAAGACGATCCAGCCCCTGAACACGCCCCCGGAGCAGGACGGCGAGTCGGCCGCAGGGTCGGCGGAGGCGCAGAGCGCGACCGGGCGCTGCCGCTTGATCGCCTCGGTGCGCGCGAGCTGCAGCGAGGCGAGCAGGTCGTTCGCCGTGGCGGTCAGGCGGTTGTTGCGCTGGAATTCGCTGAACTGGGGTGCGCCGAAGGCGAGGATCAAGGCCGCGAGCGCGACCACGATCAGCAGCTCCATCACGGTGAAGCCACGGGACTGGCGCGAGGTGGCCAGCCAAACGTCCCCGGCTCTCCGGCCGGCTCGGCGTTCTGGGATCCCCATACCCCGGGATCTTATGCCTCGTCGACCGATCGCACAGCAGATTCCCGACGACCGGCGGTCGGTGCGGGACGGGCGGCGCCGCGGCTCGGCACCGTTGCCGGCAGGCGCCCCGCCGGCTAGAATCCGGCCCCCTCTGGGCCGGGATAGCTCAGCTGGTAGAGCGGCGCATTCGTAATGCGTAGGTCGTAGGTTCGAATCCTATTCCCGGCACCATTCCCCTCCACGCCACTGAATCAACCTGCGGAAGCACGAGCCGCGGCGGCTATCGCGGCGCCGCTGGCGCCCGGCAGGTACAGGTAACGCCCGCCGAGCCACTGGGCGAGCTTCGCGGCGCTTCCCTGGCTGGTGAAGTTGCGCTGGGTGTCCACCACGAGGCAATGCAGGCGGGCTGCCGCAACGCCTGCCGCGGTGGCGCGCAGTTCCTGCTCGACCCCTGGGCGCTCACTGCGGATCCCGACGTTGGCGCGGCCGTCCGTCAGCAGCACCAGCACCACGTTGTGCAGCCCGCGGCGCCGCGCCTGCTCGGCGACCTGCAGCGCGCCAAGCAGCGCGGCGGCGATCGGTGTGCCACCGCCCGTGGGCAGCTGGTCGACCGCCCGGCGCAGCAGTTCCACGCTGCCGGTGGGCGGCAGGAGCAGGTCCGCATCACGCCCGCGGAAGCTCATCAGCGCGACCCTGTCCCGATTCACATAGGCCTGGGCCAGCAGGGCATGGATCGCGCCCTTGGCCTCGCGCATCCGGTTGAGTGCCATGCTGCCGCTGGTGTCCACGGCGAACAGGAACAGCGAGCCCGCCTTGCTGCGGTAGCGCCGGACGCGCAGGTCGGTGGCACGGATCTCCACGCGTCGGCGACCGCCGGGGCGCAGGCGCTGCCATCGGGCGGCGCTGCGCAAGGTCGCGAGCACGTCGATCCGCTGCCCGCGCGGGGTCTCCGTGGGCAGCGTGCCAACCTGGCGGCCGCGGGTCGTGACCGTGCTGCCCCGCGAGCCTGAGGCGGCGCGGCGGGCCGCTGCAAAAGGCAGCGAGTCGAGCACGTCCGGCAGCTCGACGGCAACAGCCTGGAGCACCTCGTCCTCGAGTTCGCGCGGGGTGTCCTCCGGGGATCCCGACGCGCCATCCGGCTCTGGTGACGGTTGCGCCGGCGACTCCTCGGCGGGTGCCTCCTGCGGTGGCGCCGGCCGTTGGGTCGCACGCGGCAGCAGCACCAGCCGCATCGCCAGTTCGAGGTCTTCGCGATCGACCTCGTCGCGCAGGCCGAGGGCGGCCGACGCGCGTGCGGTCATCACGGCAAACAGGTCGGCACGGTGGCCCGGCACGCCGAGCGCGAGGGCGGCGCGGCTCAATTCCCGCTGCTGCGCAGGCTCGATCCGGACGTCCGGCAGCGCGACCCGGGCGGCCTCGACGAGGTCGCGCAGCAGGCCAAGCTCCTCGCGCCAGGCGGCGACGTCGGGCGCCAGGTGCCGGCGAACGATCTCGCTGCGCGCAGCGGGCTGCCCCACGGACGGCATCGGTACGACGAGGCCGATTCGGTCGAGCATGTGGGCGCGCGGAGGGCCCTCCGCGGGGTCCCAGGCCGCGACCATCCGGAAGCGTGCCGGCGATCGCAGGCTGAGTCCTTCACGCTCAATGCGCAGCTCGCCGTCCTCGAGGGCGCCGAGCAGCGTGTTCGCCGCAGCCTCGGGCAGCAGGTTGAGGCCGTCGACGGCCAGCACGCCACCATGTGCCCTCGCAAGCAGGCCTGGTCGCAGCTTGCGCTGGCCGAGGCGGAGCGTCGCGTCGATGTCGAGGCCGCCCGCCAGTGCCTCGTCGTCGGCGCCCAGCGGCAGCTCGACGAATGGCAGTCCGGGCAGCAGGTCCCGCAGGCCGTGCATCAGCTCGCTCTTGCCACCGCCAGCGGGTCCAGCGAGGGCCACGCCGCGCAGGCGCGGCTCGACGGCCAGCAGCATCAGCGCGAGCCGTGGTCCGTCGAGCGCGACGAGCGCGGTGAGCGGCAGCAGGCGCATGCCGCGGTCGATCAGGCCAGCGCCTCGGCGAGGATGCGTCGCACGCGCTCGTCGTCGGCAGCCGGCTCGAGCGGGTCCTTGCGGAGCCGATGCGCGAGGGCGAGCGGGGCGACCCGAGCGACATCCTCGGGTGTAGCGACGGGCCGGTCCTCGAGCGCCGCGAGCGCGACGGCGGCACGGCTGAGCGCCAGCTCGCCGCGATGGCCGTCGATGGCCAGGCGGTCGCAGAGTGTGGCGGCGAGGCGCAGCGCAGCGTCGCCGAGCTGCACGGCGCCGCGGCGTGCCACGGCCGCCGCGAGCTGGCGCCGCAGCTTGGCCTCGGCACGATCGAAGCGCTTGCGGAATGCTGCCGGATCCGCCTCGAAGGCGAGCCGGCGCCGGACGATCTCGACACGCTGGTCGACGTCCTCGATCGTGCGGATCCGCGACTGCAGGCCGAAGCGGTCGAGCAGTTGCGGTCTAAGGTCGCCTTCCTCCGGATTGCCAGAGCCAACGAGGACAAAGCGCGCGGCGTGCCGCAGGCTCAGGCCCTCGCGCTCGACGACGTTGACGCCGCTCGCGGCCACGTCGAGCAGCAGGTCGACCAGGTGGTCCTCGAGCAGGTTGACCTCGTCGATGTACAGGAAGCCGCGGTTCGCCGCGGCCAGCAGCCCGGGGGAGAACGCCTGCACGCCGTCGACCAGCGCGCGTTCGATGTCAACGGAGCCGACGACGCGGTCTTCGGTGGCACCCAGCGGCAGGTCGATGACCGGAACGGGCTGCGCGACAGCGCGCCCGGCTGGCTTGCGGGCCGAGCACGAGGGGCAGTGCGGATCCGGCGACACGGGGTCGCAGTGGTAGGGACAGCCTTCCACCACCTGCATCGGCGGCAGTAGGCGTGCCAGCGCGCGGATCGCGGTGCTCTTCGCCGTGCCGCGGTGGCCGACGACGAGCACGCCGCCGATCGCGGGATCGGTGACGGCCAGCAGGATCGCGAGCTTCAGGTCGTCCTGGCCGACGATCGCCGTGAACGGGAAACTCGGCGCCGATGCACCGCGGGGCGTGGATTGGTTCATGAGTCGATGGGCGAGGCGCGACGTTCAACGCAACCGCGAGTCTACGGTCTCCACTCCCGGGAAGCGCAAGGCAAGGGGCTTGCGCCAGCCCCGATCAGGCAAAGTGTAACAAGAAATGGACATTCTCGGCTGTCTGTGAATAGATACACATGGGCTTGGCTGACTGGGGGTGCCCGTGGAGCACGCAACTGACGACCGGCCGGTCGATCTCGGCCATCTGCACCATCTGCTCGTCGACCGCATCAAGGTCAAGCGGACGCCGGTCGCGATCACCTATTGCGCCGATGGCCCGCCGCCCGGATACGAGCCGGTACGTGTCGTGGCCTGCGCGATCGTTCGAGAGGCAGAGGCGGGCCGGCTCGTGTACGTCGATTCGGCGAACCACGACTGCTGGGTCGGGCAATACCACCTCGGATTGATGCCCGCGGCGCCACCGCTGATCACCGAGGGCGAGTACCTGACGATGGCCCAGGGGTTCTTCACCCCGGAGGGCGCTCGACGCAACAAGGCCCAGACCATGTCGCTGCCCGCCGGTGCGATCGCGGCACTCGCGGCCGCGCCGCTGAACAAGGTGCCGCAGGGCGTGCCCGTCGATTCGCTGATCTGCGTTACCGACCCGATGCACGCGATGATGATCGCCGGTGCAGCGTCCGCGCGCGAAGGCGGCTTCCCGATCGGCGAGGTGGGGCCGTCGGCTTGCGCGTCGATTTTCGCGACCCCGCGACTGACCGGTAACAGCGTGTTTGCCACCGGCGACGGCGGCGGACGGATGCACAACGGCCTCGCGCCGTCGGAGATGTTCGTCGCCATACCGCGCGCGCACTTCCGCTACATCGTCGAACTCATCGAGAACTTCAGGATCGATCCCGCGCGGATGCGCGAACTGATCATGCCCTCGCACGCCGCGGCGACGGCGGCATCGGCCTGACGCCCGGAGCACACCCGCATGGAAAAGATCCTAACGTTCGTCGTCGGTATCGAGAGGTTCAACGCGGCGGTCTGGGGCGAGATCCGCCGCCGGCTTTGCGCCGAGGGTGCGGACGTGCAGGTTCGCGTCTTCAACGACGCGCACGTCGACGCGGCCGACCCCGGGCTCGCCGCCGCGATCGCCGACTCGGACGTGGTCTTCATTAGCCTCATCAACATGCGCCCGCAGGCCGACTGGTTGAAGGCGCGTCTCGAGGGTTCGCGCGCCTCGGCTGTCTTCGCGTACGAGAGCATGCCGGAGGTCATGGCGCTGACCCGCGTCCTGGACCACCGGGTGCGCGAGAAGACGGGCGGGGCGCCGAAGCCCGTCAAGCTGCTGATGCGGCTGCTGACGCGCGGCCGCGACGAGGACGCACTCTATGCGTACACCAAGCTTGTCAAGGTCACCGCGAAGCTGCTGCCGCTGATGCCCG
>CAZPAJ010000021.1:41036-60086 GCA_964584625.1 uncultured Acidibacter sp.
TGGCTTTCGCACGTGGCTCGCGGTGAACCTCTACTGGAACCAGCCCGACGCCGCGAACATCACGCAGATGATCAAGCTGATCCTGCGCGACCTCTACAAGGCCAAGCTCGACGTCGCCCCGGTCGCGGTGATCCCGACCATGGGCTGCTGGGATCCGGCGACCGGCCAGATGTTTGCCGACCCTCCCGCCTACCTGAAGTGGGCGGCACGGAACGGGCGCTATCGAAAGGGGCAGCCGCTGGTGGCGCTGCTCGGCATCCGCAAGCACGTGGTGCAGCGGCTCCCCTACCTGCAGCAGCTCGCGGCCGGCATCGAGGCGCGCGGCATGGCCGTGCTGCCGGTGTTCGTCTCCGGAATCGAGGCCCACGTGGCCGTGCGCGAGTGGCTCGCCTCGCAGCCCATCGACGCCTTCATCTCCACGATGGGGTTCTCGATCGTGGGCGGGCCGGCGTCATCGACCAAGCCCGGCCACTATCACGAGACGGCGGCCGACATGCTTGCGAAGCTTGATGTTCCGTATGTCGTCGCGCAGCCGCTGCTGATGCAGGACGAGCACGACTGGCAGGAACGCGGTGTGGCGCCGATGCAGTCCGTGGTCATGTACGACCTGCCCGAGATGGATGGCGTGTCGAGTTCGGTGGCGCTGGGCGCGATTCGCGACGGCGAGCTCACCACCGTGCCCGACCGGCTCTCGCGGGCGATCGACCAGGTCGAGGGCTGGATCCGCCTGCGCCGCAAGCCCGCGGCGGAGCGTCGCGTGGCGATCGTGCTCTACAACTTCCCGCCAGGGCTGGGCAAGGCCGGCACGGCCGCGCTGCTCGATGTCCCTGCCTCCGTGGGCGCGCTGTTGCGGCGCCTCAAGTCCGAGGGCTACTCGGTCGGCAGGGCGCCGCTCGACGGCACGGAGCTCGCGGCGCGCGTCGATGCACTCTCGCGCGGCGAAGGTGGCCATGCGCTGCCTGTCGGTGAATTCCGCCGGATGCTCGCGACCCGTGCCGTCGATCGCATCGAGCGTCACTGGGGCGCAGCGCCAGGCGACATCGCCGCGGCGGGACGCGACTCGATCCGTCTCGACACCGTTGAGTTCGGCAACGTGGTGCTGGGGCTGCAGCCGCCCATGGGCACGCCGGGCGATCCGATGAAGCTGCTGTTCGACCGCAGCTTCACGCCGCACCACCAGTACGCGGCGTTCTATGCGTGGCTGAGGCAGGGCTGGAAGGCCGACGCCATCATCCACGTCGGCATGCATGGCACGGCGGAGTGGATGCCCGGGTTGCAGGGGGCCATGACCGCGGACTGCTGGCCGGACCAGCTGCTGGGTGGCGTTCCCCACCTCTACCTGTACCCCCTGAACAACCCTGCCGAGGCGGCCATTGCCCGGCGGCGCAGCTACGCCACGATCGTCAGTCATGCGGTGCCGCCCTACGCGCGCGCGGGCCTGTACAAGCAGCTGGCGCAGGCGCGCGAGCGCCTTGCGAACCCCGACGACGCGCTGGAGGGCGCGTTGCCCGAGTTGCCGCGTCGTGCCGACGAGGCCGTGGCAGCCTATCGCGATCGTGTCGCGGCCTGGCTCGACGGGATCGAGCAGCGCCTGATCCTCGACGGCCTGCACGTGTTCGGCCAGGCCCCCGACCGCAACCGCATGCGTGCGCTGGTCGAGGCTGCGATGGACGTGCCGCGTCGCGGTGCATGCGGGCTCGCCGCGCAGATGCGCCAGGCGGGTCTCGACGAGGCTTCGGCGCAGGCGATGCGCGCGGCGCTGGTCGAGCGCTGCGTGATGGGACGGGAGGACCCGCAGCGCGTCTGGGCGTCGCGGGTGACTGACATGGCCCCGGCCGGGCTGGCGGCGCTGGTCGCCGAGGGGCGCGGCATCGTCACCGGAATGGCGCGCTGTGGCGAGGAACTCGACGCCGTGGTCCACGCGCTTGGCGGTGGCTACATCCGTCCTGCCTACGGTGCCGATCCGGTGCGGTCCGGTGCCGGTGCCTTGCCCTCGGGGCGCAACATCCACGGGATCGATCCCTGGCGCCTGCCCACCGACGTCGCGCTCGAGCGCGGGCGCCGGATGGCGGAGATCCTGCTTCACCAGCACCACGAGCAGCACGGCGGCTACCCGCGCACCGTGGCGCAGGCGTTGTGGGCGATGGACACCATCAAGAGCGAGGGCGAGGGGATCGGCGTGGTGCTGGGGCTGATCGGGGCCGAGCCGGAACGGGACGGGCAGGGCAAGATCTTCCGGTTCAACCTCATGCCGCTCGAGCAACTCGGTCGGCCGAGGGTCGACGTGCTGCTCGACGTGTCCTCGGTGTTCCGCGACACCTTCCAGATGAGCCTTGACCTGCTGGACGACCTGTTCCGCCGTGCCGCGCTGGCCGAGGAGCCCGAGGCGCTGAACTTCCTTCGTGCCAACACCCAGGCGATGGTGGCGGAGGGTCGCAGCGTCGAGGAGGCGACGGCCCGCATATTCACGCAGGCGCGGGGTCTCTACGGCACCGGCGTGGACGAACTCGTCGAAGAGACGCAGTGGGAGGAAACCTCGCAGCTGGCCGACATGTACACCCGGCGCAACGCGCACGCCTACGGCGGTGGCCGCAACGGCGCTGCGGCGCCGGAGGTGCTGCGCGGCATGCTGGGCACGGTCGACCACGTCTTCCAGGCCATCGACTCCGTGGAGTACGGCCTGACCGACATGACCCATTACTACGGCCACAGCGGGGCGATGCAGCTCGCCGCATCCAAGGCCAGGGGCTCGCAGGTGGCGCTGAGCTACGCCGAGAGCTACACGGGCGAGGTGCGCGTCAACGGGTCGGCCGACCTGCTGAGGGTCGAGGCCCGCGCCAAGCTGCTGAACCCGCGCTGGTATGAGGGCATGCTGGCGCACGGGCACAGCGGCGCGGCCGAGATCGGCAACCGGTTCACGCACCTGGTGGGCTGGGGGGCGGTGGGCGTCGCGGAGCAGTGGATGTTCGACGATGCCGCGAAGACCTTCGTGCTCGACGACGCCATGCGCCGCCGGCTCGAGGCGGCGAACCCGCAGGCGGCCCGCAACGCCGTGAGCCGGCTGATGGAGGCCAGCGGGCGGGGCATGTGGAAGGCCGACCAGGCCACGCTGGAGCGGCTGCAGGCGCTCTACGCCGACATCGAGGACCGGCTGGAGGGCGTCAGCGCGGCAGCCTGAGCCCTTTGCCGCTTCGCGCCGCGCTCCGACGCGAGTGCTGATCGTCAGCGATAGGTGATCATGTCCAGCCGCCCTGGCTTCTCGAGGTGCGGCACGGCGTTGAAGGTCAGCAGGCTTACGCGCGCGCCGTCGTATTGCAGCCGCGTGATCGATGCGTTGTGGATCGACCACGAGAGCCGGAGCGCCTCGCGATCCCCGAGGCCGAGCACGTGCCCGACCGCAGCACCGATCACGCCGGCGGACGTGCACACGGCCGAGCGGCGCCCGCGGCCCTCGCGCGCCATGAGTGATTCGATGCCGCGCGCGACGCGCGACCGGAATGCGCCCCAGGTCTCCGGGCAGCCGCTGCCGAGGCGGCCGTCTACCCAGGCGAGTCCCGCCGATTCGAGCCGGCGCTGGAATGCCCGGGCATCGATGGAGGCCGTGCCGTGTTCCGCCGCTGCGTGTGGGTCGGCTGCGGTGGCCGCGTGCAGCCGCAGCAGCGTGTCGGCGTCGTATTCGTCGAATTCCGGGTGCGCCTCGAGGGCCGCGCCTGCCTGGCCCGCGAGGATGGTCGCCGTCTCGCGCTGGCGGCGCAGCCGCCCGCTGAACACGCGTTCCGGCAGTCCTCCCGCCGCCTCGAGATGCTCCCGCAGGTGCGCAACCTGCTGCATGCCCATGCTGGAGAGACGGTCGTAGTCGGCGGTGCCGAAAGAGGCTTGCCCGTGCCGGATCAGGTAGAGGGTGCTCATCGGCGCGGATTCTAGGCAAGCGTGGCGCGCGTGTCTGCCGCGGCGCCGCGTTGTGGCGCCAGCGCGCGTTGCGTACCATCGTCGCATGAGCGAACTCGCCCGCGGCGTCCACGATCCGGGGCAGGCGATCGAGCCAAGACGGTCTTCGTGGTGGGCGAGGGGGCTGGCGGCGCTGCCGCTACCCGCGCTTTACGCGCTCGCGCGCCTTCTGGAATTCCTGGCCGCGCGGGTGGTGCCCTATCGGCCGGCCGTCGTGCGCGAGAACCTCTCGATCGCCTTTCCCGACCTCGACGGGCCCGCGCTGGCCGCGCTCGCCCGCCGCTATTACGCCGGTTACGCCGACGTCATGGTCGAGGTCGTCAAGGCGGTGTCGATCGCGCCGGCGGCGCTGCGCGAACGGGTCCGGCTCGAGAACCCCGAACGGCTCACTGGCCTGCTGGCGCGAGGTCGACCGGTCATCGTCATGGCGGGCCACCAGTGCAACTGGGAGTGGATGCTGCTGGCGTTGTCCCAGCAGCTTGGGTATCCACTGGATGCCGCCTACAAGCCGCTGGTGGACCCTTGGGCCGAGCGCGAGATGAGCGCGATCCGCACGCGTTTCGGTGCCCGCCTCGTGCCGGCGGACCGCCTGCTGCTGGACATGATGGCGCGTCGAAACGTCGTGCGCGCGATCGCCATGATCGCCGACCAGGAGCCTGTCGCGAGCGAGCGCCGGCAGTGGCTGCGATTCCTGAACCGCGACTCTGCGTTCTTCACCGGTGCCGAGGAGATTGCGCGGCGGGCGCGCTATCCGGTGGTGTTTGCGGGCATGCGTCGCGTCGCGCGGGGCCAGTATCGCGTCTCGTTCGAACTGGTGTGGGACGGCGCCGAGGCGCTCGAGCCCGGTGTCATCACTGCGCGTTATGCGGCGCTGGTGGAGCGCCAGATCCGGGAATCGCCGCCCGACTGGCCCTGGTCGCACAAGCGCTGGCGGCTGCGCCGCGAAGACGTGCCCGCTGCCGGCTGAGCGGCGCGGATCGCCAGGCCGTCTATCGCCTACCGGCCACGGGCTGCAAGATGCCGCGCCAGTGCGGCGGGTGATGGCAGGTCGTAGAGTTCCATCAAGTCGACCTTCCCGGGAAACAGCGCGTCGACCCGCTCGTGGATCTCCACGAGCTTCAGCGAACTGGCGCCGAGTTCGAGGAGGTTGTCGCCCGGTGCAACGGCCTGGCCACCGAGCACGGCGCTGCAGGCCTCGCACAGGATCGCCTCGATCGCCTCGACGGTCATTGCCGCGCTGGCATCCCGGGCATCGACCGATTCCACGGCGTCCGCCGCGTTGGCCTCGTTCCCGCGGAGTGCGCGCAGCACCTCGAGTTCCGCGGCGAAATCACCGTCGAGATAGGCCTGCTCCAGCAGGTGCCGCTGCACCTTGCCGCTGGTGGTCTTCGGGATGCGCTTGACCGGGACGACGTCGGCGAGCTCGAGGCCCGCCTGCGTGGCGATGCGACGCGTCAGCGCATCGGCCAGCGGGGCGAGTTCGGCGGCTTCGCCGCGGTGCAGGACGAAGGCGACCAGCACGTCGGTCGCGGCGTCGGCCGGGCGCAGCCCGGCGATGACGAGCTTGCCGAGCTCGAGGCCGGGCAGGTCGAGTGCGAGGCCCTCGAGGTCGTGAGGGTAGTAGTTCTGGCCGTTGACGAAGATGATCTCCTTGGCCCGCCCCGCCACGAAAAGGTCGCCGTCCAGCACCGCGCCGAGGTCGCCCGTGCGCGTCCACCCGTCCGCCGTCTTGAGCGCCGAATTGGCCGATGCGTTGTCGAAATACCCGGCGGTGACGTTCCCGCCGCGGATCTGGATATGGCCATAGACGGCTTCCGGCAGCGCCTCGTCGTCGTCGCCCGCGATGCGCAATTCGCAGTGGGGGATCGCGCGGCCCACCGCGACCAGCGCCAGGGACCCCGGCGTGCCCGGGTCGAGTCGACGCAGCGGTTCGCCGACGTTCAGCCGATGGCGGTCGATCCCGACGACCCGCAGCGCAGATCCCGGCTCCGGGAAGCTGACCGCGACCGAGGCCTCGGCCAACCCGTAGACCGGGTACATCGCGTGGCGCGGCAGGCGGGCCGGTGCGAGCCGGTGGAGGAACTCACGGCACAGCGACGCGCTGATGGGTTCGGCGCCGTTGAAAATGATGCGCACCGCCGAGAGGTCGAGTCCTTCGACGGGGCGATCGCCGAGGACCTTGAGGTAATGGCGATAGCCGAAGTTCGGCGAGCAGAGGATGGTCGCGCGGTGATCCGACGCGAATCGCGTCCACAACAGGGGCCGCCGCACGAACAGGTCGGTGGGCATCTGCAGCAGCGGCATGTCGGACGCGAGCATGAAGATGTGAAGCCCGATCAGGCCCATGTCGTGGGTCAGGGGCATCCACGACAGCGCGATGTCATCGCGGCACAGCCGCGCGGCCGCCTGCGCGCCGCGCGTGTTGGCGATGAGGTTGGCGTGCGTCAGCACCACGCCCTTGGGCTCGCTGGTCGAGCCCGAGGAGAACTGGATGAATGCCGTGTCGTCAGGTGACGGTCGTGCGACCTTGCCCGGCGTGGAGCGGTCGACCGCCTCGTCCGGGAACAGTGTTCGCGTGGCGAGCCGGCGGAAACTGTCCGCGGCCCCCTGCTGCATGGCGAAGGTCCCGATGCGCTCGAAGGCCTTCCGGTCGGCGAACACATAGGGGTTGCCGAGCTGGGTCGCGATCCGCAGCAGCTTGCGCCGGTGCTCGTCGGTGTTTCCCACGGCGACCGGCACCGGGACGATCCCGCCGAGAATGCCCGCCCAGAACGCGTCGACGAAGTGTTCGTTCGACTGCAGGAAGAGGATCACCGAGTCGCCGCGGCGTGCGCCGATCCGCTGCAGGTGGTGCAGCATCCCGACTGCCCGTTGGTGCAGCTCCGGGAACCCCAGGCTCAGCGCCTCGTGCTCGCCTTCGAGGTACGTGATCGACCGCGTCGAGCTGCCGCGCAGCTCGATCAGTTCCGCAAGGGTCGCGACGTCCAAGATGGATCTCCGGGGCTGCTTCAGGCTGCGCAAGCATACTGCCCATCGCGCCGGGCTGCTGCCTGCGGCGGAGCGGTGTTGTCCTTGCCGAGGGGGCGACGATGGCGGAAAATCGCGCCTCCTGCGTTGAGCCCTGTGGCGCCTCCATGCTCCCATCCGGGGATTCGCTCCCGGCTCCTGAAGTCTCGGTCGTCATCCCCGCCTGCAACGAGGCCGAGAACATCGGTCCATTGCTGCTCGAGGTGGCCGCTGCACTGCACGGCCGCCCCTTCGAGGTCATCGTGGTCGACGACGGCAGCACCGATGGCACTGCCGAGGCGGTCCTCGCGCTGCGCGCAACGGCTCTGCCGCAGGCGCGCCTGCTGCGGCACTCGTTCCGTGCCGGCCAGAGCGCAGCCGTCTGGAGTGGCGTCGAGCACGCCCGCGCCGAGTGGGTGGCCACGCTGGACGGCGACGGACAGAATGACCCGGCCGACATCCCGCGCCTGCTCGCCGAGCGTGGCGTGGCGCGCCTCGTGATGGGCAACCGCCTGACCCGGCGCGACACGCGCTTGCGTCGCCTGCAGTCTCGCGTGGCCAACGGCGTTCGGTCGCGGCTGCTGGGCGATGGCACGCCCGACACTGGCTGCGGCATCAAGGTCTTCCATCGCGCCACGTTCCTGTCGCTGCCGCGCTTCGACCACATGCACCGGTTCCTGCCAGCGCTTTACCAGCGAGCCGGGGCCGAAGTCGTGTCGGTGCCGGTCGGGCATCGGCCGCGCCAGCGCGGTGTCTCGAAATACGGCCTCTTCGACCGGCTGTGGGTCGGCATCGTCGACATACTCGGCGTGATGTGGCTCAACCGGCGATACCAGGCCGGCCTTTCGGTGCACGAGCTTCCCTAGGAGTCACTCCCGATGCAGTTCAACGATACGCTGGTGTGGATCATCATCGGCTTCATCGGCCAGGGGCTGTTCTCGGCTCGGTTCCTGGTCCAGTGGCTGGCCAGCGAGCGGGCACGCCGCAGCGTGGTGCCCACCGTGTTCTGGTACTTCAGCCTGGGTGGTGGCCTGATCCTGCTCTCGTACGCGATCCACAAGCGTGACCCGGTGTTCATTGCGGGCCAGGCGACGGGTGTCTTCATCTACCTGCGAAACCTCTGGCTGATCCGCACAGGGCGCGCACGCCTCGAGGCCTGAGCCGTGTCGCAGGAGGTGCGTCGCGACATCGGCTGGATACTGCTAGCGTTCCTGCTGCTGATCGCCGTTGGCTACGGCCTGCGGGATCCCTGGCCGGCAGACGAACCGCGCTTCGCATCCGTGGCCCGGGACATGGTCGCGACCGGGGACTGGCTGTTTCCCCGTGCCGGCGGCGACCTCTACCAGGACAAGCCCCCGGTGCACTTCTGGCTGCTGTCGGCGGCGCTGACGCTGCTGGGCTCCGTTCGGGCGTCGTTCCTGCTGCCCTCGATGCTGGCCGCGCTCGGCACGCTGCTGCTGGTCTACGACCTTGGCCGGCGGCTGCATGGGCGCGCCGCCGGGCTCGCTGCCGCGCTGACGCTCGCCTGCAGCGTGCAGTTCGTCATGACGTTGCGCGGGGCACAGATCGACGCCACGCTGATCTTCTTCTCGACGCTGTCCCTGTGGGCACTGCTGCGTCACGTGCTGCTCGGCCCGGACTGGCGACTCTGCACGCTGGGGGCTTTCGCGGCCGGCGTGGGGGTGATCACCAAGGGCGTGGGGTTCCTGCCCCTGCTGGCACTGCCGATCGCGCTGGCACTCGGGCACCGGGGGTGGCCTGGCCTCACGCTGCCTGGCCGCGGCCGCGGCGGTTGGCGCTGGTGGAGCGTGCCCGCGGCATTCCTGCTGGCCGTGGGTGTCTGGCTCGTACCGATGCTGCTTGCCGTGGAGTGGAGGGGGGACCCGGCACTCGAGGCGTATCGCGACGAGATCCTCTTCAAGCAGACCGTCACGCGCTATGCCCAGGCCTGGCATCACGTCCGACCCTGGTATTACTTTCTCGTCGAGGTGGTCCCACCACTGTGGCTGCCATTCAGTGCACTGCTGTTCTGGCTGGTGCCTCGGTGGCGGCAGGACTGGCAGTCGCGTCGCGCCGCGGTCTGGGTTCCGCTGCTGTGGGTCGTGGTGGTTCTCGCCTTCTTCTCGATCAGCAGCGGCAAGCGCGGCGTGTACATCCTGCCTGCCTTGCCGGGCGTGGCGATCGCGGCGGCGCCACACCTCGTCGACCTCTATGCCCGTCGTGGTGCCGCCCGACTGAGTCTCGCCCTGGCGGGCCTCCTGCTGCTGCCGGCCTGGGTCCTGGCGATCGGAGATCTGGCCGGGGTACCTGCGGCCCGCGCTGTGTTCGAGGGCGGCGAGCCACTGCCGCGCTGGCCGGTCTGGTCGTTCGCGCTGGCGGCGAGCGTCGCCTGGGCCGCGACGCTGCGCTGGCGGGCGATTCTGGCGTGGCCGGCCGTCCTTGCCTGTCTCACTGTTGCATGGGGGGTTGGCGGGGCGCCCGCGCTCAACGGCCAGCGTTCGGGTGCCGACTTCATCCGCGGCGTTCAGGCCAGGGTGCCCGCCGGTCGGGAACTGGGGCTCGTGGCCTACAAGGAGCAGTTCCTGCTGTACCTGGAGCGCCCGGTGGTCAACTTCGGCCATGCGCGCTGGAAGGAAGGCCCCGCGGAGACCCACGACGCAGCGCGCTGGCTCGCCGCCGACTCCCGCCGCGTGCTGCTGGTTCCGGGCAGCCGTCTCGAGCCGTGCTTCCGCGCATCCCGGCGGGAGGCCGCGGGCCGCGCGAGCCGGGAGGACTGGTGGTTCGTGAGTGGCCCGGTCGACCCCGACTGCGTACAGCGGGGCTCGGATACCCGCGTGATCCAGTTACCCGGAATGAGAAGCTAATCGCATTGTTTAACAAGCAGTTAGCTTGTTTTTGTTAACTCGTGTGCCAGAATCGGGCGGTCCGGGTTCCCACGGACGTCGCCGTCTGCCATGCCCGCAAAGAACGATCCATCGCCGGATTTCACCGCCTCGGACATCCTGTCCCCGCAGGCCTGGGCTGGTCGTGGTCGTCGTCCGCTCGGTCTCGACGTCACCTGCACGAAGATCGCGATCGACTTCCAGAACCTGACGCGGCAGAACGCCGAACCCTGCCTTCGCGAAAACCTCGAATTGCTGCGCGAGGCCGCGGGATGCGAGACGGCCTTCGTTGTCCGGCTGGAGGAGGACGGGGCGTCGATCGCCGATGTGATCGCCGCCCGCGGGGCCTTCAGCCAGTGCGATCCCGAGGCGCTGCGCGGCGAGTCGCTGGAGTCTTGGTCGTGGCTGCGGGCCAGGCTCGAGCACCTGCGGATGTCCGACATCCGCGACTCGTCGCAGCCGCGACGGGAGCAATCCGCCGAGGCCCGGCGCCTCGCGGAACTTCGCATTGGCTCGTTGCTGCTGGTGACCTTCGGTTTCCAGGGAGCGCAGCTCGGTTGGCTCGCGGTGGGGAATGCCCTGCCGCGCCAGGGCTGGGACGTCAATCTCCAGCTGTTGCTCAAGCTTCTGGGCAACGCCCTCGGTGCCGGCTTTGGCAGGCTCGCCCTGGAGGCGCGGCTGGCGAAGCTCGAGCAGCGTGACGAGCTGGTCAAGGACGCCGCCAACGACGGCGTATGGGACTTCGACGTCGAGCGCAACGAGATGTACTTCTCGCCGCGCTGGCGCGCGATGCTCGGCTACGACGGTCTCGATCAGGACCTATCTCCCGACTGGCGCAGCCTGGTCCACCCCGAGGACATGTCGCGCGTGCAGTTCGCGATCCGCGACCACGTGTCCGGCAAGACACCGCTGTTCGAGAGCATCCACCGGATGCGGCATCGCAACGGGGAGTGGCGCTGGGTGCAGAGCCGGGCGCGCGCCAAGCTCGACGCGACGGGGCGCCTGCTGCGGCTCGTGGGCGTGGAATTCGACATCACGGAACGCACGCTCTACGAAGAGGCGCTGTTCCGGGAGAAGGAGAGCGCCCAGATCACTCTGCAGTCGATCGGCGACGGCGTGATCACCACCGACGCTGAGTCGGTGGTGGACTACATCAACCCGGTGGCGGAGCAGCTCACCGGCTGGCGCCTCGAGGACGCGATGGGGCGCCCTGTCGACGAGATCTTCCGGACGTTCCACGAGGAGACCTGCGAGCCGCTGGAGAACCCGCTGACGCAATCCGTCCGGCGCGTGCGGCCGATCAAGTCGGTGCGGCCGATGCTGATGATCCGCAAGGATGGCAACGAGCTCTACGTCGAGAGCACCGCGGCGCCGATCCGCGACGGCGCGGGTCGGGTATCGGGCGGCGTACTCGTGTTCCACGATGTCAGCGAGAGTCGCGAGCTCAATCGCCGGCTTTCCTACCAGGCGAGCCACGACATCCTGACGGGGCTGGTCAACCGGCGGGAATTCGAGATTCGCGTCGAGCGCGCGTTGCGCAGTGCCAAGGCACGCGAGGCACAGTACGCGCTCTGCTACCTCGACCTCGACCAGTTCAAGATCATCAACGACAGCTGCGGTCATGCCGCTGGCGACGCGCTGCTCGGCCAGGTCGGCGCGTTGCTGAAGGCCAAGGTCCGCTGGCGCGACACGCTCTCCCGCCTCGGCGGCGACGAATTCGGGATCCTGCTCGAGGCCTGCGCCCTCGATGATGCGCTGCGCATGGCCGAGTCGCTGCGTGAGGCAGTTCGCAACTTCCGCTTCACGTGGGAGGACCGCGTGTTCCGCCTCGGGGCCAGCGTCGGTGTCGTGCCCATCACGGCCGACAACGAGGATGTCGCCTCGGTGCTGTCGGCCGCCGACAGCGCCTGCCAGGCCGCCAAGGAATCCGGCCGCAACCGCGTGCACAGCTTCGCGGAGAATGACATCGAGTTGATGCGGCGGCGCCGCGAGATGCAGTGGGCTGCGCGCATCAATGCCGCGCTCGAGGAGGGGCGGTTCGAGCTCTTCCGCATGCCGATCCGGCCGCTGCAGCGCGAGGAGGCCGGCACGCACTACGAGCTGCTGCTGCGCATGCGCGACGAGAACGGCCGCCTCGTCACGCCGGACAACTTCATTGCCGCAGCCGAGCGCTACGGGCTGACCCCGGCGATCGATCGCTGGGTCATCGAGAACACGCTGCGCTGGCTGGTGTCCGACTCCGACGAGCGCGAGCGCCTGTCGCTGTGTGCGATCAACCTTTCGGGGCAGAGCCTGGGCGACGACAAGTTCCTGCCATTCGTGATCGAGCAGTTCCAGAAGAGCGGCATCGATGCCTCGAGGATCTGCTTCGAGATCACCGAGACTGCGGCGGTGGCGAACTTCTCGCAGGCGAACCGCTTCATCCAGGCGCTGAAGGAACTGGGCTGCAAGTTCTCGCTCGACGACTTCGGCACCGGCCTGTCGTCGTTCGGCTACCTCAAGCACTTCCCGGTCGACTACCTGAAGATCGACGGCAGCTTCGTCCGGGAGATCGTGCGCGACCCGATCGACCGCGAGATGGTGCGGTCCATCAACGAGATCGGCCATCTGACGGGCAAGCAGACGATCGCGGAATTCGCGGCGTCCGACGAGATCATCGAGGTCTTGAGGAGCCTCGGGGTCGATTACGCGCAGGGTTACGGGGTCGGAGAGGCCGTGCCCATCCTCAATCCCGTGCCTGCCTGACCGGCATCACAACCCGCATCGACAGGTCGAGCGCGCGCACGTGCTTGGTGATGCCGCCGATCGATACGAAATCCACGCCAGTGAGCGCCACATCCCGCACCGTCTCCAGTGACACGCCACCGGAGGCCTCGATCAGCGTCGCTGCGCCAGCCGCGTCCCGTCGCGCGACGGCCTCGCGCATTTCCCCGGCCGGGAGTTCGTCGAGCATCACGTAGTCCGGCGTGGCGGCGAGTGCCTCGTCGAACTCGGCGAGGCACTCCACCTCGACTTCGACCGGGACGCCAGGGTGCAGGCGCCGCGCGTTGTCGATCGCCGCGCGAATGGAGCCGCAAGCCGCGATGTGGTTTTCCTTGATGAGCACCATGTCATGGAGGCCGAGCCGGTGGTTCCGTGCCCCGCCGCAGCGCGCGGCGTATTTCTGGGCGAGGCGCAGACCCGGCACGGTCTTGCGGGTGTCGAGGATCCGGCAGCGGGTTCCCGAGACGGCCTCGGCATAGCGTCGCGCAGCCGTCGCGGTGCCCGACAGCAGTTGCAGGAAGTTCAGCGCGGTGCGCTCGCCCGTCAGCAGTGCGCGGGCGGGGCCCTCGATGTGGCACAGGGTGTCGCCCGCGTCGACGGCGTCACCGTCACGGAACGACCAGCGCACGGCCACGCGGGGATCGAGTTGCCTGAAGGTCTCGTCGACCCAGGCGACCCCGCACAGGACGGCCGGCTCGCGCGTGACGATGCGCGCGCTGGCGAGGGTCGATGAGGGGATCAGTGCTGCGGTGACGTCGCCCGGACCGATGTCCTCGGCCAGGGCGCCCGCCACTTGCGCCGGGATGCCGGGGGGCAAGGCCCCCGGCAACGCGGCGGCTGCCGGGTCGGTCAGAACGGCAGCCCGTGCGAGGAGCCGCCCATGCAGAGCAGCATCGGGAACGACAGCAGGAAGTTGACGCGCGAGGCCAGCGTTGCCACGCGACGTGCCTTTGCCTTCTCTTCGTCGGTCGCCGGGACCACGCCGATGACCTTCTTCTGGTTCGGCCAGATCAAAACCCAGACGTTGAACAGCATGATGGTCCCGAGCCAGGCGCCGATGCCGATCACGACACTGCCTTCGCGCAGCAGGAAGGCGTCCATGAGGCGTCCGCCCAGCAGCCAGGCGCCCGTCAGCCAGGTCGCGACGGCGGTCCAGCGGAACCACAGGAGCGCACGCGGCGCGACGTACTTGACGATGCCGGCACCGCCCGGGCCACCCTTGTCGGCGTTCGCGGCGGCCAGCGCCGGGATCTGCGCGACGTTGAAGTAGTAGAGAAGGCCGATCCAGAACACGCCGACGACGATGTGCAGCCAGCGGCCGAGGCTGAGGTGGCTGAAGTCACCGCCGGGCGTCGCCGGCAGCAGCATGACGATGATGGCGAAGACGACACCGAGCGTGACGGTGGTCCCGACGCTGTCGAGGGGGTTTTTCATGATTGCTTTATCTCCCAGGGTGCCAGTGACGGCGCGTTTGAAGATTAGTGGAGCAGACCCCATAATTCAACGCGATCCGGCGCGGTCGGACCATGGAAGGCCGATGCATCAATCCACCCAGGAAACCCCTGCCAAGGGGCCGATGTCGCCCTGCATCAGCGTCTGTGCGCTCGACGCCCAGGGCTACTGCGCGGGCTGCCTTCGCACTCGTGACGAAATCGCCGGTTGGTTGCGCATGTCCCCGACCCAGCAGTGGGAGCTCGTGCGTCGACTGGAGCAGCGTCACGCCGAGCTGCGTGGCAGCCCGGCGCCGACGGCGGCGCGCCGCAGCCTCGGTTCCTGATTCGGGCCCGCCAGCCACGGTCGCCCTGTCCACCCTCATCTCTGGAGTCACCCTATGGACGTCGTCGATCGCATCAAGGCCCAGCTCGCCTCGGCCCCCGTCGTGCTCTTCATGAAGGGTTCGCCCGACTTTCCGCAATGCGGGTTCTCTGCCCAGGCCGTCGCGGCACTGCGTGGCTGCGGCGCGAATTTCACGCACGTCAACATCTTCGAGGACCCTGAGCTGCGCGAGGCACTCAAGCGCTACTCGAACTGGCCCACGTACCCGCAGCTCTACGTGAAGGGCGAGCTGGTTGGCGGTTGCGACATCACGCTCGAGATGTACCGCAGCGGCGAACTTCGCAAGCTGCTCGACGAGTCGGGCGCCACGGCCTGACAGGGCGCTTCGTCAGATCCCGGGTTCCGGCCCTGCCAGTGCAGGGCCCGCGTCGCGCCAGCCGAGTTCCTGGGCGCGGCGCTCCGCCTCGAGGTAGCTCGGCCTGCAGTAGTTGCACACCCTGCAGAACAGCTCTGCCGTGCGCCGCGCATCGTAGGCCGCGGAGTGCGCTGAAGCGGAGTTCCAGTCCAGCCCGGCGACCACGGCAGCCTTGGCCAGCACCGTTTGCCCCAGCGCGGCACCCGCCAGCGTCACGGTGTCGAAGCTGGAGAACGGGTGGAACGGGTTGCGCTTGATGTCGGTCCGCGCGACCGCCGCGTTCAGGAAACCAAGGTCGAACGCCGCGTTGTGCCCGACCAGGATCGCCCGCTTGCAGCCATGTTGGCGAATGGCCTTGCGCACTTCGGCGAATATGCGCTGCAGGGCGTCGGTTTCGTCGAGTGCCGGTCGCAGCGGATGGAATGGATCGATGCCGTTCACCGCCAGCGATGCTGGCTCGATGTTGGAGCCCTCGAAGGGTTTGACGTGGTAGCTGTGGGTCTCGCCCGGCTTCAGCTGGCCCTCCGCATCGACATCGACCATGACCGCCGCGATCTCGAGCAGCGCATCCCGGGCCGCGTTGAATCCACCGGTCTCCACGTCGATGACCACTGGCAGGAACCCGCGGAAGCGCTGGGCCATCGGTGAGCTGCCGCGCGCCACGGACTGCGCCTGCGGGCCCTGGGTCATTGCAAGAGCCGCCAGCGCAGCGTCTCTCCGGCGCGCATCGGCACCACCGACCCGGGGCCAAACGGGTAAGCGGTCGGCGCCGTCCACGCTGTGCGTTCCAGCGTCACGACCGTCTCGTTGCGGGGGAGCCGGTAGAAATCGGGTCCGCGCTCCGACGCGAAGGCCTCGAGCCGATCGAGTGCGCCGGCGTCTTCGAACACCTCGGCATAGAGCTCGAGACCCGCATGCGCGGAGTACATGCCCGCGCACCCGCAAGGGGCCTCCTTGGTGCCGCGCTCGTGAGGCGCGCTGTCCGTGCCCAGGAAGAACCGCGGGCTTGCGCCGGTCGCGGCAGCCACCAGCGCGGCGCGGTCAGGCTCGGTCTTGAGGATCGGAAGGCAGTAGTAGTGGGGCCTGATCCCGCCACGGAACATCTCGTTGCGGTTGTAGAGCAGGTGCTGCGGGGTGATCGTCGCCGCCACGCCCTCGCGCGCCGCGGCGACAAACTCCACTGCGCGCGCCGTGGTGATGTGCTCGAACACCACGCGCAGGCGAGGGTGTCGAGCGACCAGCGGCGCCAGGACCTCGTCGATGAAGCGCGACTCGCGATCGAAGACATCGACCGCGTCGGCGGTGACCTCGCCGTGCACCTGAAGCGCGAGGCCGAGCCCGGCCATGCGCTCGAGCACTGCGTCGATGCGTCGCACGTCCGTGACCCCGGCGTCCGAGTGGGTGGTGGCTCCCGCGGGATAGAGCTTGCAGCCCACGACGATCCCGCTCTCGCGTGCCCGGTCGATCTCGTCCGGGGGCGTGCGGTCGGTCAGGTACAGCGTCATGAGAGGCTCGAAAACGGCGCCTTCGGGCAGCGCATCCACGATGCGCCGCCGATATTCGCGAGCGAGCGCCGTGGTGGTGACCGGGGGCTTCAGGTTGGGCATGACCACGGCGCGCGCGAAGCGCGCGGCGGTGTGCGGGAGCACGGCGCGCATCGTCTCGCCGTCGCGCAGGTGCACGTGCCAGTCGTCGGGTCGGCGTAGCGTAAGGCGTTCGGTCACGGGGACTCCAGTGCTGCAGGCAGCTTCGGGCTCGTCGCGAGCTCGATCATGAAACGCGGCCCGAAGCCGGTGATGTCGGTGGCGACGTGGGCGAGGCCGCCGGTCCGGGTCGCGGCCGCGAGGTCGACGTGCACCCAGGGCACGTTCCCGGGAACGAAGCGGTTCAGGAACCTCGCCGCGAGCACATGGTCGCCCTTGCCGTCGACGGCGCACTGCAGGATGTCGGCGACCTTGCTCTCGAGGTCGGCATCGAAATCCGCGTCCATCGGGAACGGCCAGACGCGTTCGCCGCTCAGCCGGCCGGCGGCCTCGAGCAGGGGCCGCAGCGGCTCCCGGTTGGTGAACACGCCGCTCATCCGCTCCGTCAGGGCCGTGACGCATGCGCCCGTGAGCGTGGCAAAGTCGACGACGAGGCGGGGCGAGCCGCGACAGGCGAGTGCGAGCGCGTCGGCCAGCGCCATCCGGCCCTCGGCGTCGGTGTGGATGACCTGGATGCTCACGCCATTGGCGGCGCGCACCACATCCTGCGGCCGGTAGGCCGAGGGACCAATCCGGTTCTCGGTGATCGCGAGCCAGCACTCGAGGGGAAATGCGACACGCAACTCGACGAGCGCGAGGAAACTCGCGAGCGCTACCGCGCTGCCGGCCATGTCCGTGTGCATGTCGAGCATGCTGCGGTGGGACTTGAGGTTGTTGCCGCCAGTGTCGAAGAGGATGCCCTTGCCCACGAGCGCGAGGCTTGCCGTGCGCGAGCGCCTGCCGCCGGCCGGTGACCAGGTGAGGCGGGCGATGCCGGCGTCGCGCGAGGCATTGCCGGCGGCGACGGCGAGGAATGCCCCCGCGCCCGCCCGGCGCAGTTCCCGCTCGCCCAGCCACTTGAAGCTCGCCCCGGCGCCGCGCGCCAGCCGCGCCAGTGTCTTGCGGTAGGCCCTGGCATCGAGCACGTTGGGTGGCAGTGCAGTGAGCCAGCGGGCCAGGTTGCCGGCGCGGGCCTCGGCGCGCAGGCGGGGTAACGCGCGCGACGGCACGCCGTGCAGCGAGACCGCCGAGAGCCGGGGAGACGAGGACTTGCTCGACCGGTAGTCGGGGAGCCTGAAGGACTGCGACAGCGCCGCCGCAGCGAGCGCCTCGACGCCGGGGGCGGTCTGCGTACCCAGACCCGAGGCCGCGAGCGCCAAGCGCTGCGGCTCGCGCGCCAGCGCGTCGCGGAGCATCCGCCCTGCCAGCGTGAGCCGGTCGAAAGGCGAGGCCGAGGACGCGACAACGCCCACGGTGAGGAGGGTCTGACGATCGTTGGGAAGCGTGACGGCGGCGTGCGTTCCGGCACGCAGTCGGGCGCGCCCGAGCAGCCGATGAATCGACTCGGCGTGGCCGAGGCCGGCCGCGGCGGCCGCGCGGGCGGACTCGCTTTCCGGCAGCAGCAGGCAGGCTGCGTCCGCCGAGTCCAGAGAGCGCCGCGCGAGGCCCGCCTCGGCAGCTTTCAACGCGGGCAGGGGCTGGTCAGGGAGAATCGACACGGCGTCCGGCATGCTAGCACAGGCCTACCGCGGGCATCGGGACCCCGACCGAGTTAACATACCCATTTTCACACGCGCCCAGAGGCAATACCGTTCATGGCCGAACCGCAGAAGCTCCCGGACGACCTCGATCCCGGTGAAACCCAGGACTGGCTCGAATCCATCGATTCGGTGCTGCGAACGCACGGGCCAGAGCGGGCGCACTTCCTCCTCGAGCGCCTGATCGACTACACGCGGCGCTCCGGCGCCTACCTGCCGTTCAAGCCCAACACGGCGTATGTCAACACCATCTCGACCGGCCAGCAGAAGGAATATCCGGGCAAGCGCGAACTCGAGAAGCGGATCGAGGCGTACATCCGCTGGAACGCCATGGCCATGGTGGTGCAGGCCAACCGGCTGTCGTCGGAGTACGGCGGTCACCTCTCGAGCTACGCCTCGGCGGCAACGCTCTACGAGGTTGGCTTCAACCACTTCTGGCGGGCACCGTCGGATCGCCATCCGGGCGACATGATCTTCATCCAGGGGCATGCGTCTCCGGGCATCTACGCGCGCGCGTACCTCGAGGGCCGGCTGACGGAGGACCAGTTGCGCCACTTCCGCCAGGAGGTGGCGGGCGACGGCTTGTCCTCCTACCCGCACCCTTGGCTGATGCCCGACTTCTGGCAGTTCCCGACGGTCTCCATGGGACTTGGCCCGATGCAGGCGATCTTCCAGGCGCGATTCCAGCGCTATCTGGAGCATCGCGGGTTGGTGAAGCCGTCGGACCGCAAGGTCTGGGCTTTCCTGGGCGACGGCGAGATGGACGAGCCCGAGTCGATGGGCGCGATTGGTCTTGCCGCCCGCGAGAAGCTCGACAACCTGGTGCTTGTGGTGAACTGTAACCTGCAGCGCCTGGATGGCCCTGTGCGAGGTAATGGCAAGATCATTCAGGAGCTGGAAAGCGATTTCCGTGGTGCGGGCTGGAATGTGATTAAAGTGATCTGGGGTGGATACTGGGACGAGCTTCTGGCGAAGGACAA
>CAZPAJ010000022.1:0-53420 GCA_964584625.1 uncultured Acidibacter sp.
TGGCTCGACACGGGCACGCACGACAGCCTGCACGATGCGGCCAGTTTCATCTCGACGCTGCAGAAGCGCCAGGGGCTGATGGTGGCCTGTCCGGAGGAGATCGCCTTCCATTCGGGCTGGATCGACGCCGAGGCGTTGCAGCGGCTTGCCGCGCCGCTGGCCAAGAGCCACTACGGCCAGTACCTGCTGCGGCTCGTCGACTGAGCGGATCCGTGCCATGCCCTACACCGTGACGCCCACCGCGCTGCCCGAGGTGCTGATCCTGGAGCCGAAGGTGTTCGGCGATGCGCGCGGGTTCTTCTTCGAGAGCTTCAGCGAGCGCGATTTCGAGGCGGCCACGGGCCAGCGGCCGCGCTTCGTGCAGGACAACCATAGCGGGTCGGTTCGCGGGGTGCTGCGCGGGCTGCATTACCAGATCCAGCAACCGCAGGGGAAGCTGGTCCGCGTGGTGAAAGGCGAGGTGTACGACGTGGCGGTCGACCTGCGGCGCAGTTCCCCCCGCTTTGGCCGCTGGGTCGGGGTGACGCTGTCGGCGGAGAACCGCCGGCAGCTGTGGGTACCGCCGGGGTTTGCGCATGGCTTCCTGGTGACCAGCGAGGCTGCCGAGTTCCTCTACAAGACCACCGACTACTACGCCCCGGAGCACGAGCGCAGCCTGTTGTGGAACGACCCGGCGCTGGGCATCGAATGGCCGCTCGAGGGAACCCCGACCCTGTCAGCCAAGGACAGGGCGGCGCGGCCGCTGTCCGAAGTCGAAACCTACCCCTGAGGGCGATGGGGTGGCTGGCCTGGCCCGTTTTGTGCGCAAAACGTGAACGGTGCGGCATTTCGGGCAGCCCGGGCTATACCCATTCGACGTAAAATATGAGCCTTTCCAGTGTGTTAGAATTCTACATAATCAGATTCCAGTAGCCGGGGGCTGCTTGCTACTCAACAACCTTGCCCGATTCGCCAACGGCTGGGCCAAGGCCGCCACCGCGCTGCCACGTACGGCCAAGCGCTGGATCATGGTCGTGGCCGACGTGCTGATGATCCCGGCCGCCCTCTGGTGCGCCTTTGCCCTCAAGTACGACACGCTGACGCCGCCGGCGTCGGAGACCGCCGGCCTGTTCGTCGTGGCGCTGCTCGCCTCGATCCCGGTGTTCTCGATGCTCGGGCTCTACCGCGCCATCGTGCGGTTCCTGGGGTCCCGCGCCCTCTACACCGTCGTGGGGGGAGTGGCGATCTCGACCGCCATCCTGTTCGTCTACGACTCGCTCTCGCCCGCGCAACAGGTGCCGCCGTCTGTCTGGCTGATCTACTCCGTGCTCGCGCTGGTCTACGTCGGTGGCAGCCGGCTGGTCGTGCGCCAGGCCTTCAACGCACCCCTCGGCAACCGCGCAGAACGCGTGGTGATCTACGGCGCGGGCAACGCGGGGGCCCGGCTGTGTGCGGCGCTCGCCGGCAGCCATGAGATCCGAGTGGTCGCCTTCGTCGACGACAAGCGCAGCCTGCAGGGCAGCTTCATCAACGGCATCGAGGTCTTTGCGCCCGCCGTGCTGCCGAGCCTGGTGCAAGACAAGGCGGTTCAGGGTGCCTTGCTTGCGGTGCCCTCCGCATCGCGCCACCGCAAGCGCGAAATCCTCACCTTCCTCGAGCCCCTTGGCCTGCACGTGCGCTCGGTACCAGACCTGTCGGACATCCTGCAGGGCAAGGCGGCGCTGAACGACATCCGCGAGGTCGACGTCGCCGACCTGCTGGGCCGCGACCCGGTGCCGCCGAACCCGACGCTGTTCGACGCCTGCATCCGCGGCAAGGTGGTCATGGTCACCGGCGCGGGTGGCTCGATCGGGTCCGAGATCTGCCGCCAGGTGCTGCGCCGCAGCCCGCGTCGCCTGGTGCTGTTCGAGATGTCCGAGCTTGCGCTGTATACGATCGAGCGCGAGCTTCGTCAGGCGCTGCAGGCAGAAGGCCTGTCGGTCGAGGTCGTGGCCCTGCTCGGCAACGCCCACCATCGCGACCGTGTCCGCGGCGTGCTCGCGACCTACAGGGTCGAGACCGTCTATCACGCCGCCGCCTACAAGCACGTGCCCATCGTCGAGCAGAACATCGTCGAGGGCGTCCACAACAACGTGATCTCGACCTGGTACACGGCCGAGGCCGCGCTGGAAGCGGGCGTCGAGACCTTCGTGCTGATCTCCACCGACAAGGCGGTCAACCCGCCCAACGTGATGGGCGCGACCAAGCGCGCCGCCGAGATCGTGCTGCAGGGGCTGCACCAGCGCAGCGTCAAGACGCGGTTCTGCATGGTGCGCTTCGGCAACGTGCTGGCCTCATCGGGGTCCGTCGTGCCGCTGTTCCAGGAACAGATCCGCCGCGGCGGGCCGGTCACCGTGACCCACCCGGACGTGATCCGCTACTTCATGACGATCCCCGAGGCCGCGCAGCTGGTGATCCAGGCGGGCTCGATGGCGCGCGGCGGCGACGTCTTCGTGCTCGACATGGGCAAGCCGGTCAAGATCAGCGACCTCGCCCGCCGGATGGTCAACCTGATGGGCCTGACCCTCCGCGACGCCCATCATCCGCACGGCGACATCGAGATCGCGTACACGGGCCTGCGGCCGGCCGAGAAGCTCTACGAGGAGCTGCTGATCGGCAACAATGTCTCGGGAACCGACCATCCGATGATCATGCGGGCCATGGAGCACTCTCTGCCCTGGGAGCAGGTCGAGGGCCTGCTCGGCGAGCTGCTGATCGCGCTGCGCGCCTATGACTGCACCGCCGTGGTCGACCTGCTGCGCGCGCTGGTGGTCGAGTACCAGGCCGCCGAGCGCATTCACGACCTCGTCTGGAGTGCACAGGGGGGCGGTTCGCCCTCCGTCGGGCCCGAGCCGGCGCGCGTCGTGCTGCCGGCCAGCAACGTCACCGCGCTGTCGTCGCGACGCCCCCGTTAGGCCGCTGCGCCCGGCGTGCATGCGCGGGTCTGTGCCGTGGTTCCTTGTCTGAGCGGCTGCGCGCCGATAGCATTTTTTTGACAACGGTCTGATCAGGGGCTCTTCTCGAATGCGCGTCACCATCTTTGGTTCCGGTTACGTGGGTCTGGTCACGGGTGCCTGCCTTGCCGATGCGGGCAACGACGTGGTCTGCGTGGACGTCGACGCGGCCAAGATCGAGCGCCTGAACCGCGGCGAGGTGCCGATCCACGAGCCAGGCCTCGACGCACTGATCAAGCGCAACGCGGAAGCGGGCCGATTGAAGTTCACGACCGACGCCGCGGCCGGCGTGGCGCACGGCCTGTTCCAGCTGATCGCGGTGGGCACTCCACCGGACGAGGACGGCTCCGCCGACCTGCGCTACGTGCTCGCGGTGGCCCGTACGATCGGCGAGAACCTCTCCGAATATCGCATCGTCATCGACAAGTCGACCGTGCCGGTCGGCACGGCCGACAAGGTCAAGGCCGAGATCCAGGCCGCGCTGGCCCGCCGGAAGGCCTCTGTGGAATTCGACGTGGTATCCAACCCGGAATTCCTGAAGGAAGGGGCGGCCATCGCCGACTTCATGAAGCCCGACCGCGTGGTCATCGGCACGGAGAACCCCCGCACCACCGAACTGATGCGGGCGCTCTACGAGCCCTTCACGCGCAACCGCGACCGGCTGATCGTCATGGACGTGCGCTCCGCCGAGCTCACGAAGTACGCCGCCAACGCCATGCTGGCCACCAAGATCTCGTTCATCAACGAGTTGGCGGGCATCGCCGAGCGGGTCGGGGCGGACATCGAGCAGGTGCGGCGCGGCATTGGCTCCGACTCGCGCATCGGCTTCAGCTTCATCTACCCGGGTGCGGGTTACGGCGGCTCCTGCTTCCCCAAGGACGTTCAGGCGCTGGTGCGCACGGCTGGTGGGGTCGGGGCGCCGTCGCGAGTGCTCGAGGCGGTCGAGGACGTCAACGATCGCCAGAAGCGCGTTCTGTTCGAGCGCATCGACCGTCACTTCGGCGGCCAGCTCGCGGGGCGCACCGTCGCGCTGTGGGGTCTGGCCTTCAAGCCGAACACCGACGACATGCGCGAGGCCCCCAGCCGCGTGCTGATGGAAAGCCTCTGGCAGGCGGGTGCGCGCGTGCGCGCCTACGATCCCGTGGCGATGGGTGAGACCCGCCGCATCTACGGCGAGCGGCCCGACCTCGAGCTCTGCCGCAACGCGCCCGAGACGCTGCAGGGTGCCGACGTGCTGGCCATCGCAACCGAGTGGCAGGAGTTCCGCAGCCCGGACTACGACGCGATCAAGTCGACGCTGCAGCAGCCTGTGATCTTTGACGGACGCAACCTCTATGACCCGGCGCTGATGGCCCGGCTCGGCTTCACCTACTACGCGATCGGTCGTGGCGCTTCGGTGAGCGGCGCCGCCGCCTAGGTCGCTGCGCGAAAGGGGGGCCTACCATGCTGATTCCGGTCATTCTCTCGGGCGGCGCGGGCACCCGCCTCTGGCCGCTGTCGCGCGAGCTCTATCCCAAGCAGCTGCTCGCGCTCGCCGGTGGCGACCGCACGATGTTGCAGGACACGGTCGCACGAATCGAAGGCCTGCCGTCGCTCGCCGCGCCCATCGTGGTCTGCAACGACGCCCACCGCTTCATGGTGGCGGAGCAGCTGCGGCAGCAGGGGGTCCAGGGGGCGCGCATCGTGCTCGAGCCGGTCGGCCGCAATACAGCCCCCGCCATTGCCCTCGCGGCTCACGCCGCGCTCGAGGGTGCGAAGCCCTCGCATGGCCGCCGCGCCGGAAATCCGGAGCCGGCCCTGCTGGTGCTGCCAGCCGACCACGTGATCCGCGACGTCGAGGCCTTCCGGGCCGCCGTGCGTGAAGCCCTGCCGGCCGCGCAGGCGGGCAAGCTGGTCACGTTTGGCGTGGTGGCCCGTCAGCCCGAGACGGGCTACGGCTACATCCGCCGCGGTGCGGGCGAGGGGCCCGCATATCCCATCGCGAGCTTCGTCGAGAAGCCCGACGATGCCCGGGCGCGCGAGTTCGTGGCGAGCGGCGAATATTTCTGGAACAGCGGCATGTTCCTGGTCGGCGTGCGCCGCTACCTGCAGGAACTCGAGCGCCATGCGCCCGATATCGCGGCAGCCTGTGCCGATGCCTGGGCCGCGGCCCGGCGCGACCTCGACTTCGTCCGGATCGACGAGGCCGCCTTCGGCGCCTGCCGCAGCGACTCCATCGACTACGCGGTCATGGAAAGGACCGATGCGGCCGTCGTGGTGCCACTCGACGCCGGCTGGAGCGACGTGGGCTCCTGGTCCTCGCTGCACGAGGCGATCGAGGGCGACGAGGCCGGCAACGTGCTGCGCGGTGACGTCATCGCCGAAGACACCCGCAACTGCTACCTCTACTCCGAGAGCCGCCTCGTGGCGACCGTTGGCCTCGAGGACCACGTGGTCATCGAGACCAAGGATGCGATCCTCGTGGCACCCCGCGGGCGGGTGCAGGACGTCAAGAAGCTCGTCAACCGGATCAAGGCGGACGGGCGGGGCGAGCACTCGCTGCACCGCGAGGTGTTCCGGCCCTGGGGCAGCTACGACAGCATCGAGAACGGCGAGCGCTTCCAGGTCAAGCGGCTGACCGTGAAGCCCGGCGCGTCGATGTCGCTGCAGCTCCATCACCATCGGGCAGAGCACTGGATCGTGGTGTCGGGCACCGCGCGGATCACCCGCAACGACGAGGTCTTCCTTCTCGAGGAGAACCAGTCGACCTACATCCCGCTCGGGGCGCGTCACCGCATCGAGAACCCGGGCAAGATCCCGCTGCACATCATCGAGGTGCAGTCCGGCAGCTACCTGGGCGAGGACGACATCGTGCGGTTCGAAGACCGCTACGGCCGCGAGGGGACGAACCAATGAACCTGAACAGCTTCAAGGCCTACGACGTGCGTGGGCGGATCCCGGACGAGATCAACACCGACCTGGCGTACCGGATCGGGCGGGCCTACGCCGGGTTCGTCAAGCCACGCACGGTGGTCGTGGGCCGCGACATCCGCCTGACCAGTGCCGAACTCGCCGAGGCGCTGACGCGCGGCCTCCTCGACAGCGGCGTCGACGTGGTCGACATCGGTCTTTGCGGTACCGAAGGCGTGTATTTCGCCACGGCCAGCGGGGGTTTCGACGGCGGCATCATGGTCACCGCCAGTCACAACCCGCCCGACTACAACGGCATGAAGTTCGTGCGCGAAGGCTCGCGGCCGATCAGCGCCGACACGGGCCTCAAGGACATGGCGGCGATGATCCGCGACGACCGGCTGCCGCCGAAGGCCGCGACGGCCGGCAAGCTCAGCCAGCTCGATACCCGCGCGAAGTACACCGAGCACCTGCTCGGCTACGTCGATCGCTCGAAGCTCCGCAAGCTCAAGGTGGTCGTCAACGCGGGCAACGGCGGGGCAGGGGCCTTCGTCGACCTGCTCGAGCCGCAGCTGCCGTTCGAGTTCGTCAAGGTTCATCACCAGGCCGATGGCACCTTCCCCAACGGTGTGCCGAACCCGATGCTCGAGGAGAACCGCCGGCCGACGGTGGAGGCGATCCGTCGCAGCGGGGCAGACGTCGGGCTCGCCTGGGACGGCGACTTCGACCGCTGCTTCTTCTTCGACGCCAGCGGAGCGTTCGTCGAGGGCTATTACCTCGTGGGGTTGCTGGCGCAGTCCTTCCTCGAGAAGGAACCTGGCGCGCGCATCGTGCACGACCCCCGGCTCACCTGGAACACGCTCGACATCGTGCGCCAGCACGGCGGCACGCCCGTGCTTTGCAAGTCCGGTCACGCGTTCATCAAGGCGAAGATGCGCGAGGTCGACGGCGCCTATGGCGGCGAGATGAGCGCGCACCATTACTTCCGCGACTTCGCCTACTGCGACAGCGGCATGGTGCCCTGGCTGCTGGTGCTGGAGCGGATGTGCGTGACCGGCAAGTCGCTCGCGGAACTCGTCGGTGAGCGGATCCGGCTCTTCCCCTGCAGCGGCGAGATCAACCGCCGGATCCCAGACGGCAAGGCCGCGATCGCCGCCGTCCAGGCCCACTATGCGGGTGTGGCGCAGTCCGTGGACTTCACCGATGGGCTTTCGATGGAATTCGCCGACTGGCGGCTCAACCTGCGCTCATCCAACACCGAGCCACTGATCCGCCTGAACGTCGAGAGCCGGGGTAGTGCACCGCTGATGCAGGACAAGACATCGGAAGTGCTCGCGCTGCTGGCCGGGATGGGGGCGGTGGCGGCGGATCATTGAATCGCCGGCATTGGGGCGTGGATCTGTTGGCTGGATGGTCACGTCAGCGGTTGTGTAGCAGCAACTGGTCGATTGCCAAGCGCCACTGCTTGGCGCGCTCAGGGACCGAGTACTCTCTGGCTTTCGCTAGGCGTAGATTGCGGGCGACAGGATTTAACTGGTCATCGAGGTCGAGCATTTGCGCAATGGCATGCGCATAAGCTTTTGCGTGGGCCGATTCGACCAGCAGTCCCACACGTGGATCATTAATGGCGTCTGCGATGTCGCCAACCTTGGGGGCCACCACACCAATACCGCACGAGAGTGCTTCCAGCATTGCTATGGGCAGGCCTTCCGACCTGGACGCTAGGGCAAAAACCCGCGCTTCCCATAGCCACTTCTCAACTTGGTCCTGACTTCCAATAAGGCGTACGTTTGCAGCGATACCCAGCGCCTTGATTTTTTTCTCGAGCCTTTCGCGTTCTGGACCGTCTCCGACGATGTCGAGAGATACGTTTCTTCCTTGGCTACGCAATTCAGATACGGCTTCCAGCAGCAAATCTAGCGCTTTGATTGGAACCAATCGAGCGACGGAGATAATTCGTTGACTTGTTGAGGGCGGAGGCGGCTTGGCGCTAAACCGGATCATATCGATCCCAACCGCGATAGGATAAATGGGGGGCGACACCCCTAATGTACGCAGTGCGGCTGCTGTATTTGTGCCCATGGTGAACACGGCATCAAACTCGTTTGCAATGTCGACGAGCGAGTTTGCGACGGCCTTATTACAGAAATTACTACGCTGCGTGAGGGATTGCTCGATTCCGATTTCTCCGTTCTCTATTTCGCTCTCCCCTCCCACGCAAAAATAGGCTGCTTGAGCCCCGATCGATCGCGCTGCAACAAGTGCAATAAAGCCGCTCGTGGGTAGATGCAGGCCCAAAACTAAATGGGGTCGGTTTTTTAGACACCAGAAGCCAAATGTAATCCAGCGCGCGAGTCTTTCTCCGAGGAGTGATTGAAGATGGGAGGGAGCTACGATGACGCGGATGCGGTCGTCCAGAGCGTGCTGGTACTTCGAGAACGTGACAACATGTGTTCTGTGGTCGCTTTCCGCGATCGGACGGGCATATGCTTCGAGCCAGTTGCGATTATTGAACGGCCCGATAAGGGCGATCAAGATTCGGTGTTCGGGTTTGGCGTCGAAAGTTCTCGGTCGGTGAATCCACCGGAGAATTCTCGCGATTAGGAGAGCGGCCTTGACAAACACGACGGACATGGGCTTTGACCAAGGTTCCCTGATGCGTCGCTCCGTAATTTGCATCATAGAGCTGGCTCCGGCAGTGAGCCGATAGGTAGGTACGCTATCGAATAATCGGATCCGGAAGGATGGAATAAAGAAGCTTTTTGGCTATTGCGGCCCATGACATGGAACGTGGCCAAATTTGTTCGCGGAACCACTACGCCGAGTCCCTTTGCTCCAGAGCGAGCCAGCGCGGCAATGCATACGCGATCTTTCGGGTCCGGCTCGATTTCTATTCGCAACGCGTTGGGGTGGCCGGAAATGGCAACATCAGTCCTGTCGCGGACGGCGACAAAGTCCAAGAGCCGAGCTGTAGAAAGGGTTTTTAGCAATCCTCGGTCTTCGAGATCACGAAGAGCGTTAAGCGACGAGTGGATCAAATCGCTGCCGGGCTCTCCGAATAGCGGCATCCGACGGCCAAGGTGCGTGTACAGAATCATGGCGCCCCGACTGCGTATGAGGGAGAGCAAAGTGCCGGTTGCAAGGGCGGCGGCCACCCCATCGGCCGAGTCCCCAACGTGCAGAGGAAGGGGCGACGGATATGCCCGCAGAAACTCTATAAACTCCAGTCCATCCCCTATCGCGAGAGGCTGTACGAGCTTATTGGATGCACGCATGGCGAATTTTTTCATCCCGAGTCTGCCAAGGGCGTGTTTGGCGGTCTCCATGGCAGCGGAGTGAAAGCCTTGCAAAGAGTTGCAGCGCCCTGCCAATGCTCCTGTTGCGGGCAGCCGCCTTCCCTGGCCAACAACGGTGGTCAGGCGTCCGGCCCATACGTAGCTAACGCCGTGCTTGGCTACGAGGTCCGCGCAGTAGGCGGGATAGCTTTTCTTCGCGCCTTGCGCTGTGGGTTTAAACGGATCGAAGTTAGTCGGTGAAACCCAATGATCCGTCCAGACTGGGAGCTGGCACCGGTGCGCCGCGAGTGTCTCCAGAGAATCTCTCGCCCCCGATCGGAGCGCTTCATCGGCGCCAAATGAATGAAGCGTATCGATGTGGCCAGTGCGGATCAGGTTTCTTACGTTGGCCTGGACCCCCGTTCCCGCATGGTTGTACGCAACGGGGGATGATGACTCCTTAAAGAAAATCGAATTCGCAAACTCCAGGCCGACGCCGGGGCCAAATATCGTCATTTGGCGGGAATTTAGGAAGGTAATCAGCTCGAAATAGTGTTTCCAGCTTGGCGTGTCATCGAGGTCACTTGAAATTGCGAGAATGGCCCTGTACGGGAATGGGGTCGTCAGTACCTCTCCATGGCGCCTGAGCATCGTATTTTTAAGCGGCGGATGCTGGTTTCTTTCTTTCAGCGCGCGCGAAGAATGGTTCTCGGTGATTTCGCACCAGGGTGCGAACTATCTTCTCCGTGCATGCCCACCCGATAGGGCCTGCGAGCGACTGAAGCAGTCGAACGTCGGGAACTCTTGCTCGGATGTCATCTCTTCCGGGGAATGCAGAGTTGTACGGTACGAATTCGATGGCGGATTGGCTCCTGGAATGGATAATGACCTGCTGCGCGAGGCTTAATATCGTGGTGGGCTTGTTGCTCCCTAAATTAATGACCCGACTAGGCGTCTTCCATGACTCTGGGTTCTCAATGATCTTCAACAGCGCCTCCACGAAAGAGTCTATGTCGCTCAGGCAGCGGGTCTGCAAGCCATCGTCGTAGACAACCAGGTTTTTGCCGGACAGCGCACGCGTCACGAACGTCGGTACAACCATTCCATATTTGCTCGCCTGGCCGCGGCCTACTACGTTGAATGGCCGAACGCAGAAACCGTATGCTGCGGTTTCGCTAACAATTCGCTCGAGATGGAGCTTCCCAAGAGCGTATCCGGGAGCTCCGCCGTCATACCGCAAGACTCCTTGGGGATCGAGAGTCTCTGCCTCGTGCATTAATGTGCCATGGCGGTCACCGTAAACAGCGGATGAGGACATCGCGACGATCGGAACGGCAGGCGCGCATTCGAGTATCTGTCGCGTACCATGTACCGAAATCGCATATGACAGGTTGCGCTTTTCATAAGCCAATCGCATCCCGACCACGCCCGCCATATGCAGGATCAAATCAGCTCCGCTGACGGCCGCGCTGACGGCGCGTCTATCGATTACCGATCCCTTTATAAAAGTTAGATGGCTGGTGGGGTGCGGGGCCCGCGTTCCCGAAGACAAGTCATCCAACACGATGACATGATGTCCCATTTCTAATAAGCGACGAGTGACTGCTGAGCCTATGAAGCCCGCTCCGCCTGTCACGCATACTCGCAGCCGACTGGAACGCAACATTCAGTGACTCCGGTTCTCTTTGAGGTTGAATGCACTGGGCACAAAACCTTTAGATTGCCGGACCCTAAATTGGATAGAGTTATAACAATAAATAAAAAAATGTTGCGACATTCGAGAGGTCGCCCGGAGATACCCAGCCGTTTTAGTACCGTTTGGAGCTAGGGTCCGCGATGGTGGACTTGTGGTGAAGTCCCCGCGGTCTCAAGGCGCTATAGACCCGAGCGGATGTCGGATTGACGAGGCAAGAGGGCGTCGGCAACTGCAAGGCACGGACGGCGGCTGCATCGAGCCAAGGCGCGGGGATAAGACGGTGCGTCGCCAAGTTGCGACTTTGGTGGGCGGTACTGGGATTGAACCAGTGACCCCTGCCGTGTGAAAGCAGTGCTCTACCGCTGAGCTAACCGCCCGCCCCGGAAAGAGGGGCGAGATTCTAAGGCGCGGCGCAGCCTGAAGCAACGTCGCGGCGATGCTAGGATTCGCGCCTCGTCCCGTATTGCGCAAGGCCCCCTGATGACGGTCGTCACCCGCTTCGCCCCCAGCCCCACCGGCATGCTGCATATCGGTGGGGTCCGCACGGCCCTGTTCTCCTGGCTCTATGCCCGCCGGCTGGGGGGCAAGTTCATCCTCCGGGTGGAAGATACCGACCGCGAGCGCTCCACCGACGAGGCCGTCCGCGTGATCCTCGAGGGGATGCGCTGGCTGGGGCTCGACGCCGACGAGGGGCCGTATTTCCAGACGGCGCGGTTTCCCCGCTACCGGGAGGTGATCGATCGCCTGCTGGCCGAGGGCAAGGCCTACCGCTGCTACTGCACCAAGGAAGAACTCGAGCAGCTGCGGGCCGAGCAGATGGCCCGCAAGGAGAAGCCCCGCTACGACGGCCGCTGGCGCGACCGGACCGACACCCGCCCCGGGGTCGAGCCGGTGATCCGCTTCCGCAACCCGCTCGACGGCGAGGTGGTGGTCAATGACCTCGTGCACGGCCGGGTGGTGTTCCGCAACACGGAACTCGACGACCTGGTGATCGCCCGCGCCGACGGCACCCCCACCTACAACTTCTGCGTGGTGGTCGATGACGCCGACATGGGCGTGACCCATGTGATCCGCGGCGATGACCACCTCAACAACACGCCGCGCCAGATGAACATGCTGGCGGCGCTCGGTGCCTCGATCCCGGTCTATGCCCACGTGCCGATGATCCTCGGGCCCGACGGTGCCAAGCTCTCGAAGCGGCACGGCGCCGTCAGCGTGCTGCAGTACGAGGAGGAGGGCTACCTGCCCGATGCCCTGCTGAACTACCTCGTTCGGCTCGGCTGGTCGCACGGCGACCAGGAGGTCTTCAGCCGCGAAGAGATGATCCGGGCGTTCGACATCGCCGACGTGAACAAGTCGGCGTCGGCCTTCAACCCCGAGAAGCTGCTGTGGCTCAACCAGCAGCACATGATGAAGGCCCCGGCGGCAGAGGTCGCCGTCCACCTGCGGGCTCAACTGGAGCGGCTGGGTGTGTCCAGCGTCGACCCCGCCGTGCTCGAGCAGCTGGTGCTGATGCAGCGCGAGCGCACCAAGACGCTGCGCGAGATGGCGCAGAACAGCCTGTTCTTCTTCCGTGAATCCGTGGAGCTCGACCCAAAGGCTGCGCAGAAGCACCTTGGCGAGGAGGGGCAGGAAGCCCTGGCGGCCGTGCGCGGGTCGCTCGCCGGGCTCAGCGAATGGAGTACGGCGGCTATCGGCGCGGCGCTCAATACGCTGGCGGCGGCGCGCGGGGTGGGGCTTGGCAAGCTGGCCCAGCCGCTGCGCGTGGCGGTGTCGGGTGGCACGATATCGCCCCCGATCGACGCGACGCTCGCCCTGCTCGGGCAGGCTCGCACGCTCGCCCGGATCGACGCCGCCTGCAGCCGCGTAATTCCTTGACATTGCGCGGGCGGTTGCGTAGCTTGCGCGTCCTTCCCGTGGGGCTATAGCTCAGCTGGGAGAGCGCTTGCATGGCATGCAAGAGGTCGGCGGTTCGATCCCGCCTAGCTCCACCACGGTTCTTCTTATCCGGCGTCCCCATCGTCTAGAGGCCTAGGACATCGCCCTTTCACGGCGGTAACCGGGGTTCGAATCCCCGTGGGGACGCCATTCCCGACTGTGACCTGGCTCACCGGCAGCCTGGCGCCGGGACCCTACACTGTATGAATGACCGACACTGCCGCCCCTGGCGCGCAGGCCTGCCTACTGGTGCTCTCGAGCGAGCCCGGGGTTGCCCTGCACCTGATCGGGCTGCTGCCCGATTTCCGGGTGGCGGCAGCGGGCTCACGCGAGGACGCCGCGGCGTTCATGCGGCGTGAGCGCCCGCCGGTCGTGCTGCTCGACATCCACTCGCCCTTCGTGGCCGCCTCGCCGGCCTTGGCCTTCGATGTGCTGGCCGATCTTCTCGCCGATTCCCCGTCGACCAAGGTTATCGCGCTGGTGAATGAGGGGTCGCGAGAGCTGGCGGCACGGGCCATCGGGCACGGTGCCGCGGATTTCTACCATCGCCCCCTCGAGGGCGAGGTACTGCCGCTGATCGTCCGTCGGGCCCTGCGGATCGGTGAGCTCGAGGAAAGGGCGATCGGCCTCCGGGGTGGTGTGCCTTGTGGCATGTCCACGGCCGGTTTGGTTGGCGGCAGCAGCGCAATGCGAGAGGCCTTTCGGCTCGTCGAGAAGCTGGCCCCCGCGCGCGCCAGCGTGCTGCTGCAGGGCGAGAGTGGGACCGGCAAGGAGCTCCTGGCCCGTGCGCTGCACGAGCTGGGCGAGCGCGCCCGCGGCCCGTTTTGCGCGATCAATTGCGCGGCGATCCCGGAGAACCTGCTGGAGAGCGAACTCTTCGGTCACGAACGGGGGGCTTTCACCGGTGCTGTACGCCAGGCCCCGGGCCGGCTGGAACTTGCGGCCGGCGGTACGGTCTTTCTCGACGAGATCGGCGAGATGCCCATGGGCCTGCAGGCCAAGCTGCTTCGGGTCCTGCAGGAGCGGGTGGTCGAGCGGATCGGGGGCAGGGTGCCCATTCCGCTGGATATCCGCCTCGTCTGCGCCACCAACAAGGATCTCCCCACCCTGGTTGCTACCCAGCGATTCCGCGAGGATCTGTATTACAGGATCGGGGAGGTCACGGTCCGGGTGCCCCCTCTTCGCGAGCGCGGCGGGGATGCGGTGCTGCTCGCGCGGCATTTCCTGCGCCAGAGTGTCCATGCGAACCGCAGCCGGGTCCGGGGGTTCACCGCAGACGCCTTGAGGGCGATCGAGCGCGCCCCCTGGCCAGGGAATGTCCGGGAGCTCCAGAATGCGGTCAACCGGGCGGTGATCATGGCCGAACGGGCCTTTGTGTCGGCGGCAGACCTCGGGCTCGAGGCCCTGGGCGCCCCTGTCGCGCTGCCGACGCTGCGGGAGGTCCGCCGCAAGGCGGAGCGCGCCGCCGTCGAGCGGGCGCTCGCCGCCACCTCGGGCAATCTGTCCCGGGCGGCCCAGTTGCTGGGTATTACGCGCCCCACCCTCTATGACCTGCTCGAGAAGCTGCGCGTCGAGCCCGCCCGGTACGAGGGCAGGGCGGCGGTATCGGCGGGATGAGTATCATGGGCAATCAACATAATCCATGGATCATCACGAGCATGATCCTGAACCATAGGCCCCTCGAATGAAACAAGGCGAGATCTTCAAGCAGAGCCTCGGTGTGGCCTCCGTCGGTGCTGCTCAACACCTGCTGCAGCCCTTGATCGTGATGGGCTGCCTCTGGGTCTGCACCCAGGCCTACGGCATGACCTGGGATGATTTCTATACGGCCCTTCTGGTCATCGTCGGGGTGCTGGCCGTCTTGTTGCTGCAGCCCTCGCGATACTCGAGTTCGAATCTCTTCGTGGACCGGTTCCCGCTCGCGTTCGGCATCCTGCTGCGCTGGGCGGTGCTGGTGGCGGTCCTGCTCGCCATTGGTTTTGCGACCAAGCTCTCCTCGCATTTCTCGCGACGGGTGCTTCTGACGTGGGCCTTCTTGACCCCGGTCGCGCTGGTGCTGGCTTCGCTGGTGTTCAACGAGATCCTCCGCCGGATGCTCTCCCAGGCCGACAATGTGCGTCGCGTCGTCTTTGCCGGCTTCAACGAAGTCAGCGAGTCGCTTGCGTCGAAGCTGCGCGAAAATCCCGATCTCGGCCTGCGCGTCGCGGGGTATTTCGATGACCGTGGCGCCGATCGGCTCGGGCTCGGAGCGGGCGACCATTTGCTGGGACGCCTTCCGGACCTCGCTGACTACGTGAAGCGCGAGGGGGTGCAGGTCATCTTCATCGCGCTGCCGATCCGCCACCTGCAGCGCGTCCTCGATCTGCTCGATGATCTACGCGACACCACGGCTTCCATTTACTACGCGCCAGACATCTTCGTCTTCGACCTGATCCAGTCGCGCACGGCCGAGGTCGGGGGCATCCCCGTCGTCTCCATGTGCGAGACGCCGTTCTACGGCTATCGCGGAGTGATCAAGCGGATGACCGACATCGTCTTCACCACGATGGCGCTGGTTCCGCTGCTGCCCCTGATGCTGCTGGTCGCGCTCGCCGTGCGGCTTTCGTCGCCCGGTCCGGTGATCTTCCGGCAGCGGCGCTACGGCCTCGACGGCGATGAGATCATGGTCTACAAGTTCCGGACGATGACAGTGACCGAAGACGGCCCCGTGGTGAAGCAGGCCACGCGCGATGACAAGCGGGTCACGCCAATTGGCAAGTTCCTCCGTCGGTACTCGCTCGATGAGCTCCCGCAGCTCATCAACGTGCTCCAGGGCCGGATGAGCCTCGTCGGCCCGCGCCCGCACCCGGTGTCGATGAACGAGACCTACCGCAAGCTGATCAAGGGCTACATGGTGCGGCACAAGGTCCCACCGGGGATTACGGGGCTTGCGCAAGTCAATGGCTGTCGCGGCGAGACCTCGACTCTCGAGGCGATGCAGGCGCGGGTTGACTACGACCTCGACTACCTGCGCCACTGGTCGCCCCTGCTCGACCTGAAGATCCTGATGCTGACCGCCCTGAAGGTCTTCAAGGACGACAAGGCGTACTGACCGATGTCGGAGGACCTATGAAATACCTGCTGATGCTGCTGATCCTCGCACTGGTGATCAGTGGGCTGACCGGCATCGACATGAGCCTGGCGCCGGGGTTGAGTGTCAAGAACCTCTTCCTGTATCTGGCCTTTGCGCTGCTCGTTGCGCGTGCCGTGGTGCTCCGCAACGTTCGGTTTGAGCTCCCGGGAATCACGCTGGCATTCGTACTGCTATTTGCCTACGCGGCGGTAACCTGGATCGTCTCTGCGCTGATACTCGAGTACGACGGCTACAGTCTTATCGGTTCCGCGATGCCCTTGAAGAACCGGCTTCTCGACTACCTATTTATTTTCTGGGTCTTCTTCTATGGGTTGACCCGAGACGACGCGACAAAGTTAGTTTCATTCATGCTCGGCGTCTTTGGGGTGGCCCATGTGCTCGGACTGGCCTACCAGTTCGGTTACGTGGATCTGCCTGGCTTGTACAACCCGTATGACAACCGGCTCCGAGGGTTTATCGGCGAGGTCAATCAATACGGCACGTTGCTTGCCTGCTTCCTCCCTCCCACTATCGCGCAGTTCTTTATGGAGCGTGCGCTGCTAAAGAAACTCTTCTGGTTGGTAATTTCGTTGGCATCGTTGGCTGCTTTGTTGCTTTCGGGTTCTCGCGGCGCCACTCTCGGGCTGGTTATTGGTGCCGTAATCCTGATCGCCTTCTATCGCGAAATGCTCCCGATCCGGAAGATTGTTGTCGGCGGACTTGTCGCCAGTGCCATGGGCGCCTCCGTCGTGCTGGTGGTAGACCTCGCGATGGGGAATTTTCTCTTTGAGAGGTACATCGCGGACAGCCGCTCCGCAGGACTGGGAAACATTACCTCGGGCAGAACCGAGATCTGGCTCAGCATGCTGCGTCTGATGGCCGATTCCCCCATAACTTTCCTGACTGGGTACGGCTGGAATACTTACTTCGCGCTCCCGTTTCGCATGGCGCCCCACAACACATTCTTGCTCTACTGGTTCGAGTTGGGTGTGATCGGCCTTGTCACTCTGTGTTGGTTACTGTGGACCTGTGTTGATTTGCTGAAGCAAGGAGCCACGGTGGCTGCCGGTCCTGCTGGTACGCTTTTGATCAGCATATCTGTCGGTGTTTCGGCGGCGGTCGTGTCGGCGTTCTTCGTTGAGCTGCCCGTGTTTTGGCCCTATTTCTGGATGCTCGCAGGCGCCGGGTTGCGCATTGCTGCGGACTCTCGTGCTGCCGCCGAAGCGTTGGAGAATGCAGGCGGTCGATGGGTCGGGAGAGAGCTTGAGACGACGATTGCGCGAGACGCGTTCGGCTGGCATCGCCCGGCACAGCGGGAATCCTGAGCATTTCGGGCCATGAAGACCTGCTTGTTGATAATCCAGCGGAGATTCTACGCATTCGAGTCGCAGATCTCGGCGGAGCTTCGAAAGCGGGGCTTTTCGGTTGAGTGTGCGAACGATGAATACCCGGACAATATGATCGGGCGGATCATCGGAAAATTGCAGATCCCCCTGATCTTTTATTTCACTCGAAGAGAGTTTCGTCGGCGCTTTCTCGGTGGGCGTCGGTACGATCTAGTGCTGATATTCAAGGGCCGGGGTCTTAGCGTCCCACTCGTTGACGAGCTTCGTGCGGTTTCGTCACGAGTTGTCGGTTACAACTGGGACTCGTTCTCTGTCAATCCATCGGCCCGGTCGTGGTGGCATCGTTGCACTCGCTATTTCACCTTCGATTACGCAGACGCGGATCGTCATGGAATCCCTGTTCGAGAGCTGTTTTCGGCGGCGGAGCCTGCGACGCCGGGTGGCGCGAGACCGTATGAAGTTTCCGCGGTATTCAGGAACCATTCGGGGCGACTGCGGCATCTGGATGAGGTGCTGTCAATACTCGCTCCCAGTCGATATGCGGTCTCGATATTTGAGCGAGATATTTTCACATTTTTTTATAACCTTTTCAGAAATCCGCGACTCTACTGGAAGTATCGAGCGTCGATATCGTTCAAGGCATTGCCCTATGCGGAGTACTCTCGCCTGTTGCATGCCTCTGAGTTTGTGATCGACTACGCTAACGATAACCAGACAGGGCTGACCATGCGCTGCTTCGAGGCGCTCTCCGCCCGCACCAAGCTGATAACGAATAACCCGCACATCGGGAAAAGTCCGTTGTTCTCCGCGTCAGACTACATCGTGCATCAGATCGGTGGCGACGCTTGCGCTTTGGTAAGCGGGTATCGGCGGAACCGAGCAGTAGGGTTTTCGTCGCGCCAGCGGTCGATTTCGGATTTCATTGGCGATTTGATTTTGGACTAGAGGGTGGGTGTGATGAAGGTCGTTATCACGGGCGGGTTGGGATTCATCGGGTCTGCACTTGCGAGCCGACTCATCAGTGAGGGGCACGCGGTAACGGTGGTGGACAACCTGTCTCCGCAAATTCACGGAGACCTGCCAGGTGTCGATGCACCTGCTGGTGCCATGGTAATCCGCCTCGACGTGCGTGATTTCGCAAAGCGAGCCGACATCCTCGAAGGCGCGGATGTGGTGGTGCATTTAGCTGCAGAGACGGGTACCGGGCAGTCAATGTACCGGATTGAGGAATATGTAGATGTCAACGAGCGCGGGTTGGCGAGTCTGCTTGCCGCGATTGCAGGATGTAGAAGGCGACCTCGCCGGGTTGTTCTTTCCTCCAGCCGGAGTGTGTACGGGGAAGGCGCCTACCGGTGCGCAGATGGATCCGGTGGATTAGTGCAGCCGCTGCCGCGCTCAAAGGAGCAGTTGGCGCTCGGGCAATGGGATCACCGTCTTGGTGGCGTGGCGCTTAATGCGGTCGCCACCCCAGAATCTTTGGGCTTTGTTCCTGGATCGGTATACGCCGCAACAAAGGCGGCGCAGGAATTGCTGCTATTCTCCGCTGCCTCCGCGTTGGGGTTCAGGCCGGTGATCCTGCGGCTCCAAAATGTGTACGGGGAAGGGCAGTCTTTGAGGAACCCTTACACCGGGATCATTTCGATTTTTTTCAATAAGGCCCGGCAGGGGATGGAGATACCGCTCTATGAAGACGGTCTCGAGTCTCGTGACTTCGTGCATATTTCGGATGTCGTTTCGGCGTTTTCTCTCGCTCTCGTGGCGGATATCCCTTATGGGACGGCTATAAATATCGGGTCAGGAGTCGCGACCAGTGTCAGCGATCTGGCGGAGACGTTGACACGAGTCTCCGGGTGCCGCGTTCCTATAAGGGTGACGGGGCAGTACCGCGTAGGAGATATCCGGCACTGCTTTGCTGATCTCCAGCGCGCGAAGTGCATGCTCGGATTTTCTCCAAAGGTTACGCTTGCGAGCGGCTTGGAGCGGTTCTGCGCATGGGCGACACAGCAGCCCGTTCATGAAGATCTGTCGGTTCGGGCGACTGAGGAACTGCGGCGAACAGGTTTGGGGAGTTGATCGCATTCTCCGGGCGCTGTTAGCCCGGACTAAAAATTTTGAGGGGGAAGGTGGGTCTGTCACTCCACCGGAGAGCGCTTTAATGCGCATATAAATGCTTCGGACGTGGCCAGATCGTCATCTGACCACTCTGCGAACCGGCGGTCGAGCTCGGCTTTTTTTACGCCGTCAATTCTTTGGTAGCGTTCAACTGATCCGACGCGGAAGCCCGCGTTCTGGAGCGCCTCTAAGTGATCGGATAGCGAAGCGCGATTCAATAAATAGGGGCGCTTCCCACGAAGAAGTTTCCATCTAAGAGGGCCTATTGCGAGATGCCCATTCCACAGGTGGGTTAGGTTGTGAGACTTGAAGTCAAGGGTATGAGTGGCGAAACCGTCTTTATGAAGCCACGACGCGCTAGCAGCATAGCCCGTAGCGAAATCATCAACGTGTTCGAACACCGCTTGCGAAAAAACCATGTCGACCGACGCGGGCGCCACTATGTCAGCGTGGGTCCACGGCGCTGCGTATCGCAAGAACGGGGCGGCAGTGGTCTCTCCGCGGAGCTCTGCACGGATTGCGGAGATGCGATCTGGGTGAAGCGCGGCGCGCAATGCGTCTGGGCTCCACAGGTAATCCGGAAATGCATAGCTTCTCAAGCGCGGCCGAAGCTCGGGGAACTCAGCGTCATCAGGAATCGGCGATCGGCGACCCACAAGGTCAAGGATCTCTTCAAAAACATCTAGATTGGTTTCCCTGGAAGCGAAGGGTACGAGATCCAGTGCGATGTAGGTATGGACCCCAGTAAGAAGCGCCGCCAAGCCGGTGCCAATCGAGTCACCAGGCCCGAGTTCCGCGACTACCCTTGGTGGGTGCCAGGCGCCGGCCTGTGCTGCACGGGTCGCGTGCCTCATCCACACGGCGTAACAATACCGCCCAGACAGGGAACCTCCGGTTTGGCGCCGCGTTAGCTTGAAGAAACCGGGGATGAACGTCCCGATACCGTACAGGAAGGGTGCGATTCGCACTAAATGAGCTCCGTTGATCCGCGTAAGAGCCGGGCCGCCTAAATCAGGTGATTTTTCGTAAGTGTTTGCTTCAATGTCAATTTTGGCACGTCTCACTGCACAGTGAGACCGGTTGGCGATCTCGGGCGTGCCTTTGGCGGTGCACTCTGGGTGCGCAGCAATATGACTCCGTCACGATCGTCTAGCACGACCCGGCGCACCACCTGCCCGTTGTTGATCATGGGGTCCTGCTTGCCTGAAATCTTTCGGAAGTCTTCGCCAAGATCCAGTTCAACCCTGCCGTTTCCCTTGGGGTTCATCAGGGCTATTCCGTTCTCGAAGTCGCGCCGATACACGCCTTGACGCCATGGGCTCATTTGCGGACCCCCGCGGGCCCTGCCGAGCTTCACGTCGAATTCGTCATACCAATGAATAACGCCGTAACCGGTGCTTCCTCCGTTGCTCATGTAGTAGTGACCCTCGTCCATCAGTGTCACGGTGAAGCCATACCGAAAATTCTTATAGTCATTAAGCTTGCCAGCGGCGTCTTGATGGAAGATGTATAGATTCGGGGACTTAAGGCGTGATAGCTCACGACGATACTCTTCCATCATCATTTTGAAGCCGCCCCACGTCTCCGTAGACCAGCTAAAGCCAAGCATCCCCTCGCTCCAGCCTCCGTCGAGCAATTTCTGAAATTCCGGGAACGCCCCAGCGGTGCCGAAATCAGAGATGTTGCCTATTAGCAGCTTGCCGGGCATCTTTTCGCGAAGTCTTGCGACATAGGCCGCCATGCCCTCCCGGTACCATTTGGCGACTTCGCTGGACTTTTGTGAGTCGGTGACCCCGTCCATGTTCCAGTCGCCATCTACTCGCGCGGAGGTAAAAAAGTTGTCGATGAGGAACCCGTCGATCAGAGGTGCTTTTTTGGCGAACTGCTCGACCATAAGATCTGCGTGCCATTCGAGGAAATTGCGTCCCGACGCGTCACGCTTCGAAAAACGCGTCATGTTTGTTTGATAGTAGCCGCGCCCCCACGCAGCCGGCACACGTTCCCCAGAGGCTCCGCGTTTGTACAGCCACCAGCCGTTTTTAGTGATCGTTTCGTTAAACTTGGCGTAGAGCGGCTCTTTGTTCTGCTCCGGGTCATGAGACTCGTTATTTACTATGTACACAAATACCTTTAGCGCAGGGTTCAGCGCTTTCATCTCTCGAACTACCTTGTCCAAGCTTGTGCCCCGCCATTCACCCCAGCCGGGCCACGAGTTGATGATCACAAAGTTCAGTTTGGCGGCGGTCTTTTGAAAGGCGGGGTCCCAGTAATTGTGCGGAGATCCGGTCACGCCGGCCGCGAGCCGTGGGTAAGTGGGTTCCGCGGCGAGCAATGGCTGCATCAGGAGCGTGAACATCGTTGCAGCAATCAGGCGCACTTGCGGATGCCGCCATCGGGACTTGGTGCTGGCGGAAGTGATGGGAACGATGGCAGGCTTCATATAAGGAGCTCCATGTCGTGAAGGGTGCGCCGTGGGTGAAATTACAAAGCCGGTGCTCATGCAGGTCAATGACGCGGTGTGGCGACAGTGAGGAAATTATGTGACGCAAAGCACATTTCTCGCGTGCGCAGATGCTGGCGGAGCACTGGAGTAGGGACTGTGACGCGACCGGATGTGCCGGGCTTCTGGTCTGGCTAAGATTGCGGGCTTTAGTGAGTGGAGTAACGATTCTTTGCTCAACGTGTTGATTACTTCGCCCAGCCTTAATGGCTCACGAAGCGTTAGCGGAATTTCCTCCGTAGTGCGCGTCATCATGGCAAGTTCGAGCCATCGTTACGTGCCTTTCCAGCTTGGGCGCGATTTAAACGACAACCGTAACGGAAGGTGGCTTTGGCTTTTGCTGAAGCAGATAGTTCGATTTCCAGGCGTTCTGCATGGGGAGCGAATCGACCTCGTCCACCTGAATTTCCCTTTTGACACCAAAGGTGTTTTGCGCGACTCGTTTTTTTGCTGGCTGGCGAGCGTGATGGGGGTGCCAGTGTTCCTGCACGTTCATGGCGGCGCTAACCTGATGGACGGCGCGAAGAGTCCCTTTCTCGATTGGGTGGCAGGCTCGACATTTAGGAGAAGCGCGGCCGTTGCGGTGCTGAGCGAGTTGGAAGCTGGCGTTGTTCGTGCGAGATTTCCCGGCGTTGACATCGCGGTGCTTCCTAATGCGGTTGACATTCCTGCGCCGGAGATGGTTTGGGACCGGCGCAAGTCGGCGGTTCCGACAGTTCTGTTTCTGGGGCGGTTGCACGAGAGTAAGGGAGTTACGGATTTGGCTGAGGCAATCGCCGAGGTTTTTCCGCGAGCGCCATTCAGGCTTGTGGTCTGCGGGAACGGACCATTAGAGGCGGAGTTTACGGCGCGTTGCCGATTGATCATGGGTGACAACTTTGAATTTCGAGGAGTAGTGTCCGGGACGGAGAAAGCCCAGGCGTTATCGGAGGCGTCCGTTTTCGTGCTGCCATCGCGGTATGGAGAGGGGTTGCCGATGGCGCTCCTAGAGGCTATGGCCTACGGCATCGCACCGATTACGACGGACGATGCGTCGATGGCGCAGGTGGTGGCTCCCGAGGTCAATGGACTCCGGGTGCGGAAGGCAGATCCTGCGCATCTCGCAGAGCAGCTACTACGCCTGGTTACGGACGAGGGACTTCGCGGCCGGCTTGGAGCAGCGGCACGGGAGTCTGTGGCGCGTCGCCACGATGCCGCGAGCTACGTCAGCCAGCTCGAACACCTCTACTCGACCAAGTGTCTTGGCAGGGCAGTCGCGCTGGACTCCGATGTACCTAAGGCGCCGCCGTGAGCCGCAAGCGCCCCGTTGACTGCGAGTTGCGCTCTACGTCGCAAATGGTGATGCACGGCTCGGTCGCCGGGGTCTGTTCGGGTAACATATGCGTGCTTTTTACGGTGCCCGAGATGGGCACGGCTCTGGTTCTCGGAAAATAACGGAGGGTGGTCATGCGGTATTCCTTGCGCAAGCGTGTACTCGTTACCGGCGGGGCCGGGTTTATCGGGTCGCACCTGTGTCGCAAGCTGGTCGGGGAGGGTCACGACGTCCTATGCGTCGACAATTTCTTCACCGGGACCCGAGAGAATGTCGCTGATCTTTTGGGTAATGCGCAATTCGAGTTGCTCAGGCACGACGTCACCTTCCCGCTTTTCGTCGAAGTAGACCAGATCTACAACCTGGCGTGCCCTGCCTCTCCGATCCACTACCAGTTCGATCCTGTTCAGACCACAAAGACTTCCGTGCATGGAGCGATCAACATGCTCGGCCTCGCGAAACGGGTACGCGCGAGGATCCTGCAGGCTTCGACCAGTGAGGTTTACGGCGACCCGACCCAGCACCCTCAACGTGAGGAATACTGGGGTAACGTCAACCCGATCGGGCCGCGCGCGTGCTACGACGAAGGCAAGCGTTGTGCGGAGACCTTGTTCTTTGACTATCACCGGCAGCACGGGTTGGGCATCAAGGTTGCGCGCATCTTCAATACCTACGGGCCTGCGATGCACCCGAACGACGGCCGCGTGGTGTCTAACTTCATCATGCAGGCACTGCGCGGCCAGCCGATCACCATCTATGGCGATGGTACCCAGACGCGCTCATTCTGCTTTGTGTCGGATCTGGTCGACGGTCTGATGCGTCTGATGGAGTCTCCGGCAGAGGTGACGGGTCCGGTGAATCTCGGCAACCCCGTTGAGTTCACCATGCTGGAGCTGGCTAACGAGATTGTGGCGCTCACCGGGTCTGCTTCGGTGATCGAGTACAAGCCGTTGCCTCAGGACGACCCCAGGCAGCGCCAGCCAGATATCAGCCGAGCGAGGGCCTCCTTGGGCTGGGAGCCGAGAGTCCCTTTGCGGGAAGGCCTCAGGGATACGATCGATTATTTCCGGCGATTCGCGAGGTAAGGCAATCCGCCTGGGGCATCTCGTGAGGCCATCCGCCGGGCGTGGGAGGCTGCTGGTCGCGGCTACCGATTACCACCCGTTCAGTGTTGGCGCGGAGGCGCGCAGCGCGTTCAACCTAGTGAAGGCGCTGCGTTCCCTGGGGCGCAGGGTGGTTGTCTTGTCGGAGCGAGTGCCTAACGTGCCGGACGCCTTCGGTCTGGTGCGGGTGACGCGCACGAGTCCACCGTACTCTGGCTTTGTCTCGCCCAGCCACTACGCCCAGTTCATGGTGGGTTGTAGCCGGGCGATGCGTCGCCTGTCAGGCAAATACGATATTTGCCAGCAGGTGACGCCCATGATGTTCCGATTTCCGAGCCCGCTGGCGGGCTCGGACAAGCCCTTCATATGGGGGCCTCTGGGAGGAAGCATCAATTATCCTCCAGGATTCGAAAGCTACGGCTCAGCATTGAACGCGGTCAATGTTCTGAGGCGCCTGGACGGACCACGGCTTCGCTTCGATCCCCTGTTACGCCACACGGTATCTCGTGCAGCCCGGATCGTTGTCACGAGCAGCCAGGCTGCTGAGGTCCTGCCTGACCGCTATCGCGACAAGGTGATTAACCTTGGCGATGCGATGCCAGAGGACGTAGTTCTGAGCGAGCGACCGGCGGAGTCCCCGTATGTGTTTTCGAGCGGCCGCCTGATCCCCTACAAGGCTTTCGACATCCTGATCGAAGCCTTTGCCCATGTGAAGCGGCGTTTTGGCCGTGAGCTGCGACTCATCGTCACAGGCGACGGGTCGGAGCGTGCGAGCCTTGAGGCGCAGGTGAGGACGCTGGGTTTGGAAGGGGTCGTAAGTTTTGTCGGGGGTGTTCCTCGGGCCAGGAATCTCGAACTGATGCGCGGAGCGATGCTCTGCGCATACCCGTCGCTACGTGAGGGGTTCGGGCACGTGAATCTTGAGGCGATGGGCGCCTGGAAGCCGATCGTGGTCACTGATTGGGGTGGCCCGCGCGATATCGTCGTCAACGAGGTCACTGGCATCAAGGTGCTTGGGAGAAATCCTGGCGAGCACGCGCAGCTGTTCGCGGATGCCATCATTCGGCTCGTGGAGGATTCGGATCTTCGCGCACGCCTCGGAGCTGCTGCGGCGGACCGGGTGCGGACCGTCTATTCTTGGTCGAACCTTGCTCAGCGCTACGAGGACTTGTACGCGTCGGTTTTAGCTTGACGTCACCCTCGCCAGAGTTCGCGCTCGTAGCGGGCTACCATTTTCTGAATGTCGAAGTCCTCCACCACCGTGGCTCGGGCGGCGCACCCCAGGCGGGTTTGATGCTGCTTGCTCGATAGAGTTCGGAGATGTTTGGCAAGCTGTTCAGTGTCCCGCGGCTTGAACAGGTAGCCCGTTCGGCCGACAGACACCTGTTCGGACGCTCCCCCGATCTCGCTCATTACCAGGGGCTTTTCCAAGGCCATCGCCTCCAACGCAGCAAGGGAGAAGGTTTCAATGGCCGTGGAGGCCAGCACCATGACGTCGCATGAGGCGATCCACGGCCGAACATCCTGCTGGTACCCGGTGATGAAAACCTGCTCCGCCATCCCGGCCTGTGTGATGGCCGATTCGATTTCCCGGCGTTGCGGGCCGTCACCAATGATCATCAGCTTCGCGTTGGTCTGGTCCCGTCGGAGTTTGGCGAGCGCCTTGAGCACGTCGACGTGGGCCTTCTCGGGGCGGAGCGCCGCGCAGATTCCGATGACATAGTCCGATGTGCTGAAGCCCGCGCTGGCGCGGCATTGATCCGACGCATCTGCTGCGACTGCAGCAGGCGAGAACGCGTCGATATCGACGCCGTTGTGGATAGTCGATTCGCGAAGGGGGAGAGGATACCCGGACTCGATCCAGTGACGCCTCTGGTTCTCGCAGATAAACACCACAAGCTCGTACTGAGACCGGAGCGCCACGTAGAGCCGCATCTGAAGGCGTTCCTTCAGTGTGGGCAGAACCGTTGAGTGATAGACGACGGACACCCGGAAACGGCGCCGGGAGAAACGACGGGCTATCAGGGCAACCATGGCGGGGTAAAAATTGCTGCAAAGCACGGACTCGATGGCGTGCTCGTCGATGAACGCAGCAAGGCGTCGTGCCGCTGGAATGTCGAGCCACCGTGTGCCACCGCAGCAGAATGCGTCGCAGGCGGAGTACTGGTCGGTTGAAAGGAGAGCGGCTTCCGGCTTGATGTGGGCGAAAAAGACATCGAAGCGATCCTTGCGGAGCCGCTGCCCGAGGTCGAGCGTGTGGCGCTCCGCGCCGCCTACGCCAAAGTTGGCTGAAAGCAGCAGCAGGCGAAGCCGTCCGGGTTCGCTCATCGGCGCGCTTCCAAACCCTCGACAAATGCATCGATATAGGGCGTCAAGATCCGGTCTTCGCCGAAGTGCTCCGCCATGAAGCGTATGCATGCCGCGCTTGGCGCGGCGCGGGCGGCGTCCTCTTCTACGAGGCGGCGCACTTGGGTTTGCATCTCCGCGAGATCCCGCGGTCGATGCCCAAGTCCCTCGCGCTCAATCACGCCATCGGGGTCGAAGAAGGCGATGACCGGTGTGCCGCGAACCCATGCTTGGAGGTAGGAGTTCGGGAAGCCTTCGGTATCAGATGTGTTCACGAATACCTTGGCTCGTGCGTAAAGTTCGTTCACGTCGTGGTAGGGCACCCTTCCGTGGAAAGTCAGGTTGGCGATGCCGCGCGCCTCCGCACTGATTGAGTCGTAGAGCCCTTCTTCGGCAGGCTGCGGGCCGCCGATCATGTGGAATTGCACGGCCGGCAGCATCCGTGCGAGCTCGAGCAGCAGGTCCGGGCGCTTGAACTGCCGGATGTTGTTCACCCAGAGCACGTCGATGTCTCGTTCGGCAGGGGGGCGTCCTGGCGGCTCGGTAGCGACCAACATCCCGGCGACCACGCTGTCGACGCCGTAGTTGCGGCGAAGCAGCGCGCGCTGGTGCTCGGTCTGGGCGAGCACGGTACTGGCGCGACGCAGTCCGTATTCATAAAGCCGCTTGTCGCGCAGGTAGGTGTGGCGGGGCAGGATGAGGTTGGCGGGCTCGCAGTCGCGATCGTGGGCGAGCCGGAACACGATGCGCACACCATGCTGCTGGGCCCACAATGCAGCCTGGCCTAGCAACGCATCAGCACAACTGAGGTAGATCACCTGCGGGTTGGCGCGGCGCAACGCGGCGAGCAGCTTGCACCACTTTGGGTAGAAGAACCGGAGAACGGGAAGTCCTTCGTCGGGTGCGTAGGCCTTCCAGACTTGAATGCCGTCCCAGATGGCGCCGTCGGGTTGGCCGTAGTCGCCGACGATCATCGACACGGGGTAGCCGCGCCGCGCAAACGCCTGGGCTAGGAGGGTGTGCTGGACTTGCTCGCCGCCGATGCCGTGGCGGTTGTATTCCCGGGCGAGCACCGGGAGCGTCTCCATGCCGACGAAGCAGATGCGTGGGAGCGTGCTCACCGCGACGGTTCCCTCAGGCGGCGCGGTCGCTGTGCGACGGTATCGCGTCGGGGTCGGATTCGATCACCTGATCGATCTTGTAGTCCTTCACTTCGCGCGCGTGGGTGAAGATCATCAGTTCGCCCAGCAGGCCAATCGCGAAGACCTGCATGCCCAGCACGATGAGCAGCGAGGACAGTAGCAGGGCAGGGCGATCCGCAAGGGCGACGCCGAGGAACAGCCGCTCGACGACCAGCCACAGCGTGACGAGCACGCCGAGTGCGAACGTGCTGGCCCCGATCATGCCGAAGAACCGTAGCGGCTTTTTGGTGAAGCGCACCAGGAAGAAGACAGTGAAGATGTCGAGCAGCCTGTGGGCATACTCCTTGGGCTGGTAGGTGCCCTCGAACCGGTCCTGGGGCGACTGGGCAACGTCGACCTCGACGGTGCGGAAGCCATGCCGATGAGCCAGGACGGGGATGAACCGGTGCTGGTCGCCATAGAGCGTGATCTCCTCGAGGACCCGGCGGCGCAATGCCCGGGCACCACAGCCCAGGTCCCTCAGGTCGAGCCCCGAGACGCGCCGGACCATGCCGTGGAAGGCATTTCGCCGCAGCGTTTCGAGCCAGCCCCCGGCCCTGGGCCAGCGCCGCGCCACGCAGATATCGGCGCCCTCGAGCCCCGCCACGAGCTTGCCGATCTCGCTGCCCTCGATCTGGAAGTAGGCCGGCAGCGTGAGGATGATGTCGCCGCGGGCTTCCTCGAACCCGGCCATGATCGCGGTGGCCTCGCCAAAGAGCCGGCCGAGGCTCACGATGCGCAGGACTTCGCCCCGGTCGCGCAGGTTGCGCAGGGCGGCTTCGGCGGCAGCGTTGGGCCCGTCGACCACGTAGATGATCTCGAACGGGCGGCCCGTCGCGCGCAGCCCGGCGACGTAGTCGGTGTGCAGGGCCTCGAGGTCGGCGACCCGGATGCCGACCGGGACGATGGCCGAGACCAGGTTCGGGGCGACGTGCGGCGTCATGGGGCATTCTCCGAAGTCTTGCGTGTGAGCCGGGCGAACTCGATCTCGCGGACGTTGCCGAGACGGTAGACGAGTTCGCCGAGGGCGCCGCCGGTGGCCAGGATGCCGGCCGAGGCGAGGAAGATGACTCCCGATCCTGCTATCGGCAGGGAAAGGCGATAAACGCCGTAGCCCAGTGCCAAAGTGCCGATCAGCACGAGCGGGACGCTGAAGAGCAGGAACCAGAGCAGCGGGCGGGAGGTGAAGGCGGCCACCGTCTTGATGACCATCATGTCCAGGAGCACTTTGTAGATACGGGAAAGCCCATACTTCGACTTTCCGAACTGGCGCGCGTGGTGGCGGACCTTGATCTCGGCGATTCGCGGCCCGGCGATCGAGGCCATTGCCGGGATGAAGCGGTGCATCTCGGAATAGAGAGGCACCTGCTTGATCAGGGAGGCGCGGAAGGCCTTGAGAGAGCACCCATTGTCGCGGATCGGTACGCCGGTCCACTTGCCGATCAGCCAGTTGGCGATCTTTGAGGGAATCTTTCGGGTGACGAGCTTGTCCTGGCGGTTGAACCGCCAGCCGACCACGATGTCGTGGCCTTCGTCCATCTTGCGGAGGAACTCTGGTATGTCGCTCGGGTCATTCTGCAGGTCGCCGTCCATCGTCACGAGGATCTCCCCGCGGGCCTGCTCGATGCCGGCCGCCATGGCGGGCGTCTGGCCGTAGTTGCGGCGGAACTTGACGACCCGCAGTCGCGGGTCCTCGCGAACGAGCTCGGCGGCGATCCGGAGTGTTGCGTCCTTGCTACCGTCATCGACGAACACCATCTCGAACGGGATGCCGGTGGGCTCGAGCGCCGCCACGATGGCGTCGCGCATCGGCCGGATGCTCTGCTCTTCGTTGTAGAAGGGCGCGATGACGGAAAGTTTGGGCGGGGCCTTCATCTTGGGGCTCGTAGACGCGTGGCGTAATGATAGGCCCCCGGGCCGGGCGAAAGCGCGACAAGCGTCAAGGTTCGCGGGCCCGGCATTCGGGCATGCTGGTACAATTCGACCAACCACGCCACGCCTCGCGTTCCTGAGGGGATCATGACAATCAAAAGTGTTCTTCGCGCGTTCTCGGCCCTTGCCGTGCTCGCCTTCCTTGCGCCCGTTTCTTTCGCCCAGAGTGCGCCGGATGCCGGATACACCGTCAAGCCGGGCGACGTGCTCGAGATCGCGGTCTGGAAGGAACCCGAGCTGCAGGGCCCGGTGCTGGTGCGGCCCGACGGCGCGTTCTCGTTTCCCTTGGTCGGCGAAGTCGACGCCCGCAACAAGAGCGTGTCGCAGATCCAGAAGACGGTGGTCGAGCGTCTCGGGCGCTACATCGCCGATCCGGTGGTCTCGGTCACCGTCAAGGAAATCAAGGGTAACAAAGTCTACGTGATCGGGCAGGTCAACAAGCCCGGCGAGTTCGTCGTCAACCCGCGCGTCGACGTGATGCAGGCGCTGAGCATGGCGGGCGGGGTCACGGCCTTTGCCGCCCTGTCTGACATCCGCATCCTGCGGCGTACCGCCGGGGTGCAGTCCTCGCTGCGCTTCGACTACAACTCCGTGATCAAGGGTCGGGCGCTCGAGCAGAACATCGAGCTTCAGGCGGGCGACACAGTGGTGGTGCCGTGAGGCGCGCCTTGCTGGGTGCGGCGCTCGCGGTGGGGCCGGGTGCGGCGGTCGCGGCCGACTTCCAGCTCAACCCCCGCGTGGACGTCGGCGGCATCTACAACGACAACATCCGCCTGGACGAGACTCGTAGTCGCTACGTCCGGGTCTCGGGCGGGTTCGTGGACGCGGTAGCCGAGTTCCGCAGCCTCGACGCGCTCACGGAGATCAGCGTCGTGCCGCGTGTCCGCGCCACGTATTTCCCGGGCGACAGCCAGGAGAACTCGACCGACCTGTTCTTCGTGGCCAGCGCCTCGCGGAAGTTCCAGAAGGGCCGGGTGGGGTTCCGTGCCGAGGCCTCGCAGCAGGACACCATCAACAGCGAGGTGCCGCTGGCCGACTTCAACCCTGACGCATCGCTGGGCGAAGGCCAGGGCGCCGATGCCGGCTTCCTCGACGTGCCCAATGAGCGGCGCCTGCTTGTGGCGCGCCCGGACTTCGACTATCGGCTGACTCCCCGCAGCTCGATCGGCGCCGAGGCGAACCTGACTGACGTCAGCTACGATAGATTCATCCCCACCCGCCAGATTGGCTATCGCGACTACACCCTGAATGCCCGTTACAGCTTCTCGCCGAGCGCGCGCACGACCTGGCGAGCGGTGTGGGGCTTCTCGCAGTTCGAACCCGACACCCAGTTCTCGGAGTCCCAGACCCTTCGCGCCGGGATCGAGATTGCGCAGCGCGTCTCCGAGACCCAAGAGTATTACGCACGCGGCGGTATCGCCCGGACGGAGCTCGAGACCCGCACGGGCTCAAGCTCGAGCGAAGTGACCCGGGACAACAGCGCCTCGGCCGCCGCTGGCGTGCGCTGGTCCTGGGTGCGCAGCCGGCTGTTCATCGACGCCACGTACGACGTGGCCCCGACCTCGACCGGGCTCACGGCCCAGCGAACCGAGGGCCGGCTCTGGTATGCCTATGACCTGAGCCCCACGCTGCGGGTGTTTGCGGCGGCCCGCGGCGTCAAGGAAGAAGACCAGGGCAACTCCCCGCTCGCCCGCGAGCGCGACTACATCACCTTCGGCGGTGGCGCGGAGTGGCGCTTCCGGCGGGACTTCACGCTCACCGGGCGTTTCGATGCCGTCAGCTCGACCGACCGCGGCGACGCCGAGGCGGCCGAGGCGAATTCGGTCTCGGTCTGGCTGCGTTGGCAGCCCCCGCGGCGCGATAAGTGATGGTAGTCACACCGGCCGTCGTCACCCCGATGTTACCGTCCTGACCCGAAACCCAGCATCCGGCGTTCACCATGGAATCACAGAACAAGGGACTTCAATCGGCCGACTACCTGGCGGTGCTGCGCCGCAGGCGCAGGCTGATCGCAGGCGTGTTCCTGCCGGTGGTGACCGCCGGCCTGGTGTTCGCGATCGGCCTGCCGGACGTCTACCGCTCCACGGCCGTGATCGGCGTCGAGGAGGCCAAGATCGCGGGCTACATCTCCTCGGCCGACCGCACCCGGAGCTACGTCGACAAATACGTCGAGAGCCTGTCGGACAACGTGCTCTCCGGGCAGCGGATCCAGGCCTTCCTCGCGGAGGCGCAGCCGTATCCGGAGCTGGCCGGGGAGCCGGGGCGCGCGGCGGCGCTGGTGCGCGAGGGCGTGAAGGTCGACATGGTCAAGACCCGCATCCTCGACCCCAACTCGGGTCGCGAGCGCGAGGTCATCTCGGCGTTTTCGGTGAGCTTCGATGCGGCTGACCCGGCCGTCGCTCGCGACGGCGCGGCCTGGTTCTCGAAGGCCTACTTCGACGCCAACCGCGAGAACCGCCAGCGGCGCGAGCAGGGCGCGGCGGGGTTCCTCGGCACCGAGGCTGAACGCTACAAGACGCAGATCGCTGCGCTCGAGAAGGACCTCGCCGAGTTCAAGGCGCGCAACTTCGGCAACCTGCCGGAGCTCAACGACGTCAACATGAACATGATGGACCGGGCCGAGCGCGACCTCGAGGGCGTGGAGCTCCAGCTCCGTACCCTGCGCCAGGATCGCATCTTCCTCGCGCAGCAGCTGGCCCAGGCGCTGGCCGCGAGCCCGGAGCAAAACCGCATCCCGCAGCTCGAGGCCGAGTACCAGCGCAAGGCCGAGACCTACGACGAAGCGCACCCCGACATGATCTCGCTGCGCCAGCAGATCGACAGCCTCAAGAACAGCGCGAGCGGCGGCATGTCGCTGCAGGCGCAGCTGCAGGCGCAGCAGTCCGCGCTGGCCCAGGCGCTGCAGCGCTACAGCCCTGATCACCCGGACGTGCGGCGAATCCAGCGCCGCATCGACAACCTCAGCGCGCGCATCGCCTCGGGCGAGAGCGCGGTGGACAACCCGGCGTCGCGCACCCCTGCGGCCATCCAGCTGCAGACCCAGATCAGCGCGATCGACACCCAGGTGGCCGCATTGCAGGCCCGCAGCGCCGAGCTGCGCGGCAAGCTCGGCAGTCTCGAGATGCGGCTGCAGTCCTCGCCGGAGGCCGAGCGCGAGTACCAGAAGATCAACCGCGAGCTCGGCATCGCCCGCGAGAAGTACGAAGAGCTGCTGAAGCGCCAGATGGACGCCGACGTGGCCGCCGCGGCGATTGCGGGTGGTGCGGCAGACGAGTTCCAGCTCGTGCAGTCGGCGGCAATTCCGTCGCGCCCCGTTTCGCCGCGCCGCGCGGTGATCGCGCTCGTGGGGCTGCTGCTCGGCGCCATCCTCGCGCTGGGCGCGGCGGTCATGGCCGAGGCACTCGATCCAAGGGTTCGTGGCAGCCGCGACGTGCGTGAGATCCTCGGGGTGGCGCCGCTCGCCATGGTGCCCCAGATCATCACCGACGAGCTGGCCGGGGCCCGCAAGCGTCTCGCGATCGGCTACGTCGGGGCCATGGTGGTCCTCGGTGCAATAGGGATTACGGTGTTGCGGGTCCTGGCCTGAAGGCCCCGATCCCGACTCCAGAGGTCAATACATGAGTCTCATCGAGAACGCGATCCGCAAGGCTCAGAAGGTCGGTGGCCCGGCGCAGCCGGAGTCCCGACGGGCAGGGCGTGCGAGGCAGCAGCCTGCGGGCAACCCGCCCGTCTTGGTCGAGCCGCGCGCCTTCCGGCAGGTGGCCCTCGAGCCTGCGCACCTCGAGCGCCATCAGGTCTACACGCAGCTGGCCGACAATGCGGCGGTTCGCTCCTACAAGATCCTGCGCACCCGGGTGCTGCAGCGCCTGCAGGCCAACTCCTGGAGTTCGCTGGCGATCACCGCCACGGCGCCGGGCGAGGGCAAGACGCTGACCGCGATCAACCTGGCGATCGCGCTGGCGCAGGACGCCACCACCTCGGTGTTCCTGGTCGACCTGGACCTCCAGCGGCCGCAGATTGCCGGCTACCTGGGCATGAAGGTCGACAAGGGCGTCATGGACTACCTCGGCGGCACGGCGTCGCTCGACGAGGTGGCCTACAACGTGGGAATCGACCGGCTCGCGGTGATCCCGAACACCCAGGTGGTACAAAACAGCTCGGAGTTCCTGGCCTCGCCGCGCATGCACGAGCTCGCCTTGGCGCTCGCGGCCGAGAGGCCGAAGCCGGTGGTCGTGTTCGACCTGCCGCCGCTGCTGGCGTCCGACGACGTCCTCAGCTTTGCGCCGAACGCCGACGCCATGCTGCTCGTGGTGGGAGAAAGCGTGGCCTCGCGTGCCACGCTCGAATCGGCCCGCGAGACGCTGGCCGAGATGAACCTGCTGGGCGTGGTGCTGAACCGCACCCGCGAGCGCGACGACACGCCGTATTACTACTGATCCGGGCAGGCGCCAGGGGATCGTCGCTCTGGGGCGGCAGGCAGCGAACATGACCCGCAAAACTCCTCGCGCCGGTCTCCTTGCGTCGCTGCTTCTAGCATTCGGCGTCTCGCTGGGATCGCCGATCGTGCTCGGGCAGGCCTGCGCCGTGCCGGGCCGCGACGGGCCGGGGCTGGTGACCGACGTCATCAATTCCTATTACCCCGGCACCGGCAGCGCGGTCGCCGCGGGCAGCACCTCGATTCCCGTCGGTGCCCTCGATGTCTCGGGCGGGGGCTCGGCTGTGCCGATTGCCCGTGGCGACCTGGTCGTGGTGATGCAGGTGCAGGGCGCGCGGATCAGTGCGCGCAGCGACACCTTCTACGGCGATGACACCGAAGGCGGTGGCGCAACGGGCAGCAGCGACCTGCGGACGGTTGGCGCCTACGAATACTGCGTGGCCGAGGGCGCGGTGTCCGGCGGCCTGCTGGCGGTGCGCTGCGGGGGTGCCGGCGGCGGCACGGTCAATGCCTACGCCCAGGTGGCGGGCAGCGGTGGCGACGTGGTCCAGCGCTACCAGGTGATCCGGGTTCCGCAGTTCTCGTCTGTGACGATCAGCGGCACGGTGGTCGCGGCGCGGTGGAACGGCGCCACGGGCGGCGTGCTGGCGCTCGACGTGGCAGGTGCGCTGACACTCAACGGCAGCCTGTCGGCCGCGGCGCGGGGCTTCCGCGGCGGCGGCGCGAAGGATCGGAACGTCTTCTCGGGTTATCGCGTAGTCGACGGGTCAGGCAACCTGGTCGACCTGCTCGACGATCAGGGTTACGTCCAGTACGACAGCGTGCAGGATTTCTGGGGCCAGTTCGCCGGCGGCGCCAAGGGCGAGGGCATCTCAGGTACCCCGCAGTACATCTACGATTCCCAAACTCAAGCGACCGTTTTCTCATCGGCGGCTTTTGGTTATCCGTACATTGAGCGAGATCCGCGCTCCGGCGACTTCGCCCGCGGTGCGCCCGGCAACGCGGGTGGCGGTGGCAATTTCCACAACGCCGGCGGCGGTGGCGGTGGCAACGGCGGGCCGGGTGGCAAGGGCGGCTATGCCTACAACGGCGCTGCGCTGGGCTCGCCCGACTATGCGCTGTTCCAGAGCATCGTCGGCGATGATATCGGCGGCTTTGGCGGCGACGACTTCTCGTTGCGCGAGGCGGGGACCTATCTCTCGTCCGGGTTGCTCGGCCGCGTGGTAATGGGCGGCGGCGGCGGCGCCGGCGACACCAACAACAGCAGCAACCCCGGCTTCTACAGCAGCGGCGGCGCGGGTGGCGGCATCGTGCTGCTGCGCGCGGGCAGCCTGGTCGGCTCGGGCAGCATCGTGGCCGACGGCGAGGACGGGCGCGACAGCGACGGCACGATGCCGCGCGACGCCGACGGCGCCGGCGGCGGCGGCGCGGGCGGTTCGATCGTGGTGCAGGTCCAGTCCGGCACGATTCCCGCGGGCATCACCATCTCGGCGCAGGGTGGCAAGGGGGGCGACAATACCCAGGGCACCGACGCCAACCCGACGCCCGACTACGAGATCGCCGGCCCTGGCGGCGGTGGCGGCGGTGGCGTGTACCTCTCGAACGTGGGTGGTGGCTCGGTGTCGGTCGCGGGTGGCCAGTCCGGCCGCGTGCTCAATTCCGATCACGACATCAACGGTACGGCGGGCGGTTCGTCCGGTGGTTCGGGCGGTGTCGCCTCGGCTATCTCTGCCGCCGACGTCGACGGCATCGAGCCGGGCGCGGCCTGCCTGCCTGAACTCAGCGTGTCCAAGACCACCTCGACGCCGCTGCGTGCCCAGGGCGCCGACACGACGGCCAACTACACCGTCACCGTGTCCAACGCGGCGGAGCGCGGCACGGCCTACGGCGTGGCGGTGCTCGACAACCTGCCGGATCCCTTCGTCTACGACGATGCAGCGGTCACTGCGGTGTTCGCGCCCGCCTCCTGCGGCATCGGGCCATCACCGCTCACCGGCACCGGCACCGATCCTGCAGCGCTGGGCGCGGCGGGCGGAGGCCCCGCAAACAGCTACGTGCTGCCAGGCGGCTGCAGCGTCGCACTGACCTTCGACGTCGACATCGGCGCGGCTCCCAACGGCACCTACCAGAACCCGGCCGCGGTGTTCTACACCGATCCGGTGCGCACCACCGGCGGCACGGCGGATGCGGGCGGCAACCCCGCGATCTCGCCGGGCGGCACGGATGCGGCCGGCACCACCGTGCCGGGTGCCAACTATGATTCCGCCGCGAGCGAGGCCGAGGACGTGATCATCGGCCCGAACGGCGCCGATCTCGAGGTCTCGCAGGCGGCCTCGCCGCAGCCCGTGCGGGTGGGCCAGGACGTGACGATCACCGTCACGTTGCGCAATGGCGGTGTGTTCGACACCACCGGGGTCGTGCTGCGCGACTTTTTGCCGGACGGCCTCACCTACCAGTCGCACACCGCCTCGCGCGGGGCCTACGACCCGGCGACGGGGCTCTGGAGCGTGGGCGCGCTGGCCCGCGACGAGACGGTGACGCTCGCGCTCGTGGCGCAGGTCAATCCCACCGGCTCGCTGGTCAACGTGGCGGAAGTCACGGCTTCGGACGTCAATGACCCGGAACCCGCCAACAATACATCCGAGCTGACCATCGTCGTGGCCGACGCGGACCTCTCGCTGGCCAAGACGGGGCCGACGGGCAAGGCGCGCGTGGGCCAGGTGGTGAACTTCCGGCTGACGCTGGCCAATGCCGGGCCCTCGAATGCCACCAACGTGCGCATCACCGACCTGTTGCCGGCGGCGTTCACGTTCGTCTCGTCGGCGCCGTCGGTCGGCGCCTATGACCCGGCCACGGGTGAGTGGAGCGTGCCGTCGCTGGGCTCCAGCGCAACGGCGACGCTCGATATCGCGGCACGGGTGGAGGCGCGCGGGCCGTACGTCAACGTGGCGGAGATCATCGCCGCCGACCAGCCGGACGTCGATTCCACGCCCGGCAACGGCGCCGCCGGCGAGGATGACGTGGCCTCCTATGAGGTGGAGGTCGAGACCGCCGACCTGTCGCTTTCCAAGTCCGTCTCGCCCGGCACCCAGGACGCCGGTGGCCTCGTGACCTTCACGCTGGTGCTCGCCAATGCCGGGCCCGACGCCGCAACGGGCGTCACGGTTCGCGACCTGCTGGCCACCGGCTACCAGTTCGTGGTGGCGCGTCCTTCGGCGGGGGGCAGCTACGACGCAGGCACGGGCATCTGGACACCGGGTCCGGTGCCGGCCGGCGGAAGCGCCACGCTGCAGATCGACGCGAACATCCAGCTCGCGGGCGACTACGCCAACGTGGCCGAGGTGATGACCTCGGAACAGACCGATCCCGACTCGATCCCGGGCAATGGCGCCACGGGCGAGGACGATTACGCGAGCGCCGCGCCGATCGTCAACGGCGGGTCGCCGCCGCAGGTCGAGGCCACGAAGTCGGCGACCGTCACGCCCGTGTCGCCGGGCGTCTTCGACGTCGAGTACCGCGTGCAGGTCCGCAATGCCGTGGCGGGATCGATCGCCTATGACGTGCAGGTGACCGACGATCTCGGCTCGGCGCTCCCGTCGCCCGCCGCCTTCACGATCCTCGCCGCACCCGTCGTCGACGGCGGTCTGGTGGCGAATGCGGGCTTCAACGGCACGAGCGACCGCAACCTGCTCAGCGGCGCCGTGAATCTGGTCGGCGGCAACTCCGCCGCGATCACCTTCACCGTGCGCGTGACCGCCAATGGCCTGCTGGCCTCGCCGGGCAATACGGCACGCGCCACGGCGGCCACGCTCGACGGGGGGCCGGTCACGACCACCGACGACTCCGACCCGGCGCAGGCGGGCTTCGGTGGCGTGCTCACGGGCCGCATCTACCTCGACCTCAACGGCAATGGTGTGCAGGAGCCGGGCGAGGCCGGGATCGCCGGTGCAGCGCTGCAGGTCGCCGCCTCCGGCCTCGTGTTCGGGCTGACCGCTGACTCCGCCGGTGACTATTCCGTCGCCAACGTGCCGGCCGGCGCGGTGGTCGTCGACGTGATCGATTCGTCGCTGCCCACCGGCGCGGTGCTGACGGGCGGCACGGATCCGACCAACCTTGATCTCGCCCAGGGCGAGACTCTGGCGGTTGAGCCGAAGGGCTACCAGCAGCAGGGCACGGTCGTTCTGCAGTTGTTCAACGATGTCAACGGCGACGGCGTCCGCGACCCGGGTGACGATGGCCTGGCGTCGGCGCAGTTGCGCATCCTCGAGAGCGACGGCACGGACCGCGTCGTGACCACCGGCCCCGACGGCAGCCTGTCGACTCGTGTGCCGATCGGCGCGACGCAGGTCGACGTGCTCGAGGCGAGCCTGCCCGCGGGCGCCGTACTCACGGCTGGCACGGATCCGATTACCCTCACGGTGGCTGCCGCCGCGACCGTGACCGACGTCAAGGGCTACCAGACCCGGGGGACGCTGTCCGGTCTGGTGTTCCGTGATTCGAACGGCAATGGGATCCAGGACTCGGGCGAACCCGGGTTCCCCGATGCCCGCGTGACCCTGACCACGGCGATCGGCGAGACGGTCGAGCTGGTGACCAACGCCGCGGGTGAGTTCTCGCGCTCGGTGCCCTCGGGCGAGACGCTGGTCCGCTTTGCGGATCCTTCGGGGTTCACGCTGACCACCGGCAACGATGCCCAGCGCCTCGCGGTGCCGGGCGGTGCCACGGTGAGCACCAGCCCGGTGGGCTACGCGGCGTTCGCCTCGGTCAGCGGCAGCCTCTGGCGCGAGCTCGACGGCGATCGCCAGCGTGACCCGAACGAGCCTGGCCTGCAGGGCTGGCGCGTCGAACTCGTGGGCGTCGGATCGGGCGCCATCGTGCAGACGGCCAGCTCCGATGCCTCGGGCCGCTATGCGTTCTCGAACGTCATTCCGGCCCAGACCTATCGCCTGCGGTTCCGCGCGCCGAATGGAGCGGTATACGGCGTGGGCGTGAACGGTGAGAGCGGCAATCCACAGCCCGACTCGGTGGTGGATGTGGCGAGCCGCTCCCTCGAGATCCGCCCGCAGCCGGGCGCCAGCCTGGCCGAGCAGAGCCTGCCGGTGGATCCGCAGGGCGTGCTCTACGACACGCTGACCCGAGCGCCGATCGAGTCGGTGGTCGTGACACTGTCGGGTCCGCCGGGTTTCGATCCCGCGCTGCACCTGCTCGGTGGAGCGGCAAACGTCAGCCAGACCACGCTGGCCGACGGGGCGTACCAGTTCCTGCTGCTGCCGGGCGCGCCGTCCGGCACCTATGCGCTGAACCTGGCGCCCGCGGCGGGCTTCACCTGGCCGTCGAATTTCCTGCAGCCCTCGCCGACGCTGGACCCGACGGGGCAGGGCACGGGCGGCGTGCTGCGCGTGCAGCCGCAGCCGTTCCCGCCGACGGGCGGCGAGGCGACGACCTATCACCTGGCCTTCGACCTGGCGCCGGGCGACCCGGACGTGGTCAACAACCATGTGCCCATCGATCCGCCGGGGCTGGCCTTCGGTGCCGTGCGCCTGAGCAAGCGGGCGGATCGCCCGACGGCGACGGTGGGCGCGGTGGTGGCCTACACGATCACGCTCGAGAACACGACCGCGACGCGGCTCCCGGGGGTCGAGGTGCGTGACACCCCGCCGCCGGGCTTCACGCTGGTCGATCGCAGCGTCCGGCTCGACGGCCGTGCCGACGGCTTCGTGCTGCGCGGCACGCGCCCGCTGATCATCTCCGGGATCGACCTCGAGCCGCGGCAGCGGCGCACGATCCGCTACGTGCTGCGGGTCAGCGCGGGCGTGGTGCGCGGCGAGTACCCGAACACGGCCGGTCCTTTCCTGCTGAACACTGCGGTGGGTAACAACGACACGGCGCGCGTCGCCGTGGTCGCCGACCCGCTGTTCGACGAGACGACGATCCTGGGCAAGGTGTTCAACGACGCCGACGGCGACGGCTGGCAGGACGAGGGCGAGGCAGGCATTCCGGGCGTGCGGCTCGCGACGGTCGAAGGCCTGCTGGTCGAGACCGACGCCTTCGGCCGCTATCACATCGCGGCCGTCGATGGCGGCCGCATGGAGCGCGGGCGCAACTTCATCGTCAAGCTTGATCCGGCCACGCTGCCCCCGGGCTCCACGATCACCACCGAGAACCCGCGGGTGGCCCGCATCACCTCGGGCGCACCCTCGCGGTTCGACTTCGGCGTGAAGCTCGCCGAGACGCCGGTGCCGGGCAAGCGCATCGACCTGAAGCTCGCCGAGGTGTACTTCGTGCCGGGCTCGGTGCAGGTCGCGGCGGAGTTCATGCCGCTGCTGACCGAGCTGGCCGACAGGGTGCGCAGCGGCGAGAAGGCGCGGATCACGGTCAAGGTCGCCGCGCCAGGCCTGCAGGGCTGCGTCGAGGACTGCGAGCTCGGACGGCGTCGCATCGACGAGCTCCGACGCGTGCTGATCCGGCTGCTGGGTGACGAGGCGGCCTCGCGCATCGAGGTCGTCGCCGACTACACGGCGGCGGGCGGCGTGGCGCGGCGTGCGCCGGCGGCCGGACCGTCCGGGCCGGCCGAGCGTTCCTGGCTGGCGCGCGTCGCGTGGTCGCTGCTGGCGCTGGTTGCAGGCCCGGCGCAGGCCGCCGAGGCCGTGCCGCCGGCGGGCCAGCCCGTCGAGATCCGCGGGCGCTACGAGCGCGAGCTGCCGAACCCGGGCCGCTTCTGGGCCACCGAGGATTCGTCGGCGGTTGAACCGCGGCTCGCGGTGGAGGGCCCCGATCGCCTGCCGCAGTCGGGCGGGGTGCTCGAGGGTGAGGCGCGCTTCTGGATCTACACCAACTATTCCAGCTTCCTCGACCGCCTCGAGCTGTACGTGTACCTCGAGTCGGATACGGGCCGTGCCCGCCCGCTCGCCGTGCTGCCGGTGTCGTTCATGCCCGGTTCGCTGCGCAACCTGCTGGCCCTGCGCTGGGATCCCGCCGGGGTCCGCGTGCCCGAGGGGGCGAACCTGAGCTACGTGCTGCGGGCGACCGACCGCGACGGCCGTTTCGACGAGACCGTTCCACGCCGGATCCCGGTGATCGAGCGTGGCGAATATGCCGCCCAGGCGCGCCTGGTGGGCGATGCAGCGGCCGCCATGGCCCTGCGCAATCCCTCCGGCGCCTACGGCGAGGCGACCCAGGTGGATCGCACGTCGCTGGGCGGTCGCTACCTGGTGCTGGTGCCTGATGGCGCGCGTCGCCTCCTGGCCGACCCGCAGTCGCGGACGGCCGCGGATGCGACGGCGGGTATCGGAGCCGGTGAGGCGGCGCTGGCCGGCGGCGGACAGCCGCTCGATCGCCTCGGGCTGGGTGGCACGGTGCCGCCGCCGTTTCTGCGCAAGTCGCTGTTGGGCGATCTCGACGGGCTCGACGACGCGACGCTGCAGATGCTCTATGGGCGCAACGACCTGGCGTTGCGCTCGATCCCTGTGCGCGGCAGCCGCGTGCGGGTGGTCGGGCAGGGTGTCGATCGCACGGCCGCCACGCGCCTCAACGGCCAGGTGATCCCGGTCGACGTCGGCGGCGACCTGGCTTACGAGACGCTCCTGCCGGTCGGCGAGCATGAGTTGTTCGTCGACATCGTGCCGGCCGTGGGCGACATCTGGCCGGTGCCGCTGCGCGTCAACGTGACGGGTCGCCACATGTTCATGGTCGGCCTCGCCGACTTCACCTGGCAGAAGAACGACCTGTCGGGATCGGTGGAGCCGCTGTCCGCGGATGATCGCTACCTCGAGGACTCGGTGACCGAGGGCCGCCTCGCCCTCTACCTGAAGGGCAGGATCAAGGGGAAGTACCTGCTCACGGCGCAGCTCGACACCACCGAGGACGAGATCGGCGACCTGTTGAGCGGCCTCGACGACAAGGACCCGCGGCGCCTGTTCCGCAGCATCGATCCGGACCAGTACTACCCGGTCTATGGCGACGACTCGACCACGGTCGCCGACACCAACACCCAGGGCCGGCTCTACGTGCGCCTCGAGTGGGACAAGTCGCGCGCGGTGGTGGGCAACTTCAACACCAATTTCACGGGGACCGAGTTCGCGGAGTACAACCGCTCGCTGTACGGTGCCAGCGTCGACTGGAACCGGCTCGCGACGACGGCCGAAGGGGAGTCGCGCAGCAGCGCCAACGCCTTTGTCTCGGACGCGCAGACGGCGCTCGGCCACGATGAGTTCCTGGGCACCGGCGGCTCGCTCTACTACCTGCGTCATACCGATGTGATCGAGGGATCCGTCAAGCTGCGCGTCGACATCATCGACGCGGTGTCGGAGCGGATCCTGCAGTCGGTGCGGCTGGTCGAGGGCGTCGACTACGAGCTCGACGAACTGCAGGGTCGCGTGCTGCTGGCCAGGCCGCTGATGCAGGTCGCGCGGCAGCAGGCGCCGTCGCTGGTGCGCGAGAGCGTGCTCGACGGCAACCGCGTGTTGCTGGTGGCCGACTACGAATACCTGCCGCTCGGGTTCGATCCCGACTCGCTGACCTTCGGGCTGCGCGGCCGGCACTGGCTCAACGACCACATCGCGCTGGGTGCGTCCTACGTCGACGAAGGGCGTGATACCCAGGACTACCGCATGGGTGGCGTGGACCTGACGCTGCAGGCGCGGCGCGGCAGCTTCGTGCGCTTCGAGTATGCGCAGACGGAAGCCACCCAGTCGGCCCGGTATTTCTCGGCCGATGGCGGCTTGTCGTTCTCGGCGCTCAATGCGCGGTCCGAGGCGGCGCTGGCCGACGACCGCGGCGGCGAGGCGCTTGGCGTCGAGGCGCGGGCGAGCCTGCGCGACCTCGGCTGGACCGCGCGCGAGTTCACGGTCGCGGCGTGGTGGAAGCGCAACGACGGAGACTTCGGCGTGGCCCGGCGCGACGAGGGCTTCGAGGTGGAGCGCACGGGTGTCGAGGCGGTGGCGGAGCTCACCGACACCCTCAAGGCCGCACTGCGCGCGAACTCGACCGACCGCGGCGGCGAGCGTCCGGGACTCTCCTCGAGCATCGACCAGATCTCGATCCAGGCGTCCTGGCAGCGCACGGAGCAGGACCGCTGGTCCCTGGAACTCGAGCGGCTGTCGCAGCGTGCCGGGGCGCTGCCCGAGACCACGGCCAACCTGGCCGCCGTGGAATACCTGCGTCGCATCGACGACCGCTGGGATCTCTACGGGATTGCCCAGGCGGACCTTGGCGGCGATGGGCTCGCCGGCGGCAGCACGCTGTTCACGGTGGGCAGCCGCTACGTCGTCAACGATCGCTGGACGGTCGACGCGGAGGCTTCGGCAGGCGACATGGGCGAGGGCCTGTCGGGCACCGTCGAGTACCGCATGAACGAGCGTCACGCGCTCTACGGCACCATGACCCATTCGCTCGATCGCACGGATTCGCCCTATGGTGGTGGTGGCGGCACGGCGGGCGGGTTCGCGTCGGGCGCCATGGGGGGCTTCGGCAACCCGGGCAGCAGCGTGGCATTGGGGTCCCGCTGGCAGGTCTCGGACCAGCTGCGCGTATTCAACGAGGCCCAATTCAGCGACTCGCCCGGGTTCGCGGGCCTCGGCCACGTCTTTGGCCTGGACTTCGGCCTGCCGCGGGGCTGGCGCGCCGGGCTTGCGTTGCAGCGTGGCGACTATCAGATGGAGGCAGGTGCGGTCGAGCGCAACGCCGCGTCGGTCACGCTGGCCTTCTCGGGTGAGCGGCTGAACGCCTCGAGCAAGCTCGAGTACCGCGGCGACAGCGGCGCGAGCGAGGCCACCCAGTACCTCACCTCGAACCGGATCGACTATCGGCTGAGCGACAGCTTCCGGCTGCTCGGCAAGGCCAATTATTCGCAGACCCAGCAGGATGCCGCCCGGGTCAACGCGGGCACCGTGCTGTTCGGCCAGCCCGATACCGACGCGCGCTTTGCCGAGGCGAGCGTCGGCCTCGCGTATCGACCCGTCGACGACTCGAGGCTGAACTGGCTCGCGCGCGTGACGTATCTCTACGATCTTGCGAGCTTCGGCCAGGCGAGCTTCGACCCGGCGGGCGAGGGCGTCTTCACCGACCTCCAGTCCGATCGCACGGACCAGAAGTCGCTGGTTGCGGCAATCGAAGGCGTGTACCGGCTGACTCGGGGCATCGACGTCGGCGGCAAGCTGGCGCGGCGCCAGGGCGAGGTGCGCCTCGGACGTGCCGCGGGCGACTGGATCGACAGCACGGCGGATTTCGCGGCGCTGCGGGTCTCCTACGAGCTCATCCGCAAGTGGGACGCGATGGTCGAGTACCGCGTCCTGCGCGTGCCCGATGCCCAGAGCACGCGGACGGGGTTCCTGGTGTCGATCGACCGCGAGGTCAAGTCGAACTTCAAGGTGGGCATCGGCTACAACTTCACGGATTTCTCGGACGACCTGACGGCGCTCGACTATCGTTTCCGCGGCGTTTTCCTGAACGTCGTGGGCAAGTACTGACTCCGGCAACCGGGGGGTCGGGGTGAACGCCATGCGTATTCTGCGGATCCTCGCGGCGGTGATCCTGCTGGTGTTCCTGCTGTCCCATGCGGGGCTGGGGGAGGTGCTGGCGCGGGTCGCTGCGGCGAACCCCTGGCTGCTGGGCCTGGCCATGGTCGCCGCGCTGTGCGACGGACTCTGCCGAACGCTGAACTGGCGGCAGTTGCTGGCCGCCATGCGTGCGGTCCGTGCCGGGTACCTGCGCCTGCTGGGCTGCTACTACTACAGCGCGCTGCTCGGCCAGTTCGTGCCGTCGACCCTCGGTACCGATGCGATCCGCGTGTTGCTGGCCCAGCGCTCCTTCGGCGGGTCTGCCGGTGTCTACGTGGCGTCGCTGCTCGTGCTCAACGCGATGTCGCTGTTCGCGGGCATGTTGCTGGCCCTGCTGGCCTGCGTGCTGCTGTGGATCGGAGCCGGCTTGCCGCCGCGCGTGATCGCCCTGGTGCCGCTGCTGGGTGCCGGTGCGCTGGCGGCGCCCGCGGCATGGCTGCTGCTGCGCACGCGCCGCGACCTCGTCGTGAAGGGCTTGCGGGCGATCCGTCGCAGGCGCGCCTTCCGCGCCCGGCGCGTGCTGCGGCGTTTCTTCGATGCACTGCGGGTGTTCGAGCGGGCCTCGCCGGGTGCCGTGCTGCGCATCGTGCTGGTCTCCAGCCTGGTGGCCCTCTGGCAGGGCCTGGTCTTCGGTTCCACGGCGGCGGCATTGGGTGCCGGCCTGCCGTGGATGGTCTGGGTGCTGGTGCCACCGCTGGTCGCGCTCGTCGGACTGTTGCCGTTGTCCGTGCTGGGCTTTGGTGCCCAGCAGGGCGCGCTGGTGCTGCTGCTGACGCAGTTCGGCATGGACAGTGCCACCGCGCTGGCGGTCGGCCTCGTCGGCACCGCCCTGTCTACCGGCATCCTGGTGTCGGCCGGCGCCGTGGCGCTCGCCAGCTGGGGTGATGCACGCGTCACGCGCGTTCCCGGGGTCGCCTGATATATTTCCGGCGGAGTTCACCGTCGCGGATCATGCACGCCAGCGCCGACCACATCGAATCCCCAGCGCGTCCCGCGGGCGTCGCCGACCTGCGGCAGCTGTCGGTTGTCGTGATCAACTACAACGGCATGGACTCCCTGCCGGCCACGCTGGAGTCATTGTCCGCCCAGTTGCCGGACATGGCGGCCGTGGTCCTTGCCGACGACGGCTCGACGGACGGCAGCCGCGAATGGGTGGCGAGGCACTACCCGCAGGTCCGCATCGTCGGGCCGGCTGAAAACACCGGGCGGCCCACGATGGTGCGCAACGCGGGCCTGCGTGTCGTCGAGACGCCCTATGTGTTCCTGACCGACAACGACATCCTCTTCCCTGCGGACGCGATCCAGCAGCTGCTCGAGGTGGTCGCCGCGGATGAGACGGTGGCCTGTGCGGCGCCGAGGCTCATCAACGGGCTCGACCCGCGCTATATCTATGGGGACGGCAACCGGCTGCATTTCCTGGCGTTGTCGGGCGAGAGCGCGCGCGGCGAGCGCGTCGCCGACCGTCCCGTGCGGCCGCCGGTCCAGAGCTTTGCCGGCGGCATCATGATGCTGCGCGTGTCCCACGTGCGCGAGATCGGGTTCTTTGACGAGGGCTACCTGCACGGCTGGGCCGACGACGCCGAGCTGATGGTGCGGTGCCGTCTTGCGGGGTATCGGTCGTTGCACGTGTCCGCCGTGGCCATGCTCCACGACGACGTCCAGCACGGCACCCAGCGCGCCGTCGGGCAGTTCGCCAACCGCTACCGCATGCTGCTGACGGTCTATTCCGGGCGCAGCCTGCTCCTGCTCGCGCCGAGCCTGATCGTCTTCGAGCTGATCTCCCTCGCAGGCTCCGTGGCCACTGGAGTGTTCCCCCTGCAGTGGCGTGCGATACGGCACACGCTGCGCAGCCTGCCCGACATCCTCCGGCAGCGCAGGACGGTGCAACGGACCCGCCGGGTCCGCGACCGCGAATTCCTGGTCGCGGGGCGGTTCCAGTTGCCGGCTACGCTCCTGCAGCGCCGACCGGTTGCCTACGCGTACCGGCTGTTGTGCAGGGCCTTCGACCTGAACTGGTGGCTCGCGGCCCGATGGACGTAAGCCGCCTGGTCCGCGTGCCGTTGTCCTCGGCGACGTTGGGCGCACGCCGGCGGTCGCTGGGGCGTGCCCTGCGCGAGGCGCGTCACGAGTTCGACTCCTTCAGGCGCAGCTATCCGGATTTCGTGTTGCAGCGCCGCGGCCAGCTCGGCGCCGGCGATGTCCCCGTTTTCGTCTTCCACTCGCTCGACCCCGGCATTTTCGAGTCCCAGCTCGAGTACCTGACGCTCAACGGCTACCGCGGCGTCACGCTCGACGAGTTCCTGGCGATCACCTCCGGGCGGTCGGCCGGTTCCGGTCGAGAGGTGCTGCTCGCCGTCGACGACGCGCGCTCGAGCATCTGGCGCTACGGGCTGCCGTTGCTGCGTCGATACCGTCAGCACGCCACGCTGTTCGTGATGACGGGCTGGACGCCGGAATCCGCGGCGCTGCACCCGAACCTCGATACCCCCGGGGAGACCGTCGGCTCGCTGCACGCGCAGGATCCCGAGGACTTGCGAATCTGCAACTGGTCCGAGATCCGCGCGATGCACGAGTCCGGCTACGTCGACATCCAGTCGCACTCGCATCACCACGCCAGGTGCTTCGTGTCGACCGATATCCTCGATGTGATCGGGCCGGCACACGGGCTGAACGGCCACGACTGCGCCGGTAGTTCCTACGTGCTGCGTGAGTCCGAGCCGTGGAGGATTCCCGCGGATTCCTTTCGTGGCCTACCGATGTTTCCCGACGCGGCGGTGTGCGAGGGCCGGCCGCAGCTTGAACTCGACCCCGCCGTCGCGCAGGCGTTTCGCGACTCGTTCAGCGCATTTGCGGCGTCGGATGGCCTGTCGCCCGGCTGGCCGGCAAGGTTCGTGGACGCCGTCCGCACCCGCGTGCCGGAACTGGTGTTTCGCCGCGTGGACGAGGACGAGGCGTGGCAGCGAGTGCTCGCGGAGATGGGCACCGCGCGCGAGATGCTGGTCTCCAGGCTCGGGAGCGTTGCGACGGGTCGCACGTTCTGCATCCCGTTTTCGGAGGGCAGCGAGACGACGGTCCGCGCGGCTCGGCATCTGGGGCTCGAGGCCATGTTCTGGAGCACGCTGCCGGGTCGGCCGCTGAATCGTGCGGGGCAGGACCCGCTGCGGATGTCGCGCATCAAGAATGACTTCCTGCACCGCCTGCCGGGACGCGGGCGATACGGGCTTGCCCGTATCTACGCGGACAAGGTCCGACGCAGGCTCCGGGGGGATGCCGGTTATTGAGCGCACTGTGACCTGTGACCGGCCAGCCACGCTGCGGGCGGATATCTTGCACGAGTGACCGTCAAGAAAATCATGCGTCTGCTTGGGGCAGTCGGCATCCTCGCGTGGCTCGTGAGCGCGGCGGGCGCGCAGGCCTTGCTGGCGCGCGTGGCAGCGGCAGACGTGCTGCCCCTGCTTGCGGCACTGTGCTGTGTCGTTGGCGAGTATGGGATGCGGATCGTGAACTGGCGTGGGACGCTGCGCGTCATGGGCGCCCCGGCCTGCGGGCTGCGGCGCGTCGCCGGGGTCTACTTCTACAGTTCCCTGCTCGGGCAGATCGTGCCGTCATCGCTCGGCACCGACGCCCTGCGCGTGGCGCTCGCGCAGCGCGCGCTGGGTGGCTCTGCCGGCACCTACACGGCGTCGCTGCTGGTGCTCAATGCGCAGACCCTGTTTTCCGGGATGCTGCTCACCACCGCGGCGTTCGCGACCCTGCTGCTCCAGCATCGGTTGCCGGAGCCCTTTGTCTTCACGCTGCCCGTGGTCGCATCGGTCGCGATCGTGATCCCGCTGGTGCACATCCTGTTGCGACGGCACCGTGACTGGGTGGTCATGGGCCTGCGCAGGATCCGTGCACCCCGGCTGCGTCGCCTGCGGCATGCGCTGCGACGCCTGGTCGACGCCCTGCTGGTGTTCGAGCGCTCGAGCGCCCGCGGGGCCGGCGGCGTGCTGGTCTCGGCGATGATGGCCGTGATCTTCCAGTCCGGACTGTTCCTCTGCACCGCGCTGGCACTCGGTGTCTCGATGCCCCTCATGGCGTGGCTGGCGGTGCCGCCGCTGATGGCGATGGCGGCGATCCTGCCGCTCTCGGTCCTGGGCTTTGGGGTGCACCAGGGAGCCGTGGCGCTCGTGATGGTCGGGTTCGGCGTGCCTCTCGAGGGTGCCCTGGCCGTCGGCTTGCTGGCGATGGGGCTCGCGACGTCCTTCCTGGTCGTGGCGGGGCTCGCCGCGATGACCGACTGGAGATCCGCTGACGCCGCATACGCGGCCGGCTGATTCGGGAAAATCGCCGACTCAAGGCCCGGACCGCATTGTACTCTTGGGTCGTGAGGGGAATATTCCCCTTGGGGATCCGGTCCTTGGATCGCGAATCTCCACGCAACAACAACAGCGACGGGGGATCGATCTATGGCTCGAATTTTCCAGATCGTGGATCTGGCTCCCGGCGGCTTGCAGTGGGATATCGCCGTGCCCGCTGGCGAGGGCTTCAATGCCCAGGCGGGTCATGCCTACCGGATCGTCATCGATGGCCGGCGTGGCCTGCCCGCCGGCACCAGCGTGCAGCGCGTCGGCGACGATCTGCGGGTCCGTTTGCCCGACGGCGACGAAATCACGATCCGGGGCTGGGCCAAGGTTCGCGGGGCCACACTCGATGTGCGCGGAGCCAAGCTGCTCGACGCCGCGGGCGAGCCGATCCCGCGCGACGAGATCCTGTTTTCGGGTGAGGCGGCGCTCGTGGCCGCGGCGCCGGTACAGTCGCCGCCAGAGCCCGAGGCCCAACCGGCGTCTGAACCTGCATCAGAACCGGCTTCGGCACCGCCGCCGCAGCCCACCATGGCGGGCGCGCCTGAGCCGCTACCGCCGGTGGCGGCGCCGCCTCCTGCGCCACCTGCGCCCGTTCCCACGCCGCCGCCGGCTTCCGGCGGCGGTGGCGGATTCGGTGGCACCGGCATCCTGGCCGGCCTCGGTGTGCTGGCCGGACTCGGCGCCGCCGCGGGCGGCGGAGGCGGGGGTGGCAACAGCGGTCCGCCCCCGGCCAGTGCGGCGCCGACGGACGTGGCGCTGGCCGCATCGAGCGACTCTGGTGTCGCAGGGGACCGCATCACCAACGACAGCACGCCAACGATCAACGGGCGCGCGGAAGCCAATGCCTCGATCACGATCCGGAACGCATCGGGCACGGTGATCGCGACGACCACCGCCGACGCGAGCGGCAACTGGTCGGCGACGCCGAGCTCGCCACTGGCTGACGGCACGGTCTCCCTGCAGGTGGTCGCCAATCGTGGGGGCGGGGCGAACGATTCCCAGCCCGCGACGATTTCCCTCACGATCGACACGACGCGCCCGTCCGCGCCGACGCTGCGTCTCGACCCCGCGTCGGATTCGGGGGTGGCCGGCGACAACCTCACCAACGACACGACGCCGACCCTGTCGGGCACGGGGAACTCCGGCGACACGATCCGCGTGACACTGCCCGGCGGCGCCGTGCTGACGACCACGGTCGCGGGCAATGGCAGCTGGAGCGTCACGCCGACCACGCCACTCGCCGGCGATCTCAACACGTTCTCGGCCGTGGCCGTCGATCCGGCGGGCAACGTCTCGCCCGCGGTCAACCTCACCGTCACGATCGACAGCACAGCCCCGGCTGCGCCATCGGCCGCGCTCGATCCGTCCTCGGATTCCGGCACGCTCGGCGACAACCTCACCAACGACGCCACGCCGACCATCTCGGGCCGCGGCACTTCGGGCGACACCATCCGTGTCGAGCTGCCGGGCGGCACCGTGCTCACGACCACGGTCGCGGGCAACGGCAGCTGGAGCGTGACACCCACGACCGCGCTGGCCAGCGGTGCGAACGCCATCTCGGTGACCGCCACCGACGCGGCGGGCAACGTGTCGCCGGCCACCCGGTTCACGATCAACGTGGACAGCAGCGGGCCGGCTGCGCCCGGCATCCGGCTCGATGCGAGCTCCGACAGCGGCGTGGCGGGCGACAACATCACGAGTGATTCCACGCCGACCCTGTCGGGCACCGGAACGGCAGGCAACGCGATCCGCGTCACGCTGCCCGGCGGCACCGTCCTGGCCACCACCGTCGCAGCCGACGGCACCTGGAGCGTGACGCCCTCTGCGCCGCTCGCCTCGGGCGTGAACGCGATCAGCGCCACGGAGACGGATGCCGCGGGCAATACGTCTCCAGCCGCGAGCCTCAGCGTCACGGTCGACACCGCGGCACCTGCCGCGCCGGTGCTGCGTCTCGATCCCGCGTCCGACAGCGGCACCGCGGGTGACAACCTCACCAACGACACCACCCCGACGATCTCGGGCACCGGCGAGCCGGGTGCCACGATCCGCGTAACCCTGCCGGGAGGCGCGGAGCTGGTCACCACGGTGGCTGCCGACGGGCGCTGGAGCGTGACGCCCACGTCTGCGCTTGCAGCGGGAGCGAACGCGATCACGGCGACGGCGACCGATGCCGCGGGCAATGTGTCGCCCGCGTCCACGCTCACCGTGACGGTTGACACGACGGCGCCGGGCGCGCCCGCCGCCGTTCTGGATCCATCGTCCGACTCGGGTGCGCTGGGCGACAACATCACCAACGACGCCACGCCCACCATAAGCGGAACGGGCGCGTCGGCGGGCGACACGATCCGGGTAACCCTTCCGGGTGGCGCAGTGTTGACGGCGCTCGTGGCCGCGGATGGCAGCTGGAGTGTCACGCCGGAAACCGCCCTGGACTCCGGCCCGAACACGCTGTCGGTCACGGCGACGGATCCCGCGGGCAACGTCTCGCCGGCCACGAGCCTCACGCTCTCGATCATCACGACCGGCCCACAGGCGCCGGTGATCCGCCTGGACGCGGCGTCCGACTCGGGAACCGTGGGAGACAATCTCACCAACGACACCACGCCGACGCTCTCGGGCACCGGCGTGGCCGGCGATACCATCCGGGTCACCATCCCCGGCGGTGGCGCGCTCAGCACCACGGTCGGCACCGACGGCACATGGAGCGTGACGGTCGCCACGCCACTCGCCGCGGGTGCGAACCTGTTCTCGGCGACGGCCACGGACCCGGCGGGCAATGTCTCGGGTGCCTCTTCGCTGACGGTGACGATCGACGCGACGGCACCCGCCACGCCCGCGGTCACCGTGGTCGATGGCGCGCTGGTGAATTCGACCGAGAATGCCGACGGCCTGCAGGTCAGGGTGGCCGGAACCTTCGCGGCGGGCGACGTCGTCGAAGTGGTGCTGACGCGGCCGGACGCGACGACGGTCACGGTTTCGCGCGCGGTTACGGCGGACGAGATCGCGGCGGGTGCCGCGATCCTCACCGTGGCCTCCCAGTCTGTCGAGGGCGCGTATTCGGTGGTCGGCCGGGTGACCGACGCGGCCGGCAATGCCAGCCCCGATTCGGCCAGTGCAGGATTCACTCTGGACCTGACGGCGCCGTCTGCCCCGGTCGCGGTGCTCGACCCTTCGTCGGATGGTGGCACGGCCGGAGACAACCTGACGAACGACACCACGCCGACGATCAGCGGCACGGGCGCGACCGCAGGCGACACGATTCGCGTGACGCTGCCGGGCGGCACGGTGCTGCAGACGACGGTGGCGGCGGGTGGCACGTGGTCGGTGACACCGACGACCGCTCTGGCGGCGGGTGCCAACGCGATCTCGGTGACGGCAACGGATCCGGCGGGCAACGTCTCGCCCGCCACAAACCTGACGATCACGATCGACACGACGGCGCCTGCTGCGCCGGGTGCGGTGCTCGATCCCGGCTCGGACTCCGGCACGCCGGGTGACAACATCACGAGTGACACCACGCCGACGATCAGCGGCACGGGCGCAACGGGCGGCGACACGATTCGTGTGACGCTGCCGGGCGGCACGGTGCTGCAGACGACGGTGGCTGCGGATGGCACGTGGTCGGTGACGCCGACGACGCCGCTGGCGGCGGGCGCCAACGCGATCTCGGTGACGGCAACCGATCCAGCGGGCAACGTGTCGCCCGCCACGAACCTGACGATCACGATCGATTCGAATGCGCCTGCGGGCCCCGCTGCTGTGCTGGATGACAGCTCGGATTCAGGTGCCAAGGGCGACAACCGCACCAGCGACACGACCCCGACGATCAGCGGAACCGGCGCAACGGCGGGGGACACCATCAAGGTTACGCTGCCAGGTGGCACGGTGCTGGAGACGACCGTGGCGGCGGGTGGCACGTGGTCGGTGACGCCGACGACGCCGCTGGCGGAGGGCGCCAACGCGATCTCGGTGACGGCCACGGATCCAGCGGGCAATGTCTCCTCGCCCACGAATCTGACGATCACGATCGACACGACGGCGCCCGGGGCGCTCTCCGCGCCGGATCTTTCGGCCAGCAGCGACACGGGCGCTTCGAGCACCGACAACGTGACGAACGACACGACGCCGACGGTGAGCGGCACGGGAGCGGAGCCGGGCGCGACGGTGACGCTGTACGACACCGACGAGACGACGGTGCTGGGCACGGGCACGGCAGATGGCGGCGGCAACTGGACGATCACGTCGAGCGTGCTGTCGGCGGGGGCGCACACGTTGAAGGTGCGTCAGACGGATACGGCCGGGAACAGCTCGGCGCTGAGCGCGGGGCTGGTGGTGACGATCGATACGACGGCGCCGTCGGCCTTGTCGG
>CAZPAJ010000023.1:0-50290 GCA_964584625.1 uncultured Acidibacter sp.
GAAGGCCACCGGGTTCCCCATCGCCAAGGTGGCGGCCAAGCTGGCGGTCGGCTACACGCTCGACGAGCTGCGCAACGACATCACAGGTGGAGCGACGCCTGCCTCGTTCGAGCCTTCGATCGACTACGTGGTCACCAAGATCCCGCGCTTCACCTTCGAGAAATTTCGCGGCGCGAACGACCGGCTGACCACCCAGATGAAGTCGGTGGGCGAGGTCATGGCGATGGGCCGGACCTTCCAGGAGTCGCTGCAGAAGGCGCTGCGCGGGCTGGAAACCGGCCTCGACGGGCTATCCCCAGTGCTCGCGCTGCCGCTCAACGACGACGCTGCCGCGGCACTCGCCCAGGAGCTGCGGCATCCGGGTCCTGACCGCCTGCTGCACGTTGCCGACGCCTTCCGCGCGGGCTGGAGCCTGGACCGCGTGCATGAGCTGTCCAGCATCGACCCGTGGTTCCTTTTCCAGATCGAGGACCTGCTGCTCGAGGAGCGCATGCTGGGCGAAGGCGGCGTCGGCTCGCTCGATGCGGAACGCATGCGCGAGCTCAAGCGCAAGGGCTTCTCGGACGCGCGGCTCGCGCGGCTTTGCGGTGTCAGCGAGGACGAGCTTCGCGCCCGGCGCCACCAGCTGGGCGTGCGCCCCGTGTACAAGCGCGTCGACACCTGCGCGGCGGAGTTCGCCACGTCCACGGCCTACCTCTATTCGACCTACGAGGAGGAATGCGAGGCCGCCCCGACGTCCCGGCGCAAGATCATGATCCTGGGCGGCGGCCCGAATCGCATTGGACAGGGCATCGAGTTCGACTACTGCTGCGTGCACGCGGCGCTAGCGCTTCGCGAGGACGGGTTCGAGACCATCATGGTCAACTGCAACCCGGAGACGGTGTCGACGGACTACGATACCTCGGACCGGCTCTATTTCGAGCCGCTCACGCTCGAGGACGTACTGGAGATCATTTCGCTCGAGAAGCCGGAAGGCGTGATCGTGCAGTACGGTGGCCAGACGCCGCTGAAGCTCTGCCGTGCGCTGGAGCGCGCCGGGGCTCGCATCATCGGCACCAGCCCGGAGTCGATCGATATCGCGGAAGACCGCGAGCGCTTCCAGCGGCTGGTCCAGCAGCTCGGGCTGCTGCAGCCGGCGAACGCGACTGCCCGGACCGAGGAGCAGGCCATCGCGCTCGCCCGCGAGGTGGGTTTCCCGCTCGTCGTGCGGCCGTCCTACGTGCTTGGCGGGCGCGCGATGGAAATCGTCTTCAACGAGGATGACCTGCGCGCGTACATGAACGATGCGGTGAAGGTGTCCAACGACAGCCCCGTGCTGCTCGACCGGTTCCTCGATGACGCGATCGAGGTCGATGTCGATGCCGTCTGCGACGGTCGCCGGGTGCTGATCGGCGGGATCATGGAGCACGTCGAGCAGGCTGGCGTCCATTCCGGTGATTCCGGGTGCTCGCTGCCCCCCAACAGCCTCTCCGCCGAAGTGCAGGAGGCGTTGCGCGAGCAGACCCGTCGCCTCGCCCTCGCGCTCGACGTGGTGGGGCTGATGAATATCCAGTTCGCGATCCAGGGCGAACAGATCTACGTTCTCGAGGTCAATCCGCGCGCCTCGCGCACGGCGCCGTTCGTCTCGAAGGCGATCGGGCTACCGCTCGCCAAGATCGGCGCAAGGGTGATGACCGGCCGCAGCCTCGAGGCGCTCGGGGCCACCCGCGAGCGGGTGCCGCGCTACTACTCGGTCAAGGAGGCGGTCTTTCCCTTCGTGAAGTTCCCGGAGGCGGATCCGCTGCTGGGCCCGGAGATGAAGTCGACGGGCGAGGTCATGGGCACCGGCCGCAGCTTCGGCGAGGCCTATGCGAAGGCACAGACGGGTTCCGGCGTCCAATTGCCACGGAGCGGGCTGTGCTTCATCAGCGTCAAGGAGCGCGACAAGCCGGCCGCGGTCGAGCTCGCGCGGGAACTTGTCGCGAGGGGATTCGAGCTGGTGGCCACCGAGGGCACCGCGCAGGTGATCAGCGAGGCGGGAATCCCGTGCCGCCGCGTCAACAAGGTGCGCGACGGGCGCCCCCACTGCGTCGACATGATCAAGAACGGCGAGATCGTGCTCATCGTCAACACGACCGAGGGCAAGCAGGCGGTTCGCGAGTCGCATTCGATCCGCCGGGAGGCGGTCCAGCGGCGTGTCACCTACTACACGACGCTCGCGGCGGCGCTCGAGACCTGCGAAGCTCTGGATTCCCTCGACAAGGTCGACGTCAACCGACTGCAGGACCTGCACCGGGAGGTGCCCGCATGAAACGCAATCCGATGACGCTGCGCGGTGCCGAGCAGCTCCGCGCCGAACTCAAGCGGCTGAAGTCCGAGGACCGGCCCAACGTGATCAAGGCAATCGCCGAGGCCCGCAGCCACGGCGACCTCTCGGAAAACGCGGAATATCACGCGGCTCGGGAGCAGCAGGGGTTCATCGAGGGGCGCATCAGCGAGATCGAGGCGAAGCTCTCGACCGCCGACATCATCGACGTGACCCAGCTGCAGCCTGGCGGCAAGGTCGTCTTCGGGGCGACTGTCGAACTGGAGGCCGAGGAAGACGGCAAGCGCGTCACCTACACGATCGTGGGTGAGGACGAGGCGGACATACGGGGTGGCCGGATCGCCGTCACGTCGCCGATCTCGCGTGCCCTGATCGGCAAGTCTGCGGGCGATGTCGTTGACGTCGCCGCCCCTGGCGGCACCCGGAGCTACGAGATCGTCGCGGTGCGGTACGCCTGAGTCGCCTCGCTCAGTCGGGCAGGAGGACCCGGGGGAGCTCCGGCCTCGGCCGGTACAGCACGGCAACATGGCCAATCCGGGTGACGAGCGAGCTGCCCGTGCGCTGGGCAAGGTCCGCGAGCGCAGCGCCCCGCGCGTCCCGGTCCCCTCCGGGCAGCCGCACCTTGATCAGCTCGTGGTCGTTCAGGGCGCGGGTGGTTTCGGCAACGACGGCGTCGGTGACTCCCGCGTTGCCCACCAGGATGACGGGTTTCAGCGGGTGGGCGAGGCCGCGCAAGTGGCGGCGCTGTTTCTCGTTCAGTTCCACGAACCCATTCTACGCGTCCCACGCGCGACCCGCGCGCCCGTGACCGCGCTCTTGAAACGGCGAAACACACCCCCATCGAACCTTTTCGAACTCTGCCTGTCGCACCACGTGGCGCCGGCGCGACAAGAGCGGCGCCTGCGCGCTGGCCGCGGGCCCTCGGATCGTGTAGCGTGATAACAGCGCATTGAATGCGCCTCTCGAGGTAAACCCCTTGAACGACCTGATGAAAAACTTCGTCCTCTGGGCCGTGATCGCCGTGGCGGTGCTGGTGCTGTTCAGCCAGTTCATGCCGCGGGTCAGCCAGGCGCCCGACGTGACGTACTCCACCTTTCTCGACGACGTCCGCAGTGGCCGTGTCGAATCGGTGGTCCTGCAGGGCGATCAAATCCTCGCGACCCGCAAGGACAAGACCTCGTTCCGGGTCTATAACCCGGAAACGGACTACACGGCGCTGATCGGCACCCTGAGCAAGTCGGGAGTCGCGATCGAGGGCAGGCCGCCCAAGCAGCCGAACTTCTTCGCCCAACTGGTGCTGCAGCTGGCCCCGGCGGTGCTGTTGATACTGGTCTTCGTCTGGATGCTCCGCCAGATGCAGGGCTCGGCGGGCGGCCGTGGAGCGATGTCCTTCGGCAAGAGCCGGGCGCGGCTGCTGGGCGAGGACCAGGTCAACGTCACCTTCGCGGACGTGGCCGGCGTCGACGAGGCGAAGCAGGAAGTCGGCGAGATCGTCGACTTCCTCAAGGATCCGTCCAAGTTCCAGAAGCTTGGCGGCAAGATCCCCAAGGGCGTGCTGATGGTAGGCAGCCCGGGAACGGGCAAGACGCTGCTGGCCCGCGCGATCGCGGGAGAGGCCAAGGTACCGTTCTTCACGATCTCGGGTTCGGACTTCGTAGAGATGTTCGTCGGCGTCGGCGCCTCGCGTGTCCGCGACATGTTCGAGCAGGCCAAGAAGCACGCGCCCTGCATCATCTTCATCGACGAGATCGACGCGGTGGGCCGTCACCGCGGCGCGGGGCTGGGCGGTGGCCATGACGAGCGCGAGCAGACGCTGAACCAGCTGCTGGTCGAGATGGATGGCTTCGAGGGCAACGAGGGCATCATCGTCATCGCCGCGACGAATCGCCCCGACGTGCTCGATCCCGCGCTGCTGAGGCCAGGCCGGTTCGACCGGCAGGTCGTCGTTCCCCTGCCTGACGTCCGCGGCCGTGAGCAGATCCTGCGCGTGCACATGCGCAAGGTACCGTTGGGCGACGACGTGAAGCCGGCACTCATCGCCCGCGGCACCCCGGGCTTCTCCGGTGCGGATCTGTCCAACCTGGTCAACGAGGCCGCGTTGTTCGCGGCACGCGCCAACAAGCGGACCGTCTCGATGGACGAATTCGAGCGCGCGAAGGACAAGATCATGATGGGCGCCGAGCGGCGCTCGATGGTCATGACCGACGCCGAGAAGAAGATGACGGCCTACCACGAGGCGGGGCACGCGATCGTCGGCGTCTCCGTGCCGGAGCACGATCCGGTCTACAAGGTCACGATCATCCCGCGAGGCCGCGCCCTGGGCGTCACGCAGTTCCTGCCCGAGCAGGACAGGTACTCGATGAGCAAGCGTCGCATCGAGAGCGCGATCGCCACGCTCTTCGGCGGCCGCATCGCCGAGGAGATCGTCTTCGGGGTGGACTCGGTCACCACGGGTGCCTCCAACGACATCGAGCGTGCCACCGACCTCGCGCGCAACATGGTCACGAAGTGGGGCCTCTCGGACCGTCTCGGTCCCCTGACGTACTCCGAGGAGTCCGGCGAGGTGTTCCTCGGGCGTTCGGTCACCCAGACCAAGCAGGTCTCGGACGAGACCGCGCACGCCATCGACCAGGAAGTGCGGCGTGTCATCGAGAGCAACTACCAGCGCGCCCGGGAGATCCTGACGACCAACCTCGACAAGCTGCACGCGATGGCCGAGGCGCTGGTCAAGTTCGAGACCATCGACGACGGCCAGATCCAGGACATCATGGCGGGCCGTCCGCCGCGCACGCCGACCGATTGGGACGACAACCTGTCCAAGCCATCGGGCGGCGGGGCGCGGCCATCGGCGCAGCCCGGCGAGGGGATCGGCGGTCCGGCGGGCGAGGGTACCGCCGGCTGAGGCCGCCAGACGTGGCCGCACCCGGCCTGTTCCTGCAATGTGCGGGGCGGCGGCTCGAACTGTCCGCGCCGGTGGTCATGGGCGTCCTCAACGTGACGCCCGATTCCTTCTCCGACGGTGGCAGGCACGCGGACCCCTCCGCGGCGCTGCGGCGTGCCGAGCAAATGCTCGAGCAGGGCGCAGCCATCATCGACATCGGTGGCGAATCGACGCGTCCCGGTGCGGCGCCCGTCCCGCTCGACGAGGAGTTGTCACGGGTGCTTCCCGTGGTCACACGGCTCTCGCGATGGCCCGTGGTGGTGTCGGTCGACACCAGCAAGCCGGAGGTGATGCGCGCTGCGCTCGAGGCGGGTGCCGGGCTCGTCAACGACGTGCGGGCGCTGCGTGAACCTGGGGCGTTGCAGGTGGTGGCGGCTACCGGGGCAGGCGTGTGCCTGATGCACATGCAGGGCGAGCCCCGGACGATGCAATCCTCTCCGGCCTACGGGGACGTGGTCGGGGAGGTGGCGGAGTTCCTCGGTGCGCGTGTGATGGCCTGCGAGGCCGCGGGGATTGCCCGGGCCCGGATCGCGATCGATCCTGGCTTCGGTTTTGGCAAGACCGTGGCACATAACCTGCGGCTGCTCCGGCACCTGCGCGAGCTCGCGCCGGCCGGATGCGCCGTGCTGGCCGGGTTGTCCCGCAAGTCCCTGCTCGGCGCCCTCACCGGCCGGCCGGTCGAGGCCCGCCTCGCCGGCGGGATTGCGGCGGCGGTCATGGCGGTAGTCCACGGCGCCCATATCATTCGCAGCCACGACGTGGCCGAGACGGTCGACGCGTTACGCGTGGCCGCGGCGGTGGCAGGAGGCTCGATCGATGGCTAGACGATATTTCGGTACCGATGGGGTCCGCGGGCGCGTCGGGGAACCGCCGCTGACCGTGGACTTCGCGCTGCGGCTCGCCAGCGCCGCCGCCCGGGTGCTCGCGCCCGAGGGCGGTACGGTGCTGATCGGCAAGGACACCCGGGTGTCGGGCTACATGTTCGAGTCCGCGCTCGAGGCGGGCTTCGTGGCCGCGGGCGTCGACGCGATGCTGATCGGGCCCTTGCCGACCCCCGGGATCGCCTACATGACCCGGCGGTTCGGCTGCCGATTCGGGGTGGTGATCAGCGCCTCGCACAACGGCTACGAGGACAACGGGATCAAGTTCTTCGACGGATCGGGGGCGAAGCTCTCGGACGACGAGGAGGAGCGCATCGAGGCCGAGCTCGACCAGCCTCCCGTCACCCGGCACTCGATGGGTCTCGGCAAGGCGTCGCGGGTCGACCGTTCACGCACGCATTACCAGGAGTTCTGCGCCTCGACCCTGCCCGCGGGAATGGACCTTGGCGGCATGAAGATCGTGATCGACTGCGCCAACGGCGCGGGCTACAAGGTCGGCCCGCGCACGCTGGCCGATCTCGGTGCGGAGATCGTGCCGATCGGCTGCTCGCCGAACGGCCGTAACATCAACGACGGCTGCGGCTCGACGCACCCGGGGTTGCTGCAGCTCACCGTGCCGGGCGTGCGGGCGCATGTCGGCATCGCGCTCGACGGCGACGGCGACCGCCTTGTCATGGTCGATCATCTCGGGCGCGTGGTGGACGGGGACCAGATCATGTACATCCTGGCCAACGCCCGGCACGAGGAAGGCCTGCTCCAGGGGCCGGTCGTCGGCACGCTGATGTCGAACCTGGGTCTCGAGCTCGCGCTCCGGGCAAAGGGGATCGAGTTCCGGCGCGCCCAGGTGGGCGATCGATACGTCATGGGGATGCTGCGCGAAACCGGCGGGACGCTGGGCGGCGAGACATCGGGCCACATCCTCACGCTCGACAAGACCACGACGGGCGATGCGCTCGTGTCGGCATTGCAGGTGCTCGCGGTGATGCGGCGGACCGGTCGCTCGCTCGCGGAGCTGGCGGCCGGAATGTCCCGGTTGCCGCAGGTCATGATCAACGTACGGGTGAGCCAGCGCTTCGATCCGGCCGCTGTGCCGCAAGTCCAGGACGCGCTGCAGCGGACCGAGTCCGACCTCGGCGAGCGGGGCAGGGTGGTGCTGAGGGCATCGGGCACCGAGCCGGTGATCCGCGTGATGATCGAGGCCGAGGACGAGCAGTTGGCCCGGGATGCGGCCGAGAAACTCGCCGCGGTCGTCCGCGGCGCAGCCCCGGCGGCCTGAACGTGCGCTCCGGACTGGGCGTCCCGTCATTGCGCGCCGGCCGGGCGATGGCTATGATCCCGCCCCATTTTTGGGGGGTGCCATGCGCCGTCCGCTCGTAGCCGGGAACTGGAAGATGCACGGGTCGCGCGCCGACAACGCCGCGCTGCTCGAGGCCATCCTTGGCGCCGGCTCGACGGATCCCGTCGCCGAGCGCGTGGTCTGCCCCCCATTCGTGTACCTCGCAGATGCCGTCCGCGCGCTACGCGAGTCGTCCATTGGCGTGGGCGCACAGGACGTCTGTGCCGAGTCGCAGGGTGCCTTCACAGGCGAGGTGTCGGCGGCCATGCTCAGGGACGTCGGCTGCAGCCACGTGATCGTCGGGCACTCGGAGCGGCGGGCCCTCTATGCAGAGACCGACACCCTCGTTGCTCGCAAGTTCGCAGCAGCCCAGGGTCGCGGGCTCATCCCGATCCTGTGCGTCGGCGAGCAGCTGGCCGACCGGGATGCCGGTCGCACGCATGGGGTGGTCGCGAGGCAGCTCGACGCCGTGCTCGATTTGTGTGGACCGGTCGCGCTTGCCTCGGCCGTGGTCGCCTACGAACCCGTCTGGGCCATCGGCACCGGCCGCAACGCCTCGCCCGAGCAGGCGCAGGATGTTCATGCGTTCATCCGTGGCCGAATCGCCTCGCGAGATGCTACGATAGCGAGCTCGATACGCATCCTCTACGGGGGCAGCGTCAAGGCAGGCAACGCCCGCGAACTGTTCGCAATGCCTGACGTCGACGGTGGCCTCATCGGAGGAGCCTCGCTCAAGGCCGAGGAGTTCGTGGCGATCGTCGCCGCGGCCGGTCAGTGAAGCGGGGTCGCGTTTCGGGGTAGGTCAACATGCTGCTCACCGTCCTCACCATCATTCAGGTCTTTGCGTCTCTCGCGATCGTCGCGCTCGTGCTGCTGCAGCGCGGCCGCGGGGCCGACGCCGGCGCGGGCTTCGGCGCGGGTGCGTCCGGCAGCGTCTTTGGAGCGCGCGGAGCCACCACTGGCCTGTCGCGTTCCACCGCGGTATTCGCCGCAGTGTTCATGATCAACAGCCTTGCGCTGGCGTGGCTGGGCACGCGGCCCGCCACCGAGGCACCGAAGGGCTTGCTCGGCGAGCAGGCAGAGACCAGTGCTCCGGCGATAGCGCCTGCACCGGCACCTGCGGAGCCTGCGGGTACCGTGCCCGCGCCTGCGCCGGCACCCGCGAACTGATCAATACGGCATTCATGCGGACGTGGTGGAATTGGTAGACACACTAGCTTGAGGGGCTAGCGCCGCAAGGCGTGGGAGTTCGAGTCTCCCCGTCCGCACCAATGTCGAACAGGGGCTGATACAATCCGCGCGCCCGCCGCCGTCGGTGGGCAAGCGTCCGTATCTGCCCTTCCTCGAGCGTCATCGAATGCTGTCGAACTATCTTCCTGCCCTGATCTTCCTCGTCGTCGCCACCGGGCTCGCCACCGTCCTGCTGTTGCTCGGATCGGGCCTGGGCAGGTACTTCTCTCAGGCCCCCAACGACCCGCAGAAGCTTTCTGCCTACGAGTGCGGATTCGAGGCCTTCGAAGACACGCGCATGAAGTTCGATGTGCGCTATTACCTCGTCGCCATCCTCTTCATCGTCTTCGACCTGGAGATCGCCTTCCTGTTTCCATGGGCGGTCGCGCTGGGCTCCATTGGAACCTTCGGTCTCTTCGCCATGGGCATCTTCCTGCTCATCCTGGTCGTCGGGTTCGTCTACGAATGGAAGAAGGGGGCTCTGGAGTGGGACTAGCCGAGAGCACTGACGCGCAGGCCTTCGCCCAGCGCGGCTTCGTCACCACGCAGGTCGACAACCTCGTCAATTGGGCGCGGACTGGGTCGCTGTGGCCGATGACCTTCGGCCTGGCGTGCTGTGCGGTCGAGATGATGCACGCCGGCGCCTCGCGCTACGACCTCGACCGTTTCGGCGTGGTGTTTCGGCCGAGTCCCCGGCAATCCGACGTGATGATCGTGGCGGGCACCCTGGTCAACAAGATGGCGCCTGCATTGCGCAAGGTCTACGACCAGATGGCCGAGCCCCGCTGGGTGATCTCGATGGGCTCCTGTGCCAACGGCGGCGGGTACTACCACTATTCCTATGCCGTGGTTCGGGGCTGCGACCGCATCGTCCCGGTCGACGTCTACGTCCCCGGTTGTCCGCCGACTGCCGAAGCCCTGCTGTACGGAATCATCCAGCTGCAGAAGAAGATCTCGCGCACCAGCACGATTGCGCGCTGATCGCGCCGCCGATAGAGGTGAATGTCTTGGGTGCCAACCTGGAAACGATCGCGGGTCGCCTCGATGAGGTCCTCGGCGAGTCGCTGCGGCGGGTTCCGTCGCTGTCGGGTGAGCTGTGCTACGAAGTGGATCCGTCGCGCCTCGTCGAAGCCTGCGTCATCCTTCGCGACGATGCGGGCCTGCGATTCGAGGTGCTCGTCGATGTCGCCGGGATCGACTACCTCGCCTACGGGCACTCGGAGTGGAAGACGCTCTCGGCCACGGGTAGCGGGTTCTCCCGCGGGGTGGATCGGGGCACTTCGGCGGCGGCGGAAGCCACGTCCGGTCGCCGCTTCGCCGTCGTCTACCATATGCTTTCAGTGGCCAACAACGCGCGACTCCGGCTGCGGACCTTCTGCCCGAGCGATGACGATCCCATCGTCGACTCCCTGACGGGCGTCTGGGCCTCGGCCAACTGGTTCGAGCGCGAGGCCTTTGATCTCTTCGGCATCCTCTTCAATGGTCACCCGGACCTGCGCCGGATCCTCACGGACTATGGGTTCGTCGGATACCCGTTCCGCAAGGACTTCCCGTTGATCGGCAACGTCGAGGTGCGATACGACCCGGCCAAGGGCCGCGTCGTGTACGAACCCGTCAGCATCGAGCCGCGTACCCTGGTTCCGCGGGTCATCCGCGAGGACAATCGCTACGCGCCTGCGCTCCACGATCGCGGCGCCACCGGGAAGCACTGATCATGTCGGAGATCCGCAACTACACGCTCAACTTCGGTCCCCAGCATCCCGCAGCCCATGGCGTCCTCAGGCTCGTGCTCGAGATGGACGGCGAGGTGATCCAGAAGGCCGACCCGCACATCGGACTCCTGCATCGTGCGACCGAGAAGCTCGCCGAGTCGAAGCCGTTCAACCAGTCGATCGGCTACATGGACCGGCTGGACTACTGCTCGATGATGTGCAACGAGCACGCCTATGTGATGGCGATCGAGCGGCTGATCGGCGTGACGGTCCCCGAGCGAGCGCAGTACGTGCGGGTGATGTTCGATGAGATCACGCGCATCCTCAACCACCTGATGTGGCTGGGGGCCCACGGCCTCGACATCGGCGCGATGACGGTGTTCCTGCTCGCGTTCAAGGAGCGCGAGACTCTGATGGACTGCTACGAGGCGGTCTCGGGCACGCGCATGCACGCGACGTATTACCGCCCGGGCGGCGTCTATCGCGACCTGCCCCGCGAGATGCCGAAGTACCAGGCGTCGCGGTGGCGGAGCCAGAAGGACGCCGACCGCCTGAACGAGGCGCGCTCGGCCGGGCTGCTGGAGTTCATCCGCGACTTCACGCGGCGCTTCCCGGCCTGCGTCGACGAGTACGAGACCCTGCTCACCGACAACCGGATCTGGAAGCAGCGCACGGTCAATATTGGCGTGGTCAGCCCGGAACGTGCGCTCCAGCTCGGCTTCTCGGGGCCGATGCTGCGCGGGTCCGGCATCGCCTGGGACCTGCGCAAGACCCAGCCGTACGAGGTCTACGACCGGCTCGATTTCGACATTCCGGTCGGCGTCAACGGCGACTGCTATGACCGCTATCTCGTGCGAATGGAAGAACTGCGCCAGTCCAACCGGATCGTTGCGCAGTGCGTCGACTGGTTGGAAAAGAACCCCGGTCCGGTGATGGTCGACGACTACAAGGTCCGTCCGCCGCGCCGGGAAGACATGAAGGGCGACATGGAATCGCTGATTCACCACTTCAAGCTGATGACCGAGGGGTATTGCGTGCCGGAGGGCGAGACCTACGCCGCCGTCGAGGCGCCCAAGGGCGAGTTTGGCATCTACCTGGTCTCCGACGGCGCGAACAAGCCTTACCGCCTGAAGTGCCGGGCGCCGGGTTTTGCCCACCTCAGCGCGCTGGAGGAGATGGTTCGCGGCCACATGCTCGCCGACGTCGTCGCGGTGATCGGCACGCAGGACATCGTATTCGGGGAGGTCGACCGGTGAGCGAGATCGCGCCCGTCATCACGAGCGACGGCAAGACCTTCACACCGGGTGACGGCCCTGCCGCGGCGCTGCTCAGCGCACACACGCGTGAGGAGATCAACGGCTGGATCTCGCGCTTTCCCGCGGGTCGCCAGCGCTCGGCGACGCTCTCGGCGCTGCGTTTCGTGCAGGAGCAGAACGAAGGCTTCCTGACCAGCGAGCTGATGGACGCCGTCGCCGAGTACCTGCGCCTGCCGCCGATCCAGGTCTACGAGGTCGCGAGCTTCTACTCGATGTTCGAGACCCACCCCTGTGGCCGTCACCACGTCAGCGTGTGTACCAACATCAGCTGCTGGCTGAACGGCGCCGAGGACATTCTCGCGCACTGCGAGCGCAAGCTGGGCATCAAGGTCGGCGAAAGCACACCGGACCGCAGAATCTTCCTCAAGAAGGAAGAAGAATGCCTCGCGGCCTGCACTGGCGCCCCGATGATGATGGTCGACCACCACTTCCACGAATACCTGACGCCCGAGAAGGTGGACAGGATTCTCGACGAACTCGAGTGAGCCCACGATGAGCTCCGCATACGACGCCTGGCGTGACCGCATGAACCTCGTTGTCTTCGAGCCGCTAGGCCTCGAGCAGCCCTGGACGCTGGACACCTATCAGAAGATCGGCGGCTACTCGTCCTGGCGAGAGATCCTCGCCGGCAGGATGAGCCGCGAGCAGGTCATCGACGCGGTCAAGGCGAGCGGCCTGCGCGGCCGTGGCGGCGCCGGGTTCCCCACCGGGACCAAGTGGAGCTTCATGCCGCGCAACGCCCCCGGCCAGAAGTACGCCGTGTGCAACTCGGACGAGAGCGAGCCGGGTACCTGCCACGACCGCGATATCCTGCGCTTCAATCCCCATTCCCTGGTCGAGGGCATGGCGATCGGTGCCTACGCCATGGGCGCGACGGTCGGCTACAACTACATCCGCGGCGAGTTCCTCGGCGAGCCGGTGCCGCGCTTCGAGGCAGCCGTGAAGGAGGCCTACGCGGCGGGGCTGCTGGGCAAGAACATCCTGGGCTCGGGAATCGATTTCGACCTTTACACCTTCGTCGGCGCCGGCGCCTACATATGCGGCGAGGAGACTGCGCTGCTCGAATCGCTCGAGGGCAAGCAGGGAAAGCCACGCTTCAAGCCGCCGTTCCCCGCGGCTTTCGGCCTGTACGGGCGTCCCACGACGATCAACAACACCCAGAGCTACGCGTCGGTGCCCACCATCCTCCGCAAGGGTCCCGAGTGGTTCGCCAGGCTGGGTACCACCAATGCGGGCGGCACGGTGGTGTTCTCGGTTTCCGGGCACGTCAACAAGCCTGGCAACTACGAGCTGCCGCTCGGCATCCCTTTCCGTGATCTGCTGGAGATCGCCGGCGGCGTGCGCGGCGGCCGGGCGCTCAAGGCGGTCATCCCCGGCGGGTCCTCGGTCAAGGTGGTCCCCGGGCCCGTCATGCTGGGCGCCAACATGGACTACGATTCCCTGCGCGCGATCGGTTCGTCGGTGGGCTCCGCAGCGGTCATCGTGATGGACGAGACCACTTGCATGGTGCGCACGCTCGAGCGCATCTCGCGCTTCTACAAGTCGGAGTCCTGCGGGCAGTGCACGCCGTGTCGCGAGGGCACGGGCTGGCTGAACCGGGTGCTCAACCGCATCATCGCCGGTCAGGGCCGGATGGAGGACATCCAGCTGCTGGTGGATGTCGCCAACCGGATCGAGGGCCACACGATCTGCGCGCTGGGTGACGCGGCCGCCTGGCCGGTACAGAGCTTCATCAAGCACTACCGTCACGAGTTCGAGTACATGGTCCAGCACGGCGGTCGCAGCCTGGCGGACGGCACCCGGCAGGCCGCCTGAACGGCCCCGCAACGCAGCACACTCCGGTACAGACCATGGCAGCGAATCCCCAGGAAGACCTCGTCAACGTCGAAGTCGACGGTGTGGCGGTCAAGGCCCGCAAGGGCGCGATGATCATCCACGTCACCGACGCGCAGCAGGCCTATGTGCCGCGCTTCTGCTACCACGACAAGCTGCCCGTGGCGGCCAACTGCCGCATGTGCCTGGTCGAGGTCGAGAAGGCGCCAAAACCGCTGCCCGCCTGCGCCACGCCGGTGGCGGAGGGCATGAAGATCTTCACCAAGTCGCCAAACGCCATCGCCGCGCAGAAGGCCACGATGGAGTTCCTGCTGATCAACCATCCGCTCGACTGCCCGATTTGCGACCAGGGCGGCGAGTGCGAGCTGCAGGACCTCGCCATGGGCTTCGGGCGCGACGTGTCGCGCTTCAGCGAGCGCAAGCGGGTCGTCAAGGACAAGAACCTCGGCCCGCTGGTGTCGACCGACATGACGCGCTGCATCCACTGCACGCGCTGCGTCCGGTTCGGCCAGGACATTGCCGGCATCCAGGAGCTGGGTACCACCGGTCGTGGCGAGTCCACGGAGATCGGTACCTACATCGAGCGCAGCGTCGATCACGAATTGTCGGGGAACATCATCGACCTGTGCCCGGTCGGGGCCCTCAACTCGAAGCCGTTCCGCTACCGCGCTCGCTCCTGGGAGATGACACAGGCTGCCCTGGTGTCGCCGCACGATGGGTTCGGCACCAACCTTTATGGACACGTGCTGCGTGGCCGGTTGATGCGCATCGTCCCCCGGCCCAACGAAGAGGTGAACGAGACCTGGATCGCCGATCGCGACCGGTTCAGCTACGAGGGCATCTACTCGGAAGACCGCCTGCGCGCGCCGATGCTGCGCGAAGGCGGCGCATGGCACGAAGTGTCATGGGAACGTGCGCTCGAAGCCGCGGCGAAGGGGCTCAAGGCCGCGGCTCCCGAGTTGGGTGTGCTCGCCAGCCCGTCCTCGAGCCTCGAGGAGCTGTATCTCGCGGCCCGTCTCTGCCGGGGCCTCGGTTCGTCGAACATCGATCATCGACTCCGCATGACCGACTTCCGGGACGCTGCAGGCGATCCGGCAGCGCCGTCCCTCGGCATGCCGCTGGCCGAGGTCGATGCCCTGACAGGTCTGCTGGTCGTGGGATCGGACCTCAGGGCGGAGTTGCCCATGCTCGCCCACCGCGTGCGCAAGGCCGCGGTGCGCGGCGGTGGACGCGTTGCCTTCCTGAATCCGGTGGAGCAGGAGTACCTGTTCCCGGTGGCGGGACAGCTGGCCAGCCCGCCTTCCCGGATATTCCAGGACCTGCTCGCCGTGCTGGTGGCTGCCGCAGGTGCCGAGGGTGTTGCAGTCTCGAAGCCGATCGCGGACCTGGCGGCGGCAGTGCCCGTGACGGATGCCCACCGCCTGCTCGCGGACGCCCTTCGCCACGGGAACCGCCGGGCGATCTGGCTCGGCGCGCTGGCGTTGCGGCATCCTGCCTGGGCCGACCTGCGTGCGGTTGCGGCGGAGCTCGCGCTCCTGACGGGCGCCTCGCTGGGTGTGCTCGCCGAAGGCGGCAACGCGGCGGGCGCCTGGATCGCAGGCGCGGTGCCGCACCGGCTCCCGGGGCTGCGCGTCGATGACTCGGCCGGCCTCGACCTGCGCGCGATGCTCGAGCGTCGGCAGCGCGCGTATCTCCTGGTCGGTGGGATCGAGCCTGCCGAGGATATCGCGCTGGCCACGGCGGCGGACGCGGCGCTCGGCACTGCGGAATGCGTGGTCGCGGTGACGCCTTTCGTGACCGACGAGCTGCGGCGCGTCGCCCACGTCCTGCTGCCGATGGGCACTTTCGCCGAGACGTCGGGAACCTGGGTCAGCCTCGAGGGGCGCTGGCAGAGCCAGGCCGGCGCGGCCAAGCCGCTGGGCGAGGCTCGGCCCGGATGGAAGATCCTCCGTGTGCTGGGCAACCTTCTCGACCTCGCGGGCTTCGATTACCAGAGCAGCGAGGACGTCCGCGACGGGCTGCGCTCAGGCGTCGAATCCGCCCCCATGCTGCGCGTGGATTCCTCCTATGTTCCCGCGGCGCCCGCGCACGTGCCCGGCGGCAGCGTGGCCGACGTGCCCATGTACCGCGTCGACGCGGTGCTGCGCAGGTCCGCTCCATTGCAGGCCACGGCCACGGGGCGCCGGCCGGCCGTGAGCTGGTGAGGTCCGGATGGAAACGAGCGTGCTAGCGATCTGGGAAGGCCTGCCGGCCTACGTCCGCTCTACCTTCTGGATCCTGGTGGTGACCGTCACCCTGATCCTCTCGGTGGCGTTCACCACACTCTGGGAGCGGAAGGTGATCGGCTGGATGCAGCTGCGCAAGGGGCCGAACCGCGTCGGCAGCGTGTTCGGGTTCGTCCCAGGCATCTTCCAGCCGTTCGCCGACGTCATCAAGCTGCTGGTCAAGGAAGTCATCGTGCCCTCGGCGGCGAACAGGGTGCTGTTCCGCATCGCGCCCTTGATCACGCTGATCCCGGCGTTCGCGATCTGGGCCGTCATGCCGCTCGATCCGGCGCTGGTCATCGCGGACATCGACGCCGGGCTGCTCTACGTCCTGTCGTTGACCTCGGTGGGCGTCTACGGCGTGATCCTCGCCGGGTGGGCGGCGAACTCGAAGTATGCGTTCCTCGGCGCCATGCGCTCCGCGGCGCAGATCGTCGCCTACGAGATCGCGATGGGTTTCGCGCTGGTGGGCGTCGTGATGGCCGCCGGTACGCTGAACCTCGGCGACATCGTGCGCGCCCAGGACGGCGGGGTGTGGAACTGGTACGCCATCTGGCTGTTCCCGCTGTTCATCGTCTACGTGATCGCCGGTGTCGCCGAGACGAACCGCGCGCCGTTCGACGTGGCGGAAGGCGAATCGGAGATCGTCGCCGGCTTCCACGTCGAGTACTCGGGCATCGCCTTCGCGCTGTTCTTCCTCGCGGAATACGCGAACATGATCCTGATCTCGGCCCTCACCGCCGTGCTGTTCCTCGGCGGCTGGCTGAGCCCGTTCCAGGGGATCCTGCCGGACGACAGCCTGCTCGCCCAGCCGAGCTTCCTCTGGCTGTTCCTGAAGCTGTTCTTCTTTCTCACCTGCTTCATGTGGTACCGGGCGACCTTTCCCCGCTACCGCTATGACCAGATCATGCGCCTCGGCTGGAAGGTGCTGATACCGGTCACGCTCGTCTGGATCGTCGTGGAGGGCGTCATGGTCCACCTCGGCGTGGGTCCCTGGAAGGACTGATCAGGCACACGGAGTCGCACCATGTCCGTTCGCAGCGTCGCCAAGACCTTCCTGCTCACCGAGTTGCTCGCCGGCATGTCGGTGACGGCACGCACCCTGTTTCGCAAGAAGATCACGGTCAATTACCCAGAGGAAAAGACACCCCAGTCGCCGCGCTTCCGGGGCCTCCACGCCCTGCGTCGCTACGCCAATGGCGAGGAGCGATGCATCGCCTGCAAGCTCTGCGAGGCGGTTTGCCCGGCGCTGGCGATCACCATCGAGTCCGACGTGGCCGCCGACGGGACCCGTCGGACGACGCGCTACGACATCGACCTGTTCAAGTGCATCTACTGCGGCTTCTGCGAGGAGGCCTGCCCGGTCGATGCGATCGTCGAGACCCGGATCCACGAGTACCACATGGAGAACCGGGGCGAGAACATCATGAGCAAGGACAAGCTCCTCGCGGTCGGCGAGCGCTACGAGGCCATGATCAACGCCGACAAGGCCGCCGACGCGGCCTACCGGTAGCGCGGGGAGTCACCAGTGCTGGTCCAGATCCTGTTCTATGCATTCTCCGCCGTGCTCGTGGCCGCCGCCCTCGGGGTCGTGGTCACCCGCAACCCGGTGCACTCGGCGCTGTGTCTCGTGCTGGCGTTCTTCAGCAGTGCCGCCATCTGGCTGCTGATCGAGGCGGAGTTCCTCGCGATCGTGCTGGTGCTCGTCTATGTCGGCGCGGTGATGGTGCTGTTCCTGTTCGTCGTGATGATGCTCGACGTCAACGTCGAGGAAATGCGCCGGGGTTTCACCAAGTATGCGTGGCTCGGCTGGCTGGTGGCGTTCCTCGTCATCGCCCAGATCGTCGGCGTGGTCTGGTTCCGTGGGCTCGGCATAGACGCCACCGTCGGCGCGGTGCCCCTGCCCGAAGACTACAGCAACACTCGCGCGCTCGGCGAGGTCCTCTACACCCAGTACGTGTATCCCTTCGAGCTGGCCGCGGTGCTGCTGCTGGTGGCCATCGTCGCGGCAATCGCCCTGACGCTGCGGCGACGCGAGGGCCTCAAGCCGCAGGACGTTGCCCAGCAGGTGGCGGTGCGGCGCGAGGAACGGGTTCGCCTGGTCAAGATGGATCCAGTCCGGCCCGCGGCCGCAGCGCCTGATCCGGGCGCGGCGCAGGGCGGGGAGGGCAAGCCGTCGTGATCACTCTCCAGCACCTGCTGACCCTGTCGGGGATCCTGTTCGCGCTGTCGTTCGCGGGTATCTTCCTGAACCGCAAGAACGTCATCCTGCTGCTGATGTGCATCGAACTGATGCTTCTGGCGGTCAACTTCAACTTCGTGGCGTTTTCACGCTTCCTCGGCGACCTGGACGGCCAGGTCTTCGTGTTCTTCGTGCTGACGGTGGCCGCCGCGGAGTCGGCGATCGGGCTGGCGATCCTGGTGGTGCTGTTCCGCGAGCGACGGAGCATCCGGGTCGACGAGATGGACACGCTGAAGGGCTGAACCCATGAATCCCAACGTCCTTCTGGCCATTCCCCTGCTGCCCCTCGTTGCAGCCATCCTGTCCGGGCTCTTTGGGCGACTGATCGGCCGCACCGGCGCGCACGTCGTCACGATCCTGGGGGTCGCGGCGTCGTTCGCGCTCTCGGCCTCCGTCACGCAGCAGCTGGTGACGGGCGCCGTGCCGGTGTTCAACGGGCCGGTCTACACCTGGCTCGTCAGTGACGGCGTCCGCATGGAAGTCGGTTTCCTGGTCGACCACCTCTCGGTGCTGATGATGTGCGTGGTGACCTTCGTGTCGCTGTGCGTGCACATCTACACGATCGGCTACATGCGCGACGACCCTGGCTACCAGCGCTTCTTCTCCTACATCTCGCTGTTCACCTTCGCGATGCTGATGCTCGTGATGTCGAACAACTTCATGCAGCTGTTCTTCGGCTGGGAGGCCGTCGGTGTCGTCTCCTACCTGCTGATCGGCTTCTGGTACACGCGCCCCTCCGCGATCTTCGCCAACATGAAGGCCTTCCTCGTCAACCGCGTGGGCGACTTCGGCTTCGTGCTGGGTATCGCGGCGATCGTGCACTACACCGGCTCGCTCGATTACCAGGCCGCGTTCGATGCGGCGCCCGGTCTGGCGGGCACGGTCTACGCGCTCAGTGACACCTGGACAGTCTCTGCGCTCACCCTGGTCTGCGTCTGCCTGTTCATTGGCGCGATGGGCAAGTCCGCGCAGGTCCCGCTGCACGTCTGGCTTCCCGACTCGATGGAAGGCCCGACGCCGATCTCCGCGCTGATCCACGCGGCCACCATGGTCACCGCCGGCATCTTCATGGTGGCGCGCATGTCGCCGCTGTTCGAGCACTCGGAAGCCGCGATGTCCTTCGTACTGGTCGTGGGTGCCACCACGGCGCTGTTCATGGGTTTCCTCGGCATCGTCAACAACGACATCAAGCGGGTCGTCGCCTATTCGACGCTCTCGCAGCTGGGCTACATGACCGTGGCGCTCGGTGTGTCCGCCTACAGCGTGGCGATCTTCCACCTCATGACCCACGCCTTCTTCAAGGCGCTGCTGTTCCTGGCGGCGGGCTCGGTGATCATCGGCATGCACCACGAGCAGGACATGCGCCGGATGGGCGGGCTGGCCAAGGTCATGCCCATAACGGCCGCAACGTGCTGGCTCGGGGCGCTCGCGCTGATCGGGACCCCGTTCTTCTCGGGCTTCTACTCCAAGGACTTCATCATCGAGGCCGTGCACGAGTCGCATCGCTGGGGGGCGACCTACGCCTACTGGTGCGTGCTGGCTGGTGTGTTCGTGACCGCGCTCTACACGTTCCGGATGGTCTTCATGACCTTCCATGGTGCCCCGCGTTGGGGCCAGGGCGATCATCGCGCCCACGACGACCATGGTCATGACGAGCACGGTCACGATGCGCACGGCCATGGCGAGCCGCACGAGAGCCCGTGGGTGGTGACCCTGCCGTTGATCCTGCTGGCAGTGCCCTCGGTGCTGATCGGCTACTTCACCGTCCAGCCCCTCCTGTTCGGCAACTACTTCGGGGAGGCCATCCAGGTCCTTCCCCGCAACGACGTGGTGGGGGAGTTGGGCAGCCACTTCCCGGGCCCGCTGGCGTTCGGGCTCGCGGCAGCCACCCACCCCCCGTTCTGGCTGGCACTGGGCGGGGTAGTCACGGCGTGGTACCTGTTCCTGCGGCGGCCCGACCTGGCAGCCTCGATCGGCGGCAAGCTGGCCGCGCTGCGCGGCGTGCTGGACAACAAGTACTACTTCGACTGGTTCAACGAGCACGTGCTCGCCGCGGGCTCCCGCGCGCTCGGCCGGCTGTTCTGGAAGGCGGGCGACCAGGCCGTGATCGACGGCGCGCTGGTCAACGGCTCGGCCGGACTCGTCAGCGTGCTGGCCGGGGCGCTACGCCGGGTGCAGACGGGCCATCTCTATTCCTATGCGTTCTGGATGGTCATCGGCCTGGCGCTGCTGCTGGGCTGGTTCCTGATCCGCTCCTGACGCACCGCGACCACGAGAACAGAACATGCAGGGATCCGGTCTCCTCTCGGTGCTCGTCTGGCTGCCCATCGCGGGCGGCCTCGCGGTTCTCGCGCTCGGCGACAGCCGGGCGGCGCTCGGTCGGTGGGTCGCTCTGGCGACCTCGCTCGTCGCGCTGGCGCTTTCCGTGCCGCTCTACACGGGCTTCGACGCCACGACGGCGGATTTCCAGTTCGTGGAGAAGGTCGCGTGGATTCCTGCGTTCCAGGCGTATTACCACCTGGGCATCGACGGAATCTCGCTGCCGCTGATCCTGCTGACGACCTTCATGACCGTGCCCATCGTCATCGCGGCGTGGACGGTGATCGAGAAGCGCCCCGCGCAGTACTTTGGGGCGTTCCTGATCCTCGAGGGGCTCATGGTTGGCGTTTTCGCGGCCCTCGATTCGCTGCTGTTCTACTTCTTCTGGGAAGCCATGCTGATCCCCATGTTCCTGATCATCGGGATCTGGGGTGGCCCGCGACGGGTCTACGCGACGATCAAGTTCTTCCTGTACACCTTCCTCGGCTCGGTGTTCATGCTGGTCGCGATGATCTACATGTACCTGAAGGCCGGCAGCTACGAGATCGCCGCCTTCCACCGGCTTCCGCTGACGCTGGTCGAGCAGTACTGGATCTTCATCGCGTTCTTCGCGGCGTTTGCGGTGAAGATCCCGATGTTCCCGGTGCACACCTGGCTGCCTGACGCCCACGTGGAAGCACCGACGGGCGGTTCGGTGGTGCTGGCCGCGATCATGCTCAAGATGGGCGGCTACGGTTTCCTGCGCTTCTCCCTGCCCATCACTCCAGACGCCAGCCAGGTTCTCGACGTGCTGGTCATCGGGCTGTCCCTGGTCGCGGTGGTCTACATCGGCTTCGTCGCGCTGGTGCAGACCGACATGAAGAAGCTGATCGCGTACTCGTCGATCGCTCACATGGGCTTCGTCACCCTGGGCGCGTTCCTGACGTTCGACATCGCTGCCGCCACGGGCGGCACGGCCGGCGCCGCGATGGGCATCGATGGCGCGATGGTGCAGATGGTCTCGCATGGCCTCGTTTCCGGCGCCATGTTCCTCTGCGTCGGGGTGATGTACGACCGCGTGCACAGCCGCGAGATCAGCGACTACGGCGGCGTGATCAACACCATGCCGCGCTTCGCCGCATTCATGGTGCTGTTCGCGATGGCCAACGCCGGCCTTCCGGGGACCTCCGGCTTCGTGGGCGAGTTCCTCGTGATCCTCGCAAGCTTCAAGGCCAGCTTCTGGTACGCGTTCCTCGCGGGCACGACTCTCGTGCTGGGCGCGGCCTACACGCTCTGGCTCGTCAAGCGGGTGATCTTCGGACCGGTGGGGAACGCCCACGTGGCCGAGATGCAGGACCTGAACGGGCGCGAGTTCCTCGTGCTCGGCGTGCTGGCCATCGGCGTGCTGCTGCTGGGGCTCTGGCCCGCACCGTTGCTCGAGGTGATGCAGGAGTCGGTCCGGCATCTGGTCGGGCAGATCATGACCAGCAAGATCCCCGGCTGAGCGAGTCGCACACATGAACCCGAATGCCATGACCCTCGCGAGCCTTGCCCCCGCACTGCCGGAGATCTACCTGACCATCGCGATCTGCGTGGTCCTGCTGGTTGATGCGTTTGCAGGCCGGGCGGCCCGAAGGGTGACGCCGACCCTGACGCTTCTCGTGCTGGCGGCTGGCGCGGCGCTGACCCTGGGTTATGCGCAGGTCGAGGGAAGCGTGCAGCTGTTCTCCGGCATGTACGTGGCCGATCCGCTGGCGACGTTGCTGAAGCTGCTGTCGATGCTGTTCGTCGCGCTGGCGCTGCTCTACTCGCGTCACTACCTCGAACGGCGGGGCATGTTGCGCGGCGAGTACTACGTGCTCGCGCTCACGGCGTTGCTGGGGATCTTCGTCATCGTCTCGGCGGGCAGCCTGCTCACGCTGTACATCGGCGTCGAGCTGCTCGCGCTGTCGCTCTACGCCATGGTGGCATTCGACCGCGATTCGGGCGTGGCGGCCGAGGCGGCCATGAAGTACTTCGTGCTCGGCGCCATCGCCTCGGCGGCGCTGCTCTACGGCATGTCGCTGGTTTATGGCCTCACCGGGACGCTGCTGCTGGGCGAGCTGGCCACGGCGCTGCAGGGCACGCCGAGCCTGGGCCTGATCATGGGCATCGTGTTCCTGGTCGTGGGCGTGGCGTTCAAGTTCGGGGCCGTGCCGTTCCACATGTGGGTGCCCGACGTCTACCACGGCGCACCGACCGCGGTGACCCTGTTCCTCGCCACGGCGCCCAAGATCGCCTCGTTCGCGCTGGCGTACCGGTTGCTGTCCGGCGCGCTCGGCAACGTCGGCGAGGCCTGGACGCAGATGCTGACCATCGTCGCGGTCCTGTCGCTGGTGCTCGGCAACGTGATCGCCCTCGCGCAGACGAACCTGAAGCGGCTGCTGGCCTATTCGGCCATCGGCAACGTGGGGTTCATCCTGCTTGGTTTCGTGGCCGGCACGGAGCAGGGCTACGAGGCGGCGCTGTACTACACGATCGTCTACATCCTTATGGCGCTCGGCTCCTTCGGCGTGATCGTGCTCGCGAGCCGCGCGGGCTTCGAGGCGGAGGAGATCGCCGACTACCGGGGCCTGCACGCGCGCGACCCGCTGCTCGCGCTGTCGATGCTGGTGCTGATGTTCTCGACCGCAGGCATCCCGCCGGGGGTGGGTTTCTGGGCGAAGCTGCAGGTCTTCGAGGCGCTGTGGGCGACCAACCACGTCGCGCTGGTGATCCTCGCCGCCGCCGTCTCGGTGATCGGCGTCGCGTACTACCTGCGCGTCATCAAGGTGATGTACTTCGACGATCCCGGCGACCTGCCGCGGGGCGATGCCGCCACGGGCGTTCGCGCGGCACTGGGTCTCAACGCGCTCGCGGTGCTCGCGCTCGGCCTGCTGCCGAACGCGTTGCTGGCGCTCTGCCAGCGCGTGCTCGGCTGATCGGCCGGCGGGTCGCTTCGGGGGCTTGAGCGGCGCTGGCAGGCACTGTATAGTCCGCGCCTCTTCTGGTGCGGGGTGGAGCAGTCTGGCAGCTCGTCGGGCTCATAACCCGAAGGTCGCAGGTTCAAATCCTGCCCCCGCTACCAAGCCTCGAGAAGCGAGCGGCCCCTCCGGGGGCCGTTTTGCTTTCCACCCACGCAAGCGCGGCAGTCTATCTTGCGGCCGCTTAGGGCAATCCCCTGCATGCTCGGTCCGCCCTTGGCCAGGAGGCCACTGGGCCCAATCCCCTCCGGACGGAGGCGGGCTTGCTCGCGCTTCGTCATGCGCGTTGATCTGCTCTCCGGCGGCTCGAAAGTCATCAAGCCACGCTGTTACAGTCCACGCGCTGAGGACGCTGCCAGGTCGTCTCTCACAGTCCCGGCCGCGATGCCCGCCGGTATTTCCCGATTCACAATCAAGGTGCCATCAATGTCCACTCGTCGTAAGGTGCACGCACTTGCCGTGGCGTTAGGGCTGGTCGCACCGGCGGCCTCGGGGGCGCAGGATTTCAGCTTCACCTACCTCGAGGGTGGCTTCATCGCCGGCTTCGTCAACGACGTGGAGGAGTCCGGGGCGATCACGGACAACGGCCGCACGTTTGAGCTCGAGACCGATGCCGGAGGCGGCGGCTTCGTGGGCGGAGCGTGGCAGTTCGGGAACAACCTGCACGTGTTCGGCGAGTATGCGACCGCCAGCCAGGACCTCGAAGTCAGCGACGGCATCTCCACCGTCGAAGGTGATTTCGACGTGGTGCGCTGGCGCGTGGGTGTCGGCTATGGATACCCGTACTCGCCCACGATGGCCTTTTACGGTCGCCTCAGCGTTGACAACGCTGAGTTGAAGGACGTTAAGGTCAGCGGCTTCAACCTTGACGCCGACGTGGACGACAACGGCGTCGGCGGCGAGCTCGGCATGATCTGGGCGGCGACACCGGTGATCCACCTGCAGGGCCACGTGCGCTACACCTCGGTCGGCTCGGTGGCCAAACAGGGCTCCGATGCCCTCGACTCCGACGTTCTCGTCGGCCTGAAAGGCCGCTGGTACGTTCGACCTGGCATCGCGTTGATCACGGGCTACGAGTTCGGTGGGATCACCACTTTTAACTTGGGCGTTCGGTTCGCGTTCTGACACCTCAATCCTTCTGCACGGCCTGACAATCAACCCGCGGTGCACGGTGCGGGGAGCGCGCCCCGTCCTGGACGACGATCATCCGGCCTTCGCGTGCGCGGGTCAGGGCCGCGGAACGTCTGCTTCCCGGGCCCACCAGAAATGGCGGGATGACCCCAGGAACCGTTCATAGTGCCCAAGGCTTGTCGGCCAACGCCGGATGTGGAACTCCGTGCTTCTTCAGGTGCAGCCTATTGATGACGGTGCGGAGTCCAAAGAACAGTCCGCCTGAGAAAAGCAGAAAGGCAAACCTGGACAGCACTGAGGCAAGCCCATGGCCGTGGGCGGCGGCGGGGTGCTGGATCCAAAGCAGACTGATCACCAGCCCAAAGATCTGCATCAACAACAGAAACCCGACAAATCCGCGCACGACGCGAAGAAGACCCATCATTCGCCTGCCCTCTACGAACCGAAACCGACCTGCCTCATTCAGGTCTGCCCAGCCTCGAACGCGATCGCCCGCCGCGAAGCGGGCCTCAATCCCACGAGCTGCCCCTGGTTGCGCCGGTCGCTGCCCGGAGCGGTGGCCATCACACGCGATCCGTCGGGGAGCTCGAGTGTCATCAGGGTATCGGCACCCCGGTACAGGCTTGTGACGATTCGCGCGCGAACCGACGCGGAGTCGTCGACCACAAGGTCCTCGGGGCGCAACAGGAGGTCGCAGCGCCGGCCGGTGGCCTGATGCGTGCCGGCTGCGGCATCGTTGGCCGGATCCTTGACTGCATCGAAATCGCCCACGGCGCTGCGCCAGCGGCCATCGGGCAGTCGCGTGGCGGGCAGGAAGGCCGCGTGGCCGACAAATGAGGCGACGAAGCGCGAAGCCGGCGAGTGGTAGAGCGCTTCAGGCGTGCCGAACTGCTCGAGGCGACCCTCGTTCAGCAGCGCGATCCGGTCCGCGAGCGCGAACGCATCGTGCTGGTCGTGGCTCACCGCGAGAACGGTCGTGCCCTGGGCCTTCAACAGCGCGCGCATCTCGGGCACGAGCCTTTCCCGCAGCGATGGATCGAGGCTCGCGAAGGGCTCGTCGAGTAGCAGCAGGGCAGGCCCGGGGGCGAGGGCACGGGCAATCGCCACGCGTTGCTGCTGGCCACCCGAGAGCTGCGACGGCCAGTCCTTCGCGCGTGCGGCGAGGCCGACCCGGTCCAGGAACTCCATCGCGCGCCGGTTTCGCTCATGGTGGGGCAACGCCCGCAGCCCGAACTCGACGTTCCCAGCGACCGTGAGATGGGGAAAAAGGGCGTGATCCTGGAACACTACCCCGACACCCCGCCGTTCCGTTGGCACATGCACGCCCGGACCGGAGAACAGCTGCCCACCGCAGCGGATGCGGCCCGAATCAATCGGCTCGAAGCCCGCGATGCAGCGCAGGGCGGTCGTCTTGCCGGATCCGCTGGGCCCGAGCAGGCAGCCGATCTCGCCCCGTTCCAGCGCGAGGTCCACGCCGTCCAATGCGAGACGCGACCCGAAGCGACGCGTCACCGATTCCAGTTCAATCCACACGGGCCACCCGCCTTGCCAGCAGCGCCACCGGCAACAACCCTACCGCGACGATCAGCACTGCGGGCAGCGCCGCACGCTGCCACTCGCCCTCGCTGGTCATCTCGAACACCCGTACGGCCAGGGTGTCGAATCCAAAGGGTCGCGTCATCAGCGTGATCGGCAGTTCCTTCATGAGGTCGACGAAGGCCAGCGCGGCGCCTGCGAGCAGCCCTCCGCGCAGCAGGGGCAGGTGCAACAGGCGCAGCCGCGCGAGCCCGATCACCCCGAGCGACGCGGAGACCGCATCGAGGTTCGGGCTGATGCGCGTCAGGGCGGACTCGACGGGACCGGCCCCCACGGCGATGAAGCGGGCGAGGTATGCCAGCCACAACGCGATGAGGCTGCCGTGGAGCGCGACCACGGGCGCCGCAGCCCCCATGGCCTCGTCCAGCCAAAGCTGCAACGCCGCGGAGCCCGACGCGAGCGGGACGAACAGGCCGATCGCGAGCACGGTGCCGGGCAGGGCGTAACCGAGGGTCGCCATCCGCCCGATCGCTCGCACCCAGCCGCGCATCTCTCCACGCAAGGCGAGGGTGAGCAGCAAGGCCGCGGCCATGATCAGCGCGGTTCCCACGCCTGAGGCGAGGAGGGTATTGCGCACGAATCCCCAGTAGCGCGCATCCAGGTCGGTCGGCGCGTTCCGCAGCGCCCAGGCGAGCAGTTGGGCGACGGGCAGGATGAACGCGGCAAGCAGCACCAACGCGGGTCCCGCAGTGGCCGCAGCGGCCGCCCGCCCGACGAGAGGGCGCCGTGGCAGCGCCCTGGAGCGTGCGCGATCCTCGTCGAAGCGGCGACCGGCGCGCCCCTGCCGCTCGAGCCAGAGCGCGACAGCGGCAAGGAGGGCCAGCAGCGACGCCATCTGCAGCGCCGCCGCCAGCGAGAACATGCCGTACCAGGCGCGGTAGATGCTGGTGGTGAGCGTGTCGACATTGAATGCTGCAACGACGCCGAAATCGGCGAGGGTCTCCATGGCCACGAGTGCCGCACCGGCGACGATCGCAGGCCTCACCATGGGTACGACTATGGATACGACGGCGCGAGAGCGGGAGAGCCCCAGTGACTGGGCCGCCTCGACAGAGCGGGTGCCGATGGCTTCGAACGCTGCGCGCACCGGCAGGTAGACGTACGGGTAGAGCGTGAGCGTCAGCACGAGTGCGGCACCCCAGACCGAGCGGACCTGGGGTAGGGCGGCATCGGGCCCGAGCAGATCGCGGAGCGCCCCCTGCAGCGGACCGGCGTAGTCGAGCGCGCCCGCGAAAACGACCGCGAGGACGTAGCCCGGCACAGCGAGCGGCAGCAGCAGGGCCCAGGCAAATACGCGCCGGCCGGGGAACTCGAAGGCGGCCACGAGCCACGCAAGCACCACCCCCAGCAGCGTCGACGCCAACGTGACGAGCAGCACGAGCACGACGGTCTGCAGCGCGGCCCTCGGCAACAGGAACCTGAGTTGATGCTCCCAGACGTCGACGGCCGGGGTGAGCCAGGAGAGTGCCGCGGCCGTCAGCGGCAGCAGCGCGGGCGTCGCCAGCAGGAGCACCACGGCGGCGGTCCACCGGCGCGCCGTGGGTGGATTCATCTGCGGTCAGCGGTAGCCGGCACGGTCCATCAAGCGAACCGCCGCGGGCTGCAGGCGACCCGCCTCCGCCACGTTGAGCGGACTGGACTTGAATGGACCCCAGGATTGAACGACCGGATCCGCGGCTACCGCGGGATTCACCGGGTACTCCATGTTGAGCGCCGCGAACTTCTGCTGCGCTTCACCGGACGCGAGCCATTCGAGGAGTCGCTGGGCCTCGGCGGGCCTGCGGGAGTGCCGGGTGACGCCGGCGCCCGAGATGTTGACGTGAACGCCGCTGCCGACCTGATCGGGCCAGAAGGGCTTGACGGGGAAGTCCGGGCGCTCGCGCAGGATTCGACCGTAATAATAGGTGTTGACGATACCGACGTCGCACTGGCCGGCGGCGATGGCTTCGAGCACCTGGTTGTCATTGGCGAAGGGCGGAGCGGCCAGGTTGGCGACCCAGCCGCGGACGATGCGCTCGGTCGCAGCCTCGCCCTGGTCGGCGATGAGCAGGGCGACGAGGCTCTGGTTGTAGACCTTCTTCGAGGTGCGCAGGCACAGGCGGCCCTTCCACGAAGACGAGGCGAGCGCCTCATAGGTCGACAGCTGGCTGGCATCGACGCGAGAGGGGGCATAGAAGATCGTCCGCGCGCGCTGCGACAGGCCAAACCAGCGACGCCCTGGGTCCCTGAGGCTCGCGGGCACATTGGCTTCAAGCACCTTCGACGACAGGGGACGCAGCAGCCCCCGGTCCGCTGCATTCCAGAGTTCACCCGCGTCGACGGTCATCAGCACGTCCGCGGGCGTCGCGCGTCCCTCCGCGGCAAGCCGTTGGGTCAGCACCGCTGCATCACCGGTGATGTACCGGACCGGCACGCCGGTCTGGCGCGTATACGCGTCGAATAAAGGCTTGATCAGCTGCTCGTTCCTCGCCGAATACACGACCAGCGGCTCTGCCGCCTGTGCTCCGGAGGAGAACAGGGTGGCCAGCCAAAGCAGACACAGGGCCAGGGGCAGGGACAGGGTGGTGCTCAGCGACGCTGTGCGGTGGAGCGGCTGCATGGCGCGGGCTCGTAAATGCGAACGATTCTTAATCATACAATATTCACCCGCGATCCGCTGAGGCTGGGTGCGGGACGACCCCGGCGTCACGGCGTCGCCGACACCGGCCATCGCGAGAGCCGCAAGGTGTCGGCGGCCAACACTCCGCCGTCCGGCGCCTCGAGCATGACCGTCCCACCCGTCGCGTCGAAATCGAAGTCGCCCAACGGCAGCCAACGAGCGCCCCAGGTGGTCTGGTCCAGCGTCACCACGGTGCGTCCGCGGGCGTGCTGCACCGTGAACACGGCGCGGGCCGCCTGGTCGGTGGCCGCGGGGTACCACACGGCTAGCGCATGCCGGCCTGGTGCCTCCACGGGCAGCGTCCACTGGAGGCGGGTCCCTGGGTTGCCGTCGGATCGCAGGTAGCCGCCGTCGTGGTGCGCCGATCGGTCCCTGGCATGCACCCATAGACCCTCTCGGGCGCCGGGTGTCGCGGTGTCCGCGGCGGGGAGCAGTTGCGGTCTGGGCAGGCCATCATCGAGGCGCGCGTGGCGGATGAACAGCCCGGCGAGTTCCCCCAGCCTCGCGGCGTCCCAGGGCTGGGGCTCGTCGCCATCGTAGCCGTTGGTGAAGGCGGCCATGATCAGCCGGGCGCCGTTGGGCAGCTGCGCGTACATGATGTCGCCGAGCGTGTCGTAGGCCGTGCCGATCTTGCTCTCGTGGAGGCTTCCTGGCGGCAGGCCACCACCGAGGCTCGACTGGGGAGAGAAGGCGGGACGACGCAGCAGCTCCCGCATGTATTCACTCGCCCCGGGTTCGAGATCGCCTTCCTGCACGGCCAGCATCAGCCTTGCAGCCGGCTCGGGTGCCATGGCGTTGCGCCCCAGCCTGGCCCACGCAAGCGCCTCGAAGCCCGTGGGCTCGTCGCCCGAGTTCGTGGGATAGGTCTTGGTGAACAGGCGCTGGCCACCGAGCAGCCCCCTGCGCTCCAGCAGCTTTTCCGTGTACAGCCGTCGATCGATCCAGGCGTCGAGCCCTGGCGTTCCTTCCCGTTGGTTGGTCGTGTCGGTCACGGCATCGACCACGAGCCCGGTCGCCACGTTGTCGGAGTCGACGATCATCGGTCTGACGGCGGCATCGAGGCAGCCGGCGGCAAGCCCTTGCTCGCGACAGCGGGCAACGGCGGCGACCATGAACGCCAGCTTCGCGCAGCTGGCGGGGTAGTACAGCGCCTCGCCCTCGACGCTGGCGCGCCGCCAGACGCCGGGCGCCGCTTGCACCAGCGCGGTCACGTGGACGCGATCGAAAGACTGCCGCTCGAGGAACTGCTGGCGGGCGAGTTCCAGGGCACGCTGCAGTTCCGCGTCGTCCCGCACGAGCGTTCCGGACCCGGCGGCGCCCAGCGGCGTCGCCACCAGCAGGAACGCCGCGGCTACTCCGGCGAGGCGCATACCACGGTGCCTTCCCGCGCGGTGAGCTCGCGGAAGAGCTCGCCGAGCCGCCTCGTGACCGGCCCTGGCTCGCCGGATCCGATCACACGGCCATCGATGCGCGTGACCGCCGCGAGCTCGCCCATGGTGCCCGAGCAGAACACCTCCTCGGCGCGATAGAACTCCGCCAGGGAAAGATCGGTGACCTCGTGCGGGATGGCATGACGGTCACAGAGCTCCAGTACCACGGCGCGGGTGATGCCCTCGGGGCAGGCCACCGTCCGCGGGGTGCGGAGCCGACCGCCCTCGATGGCGTAGACGTGGGTCGCGTTGGTCTCGGCGACGAACCCGCGCGCATCGAGCATCAGCGCATCATCGGCGCCGGCCACATTGGCCTCGATCTTCGCGAGGATCGACTGGATCAGGTTGTTGTGGTGGATCTTGGGATCGAGGCAGTCGGGCGGGAAGCGGCGCACGCTGCTGGTGACCAGGGTCAGGCCCGTTCGCGCGTAGACCGGCGGCTTGTGCTCCGCGAGCACGATCAGGGTGGGGCCGGAGCGGTTGAGTCGCGGATCCATGCCCGAGGTGATCTTCACCCCACGGGTCAGGGTCAGGCGGATGTGCACGCCGTCGTGCATGCGGTTCGCCGCGAGCGTGCGGGAGATTTCGGCCGTGATCCGGTCGCGGGTCGGGATCGACGCGAATGCCAGCGCGCGCGCCGACGATTCGAGGCGACGCAGGTGCTCGTCCAGCCGGAAGATCCGGCCCCGGTAGAGCCTCAGGCCCTCCCACACCGCGTCACCGCCCTGCACGACGGAATCAAAGGGACTGACGCCCGCCTCGTCGCGGTGGACGAGCCGGCCGTTGATGTTGACGAGCAGGTCGCGGTTCCGTTCATCGAAAGTCTGCAGCACGGGGGACTCCTCGGGACTCAGTCGATCGCCGTCAGGCGGTGGGCGTGCAGGCGTTCATAGAGCGGGCGACAGGCGGCCTCGACCGGTTCCAGTACGACGCCGAGCTCACCCGTCCTCGGACGCCATGGGGCGAACCCCGTGGAGCGCTCCACCTGGTCGTACCAGTGACGGGCCCAAATGCCGTCGGTCGGCCTCGGCCCGGGTGGCCACGCGAGCATACGCGGGTCGAACGTAATCCCGAGGCGTTCGCACAGGGCTGCGAGGATGCCGCGCGGGTTGCGGAGCAGGTCGGCCGCATCGACCACAGGCGGTGCCTCGCCGTCGCGCGCGGCGAACGCCTCGAAGATCTCGACCTGCTGCGGCAGGCCGGTATCCTGGACCCGGATCTGGTCGAGCTTCTGGTCGAGCGACAGCAGCATCTCGCGCGGGTCACGGATCAGGAAGGCGTGCCGGAGCCCTGCCAGCCACTCCCGGCCCATGTGCGGGAGCAGATGATGGGACATCTGCTTCTGGTAGTGGACGGTCACCCGCGGCGGGAGAGGGGCGTGGAGCGCCTCCGCGACCCGACGCCAGTCGGTCTCGTGGCGGGCGATGACCTCGTCCCGGCCTGGATGCGCGAGGCCCGTGGCCTCGAGGTAGTGCGCGTAGAACGGTTCATCCACAACCTCGGTGTCCGCCCGGTTGCCGAAGGAACGCATCAGCGCCGTCGAGACGTTGCGCGGCCCCGACCACATGGCGATTCGTGTGACGGTCACGGCGGCGGTTCCTATGAATTGCCAGGAGCTGTCGAGGGGCGACATCCTGCCGCGCGTGGCTCAAAATCGCCACCGTCGACGTCATGGAGGTTTGGCAATGGCTGGTCGTCTCACGCGAGCCTTGGCGATGTTTGCCGTGCTGTGCGCGCTCTGGGGTCCCGGCGGCGCCCACGCGACCGCCAAGCGAGCGATCGCTCACGAGGATCTGTGGACCATGGAACGCGTGGGCGCCCCGCGCGTCAGTCGAGACGGGCGATGGGTCGTGTTCCAGGTGACCAGCCCGACTTATGAGGAGCGCCGGCAGCGTGCAGACCTGTGGCTGGCCCCCACGGATGGCTCGGCGCCGCCACGGCGACTGACGGACAGCCCGGGCCGTGAGTCCGGCGTGGACTGGAGTCCCGACGGCTCGCGGATCGCGTTCTCTGCCCGCCGCGCGGGCGATGACGTCGAGCAGATCTACCTGCTGCCGCTCGACGGCCCAGGCGATGCCTATCGCCTCACGAACCTGGCGACCGGCGCGGCCTCGCCCGTGTTCTCGCCCGACGGGCGTTCGATCGCCTTCACCAGCTTGGTCTATCCCGGCGCGGCCGATGATGCAGCCAACCGGCGCATGATCGAGGAGCGCCGTGCACGCAAATGGAACGCGCGGATCTACGAGGGCTTCCCGATCCGCAACTGGGATCGGTGGCTAGACGAGCGGCGGCCGTCCCTGTTCGTCGTCGACCTTCCGCCGGCGGGACAGGTTCCGGCTCCACCCCGCGACCTGCTGGCCGGCTCCCGCCTCGTCAGCGAGCCGGGCTACGCTGGCCGGTCATCGAACTCGGGCGGCGACCTCGATCCCGCATGGACACCAGACGGGACGGGCCTGGTCTTCGTGGCAAGCAACGACCGTCACCGCGCGGCCTTTGCCTTCACGAGCCAGCAGCTCTGGCTGGTGCCGCGGACGGGGGGCGAGCCGCGCCGCCTGACCGAGGGGGAACACTCGTGGAGCCGCCCGGGGTTCACGCCAGACGGTCGGGGGCTGCTCGCCCAGGTCGAGCGGCGCGGCCAGAAGGTCTACTCCAAGACCGAACTGGCGGTGCTCGACTGGTCGGGACCGGAACCTGTCTCCGCGCCGCGCTGGATCAGTGCCGCGCTCGACCGGTCGGTGGGCAGCCACGCCGTGACGCCCGATTCGCGCAAGGTCTACTTCACCGCCGAGGAACACGGCCACGAGAAGCTTTTCGAGGTTCCCCTGTCGGGCTCTTCGGCGCCGCGCAAGGTCTTCGATCCCGCCTCGGGTGTGTACACCAACCTCGTGATTGCCCCCGGGGCGCGTTCCGCGGTGCTGCTGGCGAACTGGGAGGACGCAAGCTCGCCCCCCGAGGTCGTGCGCATCGAGCCTGGCCGCCGGTCACATGTGGCGCTCTCGGCCTTCAACACGGACCGAGTGGCCCGCCTCGAGCTGCCGTCCGTCCGGCACTTCTGGTTCACCAGCAGCCGTGGCCGCCGCATCCACTCGATGCTGGTGCTGCCGCCGGGGTTCGATCCGTCCCGGCGCTACCCGCTGTTCAACATGATCCATGGTGGCCCGCACACAATGTGGCGGGACCAGTGGTTCCTGCGCTGGAACTACCAGCTGATCGCAGCGCCGGGCTACGTCGTGCTGCTCACCAACTACACCGGCTCGACAGGGTTCGGCGAGGGCTTCGCGCAGGCCATCCAGGGTGATCCCCTGAAGACTCCGGGCGAGGAGCTCAACGAGGCGGTCGACGCGGCACTCCGCGAGTTCCCGTTCATCGACCCGCAGCGGCATTGCGCCGGCGGGGCGAGCTATGGGGGCCACCTCGCCAACTGGCTCCAGGCGACGACGACGCGCTACCGATGCCTGGTCAGTCACGCCGGCCTGGTCAATCTCGAGGCCCAATGGGGCACGAGCGACACGGTCTACGGGCGGGAGGTGAACAACGGCGGGCCGGTATGGGAGCAGGGGCCCGTCTGGCGGGAACAGAACCCGATCCGCTACGCGGGGCAATTCCGCACCCCGACCCTTGTCACGATCGGCGAGCAGGACTTCCGGGTACCCTTGAACAACTCCCTCGAGTACTGGACCGCGCTGCAGCGCATGCAGGTGCCGTCCCGCCTGGTCGTGTTCCCGGACGAGAACCACTGGATCCTCAAGGGGGAGAACAGCCGCCTCTTCTACCGGGAGCTCCATGACTGGCTGGGCCGATGGCTCGGCACCCAGCCCGCCGCACCCTGAGCCCCGAGGCCCCGGGGAGGTTTGTGGTCAAAGTGGATTTCGCTTAACATGCACGGCCCGAACCGCTCGTCGGACGGTTCGGGCCGCTTGTCCGGGGATCGCCGGACTGGGGCACGGTGATGGTTGGGGGCCTTCGGGCCCTTTTTCGTTTGCGTCGGAGACGGTCGGCAACGCCATGGCAACGGTCGGCACAATACGGGAGCGCGTAATCGCCCTGCTCGAACCCCTGCTCGCGCAGCTCGGTTACGAGCTGGTCGACGTGGAGTGGGTGTCGGCCCCCCGCGCGGGCGTGTTGCGGCTCTTCATCGACCATCCGGCCGGGCATGGCGGCCACATCGGCATCGAGGATTGCGAGGTCGTCAGCCGCGAGGTGTCGGCGCTGCTCGATGTCGAGGATCCCGTTCCCGGCGCTTACTCGCTCGAGGTGTCGTCTCCCGGGTTCGACCGGGTGCTCCGGACCCCCGATCACTTCAGGCGCTTCGCCGGCTCGCGCATACGCGTCGAACTCGTCGCGCCGCGCGACGGTCGAAGGCGCTACACGGGAATGCTCACCGGGGTAAGCAACGACGGAATAGATCTCGAGTTCGATTCGCAGTCGGTGACGCTCGCGTTCGCCGACATCGGCAAAGCCCGCCTCGTGGCCTGAGTGCCAGGGCGTCGGTCGGAGGTATGAGAGGGTGAACAAGGAAATCCTGATGGTCGTCGATGCCGTCTCCAACGAGAAGGGCGTCGAGAAGGAAGTGATCTTCGACGCGCTCGAGGCAGCGCTGGCCTCGGCCACTCGCAAGAAGCACGGCGAGGAATGGGACGTGCGGGTCTCGATCAACCGCCGGACGGGCGACTACGACACCTTCCGCCGCTGGAAGGTGCTGGCCGATGATTCGCGTGAGCTCGAGGTGCCGGACCGCGAACTGCGTCTGGACGACGCGGTCGACGTCGACGCGGCGGCGCAGGTTGGCGGTTACGTCGAGCAGCCGATGGAGTCGGTGGCGTTCGGGCGGATCGCGGCCCAGCAGGCCAAGCAGGTCATCGTGCAGAAGGTGCGCGAGGCCGAGCGTGCACAAGTGGTGGACGCATACCGTGACCGCGTGGGCCAGCTGGTCAGCGGCGTGGTCAAGCGCGTGGATCGCAATGGCATCTTCGTCGATCTGGGTGGCAACGCCGAGGGCTTCGTGTCCCGCAGCGACATGATCGTCCGCGAGCAGGTCAAGCCCCAGGACCGCATCAAGGCCTTCCTCAAGGAGGTGCGGCCCGAGCCACGGGGTCCCCAGCTGTTCCTGACCCGCTCGGCCCCCGAGTTCCTGATCGAGCTCTTCAAGCTCGAGGTGCCTGAGGTCGGGCAGGGGCTCATCCAGATCCTCGGGGCGGCGCGCGATCCCGGGATCCGGGCCAAGATCGCCGTCAAGAGCAACGACCCTCGCATCGATCCGGTCGGCGCCTGCGTGGGCATGCGCGGGTCGCGCGTGCAGGCGGTGTCCAACGAGATCGCGGGCGAGCGCGTCGACATCATTCCCTGGGACCCGAACCCGGCGCAGTTCGTGATCAATGCCATGTCTCCGGCCGAGGTCATGTCGATCGTGGTCGACGAGGACTCCCACAGCATGGACATTGCGGTCTCCGAGGAGAAGCTTTCGCAGGCCATCGGTCGCGGGGGCCAGAACATCCGTCTCGCGAGCCAGCTGACGGGCTGGGACCTCAACGTCATGTCCGAGTCCGACGCCGAGGCCAAGAGCGAGTCCGAATCCCGCACGCTGGTCGAGAACTTCATGAAGCAGCTCGACGTCGACGAGGACGTCGCGACCATCCTCGTGCAGGAGGGATTCTCCACCATCGAGGAGGTGGCCTACGTGCCGCAGGCGGAGCTCAATGCCATCCAGGAATTCGACGAGGAGATCGTGAAGGAGCTGCGCAACCGCGCCCGCGACGTGCTGCTCACCCAGGCGATCGCGAGCGAGGAGAGCCTCGAGTCGCAGTTGCCGGCCGACGACCTCCTGCTGCTCGAGGGCATGCAGCCCGACCTCGCCCTTGCGCTCGCCCGTCGGGGCGTGCGCACGCGGGAGGACCTGGCCGAGCAGGCGGTCGACGACCTGATGGACATCCAGGGCCTTACCGCGGAAGAAGCGGGAAAGCTCATCATGAAGGCGCGCGAGCACTGGTTCGCGGCGGGTCACGGTTGACCCTGGGAAGCGGAACATGGCCGACGTAACGGTTGAACAATTTGCCGAGGTCCTCAAGGTCCCGGTCGAGAAGCTGCTGGTGCAGCTCGAGCAGGCCGGCATCAAGGTCGGAGGCGCCCGGGACATCATCAGCGACGAGGCCAAGCTCGAGCTGCTGACGCACCTGCGGCGCAGCCACGGCCAGGGCGCCGAGGACGCCTCTGCCGGTGCGCCCCGCAAGATCACCCTGCAGCGCAAGCAGCAGAGCGAGATCAAGCTGGCCGGCACCACTGGGCGAGCCCGCACGGTGAACGTCGAGGTGCGTGTCAAGCGCACCTACGTCAAGCGCGACGTGCTCGAGCAGCAGGCGAAGGCACAGCAGGACGAGGTCGACGCGAAGCGTCGCGAGGCCGAGGAGGCCGCGCAGGCGGAGCGTGAGCGCATAGATCGCGAGCGCGCCGAGGCCGAGCGGGTCGAGGCCGAGAACCTCCGTCGCATCGAGGAAGAAGCCGCCGCGAGGCGGGCCGCCGACGACGCGCGTCGCATCGCCGAGCAGCGCGAGCGCGACCAGCCGGAGCCGCCGCAGGCGGCCGTGGCGGCCCCCACCGGCGCAGCGGAGCGCGCACCGGAGGCTCGACCGGCGCCACGGCCGGCGCCCCCGGCTGCGCCCGCAGCGCCGGACGCTGACCGCGACCGCCGCACCAAGTACGGGCGCCAGGAGCTCCATGTCGCGAGCGACGCCAGCTCGCGGTTCAAGAAGAAGAAAAAGGGCATGCGCGACCGGCGAGCGCCGGTCGGCATGGAAAGCCGTCACGCCTTCGAGCTGCCGACCGCCCCGGTGCGTCGAGAGATCACCATCGGCGAGACCATCACGCCGCAGGAGCTCGCGCAGAAGATGGCGGTCAAGGCGACCGAGGTCATCAAGGCCATGATGAACATGGGCGTCATGGCAACCATCAACCAGCCGATCGACCAGGACACCGCCGTCCTCGTCGTGGAAGAAATGGGTCACCAGGCCAAGGTCCTGCGCGAGAACCAGATCGAGGCCGACATCCAGGGCGCGGGTGGCGAAGCCGCTGCCGTGCATCCCAGGCCGCCGGTCGTCACCGTCATGGGTCACGTCGACCATGGCAAGACCTCGCTGCTCGACTACATCCGCAAGGCCAAGGTGGCGGCGGGCGAGGCGGGCGGCATCACGCAGCACATCGGCGCGTACCAGGTGCCGACGCCGCAGGGGAAGGTCACCTTCCTCGACACGCCGGGTCACGCGGCGTTCACGGCGATGCGCGCGCGTGGCGCCAAGGCGACCGACGTGGTGGTGCTGGTGGTGGCGGCCGACGACGGCGTGATGCCCCAGACCATCGAGGCGATCCAGCACGCACGTGCCGCCGAGGTGCCCATCGTCGTCGCGGTCAACAAGATCGACAAGGGCTCTGCCGACCCGGATCGCGTGCGCACCGAGCTGTCCAAGTACGAGGTCATACCGGAGGAGTGGGGCGGCCAGAACATGTTCGTCAACGTCTCGGCCTTCACCGGCCAGGGCGTCGACCAGCTGCTCGAGGCAATCCTCCTGCAGTCCGAGGTGCTGGAGCTCGCGGCTCCGGTCGAGGGGCTCGCGTCGGGCCTGATCATCGAGGCCAGCGTCGAGAAGGGTCGCGGTGCCGTCGCCACCGTGCTCGTCAAGAAGGGCACGCTCAAGCTCGGTGACCCGATCATCGCGGGTCAGGAGTTCGGCCGCGTCCGTGCCATGTTCGACGAGAACGGCAAGTCGGTGGCCGAGGCAGGGCCCTCGATGCCGGTGCTGGTACTGGGCCTGTCGGGCGCGCCCAACGCGGGCGACGAAATGCTCGCCGTCGAGAGCGAGCGCAAGGCGCGTGAAGTCGCCCTCTACCGCCAGGGCAAGTTCCGCGACGTCAAGCTGGCCAAGCAGGCGGCCGCCGTCGGGGACGTCTTCTCGCAGATGGGCGAGGAGAAGGCCGGAGTCATCCCGGTCCTGCTGAAGACCGACGTCCAGGGCAGCGCCGAGGCGCTGCGCGAATCGCTGGTCAAGCTCTCGACCGAAGAGGTCCAGGTCAAGGTCGTGGCGAGCGGAGTGGGTGGCATCACGGCTTCGGACGTGCAGCTGGCTGCCGCCTCGAAGGCCCTGATCATCGGGTTCAACGTCCGCGCCGACAGCGCGGCACGCGAAGCCTTGAAGGAGACGGGTGTCGAGATCCGCTACTTCTCGATCATCTACGAAGCCATCGACGACGTGAAGCAACGGATGAGCGGCATGCTGGCGCCCGAGGTGCGCGAGCAGATCGTGGGCGTCGCGCAGGTCCGGGACGTCTTCCGGTCCAGCAAGTTCGGCGTGGTCGCCGGTTGCCTCGTCACCGAGGGCTCGGTTAAGCGCAACAACCCGATCCGGGTGCTGCGCGACAGTGTCGTCATCTTCGAGGGCGCGCTGGAGTCGCTGCGGCGCTTCAAGGACGACGTGGGCGAGGTCCGTGCCGGTACCGAGTGCGGCATCGGCGTCAAGAACTACCAGGACGTCCGCGTCGGCGACCAGATCGAGTGCTTCTCGCGGGTCGAGGTCGCACGGGCGATCGCCTGAGGCGTCGGAACCGGAGCCATGGCGGGCAAGAATGCGAGGCAGTTGCGGATCGAGTCCGAGCTCCAGCGAGTGCTGTCGACGCTGATCTCGCGCGAGGTCCGTGATCCTCGCGTCGGACAGGTCACGATCACGGCGGTCTCCACGGCTCCGGACCTGAGCGTCGCGCGCGTGCTGTTCGTGCCTTTCGGACCCGCGCATGCGCCTGGCGAAGTGGCCGCGGGCCTCGCCCGAGCCGCGGGGTTCCTCCGCGGCGAGGCGGGGCGGGCCCTGGGCTTGCGTCATGCGCCCAGGCTCGAATTCGCCTTCGACGACAGCATCGACCGCGCCCAACGGCTCACTTCGCTGATCGACACGGCGGTTCGCGAGGACCGCAGTCACCATCCTGACGACTCGCCTTGACGGCCGGCATCCTGCTGCTCGACAAGCCGCCCGGCCTGTCGTCGAGCGGCGCCACGCAGCGCGTGCGGCGACTGCTGCGGGCCGACAAGGCCGGGCACGTGGGCAGCCTCGATCCCCTGGCGACAGGAATGCTGCCGATCTGCATCGGCGAGGCCACGAAGGTAGCCGGCGAAGTCCTCGAGGGGGCAAAGACCTATACGTTCCGGCTCGTGTTGGGTGCGCGGACGGAGACGGGCGACATCGAGGGCGCCGTGGTGGAGTCGCTGCCAGTTCCGCCCCTGGAGTACGCCGCCCTGCGGACAGCCGTGAACGGTCTGGTCGGGCAGTCGCAGCAGGTGCCCCCGATGTACTCGGCGCTGAAGCGGGAGGGGCAACCTCTGTACCGACTGGCCCGGGCCGGCATCACGGTCGAGCGGGCCGCACGCGCGATCCGCATTCTTTCGGCTGAGCTGCTGGCCTGGGGAGAGGGCTGGCTGGACTGCCGCGTGGTGTGTGGCAAGGGCACCTACGTCCGCGTGCTGGGCGAGGATCTGGCGCGCACGCTGGGGACCTGCGGGCATCTCGGGTCATTGCGACGCGACTCCGTAGAGCCTTTCGATGGCGGGCAGATGATCACGCTGGACGGACTGGCGGCGCGCGTGGCCCTCGGCGAGCCGATCCCACTGGTCCCGCCAGACGTGGCGGTGCGCCACCTGCCGGCGGTCCGGGTCGACGGTGCCGGAATGCGGCGACTTCGGCACGGGCAGGACCTGATGGCGACCGACGCGCCCACGGACGGCCCTGCGTCCGGATCCTTGGCGGCCGGTTCGCTGCTGCGCGCCTATGGTCCGCTAGAGGAGTTCGCCGGCCTCGCCGTGAGCCTTGGGAATGGCAGGATCAGGGCAAAAAGGCTGCTTGTCGGACCCGAGGCCAGCGAGTAGAATGCGCGCCTTTTCCAGAATGCGTAAATATCCAGAATTCAAAGGGTTTTTGTAAATGGCTCTGAGCACTGACAAGAAGAGCGGAATCGTGGCCCAGTTCCGCCGCGACCCGAAGGACACCGGTTCGCCCGAGGTCCAGATCGCGCTGCTGTCCGAGCGCATCTCCGGCCTCGGCCAGCACTTTTCCTCGCACTCGGGCGACCACTCGTCGCGCCGCGGGCTGGTGAAGCTCGTTAACCAGCGCCGCAAGCTCCTCGACTACCTCAAGTCGACGGCTCCGCAGAAATACCAGGAAGTGGTCGAGCGGCTCGGACTGCGCCGCTGATCGACTCCACCCCGAAGGCCGCGTCTCACTGAGCGCGGCCTCTTCGCATTGGTCCAGACCCCGAGGAATACCGAGTGACCGTTTACAAGAAGACTTTCCAGTATGGCCCGACGACGCTGACCCTCGAGACCGGTGAGGTGGCGCGCCAGGCCAACGCCGCCGTCGTGGCCTCGATGGGCGATACCGTCGTGCTCTGCACCGCCGTGGCCGCCAAGGCGCCGACCCCAGGCCGCGACTTCTTCCCCCTCACGGTGAACTACCAGGAGAAGACCTACGCAGCCGGTCGCATCCCGGGCGGTTTCTTCAAGCGCGAGGGGCGTCCCACCGAGAAGGAGACGCTGACCTCCCGGCTGATCGACCGCCCGATCCGCCCGCTCTTCCCTGACGGCTTCTACAACGACGTCCAGGTCGTGGCGACGGTCGTCTCGCTCGACCCCGAGCTCGACGCGGACATCCCGGCGATGATTGGCGCATCCGCTGCGCTGGCGCTGTCGGGCGTCCCCTTCAACGGTCCGATCGCTGCATCGCGCGTCGGCTTCCGCGACGGCGCATACCTGCTGAACCCCACGGCCAAGGACCTCCAGACCTCGGAGCTCCAGCTCGTGGTCGCCGGCACCAAGGACGGCGTCATGATGGTGGAATCCGAAGCGAAGGGCCTCTCCGAGGAGGTCATGCTTGGCGCCGTCGTCTTCGGCCACGAGCAGATGCAGGTGGCGATCAAGGCCATCAACGAGCTGGTTGCGGAGTGCGGCAAGCCGCGCTGGGAGTGGAAGCCTGACGCAGCAAGCGCCGCGCTCGAAAAGGCGGTCGACGATGCCGCCGGCGCGGCCCTGGCCGACGCCTACCGGATCATCGAGAAGCAGGCTCGCTATGCCCGCGTCGGTGAGATCAAGAAGGCCGCGATCGCGGCGCTGACGTCCGGCGAGGCGCCGGCATTCACGGCCGATCAGGTGGACGACCAGCTCTTCAAGCTCGAGAGCAACATCGTGCGCCAGCGCATCCTCAACGGCGAGCCGCGCATCGACGGCCGCGACTCGCGCACCGTGCGCCCCATCACCGTCAAGGTAGGCGTGCTGCCGCGTACCCACGGCTCCGCGCTGTTCACTCGGGGTGAAACCCAGGCGCTCGTGGTCACCACGCTGGGCACGGGCCGCGACGCGCAGATCATCGACGCGCTCGAGGGCGAGCGTCGTGAGCCGTTCATGCTGCACTACAACTTCCCCCCGTTCTCGGTGGGTGAGACCGGCATGATGTCGGGCCCGAAGCGCCGCGAGATCGGCCACGGCAACCTTGCCCGACGCGGCGTCAGTGCCGTCATGCCCGACATGGCGAAGTTCCCCTACGTCGTGCGCGTGGTGTCGGAGATCCTGGAGTCGAACGGCTCGTCGTCGATGGCCTCGGTCTGCGGCGCGTCGCTGTCGATGATGGATGCCGGCGTTCCGCTGAAGGCGCCGGTCGCAGGCGTGGCAATGGGCCTGGTGCTCGAGGGCGGGCGCTACAAGGTCATCACCGACATCCTCGGTGACGAAGACCACCTTGGCGACATGGACTTCAAGGTCGCCGGCACGAAGGACGGGGTCACCACCCTCCAGATGGACATCAAGGTCGAGGGCATCACTCCGGAGATCATGAAGGTCGCGCTGGAACAGGCCAAGGAAGGTCGCCTGCACATCCTCGGCGAGATGAACAAGGTCCTTTCCGCCCCGCGCGAGAAGATGTCCGAGTGGGCGCCGTCGATCATCACGATCAAGATCGATCCCGAGAAGATCCGCGACGTCATCGGCAAGGGCGGGGCCGTGATCCGGCAGATCACGGAAGAGACCGGCACCACGATCGACATCGAGAACGACGGCACGGTGCGCATCGCGTCGGTCAATGGTACCGCGGGGCGTGAAGCGCAGGCCCGCATCGAGATGATCACGGCCGACGTCGAGGTGGGCCGGGTGTACGAAGGTCGCGTCGCGCGACTGATGGACTTCGGCGCGTTCGTCACGATCCTGCCCGGCCGCGACGGCCTGGTGCACATCTCCCAGATCTCGAACGAGCGTGTCGAGCGCGTTGCCGACAAGCTCGCCGAGGGCGATGTGGTCCGCGTCAAGGTCCTCGAGGTCGATCGGCAGGGCCGCGTGCGCCTGTCGATGAAGGACGTCGAAGAGCGCTAGCCGCTCACTGCGCCATGAACCGGCGGCACCGGGAGTGTCCTGGTGCCGCCGAATTTTTTTTCGGACCAGTTCCCGACGGCCCAGTCCCACAACCCTTGCAGGTCCATCAGCCGGGGTGGCAGCGGCTGCCCCAGCAGTCGCAACAGGTCCAGCAGCACCCTCCCGGGGTCCGAGCAGCCGACGGGCACCGACCGCCGCGACTTCGCAAGCTTGGAACCGTCGGGCTCCACGAGCAGCGGCACGTGCAGATAGGTGGGCGTCGCGAGGCCGAGGGCCTGGTGGAGCCCGAGCTGCACGGGCGTGCCCTCCAGCAGGTCGGCACCGCGCACCACGTCGGTCACGCCCTGATCGGCATCGTCCAGTACCACCGCCAGTGGGTAAGCTGGCAGCCCGTCGCGACGACGCACGACGACATCCCTGTGCACGGCCGGATCGAAGCGGATCGGGCCAAGGCTGCGGTCCTGTACCTCGGCCGCGCGCAGCAGCCCCAGATCGACGCGCAACGCCGACTGCTCGACTGCGGGGCGCCGCTGTCGGCAGTCGCTGATGCACAGCGACTCGGCGTCGCTCGCCGCGCCGCGCGCCGCGCGGTCGCGCCGCGAGCAGTTACAGTGGAAGGTGAGTCCGGCTGCATCCAGGCGCGCGATTGCCGCGACGTAGCGTCCCGTGCGGGTGGATTGGTGGAACAGCGGAGGGTCCGCGCGGAACCCGAATGCCCCGAGCGTGGCGAGGATGCCGCGCTCGAATTCGGCACGGCACCTCGCGGTGTCAAGGTCGTCGATGCGGAGGACCCAACGAGCCCCGGAGTGCAGCGCATCCAGGCGGCTGGAAAGGGCAGTCAGCAGGGAACCGAGGTGAAGGAGGCCGGTCGGCGAGGGCGCGAACCGGCCAGCTCGGCTCACCGGTAGCGGTCGTCGCGGTCGCCGTACTGTTTCTCGCGACGCTCGCGGCGCTCCTGTGCCTCGATGCTGAGCGTGGCCACGGGACGCGCCTCGAGGCGCTTGATACCGATCTCCTCGCCCGTCTCGAGACAATAGCCGTAGCTGCCGTCCTCGATACGCTTCAGCGCTTCCTCGATCTTGCGGATGAGCTTGCGCTCGCGGTCGCGGGTACGCAGCTCGAGGCTGAATTCCTCTTCCTGCGTCGCCCGGTCGTTCGGGTCGGGAAAGTTCGCAGCCTCGTCCTTCATGTGCGAAACCGTGCGATCAACCTCTTCCATGAGGTCGCGCTTCCAGCTGGAGAGGATCGTCCGGAAGTGATCCAGCTGCCCCCGGTTCATGTACTGTTCGCCGCGCTTGACGATGTACGGCTGGACGTTGCGCGGGCCCGCCAGCAGGCTGGAGTCTTCCCCGTCGTCATCGACGACCACCGGGGCCGGCCTGGGATTCCGCTGGACGAAGGTCGCGACGGGTCCGGAATCCGCTGAACGCACGCCCGGCCGTGTCGGAGCAGGCGCTGGCGCGCTGGAGGCCGTGGCGCTCTGCGATTCGGGCGCCGCAGCATTGGCAACCGGTTTCACGGCAGACGCGGGCTTGCCGGCCTTGGCCGCCTTGGGCGATCCCGGCTTACTGGACTCAGCCGTGACGGAGGTCTTGCGTGCGGGGGTAGAAGGTTTCACGGGTCGGGGTGGGGGCCTTTTCGCGGTGGGACGGGCGTTAGCCTTGCGGCTTGCGGGACTCGCGGCCTTGACGGCCTTCGCGGCCTTGACTGCTTTTGCAGCCTTGACGGCCTTGGCGGGCTTGACGGCCTTGGCAGGCTTCGCGGATGTCTTCTTCGCCGGCATCAGGCGCTCCTTCCATTCTGGCCAGGCGCTCTGCGGGACGCGCGATTATACCGGCACAGATCTCCCTGTACAGCCGCGTGCGAGGCTGTTGTGCATCGGGAGCTAGGGCAGCGTCACCGCAGGCTCGGGAACCCAGCCGGGCTGGCGACGCGTGGCGACCACGGTGGTGTAGATCCCGCCGCGGACATTGAAGCGGGCCAGAAGCCGCAGGTAGCGCGGAGATGTCGCAGCGGCAAGGGCGTCCGCGATCTCGTTCGTCACGGCCTCGTGGAACGCCCCGCGGTCGCGGAACGACCAGATGTAGCCTTTGAGCGACTTGAGCTCGACGCAGCACTGGTCTGGCACGTATTCGAGCTCGAGCGTCGCGAAGTCGGGCTGGCCGGTCTTCGGGCAAAGACAGGTGAACTCCGGGATCGACATCCGGATCGTGTAGTCGATGCCGGGCCGCGGGTTGGGGAAGGTGTCCAGGGTGGTCGTTGGCTGCGATGGCATGACGGATAATTTACACTATCCGGCTTCGCGGCGCGCCCAGCGCCCAGGGATCCCTGCTCGATGCGTCTGACCAAGATCAAGCTTGCCGGCTTCAAGTCCTTCGTGGACCCGACGACCGTCACGTTCCCCAGCAACCTGACGGGCGTCGTGGGGCCGAACGGCTGCGGCAAGTCCAACGTCATCGACGCGGTGCGCTGGGTGATGGGCGAGCTGTCGGCCAAGCACCTTCGCGGCGACTCCATGGCGGACGTGATCTTCAACGGGTCCAGTGCGCGCAAGCCGGTCGGCAAGGCCTCCGTGGAGCTGGTCTTCGACAACTCCGACGGCCGCATCGGCGGCTCCTATGCCGCGTTCGCCGAGGTATCGCTCCGCCGCGAAGTCTCGCGGGACGGCAGTTCCCACTACTACATCAACGGTGCACGCTGCCGGCGCAAGGACATCACCCAGCTCTTCCTCGGCACCGGCCTGGGCTCGCGCAGCTACGCGATCATCGAGCAGGGGATGATCTCGCAGGTCATCCAGGCAAAGTCCGACGAGATGCGCGCCTTCATCGAGGAGGCGGCGGGGATCTCGCGCTACAAGGAACGTCGCCGCGAGACGGAGAGCCGGGTCGCTGAGACCCGGGAGAACCTCGAGCGGTTGCAGGACGTTCGGGGCGAGATCGACAAGCAGATCCGTCACCTTCAGCGGCAGGCCGCCACGGCGCGGCGGTACCAGGCACTCAAGGAGCAGGAGCGCCGCCAAACCGCCGAGCTGCTTGCGCTGCGCCTGCGCGAACTCGATGGCGGCGCCGAGGTGCACGACGCTTCGGTGCGCGAGAAAGAGCTCCAGATGCAGTCGGAGCTCGCTGAACTCCGCGCCGCCGAAGCCGCGATCGACAAGCAGCGTGCATTCCACGCCGAGCAGTCGGATCTCGTCTCCGAGGTCCAGGGCCGCTATTTCGCGGTGGGTGCCGACATCTCGCGCACCGAGCAGCAGATCCAGTTCACCCGCGAGGGGCGCGATCGCAAGCGTGCCGAACTCGCGAAATCGATGTCCACCGCCAGCGACCTCGCGGTGCTGATCGACCGCGACGAGCTGGAGCTCTCGTCGATCCGCACGGAACTGGAGCGTATCGCCCCCGAGCTCGAGCTCGCGCGGGAGGCCGAGCACGCGGCCGCTGCGCGCCGCGAGGACGCGGAGCAGGCACTCTCGGAGTGGCAAGCGCAGTGGGAAGAGTTCAATCGCCAGCTTGGCGCGTCGCACCAGACCGTTCAGGTCGAACGCGTCCGTATCGAGCAGCTGGAGAACCAGATCCGCCGGCTGCGCGCCCAGGGCGACCGGCTTGCCGTCGAGCGAGATGCGCTGATCACCCAGGAGTCCCAGGGCCAGGTTGCCGATCTGGAACGCAGCGAGGCCAGCGCACGCGCGACAGCAGACTCCGTGGCGCGCGAACTCGCGGCGGCGCTGGCGGACGTGCAGGCGCTTCGCGGCGAGCAGATGGGCCTCGATGGCCGGCTGGAGTCTGCGCGCGCGACGCGTGAGCGAGCTCGCGCCGAGGTTCTCTCCATCGAGGCGCTGCAGCGGGCGGCGCTCGGACGAGCCGACGCGCGGGCGGGTGAATGGTTGCGGCGCGCCGGTTTCGATTCACGCCCGCGCGTGGCGGAATCGCTCGTCGTCGATCCCGGCTGGGAGCGTGCGGTCGAGACCGTGCTGGGCGACGACCTCGAAGCCGTCTGCATCGACGAGCTGGATGCGGCTTCCGAGGCTCTCGAATCTCTGGGCAACCTGCACCTCGCACTGTTCGAGTCGGGTCAAGGCAGCAGCCTTGGTCCGGCTGCCGAACACCCGTCCGGCGAAGGCATGCTCGCCAGCCATGTGCGCGGCCCTGGCGCGGCGCTGGAGCTGCTCGCGGGAGTGCGCGTGGCCGAGACGCTCGCCTCGGCTTTGGCGGCGCGACGCAGGCTCGGTCCCGGGGAATCGCTGATCACCCGTGGCGGCGAATGGGTGGGTCGGGGCTGGCTGCGCGTGGCGCGTGGCGCCGATGCCAGGGCGGGCGTCCTCGAGCGCGAACAGCGCCTGAAGTCACTGCGGCAGGCGCTCCAGGCCAGCGACGAGGCTGTCCATGAACTGGAGGCGGCGCTGCTCGACACCCGCGGCCGGCTGGCAGCGGCGGAAGCCTCGCGCGACGGTGCGCAGGGCAGGATCCAGCGCGCCAATCGGGAGCACGCGGACCTGCTGGGCCAGCTCGAGGGGGCGAGGGCCCGGTCCCAGGAGGCCACGTTGCGCCGCGAGCGCATCGAGGATGAGTCCGCAGACGTGGCGCGCGACCTGGGGACCGCCGAGGAGTCCCTGTCCCGTGCCCGGGGTTCCCTGGACCGTGGCCGCACCGAGCTCGACGGACTCGATGCGCGGCGACCGACGCTCGAGGCGGAGCGCGAGGAGCGGCGCGACGCGGTAGCCAGGGCACGCGCGGCCGCCCAGTCGGCGCAGATCGCCTCGCGCGACCTCATGGTGCGCGCGGAGGGTCGTCGCTCGACGGAAGGCTCCATGGAGATCGGGCTCGGTCGCATGCGCGAGCAACGCGAGCTGGCCCTGGCGCGGATCGCCGAGCTGGAAACCGAGCTCGCGGACGGCGACGCGCCGGTGCTCGAGCTCGAGGGCCTGCTGGGGGGCCTGCTCGCGCGTCGGCTCGAGGTTGAATCCGATCTCTCTCAGGCGCGCCGGGCGCTCGAGGATGCCGACGCGCAGCTGCGCGCACTCGACGAGCGACGTCAATCAGCGGAAATCCGGGTCAACGCCTCGCGCGACGCGATGGAGCAGGCGCGGCTCGCCGCGCAGGAAACCCGCGTGCGGCGCGAGTCGATCGCGGAACAGTTCGCGGCGACACAATTTGACCTGGCGGAGGTGCAGGCCGGGCTCCCGGAGGGTGCCGAGGTCAGCGTCTGGGAGTCGCAGCTGGTCGAGGTGCGATCCGACATCGACAAGCTCGGTCAGGTCAACCTCGCGGCGATCGACGAGCTCAAGGAAAACACCGAGCGCAAGGAGTATCTCGACCGGCAGCACGCCGACCTCACCTCGGCGCTCGAGACGCTCGAGCAGGCGATGCGCAAGATCGACAAGGAAACGCGCACCCGCTTCGAGGACACATTCAACCAGATCAACGCCGGGCTGCAGCAGAAGTTCCCCCGGCTGTTCGGCGGTGGCCATGCTTACCTCGAGATGGTCGGCGAGGATCCGCTCAGCGCGGGCGTCGCGGTGATGGCGCGCCCGCCCGGCAAGCGGAACGTCACGATCTCGCAGCTCTCCGGCGGCGAGAAGGCGCTGACCGCCGTTGCGCTGGTGTTCTCGATCTTCGACCTGAATCCTGCTCCGTTCTGCCTGCTCGACGAGGTTGACGCGCCGCTCGACGAGAACAACGTCGGGCGCTTCTGCGACATCGTCCGTGACATGGCGCAACGCGTGCAGTTCATCTTCATCACGCACAACAAGTCGACGATGGAACTGGCATCTCAACTCCTGGGGGTCACGATGAACGAACCTGGTGTGTCGCGGCTGGTGGCCGTCGACGTGGACGAGGCCGTGCGCCTCGCGGCGAGCTGAGCGATGTCCGAGTTGCGCTGGGCACTGCTGGCCGCAGGCCTGATCTTCATCGCGTCGCTGCTGGCCTGGGAGTTCACCAAGCGCCGCCGGCGGGCGCGCGAGGCGACGCAGGCACAGCCCGAATCAACCGACGCGGCCGCGGGCGAGGTGCGCTCCCTGCGCCAGGAACCCTCGATGCCAGGTTCAGGGTTCGGGGGTCGCGAACCCGTGCGGGAGCCTCGCGTCGTGGAGTTCGAGGCGCCGGATGGCCGTGAACCGGCGCTGGGCGACCTGCCGATCATCGATCCTGCCGAGGACACCGGGAAGCGCGCCGAATGGGCCGGAGAGGACGCCAGTGGCAACCCTCCGCCGCTGGTGCTGGCCTGGCCGCCGGAGAACGAGCGCATCATCCTGGCGCTGCGGCTCATGCCACGATCCGGCGAGCGTTTCCTCGGCGTGTCGGTACGCCAGGCGCTGGTCGGCGAGGGATTCCAGCACGGCGAGTTCAGCATCTTCCACAAGCCGCTGGGAGACGGCAGGGTCATTCTCAGCATCGCGAGCCTCACGCGCCCGGGCACCTTCGATCCGGCAACCATGGACGGTTCGTCGTTCTCCGGGCTCAATCTGTTCACGGTGCTCCCGGGCCCGCTCGCGGGTCGCGAGAGCTTCGAGCGCCTGCTCCTTGTGGGCCGGACGCTGGCCCAGCGCTTGCGGGGCGACCTGCTCGACCAGCGAGGGCAGCCTCTCGACGACGCGCGCCTCGAGGAGTTGCGACGCGACGCGTCGGCGGTGCCTTCTGCGTGACAAACGTGGCGGTCGATCGAGCGACGTGGCTGCGGCGCGAGATTGAGCGGCACAACTACCTCTACTTCGTACTGGACGCCCCGGAGATCCCGGACTCGGCGTACGACCAGTTGCTTGCCGAGCTCCGGGATCTCGAGGCCCGCCATCCGGAGCTGGTCAGCGCCGATTCGCCCACGCAACGTGTCGGTGCGGAACCGGCCGATGAGTTCGCCGAGGTCCGGCACCGGCTGCCGATGCTCTCGCTCGACAACGCGTTCGCTGCGGAAGACGTGATCGCGTTCGATCGCCGGGTGCGCGAGAAGCTAGGGCAGGACGTGACCGTCGAGTACTCGGCGGAACCCAAGCTCGACGGACTCGCCATCTCGGTCACCTGGGAGGACGGCGTGTTCGTGCGCGCCGCCACGCGCGGAGACGGGACGCGCGGCGAAGACGTCACGGCCAACGTACGCACGATCAGGTCCTTGCCACTGCGCCTGCGGGGACGCGCACCGGCCCTCCTGGAGGCTCGCGGCGAGGTGTTCATGCCTACCGCGGGATTCGCGAGGATGAACGCGGAGGCCGCGGCCCGCGGCGAGCGGACGTTCGTCAACCCAAGGAACGCCGCCGCGGGCAGCCTTCGGCAACTCGATCCGCGCGTGACGGCGTCGCGCCCTCTGGATCTGTTCTTCTACGCGGCGGGCGTCGTCGAGGGCGAGACACTGCCCGGGCGCCACAGCGCGGTGCTGGCCAGGCTGCGGGAATGGGGTCTGCGGACCTGCCCGGAGGCCCGTGTCGTGCAGGGGGCAGAGGGTTGCCTCGCGTACTACGACGCGGTGGGGCGGCGGCGCAGCGCGCTGCCGTATGAGATCGACGGCGTGGTCTACAAGGTCGACCGGCTCGACGATCAGTCCCGGCTGGGCTTCGTGTCGCGTGCACCACGCTGGGCGATCGCGCACAAGTTCCCCGCTGAGGAGGCGCTGACCACGCTGCGGGACGTCGAGTTCCAGGTCGGACGGACCGGCGCCGTGACGCCAGTCGCCCGTCTGGAGCCCGTGTTCGTCGGCGGCGTCACCGTCAGCAACGCGACGTTGCACAACATGGACGAGATCG
>CAZPAJ010000024.1:0-45297 GCA_964584625.1 uncultured Acidibacter sp.
CCTCGACTGGACCGCCGCGTTCTCGCTGCGCTACGGGAACCTGCTGTACAACCCGTTCCACGCGCTGTCGATCGTGTTCCTGTACGGCTCGGTACTGCTGTTCGCGATGCACGCCGGAACGATCATGGCGGTGAGCCGCTTCGGCGGCGAGCGCGAGGTTGAGCAGGTGCTCGACCGCGGCACGGCCTCTGAGCGCGCCGCGCTGTTCTGGCGCTGGACGATGGGCTTCAACGCGACGATGGAGTCGGTCCACCGCTGGGCCTGGTGGTTCGCGGTGCTGTGCACGCTGACCGGCGGCATCGGCATCCTGCTGACGGGCACCGCGGTCGACAACTGGTATCTCTGGGCCGTCAAGCACGGCGTGGCCCCGGCCTATCCCCCGACATTCCCGGCCGTCACCGACCCGGCGCTGGCCGCAGGAGGCGCACAATGAGAGCGAATACCCTGGTTCAGCTGGCGGCCGTCGCCGGGCTCGCACTGCTGGCGGGCTGCGGCGAGCGCCCGCCGATCGACACTGAGCAGCTCGGCTACCGCGGCACGGGCATGGAGCAGAACCGTAACCCGCGGATCCAGGCGAAGCTGGCAGAGAAGAACCAGATCGGCCCGGTGCAGCCCGCCGCGGACCCGAGCGGCCCGCTGGCGAAGGACATCTACCAGAACGTGCAGGTGCTCTCCGACCTCTCGGTCGGTGAATTCACCCGCGTGATGCTGTCGATGACCGAGTGGGTGGCTCCTGCCGAGCAGAAGGACTGCACGTACTGCCACAACGGCGAGAACTACGCCGACGAGAGCAAGTACACCTACAAGGTCGCACGGCAGATGCTGCTGATGACGCGGGATATCAACACCAACTGGCAGTCGCATGTGCAGCAGACGGGCGTCACTTGCCATACCTGCCACCGCGGGCAGCCGGTGCCGTCCTATGCCTGGTTCGCCGACCCGGGCTCAGGCCGTGAGAACGCATTCGTCGGCACGCGCGCCGGCCAGAACTCGGCGGTCACCGGCCTCGGCATCACGACCATCGGCCACTCGAGCCTGCCGTACGACCCGTACACGCCGTTCCTGCTCGACGCGCAGCAGATCCGCGTCAACGGCCCGACGGCGCTGCCAACCGGCAACCGCAGCTCCATCAAGCAGGCGGAGTGGACGTATGCGCTGATGGTGCACATGTCGAACTCGCTCGGCGTCAACTGCACCTACTGCCACAACTCGCGCGCGTGGGCGGAGTGGGAGCAGAGCCGACCGCAGCGCGTCACCGCGTGGCACGGCATCCGCATGGCCCAGCACCTGAACACGACCCACCTGGTTCCGATCACGGGGGTGTTCCCGGCGAACCGCCTCGGCCCCAAGGGCGACGTCGCCAAGGTGAACTGCGAGACCTGCCACCAGGGCATCAACAAGCCGTACTATGGCCAGAGCATGGCGAAGGACTACCCCGAACTGCAGCGCGCCAGGGTGCTGCCGGTCGCGGCTCCCGACACCGCGCAGGCCGACGGCGCAGCAGCCGACGTGGCCGCGGGCGCGGCGCCGCCGGCCGAGGCTGCGCCGGCATCGGTGCCCGCGGCGCCGGTCGCGACAACGCCAGCCGGGTTGGCCGGTGCCGCGCTGCCGGTGGCCGCCGCCGGCGCGGTGGCCTTGCCGGGCGCGGCGGGCTGACGGTCCGCGGGCGACTGCGAGGCGAGGCAGGAGAGCGCCATGGAAGCGGTCCTGGCCCAGCCTCGCGGATTCTGCGCAGGCGTGTCACGGGCGATCGATATCGCCGAGCGCGCGCTGGAGACGCACGGCGCGCCCGTCTACGTCTTCCACGAGATCGTGCACAACCGGCACGTCGTCGAGGGGCTCGCGCGGCGTGGTGCGGTGTTCGTGGACGACATCGAGCAGGTGCCCACGGGCGCGCTGACCATCTTCAGCGCGCACGGGGTCGCCACCGCCATCGTCGAGCGGGCCCGCGCGCGCGGGTTGCGGGTGATCGACGCCACCTGCCCGCTGGTCACCAAGGTGCACCACCAGGCGCAGCGCTATGCGGCACGCGGGCACGCGATCGTCGTGATCGGCCACGCCGGCCACGAGGAAGTGGAGGGCACGCGCGGTTCGGTCCAGGGCGAGGTGCACGTGGCGGGCACGCTGCAGGAGATCGCCGCGCTGCCGATGCCGCCCGGCACGCCGGTGGCCTACGTCACGCAGACCACGCTGTCGGTCGACGACACCCGCGGCCTGATCGACGCGCTGCTGGCGCGCTACCCGGCCGCGGTCGGGCCCGGCCTCGACGACATCTGCTACGCCACGCTGAACCGCCAGCGGGCGGTGCGCGCGATGGCGCCCGACGTCCAGCTCGTGCTGGTGGTCGGCTCGCGCAACAGTTCGAATGCGAACCGGCTGCGCGAGGTCGCGGCCGACCAGGGCGTGGCGGCCCGGCTGATCGAGTGCGCCGCGGACATTGATGCGGCGTGGTTGCGCGGGGTGTCGCGCGTCGGCATCACCGCAGGGGCGTCCACGCCCGAGAGCCTGGTCCGCGAGGTCTGCGAGCGCCTCGCGCAGTTGGGCGCGACCAGCGTGCGGGAGCTGCCGGGGCGGCCCGAGACCACGCGCTTCCGCCTGCCCGACATGCTAGCGGCCGCGGCGACCGTCTAGCCGCCTCCCGCCGCCCGCCGCGCGGGCCTGCCTCGCGAGGCGGCTAGCGGAACTGGCCGCGCGTCAGCATGCGGGTGAAGCCGTTGAACATCGTGCTGTTGCGCAGGCTGAGATGCCGGCGGCGCGCGGGGCGCAGTTCGAGTCGGGCGGTGTGCGCCGCGATCGCCTCGAGCATGCCGGCCACGTCGAGTCCCGCGTCCTTCAGGCACTGCTCGCGGGTGCCGTGCTCAAGGTGTCGGTCGGGCAGGCCGATGTGCAGCACCGAGGCGTCGTTGCCGCGACGCGCCAGGAATTCGCTGACGGCCGCGCCCGCGCCGCCCGCTACCGCGTTCTCCTCGATCGTGACCAGCACGTCGTGGCTCGCCGCGAGCTCCAGCACGAGCGCCTCGTCCAGCGGCTTGACGAAGCGCATGTTCGCGACCGATGCGTCGATCACCTCGGCGAGCTGGTGCGCCGTGTCCAGCAGCGTGCCGAACACCAGCAGCGCGATGCCCGAGCCCGAGCGCTGCAGCTCGCCGCGGCCGATCGGCAGGCCGCGGGGCAGCAGCGGCGCCTCCGCGATCGCCGCCGGGCCGGCGGCGTCGGCCGACGCGTGGACGGTCCCGTCCGGCGTCGCGCGGCTGGCAGCCGGGCCGGCCGCGGCGGCGCGCGGATAGCGCACCGCGCAGGGCAGCCCGGATTCGACGCTGGTGCGCAGCATCGCGCGCAGCTCCTCGGCGTTGCTCGGCGTCATCACGGCGATGCCCGGCACGCAGCGCAGGTAGCTGAGGTCGAGCCCGCCGTTGTGCGTCGCACCATCCGGTCCGACCAGGCCGGCGCGGTCGATCGCGAAGGTCACCGGCAAACCCTGGATGCACACGTCGTGCACCAGCTGGTCGAAGGCGCGCTGCAGGAACGTCGAGTAGATCGCCACGACCGGCCGCAGGCCACGCGCCGCCAGACCCGCCGCGAACGTCACGGCGTGCTGCTCGGCGATCCCGACGTCGAAGTAGCGGTCGGGGAAGCGGCGGGCGAACTCGACGAGTCCGGAGCCTTCGCGCATCGCCGGCGTGATCACCGCAATGCGCGGGTCGCGGGCCGCCAATTCGCAGATCCACTCGCCGAACACCTGCGTGTAGGTCGGCGAGGAGGGCTTGCCCGGCGCGATCCCGACCCGGCGGTCGAAGGGGGTGACGCCGTGGTACTTGATCGGCTCCGCCTCCGCCAGCGGGTAGCCCTTGCCCTTGCAGGTCACGACGTGCAGCAGGCGCGGGCCCGGCACGTCGCGCAGCGCGGCGATCTCGGCCAGCAGCGCGGGCAGGTCGTGGCCATCGACCGGGCCGCGGTAGCGGAAGCCCAGGGCGTCGAAGAAGCCGTCGACGTCGCCCACCGGCGCGCGGCCGCGCCGCGTCAGGTAGCCCGACAGCGCGCCGACGTTCTCGGAGATCGACATGCCGTTGTCGTTGAGCACGACCAGCAGGTCCGCGCCGAGCGCGCCCGCGTGGTCGAGCGCCTCGTAGGCGAGGCCTGCGGTCAGCGCGCCGTCGCCGATCACCGCCACCGCCCGCGTGCGCTCGCCGAGCTGGCGAGCCGCGGCCGCCATGCCCAGGGCCGCGCTGATCGACGTGCTCGAGTGGCCCGCGCCGAAGGCATCGAAGCGGCTCTCGTCGCGCTTCAGGAATCCGGAGATGCCGCCCTTCCGGCGCACGTCGCGCAGCCGCTCACGGCGCCCGGTGAGCGCCTTGTGCGGGTAGCACTGGTGGCCCACGTCCCAGACGACGGGGTCATGCGGCGTGTCGAACAGATAGTGCAGCGCGATCGTCAGCTCCACCGTGCCGAGGCCCGCCGCGAGGTGGCCACCGGTGCGTGACACGCTGTCGATCAGGTAGTCGCGCAGCTCGGTCGCCAGCTGCGGCAGCTGGTCCTGCGCGAGCTGGCGCAGCTGCTCGGGTGTCTCGGCGAGCTCGAGGAGGTTCGGCTGGTAGTCGTTCACGGGCGTTGCTCCCCGATCGGGTCGACGGCTTCCGGGCGCGGTGACGGCACTGCTGGCCGTCGCCACAGGGTTTCTGGCTGCAGCGGCAGCACCATGAGCAGGTGTTCGAAGACGCCGAGCCAGGCCAGCGTCGCCAGCATCGCGAAGCCGCTCGCCTGGAGCGGGTCGCTGCCCTCGGCCGCGCGGCCGGTCAGCCACCAGGCGAGGGCGCCGCCCGCCAGCACCGAGACCGGCAGCAGCGGGTTCATCGGCCTGCGCCGCAGGAAGGCCAGCAGGTGCGAGAGGTGAACCGGCAGGAAGCCCTCTCCGAGGTTGCGCACGCCGAGGAACAGGTTCAGCTTGGCGCTCGTGCGCATGACCCACAGCACCGTCAGCGCGGCGAGCCCGATCGTGTTCACGTGGCCGAAGGTCAGGACCGCGACCAGGCCGACGACGGCGACGATCGCCGCCTCGTGCCACAGGATCGCCATGAACGCCGCCCGGGCGCGCTGCCACTCGCCGCGGGGCAGCGCCCGGCCCGGCGGCGGGGCGGGGCCGGTGATCAGGCCGGTCAGGAAGGTGACCTCGATCCAGCCCCAGACCGTCAGCGCCGCGACGAAGCCTGCGGCCGCGGCGGCCGCACCCGTGGCGTCGCGCAGCGCGAACAGCGAGGCGATGGCCCCGACCGCGGCGATCGTGGCCAGCCAGCGCAGGCGCGGGTAGCTGCGCGCCGGCCGCGCGACGAGCCCCGCGATCAGGCCGGTCGCTCCCCACCACAACGCCACCGTCAGGGCGACGGCCCAGCCGTGCACGGCCCAGCTCATCGGCAGGCCGCTGCGGGCATGCGGGTCAGCTCCCGCGGGAGGCCTTCACGGCGTCCCCGGCAAACCAGACGCGGACCATCGTGGCGGCGTTGTCGGAGCCGAACACGCCGAGGTCGACGGTCGTGCCCGCGACCGGGTCCTGCATCAGGAAGCGGCCGTCGGCCAGCCGCGCGAGCCGGAACGGCGCGTCCATGCCGGAGCCCGACACGCGGCGCATGCGCGCAAACCCTCGCAGCACTCCGCGCGCGAAGCCCGCCTCCTGCTCGGTGAACACCAGCAGCTGCGGCCCCCCGTGCAGCTGCACGGCGAGCGTGCCGTCCGGCTGGTCGATGAAGTTCACGTCATGGGCTGCGACGACGGCCACGGCCGGCGCCGAGCCCGCGGCGTCCGCCGCAGTGTAACGGCCTATAGCCGCCGCGCCGATCGCGCCGAGCACCAGCATGATCGCGCCGACCAGCGCGGGGCGCGGAGGACTGCGCCCGGCGCCGCTCATTGCGACGCCTCGGCGACGGCAACGCCGCCCGCCAGGCCGTGATGACCCGTGCCGCTGGCGGGCCGTGAGGCGACCTCCTCGCGCGGCCCGTGGACGGGTACCGGCGCCGCCGACTGCCGCGCGCGGGCGCCGCCGGCCGCGGCGAATGCCTCACCAAGGCGGGCGGCCGCCACTCCGGCGTCGGCCAGGTTGCGCAGCGTCGGCTGCGGGTTCGCGAACCGCCAGGCACGCACGTGCGGCCAGAGCCACAGGTAGGAGACGCGCTCGCCCGGCATCGGCGTCAGGGCGATGTCGCCCGTGCCGCGGCAGCGCGCCCGCAGGTCCGCCGACTTCAGCGCGGTGAATGGCAGATTGAGGCTGCTCGACAACGCGATGCCCTGGCGGATCACCACGCGCCGGGTGGTGATGGTGTAGACCGTGGCGCGGGCGGCGAGCGCGGCGACGCCGGCGAGCAGCGCGAGGCAGGCCAGCGAGAATGCCGCGGGGCCGACGCAGGCCGCCAGCGCCTCGCCGATGCCCAGGCCCGAAGCCAGCAGGTAGGCGACCCGGGCAGCGATGATCAGCGCGAAATAGACGGTGAGCGCGCGGACGCGGTAGGCGTCGAGCGCGAGCGCCAGCCTGTCCGGCGAACCCTGCCAAAGGATGCGCTCGCCTGCCGGAAGCGCCGCGGGCAGGCCCCGCAGCGGTTCCTCGTCGTGCTCGCTGAAGACCGCGCGTCCCATGGCTTCAGACCACCGGGCCGAGCCGGCTCGGCACCGCGTACAGGTGGCCGCTCGCATAGTAGGCCGCGACGCGGTCTTCCTCGAGCTTGGTCACCTGCGCCGTGGACGCGATCCCCGGCACATCGGCGAACTGTGCCGCCGTGATCGATGCGACCTTCACCTTGCGGCCCTTCGCGTCGTAGCGGACGAAGCCGGCCGGCAGCAGCACCCTGCGGCCGCCCGCCTCGAGTTCGACGTCGAGGTAGCGGATCTGCGGCTCGGCCTTGTCGATCCAGAGGTCGCGCACCACGCCGGCGGCGTTGCCGTCGAGTCCGACGACGGTCATACCGCGCGGGTCGGGGTCGCGCGAGGAGACGCTCCAGCCCTCGACGCTGCTGATCGGCACGATCATCGGCGAGCCGTCGAGCATCCGCTCCGGGTCGTCCTCGCGCTCCGCGTACGCGGCCGGGCCGACGCCGTCGAGCATCGGGTTGCCGGTGGGATCGAGCGGCGCGCCGACGTCCGGCCCGTAGCGGTCCTCCCAGCCCACCTGCCGCGCCGCGACCGGCCGCCGGTCCGCGCTGCTGGCGCGCGGTGCCTCCACGGTGCGGCCGTCGGGCCGCACGAAGGTCTTCGGGCACGGCACCGGCGGCAGCCCTTCCACCGTCACGGGGTTGCCGTCACGGTCGGTGCGATGGGTGTCGAGCGGGTAGCCCTCGCGCTTGTCCTCGCGGTGCAGGTACCAGATCAAACCGAAGAAGAAGATCCAGAAGGCGTACAGCGCCACCTGGGCGGTGTCGACGTACTCGAGGAACGCATTGGATTCCATCTTTGCCAATCTCCCGTTGAAGCCGATCGAGGCCTGCTGATGCTCAGCCCGGCATCTCGGCGAGGCCGAGCCGAGTGCCGACGTTGCTCCCGCCGCGCCGGGCGCCCACGCGCACCAGCGGACCGATCGCGACCAGCGCCGCGAACAGCAGGAGGATCTCGAAGTGGTAGACGAACATGTAGCCGGTGGACGGAGCCTCGAGCGCGGGCCCGAGCCGCCCGGACTGCGCGAGCGCACCGATCAGGTTGCAGGCTGCGCCGCCCGCAGCGATCGCGAGGCCGGCGGCGGTCGCCTGCACGGCGCCCCAGGCGCCGAGCGCGAGGCCGTTGTCCTGGCTGCGCAGCGACATGGCCGCCAGCAGCGTGCCCACCGAGAACAGCCCGCCGCCGAATCCGACCAGCGCAGCGCCGCAGCGGAACAGGGTCGCGGAGGCAAGGGGGCCCGCGAACACCACCGCCGCGAAGCCCGGCACGCCGACCAGCGCGCCCCAGGCGGCGACGCGGATCGGGTCGGCGCCCTGCCGCAGCCGCCACGCCGACAGGCCGAAGGCGAGCAGCGCGCCGCCGGCCGACAGCGCGGTGAGCTGGCTGGTGGCGCCGACGGGCATCCCGAGGATCTGCCCGCCGTAGGGCTCGAGCAGCACGTCCTGCATGCTGAACGCCGCGGTGCCACAGCCGAGCGCAACCAGCAGCCGGCGCGTGCCCGCCGCCGCGGTGAACTGGCGCCACGCCACGGCGAAGGGCGGCGCGGGGGCACCCGCCTGCATCACCGCCATGTTGCGCGGCTCCTGCTGCCACAGCGACACCACGTTGAGCAGCAGCGTGACCACGGCGGCGCCCTGGATGACCTGGATCAGCCGCAGGTGGCTGTACTCGCCGGCGAGCAGGGTGCCGAAGGCGAGCGAGGCGCCGACCATGCCGATCAGCAGCATGACGTACATCAGCGCGACCACGCGTGGACGGCGCGACTCGGGCGCGAGGTCGCTGGCGAGCGCCAGGCCCGCGGTCTGGGTCGCGTGCATGCCCGCGCCGACCATCAGGAATGCGATGGCGGCGGCCACCTCGCCGAGCCACTGCGGCGCGGGCCGCGCGCCGGAGCCGCTCAGCACGAGCAGCGCGAACGGCATGACCGCGAGGCCGCCGTACTGGAGCAGCGTGCCGAACCAGATGTACGGCACCCGCCGCCAGCCGAGCACCGAGCGATGGTGGTCGGAGCGGAAGCCCAGCAGCGCGCGGAACGGCGCGAACAGCAGCGGCAGGGCGACCATCGTCGCGACCAGCCACGCCGGCACGTTCAGCTCGACGATCATCACGCGGTTCAGCGTGCCGTTGAGCAGCGCGGTCGCCATGCCGACCGAAATCTGGAACAGCGACAGCCGCAGCAGCCGCGGCATGGGCAGGTCGGTGCTGGCCGCGTCCGCGAACGGCAGGAATCGCGACTGGCGCAGCCAATTCGCGAGCGCGTTGTTCATCGGCTGGAGGCCAGCGCCGCGTCGGCGGCCGGGTGTTGGCGCGCGGCGCCGGCGCGCGCGCCGCCCTCGCGCCGCGCCATGCGCAGCTTCCAGAAGAACTGCAGCGCGTTGACGACGTAGGTGGCGTAGGCGGCCAGCGCGAGCAGCAGCTGGCCACGCAGGTCGAGCGCGCCGGTGGCCAGCGCGACCAGATAGGCGGTGTGCAGCGCGATCACCGCCATGCTGACGACGTCTTCCCAGAAGAAGGCCGGCGCGAACAGGTAGACGCCGAAGACCTCGCGCTCCCAGATCGCGCCGGTGATCATGATGGCGTAGAGCAGACCGGTCTTGACCAGCACCGACACCGTGGCCGCGGCGGCGCCGTCGCCGGTGGCGAGGCAGTGGAGCACGAGCCAGGCGCTCACCACGCAGGCGAGCAGCTGTAGCGGCGCCAGAATGCCCTGCACCAGGGTCCAGCGCGAGCGGTCGCGGCGCAGGCGCTGTTCCGGCGTATACAGCGGCCGGGATCCGGGGCGCGGGGTGCTCGGGGTCATGACGGTCTGCACGCCTCTTCTTATGCCATCCGGAATCTAAGGCCGGGGGCGCAGCATGTCAACTTTAGTGTACGTCAGGATCGATTGACATTCGCGACAGGCGCCGATATATATGCCATCGTCCCGCGTGGGGGGTGATCCGGTTGCCGGGCCGTTTGCGGTCGTGGGCAGTCTCACCGTCGGAAAACAAGAAAACGTCGGGATGCCTGTCGCCGTCCGGTGTTGTGCCGGCGGGCGACACGCGGGAGTGGCGCGATGACGGATTTCCGGCAATCTGGAGACCAGGCCGATGGTGCGGTGGCGGAACGTGAGGCGGCGCTGTCCCCCGATCGCGGAGCCGGCCGCTCGCGGGCTTCACGCTTGATCCAGACCATAGAAGGCGAGGTGATCCCGCGGCTGATGCTGCAGCACCGGGGTCTCGCCCCGGCGCGCTGCCCGGCGGAGAGCCTGTCACGCGCGGGTCCGGCCGAGGTACTGGAACTCGTGCGCCTGATCCTGTCGGGGCACGCCGAGGCGCCGTCCGCGTACGTGTCCGAACTGCTCGACGGCAGGCTGTCGATCGAGTCTGCCTACCTCGACCTGCTGGCCCCGGCGGCGCGCCACTTCGGCGTGCTGTGGGAGGAGGACCGCGCGGATTTCGTGCAGGTCACGCTCGCGTTGCGGCGGCTGCAGGAGATCGCGCACGAATTGAGCCCGGCCTTCACCAGCGAGGCCAAGCCGGTCGAGTCGGGCCGCCGGATCCTGCTGGTGCCGGTGCCGGGCGACCAGCACACCTTCGGGTCGGTGATCGTCGCCGAGTTCATGCGCCGCGCCGGCTGGGACGTCTGGGACGACCCCGGGGTGTCGCGTGACGACATCGTCGAGATCGTCCGGAACGAGAGCTTCTCAGTGGTCGGCATGTCGGTCACCTGCGACGCGCAGCTCGACGGGCTCGCCTCGCTGATCCGCGCCATCCGCCGCAATTCCCGCAACCGCTCGGTCGGCATCATGGTGGGCGGCCGGCCGTTCACCGAGCACCCCGAGCGCGTCGCGCTGGTCGGTGCCGACGTCACCGCTGCCGACGGACGCCATGCCGTCACTCAGGCGCAGCACCTGCTGGCGCTATTGGCGGACCGCGCGTGAAGCCCCCGGCCGCGGCTTCGCGCCGACGCGGCGCGGGCGGCGCCCTGAGTCCCGGGCGCGACGCCGCATGAAAGCCTTCAAGTCACCCCGAAAGTCGCTGGCCGGGCTTACGCCCGACACGCTGGCGGCGGTGGTTGCGTCGGCGTCGGACGTGGCGCTGGTGCTCGACCGCAAGGGCACGATCCGCGACGTCGCCTTCGGCAGCGACGAGCTGGCCGAGGTGCTTGGCAACGGTTGGGCCGGCAAGCCCTGGGTGGAGATCGTCGGTGTCGACAGTCGCGGCAAGGTCGAGTCGATGCTGCAGCGGGACGCCACTGCGCCGGCCCGCGCGCGTCAGGTCAACCACCCTGCCCGCGACGGCTCGCAGGTGCCGGTCAGCTATGCCACGGTTCCGCTGGGCGAGGACGGGCGGCTGCTGGCGCTGGGCCGGGACCTGCGGCCTGTCGCCACCCTGCAGCAGCGGCTGATCCAGGCCGAGCAGTCGCTCGAGCGCGACTACTCCCGCCTGCGTCATGCCGAGACCCGCTACCGGCTGCTGTTCCAGGTGGCCTCCGAGCCGGTGCTGATCATCGACGCAACCACGCAACGGGTCGTCGACGCGAACCCGGCGGCCGCGCAGCTGCTGGGCGAGAGCGGGCGCCGCCTGGTTGGGCGCGCCTTTCCCGAGGGATTCGACGCGGCGAGCACCCATTCGCTCAACGAGCTGCTCGCGACGGTGCGTGCGACGGGGCGCGCCGAGGAGCTTCACGTGCGACTCGCCCACGGCGAGCGCAGCTTCCTCGCGGCCGCCTCGCTGTTCCGCCAGGACAACACCTCGCACGTTCTCGTCCGCCTGTCCCCCCTGCGCGGCGACGCGGTGGCCGCGCAGGGGGTGACCGATCACTCGCGCCTCGCCGAGATCATGGAGCGTCTCCCTGACGCCGTGGTGGTCACGGCGCCGGACGGTCGCATCCTCACCGCCAATCGCGCATTCCTGGACCTCGTGCAGCTGGCGACCGACGAGCAGGCCCGTGACGAGTCGCTGGACCGCTGGCTCGGGCGCCCCGGCGTCGACCTCGGCGTGCTGATCGCGAACCTCAAGCAGCACGGCACGGTCCGCCTGTTCGCGACCACGCTGCGCGGCGAGTACGGTGCCGCCTCGGAGGTGGAGATTTCCGCCGTGGCGGTGCCCGACGCGCCGGCACCGTGCATCGGCTTCACGATCCGTGACGTGGGCCGGCGGCGCGCCGGCGAGCCGCGCGCGCTGCGCGAGCTGCCACGCTCGGTCGAGCAACTCACCGAACTGGTGGGCCGCGTCTCGCTGAAGGAGCTCGTGCGCGAGACGACCGACGTCATCGAGCGCCTGTGCATCGAGGCCGCGCTCGACCTGACCCGTGACAACCGCGCGTCAGCGGCCGAGATGCTGGGGCTTTCCCGCCAGAGCCTGTACGTAAAGCTGCGCCGCTACGGGCTCGGCGACCTCGACCCGCAGGGTGGCGAGGGCGTCGCGGAATGACTGTAAGGATCGATTGACATTGGATAGTGTCATGGCTATTTTCCAGTCATGGCACGCCCAGCCAGCACCCTGTTCAGCGAGGCCCGCCCGGCGGTCCCCTCGGTGCTGGAGCTCCTGAAGCCCGTCACCTGGTTCCCGCCCATGTGGGCGTTCGTCTGCGGCATCGTCTCCTCCGGTCTACCGCCCGCGGGGCGTTGGGGCACGGTGATCACAGGCGTGCTGCTCGCAGGACCGCTCGTCTGCGGCACCAGCCAGGCGATCAACGACTGGTATGACCGGCACGTCGACGCCATCAACGAGCCGCGACGTCCCATTCCCTCGGGCCGAATCCCGGGGCGCTGGGGGCTCTACATCGCGATCGGCGCGACGGCGGTTTCGCTGCTGGTGGCCGCGCTGCTCGGGCCGATCGTGCTGGCTGCCGCGGCGTTCGGCCTGCTGCTGGCCTGGCTCTACAGCGCACCGCCGGTGCGCCTGAAGCGCAACGGCTGGTGGGGCAACGGCGCCGTCGCGCTCAGCTACGAGGGGCTGCCCTGGTTCACCGCCGCCGCGGTCATGGCCGGCGGCGTGCCCGACGCGCGCATCGTGCTGTTGGCGCTGCTCTACAGCGCGGGCGCGCACGGGATCATGACCCTGAACGACTTCAAGTCGGTGGCCGGCGACCGCCGCATGGGAGTCGGCTCGCTGCCGGTGCGGCTGGGCGTGCCCGCCGCTGCGGTCGTCGCCTGTGCCGTGATGGTCGTCGCCCAGCTCGCGGTGATCGCGCTGCTGCTGCTCTGGGGTCGCCCAGTTCACGCGGGCACGGTCGGCGTGCTGCTCGCGGGCCAGTGCGGGCTGATGGCGCGGCTGCTGCGGCGGCCGGCGGAACTCGACGTCTGGTACAACGCGTCCGGCGTGCCGCTCTACGTGCTCGGAATGCTCGTGAGCGCCTTCGCGGTACGGACGCTGGTCACGGGGGCAGCGTGATGGGACAGTCGGAGCGGAACATGGGCTGGCTCGGGATCTTCCGGCTGGGCCTGGTGCAGGCAGCGATCGGTGCCGTGGTCGTGATCACCACGTCCACCATGAACCGGGTCATGGTCGTCGAGCTGGCGATGCCGGCCTTGTTGCCCGGGCTGCTGGTGGCGTTGCACTACTTCGTCCAGGTGCTGCGGCCGCGGCTCGGCTACGGCTCCGACGTGGGCGGGCGACGCACGCCGTGGATCATCGGCGGGATGGCGGCGCTCGGCGCCGGCGCGGTCGGCGCTGCGCTGGCCACGGCACTGATGGCGACGAGCCCGGCGCTCGGGATCGCGCTCGCCGTGCTCGCCTTCCTCGTCATCGGTCTTGGGGTGGGTGCCTGCGGCACGTCGATGCTCGTGCTGATGTCGACCTCCGTGCGGCAGGAGCGGCTCGCGGCGGCGGCGACGGTCACCTGGGTGATGATGATCGTCGGCTTCATCGTCACCACGGTGTTCGCCGGCAAGCTGCTGGACCCGTTCTCGCTGGCGCGCCTCGTCGAGGTCACCGCCGGCGTCTGCGCGGCGGCGCTCGTGGTCACGGCGCTCGCCGTGCACGGGCTCGAGGGGCGCGTCGCCAGGCCGCCTCGGCTGGCGGCCGAGGGCGGCGCCGCGGATCCTGCGTTCCGCGAGGCGCTGCGCCAGGTCTGGTCCGAGCCCCACGCGCGCCGGCTCGCGAGCTTCATCTTCGTCTCGATGCTCGCCTACAGCGCGCAGGACCTGATCCTCGAGCCGTTCGCCGGAGCGGTGTTCGGGCTGACGCCGGGTGAATCCACGCAGCTTTCCGGACTGCAGAGCGGTGGCGTGCTGCTCGGCATGCTGCTCGTGGCGGTCGTGTGCACCGCCGGTTCGCGCTGGCGAGTCGGCTCGCTGCGCACCTGGACGATCATCGGCTGCGTGGCTTCGGCACTGTTGCTGGTCGCGCTTGCTGCGGCGAGCTTCGCGGGTCCCGGCTGGCCGCTGCGGCCGACCGTGTTCGCCCTCGGCCTGGCCAATGGCGCTTTCGCCGTGGCGGCGATCGGTTCGATGATGGGCCTGGTCGGGCGCGGCCATCGCGCCCGCGAAGGTGTGCGCATGGGCCTCTGGGGTGCCGCGCAGGCCGTCGCGTTCGGGCTCGGCGGGCTCGCCGGCACCGCCGTCGTGGACCTGGCCCGGCTCGCGCTCGGCTCGCCCGTCGCGGCCTACGCCTTCGTGTTCGTGGCGGAGGCCGTGCTGTTCGTGCTGGCCACCGTGTTCGCCGTGAGGCTCAGCCGCGAGGACGTCGATTCGGTCGCCTATGCCGCGGCGGCGACCGGTGAACCGTCGCCTGGTGGCGGCTACGCCGCGCCGGCGGGCGGGCGCTAGGGTGCGCGCCGTGGCGCCCCGGGAATACGACGTGGTCGTAGTCGGTGGGGGGCCCGCGGGTGCCACCGCCGCCACGGACCTTGCCCGCGCAGGCTGGTCGGTGCTGCTGCTCGACCGAGCTGGCCGCATCAAGCCCTGCGGCGGCGCGATCCCACCGCGACTGATCCAGGAATTCGACATCCCCGATTCGCTGCTCGTCGCCCGCATCCGCTCGGCGCGAATGATCTCGCCGACCCAGCGCGAGGTCGACATGCCCATCGACGGCGGTTTCGTCGGCATGGTCGATCGCGAGACCTTCGACGAGTGGCTGCGCGATCGTGCCGCCTACGCCGGTGCGGAGCGCCGCGCGGGCAGCTTCGAGCGGCTGACCCGCGACGAGGACGGTGGCGCGATCGTCCACTATCGCAGCCGCGAGGGCTCGGCGCCCGGGGTCGAGGTGCAGGTTCGGGCCGGCGTGGTGATCGGCGCGGACGGCGCGCGTTCCGAGGTCGCCCGACAGTGCATCCCGGGGGGCGGGGAGGTGCCGTTCGTCTACGCCTACCACGAGATCCTGCGGACGCCCGCGCAGGCGCCCGCCGACTATGACGGCACGCGCTGCGAAGTCCACTACCGTGGCCAGCTGTCGCCCGATTTCTACGCCTGGGTCTTTCCCCATGGCGACACGATCAGCGCGGGTGCCGGCACTGCAATCAAGGGGTTCTCGATCCGCGGTGCCGTCGGCGAGTTGCGCCGGGCCACGGGCCTGGAAGGTGCGGAGACGGTGCGGCGCGAAGGCGCCCCGATCCCGCTGAAGCCGCTGCGGCGCTGGGACAACGGGCGCGACGTCATCGTGACCGGCGATGCCGCCGGCGTCGTGGCACCGGCCTCGGGTGAGGGTATCTATTACGCGATGGCGGCGGGACGCATGGTCGCCCAGGCCGTCGACTCGCGGCTGCGGACGGGCGATCCGCGCGCGCTGCGCGCGGCGCGCCGGCGGTTCATGCGCGACCATGGCCGCGTGTTCTGGATCCTCGGGATCATGCAGCGCTTCTGGTATTCGAGCGACGCGCGCCGCGAGCGCTTCGTCACCATGTGCCAGGATCCCGACGTGCAACGCCTGACCTGGGAGGCGTACATGCACAAGCGACTCGTGCGCGCGCAGCCGATGGCGCACCTGCGTATCTTCTTCAAGGACGTCGCGCACCTGCTCGGCCTCGCCCGCGCGTGAGTGCGTGGGTCGAGAGCGGGCGGATCGCCGAGCTGATCCTGCTGCTGGTGTTGCTGGAGGCGCTGGCCTTCGCGCTGCTCGGGCGGCGCGCGCGAGGTCTCGAGTTGCGCCAGGTGGCGGGCACGCTCGCCGCGGGTGCCGCGCTGCTGCTCGCGCTGCGCGCCGCGTTGCGGGACGAGCCCTGGACTGCCGTCGCGGGCTGGCTGGCGCTCGCCGGCGTCGCCCATGCCGCCGACCTGCTGCGGCGCTGGCGCCGCTAGAGCGCGATCGTCGTTTCGAAGACCATCGTCGCGCTGCCGACGATCCAGACCCCCGCGAGGCCCCCCTCGCTGAACTCGAGCTCGACCTCGACACGGCCTGGCCGGTGCAGCGACGCGCCCTGCGCGCCAACGAAGGCCGCGCGGTCCCCGTTGCGGGCCAGTAACCCGAGCTGAGACAGGTAAGCACCCAGCAGGCCGTGCGCGTTGCCGCTCACGGGGTCCTCCGGGATGCCGATGGACGGGCAGAACATCCGCGACTCGGTCAGGCAGCCGGGTAGTTCCGAGTTGAGCGTGAACACGAAGTGTCCCGCAGCGCCAAGCTGGGCCGAGAGGGTCGCCAGTCGCGCGAGATCCGGTTTCATCTGCCGCAACTGCTGCGGGCCGCGCACACCGATCAGCAGTCGCGTGCCGGAGCTGCCGGCGATGCGCAGCGGGCAGCGCGGGTCCAGGTCCTGGGTCGACAGCGCGAGGGCGTCCAGCACGGCCAGTCGCTCGCGGTCCGACAGCTCGCGACCGAGCGGCGGGGCGGATTGGCGAATGGCGATGCGGCGGGCCTCGCCGCTGCCGCGCACCTCGACGTCGACGAGCCCGGCGCGCTGACGCTGGCGCAGGCGGGTGGCCGTGCCCTCGCGCCTCGACAGCACGTAGTGGGCCGCGACGGTCGCGTGGCCGACGAAGGCGGACTCCGTGCGGGGCGTGAAGAAGCGCAGGCGCAGGTCGTGGTCGGCCCCGTCGGCCTTCAGGACGAAAGCCGTGTCGCCGTTGTTGAGCTCCCGCGCGATCGCGAGCATCTCGTCGTCGCTGAGCGCATCGGCGCCAAGCACGACCCCCGCCGGGTTGCCCGTGAACAGGCGATCGGTGAAGGCATCGACCTGGAAGACGTGGACGTTGCGACCCATGCCGGTAGCTCCCTGCCGCCGCGAAGGGCGCGATTGTAGGGGTCTGGCCCGGGCGATGCACGCCCAAAGAGGGTTTCGGTCGACCGGAGCAGGGATCTTGCGTCGGGCGCCGCAGGCGTCAGAATACCGGCCTGCCATGGGGTGGCCCTCCGGGGCCTGAGACGCCGCAGCCTGCGGCGAACCCTTTGAACCTGATCCGGTTAGTACCGGCGGAGGGACTGGTCATGACTGTTTTCCGTGAGCGGGGCCGCCGCGCCCTGCTGGTTTCCCTGCTGTTTCCCGCACTGCCCGTGGCGCCGCTGGTCGCCGGGGAGCCGCTTGAGGAGGTCTTGGTCACCGCGAGCCTGCGGCGGGTCGCGCTGGCCGAGCTGCCCGCAAGCGTCACGGTGCTCGACGGTTCGACGCTGCGCTCGGGTGGGGTGCAGCACCTTCAGGACGTGCTGCCGCTCGTGCCCAACCTCAACTGGGCGTCGGGCACCTCGCGTCCCCGCTACTACCAGCTGCGCGGCATTGGCGAGACGGACCAATGGCAGGGGGCGCCGAACCCTTCGGTTGGCTTCCTGATCGACGGCATGGACTTCTCGGGCGTGGGCATGCCGGCGACCCTCATCGACCTCGGGCAGGTCGAGGTGCTGCGCGGTCCCCAGGGCACGACCTACGGCGCCAACGCCCTCGCGGGCCTGATCAGCGTCGAGACCCGCCGTCCCGAGCCCGTTGCCTCCACGCGGCTCGAGACCACGCTCGGAACCCGCGACACGGGCTCTCTGGGTGCCGTCGCCGGCGGCGCACTGGGCGATTCCGGTGCGGCCTGGCGGCTCGCTGCCCAGCGCTTCAGCAGCGACGGCTTCCGGCGCAACGCCGAGCTGGGCCGTGACGACACCAACGGCTACGACGAGACCACGCTGCGCGGCCGGCTGTCGCTGGTGGCGGGCGAGGACGTCGACGTGGACCTGGCGGCGCTGTGGGTCGACCTGGACAACGGTTTCGATGGCTTCTCGCTCGACAATTCGCGCGTGACGCTCAGCGATGATCCGGGTCGTGACGCTCAGCGCTCGGCCGGGCTGTCGGCCACGGTGGCCTGGCGCGGTCCAGCGGCGTTCGAGCTGCGCAGCGTGAGCGCGTTCACCGACTCCGACATCGCGTACGCCTTCGACGGCGACTGGGGCGCCGATCCCGGCTACGACTTCACGTCGCGGTTCCTGCGCGGGCACCGGACGGTGAGCCAGGACCTGCGGCTGGTGTCGGTCGCGAAGGCCGACGCCCCGGGCCGCAGCGCCTGGGTGGCGGGTGCCTACGGGCTGCGCGTCGACGAGGACAACGACCAGCTCGATCTCTACGGCGGCGAGGTCTACCGGGCGCTCGTCAGCGACTATCGCGCCGACAGCGTCGCGCTCTATGGCCAGTTCGAGCACCGGATTGCCGAGCGCTGGCGCGTTGCCGCGGGCCTGCGCGCCGAGCGTCGCCGCGCGCGCTACGGCGACAGCGACGGCAGCGACTTCGCGCCGCGCGAGGACATGCTGGGCGGCAACCTGTCGCTGGAGTTCCTGCCGCGCCAAGGGCGCAGCGCCTATCTCTCGCTCGCGCGAGGCTACAAGGGCGGCGGCTTCAACATCGGGGCTGCAGTGCCGGAGTCGCGCCGCCAGTATGACGCCGAGCTCCTGACCAGCGTCGAGCTGGGCTGGAAGCTGCGCGACAGCGAGGGACGGGTCTCGCTCGACCTGGCCGCGTTCTACATGCGCCGCAGCGCGCAGCAGGTGAGCACATCGGTGCAGGTCGATCCGGGCGATCCGCTGTCGTTCATCTACCTGACCGACAACGCCGCGCGCGGCGAGAACTACGGGCTCGAGGCGGCGCTGGGCTGGCGGCTGGCGCCGCGCCTGTCGCTCGGCGCGACGCTGGGGCTGCTCGAGACACGCTACCTCGACTACGTGGTCGGCGGGCGCGACCTCGCAGGGCGAGGGCAGGCGCATGCGCCACCCTACCAGGCGTCCCTGACCGCCGAGTTCCGCGATCCGCGTGGCTGGTTCGCGCGCGCCGACCTGCAGGCCGTCGCCGGATTCTACTTCTCAGACAGCCACGACCAGCGCGCGCTGCCCTACGAGTTGCTGAACCTTCGCGCCGGCTACGAGACGGAGCGCTGGGGCGCGAGCCTCTGGATGCGCAACGCGCTCGGTGCCGACTACGCCCAGCGCGGGTTCTTCTTCGGCAATGAGCCACCGGACTTCCCCGAGCGCCTGTACGTCCAGCTCGCCGACGGTCGGCAGGCCGGCGTTTCGGCCTGGCTGTCCCTGCGCTGATGCCGGTGGCTGAACTCGCCTCGCTGCTGGCCGGCGTCGCCTATGCCGTGCTGGCCGTGCGCAGGAACCGCTGGTGCTGGGCTTTTGGCGCCGTGTCCTCCGGCATCCTCGTCGGCTTGTCCTGGCGGGCCGGCCTGCCGATGCAGTCCGGGCTGCAGGCGATCTACGTGGGCATGGCGGCCTACGGGTTCTGGCACTGGTCCCGCGAGGGGCAGGCGGCGGTGGCCGGCCTCACGATCCGGCGCTGGCCGGTCCGGCGCCACGCATGGATCCTGCTGGGCATCGGGCTGCTGGCCGCCGCGCTCGCGCCGCGCCTCGCGTCGCTCACGTCCGCCGCCTGGCCCGTGCTCGACACCGTCGCCATGTCCGGCAGCCTGGTCGCCACGTGGATGGTGGCCAGGCTGCAGCTCGAGAACTGGATCTACTGGATCGCGGTCGATGCGCTGTCGATCTTCCTCTATGCCTCGCAGGGGCTGGCGTTCATCGCGCTGCTCTACGGGATCTACCTCGTGATCGCCGTGGTCGGGTTCCTGACCTGGCGACGCCAGTACCGCGCGCAGCGGGCAGCTCGGCCTGGACCGTGACCCCGCTCGAGGCGGCGCGTGCCTACGTGCCGGGCTGCGGACCCGGCGATGCGTCGCCGCGGCTGCAGGCGCTGGCTGGCGGGCTCAGCAACCGTGCGTTCCGCGTCACGGGCTCGCAGGGGGATTTCGTCCTTCGCCTAGGCCAGCCAACGAAGGTCGCGGGACGGCTGGGTGTCGACCGCCAGGCCGAGGTTGCCGCGCAGCAGGCGGCGGCGGCGGCCGGCATCGCGCCAGCGCTGGTCTTCGCCGACGCCGAGCGGGGCATCCTCGTGATGGACTACGTGCCGGGCGCGGCTCCGCCGCCCGACTGGTCCTGCGATGCTGGTTGGCGGGCGGGCCTTGCGCAACTGCTGGGCGTGCTGCGCGGGATCCCCGTGCCGCCCGGGGTGCCATCGGTGGCACTGCCGGAGCGCTTGCTCCAGCTGCATGCACGCCTGCGTGACTGCGACCCTGCCGCGGCCGCTGCACTCGCGCCGACCCTCGACGACGGACTGCGCGGCTGGCGCGAGGCCGGGGCGGGGTCAGGCGTTCCCTGCCTGGTGCACAGCGATCCGAACCCGGCCAACATCCTGCGTCGGCCGGATGGCCGTTGCGTGCTGCTCGACTGGGAATATGCCCACGCCGGGGATCCGCTGGAGGACCTCGCGGCGCTGGCCGCCGACAGCCGGATCGCCGTGGCGCTGGCGACCGGACTGGATCGCGTGGATGCCGTGCGCCTCGCGGGTGTCCGGCGCTGCCAGCGGGCGCTGTGCCGCGTCTGGGAGGCGCTGCGGGTCGCCGCAACTGGCGCCGCCGGGAGTGCCTAGGCAAACTAGCGCGGCTTCTTTCACGGAAATCCAGGATTCTTCCATGCCCGTCATCAAGGTTGTCGATCGCGACGGCGTCGAGCACGACGTCGAGGCCCGTTCCGGCCTGAAGCTCATGGAGCCGCTTCGCGAGCTCGACTACGGCATCGCCGCCATTTGCGGTGGCATGTGCTCCTGCGCCACCTGCCACATCTACGTCGACGGGGACTGGGGCGCGAAGCTGCCCGCACCGATGTCCGACGAACGTGAGCTGCTCGAGGAACTCGCGCACTACAAGCCCAACTCGCGCCTGTCGTGCCAGGTCGAGATGACGGATGCGCTCGCGGGCATCCGGGTCGTCATCGCTCCCGACGAATGAGCACCGTCCTGGTCGAGCGCCGCGGTGCGGTGGCGGTCGTGACGCTGAACCGTCCCGACAATGCCAACGTGATCGACCTTTCGATGGCCCGGGCGCTGTTCGACGCGGCGCTGGCCTGCGCGGCGGACGACACGGTCCGCGCCGTCGTGCTGACCGGCGCGGGACGCAATTTCTGCTTCGGCGGCGACCTCCGGGGCATGGTGACCTCGGGCGCGGCCGTCGACGCCCACCTGCGCGAGCTCACCACGCTGCTGCACGCGGCGATCGTGCAGTTCTCGAGGATGGATGCGCCGGTCGTGGCGGCCGTCAACGGTACCGCGGCAGGGGCCGGGGTCGGCCTCGTGGCCATGGCCGATCTCGCCGTCTGCGCGGAGAGCGCGAAGTTCTCGCTCGCCTACACCGGGGTCGGCCTCACGCCCGATGGCGGCACCAGCTTCTTCCTGCCGCGCCTGCTCGGCCCGAAACGGGCGCTCGAGCTGATCCTGACCAACCGGCCGCTGGCCGCGCCCCAGGCGCTGGACTGGGGCCTCGTGAACCAGGTGGTCGCCGACGCCGACGTGCTCGATGCCGCACTGGAACTGGCCGGGCGGCTGGCCGCCGGTCCGCGCGGGGCCTTGGGTCTCTCGAAGCGCCTCGTCGGCACCGCCCTCGGCGCGCTCGAGTCGCAGCTTGCGCTCGAGGGCGAGACGATCTCCCGCCAGGCGGCCTCGGCAGAGGGTCGCGAGGGCATCGGTGCCTTCCTGGCCAAGCGCAAGCCGGCCTACAACTGAGGGTTCGCCATGGACTGGTTCGTGATCTTTCTGGTGGCCGGCGCTGCGATCGCGTTGTGGCGCATCGTCGTCCATGTCCGCAAGCTTGGCCAGCGCAACGAGGACGACTGGGACTCGAGGCTGATCGAACGCATCCGCCGCAGCGGCATCGACCCGTTCAAGCCGATCGAGGTCGACTTCTTCCTGGCGCTGCCGGGCGAGGCCGTGGCCCGCGAGGTCGCGGACGAGCTCGGCCGGGAGGGGTTCTCGGTCGATGTGAAGCCCGTTCCGGACAGCACCGAGCACCCGTTCAGTGTCCACGCCATGAAGCGCATGCAGCTGTCGCTCGACGGTGTGCGCGGCGTGTCGACGCGCCTGCGCGGCCTCGCCACTGCCCGCGGCGGGCGCTACGACGGCTGGGCCGCCGCACCCTCGCGTTCCTCCTGATGCCTGCGGGCTCCCGGCGTGCCGTGGATCGCCGCGCTGCGGATCGCGAGGAGACCGAGCGGCGGCTGATCGCGGCCTTCGATCGGGTTTGGACGCGCGACGGCATCCAGGGGCTCGGCGTCAACGCGGTGCTCAAGGAAGCCGGCGTCGGCAAGGCGCTCCTGTACCGCTATTTCGGCGACTTCGTCGGCCTCGCGCGGGCCTGGGCCCAGGGCGAGACCTTCCTGCCGCGCCCGGCCGGCCCCGCGGGTTCGGCCGGTCCCGCGGGTCCGGCGCGCCCCGGGGGTCAGGCGGGGGGCGTGGCCGCGTCCACTCCGGCGGTTCCGGCCCAAGGTGCCGTCGCCCGCGGCGCCGCGGTGGATCGCCACGTCGAGTCGGCCATGGCGTATGCGCAGGCGCTGCGCAGCCGGCCCAAGACCCGCGAGCTGCTGGCGATCGAGCTGCTGGGCAGTTCGCCGCTGACGCAGGCGCTCGACGGCATGCGGGCGCAGTTCGGGCGCGAGATGCGGCAGTTCGTGATGGCGAGCGGCGCGGCCGAGGGCGAGGACGCGTTCGCGCTCAGTTTCTTCGTGACCGCGGCGATGACCTACCTCTCCATGCGGGCCGACCACGTCCCGCACTACTACGGGCTGCGGCTCGATCGCGAGGAAGACTGGCCGAAGGTCGAGCGGATGCTGCGGCTGGTCGCCGAGCGCGTGCTGCAGCCGGAGGGCGCCGTCAGCGCTTCTCCGTCTGCCGACGCACCGCCTCCGCAGCCGCCTTGATGGCTTCCGCGTCGCCGAGGTACCGGTTGCCGAGAGGCTTGAGCGCAGCGTCGAGCTCGTAGAGCAGCGGCACGCCGGTCGGGATGTTCAGCTCGACGATCCCGTCCTCGGGTACCGAGTCGAGCATCTTGACCATCGCGCGCAGGCTGTTGCCGTGCGCCACCACGAGCACGTTTCGCCCCGCGCGCAGCTCCGGGGCAATGCGTGTCTCCCAGAGCGGCAGCACGCGCGCCAGGGTGTCCTTCAGTGATTCCGTCGAGGGCAGCTGCGCGGGATCGATGCCGGCGTAGCGCGGGTCGAAGCGCGGGTGCCGCTCGTCGTCGGCCGCCAGCGGCGGCGGCGGCACGTCGTAGCTGCGGCGCCAGATCTTGACCTGGGCGTCGCCGTGCTTCGCGACCGTCTGCGCCTTGTCGAGGCCCTGCAGCGCGCCGTAGTGACGTTCGTTCAGCCGCCAGCTGCGTTCGACCGGGATCCACATCCGGTCGGTCTCGTCGAGGATGTACCAGAGCGTGCGGATCGCGCGCTTGAGCACCGAGGTGAAGGCGACGTCGGCGTGGATGCCTTCGCGCAGCAGCTCTCGGCCTGCGCCCGCTGCCTCGGCACGACCCTGCTCGGACAGGTCGACATCGGTCCAGCCGGTGAAGAGGTTCTCGACGTTCCAGGTGCTCTGGCCGTGGCGCACGAGTACGAGCTTTCCGGGCACGACGCTCTCCGCGGTTCTGCAGGGGCGCGGATTTTAGCACTGCGCTGGATCAGTACGGCACCCGCGTCGGCCAGGGTCGAGCCCAGTCGGCAGGCGTGTCGGCAGGCAGCACCGGAGCGTACGGAGGCTCCTGGGGCAGTTCATGGGTGGCCGCCGTCCACCGTGTGCTGATGCGATCGGTGCCAGGATTGCGCATCACCATGAAGAACCCAAGGTCGGAGAAGTGCGGCCCGTGCAGGATGTCGCGCGGCCGATGGAAATACGCACCCGGGTGCATCACGCCCTGGGGGCCGCTCAGGTCGCCGCTCACGAGGAACATCTCCTCGTCGTGAGGATGGGTTTCCAGGCCGACGCGCCCGTCCGCGGGCCTGCCCTGGGGCAGGCCCGCAAGCAGGTACGTGCGGCAGTCCGGGTCCGCGCGCAGGATCTTGCGGGACATCCGCAGGTGCAAGAGCCTGGGGTCGAGCACGGTGGCGTCCCAGGGCAGGGCATAGGTGTCGACGAATCGCCCGGCCGCGTCCGGCGCGGCCTCCTCCGGCGAGGCTTCGTCGGCCCATCCGCCGTTGAACCAGGTCAGCACGAGCGCGCCGTCAGGGCAGTCGAACTGCGCGACGCCGCCGCCCGCGGGCAGGCAGGCGTAGTGATGCCGCGCAAGAGCATGGCCGTTGAGGGTGGCGGCGCCGTACAGCACGAACCATTCCTCGCTCCCGGCTCGGCGCAGCGGCGTGTCGATGCGCGCCCCGCGCGCGTATTCCACGAGCGCGGTGAAGGCGCCCGTCTCCGGGTCATGGCTGAGCCGCTTCAGTCTGGCCGGGCGCTGCAGTCCGTGGTTCGCGGCGGGCTCCCATGCGACGTTCTGCGACTGGATGAACTCGATGTGCGGTCTGGCCATGGTCGGCTCCGATTCAGAACGGCTTGGTCACGCCCATCAGCGCCGCGAGCAGCACGCAGCCCCACAGCGCCCAGGCGTAGCGTCGCGACGGGCCGGCCGCGCCCGCGATGCGCGCATTGCCGGCCGCGGCGGTGGCGGGCTCGCGCAGCTCGGCGAAGCCGCGACCCCATTCCGCGAGCACGCCTCGCAGCAGCAACCCCATCAGCACCGCTCCCCCATAGGCCAGCAGCTTGACGCCCAGCCAGCGCGGGCCGGCGACCCACTGCAGCAGCAGTGCGAGGCCGGCGGTGGCAGCGACCGCGACGACGGCGTGCCGCAACCCGTGGTCGAGCCGCCGCAACGCCGGCGCGAGCGCGCCGCTGCGGTAGAGGTACCAGACCAGCGCCAGCCACCCCGCCGACGCGACGCAGGCCGCCGCGACTGCGACCGGCGGGAGCGGCAGCCAGCCGCCGAGCGTGACCAGCAGGAGCCCGGTCGGGATCATCAGCACCAGCGCCGTGCGGGGACCCATGTCGATCGCCGCCAGCAGCGAGAGGAACCTGCGGCGTTCGTCCAGGTGAAGATCGGGGCGCTCCACGTACTTGGCGCAGAGGTAGACGCCGAGGTCGGCGCCCAGCCAGTAGACCAGCAGCAGGATGTGGGCGTACTGGAGCGTGGCGTAGGTCGAGGGCATGTGCCGACTCTACCCTCGCTCGCGCAGGCGGAGGAACAGCGCCGCGATCCACGAGGCCGCCAGCAGCGCGACCAGCAGGGCGAACGCGAGGTCGTAGCTGCCTTGCCGGTCGTAGAGCGCCCCCATGCCCCAGGGGCCGAGCGCCGCCCCCGTGGAGTCGACGAGCACCAGCACGCCGACGATCCGGCCCAGCGCCGGCCCGCTGAACAGCTGGGCGGCGGCCAGTTGCTGCATGGTGTAGATGCCGCCCCAGCCCAGCCCGACCACGCCGATCGCCAGCCACGGCGTGCCGCCGTGGCCGACCGCCAGCAGCAGCGCGCCGAGCACCATGGTGGCGAGGCAGCCGAGGAAGGCGGGGCGCAGGCCCCAGCGGTCCGCGCCGAGTCCGGCGAGCAGCTTGCCGGCGAGGCCCATCGCGAACAGCAGCGTGAGGCCGGCCGCGGCCCGGGTGTCGGGGAGGCCCTGGTCGCGAAGGATCAGGAACAGGTGTGCCGTGAGGCCGACCAGCGACAGGAAGGTGCAGAAGGCGATCAGCGCGAGCAGCAGGAAGTCGCGGTCACGAAGGGCCCGGCGAAACGCGGCGTGGCCTGCCGGGTCCGTGCTCGCCGCAGCCGCACCCGTGCTCGCGTCATTGCCTGCGGTGGACGCGTGGCCGGCGGCGGGGCGCTCCGTGACCCGCCAGAGCACCAGCGGCACGAGCAGCAGCGGCAGCGCCGCCAGCGCGAGGAACGCGCCCTGCCAGCCGAGGCGTGCATTGAGTTGGGCGTTCAGCAGCGGGAGCAGGCCGTTGCCCACGCTGGCGCCGGCCAGCACCAGGCCGAGCGCGAGGCCTCGCCGCCGGGTGAACCAGCGCGACACCACCGATACGGCGAGCACGAGGCCGGTACTCGACAGCCCGAGTCCCAGCAGCACGTGCAGAAGGTAGACACCTGCGAGCGAATCAACGCGCGAGTAACCGGCGAACCCCGCGGCCAGCAGGACCAGCCCGGTGATCATCAGCGGCCGTACGCCAATCCGGTCCGCCAGCAACCCGAGCAGCGGTGCCGCGGCGGCAGCCGTGAGCATCTGCACGAGGTCGCGGAACTTGAGTTCCGCGCGGCCGACGCCGAGTGCCTCCAGCAGGCTCGCGTCGAACACCGTGATGCCGCCCAGCGTCATGCCGTTCGACAGCGCGACGATCAGGCAGGTGATGCCCAGCACCCACCAGCCACGAGAACCGCCGGCCTGCATGCCGATCTCCCCCAGCGCCGCCTCCTTGACGGATAGCTTTCGCGAAAAGTATCGTCGACGCAAGGGGGCTTCCCCGCGCCGAGGCCAGCATCCGTGAGCAGCATCCCGCCGATGGTCATCGAGGTGATCGAGGGCGCCGTGGAGTCGGCGTTGCGCGAGATGGAGGCGCTGGTCGACCGCACCGCGCGCTCCGCCGTGATGCGCGAGGCGAACGAGCACGTGCCGGCGATCTACGACTGGCGCGGGCTGTCGATCGCGTCCGTGTCGTTCACGGCGAACGTCGACCCGATCCTGAAACTCTGGCCGCGCGACCAGGTCCGCCCGGGCGACGTCTACGTCTGGAACCACCCCTACCAGTCCGATGGCGGCATTGGCCACCTGCCCGACATCTGCCTGACCATGCCTGTGTTCCACGACGGCCAGCTCGTGGCCTTCGTGCAGGAGATGGGGCACGTGCAGGACGTCGGCGGCATGGCCGTCGGCAGCATGGTCCAGCGTGCCACGGAGGTGTTCCAGGAGGGGCTGCTGGTCCCGCCGGTGAAGCTCGTCGACGCCGGGGTACGCAACGAGGCAGTGTTCCGCATCCTCTACGCCAACACGCGCTTCCCTGACCTGCTCGAGGGTGACGTCGACGCGATGATCGGCGGGTGTCGCCTCGGCGTCGAGCGCATGCAGTGGCTTTGCCGGCAGCACGGCACGGCCACCGTCATGGAGGCCTTCGAACTGCTCGTGGCGCGCTGCGAGCGTGCGATACGCGAGGAAATCCTGCCGCGCATCCCGGACGGCCGCTACGTCTACGAGGATTTCATCGAGTACGTGGGCGTTTCTCCCGAGGAGCCCCGGGAGTTCATCCGCATCGCCCTCGCGATGGAAAAATCGGCGGGCGGGATCCGCTTCGACTTCAACGGCACCGACCGCCAGGTGCGCGGGGCCATCAACTTCCCCGCCGACGAGCGCTTCTATGCGCGTGCGCTGGTCACCACGTTCCGCTCGCTGATCCCCGAGGGGCTGGTGATCAACGACGGCGTGCTGCGCTGCATCCAGGTCGTGCTGCCGCGCGGCACGGTGCTGAGTCCCGAGTTCCCCGCCGCCTGCAGCTACCGCCACTATCCACTGATCCGCTCGTTCAGCGTGGCGCTCGGGGTGCTGGCGCGGGCGATGCACGGGCAGGTGCCGCAGGGCGCCGACAACATGAGTGGCGTGTCGTTCAGCGGCGAGCGCCCGAGCGGCGAGCGCTGGTACCTCTCGATGCCGCTCGGTGGCGGTTCCTGCGGGCGGCCGTTCGCCGACGGCACCGACGCGGTGCTGATGACGCCGGGTCGCAACGTGCCCTGCGAGTTCACCGAGACCTACTACCCGCTGCGCGTGCTCGAGTTCGGCCTGAACCCGGACTCGGGCGGCGCCGGGCTGCGCCGCGGGGGGCTCGGCTACCGGATCCGCATCCAGTTCCTCGAGGACGCGAGGATCTCGGTGCGTACCGACCGCCACTACCTTGCGCCGGCGGGCGTGAACGGCGGGCGCGCCGCCAAGCCCGCGGACTTCGTCGTCAACCCGGAAGGTCCCGACCGTCGCGAGCTGCCGGGCAAGCTCGACGGTACGCCGGTCCGCGCCGGGGACGTGCTGTTGATCACGAGCCCGGGTGGTGGCGGCTGGGGCAATCCCCTCGAGCGCGAAGCGGCCCTGGTCGAGCTCGACCTGCGTCGAGGACTGGTGTCGGAGGCGTCGGCGCGCGACGCCTACGGCGTGGTGCCGGGCGATCCGGAGGCCACGGCGCGCCGACGCGCGGCGCTGCGCGCGGCACAGGGGCCGCTGCCGATGTTCGACCGCGGGCCAGCGTTCGCGGGCTATGCCGCCGCTGGCCGGCTGTCGCTGTCCGTCCCGGACGACCTGCCGGTCGCGAGCGGGCACTGATTCGGGCCGGGGCAGGAGGCGTCCAATGACGACAGGTTCGGGCGGCTGGCGTATCGGCATCGACGCGGGCGGCACGTTCACGGACGTGATGGCGGTCGACGAGACAGGTCGGGTCCGGGTCGTGAAGGTGCCGTCGACACCCTCGGAGCCCGTCAGTGGCCCGATCAACGGCATCGCAGCCATCCGCGCGCAGCTCGGCCCGGATGCGCGCGTGTCCGACGTGGCCCATGGCACCACCGTGGGCCTCAACGCGCTGCTGCAGCGGCGGTTTCCCCCGGTCGCCCTGGTCGTCACCCGGGGCTTTCGCCACGTGCTCGAGATCGCCCGGCATACCGTGCCGGGGCAGTGGGGCGCGATCTACTCCTGGGTCAAGCCGGAACGCGTGGTGCCGCTCGAGAACGTCTTTGAGCTCGACGAGCGCCTGGACGCCGAGGGCCACGTGCTGCAGGCGCTCGATGACGCCGAGGTCCGTGAGCTCGGCGCGAGGCTGAGGGCGGCCGGGATCGGCACCATCGCGGTGTGCCTCCTGCACGCCTATCGGAACCCGGTCCACGAGCAGCGCGTCAAGGCGATCCTCCGCGACATCGACCCGCAATGGCTGCTCAGCGTCTCGTCGGAGGTCATGCCGGAGTTCCGTGAGTACGAGCGGATGGTGACCACGGCGACCAACGCCGTGCTCGCGCCGCTGATCGGTCGCTACATGGCCGAGTTCGACGCGCGCGCGCGCGCGGCGCTCGGCGACGTGTCGGCGCAGGTGTTCGTGATGCGTTCGGCGGGCGGGGTCGTCAGTGCCCGCGAGGCGGCCGAGCAGCCGCTGCGCACGGCGCTGTCCGGGCCGGCGGGTGGCGTGCTCGGGATGGCGCGCCTCGCGGCCGCGGCAGGCTTCCCGAAGGCGATCACCTTCGACATGGGAGGGACCAGCACGGACGTGGCGGCGGTGGCGAACGGGCGACCGCTGATGACCACCGACGGCAGCATCGACATCTACCCCCTGCGTACGCCGACGGTCGACCTGGTGACGATCGGCGCGGGCGGCGGCTCGGTGGTCGCGCTCGGTACCGCCGGGCGCCTGAAGGTCGGGCCGCGCAGCACGGGCGCCGATCCGGGGCCGGCCTGCTACCGGCGCGGGGGCGCGCTCGCGGCCATCACCGACGCCAACCTGCTGCTCGGCCGCGTGCCTTCCCGGCTGGTGGGTGGTGAGTTCGAGCTGGACCCTGCGCTGGCGCGTGGCGCGCTCGAACGCGTCGGCGCCGAACTCGGCCTCACGGCCGAGGAGGTCGCCTACAGCGCCATCGAGATCGCGTCGAACAACATGGCGGGAGCCGTGCGCGAGGTGTCGGTGCGTCGCGGGCTCGACCCTCGTGACTACACGCTGGTCGCGTTCGGCGGCGCGGGCCCGCTGCACGCCTCCCGGCTCGCCGAGCTGGTCGGCATCCCGCGCGTGCTGGTGCCGCCGCACCCGGGTCTTGGATCCTGCATCGGCATGCTGCTCGCCGACGTGGTCGTCGACGCCTCCCGGACGCTGGTGCAGCGCGACGATGCGCTCGATGCGGCGGCGGTGGCCGCCGTGTTCGGCGAGCTCGAGCAGGCGGTGCGTGCCAGCGCCGTGCGCAATGGCGTCCCTGAACCCCTGCTCGAGCGCTCGGTGGACCTGCGCTACGTCGGCATGGGGACCGAGATCCGGGTGCCGGTCGAGGGGGGCGAGGTCACGATCGACACGCTGCAGCGCGCGCTGCAGGCCTTTCATGACGAGCATCGCGCACGCTACGGCTTCGCCTACCCGGGCTCGCAGAGGGTCGACCTGCTGGCGGTCCGGCTGGAAGGGCGCGGACCCCGGGCACAGGCGCTGCCCTTGCCCATGCTGCCGGCAGCTGGCGCCACGCCGGTGCCCCGCGGCAGCCGGCGCGCGGCCGTGCTCGGTCCGGCGGACTGGCGTGACGTACCGGTCTACGCCCGCACCGACCTCCCCGCGGGCTGGGCGGCGGTGGGCCCGCTCTTCGTCGACCAGTACGATACGACGACCGTGGTGCTGCCCGGGCAGCGGGTCCGGGTGGACGCCATGGCCAACCTGATCATCGAGAGGATTCCGGAATGACGAACGTTGCGGGGACGCCGGTGGGCGGGCTCTATGAACACTGGTACGGGAGCGCCGACCTCGATGGCGCCCAGCGCTACTGGCAGCAGCTCGGCTACGACTCGGTCACCCGCGGTTCGCTCGACGCCGACAGCGCGGCGCGCCTGTATGGCGTCCACGCGCCGCTCGAGTCGCTGCGGCTGCGCCATCGCGGCACGGACCGCCAGGGGCTGGTCCGCGTGCTGAAGTTCGCCACGTCCTGCGGCGCCGGGTTGGGATTTGCGCATGGCCTTGCGCTCGGCAGCCGCTGGAGCGGCTTCTATACCCGGGACATCCTCGCGGTGCAGGACGCCTATCGCGACGAGGCGGCGCTCACCGGGGCGCCCTGGAAGGTCAGCGACGTCGCGCGTCTGTTCATTTCCGCGGCGACCCCGGGCTACTACAGCCCGTTCGTCGGGATCCGGGAGAGCACGGTCACCGGGCCCGAGCATCGCCACGCGTTCCTGCAGCGCGTCGGGTTCGATCGCCCCGGTTTCGGCACGTTTGCCGAGGGGACGCCCCTGCCGGTGTGCGAGAGCACCCACGGCAACATCGTGATTCCCGACCTGGCCGCGCACGGGTTCTACGCTGCGGGGCTCGGGCTGGCGGTCCAGACGCCGGAGCACCGGATCGATTCGAGCAACACCGCCGTGCGGCGATCCCTCGCCTTGCAGGACGGCGAGTCATTCTCGGTCATCGTCTACCAGTCGCCCGGCGAACCCAGCGGCTTCCTGCGCCTCTACGCGCCGCACGACCCGCGCCCTGACCAGCGCGCCGCGTCCCGTCCCGGCCAGCTCGGCAACGTGGGCTACACGCTTCGCTATCCGGCCGGCTCGCTCGATGCGCGCCGGGCCGCCGTCGCCGCCGCTGGCGGGGCGAACCTCACCGTGGTGTCGGTCAACGAATTCGGCGAGCGCAGCTTCTCGTTCGACGCACCGGACGGTACGTTCTGGAACCTGCTGGAGGAGTCGCGATGAGAGCCATCGTCCTCGCCGAGAACTGCGCGCCGGAGGCGCTGCGCGTCATCGACGTCCCCCGGCCGGAGCCCGCGGCGGGCCAGGTGCGGATCCGCGTCGCGTATTGCGCCCTGAACCCGCTCGACACGCATGCGCGTGCAGGGCGGATCAAGTGGGGCGTGCCGGCGATGCCATTCACGCTGGGCTACGAGTATGCCGGGCGCGTCGATGCCGTGGGCGAGGGCGTCGACGCAGCCTGGATCGGCCGGCGGGTGGCGGTGTTCGGCTGCTGGGGCGGTTGTGCCGACTTCGCCGTGGCGCCGGTCGCCGAGCTGCGGGACGTGCCCGACGGGCTCGACTGGGCCATGGCGAGCTGCTTCTTCACCTGCGCCTTCACCAGCTGGCACCTGGTGCACACCGCAGGCCAGGTGCGCCCGGGCCAGGTCGTGGTCGTGCATTCGGCCGCAGGTGCGGTAGGCCTGATGACCACCCAGATCCTCAAGGAAGCAGGCGCCGTCGTCATCGGGCTGGTCAGCACGCGCGAGCGCGCCGACTGGGCCCGCGCGTTCGGTGCGGATCATCTCGTCGCCACCGCGGAGCAGCCCTTCGAGAAGGCCGTGCGGGAACTCACGGGCGGTCGCGGTGCCGACCTGATCATCGACGGCGTGCAGGGGCCCGACGCGCCGAGGAACCTGCTGTGCCTCGCGCCCTTCGGCCGCGTGATCTACATCGGTGCCACGGGGGGGCAGGCGCCGCCCGTGCCGATTGGCCAGCTCGTGGGCGGGTCGATGGGCGTGCAGGGCTTCGTGGTGCAGCATGCGATGGCGCTGACCGGGGGCCGCGAGGCGGCGGGCATCCACGACGCGCTGGTGTCCGGCCGCTGGAAGCTGCCGATCAACCCGCCGGGCGAACTCGACGACGTCGGTCGCCTCCATTCCGCGTTCGAAGCCCGGCAGCTGCTCGGCAAGACCGTGATCCGGGTCGGCGGAGACGGCGTCTGAAATACCCGGCCGCCGAGCGTCGCCTGGTCTCGATGCTCGACGACCTGGTCGCCGACTGGTCGCGCGAGCGACCCGACCTCGACCTCTCGCACAAGCAGGTCGTCTACGCGCTGTACATCGTCGCGACGCTGCTCACCCGCAACGCCGACAGCGTGCTGGCGCGCTGGAAACTGAACTTCAACAGCTTCGGTGTGCTCACGACCCTGCGTCGTGGCGGCGCCCCGTACGAGCGCGCCTCGGGTGAACTGGCCGAGGCGCTGGGGTTCACGGCGGGCGGCATGTCCAACCTGCTGCGCCGGCTCGAGAAGCTCGGCTACGTGACCCGCGCGCGGAGCGCCACCGATGCACGTGGCGTGCGGGTGCGGCTGAGCGCCGCCGGGCGGCGCGTCGTCGACCAGGCGTTGCGGGTCGTGGCCGGGAGCGAGGCGGAGCACATCGGCCGCGTCGGCGCGACCGAGCGGCGCCGGCTCTACCGCAACCTGCGCCGCATCATCGACTCGTTCGGCGCGGGCTGACTGGCGCCCGCTAGTGCGGCTCGGCCAGCGGCAGCGCGGCGCGGACCTCCAGTCCGCCTCCCTCGCGCAGCGCGGCGTCGATGTTCCCGTCGTGCGCCTCGAACACGCGGCGTGCGATCGCGAGGCCGAGGCCGCTGCCGGTGGACTCGTGCTCGCCCTGGGGCGCGCGCGCATAGGGTTCGAAGATCCGCTCGAGCCAGTCCGCCGGAACCCCTGGTCCCCGGTCCAGGATCCTGATCTCGGCGCGGCCGGCGGGCGCCTCGCGCGCCAGCAGTTCGATCGAACCGCCCATGGGTGAAAAGCGGATCGCGTTGCGCAACACGTTCTCCAGCGCGCTGCGCAGCAACGCAGGATCACCCACCACCGCCAGTCCGGGCGCGCAGCGCAGTTCGATACGGCAGCCGCGTGCCATCGCCTCCACGTCCTCGTCGCGCGCCAGGGCCTCGAGCAGGCCGTCGAGGCGGACCAGGCGCCGCTCGAGGGCTGGCGCCGCCTCGAGGCTCGAATAGCGCAGCATCTCGCCGATCGCGCGGTTGACCAGGAAGAGCTCCTGCTCGATGCGCGCGCGCTCGCGTGGCGGCAGTGGCTGCTTCTGGTCGGCGAGGGCGACGGCGGCCTGCAGTCGCGCGATCGGCGAGCGCAGCTCGTGGGACATGTCGCGCATCAGCTGCTGGCGGCCCGCCAGCAGCTGCCCGATCCGGCCGGCCATTGCGTCGAAGTCGCGCGCCAGCGCGCCGAGTTCGTCGTGGCGCGCGGCCAGCGCGGGCGGCGCCCGGGCGTCGATGCGGCCGGACGCGAGTTCGCGCACGGTGAACTGCAGGGCGCCGATCGGTCGCGCGAAGGCGCGCGCGATCAGCCACGCGACGATCGCCACGACGAGCACCGCGGCCGCCAGCAGCGCGGCCAGGGTTGCCGGGCTGCCCCAGAGCTCCACTCCGCGCGGCAGAATCAGGAACGCGTACTCGCGACCATCCGGGGCGACGAGCAACGGGGCGAGGCGGATCGGCCGGTAGCTCGACCCTGCCGGCTCGCCGGTGCCGAGCACGAACCGGCGGACGAACCGGTCGTAGCGTTCCGGGAGCGGCGGGCCGAGCACGTTGCGCCCGGCGGAATCGAGGACGTAGACCTGCACGTCCTCGGGCACGCGGCCGCCTTCGGCGATCCAGCGCCGGAGGCCGGGCAGGTCCGCCGCGGCGAGCACGCGGGAGGCCTCGCGGGCCAGCGAGCCCTCCCGCGCCGCGACATAGTCCTGGAGTTCGCGCGAGGCCACCAGCACGAGGCTGGAGAGTCCGAGCATGACGAATGCGAGGATCGCGGCGCCGATGTAGAGCGTCATGCGCCAGTACAGGCGCGAGGAGGGGAGGTTCACGGGCCGAGGCCGGGCTCGAAGCCGGGCTCCGCGACGTCCAGCACGTAGCCGTGGCCCCGCAGGCCGCGGAGCACCTGGGCGGGCAGGCCGGCACCGGCGAGCTTGCGGCGCAGCCGGCTGGCCAGCGTGTCGATGCTCCGGTCGTAGGCCTCGAGCGGTCGCTCGAGCGCCACCTGCGTCAGCTCGGCCCGCGAGATGACCTCGCCCTGGCGGCGCAGCAATTCCGCCAGCACGCGCATCTCGGCAGCCGTGAGCACGACCGGCCGGCCATGCACCTGCAGGGCGCGCTTCCGCAGGTCCAGTGCGATCGGGCCCGCCAGCAGTACCTCCGCCCGGGCGGCAGCCGTGCCCGTGGCCGGGGTCGTCGCGAGCGTCGCCGGGGCACGGCTGCGCTTGAGCACGGCGCGCACCCGCGCGGCGAGTTCCAGCGGATTGAACGGCTTGGCGAGATAGTCGTCCGCCCCGCCCATGAGGCCGGCGATGCGGTCCGATGCCTCGCCACGGGCCGTGAGCATCACGACCGGGAGCTGCGACACCGCGCGCAGCCGGGCCAGCACCTCGAAGCCGCTGATGCCGGGCAGGCCGACGTCGAGCACCACCAGCTCCGGTGGCTCCGCGCCGATCCGCTCCAGGGCGCGCTCGCCGTCGTGGGCCACTTCGACCCCGAAGCCCTGCAGCTCGAGGAACTCGCGCAGCATCCGCGCGAGGCTGCGGTCGTCGTCGACGAGCAGCAGCCGCGCGTGTCCAGGGGTCGGGGCCGGGGTGGCCTGCATGACCGGAACTTCATCCCAATTCCGAGGATTTCGCAAACGTTGACGCCCCGTTCACCGTCCGTTGACGCAGCACGGCCCGGCCGGGGACTAAGCTCGGGGCTGGGTTCCGCAACACCTCCGGGAGTCGCCATGCGCGCGCTCAAGTCCCTGCTGTATCGTCCTCCCTGGGTCGGCCTGCTCGCGTTCATCATCGTCTTCGTCGTGCAGGCGCTGGGTCACACGGTGATGATCGTCATGGAGGATGTCTGGCCCGGCCCGGGCTACCTCTACGAATCCGCATTCGGGATGGGCCTGCTCGGGGCAGTGCTGCTCTTCCTCGGCATGCGCCACCCCGACGAAGTGGCCGCGACCTGGTACGGGTTCTGGGCGGGCACTTTCCTGTGGACCGGCTGGATCGAGTTCTCGTTCGTCTGGTCCGCGGGTTACCTCGGCGTGCCGGACCTGCCCGACCCCCATGTCGCCGGCGCCATCGCCACCAAGGCCGAATACCTCGTCATGATGTCCTCCATCGGCGTGATGAGCGCGACGCTCGCGTTCTTCCTGATGAACAAGGAGACGAAGTGCAATTTCTTCGTCTGGTTCCAGCGCAACCTCGGCCTGCGCACCGGCAGGCCGAATCCGTCCCACGAGCGCAATTTCGCCGGCATCACCGCGCTCGAGACGATCTACGTCATCTGGTTCTTCTACCTGCTGCTGCTCTTCATCTACGACGAGAGCATCCTCGGGGACCGGCACCCCGTGACCTATGGCATCTTCTTCCTGAACGTCATCTGGGCGGTCTACCTCTTCAACCGGCTGATGAAGTTCTGGAAGGTCACCACGGCGATCCGCTACGGCATCCCGACGGCCATCGTGGCCTGGAATGCCGTCGAGATCGCTGGTCGCTGGCACCTCTTCACCGAGTTCTGGGAGCACCCCCAGGACTTCGCGCTCGAGATGACGCTGCTCACGCTCGGCATCGCGATCGCCGCGCTGCTGGCCGCGCGAACGCCGGGCAACATGAAGGCCGAGCTGTCGCGGCAGGAACTCGCCGCGCGCGGCGCTGCCGCGGGTCAGGGGGTCGGCCCGGGCCCGGTCGCCTGACCCGCGCCATGCTGGTCCAGTCCGCGCGCGCAGCGTGTGCTGCGTCGCGCCAGCGTGCGCGCCAGCCGCTGTTGATTCTCCGCGCGTCGCTCGCGCGAAGCCGGCGGGTGATGCAGGTGCCAGGCGATCCCGCCGGCCAGCAGCGTCTGTCGCCGCACGCCCGCGTGCTCGAGCCGCGCACAGAGCTCCTTGTCCTCGGGACCCCAGCCAACGATGTCCTCGTCGAAGCCGTTCGCCGCCACGAGGTCGCGACGCCAGAACCCCTGGTTGCAGCCCTTGAGCGCAATGAACGTGTTCGCGATCCCGGCCAGCGCCGGCTGCAGCACCGGGGCATGCCACCCGTAGATCCTGCGCAGGCCGCCCAGCCCGGCTGACAGCGGCCCCGGCAGCCGGCCGGGCTCGCCGACCAGTTGCCGCGTGCGACGCTCGTCGAGCATCAGCCTGACGCCTTGGGTATACCGTCCCGGCCGCGCGATGCGCCGGTGGTCGGCGAGGAACGCGGGGTGCAGCAGCATGTCGCCGTCGACGAAGACCAGGTAGTCGCCGGTGGCCGTGGCCGTGGCGACGTTCCTGAGGCGCGTCAGCCGAAAGCCCTCGTGCGGTTGCCGGACGTGGCGCAGCGCGAAGGGTGCTGCCGCGGCCGCGCGGTCGATCACCGCGCGCGTGGCGGGGCCCGATCCGTCGTCGGCCACCAGCAGTTCGTCGGGCGGGTCGCGCTGCGCCAGCGCGCTCGCCAGCACCGCGGCGAGCGCGTCCGGCCGCTCGTAGGTGGTGACGACCAGCGTGAGGCGCACGTCAGTCCGTGAGCTCGCGGGCCGCGGCCAGCACCACCGACAGCGTCGCGAAATCCGGTCGCTCCAGCGCCCTGACGTCGGCAAGCATCCGTTCCCAGGCCAGGCGGGCCGCGCCGCGGCCTTCGAACCAGGCGTCGACGCGGGCGCGCGGCGCGCCCCGTGCCCGCGTGCCGAGCACGCGCCCGGCAAGCGCGCGCTGGGTGTCACGCGCCTGCTCGCGCAGCCCGGCGCGGGCGATGACCTGCCAGGCGCCGTCGACCTGCAGCGCGTCGACGGCGAGCCGCAGCCTGTCGAGCCCTGCACGCTCGCCGCAGGCGAAGTACGTTGCCGCGGCGGTGGCCACCGGTGCGCGGTGCTGGCGCGCCAGTGCCGCGATGTCCGGCGCGGCATCGAGCGCGTCGGTGCCCGCGACGAAGCTGGCGAGCGGGTCGGGGACGCCCTGGCCGTGCAGCGCCTCGCGCCGGGCCACGAAGCGCTCCAGTTCCTCGCCGCAGAGCACGTCGGGAAGCCCGCGCGCCAGCGCGGTGAAGGCCTCGCGGTATTCGCTGACCGCGGGCTCCACCGCCAGGCTGGAACGGCGTTGCCGCAACAGCCAGTAGGTCGCGTGGCGCAGGAGCCGCGCGATGTCCTCGAGCATGGCGTACTGGGTCGCCGCCGGCACGCGGTGGTCCAGCGCCTCGATCGCCGCCCACTGCGAGCGCAGGTCCCAGGACTCGCGCGCGATGGCGTAGGCGCGCGCGACCTGGGCGGCGCTGGCGCGCGTTTCCTCCTGCGCGCGCGAGACGAAGGTGGGCCCCATCCGGTTGACGATGCTGTTGGTCAGCGCCGTCGCGATGATCTCTCGACGGAGCGGGTGCCGCGGGATGTCGCGGGCGAAGCGTCGGCGCAGGGCCGCCGGGAAGTAGCGCTCGAGTTCGCGGGAGAGGTAGGGATCCTCGGGCGCGTCCGAGGCCGACAGCGCGCGGTTCAGCGCGATCTTCGAGTACGAGAGCAGCACGGCCAGCTCCGGACGTGTCAGCCCGTGGCCCTGCTGCTGGCGAGCCGCGAAGCCCTCGTCGTCCGGCAGGAATTCAACGGTCCGGTCGAGGTCGCCGCTGCGCTCCAGCAGGCGCACGAAGTGCTGGAATTCCGGCAGCCGTCGCGCGCCCTCGAGCTGCAGCACGGAAAGTGCCTGCCCCTGCAGGTAGTTGTTGCGCAGCACCAGCCCGGCGATGTCGTCCGTCTGGTTGCGCAGGAGCTGGTCGCGGGCGCGGCGGGTCAGGCGTCCCGACCGCTCCGGTGCTGCCGCGAGGATCTTGATGTTGACCTCGAGATCCGAGGTGTTGACGCCCCCCGAATTGTCGATGAAGTCGGTGTCGATGCGGCCACCCTGCAGCGCGTACTCGATGCGGCCGAGCTGGGTGAAGCCCAGGTTGCCGCCCTCGCCGACGACGCGGGCGCGCAATTCCCGGCCATCGACCCGAACGCCGTCGTTGCCGCGGTCGCCTGCGGCGGCCTGCGCTTCGCTGCTGGCCTTGACGTAGGTGCCGATGCCGCCGTTCCACAGCAGGTCGACCGGCAGCCGGAGTATCGCGCGGATCACCTCCACCGGGGGCGCCGAGGTGGCGTCGATGCCGAGCAGCGCGCGGCATTCGTCCGACAGCGGGATCGCCTTGGCGCTGCGCGGGAATACGCCACCGCCGCGCGACAGCCGCTCCGGGTCGTAATCGTTCCAGCCCGAACGCGGCAGTGCGAACAGGCGTCGCCGCTCGGCATGGCTCAGCGCCGGGTCCGGGTCCGGGTCGAGGAACACGTGCGCATGGTTGAAGGCCGCGACGAGCCGGATCTGGTCCGACAGCAGCATGCCGTTGCCGAAGACGTCGCCGGACATGTCGCCGATGCCCGCGACCGTGAACGGTTGGGACTGGACGTCGACGCCGAGTTCGCGGAAGTGGCGCTTCACGCACTCCCATGCACCGCGCGCGGTGATGCCCATCTTCTTGTGGTCGTAGCCTGCCGAGCCCCCCGAGGCGAAGGCATCGCCAAGCCAGAACCCGCGACCCACGGAGATGGCATTGGCCACGTCCGAGAAGGTGGCGGTGCCCTTGTCGGCCGCGACCACCAGGTACGGGTCGTCGCCGTCGCGCCGGTGCGTCGCGGGGGGCGGCACGGTCGCACCGTCGACGCGGTTGTCGGTCACGTCGAGCAGCGCGTGGATGAAGGCCTGGTAGGCCGCCACGCCCTCGCGCTGGATCGCGTCCCGATCCGCGCCGGCCGGCAGCCGCCGCGGCACGAAGCCGCCCTTGGCTCCCACCGGCACGATCAGGGTGTTCTTGACGTTCTGGGCCTTCATCAGCCCGAGCACCTCGGTGCGGAAGTCGTCGCGGCGGTCCGACCAGCGGATGCCGCCGCGTGCGACCTGGCCCATGCGCAGGTGCACGCCCTCGACGCGCGCGCCGTGCACAAAGATCTCGTAGCGCGGGCGCGGCAGGGGCAGGCCGGGAATCGCGTGCGGATCGAGCTTCAGTGCGAGGCAGCGCGGGCGCTCGGGGACGACGGGCTGGTGGAAGTTCGTACGCAGCACGGCCTCGATGACCGCGAGGAACGCCCGCAGGATGCGGTCGTCGTCCGCGTTGCTGACCTGCTCGAGCTGGCTGCGCAGGGTGTGCCGGACGCGGGACTCCAGCCGGCGGCGCGCGTGGTCTCCATGCACGGGCGACAGCCTCGCGTCGAACAGCGCGAACAGGCCCGTGGCGATGTCCGGGTGTGAAGCGAGGCTGCGCTCGAGCGACGCCGGGCTGAAGTGGATGCCCGTCTGCAGCAGGTAGCGGCCGCAGGCCCGCAGCACCTCGATCTCGCGGAAGGTCATGGGCGTCGAGGCGAGCAGCCGATGGTAGCCGTCGTTGTCCACGGTGCCCGCCCACACCGCCACGAAGGCTTCGATGAACCGCGGCTCGATCGCCTCGATGTCGAGGCTCGCGCGGTCGTGGCGCTCGAACTCGAGGTCCTGGATCGCCGCGGCCACCGCGCTGCCGTCCGGGGTGACGGCGTAGGGACGCTCGGCGATCACCCGCAGGCCGAAGTTCTCGAGGACCGGCAGCAGGTCGGCGAGCGCGAGGGCGTCGCCACGGCGCAGGATGCGCAGGTGGGCGCGTGCCAGCGGCCGGCCGCGCGGCCGGTGCAGGTTGAGTTGCAGCCCCGACGGCGTCCCCTCCAGCGATTCGAGCGCCGTGATGTCCTCGAGCGCGGCCTGCGGATCCACGTCCTCCTGGTAGGCCACCGGGAACGCGGTCGCGTAGCGCCGCGCCAGCCCCGCGGCCTCCGTCGCCGGCAGGCTCGTGTCGAGTGCGGCGCAGAGCCTGTCTGGCCAGGTCGTCGACGCGGCGGCCAGCTCGCGCTCGAGAGCCTTGGGGTCGACGCGGCGCGCAGCCGGGCCGATGCCGTGCACCAGCACCCGCAGCCGAGCATGCGCGGGCAGCGCGACCATCGTGTCCGATTCCACCGTCGCGCCGCCCAGGGCGCCCTGCAGCAGGCGTTCGATCCTGCGACGCACCTCGGTGGTGTAGCGGTCGCGGGGCACGAAGACGAGCGCGGCGACGAAGCGCCCGAGCGGGTCGTGGCGGAGCAGCAGCCGCGTCCGGCGCCGCTCGTAGAGGTTGACCGCATCGCGCACCGCGTCGGCGAGTTCGTCTACCGTGGCCTGGAACAGTTCGTCGCGCGGCCAGGTCTCGAGCGCCACGCGCACGGCGCTGCCGTCGTGGCTCGCAGGGTCCAGGGCAAAGCGTTCGATCGCCGCGGCCACCTTGCGCCGCACGAGCGGTATCTCGGCGGGTCGCGCCACGTATGCGCCGGAGGTCCACAGCCCGAGGAAGCGGTGCAGCCCCGCGCGCCGGCCGCGGGCATCCTGCGCCGCGACGACGATCTCATCGAGGTGCCCGCCGCGATGCACGGTGGAGCGCCGAGGGGACTTGGTCACCGTGACCGTGGCGCCCATGGGTGGTGGCACGTCGTCCTCGCGCCGGCCGCGCGCGATGCCGAGGGCCCGCGGCCCGCCGGCGCCCGACGCCGGCGCCCACCGATAGCCCAGGAACACGAAGTTCCCGGATTCCATCCACGCCAGAAGGGCGCGGTACTCCTCGATGTCTCCCGCGTATTCCCCCGCGGCGGCTGGCTGGCGGGGCAGGGAGGCCATGGCCGCGCGCATGCGTCCGCGCATCTCCTGCCAGTCATCGACGGCGACGCGGACGTCGGCGAGCGCGGCGCGCAGGCTCGCCTCGAGCGCCTCGAGGCGCCCGGGTCCGGGCTGCCGGTCGATCTCGAACAGTTGCCACGATTCGCGGCGGCCTGCGGGCGCCGGGCTCTCGAGCGCGGCCGTGAGCAGCCGCCCGGCGCGGTCGCGGCTGACCGACAGCACCGGGTGGACCAGGCCATGCACCGTGGCCCCAGCCTCGTCGAGCGCCAGGCGCAGCGAGTCGACCAGGAAAGGCATGTCGTCGGTCACGACCAGGACCAGCGTCGAGCGGCTCTCGAAGCCGTCGCGGGCGGGCTCGGGGTCGAACACCCGGATCAGCGCCTCGCCGGGCTGGCGGCGCGCGCCCAGGGCGGCGTGGCGGCGGCACAGCAGGGCGAGCTCGCGCGGCGCGCGCGCGGCCAGGTCCTCCTCGGCGACACCGCGGAAATAGCCGCGGATCATCGCGGGCCCGGGCGACGGGCTCGCCCGGCCATCGCCGCGGCGGCCGAGTCCGCGGTCTGCCCGGACGATCTCCTCGATCAGCGCGAGCCGTGCGCGCGGCACCGTCTGCACCATCGCCATCCTCCTGCCGAACCGGGAGTCGCGAGTGTATGCCGCAGCGGCCTTCCGGGGCATGCCGTTGCACCGAAATTGCGCAGGTGTCGGCATCCCGGCCCGTGCAGGATCGTGAGTCAGCTCGCTTCAAGCATTCGCAACAATGATTTATTATGAATATTGCAATGTTGAGCAACTCCGAAAACAAGATCGCCCCGGAGGCCTTCGCGCGGACCCTGCGTGCCGGCGCGGAGCCGCTGCGCCTGCGCCTCCTCGCCCTGTGCGCGGGGCGCTCTGCCGCGGTCTCGGAGCTCGCCTGGGCGACGGGGGAGAGCGAGCCCAACGTCTCCCGGCACCTCAAGCAGCTCGCGGCTGCGGGGCTGCTCGTGCGCACCCGGCATGGCCAGCGCGTCGAGTACGCGTTGCCTGACCCGGGCAGGTCGCCCGCGGCGTCGCTGGGTTCGCTGCTCCTGCAGTGGCTGGATCCGGCCGATCCCGCGTTGCGCGAGGCGGGCGCCCGCCTGCGTGCCGCGGCAGCGCGGCCAGCACCGGGGCCGCGGCTCGACGATGCCTTGCTCGCCGTACTCGGCGACGACCTGAGGGGCGACGCGCGGCGGCGCCGCGTCCTGGCGCGCTGTCCCTGGTTCGACCTGCTCGCCATGCTGGCGGGCGAGGCGGAGGAACTGCTGCCGTTCGCACGGTCCGCAGCCGAGCGGGCCGCGCTGCGGCGCTGGGCGCTGTCGGGCGGATGGTCGGTGCGGCCCGCGCGCGCGACGGAGCTCGACGCCGGCCGGCGGCTGGCACCGCGCTTCGACCTGTTCTTCGAGATGGTCTCGCCCGCGGTGGGCGACTCGCGCGCCACCGGCGATGTGCAGGAGTCGCTGGCGGCGTCGGCGGCCTTTGCCCGGCGCATGCTCGTGCCCGCGGGCGTTGCCTGGCTTGCCGTTGACTACGACGCGCTCGAGTCCGAGGCGACCGGCGGGTCGCCGCCGGCACGGCTGCGCGCGGTACTCGACGCGGCGGGGTTCGCCTGCCAGCGGCTGTTCCCGGTCGAGGCCGGTGGGCGCCACCTCCTGGTGGCGCGTGCGCCGAGCCTCGCTTCTCCCCATTCCCTTAGCAGGACCGCCTGAGTCCGGAGCCTTCCCATGACGACCACGCCCGCCTCATCGCCCGGCACGCCAATCCAGGTGTCGTTCGAGTTCTTCCCGCCAGGCGACGCCGCCATGGAGGCGACGCTGTGGCAGTCGGTGCAGCGGCTCGCACCGCTCGCGCCCCGGTTCGTCTCGGTCACCTACGGTGCCGACGGCTCCACCCGCGATCGCACGCACCGCGTGGTGCAGCGCATCCAGCGCGAGACCGCGCTGACCGGTGCGCCGCACCTGACCTGCGTGGGCGCGCCGCGTGGCGAGGTGCTCGACATCGCGCGTCGCTACTGGGACGAGGGCATCCGTCACATCGTCGCGCTGCGCGGTGACGCCCCGCAGGGCGTCACGCGCTACGAACCCCATCCCGACGGGTTTGCCTACGGCGCCGATCTCGTCGAGGGCCTCCGGCGCATCGCTGACTTCGACATCTCCGTCGCCGCCTACCCGGAGGGTCACCCGGAGGCGCCCTCCGCCGAGGCCGACCTCGCGAACTTCAAGCGCAAGGTGGACGCCGGCGCCACCCGTGCGATCACCCAGTTCTTCTTCGACACCGACGACTACCTGCGCTTCCGCGACCGCTGCGTCGCCGCGGGCATCGGCATCAGCATCGTGCCCGGCATCCTGCCGATCACGCGGTTCCCGCAGGTCACGCGCTTCGCCGCGCGCTGCGGCGCGCGCATCCCCGACTGGCTGGCCGAGCGCTTCGCCGGGCTCGACGACGACCCGGACACGCGACGCCTGATCGCCGCCAACGTCGCGATCGAGCAGGTCTCGCGGCTGCGGCGCCACGGCGTCACCGAGTTCCACTTCTACACGCTGAACCGGGCGGAGCTGACCTACGCCATCTGCCACGCGCTCGGGTTGCGTCCGGCCGCCGCTGCGCCCGAGGTGAACTCGTGAGCGCCCGGGCCCGCGCGCGCGCCGTGGCCCGTGCGGCGCGCGCGTCGTCGTCGCCGCGCCATCCGGAGGGCTGCCGCTGCGCGCGACACGCCCGTGCGCTGCCGGGGCTCGAGCCGGTGATCGGCTTTGGCCCTGCGCCGGGCGGCGCGCCGCCGGCGGCCCCGGCGGGCGAGCGCGCCACGGCGGCGCCATACGCGGTCGTGCCGGTCGACGAGACCGCGAGGGCAGAGCGCCTGCGGCGCTTCCGCGGCGTGCTCGAGGAACGCATCGTGCTGCTCGACGGCGCGATGGGCACCATGATCCAGCGCCACCGCCTCGAGGAGGCGGACTACCGTGGCGAGCGCTTCCGCGCCCACGGGCGCGACCTGCGCGGCAACAACGACCTGCTGGTGCTGACCCGGCCGGACGTCGTCGCGGGCATCCACCGGGCGTATTTCGAGGCCGGTTCCGACATCGTCGAGACCAACACCTTCAACTCCACCTCCGTCGCGCAGGCCGACTACGGACTGGAGGCGCTGGTGCCGGAGCTCAACTACCGCGCCGCGCGCATCGCGCGCGAGGTGGCCGACGAGGTGGCCGCGCGCACCGGCGTGCCGCGATTCGTCGCAGGCACGCTGGGCCCGACCAACCGCACGGCGTCGCTGTCCCCCGATGTCAACGACCCGGGGATGCGCAACGTCTCCTTCGACGAGCTGGTCGCCACCTACGCCGACGCCACGCGCGCGCTCGTGCAGGGCGGCTCCGACATCATCCTGATCGAGACGGTGTTCGATACCCTGAACGCCAAGGCCGCGCTGTTCGCGGTGCGTCGCGTGCTCGGCGAGGCCAGCCTCGACCTGCCCGTCATCGTGTCGGGCACGATCACCGACGCCTCCGGGCGCACGCTGTCCGGGCAGACCACCGAGGCGTTCTGGAACTCCGTGCGCCACGGCGAGCTGACCGCCATCGGGCTCAACTGCGCGCTCGGTGCCCGCGACCTGCGGCCCTACGTCGAGGAACTCGGGCGCATCTCCGACCGCTACGTCTGCGCCTATCCGAACGCCGGGCTGCCCAACGCCTTCGGTGAGTACGACGAGACGCCGGCCGAGACCGCGGCGATCCTCGGCGAGTTCGCCCGCTCGGGGCTGCTGAACATCGTCGGCGGCTGCTGTGGCACCACGCCCGAGCACATCCGGCTGATCCGCGAGGCCGTCGCGCCGGCGGCGCGGCGCAGCCGCGCCGAGGTGCCGGTCAAGTGCCGCCTGGCCGGCCTCGAGCCCTTCAACATCGGCCCGGAGACCCTGTTCGTCAACGTCGGCGAGCGCACCAACGTCACCGGCTCGGCGAAGTTCCGCAAGCTGATCGAGGCGGGTGACTACAACGCCGCGCTGGACGTGGCGCGGCAGCAGGTGGTGGCCGGAGCGCAGGTCATCGACGTCAACATGGACGAGGGCATGCTCGACTCCGAGGCGGCGATGACGCGCTTCCTCAATCTCATCGCCGCCGAGCCCGACATCGCGCGCGTGCCGCTCATGATCGATTCCTCCAAGTGGAGCGTCATCGAGGCAGGGCTCAAGTGCGTGCAGGGCAAGCCCATCGTCAATTCGATCAGCCTCAAGGAGGGCGAGGCGGCCTTCCTGGAGCAGGCGCGCAAGGTACGGGCCTACGGCGCGGCGGTGGTGGTGATGGCCTTCGACGAGCAGGGCCAGGCCGACTCGGTCGCGCGCAAGGTGGC
>CAZPAJ010000025.1:0-44552 GCA_964584625.1 uncultured Acidibacter sp.
GCGGTCGTGGGTGACGGCGATGACGGTGCTCGGGTACTGCTCGAGGTACTTCTCGAGCCAGGCGATCGACTCGGCGTCGAGGTGGTTGGTGGGCTCGTCGAGCAGCAGCATGTCGGGCGCGGACAGCAGCAGCCGGCACAGCGCCACGCGGCGCTTCTCGCCACCCGAGAGCTTGTCGATCGTGGCGTCCCAGGGCGGGAGGCGCAGCGCATCCGCCGCGATCTCGAGCTTGCGGTCGAGCTCCCAGCCGCCGGCCGCATCGATGGCGTCCTGCAGCTTGGCCTGCTCATCGAGCAGCGCGTTCATCTCGTCGTCCGACATCGGCTCGGCGAACTTCTCGCTGATCTGGTTGAAGCGCTCGAGCTTGCCGAACATGCCACCGATGCCCTGCACGACTTCCTCGCGCACCGTCTTCGCGGGGTCGAGCTCCGGTTCCTGGGGGAGATAGCCGATCCGGATGCCGGGCTGCGGGCGCGCCTCGCCCTCGATGCTGGTGTCGAGGCCCGCCATGATCTTCAGCAACGTGGACTTGCCCGAGCCGTTGAGGCCGAGCACGCCGATCTTGGCGCCGGGGAAGAAGGACAGGCTGATGTTGCGCAGGATGTGCCGCTTGGGCGGAACGATCTTGCCCACGCGGTTCATCGTGTAGATGTACTGGGCCATGTGAGGTTTAGACGGCGTCCTCTGGTCGGGGTGCAATATTATAGCCGGCACCCGCCTGTCCACGGGTGTAAGCTTCGCGTTCAGCCATGAGTTCGCCCAAGAGCCTGACCCCTTCGGCCGCGCTGGTCATTGGCGCGCTCGGCATCGTGTTCGGCGACGTTGGCACCAGCCCGCTCTATGCGTTCCGCGCAATCTTCACCGTTTCGGGCCTGAGTGCCGCCGAACTTCCCAACGTTCTCGGCGTGCTGTCACTCGTGTTCTGGTCGATCGCCGCTGTCGTTGCGCTGAAGTACGTCGCCGTGGTCCTGCGCGCCGACAACGAGGGCGAGGGCGGCGTGCTCGCCCTGATGCAGCTGGCCCGCGCCTCGGCGCGCCCGGGTGCGGGCGCGTGGCTGGCGCTGATGGGACTCGCGGGCTGCGCGCTGTTCTTTGGCGACGGCGTCATCACGCCCGCGATCTCGGTACTGAGCGCCGTCGAGGGCCTGGAACTGGTGGCCCCGGAGTTCGGGCGCGCGGTCGTCCCGATCGCCGTCGGGATACTCGTCGCGCTGTTCGTTATCCAGCAGAAGGGCACTTCGAGCATCGGGCGCGCATTCGGCCCGATCATGCTGCTCTGGTTCACCGCGCTGGCGGTGACCGGTCTGCTGTCGATCGTACAGGCCCCGCAGGTGCTGGCGGCCGTCAACCCGCTGCACGCCACGATCCTCCTGGGCGAGCACCCGCTGCTCGCGCTGGCGATCTTCGGTGCGGTGTTCCTCTGCGTGACCGGTGGCGAGGCACTGTACGCCGACCTCGGGCACTTTGGCCGGCCCGCCATCGCACGAGCCTGGTATTTCGGCGTATGGCCGGCCCTGCTGATGAACTACTTCGGCCAGGGCGCGCTGGTGCTGCGCGATCCGGCGGCGCTGGAGAGCCCGTTCTTCCGGTTGGTGCCCGGTGCGTTCACGCTGCCGCTCGTGGTGCTCGCCACGGCGGCCACGGTGATCGCCTCGCAGGCCGTGATTTCCGGGGTATTCTCGATCACGCGCCAGTGCCAACAGCTCGGTTACCTGCCGCGCATGCAGGTCGTGCACTCGTCCGAGGAGGCGATCGGCCAGGTCTATGTGCCGTTCGTCAACTGGACGCTCTGCGTCCTGACGCTGCTGCTCGTCGTCTCCTTCGGATCCTCCGAGGCGCTCGCCGGTGCCTATGGCGTGGGCGTCTCGATCACGATGGTGTTCGACTCCGTCCTGATGCTCAGCCTGCTCGCGACCACCCGGCGCCGCTTCCGCGAGCTGCAGCTTGGGCTGATCGGCCTCGTGATGTGCCTTGAACTGCTCTACGTGGCCGGCAACCTGCTGAAGCTGGGATCAGGCGGGTGGGTCCCGCTGGTGATGGGTGGAGCGCTGTTCCTGCTGATGCGCACGTGGCAGCGCGGCCGCGACGCCGTTGCTGCGCGGACGGCCCGCGAGGATTTCCGTCCCGCGGAGTTCGTGGCACTGCTGGAGCGGCTGCAGCCGGCGGTCGTCGAGCGTACGGTCGTGTTCATGTCGGGCGACCCGGAGCTGGTGCCGCGGACCTTGATCCGCAACGTCCAGACCAACGGCGTGCTGCACTCGCAGACGATCCTGCTCACGGTGCGCACCGCCCCTGTGCCGCACGTGGACACGGGCTCTCGAGCCCGGGTGCAGGAGCTGCGCCCGGGCCTGTACCGGGTGGTGTGCATGGTGGGATTCATGGATCGCCCCGACGTTCCGGCGCTGTTGCGCGAGGCGCAGCGTCGCTGCAAGGAGCTCGAGTTGAAGCACGCGGTGTATGTGCTGGGTCGCGACGAGGTCGTGACCACGGGCCGCAGTCCTCTCGGCCGGCTGCAGAAGGCGGTTTTCGCATTCATGTCCCGTAACGCCGAGTTTGCGGGCAATCACTTCGGCATCTCCGCCGATCACATCATCGAGTCGGGCAGCCAGGTCGCCATCTGAGCTCGGGGCGGGCCGCCGTGGCCGCCTGTGCTAGGCTCGGTTCCGGTGGTTCCATCCGTCGCCAAGTTCTGGAAATGAGCACGGAAGTTCTAGTCATCGCCGGCGAGAAGCTGTCGCGCTATGGCTTTGGCCAGGGCCATCCTTTCGGTCCCGACCGACACGCAGCCTTCTACCGTGAGTTCGAGGCGCGCGGCCTGCACCGGCGGGCGGATGTCGAGGAAACGGTGGCCGCCACCGAGGCCGAGCTGCTGTCCTTCCACACGAACGAGCTCGTCGAGCGCGTCCGTCGCCAGTCCGTGTCCGGGCAGGGTTACCTCGACGCGGGGGACACGCCGGCTTACCGGGGCGTGTTCGAGGCGGCGTCCTATGTGGTCGGCGGCACCCTGCGGGCGGCCGAGGCCATCATGTCGGGCAGGGCGCGCCGGGCGTTCGTGCCGATCGCCGGCCTACACCATGCCGGGCGGGCCCACGCTGCCGGGTTCTGCGTGTTCAACGACTGCGGGGTGGCCATCGAGCAGCTCAAGGCGCGCCATGGTCTGTCGCGCATCGCCTACGTCGACATCGATGCCCACCACGGCGACGGCGTCTTCTATGCCTTCGAGAGCGACCCGGGCGTGGTGTTCGCCGACCTGCACGAGGATGGCCGCTTCCTGTACCCGGGCACCGGGGCGGCAGTCGAGACCGGGCGGGGCGCTGCAGTCGGCACCAAGCTGAACATTCCGCTCGAGCCCGGTGCCGATGACGCCGTGTTCGAAGGGGTCTGGCCGCGGGTACTCGCCCACCTGGAGCAGTTCGCCCCTGAATTCATCCTGTTGCAGTGTGGGGCGGACAGCATCGCCGGGGATCCGATCGCGCACCTGCGCTTCTCGCCGACGGCGCACGGCCGCGCCGCTCGCGACCTCGCGGCGCTAGCCGAGCGGCTCGGCCACGGGCGGTTGCTGGCGACCGGGGGCGGCGGGTACGACCGCGGCAACATCGGCCGTGCCTGGAATGCGGTGGTCGAGGGCTTGTTCCGCTAGAATGCCGGCCCCCCCTGCAGTCGTCCAAGAGGCCAGCCGATGTTCCCGACCCGCATGGTCATCGAGGGTTTCGACCCCGAGCTCGCCCGCGCCATCGCCGCCGAGCGTCAGCGCCAGGAAGATCACATCGAGCTGATCGCCTCGGAAAACTACGCCAGCCCCAGGGTGCTCGAGGCCCAGGGCTCGGTGCTCACGAACAAGTACGCCGAGGGCTACCCGGGCAAGCGCTACTACGGCGGTTGCGAATTCGTCGACGTCGCCGAGCAGCTGGCGATCGACCGGGCCAAGAAGCTGTTCGGAGCCGACTACGCCAACGTCCAGCCGCACTCGGGCTCCCAGGCCAACGCGGCGGTCTACCTCGCGCTCCTCAAGCCCTTCGACACGATCCTCGGCATGAGCCTCGACCATGGCGGGCACCTGACCCACGGCGCCAAGGTCAACTTCTCCGGCAAGATCTTCCAGGCCGCGCAGTACGGCATCCGCCCGGACAACGGCGAGATCGACTACGACGCGCTCGCGCGCCAGGCCCTCGAGGTCAAGCCCCGGCTCATCATCGCGGGCTTCTCGGCCTATTCCCGCCTGCTCGACTTTGCGCGCTTCCGTGCCATCGCCGACAGTGTCGGGGCCTACCTGATGGTCGACATGGCGCACGTCGCCGGGCTCGTGGCCGCTGGCGTCTACCCGAACCCCGTGCCTTACGCCGACGTGGTCACGACGACGACGCACAAGACCCTGCGCGGCCCGCGCGGCGGCCTCATCCTCGCGCGCGCCAACGACGAGCTCACGAAGAAGTTCAACTCGCTGGTGTTCCCCGGCACCCAGGGCGGGCCGCTGATGCACGTCATCGCCGCCAAGGCGGTGGCCTTCCTCGAGGCGCTGCAACCGGAATTCGTCGATTACCAGCGGCAGGTCGTGGTCAACGCGCGCGCGATGTGCGCGGCGTTGCAGCGCCGCGGGTACCGCATCGTCTCGGGCGGCACCGACAACCACCTTTTCCTGATCGACCTCTCGGACCGCAACATCACCGGCAAGGACGCCGACGCCGCGCTCGGCCGCGCGCACATCACCGTCAACAAGAACGCCGTCCCCAATGACCCGCGGCCGCCGATGGTCACCAGCGGCATCCGCATCGGTACGCCGGCCGCCACCACCCGTGGCTTCCGCGAGGCCGAGGTGGAACAGGTCGCCAGCTGGATCGCCGACGTGCTCGACGCCGAGGGTGCTGCCGACACGGTTGCCCGGGTGGCGGGCGAGGTCGCCGCGCTGTGTCGTCGCTTCCCGGTCTACGAGTCGGCGGCGGTGTCGGCGTTCCCGGCCACGGTGGCGGCGGCCGGCTGAAGCTACCGGTCGCGCGCCGGGAGTGAACCGCCGTGCACTGCCCCTTCTGCGGCCACGTCGAGACCAAGGTGAACGACTCGCGGCTGGCGGCCGAAGGGCGGCAGATCCGGCGCAGGCGAGAGTGCCTGTCCTGTGGCGAGCGCTTCACGACCTTCGAGACCGCCGAGCTGGTCATGCCATTGGTGGTCAAGAGCGACGGCAGCCGCGAACCCTTCGACGAGCAGAAGCTGCGTTCAGGGCTGCTCAAGTCGCTGGAGAAGCGGCCGGTGCCGCAGGACGCGGTCGAGGAAGCGATCTCCAGGATCGGTCACAAGCTGCGCAGCCTCGGCGAGCGCGAGGTCGCCTCGCGCCACGTCGGCGAGCTGGTGATGGAGGAGCTGCGCCACCTGGACGAGGTCGCCTACGTGCGTTTCGCATCGGTCTATCGCAGCTTCCAGGACGTCGAGGCATTCCGCGAGGAGGTCGACAAGCTCCGTCATCGGCGACGGCGCGAGCCCGTGGCCGGGCAGCTGTCGCTGCTCGGTGCCGGCGAAGCCGCCGCGCCACCGCCACCTCCCGGGAAGAGGCCGCCTCGTGGCAACTGAGCGCGTGAGCCCTCCGGGCGGGGAGCAGGGCGAGGATCGGCGTTTCACGGCCCTTGATCGCGTCGCCATGGCGCGCGCGCTGGAACTGGCCGCGCTCGGGCGTCGCACGACCCAGCCGAATCCGCGCGTGGGTTGCGTGATCGCGGCCGATGGCCAGATCGTGGGCGAGGGCTGGCACCAGCGGGCGGGCGAACCCCACGCCGAGGTCTTCGCGCTCGCGGCCGCCGGCTCCCGCGCGCGTGGTGCAACCGCCTACGTGACACTCGAACCCTGCAATCACCACGGCCGCACGCCGCCCTGCACCGAGGCGCTGGTGGCGGCGGGCGTGGCGCGCGTGGTGTTCGCCGCGGGCGACCCCAACCCCCGCGTCGACGGCAGTGGCGCCGCGCGCCTCCGCGCTGCGGGCATCGAGGTCGTCGAGGGTCTGATGCGCGACGCGGCGAACGAGCTCAACCTGGGCTTCTTCAGCCGCATGCGCCGCGGGCGTCCGTGGTTGCGGCTCAAGCTGGCCGCCAGCGTCGACGGGCGCACCGCGCTCGCATCTGGCGAGAGCCGCTGGATCACCTCGGACGCCGCGCGCGAGGACGTGCAGGCCTGGCGCGCCGAGAGCGCGTCGGTCGTGACGGGCGCGGGCACTGTAATCGCCGACGATCCGGCGCTGACGGTGCGCATCGGCCCTGAGCCGCGCCCGCAACCGCTGCGCGTGATCCTAGACAGCCACCTGCGGGTACCGGCGGGCGCCCGCGTGTTCCGCGAGCCGGGCCGCTGCGTTCGACTCGCCGCGCGCGGCGCAGCACCCTCGGCCGGCGGCGATCCGGATCCGCACCCGGTCGAGTACCTGGAGGCGGGTGTCGATGGCCGCGTTTCGCTTCCTGCGGCGCTCGACTGGATGGGTGCGCAGGGACTGAACGAGGCCTGGGTCGAGGCGGGACCGACGCTGGCGGGGGCGCTGCTCGGTGCGGGGCTGGTCGACGAACTCGTGCTCTATCTCGCCCCGACGCTGCTGGGGCCGGACGCGAGGCCGCTGGCCGCCCTGCCGCCGCTGTCCCGGCTCGCGGATGCCCCGCGCTGGCGCCTGCACGACCTCAGCCGCGTCGGTGACGATGTCCGTATGATGCTCAGACCGGGAGGTTGATCGATGTTCACCGGAATCGTGCAGGACGTGGGGCGGATCGCCGCGATCGAGCGTCGCGGCGGCGACGTGCGGCTGCGCGTCGAGGTCGATCGCCTGCGGCTCGAGTCCTGTCGTGACGGCGACAGCGTCGCCGTCGGCGGCGTTTGCCTGACCGTCCTCGACGTCGGGCCCCGGGGCTTCGCGGCCGACGTCTCCATCGAGACGCTGACGCATACGACGCTCGGCGACGCGTGCGTCGGGGATCGGGTGAACCTGGAGCCGGCGCTGCGCGCGGGCGACGCGCTCGGTGGCCACCTCGTCTCGGGCCATGTGGACGGAATCGGGCAGGTCGCGGCGGTCGAAGGCGACGCGCGATCCGTGCGGGTGACCTTCGAGTTGCCCCATGCGCTCGCGAAGTACGTGGCACGCAAGGGATCGGTGGCGATCGACGGCGTCAGCCTGACCATCAACGAGGTCGAGGGAGACCGCTTCGGCGTGAACCTCATCCCGCACACACAGCAGGTGACTACCCTCGGCGACCTGCGCCCGGGGCGCCGAGTCAACGTCGAAGTGGACCAGGTGGCGCGCTACGTCGAGCGCCTGCAGGCCTGGCAGGACTGAACGGACGACAACCACATGCCAGCATCGAGCCAGGATTTGCGCGCCGGGGCCAGTGGCCTCCACTCGGTCGAGGAGATCCTCGACGACCTCCGGGCGGGCCGGATGGTCATCATCATGGACGACGAGCAGCGCGAGAATGAGGGCGACCTGCTGATGGCGGCGTCGCACGTGCGGCCCGAGGACATCAACTTCATGGCGCGCTACGGGCGTGGGCTGATCTGCCTGACCCTGACCGAGGACCGCTGCCGGCAGCTGCGCCTGCCTCTGATGGTCAGCGACACGAGCCGCGACCATCGCACCAACTTCACGCTCTCGATCGAGGCGGCCGAGGGCGTCACGACGGGCATCTCGGCCTACGATCGCGCGCACACGGTCCGCGCGGCCGTGGCGCCGGATGCGCGTCCGCAGGACCTGCGCCAGCCCGGCCACATCTTCCCGATCATGGCGCAGCCAGGCGGTGTGCTGACGCGCGCCGGTCACACCGAGGCCGGCTGCGATTTCGCCCGCCTGGCCGGGGTCGAGCCGGCCGCCGTCATCGTCGAGATCATGAACGACGACGGCACCATGGCGCGGCGGCCCGACCTCGAGCGCTTCGCCCGCGAGCATGGGCTCAAGATCGGCACGATCGCCGACCTGATCCGCTACCGGCTGCGCAACGAGCGGTCGGTGGAGCGTATCGCAGAGCGCCGCATCCAGACCGAGTTCGGCGAGTTCTCGCTGCTGGCCTACCAGGATCACGTGCACCGCGACGTCCACCTCGCCCTGGTCCGCGGTCGCGTCGACGGTGACGCCGTGCCGCTGGTGCGCGTGCACCTGACCGACACCCTGCGGGACGTCGTCGGCGTCGCGGCCGAGGGGCGTCACTGGACCCTCCGCGCCGCCATGCAGCGCATCGCCCGCGAAGGCAGCGGCGTGATCGTGGTGTTGCGCGAGGCCGAGTCTCCGCGCGAGCTTGCAGATGCCGTGCAGATGCTGCGGCCGCAGGGCGAGACGTCGCGGATCTCGCGGCCGGAGCCGTCGGGCGGCCCGGTGCTGCGTACCTACGGCATTGGTGCCCAGATCCTCAAGGACCTTGGGCTGCGCCGGATGCGCGTGCTGTCCGCGCCAAAGCAGATGCACGGGCTTTCGGCCTTCGACCTCGAGGTCGTCAGCTACGTGGACAGCGCGTCGTGAGCCTCCGCGAGCTCGAAGGTACGCTCGACGCCCGCGGGCTGCGTGTCGCCGTGGTGTGCGCGCGCTTCAACGACTTCATCGTCGGCAGCCTGCTGCGCGGGGCCTGCGAGTCCTGGGCGCGACGCGGTGGCGAGCCCGCGGAGCTCGTCGTGGTGCGCGTTCCAGGTGCCTTCGAACTGCCCGTTGCCGCCCGGCGTCTCGCGGCCAGCGGCGAATACTCGGCCGTGGTGGCGCTCGGTTGCGTGATCCGCGGCGACACCCCCCATTTCGATTACGTGGCCGGCGAAGCGGCCCGCGGGCTTGGCCAGGCCGCGCTCGAGACCGGTGTGCCGGTGATCTTCGGCGTGCTGACGGTCGACAACGTCGACCAGGCGCTCGAGCGGGCAGCCCTCTCCCGCATGAACAAGGGAGGGGAGGCCATGGACGTCGCCATCGAGATGGCCGACCTCTTCCGGCGCCTCTGACCATGGGTGCAGCGATACGCAGGGATCCCAAGCTGGGTGCGCGCTCCGTGGCGCGCAAGCTCGCCATGCAGGCGCTCTACCGCGTGCAGCTCAACGACGGTCCCTGGCAGGACCTGGTCAGCGAGTTCGCCACCGATGAAGACATGCCGCGGGCAGACCGCGAGTATTTCGAGGAACTGATGCGCGGCGTCGCGGGCGACCGCGTCGCCCTCGACGACAGGCTGGCCGCCTGGACGGACCGCGCGCCTGCCGAGCTCGACCCGGTGGAGCACGCGGTACTCCTCGTCGGCGTCTACGAGCTGGTTGCCCGCCCCGACATCCCGTTCCGGGTGGTGATCAACGAAGCGGTTACGCTCGCCCGGAAATTCGGCGCGACGGACGGGCACAAGTTCGTGAACGCCGTGCTGGACCGCGCCACGCGCGAGCTGCGTCCCCACGAGCACTGAGGTCCCGCTCGCGTGGCACGCGGCGAGTTCGAGCTGATCGATCACTTCTTCCGCGAGGCCGGCGCCCCGCGCGGCGACGTCGTGCTCGGAATAGGCGACGACGGCGCGCTGCTGCGCCCGCCGGCGGGGTCCGACCTCGTCGCCGTCACCGATACGCTGAACGAGGGCGTGCATTTCCCGCCGGGCTGCGATCCGCGCTCGATCGGCCACCGCGCGCTCGCCGTGAACCTCAGCGACATCGCCGCGATGGGAGGCGAGGCGGCATGGGCCCTGCTGTCGTTGACCCTGCCGCACAGCGACGAGGCATGGCTCGAGGCATTCACGGCAGGCTTCGCCGGCCTCGCCAAGGCGCATGGAGTGGCGCTGGTAGGTGGCGACACCACGCGTGGCCCGCTCGCCGTCACGGTGCAGGTGCTGGGTTTCGTGCCTGCAGGCGGCGGGCTTCGGCGGGCGGGCGCCTCACCGGGCGACCTGCTCTACGTGTCGGGCACGCCGGGTGATGCCGCGGCCGGGCTCGCCGTCGAGATGGGAGCCGGCGCGGAGGGCGACCCTGCCGGCGTCCTGCGCCGGCGGTTCCTGTTTCCCGAGCCGCGGCTGGAACTCGGTCGCGCGCTGCGCGGATGGGCCAGCGCCTGCATCGACGTCTCCGACGGGCTGCTCGGTGATCTCGGCAAGCTGGCCGCGGCGAGCGGCTGCGGAGCCGTCGTCGATCTCGAGGGCCTGCCGGTCTCGGACGCGCTGCGGCGCTTCGCGGGGCAGGCGGGGGCGGAGCGCCTGGCGCTGACCGGCGGCGACGACTACGAGCTCTGCTTCGCCGTGCCGGCCGCAGGGGCGGCCGGGGTGGAGGCCGTGGCGGCCGGCTGCGGCGTACCGGTGGCCGTGATCGGTGCCGTTCGCGCCGGCAGAGGCATCGAGCTGCGCCGGGCCGGCGCCCCTCAGCGCTTCGAGCACGGCGGATTCGACCACTTCGCGCGCTGATCGCGGCGCCGCGGGCCGGGGCTCCGGCCGGGAACTGCGTCACAGCCCGGGCACCCCCGGCTGCGTATCCTGATCGCATGCCGCTTCCCGCCCGCCCGATGCCCGAGAAGATCGGGAAGTACGTGATCGTCAACGAGGTCGGTCGCGGCAGCACCGGGATCGTCTACCTGTCGCACGATCCCTTCTACGGCCGCGACGTGGCGATCAAGGTGTACAACCTCGATGCCGGCGGGGACGAGGACAAGGCGCGGGTCGCTCGCAAGATGTTCCTGTCCGAGGCCCACATGGTGGGCATGCTCCAGCATCCGCACATCCTCCCGATCTACGACGCGGGCGAGGAAGGGGACTACTGCTACATCGTGACCGAGCACGTGCACGGCGCCCGCACGCTCGCCGCGTATTGCCGTCCCGACAACCTGCTGCGCGTCGACGATGTCGTCGAGATCGTCTACAAGTGCGCGCGGGCGCTGCACTACGCGCATTCGCGCGGTGTCATCCACCGTGACATCAAGCCCTCCAATATCATGCTCACGCAGGACTCCGACGTGCGCATCATCGACTTCGGGATCGCGCTGGTCGCGGACTCCGACGTCTCGCGCATCGAGGGCATCGCGGGCAGCCCGTCGTACATGTCGCCCGAGCAGGTGCAGAGCCTGGAGCTCACCAACCGCTCGGACCTGTATTCGCTCGGTGCGGTGATGTACGAGCTGCTCACCGGGGCGCGCCCCTTCAAGGCGCCGAACCTCGCGAAGCTGCTTCACCAGATCGTCTACGCCACGCCGGCCCCGATCCACACGCTGCGCCCAGAGATCCCCGAGGAACTCGAGCAGGTCTGCGCGAGCGCCATGATGAAGCAGCCCGAGCGGCGCTACCGGACTGGCCTCGACTTCGCGGCCGAGCTGACGCGCGTCCACCAGAAGCTGCGCGAGGCGTACTCTCGGATCGACCAGCAGGAGCAGTTCGCGACGCTGCGGCGCCTGCGGTTCTTCCACGAGTTCTCGCACGCCGAGATCTGGGAGGTGCTGAGGGCAAGCGCCTGGCGTACCTACGCACCGGGCGAGCAGATCGTCCGCGAAGGCGAGATCGACGACCGCTTCTACATTCTGATCTCGGGCGAATGCGCCGTCGAGCGGCACGGCCACCGCGTGGGGGCGATCTCCAGCGGCGACTGCTTCGGCGAGGCCGGCTACGTGAAGGGCGCGCGGCGCACGGCCACGATCCGCGCCACCGGGCAGGTCACCGCGCTCAAGGTCAGCGCGACCATGCTCGAGCAGGTCTCTGCCGCGTGCCAGCTGAGGTTCAACCGAATGTTCCTGAGGACGCTGATCACTCGCCAGCAGGAGCAGGGAGCGGAAGCCGACCTCGTCCGGGCGGCGAGCTGACCGCCGGCCCGCGGCGGCTCAGGCAACAGGCTCGGCGTCCTTGTCGCGCTCGATCAGCGCGTAGGCCGAGTGATTGTGGATGGATTCGAAGTTCTCCGCCTCCACCACGTAGGCCGCCACCCTGGGCTCGGCATTGAGCCGCAACGCCACGTCCCTCACCAGGTCCTCGACGAACTTCGGATTGTCGTAGGCCCGCTCGGTCACGTATTTCTCGTCGGGCCGCTTGAGGATGCCGAACACCTCGCAGGAGGCCTCCGATTCGGCGATCTCGATGAGTTCCTCGATCCACATGTGCTCTCGCAGCCGGGCGCTGATGGTCACGTGGGAGCGCTGGTTGTGCGCGCCGTAGCGGGAGATCTTCTTGCTGCAGGGGCAGAGGCTGGTCACCGGGACGACCACGCGAACCCAGAAGTGCGTCGCGCCGTCGCGGGTCTCGCCGATCAGCGAGGTCTGGTAGTCCATCAGGCTCTCGACCCCCGAGACGGGCGCGCGCTTCATCACGAAGAACGGGAACGTCATCTCGATGTGCCCTGCGCCAGCCTCGAGCCGCTGGGTCATCTCGGCGAGCATCCTCGTGAAATTGCCGACCGAGATCTCGCGCTCGTGGTGCAGGATCTCGATGAAGCGAGACATGTGCGTGCCCTTGAAGTCGTGCGGCAGGCTGACGTACATGTTGAAGGTGGCCACCGTGTGCTGCTCGCCCGTCGACCGGTCGCGGACCCTGACGGGGTGGGAGATATCCTTGATACCCACCTTGTTGATCGGGATCCGGCGGTGGTCGGCACGGCCCTGCACGTCCTCGACGTGGGGGGCGGCCTCGTGGGTCTCGGGAACTGCGGACATGTGGGGCTTCCTTTCTCCGGGGGCACGGCGACCCGCGATCATCCGGCGCGGGCGTGTCTCGAGGCTTGGGTGCCCCACCAGGTTTCGACGGCACGGGCGATACCCGCCAGGTCGAGACCCGCGGCCTCGAGGCAGTCCTCGCGGCTGCCGTGCTCGATGAACCGGTCGGGAATGCCAAGCATCAGGAGGGGGATGGACACGCCTTCCGCCGCGAGCAGCTCGCCGACCGCCGAGCCGGCGCCGCCGGCCACGGCGTTCTCCTCCAGGGTGACGACCGCTCGGTGCCCGGCTGCGATGGACAGCACCAGGGCGTCGTCCAGGGGCTTCACGAAACGCATGTTGGCGACGGTCGCGTCGAGGCGCTCGGCGGTCTCGAGCGCCGAGGGCAGCAGCGTGCCGAAGCACAGGATCGCCAGCCCGCTGCGGCCCTCGCGGCGCAGCTCGCCGCGGCCCACGGGCAGGGCGGTCATCTCGGCCTGCACGGGCACGCCGGCGCCCTGGCCACGCGGGTAGCGCACGGCCGAGGGGTGTCGCAGGGTCGTGGCGGTGTAGAGCATCTGCCGGCACTCGTTCTCGTCGGCCGGGGTCATCAGCACCATGTTCGGGATGCAGCGCAGGTAGGACACATCGTACGCGCCCTGGTGCGTGGCGCCGTCGCTGCCGACCAGACCGCCGCGGTCGAGCGCAAACACCACGGGAAGATCCTGCAGGGCCACGTCGTGGACCAACTGGTCGTAGGCGCGCTGCAGGAAGGTGGAATAGATGGCGACGATGGGCTTGAGCCCTTCGCAAGCCAGGCCGGCCGCGAACGTGACGGCGTGCTGCTCGGCGATCGCGACATCGAAGTACCGGTCGGGGAAGCGGCGCGAGAACTCGACGAGCCCCGAGCCTTCACGCATTGCCGGCGTGATCCCGACGATGTCCGGATCTTGCTCGGCCATGTCGCAAAGCCACTGGCCGAACACCTGGGAGAACGACGGGCCGGTGCTCTTTTCCTTGTAGATGGTGCCACTGACGGGGTCGAAGGGGCCCGGGCCGTGCCACTTGATCGGGTCCGCCTCGGCCGGCGCGTAGCCCTTGCCCTTGCGCGTGACCACGTGGAGGAACTGCGGGCCCTTCAGCTGGCGCTGGTTGCGCAGCGTGCGCACCAGCGTCTCGACGTCGTGCCCGTCGACGGGGCCGATGTAGTTGAAGCCGAGTTCCTCGAACAGCGTGCCTGGCAGCACCATGCCCTTGACGTGTTCTTCCGAGCGGCGGGCGAGCTCCCAGACGGTCGGCATCTGCCGAAGGACCTTCTTGCTGCCCTCGCGGAGCGTGGCGTAGGTGCGGCCCGAGAGGATGCGCGCGAAGTAGTTGGACATCGCCCCGACGTTCTCGGAGATCGACATGTCGTTGTCGTTGAGCACCACGAGCAGGTCGGCCTTCAGCGACCCGGCGTTGTTCAGCGCCTCGAAGGCCATGCCGGCGGTGATCGCCCCGTCGCCGATGACCGCGACCACGCGCCGCGACTCGCCGCGGCGCTGGGCGGCGACCGCCATGCCGAGGGCAGCGCTGATCGACGTGCTGGAGTGGCCGACCCCGAAGGTGTCGTAGGGGCTCTCCGAGCGGGTCGGAAACGGGGCCAGCCCGTCGCGCTGCTTGATCGTGTGCAGCCGTTCGCGCCGCCCGGTGAGCACCTTGTGGGGATAGGCCTGGTGCCCGACGTCCCAGACGAGGCGGTCGACCGGCGTATCGAAGACATAATGCAGCGCGACGGTCAGCTCGACCGTGCCAAGCCCCGCGGCGAAATGCCCGCCGCGGGTTGCCACGCTGCGGATCAGGTACTCGCGCAACTCGCCGCAGACGGCCGTGAGGTCCGCGGCCGGCAGGGCGCGGAGGTCGGCGGGAGTCTGGATGCCGGAGAGCAGCGGGAAGCTGGGATCGACGCCGTTCATTGCGCCGCCATCTTACACATCCGGCGCGGGCCGCCCCAGCGTGGCGGCCTCAGCGCATCAAGTCGCCCGGCCGACGATGTAGTTGGCCAGCGAGGCCAGCAGGCTGCCTCGCGGCCCGAGCGGCGCGATGGCGGCCAGCGCGCGGTCCCGCAGTGCGGACGCCTGCTGCTGCGCGGCTTCCATTCCGACGATGCTCGGGTACGTGGGTTTGTGACGCGCCGCGTCGGCGCCAGCGGCCTTGCCGAGAGCCTCCGTCGTGCCCGCGACGTCCAGGATGTCGTCCTGGATCTGGAACGCCAGGCCCGTGCAGGCGCCGAACTCGCGCAGCGCGTCGTACTCGGTGCCCGAGTGGATGCCGGCCGCGGCGGCCCCGAGCAGCACGCTGGTCTCGATCAGGGCGCCGGTCTTGCGCCGGTGCATGTCGTCGAGCGTGGCCCGGTCGAGCTGGCGGCCGACGGATTCGAGATCGATCGCCTGCCCACCGGCCATGCCCAGGGTGCCGATGCCGCGTGCAAGGAGCCGGATCATGGCGAGGCGCGAGGGGGCCCGTGCCGGCGAGTCGCCATCCGTGCCAGCGAGCACCTCGAACGCCAGCGCCTGGAGCGCATCCCCGACCAGGATCGCGGTCGCCTCGTCGAACGCCTTGTGGCAGGTCGGGCGGCCGCGGCGCAGGTCGTCGTCGTCCATGGCCGGCAGATCGTCGTGGACCAGGCTGTAGACGTGGATCAGTTCCACGGCGGCGGCGGGTGCGTCGAGGTCCGCCAGCGGGGCGCCGAGCGACGTGCCAGTGGTGTAGACCAGCACCGGGCGCAGCCGCTTGCCCCCACCCAGGACGCTGTAGCGCATCGCTTCGCGCAGGCGCAGCGAACCCGGGTCGGGAAGTTCCAGTACCTGGTCGAGCACGGATTCGATCCGGTCGCGGAAGCTCGCGACCTGCTGGCCAAGGCCGGCATCGAAGGGGGCAGGCGAGGCGGCGGCGCGGTCCATCGCGGGATCAGGCGCCGATGCGTGGGCGGCCGGTGTCGGGCGCCTCGTCCGGGAGGCCTGCCTCGTCCGCGTCGAACGGCTCCGTCGCGTGACCGGTGCCCTCGCGCACGAGGACCTCCACCCTGGCCTGGGCTGCCTGAAGCGCCGCCTGGCACTCCCGGGAGAGGGCGACGCCGCGCTCGAAGCTGCGCAGGGCGTCCTCCAGGGGCAGGTGGCCACCCTCGAGCTGCTCGACCAGCTTCTCGAGTTCGGCCAGGGATTTCTCGAAATCGGGGCTGCGCTTGCTGCGGCTCAAGGGGGCGGGTCCGATGCCAGGGTGCTCCACATTAATGGAGCCGGCTATGGCCGGCAAACACGACTCCCTTGCGGCGACTTAAGCTCCGCGCCGTTTGCTAATATCCGCGGCCTCCGAGGGCCCCCCTCCCTCGAGGAACTCTTCATCAGGATGGCCAAAGACTACGACGCCTCGGCGATCGAGGTGCTGTCGGGGCTGGAGCCGGTGCGGCGCCGGCCCGGCATGTACACCGACACCTCCCGCCCGAACCACCTCGCCCACGAGGTCATCGACAACAGCGTCGACGAGGCGCTGGCGGGACACGCGCGCCACATCGACGTGACGCTCTTCAGGGACGGTTCGCTGCAGGTGGCCGACGACGGGCGCGGCATGCCCGTCGATATCCACCCGAAGGAGAAGGTCAGCGGCGTCGAGCTCATCCTGACCCGGCTGCACGCCGGCGGGAAGTTCGACGGCGACAGCTACAAGTACTCGGGCGGGCTGCATGGCGTCGGCGTCTCGGTAGTCAACGCGCTGTCCCGGCAGCTGGAGTGCTGGGTCCGGCGCGGTGGCAAGGAATACAGCATCGGCTTCCGCGACGGCCGGCTGGCCTCGAAGCTCGAGGTCGTCGGCACGGTGCCTGCCCGCACGACCGGCACCACGGTGCGGTTCTGGCCGGACCCGAGGTTCTTCGACTCCGATCGCTTCTCGGTCCCGCAGTTGCGGCACGCCCTCAAGGCCAAGGCGGTGCTCTGCCCGGGCCTGCGCATCACCTTCGGCAACGAGGCGACGGGCGAGAAGGACGAGTGGTTCTTCGCCGGTGACCTCGGCGCCTACCTGGCCGACGAACTCGGGAAGACCGAGCGCATCCCTGCCGAACCCATCACCGGCAAGCGCGAGCAGGACCAGGACGCGGTGGACTTCGCGCTGTGCTGGGCGCCGGGCGCTGATTCGCGGCTGGCCGAGAGCTACGTCAACCTGATCCCGACCATCGAGGGTGGGACCCACGTCAACGGCCTGCGGTCGGGCGTGGCCGCCGCGGTTCGGGAGTTCTGCGAGTTCCGCAACCTGCTGCCGCGAGGAGTGAAGCTCGCCCCCGAGGATGTGTGGGACGGCGCGAGCTACGTGCTGTCGATCAAGATCCGGGAGCCCCAGTTCGCCGGGCAGACCAAGGAACGACTCGCCTCGCGCGACGCCGCGCAGCTGGTCGAGGGCTACGTCAAGGACGCGCTCGGGCTGTGGCTCGCGCAGCACCCCGACGCTGGCGAGCGCATCGCCCAGCTGGCCATCTCGAACGCCCAGGAGCGGATCCGCGCCGCCCAGAAGGTCCAGCGCAAGCGCATCTCCAGCGGCCCTGCGCTGCCGGGCAAGCTCGCCGACTGCGCGGCCGACGATCCGCGCCGCTCCGAGCTCTTCCTGGTAGAGGGCGACTCCGCCGGCGGATCGGCCAAGCAGGCGCGCGACAAGGACTTCCAGGCGATCATGCCGCTGCGCGGCAAGATCCTGAACACCTGGGAGCTGGAGCCCGGCCAGATCGCCAACTCCGAGGAAGTGCACAACATCAGCGTCGCGCTGGGCGTGGATCCCGGCGAGGCCGACATCTCGCGCCTGCGCTACCACAAGATCTGCATCCTGGCCGACGCCGACTCCGACGGCCAGCACATTGCCACGCTGCTGTGCGCGCTGTTCCTCCGCCACTTCCGGCCGCTCGTGGCGGGCGGGCACGTCTACGTGGCCATGCCGCCTCTCTACCGGATCGACGCCGGCAAGCAGGTGTCCTACGCCCTCGACGACGCCGAGCGCGATGCGATCCTGCACCGGCTGCAGGCCGAGAAGGTGAAGGCCAAGGCGGTCGTGACGCGATTCAAGGGCCTCGGCGAGATGAATCCCTCGCAGCTGCGCGAGACCACCATGGACCCGCGCACCCGTCGGCTGGTGCAGATGACGCTGGGCGCCCAGGACGAGACCGACCGCCTCATGGACATGCTGCTGGCGAAGAAGCGCGCGGCGGACCGGCGTGAATGGCTGGAACAGAAAGGAAACCTCGCGGCGGTGGCCCTCTGATGCACGACCAGGAACTGAACTTCGAGGGCGTCGAGCGCCAGCCGCTGCGCGACTTCACCGAGAAGGCCTACCTCGACTACTCGATGTACGTGATCCTCGACCGCGCCTTGCCGGCGCTGGGCGACGGGCTCAAGCCGGTGCAGCGCCGCATCACCTACGCGATGAGCGAGCTCGGCCTGTCGGCGGTCTCGAAGCACAAGAAGTCGGCGCGCACGGTCGGCGACGTGATCGGCAAGTTCCACCCGCACGGCGACTCGGCCTGCTACGAGGCGATGGTGCTGATGGCCCAGCCGTTCTCGTACCGTTACCCGGTGATCGACGGCCAGGGGAACTGGGGCTCGCAGGACGATCCCAAGTCCTTCGCGGCCATGCGCTACACCGAGGCCAAGCTCACCCGCTACGCCGAGGTGCTGTTGCGCGAGCTCGGTGAGGGCACGGTCGACTGGGTACCGAACTTCGACGGCACGCTGGACGAGCCCTCCGTGCTCCCGGCCCGCCTGCCCAACGTGCTGCTCAATGGGACCACGGGCATCGCGGTCGGCATGGCCACCGACATTCCTCCCCACAACCTGCGCGAGGTGGCAGCCGCCTGCATCCAGCTGCTCGAGGACCCCGAGACCACGACGCGCGCGCTGATGAAGCACGTCAGGGGTCCCGACCTGCCGACCGGCGCCGAGATCGTCTCGCCGCGCGGCGACCTGCTCGAGTTCTACGAGAAGGGCAGCGGGAGCTTCAAGGCTCGTGCCACCTACAAGCTCGAGGACGACTGCATCGTCGTCAATGCGTTGCCCTGGCAGGCATCCGGCAGCAAGGTGCTCGAGCAGATCGCCGAGCAGATGCGCAGCAAGAAGCTGCCGCTGGTCGACGACCTGCGCGACGAGTCGGACCACGAGAACCCCACGCGGCTCGTGATCGTGCCCAAGGGCCGCAAGGTCGACGTCGAGCAGCTGATGGCCCACCTGTTCGCGACTACCGACCTCGAGCGCAACTACCGGGTCAACCTCAACGTGATCGGGCTCGACGGGCGCCCGCGCGTGATGGGGCTGCGCGACCTGCTGCTGCAGTGGATCGAGTTCCGGATCGGCACCGTGACCCGCCGGCTGCAGTGGCGGCTGGACAAGGTCACGCGCCGCCTGCACATCCTCGACGGCCTGCTGGTTGCCTACCTGAACCTCGACGAGGTCATCCGGATCATCCGCCGCGAGGACGACCCTGGCCCGGTGCTGATGAAGCGCTTCGCGCTCAGCGAGGCGCAGGCCGAGGCGATCCTCGAGACCAAGCTGCGGCACCTCGCCAAGCTCGAGGAGATGAAGATCCGCGACGAGCAGAAGGCACTCGCGGAGGAGAAGGCCGGGATCGAGGCGCTGCTCGGGAGCCCGGCCCGTTTGCGCGCGCTCGTGGCCGACGAGATTCGTGCCGACGCCGAGAAGTACGGTGACGCGCGTCGATCGCGCATCATCGAGCGCGAGACGGCGCAGGCCATCGACGAGACCGCCCTGATCGCCAACGAGCCGGTCACCGTGGTGCTGTCGACGGGCGGCTGGGTTCGCGCCGCGAAGGGCCACGAGATCGATCCGCGCGCGCTGCAGTACAAGACCGGCGATGCCTTCCAGCATGCGGTGCGAGGCATGGCGCTGCAGCCCGCCGTGTTCCTCGACTCCACCGGGCGCAGCTACAGCCTGCCGGCGCACACGCTGCCCTCGGCGCGCGGCCTCGGCGAGCCGCTGTCCGGGCGCCTGAATCCGCCGGACGGCGCGAAGTTCGCCGGCGTGATGATGGGCGATCCGGAGCGCCTGTGGCTGCTCGCCAGCGACGCGGGCTATGGCTTCGTGGCGCAGCTCGGGGATCTCGTGACCGACCGCCGCGCCGGCAAGACCGTGCTCAGCGTGCCGGACGGGGCCATGGTGCTGCCACCTGCGCCGGTTGCTTCACCGAAGGCGCTGGTCTGCGTGGCGAGCAACGACGGCAAGCTGCTCGCGTTTCCCGTCTCCGAGGTCCCGCAGATGGAGCGCGGGAAGGGCAACAAGCTCTTCAACATTCCCACGGCCAAGGCGGCATCGCGCGAGGAAGTGCTGGTGGGTGCCGTCGTCGTCGAGCCGGACGGCGCGCTCGCGGTGTTTGCCGGTGACCGCCGCATGACGATCGACTGGGCGGGGCTCAAGGCGTATCGCGGCGAGCGTGCCCAGCGGGGGGCAGTGCTGCCGCGCGGCTGGCGCGGCGTGACACGGCTGGAGCCGGGTTGAGGCGACGGCTCTCTCAGCCGCCCAGCACGATCTGCTCGGGCTCGTTGATGAAGTAGCCCTGGACGAACTGCACGCCAAGCTGGAACAGCACGGCCATCGTGTTGGCGTCCTCGACGCGCTCGGCGACCGTGAGCACCTTGCGCGCGCGCGCGAGGTCGACCAGGTGCGAGATCCTCGCCTGTGTGGCGGGGTTGCCGGCGAGGCCCTGCACGAGCGCGCCGTCGATCTTCACGAAATCGAGCGGTACGTTCTGCAGCAGCGCTGCCGGGTCGCGGCCCGAGCCGAAGCGCTCGAGCGCGAACCGCAGCCCCCGTCGCTTGATGGCCTGCGCCAGCGCCTGAACGGCCTGCGGGTGCTGCTCTGCGACCTGCTCCGGGACCTGGAAGCAGACCTTGCCGGCTTGCGCGCGGCTCGCGTGGAGCTGGCCGTCGAGCCACTCCGGGGCCCCGCCGTCGAGGATGGTGTCCTGCGACAGCCGGACGAACAGGCAACTGGACTGGTGCTGCGCCGCCAGCGACAGCGTGGCACCGATGACCCAGCGGTCGATGCTGCGCAGCAGGTCGTTGCGCTCGGCCGCCGGCATGAACTCCGATGGCAGCACGTCACGGCCCTGGGTGTCGAGCATGCGGACCATCAGGTCGAACATCTGCAGGTCGTCGCCCTGCAGGCTCGCGATGGGCTGCTGCAGCAGCCGGAAGCGGTTCTCGAGCAGCGCCGCCCGGATGTGCTTGACCCACACCTGGTCGTACGCGAGCACGCGCGAGTCGGTGTCCGCCCGGTCGATCTGGCTGGTCTGGTTGCCGCCGCGCTTGCGGGCGCGCCGGCAGGCGTCCATCGCGTCGTCGATCGCCGCCCCGATGTCGGGGTTGCCGGCGGGAACCACGCCCAGGCCGACGCTGCAGGTCACGTCATAGGACTTGCTGCCGACGTGGAAGGAGTGGCTGCGGACGCGCTCGACGAGCTGTTCCGCCCAGGCCTCCGCGTCGTGCGCATTGCCGCGCTCGAGCAGCACGAGGAAGCTGACGCCACCGAGGCGTCCGCCGATGTCCTTGGGCAGCATCGCCGTTCGCAGCAGCGAGGCGAACTCCACCAGGACCTGCTCGCTGCCCTCGAGGCCGACCTCGCGCTCGATCGCCACGAACTTGTCGATGCGCACCTGTGCCACGAAGCGCACGCCGCCGCTGGCGGCCGTCGCGATCCGTTCCCGCATCGATTCCAGCATGGCGCGGCGGTGCAGGAATCCGGTCGCCGGGTCACGGCGCACGGCATCGGCCAGGTCGAGCGCCAGCTGGCTCTCGTCACGGCGGCGGGCCGGCACCATCAGGCGCACGGCCGGCTCGTCGTCGACGAGGCAGGGCGCGAGCATGAGCTCGAGCGGGAGCGTGCGACCCTTGCCGCTCACGGCCTGGGCCTGCAGTCCATGGTCCTGCCACCTGCCCGAGGCGCAGGCGGACAGCGCACCGCGCAGGGCGGCGTGGCTGTCGGCCGCGAAGAAGTCCATCAGCGGCTGGCCGACCAGTTCGGAGCGGTCGCGGGCGCCGAACAGCTCGATCCAGGAATCGTTCACCTCGACGAGGATGCCATCCTGGACCTGGGCGATCGCATCGTTCGAGCGCTCGAGCACGTTTTCCAGCTGGCGCCGGTAGTCGCGCGCGGATTGCAGTGTGTTGCTGAGGGCGCGCTCGAGCCTGAACGCGCGCAGCTCCCGCAGCACCACCGCCTCGAGGCGAGCCGGGCTCGACAGCGAGACCACGTCCCGGGCGCCCAGGCGCATCGCCTCGGCGACCTGATCCTCGCTGCCGACATCGGCGACGGCGATCAGGGGCACCTGGGGTGCCGTCTGGTCGCGGATCTGCGCCGCGAGTGCCATGGCCTCGGCATCGGAGCCGACCAGCAGCAGCAGCTCGGGATTGATCTGCGCGATCGCGTCGGCGAGGTCTGGGAGTGCGGGAATCCAGGTGCAGTGGGCCGCCTGGCCCGCGCGCCGCAGGATGCCGTTGACGGCCTGCACCGGCTCGGCAGCCGGCGAGAGCACCACGAGAGGAACAGCAGCCTGGGCGTTCAAGTCGACTCCGGTACGCAACGGGCGAGGTCGGATGGACCCCGACACGGCGATATTGCGGTCGGGCCGCTTGCCAGGCTGGGAGCTGTCTCACATAACGGAGATGCCGGCGGCGACCACCCACTTGGCGTCCTCGCCCGGTAGTTCGCGGGCGAGCCGGGGGACCAGGAAGCCCGGCAGCTGACGGGCCAGGGCGTCGATGAGCTCGCGGCCCCGCGCCTCGCTGACCTGGAAGTGGGCCGTGCCCCGGACGGGGTCGAGCAGGTGCAGGTAGTAGGGCAGCACGCCCGATTCGTGCAGGGTGAGCGACAGGCGGGCCAGCGTCGCGGTGTCGTCGTTGACCCCCGCCAGCAGCACGGACTGGTTCAGCAGCAGGGCGCCGGTCTCGCGCAGCGCGGCCACCGCCTCGCGGACGTCGGTCGACCATTCGTCGGGATGGTTCGCGTGCAGCACGACGGTCACGCGCCACGGCAGGCTGTGCAGCCATTCGATCAGGCCACGGTCCACCCTCGAGGGCAGCACCACCGGCTGCCGGGTGTGGATCCTCAGCATGCGCAATTTCGGGGCGGCGGAGAGGGCCGCCGACAGCGTGGCCAGCCGGGCATTGCCCAGCGATAGCGGGTCGCCTCCGCTCAGGATGAGCTCCCGGATCGACGGATCCGCGGCCAGCGCGGCAATGGCCTCGGCCCAGCGACCGCCTTCGCCAACCGCCGCATCGTAGGGAAACTCCCGGCGGAAGCAGTAGCGGCAGTGCACGCCGCAGGCGCCCGTCGTGACCAGCAGCGCGCGGCCGTGGTACTTGCGCAGCAGTCCTGGCGCGAGCCCTGCGTCCGCCTCGCGCAGGGGGTCCGGGATGAAGCCGGGCACCTCCTCGAGCTCCTCGCCGACCGGGAGCACCTGTCTCAGCAGCGGATCGGCGGGGTCGCCGCGGCGCATCCGCGCAACGTACCCGCGGGGTACGCGCAGGCCGAACAGGCGCGCCGCGGCGCGGGCCGGCGCGACCCAGCCCTCGGGCAGGTCGAGAAGTGCCGCGAGTTCGGCGGGGTCGGTGACGGCCTCCGCGAGTTCGCGCTGCCAGTTCGCCGGCTGGCGGGAGAGGGTGGTTGCCGGTATCATGCGCGTCCTTTTTCGCCCGGCATCCTAGGGCCGGCACCGCGGGAAATCAAAGCCGGGGCACACATCAATGGCCAGCTACAACACCAGCGAATTCAAGTCGGGCCTCAAGATCCTCATCGACGGCGACCCGTACGTCATCGTCGAGAACGAGATGGTCAAGCCCGGCAAGGGGCAGGCCTTCAACCGGGTCCGGGTGCGCAACCTCAAGACGGGGCGCACCGTCGAGAAGACCTGGAAGTCGGGTGATTCGGTCGAGGCGGCCGACGTCGTCGACGTCGACATGCAGTACCTCTACCAGGATGGCGAGTTCTGGCACTTCATGGTGCCGGACAACTACGAGCAGCACACCGCCGGCAAGGCCGCCGTGGGCGACGCCGCGCAATGGATGAAGGACGGCGTGACCTGCATCGTCACCCTCTGGAACGGCGTGCCGCTGGTCGTCACGCCGCCCGCCCACATCGAGCTGAAGATCGTGGAGACCGACCCTGGGCTGCGTGGCGACACCGCCACCGGTGGCCAGAAGCCGGCCAAGACCGAGACCGGCGCGGTCGTCCGGGTGCCGCTGTTCATCAACGAGGGTGAGGTCATCAAGGTCGACACCCGGACAGGCGAGTACATTTCGCGCGCGAAGAGCTGATCTGCAGGCCCCGGCTTCGCGCCGGGTCCGGCGCGGCTGCCCTGGTGCTCAGTCGAGCGCGCTGACGAAGCTCGCCGCGATGCGCTCCAGGCCCCGCTGGTCGAGCGCGTCGAAACGCCCCAGGGTCGGGCTGTCCAGGTCGATCACCCCGAGCAGCTCCGGTCCGCGCAGCAGCGGCACCACGATCTCCGAGTTGGACGCCGCATCGCAGGCGATGTGCCCCGGGAAGGCGTGCACGTCCTCCACCCGCACGGTCTGTCGCGTCGCCGCGGCCGTGCCACACACGCCGCGGCCGAAAGCGATCCTCACGCAGGCCGGCTTGCCCTGGAACGGCCCAAGCACGAGTTCCTCACCCCGGGCCAGGTAGAAGCCCGCCCAGTTGAGGTCGGGCAGGGCGTGCCAGAGCAGTGCTGCGGTATTGGCTGCATTGGCCACCAGGTCCTGCTCTCCGGCCAGCAGCGCGCGAAGCTGCTGGTCGAGCGCGGCATAGCCGCTGGCCTTGTCGGCGAAGTCGGGTGCGGGGAATTGCTGGCTCATGCGAGCTCCGTCGGAAAGGCAATGACCTCATCGATCGTGCGTGCGCCCGCGGCGATCATGACCGCGCGATCGAATCCCAGTGCGACGCCCGAGCAAGGAGGCAGGCCGTGCTCGAGGGCCGCCAGCAGCCGGACGTCTTGCGCGATCGGCGGCAAGGCCCTGCGCTGGCGCTCGGCGTTGTCGGCATGGAAGCGCGCGGCCTGCTCGGCCGCGTCGGCGAGTTCCTCGAAGCCGTTGGCGAGCTCCACGCCGTCGGCATAGACCTCGAAGCGCAGCGCCAGTGCCGGGTCTGCCGGATCGAGCCGCGCCAGCGCTGCCTGCGATGCGGGGTAGTGGGTCAGCGCGAGCCACTCACCATGCCCGAGCGCTGGCCCGACGCGGCTGCCGACGATCAGGTCCAGCAGGCCATCGCGCGACAGCGTCGCGGCATCCGCGGCGCCGAGGCCGGTGTCGACGGCCAGTGCCTCGAGGACGTCGCGTGACGCATGCAGCGGATCGACGCCGAGGGCCGCGTGCAGCGCGTCACGGTAGCGCAACTGGCGCCGGGGGCGCGCCGGCTGGCCGAGTGCCGCGATCATTGCGTCGAGCGCGTCGAGCGTCTCGTCGATCATCCGTTGCATCGTGTAGCCGAGCCGGTACCACTCGAGCATCGTGAATTCCGGGTTGTGAAGCCTGCCGCGCTCGCCCGCCCGGACGACCCGGCAGCATTGCCAGATGTCGCCATACCCTGCGGCGAGCAGCCGCTTCATGGCGTATTCGGGCGAGGTGTGGAGGAACATCGGTTGGCCACCGATCGATGCGCGGCCGGACTCGAGGTTCACGTCGGTGACACCTGCGCCGACCAGCACGGGCGTCTCCACCTCGAGCAGCCCTCGAACCTGGAAGAAGCCGCGCGCCGCCTCGAGCATCGAGGCCCGCTGCCGGAGCGCGCGGCGGGACGCGGTGGGTTGCCAGTCTGCGCTCACGGCTCGGGCAGGAGCCTGCCGATGGCCTCGCCCATGCGAACCACTTGTCCCGCCTGCAGGTCGTCGCGCCAGGCTGCGCGGCCCGGCGGGAACAGGAGGATGACGGTAGATCCCATGTTGAACCGGCCTGTCTCGTCGCCGCGCTCGAGCTGGAGCGGCGGGGCGGCCGGTGCTGGCGCGATCCGCGACAGCCGCCGCGGCCGCCGCGGGGCGATCTCGCCATGCCATGGTGTCTCGATGCTGCCGACATTCAGCGCACCCACCATCACCAGGGCGTGGCTCAGGTCCCCGTGCTCGTAGAAGCACATCACGCGCTCGTTGCGCGCAAACAGGTTGGCCACGCCGTCGACGGTGCGTCGATTCACGCTGAAAAGCCGACCCGGCACGTACCAGGTCTCGCGCAGCACCCCGGGCACGGCCATGTGCATGCGGTGGTAGTCGTAGGGCGCGAGGTAGATGGTCGCGAAGCTGCCTCCGCGGAAGCGACGAACCCAGTCGTCGCGGCCCGCGAGCAGCGCGTCCAGGGTGTAGTGGCGTCCCTTGGCCTGGAGCAGTTGGTTGCCATCGATCCCGCCGAGTGCACTGATGGTGCCGTCGACCGGGGAGGCGATCGCGTCGGGTGCCTGCGCGACCGGGCGCGCGCCGGGCCGAAGGGCGCGCGTGAAGAACGCGTTGAATGACTCGTAGGCCAGCGGGTCGGGCCGCTCGGCGTCGGCCAGGTCCGGGCGAAAGCCGCGGACGAAGGCCGAGATCAGCAGGTTCTTGAAGCGCGGGGCCCGGCTGCGTGCCGCCGCGTGGACCAAGCGCGAGAGGGCATGCTGCGGAAGCAGGTGCTGCAGCAGGACGAACGGGGCAAGATACCCGCCGCCGCCTTCAGGTGCCGTGGAGCCGTCCGTGTCTGTCATACGCAAAGTATCCCACACGCCGCGCACGGCGAGGCCCGCGCGGCGGCCCGCCGGGCGCCCGCCAACGGTGGCCGAGGCCTTGCGGTCCGGCGCGCGGCACCTGCAGCGGGGCGGGGTGTTCTTCGGGCACGGCACCGGCAACGCGCTGGACGATGCCGCCGCGCTGCTGTGGCACGCCATGGGCCTGCCGGTCGACGCGCCGCCCAGCGTCTACCGCCGCCGACTGACCCGGGCCCAGTTCGAGGCCTACCGCGACCTGCTGGAGCGGCGGGTCCGTGATCGGGAACCTGCCGTGTACCTGACCGGCACGATCTGGTTCGCCGGCATCCCGATCCGCATAGACCGTCGCGCGCTCGTGCCGCGCTCGCCGATCGCCGAACTGATCGAGAATCGCTTCGCGCCCTGGGTGGCCTCGCGAGGCGTGCGTCGAATCCTCGATCTCGGCACGGGCTCAGGCTGCATCGCGATTGCCTGCGCGAAATTCTTTCCCAGGGCCCGCGTCGATGCGAGCGACGTGTCTGACGAGGCGCTGTCGCTCGCGCGCGAGAACGTCCGGCGCCTGCGCCTTTCGCGGCGGATCGAGCTGATCCGGTCCGACCATTTTTCGGCGCTTGAGGGCCGCCGCTACGATATCATCGTGTCCAATCCGCCTTACGTCGGGCAGCGGGAGATGCGTTCCCTGCCGCCCGAGTACCGACACGAGCCGCAGATGGCGCTCGCCGCCGGCCGGGACGGGCTCGCATCGGTGCGCGTCATCCTCCGGGAAGCCGCCAGCCACCTCCAGCCCGGGGGCATCCTGGTCGTCGAGGTGGGCAACACCGAGACCGTCCTGCGCCGCCGCTACCCGCGAGCACCGTTCCTGTGGCTCGAGTTCGAGCGCGGTGGCGGCGGAGTCTTTCTGCTGACCCGGGAGCAACTCGAAGCGCATGTCTGGTAACACGATCGGCAAGGCCTTCACGGTCACGACCTTCGGCGAGAGCCATGGGCCTGCGCTGGGCTGCATCGTCGACGGCTGTCCGCCGGGGCTCGAACTCTCCGAGGCCGACCTGCAACCCGACATCGACCGCCGCCGCACCGGGACCTCGAAGTTCGTCAGCCAGCGTCGCGAGGGAGATCAGCCGCGCATCCTGTCCGGGGTGTTCGAAGGGCGCACCACCGGAACGTCGATCGGCATCGTCATCGAGAACACCGACGCGCGATCGCGCGACTACGACAAGATCAAGGACCGCTTCCGCCCCGGGCACGCGGACTACACCTACCAGCAGAAATACGGCTTCCGCGACTACCGTGGCGGCGGGCGCTCGTCGGCCCGCGAAACGGTCATGCGTGTCGCTGCCGGCGCCATCGCCCGCAAGTACCTGGCCCAGCGTCTCGGCATCCGCATCCACGGCTACCTGAGCCGGATCGGCGACCTGTCGATCGATCCGGTCGACCCGCCCAGTGCTTACGACAACCCCTTCTTCTGCCCCGATCCTGCGCGGGTGCAGGAGCTCGAGGACCTCATCTGGCAGGTCCGCGGCGAGGGCGATTCGCTCGGTGCGCGAGTCACCATCGTTGCGACGGGGGTGCCTCCCGGGCTCGGCGAGCCGGTCTTCGACCGGCTAGACGCCGACATCGCCTACGCGATGATGGGGATCAACGCCGTCAAGGCCGTGGAGGTCGGCGCGGGCGTCGATTGCGTCCGCCAGCGCGGCAGCCAGCACCGCGACGAGCTGACCCCGGAGGGCTTCCTGAGCAACAACGCCGGCGGCATCCTGGGCGGGATATCCAGCGGCCAGGACGTGGTCGTGCACGTCTCGCTGAAGCCCACCTCCAGCATCCAGGTGCCGGGACGCAGCATCGACGTCGACGGCCGGCCCGTCGACGTCGTGACCACGGGCCGCCACGACCCCTGTGTCGGGCTGCGTGCGACGCCGATCGCCGAGGCCATGCTCGCGATCGTGCTGATGGACCACTGGCTCCGCCACCGGGGCCAGAACGCGGACGTGCGATCCGGCACGCCCGTGATCACCGAGTCGAAGTGACGGAGCAGGATCGATGTCGAAGCAATGGCGGGTAGCGGTGCTCGGGGCAACCGGGCTGGTCGGCGACACCATGATCAAGGTTCTCGAGGAGCGAAAGTTCCCGGTGGCGGAGTTGTTCCCGCTCGCCAGCAACCGCTCGCTCGGGCGCCGCGTCGAGTTCAATGGCAAGCAGGTGCCGGTCATCGACGTCGAGACCTTCGACTTCTCGAAAGCGGACATCGGGCTGTTTTCGGCGGGGGGCGAGGTGTCGCGCCTCTACGCGCCCAAGGCGGCAGCGGCCGGTTGTGTGGTCATCGACAACACCTCCGAGTTCCGCTATGAGGACGACATCCCGCTGGTCGTTCCCGAGGTCAACCCTGGCGCGATCGCCGGGTATCGCAAGCGCGGGATCATCGCCAACCCCAACTGCTCCACGATCCAGATGCTGGTGGCACTGAAGCCCCTGCACGACGCCGCCGGGATCGAGCGGATCAACGTGGCGACCTACCAGTCGGTCTCGGGGGCGGGCAAGGAGGCCGTGGACGAGCTGGCCGAGCAGACCGTCGCCCTGATGAGTGGCAAGGGTCCGGTCAAGCCGAAGGTGATCGCTGCGCAGATCGCCTTCAACCTCGTACCCCAGATCGACAAGTTCCAGGACAACGGGTACACGAAGGAAGAGATGAAGATGGTCTGGGAGACGCGGAAGATCTTCGGCGATCCCTCGATCCGCGTGAATGCCACGGCCGTGCGCGTGCCGGTGTTCTTCGGCCATTCGGAGGTCGTCAGCATCGAGACCCGCCGCAAGCTCGGCGCGGAGGAGGCCAGGCGCCTGCTCCAGGCGGCGCCGGGGGTCACCGTGATCGACCAGCGCAAGCCGGGCGGCTACCCGACCCCGGCGGTGGACGCCGCGGGCAAGGATGCCGTGTTCGTCGGCCGCATCCGCGAGGACATCTCCCACGAACGCGGACTCACGTTGTGGGTCGTGTCCGACAACATTCGCAAAGGGGCGGCCACCAACAGCGTCCAGATTGCCGAGATTTTGGTAACTGAACATTTATAAGTTATATTCGCTCCTCAGGCGCTTGGAGTGGGTTGTTTCCCAAGCCCCTGTTTTTAATAAAAAACCGTAGCTTGCGCGCGCGGGGAGAGCAGATGGGAGTCAAGCACTGGGTACGGGCGATGCTCGTCCTGTCGGCCTTGCCAGCGACCGTTGCGGCGCTCGGACTCGGTGAAATCCGGCTCAGGTCACCACTGAATGCCCCGCTCGACGCGGAGATCGAGCTGGTCAACGCCAGCCCCGAGGAGCTGTCCAGCCTCAAGGCCCAGCTCGCCTCGCGCGAGACCTTTGCCCGCTACGGGCTGGAGTGGCCTGGGTTCCTCGGCTCCGTCACCCTGACCCGTGACAAATCGGCGGGCGGCTCGGACGTCCTGCGGGTTCGCTCGGTCGAGCCGGTCACCGAACCCTTCGTCACGCTTCTGGTCGACGCCAACTGGGGACGCGGCCGGCTGGTGCGCGAATACACGCTCCTGCTCGATCCCCCCACGTTCGCGCCGTCGCCCACCCCGCCCGTGCCCGTCGCGGCGGCGGTGACCCCGTCGCAAGCCCAGGTCCCGCCGGTCGCCCTCGCGCCGGTGCCGGCGCCTGCGGCCCCGCCTTCCGCCGTCGAAGCGCCGGACACCGTTGCCGTGCGTCGCGGCGACACGCTGAGCGGCGTCGCGGCCAGGGCCTTGCCCGACCGCTCGGCGGTGTCGCTCGAGCAGGCGATGGTGGGCCTTTACCGCAGCAACCCCCGGGCGTTCGGCGCCACCATGAACGACCTGCGGGCCGGAGCGGTCCTGAGGGTTCCCGACATCCAGGAGATGGCGGCGATCTCGCGCGACGCGGCGATCTCCGAGGTCGCGCGCCAGGGCAGCGAGTGGCGCATGCGCGGGCAGGGCGCCGCGGCCTCCGAAGGCGCGGGGCGGCTGCGCCTCGTGCCGCCGGAGGATTCCGGCGCCGTGGGTGCAGACGACGCCGTTGCGGCATCGGAAATCAAGTCGCTGCAGGATCGCGTCGGCGCGCTCGAGCAGGAACTCTCCGAGGCGCGCCGCCTGCTTGAACTCAAGTCCGCGCAGGTGGCGGAGTTGCAGGCTCGCCTGGCCGCTACCGACCAGCCCCCCGCTGCCGCTGAGCCGGCACCGCCCCCGGTGGTCGCCGAGACGCCTGCCCCCGCGGAGGCGCCTGACGCCGGGGCGCCTGCCGCCGAGGCACCGCCCCCGGCACCCGTCGCCCGCCCGACGCCGCGTCCTGTCCAGCCCTCCGTGGTCGCCGAGGAAGTGCCGGCGCCCTCGCTGCTGGACACCGTGCTCGGTGCGCTGGCGCAGTTCTGGTGGGCGATCGCCGGCCTGGTCGCCGTCGTCGCCGGGTTGCTGGGCTTCCGCAGCTGGCAGCGCCGGCGCCAGCTGGCCACCGCGGAGGAGAGCGAGGTGGTGCTGCCCCCGCCGCCCGATCTCGACGCCGCGGTCGATATCGGCGACGAGCCGGTCGCCACCTCCGAGACCACCAGCCTCCGTCGGCCGAACATCGCGGCGCCTGCCGAGCCCGCTGGCTTCGTCGTCGAGGAGTCCGGTGAGTACGCCCGGCCTCCTGCTGCCGCCACGGCCGAAGAGGGGCCGGAGCCCGTCGCGACGGTGCTGGCCGCTGACGAGACGCTCAGCGGCGACACCAACCTGAACCTCGACCAGGGTGATCCGCTCGCCGAGGCGGATTTCCACATGGCCTACGGGCTGTACGACCAGGCGGCCGACCTCGTGAAGCTCGCGATGAGCCGCGAGCCGCAGCGTCGTGACCTGCGCCTGAAGCTCGCCGAGGTCTACTTCGTCTGGGGCAACCGCGACGAGTTCATGCGCACGGCGCGCGAGCTGCACGAGACCCGTTCAGCCGGTGCACCCGGCGAGTGGGAGAAGATCGTGATCATGGGGCGGCAGATCGCTCCCGAGGAGCCGCTGTTCGACACGGCGATGGCCCGCCTGGGAGGCGCGGAGGCCGACCTCGACCTGCCGCTTGACGCCGGCACGCAGGAACTCGACATCGACCTGGCGGGCGAGGGCACGGCGGCGACCCAGCTGCTCGATACTGCCGTGGGCTCGGAGCTGGGGGGCGTCTCGGACAACCCCACGGAGATCTTCGAGACGCCGGCCTCCGGGCGCGGCGGAGTCGTTCTGGAGTTCGACGATCGCGACACCTCCGAGGGGCCGATCCTCGACATCGACCTTGGCGACGATCTCTCCGAGGCCGCCACGGTTGAACAGCCCACCCTGGGGCCTGCAGCGGCCAGCTACGGTGGGGCGCCCACGATCCGCGAGAAGCTCGACGCCGCGCTGCGGCCGGCCGAGGGTGGCACCGACCAGACCGCCGAACTCGCGATCGACGACCTGGGGCTGGACCTCGGCGAACTCGACAAGCTTTCCGGCGACGCCGGCGATGTCGTCGATATCCTCGACGAGCTGCCGGCGGACATCGACTCCACGGCCCGGTTCGCATCGCAGTCGAACCTGGAGCCGTCCGAGCCGGAGCCCCCGCGCGACAGTGCGCTGGGCCCGGGCGTCACGGAGTTCATCGACATCGGCGAGGGCGGGGTCAACGTCGCCGAGCTCGCCGGCAGCGCGCTTGGCGAGCCTGGGGAACCGGGGCCGGAAGCCGACCTTGGCTTCGACGATATCCTCGCCGGGGCCACGGTGGACGGTTCCCCCGAGTTGGTCGAGCTTCCAGAGGCTGTATCGGTGCCTGAAGCCGTCGCCGTGGAAGACACGGGCTCCGGATTCGACCTGTCTTCCGGTGATTTCGTGGTCGACGAGTCCGATGCGCTCTCGCTCAACGCCGTCGAGCCGGCGACGATCAGCGAAGTGGGTACGAAGCTCGACCTCGCCCGCGCCTACATCGACATGGGTGACCCGGAAGGGGCGCGCAGCATCCTGCAGGAAGTGCTGCAGGAGGGCTCGGTGAGCCAGAAGCAGGAAGCGCAGCGCCTCGTCGAGGCCCTGCCGGGCTGAGTGTCGTCGTCAGCGGCTGAACGGCCAGTCGGCACTCGCCGCATTGCGCTGGGCGTCGAGTACGACGGTACCGGTTACCGCGGCTGGCAGGACCAGGCTGGCCTCCCGAGCATCGAGGGAGCGCTCGCGGAGGCGCTGGGCCGTGTTGCCGACCACGAGGTTTCCCTGACCTGCGGTGGCCGTACCGACGCGGGTGTCCACGCGGCGGGCCAGGTCGTCCATTTCGACACGACCGCCCTCCGCGAGCCGCGAGGCTGGGTCCTGGGTGCCAACAGCCTGCTGGATCCTCGCATCAGCGTGGCCTGGGCCAGGCCAGTCCCGGATTTCTTCCACGCCCGGTTCTCGGCCACGGCTCGCAGCTACCGTTACTCGATCCTGAACCGCCCGGTGCGGTCCGCGCTGCACCGCCTGCGCGTGGCCTGGATCAGGGGGTCTCTCGACGCAGCGCGGATGCAGGACGCGGCAGCGGCCCTCCTGGGCGAGCACGACTTCAGCGCGCTGCGTGCCGCGGGCTGCCAATCCCGGTCGCCGGTGCGCCGGGTGACGCGTCTCGAGGTCCGGCGGGAGGGCGATCTCGTGCACATCGACGTGACGGCCAACGCGTTTCTGCACCACATGGTCCGCAACATCGCGGGCCTGCTGATCGAGGTCGGGGCCGGCGGCCGAGACCGTGCGGGCGTCGAGCAGGTCCTCGCGTCGCGCGACCGCCGGCGCAGCGCGCCGACGGCGCCGGCCGCCGGGCTCTGCCTGGTCGCCGTGCATTACCCGGCGGCGTTCGGACTGCCCGGCGATCCGCTATGATCCTGTTCCCCTGAACGCGAAAGCCGGATGCGGCCATGTCCTGGTTCGACAAAATCATGCCCTCGCGAATCAAGACGGAGCGTCGCACACGCTCCGTTCCCGAGGGCTTGTGGATCAAGTGTCCTGCCTGCGACTCGGTCCTCTATCGCGCCGAGCTGGAGCGGAACCTCTACGTCTGCCCCAAGTGCAGCCACCACATGCGCATCGGGGCCCGCGAGCGCTTGCGGCGACTGCTCGATCCGGAGTCGGGCAGCGAGATCGGCGCTGGCGTGGCGCCCGAGGACCCGCTCCGTTTCAAGGACAGCAAGCGCTACAAGGACCGGCTGTCGGCGGCCCAGAAGAGCACCGGCGAGAGCGACGCGCTCGTGGTGATGTCGGGAACGCTCGACGCCCTGCCCATCGTGGCCTGCGCCTTCGAATTCCAGTTCCTCGGAGGCTCGATGGGCTCCGTGGTGGGCGAGCGGTTCCACCGCGCGGTCGACGAGGCCATCCGCCGCGGCTGCCCGCTGGTGTGCTTCTCCGCGAGTGGCGGCGCGCGCATGCAGGAGGCCTTGCTGTCGCTCCTCCAGATGGCCAAGACCAGCGCCGCCCTGGCGCGGCTGGCCCGCGCGAAGCTCCCGTTCATCTCCGTGCTGACCGACCCCACGACCGGCGGCGTCTCGGCGAGCCTCGCCATGCTGGGTGACGTGAACATCGCGGAGCCGCGGGCCCTGATCGGGTTCGCAGGCCCCCGAGTCATCCAGCAGACCGTCCGGGAGACCTTGCCCGAGGGATTCCAGCGCAGCGAGTTCCTGCTCGAGCACGGCGTGGTCGACATGATCGTCGACCGGCGCGACATGCGCGAGCGCCTCTCGCGCGTGCTGCACATGCTCATGAAGCAGCCGGCGCGCCCGCCAGAACATGCGGACGCTGGATGACTGGCTGGCCCACCAGCAGGCCCAGCACCCACGGACGATAGACCTCGGCCTCGACCGCGTACGCCGGATCGCGCTGGCACTGGGCCTGCTGCCGCCGTCGATGCCGGTCGTGCTGGTCGGTGGCACCAACGGCAAGGGTTCCACCGTGGCCTTCCTGGTTGCGTTGGCAAGGGCCGCCGGCCTGCGCGTCGGCAGCTACACGTCGCCCCACCTGGTCCGCTACAACGAGCGCGTGGCGCTCGACGGCGAGCCCGTGGCCGACGCGCCGCTGCTCCGCGCCTTCGAGCGCATCGAGTCGGCCCGCGGCGATGAGCCGCTGACCTTCTTCGAGTACGGCACGCTCGCGGCGTTCGACATTTTCCGCGAGTCGGCCGTGGACGTCGCGATCGTCGAGGTGGGCCTGGGCGGCCGCCTCGACGCCACCAACGCCTTCGACCCCGACGTCTCCGTGGTCTGCTCGGTCGGGCTCGATCACATGGACTGGCTCGGGCCGACCCTCGAGCACATCGGCACCGAGAAAGCCGGGATCTTCCGTCCCGGGCGCCCGGCGGTGCTGGGGGCGACGGCCATGCCCGGTTCAGTGGAGTCCGCGGTCGGCGCGCTCGCTGCCAAGCGCGTGCAACTGGGCGTTGAATTCACCGTGCGTCGTCGGGACGGTTCGAGCGACGGGCGCTGGGACTGGGTCGGCCAGCGCGGCACGCACGCTGACCTGCCACCGCCCGCGCTGGCCGGCGACATCCAGTACGCCAACGCGGCCACCGCGATCGCGGCCTGGCTGGAGTTGTGCGATCTGGCCGCGAGCCGTTGGCCGCCATCCGCGGCGACCGTTGCCCCGTCGACCGGGACGCTGAGGGCCGGCGTGGCTGGCGCGAGCGTCGCGGGGCGGTTCCAGCGGGTTCCGGGCACGCCGGAGTGGATCCTCGATGTCGCGCACAACGCGCCCGCCGCCGAAGTGCTCGCCGGTGCGCTGCGTGCCCTGCCGCGCGACGGGCGTGTGTACGCGCTCGCTGGAATCCTCGCTGACAAGGACGTGGAGGCCATTGGCGCGGCGCTCGCGGGCGAGATCGACCACTGGATCCTGTGCGGCCTCGTGGGACCCCGGGCGCTCGACGCCGAGGCGCTGAGGCGGCGCTTGCCCGCCGGTTGCCCGAGCGTCGCGCTCGTGCCCGACGTGCCAACCGGGTGCGCCGTGGCGCGCGCCCTGGCGGGGCCCCGCGACCGGGTCGTCGTGCTGGGCTCGTTCCACACCATCGGCCCGGCTCTGCAGTGGCTTGGGCTATACTGAGGTCGCCCGTGGACACCCAGCTCAAACAGCGGCTTACCGGGGCCATCATCCTCGTACTCATCGGTGCGCTGCTGGTGCCCGAGTTGCTCACCGGTCCGCGCTCGCGCGAGGCCGAGACGCCCGACGCCGACGCCGACGCCGTCGTCGACGCGGGCGGCATGCGCTCCCATCAGATCACTATCGGCGATGAGCCGGAGCCCGAGGCTCCCGTGGCGGCGTCCCCGGCCCCGAAGCCTGCCGTGGCGCCTTCCCCAGTTGTGCTCCCGTCCCCGTCCCCGGCGCCGGCGCCGCCCGCGGCATCGCCAGCACCCCGCGTGGCGTCCAGCATTGCGGCTTCGCCGGCGCCTGTCGCCTCCAGGGCGGCAGCGGGCGGCGGCTATGTCGTCCAGGTCGGGAGTTTCTCCTCGCGGTCGTCGGCGGACAGGCTGGCGGCGGATTTGCGCCGACGTGGCTTCGAGAGCGCTGTGTCGAGCGTGCAGGCATCGGGCCGGCAGCTCTTCCGGGTCCGCGTGGGTCCCGCCAGGGACCGCGATTCGGCAACCGCGCTCGCGTCGCGTCTGAAGGCCGCGGGTTACGCTGGCCGCGTCGTGCCGGCGGGTTGAAGTCGCCGCGCCGCAGGCCAGCGTCCAGTACAATCGACAACCCGGCGACGTTCCCCCTGGAGCCACGCGTCCCGCAATGACCCCGGTCGACTACATCCTTCTCGCGGTGGTATTCCTCTCCGCGGTCTATGGCGCCGTCCGCGGGTTCCTGCGCGAAGTGGTCGCGCTGCTCACCTGGGTCGCGGCGCTGTGGGCCGGCTGGCACTACGCCGGTTTGCTGACCCCGTATCTCGGAGCGATCGAGAGCCAGGCGGCGCGAACCTGGACAGCGCGCACCCTGCTCGTGATCGCGGTACTGGTCGTCGGCACCTTCGTCGGGGTGCTGGCGGGGCGCGTCGTGCGCCTGTCGCTGTTCAGCGGGCTGGACAGGCTGCTGGGGTTCCTGTTCGGCGCGCTGCGCGGCCTCGTGGTACTCGGCCTGGCCGCCATCGTGGCCAACACGCTGCAGCTCGACGCCGAGCGCTGGTGGCGCAAGTCGCTGCTGATCCCCTATGTCGAGATGGTCGCCTCCGGCGTCGGCAAGCTGGTGGGCGAGAGGGTCTGAACCATGTGTGGAATCGCGGGTCTCGTCGGCACGGATGCCGTCAATCAGCGTCTCTACGACGCGCTGACGGTGCTCCAGCACCGCGGCCAGGATGCGGCGGGCATCGTCACCGCGAGCGAGGGCCTGGTCGCGATGCGCAAGGGCTCGGGGCTCGTGCGCGACGTCTTCAGCCAGCAGGACATGCTCGAGTTGCGCGGCAACGTCGGCATCGGCCACGTGCGATACCCGACCGCTGGCGGCGACAGCGCATCGGAGTCGCAGCCGTTCTACGTCAATGCACCCTACGGCATCTGCCTCGGCCACAATGGCAACCTCACGAATGCCGGCGAGCTCGCCGAGGTGCTCACCCGCGAGGAGCGCCGGCACCTCAACACGAGCTCCGACTCGGAGGTGCTGCTGAACGTCCTGGCCTCCGAGCTGCAACGCGTCGGCACGCCGCGCGTCACCCCCGCCGACGTATTCGCCGCCGTGACCGCGCTGTACCGGCGTTGTCGGGGCGGCTACGCCGTCGTCGCGCTGCTGATCGGCCACGGCGTGCTCGGCTTCCGCGACCCCAACGGCATCCGGCCGCTGGTGCTGGGCCGGCGCGAGACACCGAAGGGTCCCGAGCACATGCTGGCCTCCGAGTCCGTGGCCCTCGACATGCTGGGTTTCCAGCGGCTTCGCGACGTGGCGCCGGGAGAGGCCGTGTTCATCGACGAGGCGGGTCGGCTGCACGCCCAGCAGTGCGTGGTCACCACGCGCCATGCGCCGTGCATCTTCGAATTCGTCTACTTCGCGCGCCCGGACACCATCATCGACAACGTCTCCGTGCAGCGCGCACGGATGCGCATGGGTGACCGGCTCGCCGAGAAGATCCGTCGCGAGCGCCCCGACCACGACATCGACGTGGTGATCCCGATCCCCGACACCAGTCGCACGGCCGCGCTGCAGGTGGCCCAGCATCTCGGGCTGAAGTACCGCGAGGGCTTCATCAAGAACCGGTACATCGGTCGCACGTTCATCATGCCGGGGCAGAACGAGCGCCGTAAGTCGGTGCGCTCGAAGCTCAACGCGATCGACCTCGAGTTCCGCAACAAGGTGGTCCTTCTCGTCGACGATTCCATCGTCCGCGGCACGACCTCTGCCCAGATCATCGACGTGGCCCGCGAGGCGGGGGCACGCAAGGTCTACTTCGCCTCCGCGGCGCCGCCGGTCCGCTACCCGAACGTCTACGGCATCGACATGCCCGCCGCGAGCGAGCTCGTCGCCGCCGGTCGCACCCAGGAGGAGGTCCGCGAGCTGATCGGCGCCGACTGGCTCATCTACCAGGACATCGACGACCTGGTGCAGGCCTGCCAGCACGACGACGCGCGCATCCACGAGTTCGACACGTCCTGCTTCACCGGTCACTACGTCACCGGGGACGTGACGCCCGAATACCTGGAGCGTCTGCGCCAGGAGCGCTCCGACGCGGCCAAGGCGAGCCGCCGTTCGTCCCGCTCGCCGCTGCGCGTCGTCGGCGCAAGCTAGCCGGCGCGCGACGGAAGCCAGCCGGGCCCACTGCGATGCGCGTGATGCTGATCGACGACGATCCGCGATACCGCGCACTGCTGCGTCACCACCTGACCTGCACCTGGCCCGACGCGGTGATCGTGGCGTACAACCCGGCGGTCCGCGGGCCGCTGTCCCCCGAGTTCCTGGCACAGGGCTTCGATGTCGTCCTGCTCGACCATGGCTGGGAGGGGGGCGACGGTAGCGACTGGCTTGCCGACCTGGGCGGGCGCAGCGGGTTCGCGCCGCTCATCTTCCTGGTCCCAGCGGACGACCCGGCGCTCATCGAAGCCGCGCGCGCGTCGGGCGCGTTCGCCGCCCTGCCGATCGGCAAGGTCCAGCACGAGAGGCTGATCGCCAACGTGCGCGCCGCGTCCCGGATGCAGGCGGAGCAGCAGGCGCGCTGGCGCGAGGGCCCCGAGGGGCAGGAGGCGCAGCGCTTCGGCGGAGCGCGGATTCCAGGGTATCGACGCGCGCGGCGGCTCGCCTCCGGCTCGGTGTCCGATCTCTACCTCGCGGAGAGCGTGGAGGCTGGCGAGATGGTGGCGCTCAAGGTCACTCGCGACGCGCGACGGCACGACGGCGTCGACCAGACCTTCGAGCGCTTCCTGCAGGAATACGAGATCGTCCGCAGCGTCCGTCATCCCCACGTCGTGCACATCCACGACCTTGGCGTCACCGACGACTACGCCTACCTCGTGATGGAATACTTCGCGCGGGGAGACCTGCGCGCGCAGATGCGCCAGGGGCCGCTGACGCCCGTGCGAGCGCTGCGGTACGCGCGGGAAATCGCCGAGGCGCTCGTCGCGATCCACGGCGCAGGCATCCTTCACCGCGACCTCAAGCCGGGCAATGTCATGGTGCGCGACGACGGGTCGCTCGCGCTGATCGACTTCGGGCTCGCGAAGCACAAGGGTCTCGAGATGGAGATCACGGACAAGGGCCTGATCTTCGGGACGCCGCACTACATGAGTCCGGAGCAGGGCCACGGCCAGCCGACCGACCCCCGCAGCGATCTCTACTCGCTGGGTGTCGTGCTGCACGAGATGCTGACCGGCGCCAAGCCATTCAACGCCGACAACCCCATGGCGATCATCTACCAGCATGCCAAGGCGCCGCGACCCAGCCTCCCGTCCCCGCTCGAGTCGCTCCAGCCGCTGCTCGACCGGCTGCTCGCCACGCAGCCCGGGGAACGCTTCGCCTCGGCCGCGGAGGCGGAGCAGGCGCTCGCGGCGGCCTTCGACGACCTGCGATGCCAGGAGCGCGCGGCGTGAGCGGGTTCCCGTTGCACGCGCCGACGCCGCGCCAGTGGGTGGAGGAGGCGGTCCGGCGCTGGCCGGAACTGCTCGCCGACCACGCCAACTGCGAGAAGAAGGCCGCCTCGACGGCGCTCGCGCTGATGTTCGCCTACCCGGAGGATCGCGAGCTCTGTGCGCGGCTGTCCCGGCTCGCGCGCGAGGAGCTCCGGCATTTCGAGCAGGTTGACCGGCTCATGCGGGAGACGGGCGTGACCTACCTGCGACGCAAGCCGGGGCGCTACGGCGGGCGACTGCGCGCCGCGCTGCGTACTCACGAGCCGCTGCGCAAGCTGGACCTGCTGCTGTCGGGTGCGCTGATCGAGGCGCGCTCCTGCGAGCGCTTCGGGCTCCTGGCGGGGTGCCTGCCCGAGCCGGTCGCGGCGCTCTACGCGCAACTTCGCCAGTCTGAGGCGCGGCACTTCGAGCTCTACCTGCGGTTGGCCGAGCGCCACGCGGCGCAGGCGGGCGGACTCGACTGGCGCGCACGGCTCGAGGACCTCGCGGCCCTCGAGGCGGCCCTCGCAACGGAGCCGGACCCCGAATTCCGCTTCCACTCGGGGCCGCCCTCAGCCCCCGGCGAACTCCAGTAGCCGGGTCACCGGGCCCGACGGGCCCCATTCGAGCACGCTGCCCCGGTCGAACCAGGCGTCGAGCACGATGCGCGTGGCCGGGCGACCGTCGACCTGCAGCGCATGCGTGGCCGGGCGATGGGTGTGCCCGTGGATCATGATGTCGACGGCCGTGGCCCGCATCGCGGCCACGACGGCCTGCGGGTCGACGTCCATGATGGCGGACTGGGCGCTGGACGTGTGTGCGCGGCTGCCCGCGCGCACTGCATCTGCCAGCCTGCGTCGGTGCGCGGTGGGCAGCGCGAGCACGGTCGAGCGGAACCGGTCGGTGCGGACGGTCGAGCGTAGTTCCTGGTAGGCACGGTCTGCGGTGCACAACAGGTCGCCGTGGGTCAGGAGCACCCGTCGACCATGCAGGGTCGCGACCACGGGGTCGGGAAGCAGCCGGCAACCGCTACGCGCCTCGAACCCCGGTCCGAGCAGGAAGTCGCGGTTGCCGCGCATCACGAACACCGCGGCACCGCTGCGCGCGAGATCGGCGAGGGCGTCGACCACCCGGCCGCGCGCGGGATCGTCGTCGTCGTCGCCGATCCAGGATTCAAAGAGGTCACCGAGCACGTAGAGCGCGTCGGCGTCGCGCGCCGCGCCGGACAGGAAGGTGCAGAAGGCGTCGATGGCTGCCGGCGATCCAGCGTCGAGGTGCAGGTCGGACACGAAGAGGTAGCGCATCGCCCGGCGGATTCTAGGGCAAGCGGGCGAGTCGGGTAACATGCGCGCCATGCTGCCGCCCGTCGTCACGCGATTCGCACCCAGCCCGACGGGCGAGATCCATCTCGGCAACGCGCGCACGGCGCTGTTCAACTGGCTGCTGGCCCGCCGGAGCCGGGGACGCTTCCTGCTGCGCATCGAGGACACCGACGCGAGCCGCAGCGACCCGGCACTGGCCGCCGCACTGCAGGACGACCTGCGCTGGCTGGGTCTCGACTGGGACGAGGGTCCCGACGTCGGCGGGCCCGCGGCGCCCTACGTGCAGTCCGCCCGCGGTGCCCTGTATGCCGACGCGCTGTCCCGCCTGCAGGCCGTGGGCGCGGTGTATCCGTGCTACTGCACGCCGCTCGAGATCGAGCTCGCCCGGCGTGCGCGGCGGGCCGCCGGCCAGCCGCCGCGCTACGCCGGCACCTGCCGCGAGCTCAGTGCCGCGCAGCGTGCAGCGCGCGAGGCGGAGGGCAGAGTGCCGTCGCTGCGGTTTCGCGTTCCGCCCGACGGCGAGGTCGTCTTCGACGACCTCGTTCATGGTCCCCAGCGGTTCGAGTGCGCCGACATCGGCGACTTCGTGGTGCGCCGTGCCGACGGCAGTGCAGCGTTCTTCTTCGGCAACGTGCTCGATGACGCGCTGATGGGGGTCACCCTGGTGCTGCGTGGCGAGGATCACCTCTCGAACACGCCGCGGCAGTTGCTGCTGGCCCGCGCGCTGGGCGTGGCGGCGCCGGCCTACGGGCACCTGCCGCTGATCGTCGACGACGCCGGAGCGCCGCTGTCGAAGCGTGCCGGGGCGGCGTCGCTGCGGCAGCTGCGGGCGCAGGGCATCCTCCCCGGTGCGATCGCCAACCACCTGTTCCGGCTCGGTCACTCCAGCGCCGCGCAGGGATGGCTGTCGCTGCCGGAGATGGCGGAGGCGTTCGACACCGCCCACCTCGGCCGTGCGCCCGCCCGCTTCGACGATGCGCGCCTGCGGGGCTGGCAGCGCGAGGCCGTGCATCGACTCGGCCCCGAGGCCGCGCTCGACTGGATGCGCCCGGCCTTGCCGGCGGATCTGCCGCCGGGTTCGCTGCTGGCGTTCGTCTCGGCCGTGCAGTCGAACGTGGACCGGCCCGCCGATGCCGCGGCCTGGGCCCGAATCGTGTTCGACGCCGAGCCTCCCGCGCTCGACGACGAGGGGCGGGCGGTGGTGGTGGCCGCGGGGCCGGCCTTCTTCGCGGCCGCCGTCGCGGCCGTCGAGACGCACGGCGACGACTGGCGCGCCATGTGTGCGGCGGTCCGCGAGGCCACCGGTCGCCGGGGGCCCGAGCTGTTCCGGCCGCTGCGCTGGGCGCTCACCGGGCTCGGCCACGGCCCGGAACTCGCGCCGCTGCTTCCATTGATCACCCCCGCGCGCGCCCGCGCGCGCCTGCAGCGCTTCGCGCGCACCGAGGAACGATGATCCAGATCCACAATTCCCTGACGGGCCGCAAGGAAGCGCTCGTGCCGATCACGGCCGGCGAAGTGCGCATGTACGTCTGCGGCGACACGGTCTATGACTTCTGCCACATCGGCCACGCGCGATCGAAGGTTGCCTTCGACGTGGTGCGGCGCTACCTGGCTCACCGCGGGTACCGGGTGACCTTCGTCCGCAACATCACCGACATCGACGACAAGATCATCCGGCGCGCCGCGGAGCTGGGTGAGCCGATCGGGACCTTCACCGAGCGGTTCATTGCCGCGATGCACGAGGACTACGACCGCCTGAACATCCTGCGGCCGGACCACGAGCCGCGCGCGACCGCGCACGTGGCCGGCATGATCCGGATGACGCGCCGGCTGCTCGACAAGGGCCACGCCTACGTCGCCGACGACGGCGACGTGCTGTACTCCGTGTCGAGTTTCCCGGGCTACGGGCAGCTGTCGGGCAAGCGCCTTGCGGACCTGCGGGCCGGCGCGCGGGTCGAGGTCGCCGATGCCAAGCGGGACCCGCTCGACTTCGTGCTGTGGAAGCGCGCCAAGCCCGGCGAGCCGAGCTGGGATTCGCCCTGGGGGCCGGGGCGTCCGGGCTGGCACATCGAGTGCTCGGTAATGTCCGAGGAGATCCTCGGGCCGCATTTCGACATTCACGGCGGCGGCATGGACCTCAAGTTCCCGCACCACGAGAACGAGATCGCGCAGTCCTGCGCGGCCTCCGGCGATCGGTTCGCCAACATCTGGATGCACAACGGCTTCGTCAACGTCGACGACGAGAAGATGTCGAAGTCGCTCGGCAACTTCTTCACGATCCGGGACGTGCTCGACTCGGGCTACGTGCGTCACCCCGAGGTGTTGCGCTACTTCCTGACCGGCAGCCACTACCGCGGGCCGATCAACTACTCGCTCGGGCAGATCGACCAGGCCGATGCTGCGCTCGGCAGGCTGTACACGGCACTGCGCGACCTCGAGCCCGCCACGGCTGCGGCCGCCCCGGACGTGGCGGCCGATGCATGGCAGCGGTTTCACTCGGCGATGGACGATGACTTCAACACGCCCGAGGCCCTCGCGGTGCTGCAGGGCCTCGCCGGCGACATCAACCGCGCGCGGGACGCGGGCGAGGGCGGCCGCGCCGCGGCGCTGGCCGGGCAACTGCGGGCGATGGGTGGCGTGCTCGGGCTGCTGGCTCTTTCCCCTGGCGAGTGGTTCCGGTTGTCCCGCCGCATGCCCGAGGACGGCGCAGGCGCCGTGTCGTCGCGGCTGCCGCCAGAGCGGGTCGATGCGCTCGTGGCCGAGCGGGCGGCCGCCCGCCGCGCGCGGGATTTCCGCCGCTCCGACGAGATCCGCGACGAGTTGGCGGCAGGCGGGGTCGTGCTGGAGGACAAGCCGGGCGGGGCCACGGTCTGGCGCTACGCCTAGGACTGCCTGCGCAGCGACGCCTCGAGCGTGTTCTTCATCAGCATCGCGACCGTCATCGGGCCCACGCCGCCGGGCACCGGGGTGATCCACCCGGCCCGGCGCGAAGCGCCCTCGTAGTCGACGTCACCGCAGAGGCGGCCGTCGGGCGTGCGGTTCATCCCGACGTCGACCACGACCGCGCCCTCGCGGACCCAGGCGCCGGGTACCAGCCCCGGCTTGCCCGCCGCCACGATGAGCACGTCGGCGGCGCGAACATGGGATTCGAGGTCCCGTGTGAAGCGGTGGGTCACGGTGGTGGTGGCGCCCATCAGCAGCAACTCGAGCGACATCGGGCGGCCGACGATGTTCGAAGCACCTACCACGACGCAGTGCATGCCCTTCACCGAAACACCGATGTGCTCGAGCATCCGGACCACCCCATAGGGGGTGCAGGGCCGGATGAGGGGGTTGCGCTCGGCGAGCCGGCCCACGTTGTAGGGGTGGAAGCCGTCGACGTCCTTGCGCGGGTCGATCCGCTCGACGATCGCGCTCTGGTGGATCTGCTCGGGCAGCGGCAGCTGCACGAGGATGCCGTCGACCGTCTCGTCGGCGTTCAGCGCGTCGATGCGGCCCAGCAGCTCGACCTCGCTGGTCGACTGCGGGAGGTCGACGTCGCGCGAGGCGATGCCGCACTCGGCGCAGGCCTTGCGCTTGTTGGCGACATAGACCCGCGAGGCGGGGTTGTCACCCACCATCACCACCGCGAGGCCGGGGCGACGAAGGCCTCGGGCCACCATGGCCTCGACCGAGTGCCGTACGTCTGCCTTGACCTCGGCCGCGATGGCCTTGCCGTCGATGATGCGCGCCGTCATCGAAACATTCTCTCACGATCACCGGGTTTGACGATGGTCCCGCGACCCTCGTATCATTCGCGCCCCCGCGGATGGGGTTTCGCGCGGCGGCTCTGGCCGCGGGGCGTGGGCCTCTGAACACGGGGCATGGCGCAGTCTGGTAGCGCATCTGCTTTGGGAGCAGAGGGTCGGGGGTTC
>CAZPAJ010000026.1:0-7557 GCA_964584625.1 uncultured Acidibacter sp.
AGTCCTTCCTGCCGTCGCTCACCACGACGGTGATGTGGCTGTTGCGCTTGACGATCCGCGCACCGCGCCCCTTGGCGCGCGCGGCGAAGCGCTTGAGTACCGGTGCCGCGTCGACGTGGATGCGGTGCACCTTGAGCTCGTCGATGTCGGCGCCGTTGTTGTTCTCGGCATTCGCGACCGCGGACTCGAGCACCTTGCGGACGAGCTCGGCACCCTTCTTGGGCATGAACCGCAGCGTGGCAATCGCGTTGCCCACCGGCTTGCCGCGCACCACGTCCGCGACGAGGCGGCATTTCTGCGGAGAAATCCGCGCGTACTTGAGTTTTGCCGTGACTTCCATCGTTCTGCTCCGAGCCGGACTCAGCCGGCCTTCTTGTCGCCCGAATGCGACTTGAAGGTGCGCGTGGGGGCAAACTCACCGAGCTTGTGGCCGACCATGTTCTCGCTGACGAGCACCGGAACATGCTGCTTGCCGTTGTGCACGGCGATCGTCAGCCCGACCATCTCGGGCAACACCATTGACCGGCGCGACCAGGTCTTGATCGGCTTGCGGTCGTTCTTGGCGACGGCGACCTGCACCTTCTTTGCGAGGTGGAGGTCGACGAAAGGACCTTTCTTCAGTGAACGAGGCACTTGTGGCTCCTACCTACCGACCGGCCGCTCAGCGGACCTTGTTCTGACGACGCTGCACGATGAGGTGCGTCGTCCGCTTGTTGGTTCGGGTCTTCTTGCCCTTCGTGTTCCAGCCCCACGGCGAGACCGGGTGCGGATTGCCCTGGCCCGACTTGCCCTCGCCACCGCCATGCGGGTGGTCGACAGGGTTCATCGCGAGGCCGCGCACCGTCGGGCGGATGCCGAGCCAGCGCTTGGCGCCGGCCTTGCCGTAGCTGCGCAGGTTGTGCTCGTCGTTGCTGACCTCGCCAATCGTGGCGCGGCAGTCGATGTGCACCTTGCGGGTCTCGCCCGACTTGAGCCGGATGTAGGCGTAGATGCCCTCGCGCGCGGTGTACTGAACCGAGCTGCCCGCGCTGCGTGCCAGCTGCCCGCCCTTGCCGGGCTTGAGCTCGACGTTGTGCACCGTCGTGCCGACCGGCACATGGCGCAACTGCATCGCGTTGCCCGGCTTGATCGGCGAGTCGGCGCCCGCGCGGATCTCGTCGCCCGCCGTGACGCCCTTCGGCGCGATGATGTAGCGACGCTCGCCGTCGGCGTAGCGCACCAGCGCAATGTGCGCCGTGCGGTTCGGGTCGTGCTCGACACGCTCCACGACGCCCTTGACGCCGTCCTTGTCGCGCTTGAGGTCGATGATGCGGTACTTCTGGCGCGAACCGCCGCCCTTGTGGCGGGTGGTGATGCGACCGAAGCTGTTGCGACCGCCCGTCTTGCGCTGGGAGGTCGTCAACGGCTCGTGCGGACCACCCTTCCAGAGGTGGGACTTGTCGATCTTGACGACGAACCGGGCGCCCGGCGACGTCGGCTTGAGCTTGATGAGGGACATCAGGCCTTCCTCGAGGCTTCGTAGTCGATGGTCTGGCCCGGCGCGAGGCGCACGTAGGCCTTCTTCCAGTCCTGGGTCCGACCCGGTGTCTTGCCAAAGCGCCGGATCTTGCCCGGCTCGTTGACCACCTGCACGTCGGAGACCTTCACCTCGAACATCAGCTCGACGGCTGCCTTGATGTCCGGCTTGCTGGCGTCACGACGGACCCGGAAGGCGTACTGGTTGGCGTTCTGCATCGCCAGCGCCGTCTTCTCGGTCACGTGCGGGGCGACCAGCACGGTCATGAGCTTTTCCTTGCCGAGCTTGGACACTGCGGTGCTCATTGCAGGCGCTCCTCGATCAGCTTCACGGCGCCGACCGTCATCAGCACCTTCTGGTGGCTCGCAAGCGCGAGCGGATTCAGCGCGGTGACGGGCAGCACGTCGACGTGCGGCAGGTTGCGGGCGGCGAGGAACAGCTTTTCCTCGATGGCCTCCACCACGATCAGCACGTTCCCGAGGGCGAGTTCCTTCAGGCGAGCCGCGAGCAGCCGGGTCTTGGGCGCGTCGAGCGCAAGCGTGTCGGTGACAACCAGGCGATCCTGGCGGACGAGCTCCGACAGCATCGCCCGGATCGCGCCGCGGTACATCTTGCGGTTGACCTTCTGCTCGAAGCTGCGGGGCTTGGCGGCGAACGCACGGCCGCCACCCACCCAGATCGGGCTGCGCGACGAGCCGGCACGCGCCTGGCCGGTGCCCTTCTGGCCCCAGGGCTTCTTGCCGCCGCCGCGCACCTCGGCCTTGGTGAGCTGGGCCTTGGTGCCCGAGCGCCCCGCGTTGCGGTAGGCGGTGAGCACCTGGTGCACGAGCGCCTCGTTGAACTCCTGGCTGAAGGTCGCCTCGGAGAGCTGGAGCTCGCCGGACCCGCCTGCAATCTTGATCTTCATGGTGTCTGGGCCCCCGGGATCACTTCTTCGCGGCCGCGCCCTTCGCAGGCGCCGCAGCCTTCGTCGGGGTAATGGTCTTGCGCAGCGCCAGGCGGGCAGCCTTGACCGACGGACGCACGACGACCTGCCCACCCTCGGAACCGGGCACGGCGCCCCGAATCAGCAGCAGGTTGCGCTCGGTGTCGACCTCGACGACCTTCAGGTTCTCGGTGGTGCGGCGTTCGGCGCCCATGTGGCCCGACATGCGCTTGCCCTGGAACACGCGGCCCGGCGTCTGGCGCTGGCCGATCGAGCCCGGGGTACGGTGCGAGACCGAGACACCGTGCGATGCATTGTGGCCACCGAAGTTGTGACGCTTCATGGTGCCCGCGAAGCCCTTGCCGATGGTGGTGCCGGTGACGTCGACGACCTGACCGACCTTGAAGTGGTCGGCCTTGACCTCGGCGCCGACCTTCATGCCGTCGGCCTCGGCGCCGGTCACGCGGAACTCGACCAGCGCCTGCCCCGGGGCCACGCCCGCCTTGGCGTAGTGGCCCGCGACAGCCTTGCCGACCAGCTGGGGCCGACGGCTGCCGTAGGTGACCTGCACGGCCTGATAGCCGTCGTTTTCCGCAGTCTTGACCTGGGTCACCCGGTTCGGGAGGACCTCGATCACGGTGACCGGGATCGACTCCCCGGCGTCCGTGAACACTCGCGTCATGCCGCGCTTGCGGCCGACCAGACCGATTGCCATGTTCGTTCCACTCCTGCGCACGCTGCGATTGGCGCGCGCAACTATCGTTTCGGATCGGGGGGAGGGTAGACACCGGAGCGGCCGTCCACGGGGAGCCCGTGGCGACTTTGCTCGAGTGGTCTTGGCGCAACCCGCCAACCTCGCCCGACACCGCAGCTGCTTACCCCGGGGCTGGCCCGGGGGTAAAAGGGCGCGCATTGTAAGCGGCCCCGCCGGCGCTTGCAAGCGCCTCGCGACGCTGCAGGAGCCGGCTTCGCGCGCACTCAGTTCAGCTTGATCTGCACGTCCACGCCGGCAGGAAGCTCGAGGCGCATGAGCGCGTCGACCGTCTTGTCCGTCGGGTTGAGGATGTCCATCAGCCGCTTGTGCGTGCGCAGCTCGAGCTGGTCGCGCGCGTCCTTGTCGCCGTGCGGGCTGACGAGCAGCGTGAAGCGCTCCATCTTCGTCGGCAGCGGCACGGGGCCACGGACGGTGGCTCCCGTGCGCTTGGCCGTCTCGACGATCTCGCGGGCCGAGGTGTCGATCAGGCGATGGTCGAAGGCCTTCAGCCTGATGCGGATGTTCTGGTTCGCCATGTTGAGTGCCTTACTTCAGGATCTTTGCGACGACGCCGGCGCCGACGGTACGACCACCCTCGCGGATCGCGAAGCGCAGGCCGTCCTCCATCGCGATCGGCGCGATCAGCTCCACCGTCATCTTGATGTTGTCGCCAGGCATCACCATCTCCGTGTCGCCAGGCAGCTCGATCGTCCCCGTCACGTCCGTCGTGCGGAAGTAAAACTGCGGACGATATCCCTTGAAGAACGGCGTGTGGCGCCCGCCCTCCTCCTTCGTCAACACGTACACCTCGCACTCGAACTTCGTGTGCGGCGTGATCGAACCCGGCTTCGCCAGAACCTGACCACGCTCCACGTCCTCGCGCTTCGTACCACGCAGCAGAACGCCCACGTTGTCGCCCGCCTGACCCTCGTCAAGCAGCTTGCGGAACATCTCGACGCCCGTGCAGATCGTCTTCACCGTGTCCTTCAGACCGATGATCTCGACCTCGTCGTTCACCTTCACGATCCCGCGCTCGATGCGCCCCGTCACCACCGTGCCGCGACCCGAAATCGAGAACACGTCCTCGACCGGCATCAGGAACGGCTTGTCCACGTCGCGCTTCGGCACCGGAATGTACTTGTCCATCTCCGCAACAAGCTTCACCACCGCCGGAACACCAATCTCCGACGTGTCACCCTCCAGCGCCTTCAGCGCCGAACCCACCACGATCGGCGTCGTGTCGCCAGGGAACTTGTACGTGCTCAGCAGCTCGCGGACTTCCATCTCGACAAGCTCCAACAGCTCCTTGTCGTCGACCATGTCCGCCTTGTTCATGAACACCACGATGTACGGAACACCCACCTGCCGCGCCAGCAGAATGTGCTCCCGCGTCTGCGGCATCGGGCCATCAGCCGCCGACACCACCAGAATCGCCCCGTCCATCTGCGCCGCGCCCGTGATCATGTTCTTCACGTAGTCCGCGTGCCCAGGGCAGTCCACGTGCGCGTAGTGACGCTCCTTCGACTCGTACTCCACGTGCGCCGTCGAAATCGTGATCCCGCGCGCCTTCTCTTCAGGCGCCTTGTCAATCTGGTCGTACGCCATGAACGTCCCACCGTACGTCTCGGCCATGACCTTCGTCAGCGCCGCCGTCAGCGTCGTCTTCCCATGGTCCACGTGACCAATCGTCCCCACGTTCACGTGCGGCTTCGAACGTTCGAATTTTCCTTTGGACACGGCGGTCTCTCCTGGTGCTGGTCTCGGCCCTGGCGGGCCCCGGTTACCTGTTGATGATGGAGTCCGCCACGTTCGGCGGGACTTCCATGTACTTCTCGAATTCCATGGTGAAGGTGGCGCGACCCTGGCTCATCGAGCGCACGGACGTCGCGTAGCCAAACATCTCGGACAGCGGCACCTCGGCGAGGATCGACTTGCCCGCGGGCGAATCGTCCATGCCGGTGATCTGGCCGCGGCGGCGGTTGAGGTCGCCGATGACGTCGCCCGAGTAGTCCTCGGGGGTGACGACCTCGACCTTCATGATCGGCTCGAGCAGCACGGGACGGGCCTTGAGGAACCCGTCCTTGAAGCCCATCGACGCGGCGATCTTGAATGCCATCTCGTTGGAGTCGACGTCGTGGTAGGAACCGTCGAAGGCCGTGACCTTGATGTCGACGATGGGGTAGCCCGCGAGCACGCCGGTGTCGACCGCCTCCTTGACGCCCTTGTCGATCGCCGGGATGAACTCGCGAGGCACGGCCCCGCCGACGATCCCGTTGACGAACTCGTAGCCCTTGCCCAGCCCGTTCGGCTCGAGGCGCAGCCAGACGTGCCCGTACTGCCCGCGGCCGCCGGACTGCCGGACGAACTTGCCCTCGGACTCGACCGAGGCGCGCAGCGTCTCCCGGTAGGAGACCTGCGGCTTGCCGACATTGGCCTCGACCTTGAACTCGCGCTTCATGCGGTCGACGATGATCTCGAGGTGGAGCTCGCCCATGCCCGAGATGATCGTCTGCCCGGATTCCGGGTCGGTATGGACGCGGAACGACGGGTCTTCCTTCGCGAGACGCTGCAGCGCCAGGCCCATCTTTTCCTGGTCGGCCTGCGTCCGCGGCTCGACGGCGACCGAGATCACCGGGTTCGGGAAGGTCATCTTCTCGAGTGTGATCGGCTTGCCGGCCGCACACAGGGTATCGCCCGTCGTGACGTCCTTCAGGCCCACTGCAGCAGCGATGTCGCCGGCGCGGACTTCCTTGATCTCGGAGCGCTCCGAGGCGTGCATCTGGAGGAGCCGCCCGATCCGCTCGTTGCGGGCCTTGCTGGGGACGAACACCGAGTCGCCCGAGTTGAGCACGCCCGAGTACACCCGGAAGAAGGTCAGGTTGCCCACGAAGGGGTCGTTGAGGATCTTGAACGCCAGCGCCGCGAACGGCGCGTCGTCGGCGGCGGGACGCGACGCGGGCTCCCCGGAATCGTCGAGGCCCTTCACCGCGGGCATGTCGACCGGGGAAGGCATGTATTCGATGACGGCGTCCAGCAAGGCCTGCACGCCCTTGTTCTTGAAGGCGCTGCCGCACATGACCAGCACGATCTCGTTGCGCAGCGCGCGCTCGCGCAAGCCGGCCTTGACCTGCTCGGCCGAGAGTTCACCCGTCTCGAGGTACTGGTTGGTCAGCGCGTCGTTGGCCTCCGCCGCAGCCTCAACCATCTGCGTGCGGAATTTCTCGGCCTCGGCCCGCATCGACTCCGGCACCTCGCGGTGCTCGAAGTTCATTCCCTGGGTACCCATGTCCCAGTAGATCGCCTGCATGCGCAGCAGGTCGACGACGCCCGCGAACCCGTCCTCGGCACCGATCGGCAACTGGATGGGCACGGGGTTGCCGCGCAGGCGGCTGCGGATCTGGTCGACGCAGCGCAGGAAATTCGCACCCGCGCGGTCCATCTTGTTGACGAACGCGATGCGCGGCACCGCGTAGCGGTTCATCTGCCGCCAGACCGTCTCGGACTGCGGCTGGACGCCAGAGACCGCACAGAACAACGCGACCGCCGAGTCGAGCACGCGCAGCGAGCGCTCGACCTCGATGGTGAAGTCGACGTGGCCCGGCGTGTCGATGATGTTGATGCGGTGTTCCGGGAAGGACTTGTCCATGCCCTTCCAGAAACAGGTGGTCGCGGCCGAGGTGATCGTGATGCCCCGCTCCTGCTCCTGCTCCATGTAGTCCATGACGGCGGCGCCGTCGTGGACCTCGCCGATCTTGTGCGAGACGCCCGTGTAGAACAGGATGCGCTCGGTCGTCGTCGTCTTCCCGGCGTCGATGTGCGCCGAGATTCCGATGTTCCGATAGCGTTCTATGGGCGTGCTGCGGGCCATGGCGGGTCAGGAAGCGACCGATGCTCCGGGGCTGCGGCCGCTTACCAGCGGTAGTGTGCGAAGGCCTTGTTGGCCTCTGCCATGCGATGCGTGTCCTCGCGCTTGCGCACCGCGGCACCGCGGTTCTCGGCCGCGTCGAGCAGCTCGTGGGCAAGACGGAAGGACATCGACTTCTCGCTGCGCGCCCGCGCCGCCTCGATGACCCAGCGCATGGCCAGGGTCTGGCGACGGGTGGAGCGAACCTCGACCGGCACCTGATAGGTGGCGCCGCCGACCCGGCGTGACTTCACCTCGACCACCGGCTTGACGTTCTCGAGCGCCTGAGAGAGCAGCGCGATGGCGTCACCGCCCTGCTTGCCGGTCTTCTCGGTGATGCGGTCGATCGCACCGTAGATGATGCGTTCGGCAGCCGACTTCTTGCCGCTCTTCATGACGACGTTCATGAACTTGGCAAGCATGTCGTTGTTGAACTTCGGGTCCGGCAGGATGTGGCG
>CAZPAJ010000026.1:7567-44090 GCA_964584625.1 uncultured Acidibacter sp.
GTGCACGACGGGACATCGTTCGCTCTCCTCGGACTTACTTCTTCGGACGCTTGGCGCCGTACTTGGAACGGCTCTGCTTCCTGGCGTTGACGCCAGCGCAGTCGAGCGTGCCGCGCACCGTGTGGTAGCGGACGCCCGGGAGGTCCTTCACACGGCCACCGCGGATGAGCACCACCGAGTGCTCCTGCAGGTTGTGGCCCTCGCCACCGATGTACGAGGTGACCTCGTAGCCGTTGACCAGTCGCACGCGGCAGACCTTGCGCAGCGCGGAGTTGGGCTTCTTCGGGGTGGTGGTGTAGACGCGGGTGCACACGCCGCGCTTCTGCGGGGCAGCGCCCAGCGCGGGCACCTTCGTCTTTTCGGCGCGGGTGCGCCGCGGTGCGCGAATCAGCTGACCTGTCGTGGCCATGCGGTCTCCAGAGTCTTCAGCGTTGCTCGTTCTTCAGAATCCGCCGGGCAACGGGAGCCGCTCGCAGGGCCCGCAAAAACATCCGCCGGCACCCCCTGGGGAGACGATGACGGAGAACCCGGGCCTACGACCGACAGCCCTACGACCGGCTGCGGCGGGCGGCTCTTTTCGAAGGTGAGCGGGGCCGACCCCTTGCGGGGACCGCCCTGCGCTTCTCGAGCCGCTGTTTTAGCGGGGCGCCCGATTGCAGGCCCCCCGACAAAGGCGGCGGATTCTAGGTAGGCAGGGCCTCCCTGTCAATCTGCAGGGGTCAGAACCAGCCGTAATTGAAGGAGATGCTGACCCTCTCCCCCGCCACCGGGTTGGGAGGGACCTCGTGGCGCAGCCAGCTCTCGAACAGGACCACCCGGCCAGCGACCGCCGGGAGGGTGAACCACGGCCTCTGGGCGGCCGGGGCATCCGGCCGCCGGGGCGGCGCTGCCATGTAGCGATCGAGGCGAGGATCCTCGAACTTCAGCCCTGGCGCGCCGCGCGGCACCCGCACGTAGTAGGTGCCGCTGAGGGTGGCCAGCGGGTGCAGGTGCAGCCCGTGGACGACGTGCCGGGGCATGATGTTGATCCAGCAGTCGGTCATGGACAGCTCACGCCCGTCGAGATCCAGCGCGAGCCGCGAGGAGAACGCGCGCACGTGCCGGGCGAGGCGGCGCTCGAGCTCGCCGAAGGTCGGCGAGATACGGTGCATGCGGCACTGGCTGGCGTAGGACGTGTAGCCGCCCGGATAGCCGCGGCGGGACCATCGGCGCCCCGCCACGTCGTCGTGCCGCATCTGCAGGCATTCCCGGAGCAGTCGGGCGTTGAAGGCAGCGGCACCCGCGCGCTGCAGCGGCGCGGAGTAGACCAGTGTCGGGAACAGGGCGTGGGCGGTCATCGGTCGAGGGTAGCGGGAGGTCTCGCCCGATGCCACGCCATCTCGGGGCGCGGCGGGCTAGACTGCCCGGCATTCCCGTTGCCCGAGGAGTGGCACCATGTCCCTGCGTCCCACCGCCCTGCCCGCCTTTGCCATGGCGATCCTGCTGGTCGCCATGCCGGCGCGCGCCGCCGATGCGCCGCCGCTGGCGGACGACCAGGCGAAGACCCTCTACACGCTAGGCCAGCTGGTCAGCCGCAGCCTGGCGTCGTTCAGCCTGACGCCCGCCGAGCTCGAACAGGTCAGGGCCGGACTCGAGGACGGCGTGCTCGGCCGGCAGAGCCGGGTCGACCTCGCAACCTACGCGCCGCGGATCGAAGCCCTGCAGCTCGAGCGGCAGTCCGCCATCGCGGCGCGCCAACGGGAATCCGGCGAGAAATTCCTGGCCGGTGCCGCGGGCGAGACCGGGGCCACCCGCAGTGCCTCGGGCGTCGTGACCACACCGCTGCAGCCGGGCACGGGCGCGTCGCCCAAGGCGACCGACCGGGTCCGCGTGCATTACGAAGGACGCCTGATCGACGGTTCGGTCTTCGACAGTTCCGTGCAGCGCGGCGAGCCGGCGACCTTCCGTCTCGACGAGGTGATCCCCTGCTGGACGGAGGCCCTGCAGCAGGTCAAGGTGGGGGCGCGAGTGCGCATCGGCTGCCCGTCGTCGGTCGCCTACGGCGACGAGGGTCGCCCGCCGACGATCCCGCCCGGCGCCACGCTGGTCTTCGACGTGCAGTTGCTCGACATCGTCCCCTGACGGCTTCGCCACGAATCTACCCGCCACGAGTCCACCCGGAGGATCCCGCGATGACGACCCAGCTCCCGTTCCGTTCCGCGATCGCCGCCATTCTGGCGGGATTCGCGTTGCTCGCTGCCACACCCTCCCGTGCCCAGATGCCGGCCGCGCCACCCAAGAGCGAGACCGCCCAGCGGATCGAGAAGGCGCTCGCCAGCGACATCCGCAGCGCCGACGAGCGCGCACGCGACGCGCGCGAGCGAAAGCCGGTGCAGACCCTGGAGTTCTTCGGCCTGCAACCCGACATGCGCGTGGTGGAACTCGTACCCGGCGCAGGCTGGTACACGAAGATCCTGGGTCAGGTGCTGGCCGAGAAAGGCAAGCTCTACATCTCCGTGGGCGGCGCGCGCCTGGCCCCGCGGCTCGCCGAATGGAAGCTCGACAAGGTCGAGGTCGCGGACGGTCGCACGGAACTCAGGCCCTCCGGCCAGTTCGGCGTGTTCCAGGCCGAGAACCTCGAGCTTCCGGTGCAGGACATCGACATGGTCCTCACCTTCCGCAACCTGCACAACATGACCGCCGGGACCCGCGCCGCGCTGAACAAGGCGGTCTTCAAGGCGCTGCGTCCCGGTGGCATCTACGGCGTGGTCGACCACACCCGGCGCCACAACGAACCGGGCACGGTGGAGAACTGGCGCCGGATCGATCCCGTGCTCGTCATCAAGGAAATGACCGACGCAGGATTCGAACTGGTCGACTTCAGCAACCTTCACTACCGGCCCGACGACGAACTGCGCTACGACACCGGCCGGCCGTCGATCGGCGGCTACAGCGACCGCTTCGCGCTGAAGTTCCGCAAGCCGGCGACGCGCTGACCGGCACGCCGTCGCGGGAAGCACGCGGCGCGGGCACGACGCATGTACACCCTGCACATCGCGAACCGGAACTACTCGTCGTGGTCGCTGCGGCCGTGGTTGCTGCTCGTCGAGTTGGGGATCCCGTTCGACGAGCGCCTCCACCCGTTCGAACCGGGTGGCAGCTCGGCGGGCTTCAGGGCGTTTTCTCCATCGGGGCGCGTGCCCTGCCTGGTCGACGGGTCCACCACGGTCTGGGACTCGCTGGCCATCACCGAGTACCTGGCCGAGCGCCATGACGGCGTGTGGCCGGGGCGGCCGGTCGCTCGGGCCTGGGCGCGCTGCGCGGCGGCGGAAATGCACTCGGGATTCGGCGCTCTGCGCGAACAGTGCAGCATGAGCTGCGGTGTCCGGGTGCGCCTGCACGAGGTGACGCCGGCGCTGCAGGGAGACCTCGCGCGGCTCGCGGAACTGTGGCGCGAGGGGCTCGCGCGATTCGGCGGCCCATGGCTCGCCGGCGCGCGATTCGCCGCCGTCGACGCCTTCTTCGCGCCCGTCGCGTTCCGGATCCAGAGCTACGGCCTGCCGCTCGACCCGGACAGCCTCGCCTACGCGGCCCGCCTGCGGGGGCTCCACGGGATGGTCAGGTGGTACGAGGCCGCGCTGGATGAACCCTGGCGCGACCACGGCCACGAGCAGGACGTGCTGCGCTGGGGCACCGTCACCGCCGACCTGAGGCGCGCAGGCCCAGCGCCAGGCTGAGCAGCAGCAACATCCACGTACCGAGTGCCCCGCCTCCACCACTCGAAGGAGGCGGAGCGGTGACTTCCAGCGAGGTCTCCGCGGAGTTGTTGCCCTGCACCGGGTCACCCAGGGTCGCCGAGACACTCGCCCGGACCACGCGACTGCCGACCTGCGGCGACGCCACGGTGAGCAGCACGTCCTCAGAAGCACCCGCAACCAGCTGGCGCGGGGCGCAGGACAGAGATCCCCCGGTGGCCACGCAACCGAGGTTGTTCACGCCCACCGAGTTGAGCGTCAGGCCGGCGGGCAACTCGAACACGAGGCGCGCGTCGGAGACCGGATCACCCTCGACGTGCCTGACACGCGCAGTGACCTGCGAGGTACCCGAGGTATTGAAGCTCGCTGGCGCTGCAGACAGCGTCACCGCTAGATCCGCACTCGGATCGATGCCAAAGGCCACCTGGGCGGTATTGTTGACCGACACGGCGTCCGCAGGAGCCGCGAGCGCGATCGAGACACCAGCCGTGCCGGCCTGCGTGGCGCGCAGGTTCAAGGTCACGGTGCGCGAGGACTGAACCGGGAGCGAGCCCAGGTTGCAGGTCACGGTGCTGCCGCTGGCGGTGCAGCTGCCGCCGCCGCCGGCCTGCGCGGAATTGAGCGTCAGGGCGGCGGGCAACGTCACGGTGGCCGTGACGTCGTCGAGCGTCACCGCTCCGATCGAGCGGACGCTGAACGCGTAGTCGAAAGACACGCCGCGCAGCCGGCGCGGCGGTGCGGGCGCGTCGATGTCACCGTCGGGGACCGTGATCACGGCGAGGCAGCTCGTGGGCGCGGAGGCCACCCGGGGCCTTATCACGTCCAGGCTGCACTGCGAGAACGTCTGGCTGCCGTTCAGGCGCGCCGCCATCAGGAAGGTGGTCGCGGTCGACTCGCAGGAGGAGCCTGCCTCCCCGTCGTGCTGGGCGCCGAAGTTGTGGCCCATCTCGTGCGCGATCACCAGCGCCGAGTTCGTGGCAGAGAGGTTGCCCTGCGAGAGCCCGGCACTGAATCGTGGGCTGCACAACCCGCCGACATAGGCCACGCCGACGGTGCTGCCGTCGAGCTCCCGGCCCGTGATCAGGTGCGTCAGGCCCCGCGCAGACTGGCCCGGCGTGGACTGTCGCCAGCTGGCGAGCTCGCGCAGCAGATCGCTGGCGGACGTGGTCGGGCTGAACGGGTCGTCGGGGTCTCCGAAGACGCGGGTCTCGGCGACGACGACCTTCACACCGAGCTGGGCGGCGAAGATTCCATCGACCACGTTCATGCGCACGGCGATCGCCTGCTCGGGCGTGGCGTTGCCCGAAGCGAAATTCGCCAGCTGCGACAGCTCGTAGTCACCGACCATGGCCACCTGCAGCTGCCGTGTCGGCAGGAGGGCCGCCTCGGCTTCGAGACCCTCGCCGAAGCGCTCGAGCACCTGCTGGGCCGTGACCGGCTCCGGACCCGCGTCGGCGCGCAGGTCGTCGATGTGGCGCACGGCGCCGCAGGTCGCCGCACCCGCGGGAACGAGCGTGTCGGCCAGACGGTAGATCACGGGCGTGCTGCCGCGCGCGGCCAGCGGACCGACCACCTGGCCGGCCGCCTCGGCGGCGGGCTCCACCGCGTAGTAGTCACGGCCATCGAAGATGAGGCCATAGAGACCGGCGGGCGTACGGGTGAGGCGGAGCCAGGATCCCTCGACACCCGTGAGCGTGCCGCGCAGCGCCTCGACGCCAGGCATGCGCTCAGGCGTGACGAAACGGAGGCTCTCGTTGCGCTCGAGGCGCAGGTCGAAACGCCGCCCGTACGCTTCGAACGCAAGCGAACGCCCGGCTCCGTCGATGCGCAGTTCCCGCAAGGGCTCGTGATAGAGGATGCGGAAGGACTCGGCAGCCGATGCCAGCGGCGACAGCAGGGCCAGCGCGAATGCGAGCAGCACTGCTGCGGCGCCGCGGACGGCACCGCCGGCAAATCGGCCATCGCGGGGAGAATCTGACAGGCTCATCGGGCCTCGGGACCCCAGGGGACGCCCGGGCCATGATATCGGAGCATCAAGCCTAGAGTGGCCTCGTGACACCGGCAAGGCGCTGCGTCACACCACGTAGTAGGCTGGAGCGCGCTTGCCCGGCCCCGTGCGCCGGACGTCACGGAGATGCGATCGTGGTCAACCGCAGGGATTTCGTCGCCACCGCTGGCCTCGCCGCAGCCGCCCTGCCCGCCGCACCCGCGCTCGCTGCTGCGACGCGTGGCCCCCGCCCCAAGTCGCGGGTCTGGCGGATCGGCAACCCGCCGTCGATCGCCAACCTCCAGCTCGTCGAGCGCGAGACCCCCGAACCCGGCCCGGGCCAGGTGCGGGTCCGCGTGGTCGCCTCGTCGATCAACGCGCGCGACCGTGGCATCGTCGGCGGCTTCTTTCCGATCGGCACCAACAAGACATCGATCCCCCTCAGCGAGGGCGCCGGGGAAGTGGTCGCACTCGGCCCCGGGGTGTCGCGGATACGGGTCGGCGACCGCGTCGCCTGCTGTCACTTTCCCACCTGGGTCGAGGGCCGCTGGACACCGGATGTCTACGCATCGGACATCGGCAACACCGCGGACGGCTGGTTGGGCGAGCAGGTACTGATGCCGGAATCCGGACTCGTCGTGCTTCCGGCGGGCGTCAGCTACGAGTCCGCGGCCACGCTGGCCTCCTCGGGCGTCACCGCGTGGCATGCGCTGTACGAAGTGGCGCGGCTTAAGCCGGGCCAGACGGTGCTCACGCTGGGCACGGGCGGCGTCTCGACGATCGGCCTGCAGCTGGCCAGGGCGGGCGGCGCACGCGTGGTGGTGACCTCCTCGCGCGACGACAAGCTCGCGCGCATGCGCGCACTCGGCGCCGACTGGGGCGTGAACTACCGCCAGGAGCCGGCCTGGGGCCGGCGCGTGGCGGAACTGACCGGCGGGGTCGACATCGTGCTGGAGAACGTCGGCCGGCCCACGCTGGACCAGTCGATGGATGCCTGCGCACCCGGCGCCACCATCGTCATGATCGGCACAGGCCCGATGCCGAAGGAGCTGCCCAGCATGCCGGGGCTGTACACCAAGAACCTCGGCCTGAAGGCCATCAGCAACGGCAGCCGCCGCATGTTCGAGGACCTGCTGGCGGGCCTCGCGGCGGCGCGTATCACGCCCGTCATCGACCGGACCTTCGCCTTCGAGGACGCCATCGCGGCGTTCCGCGAAATGGAAGCCTCGGATCATGTCGGCAAGGTACTGATCCGGCACCCCTGACCGGCGCGCCACCCGCCATGTGGAAGGCCCTACGCATCGCTGCGCTGCTGACGCTGCTGTTCGCCGTCGCGACGGCGACATGGGTAGACCGCGAGAGGACGACCGACTGGGACTCCACCCTGTGGATCGGCGTCTTCCCGGTAGCCGGGGACTCGAGCGCCGTGACGCGACGCTATCTCTCCCGGCTCGACGCCTCGCGCCTGGCCTCCATCGAGGCCTTCTTCTCGCGCGAGGCGAAGCGACACGGAGTACCGCTCGCCAGGCCCGTCCGGATCGACCTGCATCCCGAGGTGCACGAGCCACCACCGGCCCTGCCAGCGGGCGCCGGCCCGCTGCGCAGCGCGGCGTGGAGCCTGGCCACCCGCGCCTACGCCTGGCGTCACGCCCGCGGCACGCTGTCGGACATCCGCGTCTTCGTCGTCTACCATGACCCCGCGCTGCGACCGACCGTGCCGCACTCGCTTGGCTTGCAGAAGGGACTCATTGGCGTGGTACACGCGTTTGCCGATCACCCGATGGACGGCCAGAACGCGATCGTGATCGCCCACGAGGTCATGCACACCCTCGGCGCCACCGACAAATACGAGCCGCGCAGCGGGCTTCCGGTATTCCCGCAGGGCTACGCGCGACCCGACGCCGAGCCACGCTACCCGCAGCCTGCCGCCGAGATCATGGCCGGCAGGCGCCCCCTGTCATCCGGGAGTGCCGAGATGCCGGCCGGGCTCTCTGCGGTCGAGGTGGGCGCGACGACCGCCCGCGAGATCCGCTGGACGATCCGCTGATGCAAGAACCCGGCGCCGAGGGCGACGATCAGCCGGTGGACGTGCCCATGGAGCTTCTGGGGGAGGACGTGCTGCGCGCACTGATCGAGTCCTTCGTGCTCCGCGAGGGCACCGACTATGGCGTTCAGGAACGCTCGCTCGAAGAAAAGGTCGCCGACGTGCGCGCGCAGCTCTCGCGGGGCGAGGCCCGCATCGTCTTCGACCCGGCCAGCGACAGCGTGACGATTCTTCCGGCGTGAGCGCTCTGGTAGGCTGCGCCGCTTCCCGACCGACCAGGCATCGAATGTCCCCGTTCTCCATGGGCCGCGCCGCCTGGCGCGCGTGCATCGCGACTGGGCTGCTCGCCGCGTGCCTGGCCGTCGCCGCACCCGCATGGTCCGCGCAGACCCGTCCGGATGTGCGCTCCGCGGCGGCCCTGGTGATCGACGAGCGCAGCCAGGACGTCATCTTCGAGCGGCGCGCCCAGCAGTCCGCACCGATCGCCTCGATCACCAAGGTCATGACCGCCCTGGTGGTGCTCGAGGCCGGGCAGTCACGCAGCGAGACCGTCGAGATCACGCGCGACGACCGCCATCGCACGCGTGGCTCGGCGTCCCGCCTGCCCGTGGGGGCGCGCCTGAGCCGCGGCGACCTGCTGCACCTGGCGCTGATGTCCTCGGAGAACCGGGCCGCGCAGGCGCTGGCGCGCAGCTATCCGGGCGGGCTCGACGCCGCGATCCGCGCGATGAACCGGCGCGCCAAGGAGTTGGGCATGACCCGCACCCGCTTCGTGGACCCGACGGGGCTCTCGGAACGGAACGTGTCGACGCCGGCGGACCTGGCACGCCTGGTGGTCGCCGCCGCACGCGATCCACACATCCGGCGCTACTCGACCGACCGGGATCATGTGGTCCGGCTGCGCCAGCAGTCGCTCGAATACCGCAACACGAACCTGCTCGTCGGCCGCGAAGGCTGGAACATCTCCCTGCAGAAGACGGGCTACATCTCGGAGGCCGGACAGTGCCTCGTCATGCGCACCGTGATCGACGACCGGCAGGTCGTGATCGTGCTGCTCAACTCCTGGGGCAAGTACACCCGCGTCGCCGACGCTCGTCGGATCAGGCGCTGGATGGAGGCGGGCGGCCCAGCGCCCTCCGCACGCCGTGGCTAGCCGATGATGGCCCAGCCCAGGCCTGCACCGCAGATTACCGCGAGCACGCGGATCACGCGTCGTAGCGTGCAGAGCGCGGCAGCCCGGCGTAACTCGAAGATGCCGCACAATGCCGGGTCCGCGAGGATATAGGCCTCGACGAGCCGCTTCGCCTCACGGAACCCGATCGACTCGGCGGCGCGCACCGCGCGGATCGCCTCGTTCACTCGCCCGCGCAGCAGGGCCTCCACAGCCCCTTCCGGCAGGGATTCCCGCTGAATCCTGATCACGCCCATCCACCACCCCCCGGCGCAACACCAGAATCCTAATTCGCGCCAACGCGCGATGGCCGTGAGGATATCCCGAATCCGCGACGGGAAAATGACTGTCCAGTGGCCGTCACCGCCCCTCGGTGTCCGCTTGCCGGACGCCTGGTCGGCGCGGGTGCCTATCCGGCGAGGCTGCGGAACAACCCCGTCTGGGGCCCGTAGCGACGCTCGATCTCGACCGGCGGAACCGCGCGCGACACGAGGAAGCCCTGTATCTCGTCGCAACCGTGGTCAACCAGCCACTCCTGCTGCTCGGCGGTCTCGACCCCTTCTGCAGTGACGGCGAGGCCCAGGCTGCGGGCCAGCGACAGCACGGCCATGCAGATGGCTGCGTCCACGGGATCGGTATGCACCTTCTGCACGAAGGCGCGGTCGATCTTCAGCGAGTCGACCGGGAAGCCTCGCAGGTAGGCCAGCGACGAGTAACCCGTGCCGAAGTCGTCGACGGCGACGCGGCACCCCAGCGCACGCACGGCGTCGAGGCCCCCGCGAACCCGGGCGGCGTCGCGAAGCAGCACGCCCTCGGTGATCTCGATCGTCAGGTCGCGGGGGCTCACCTGCGTGGCGGCGATCTCCCGCGCGATGATCGAAGACGGCTCGCCATACAGGAAGTGCTTTCCCGAGACGTTGACGGCGACCGTCGTCTCGAGGCCGTTGCGCTGCCAGTTGCGCAGTTGCCGGCAGGCCGCTTGCAGGGTCCAGGCATCGATGTCGAGGATCAGGCCCGACTCCTCGGCAATCGGAATGAACCGGGCCGGCGAGATCTCCCCGAGTTCCGGGTGGAACCAGCGCAGCAGCGCCTCGACGCCCGCGAGCCGGCCGTCGGCGGCGCGCAGCTTCGGCTGGAAGTAGAGCACCAGCTGCTCCTCGCGGATCGCGCGGCGCAGCTCGGCATCCAGCTTCATCCGCTCGCGAGCCCGGCTGCTCATCGACCGCGAATAGGTCGCGTGAACCTGCGCACCGCCCGAATCCTGCGCCTGGTAGCGCGCCGTCGCCGCGTGCATGATCAGCGTCTCGGCGTCGCTGCCGTGCTCCGGGAACGCCGCGACGCCTACCGTCGGGCGCAGGAAGAATTCGTGCTCGGTCACGCGGACCGGCTCGTCGAAGCCGCGCGCCACGGCCTCTGCGACCTCGGTGGCGAGCACCTCGGCGTCCGGCCCCACCACCAGCACGGCGAATTCCTCGGCAGCCGTGCGCGCGACGTCGATGCGGAACGCCGCGCGCACGCGCGAGGCCAGCTCCGAGGGCAGCTTGCGCGCCAGGGTGCGCATCACCTGGTCGCCGATCTCCGCTCCGAACGTCTCGGCAATGCGGCGCAGCCCACCCAGCTCGATCTGCAGCACGGCGACGCCCCCGCGCGCGGGCGACTCGCCCACGCGGGAAAGGGCCTCGCCGACGGCCTCGACGAACGACTGCCGGTTGGGCAGGCCCGTCAAGGCGTCGAAGTACGCCAGGTGACGCATGCGCCGGTCCATCTCGGCGTTGCGCAGGATGTAGCGCAGCCGGTGGGGAATCAGGGTCCAGTTCACGGGCTTCGAGATGAAGTCGGTGGCACCGGACGCGTAGGTCTGCTCGATCGATTCGGGGTCGTCGCGCCCCGTGATCACCACGATCGGCAGGAAGCGGGTCGGCGCGGCGGCACGCAGCCGACGGCAGACCTCGAGCCCGTCGAGATGCGGCATCTGCACGTCGAGCAGCGCGGCGTCGATGCGCTGGGCCATCGCGAGCCTGAGCGCCTCGGCGCCGTCGCCCGCGGCGACCACCTCGATGCCGGCCGATTCGAGCGTTTCCCGCATCAGCAGCAGGTTGATCTCGTCGTCGTCGGCGATCAGCACGCGCGGGGTACGGGTGTCCGAAGTCATCATGCGCTGCGCCTCGCGACCTCGGCAGGCAGCGCCGACACGGCCGCCTGCTGCGCGACGCGCAGGGACCCCGTCGCCGGCGAGCAGGCCGCACGGTCTCCCGTCTTGGCCAACGCCTCCAGCTCTCGGGCCGCACGCGCCAGCTCCATCGCGCCCACGTGTGCGGCCGTCGACTTGAGCGAGTGGCACTGGTCGGCGATCGCACGGAAGTCACCCTCTGCGAGCGCGGCCTCGATCAGTTCGACCTGACGGGTCGAACTGGTGATGAACGCGCGCGTCACCCGCTCGAGCAGGCCACGGCTCTGCGGGCGCTCGAGCGCGGCGATCCGCTGCAGCGCGTTCGCATCGATGGCCGGGGCGCCCTCGGGCGGGGCGGCCGCCGGCGCTTCGGGCTTTTCCTCCGGGATGGCGTCCGTGCGCGGCGGGGCGAGCGTCATCCAGCGGCCGATCTCGGCGCGCAGCTCGGCCAGCGGGATGGGCTTGGTCAGGAAACCGTCCATGCCAGCGTCCAGGCAGGCCTGCCGTTGCTCCGCGCCGGCGTGGGCCGTCAGGGCGATGATGGGCGTCCGGCGTCCCGTGCCCTCCGCACGACGGATGCGCGCCGTCGCCGTCACCCCGTCGAGGTCCGGCATGTTCATGTCCATCAGCACCAGGCTGAAGCTCTCGCCGGTGGCGCGAGCGACCGCGTCACGCCCACCGTTGACGGTGACGTAGGGCACGCCGATCTCGTCCAGCATGCCCTCGAGCACGGCGCAGTTGACCGGATGGTCCTCGGCGATCAGCACGCGCCCGATCAGCAGCGCCTGCGCCGTCGCATCCACCTTGCGGGAACCGGTTGCCGCGCCGGAATCCGGCAAGTCCAGGCCCAGCACCTTCGCGAGCACGTGCCCGAGCATGGCGCTGCGCAGCGGCTTCTCCAGCGGCTGCATGCGGGCGCTCCCCTCGCCCACCCCGAGGCTCTCCAGGGTGGCCGGGCAGCCGGCGAGCACGAGCGGGATCCCGCCGAGCTCTCCGCCCACGGCCTCGCGATGCGCGAGGAACTCCCCACGGCAGCTGTCGAGGTCGAGCACCACGGCCGGCGCCGCGCGACCCTGCCCGGCCAGCGAAGCCAGCGTGCCCGGCGCCGGCTGAATCCATTCGGAGGCCGCCCCGTGCACGGACGCGAGGCGGGCAACCACGTCGGCGAAGGTAGCGCGACGCGTGACCACGACGACCCTGCGACCCGCCAGCGCAGCGGGACGCTCGATCGGGCCGGCCGTGGCGAACGATACGCGGATTGTGAATGTCGACCCGACGCCGACCTCGCTGTCGACGGTGATCGTGCCACCCATCAGCGTGACGAGGTCACGGCAGATCGACAGTCCGAGGCCGGTGCCGCCGAACTTCGTCGTCGTGGTCTCGTCGGCCTGCTCGAACGGGTCGAAGATCTTCTCGCGCACCGCGGGCGGCATGCCGATCCCGGTGTCGCGCACGGCGATCGCCAGGGTCATCCGGTCCGCGTTCCGCTCGAGCACATCGGCGGTGACGGCGACCTCGCCCGAAGCCGTGAACTTGATCGCGTTGCCGAGCAGGTTGAGGATCACCTGCCGGAGCCGCAGCGAGTCGGCCATCAGCAGGCAGTCGATGTCGGGGGACGGCGCGGCGCTCAGCTCGAGGCGCTTGGCGTGCGCCTGGCTCGCCAGCACGTCCGCCGCCTCGCCGAGCACGGTCGCGAGGTCCATCGGCGCGAGGTCGAGCGTGAGCTTGCCGGCCTCGACCTTGGAGATGTCGAGGATGTCATTGAGGATGTACATCAGCGAGCTGGCCGACGAGGTCAGGCTGGTCGCGAGCCGTTGCTGGCGCTCGTCGAGGCGGGTACGGGTCAGCAGCTGACCCATGCCGACGATGCCGTTCATGGGCGTGCGGATCTCGTGCGACATGCGCGCCAGGAAATCGCTCTTGGCGCGCGTCAGCCTCGCGAGCTCGGCGTTGCTGGCGCGCAGCTCCGTGGTGCGCTCCTGCACCTGGGCCTCGAGGCGCGCGGCCAGCTCGGCAGCGCGCCGCAGCTTCAGCTGCTGTCGGGCGTGCCAGGACCACAGCGCCAGCAGCAGCAGCGCCACGTAGAACGCGTAGGCCATCGGCGAGGCCCATGGGGCGGGCGCCACGATGATCGGCAACCGGAAGACGTCGCTGCCGGCAACCCCGTCGGAGTTCGCGCCACGCACCTCGAGCACGTAGCTTCCCGCGTCGAGGTTGGTGTAGGTCAGTCGCCGTTCCGCCGTCGCCGGCGTCCAGGTGTCGGAGAACCCGACCAGGCGATGCGTGTAGGAGTTCTTCTGCGGCGCGGTGAAGTCGAGCGCCGCGAACTCCAGCGTGAGCACGCTGTCCCGGTATCCGAGCGGCAGGCGCTCGAGCCGCGCCAGGGGCGCGTCGAGCTTTGCCGGTTGCCCGAGCACCTCCACGCGCGTGAGGACCGTGGCCGGACCCACGGGCGTCGCCTGCAGCACGTCCCGCGGATCGAAGAGATTGAGGCCGCCGGCGCCGGCGAAAGCAATGCGCCCGTCGGCGAGCGCAAGGTGCGCACCGAAGTTGAAATCCTCTCCCTGCAGTCCGTGTTCACGGTGGAACACCTTGATCGAGCGGCTGCGCGTCTCGATCCGCGTCAGGCCACGGTCGGTGCTGAGCCAGAGGCCGCCGTCGCGATCCGGCCGGATGCCGTAGACGGAATTGCCGCTGAGTCCGTCAGCCGTCGAGTAGTTGACGAAGCGGATGGAGCCCGGCTCGCGCACCGAGCCCTCGACCCGGTCGATTCCGCCGCCCGAAGTGCCCACCCAGAGGCCGCCGTTGCCATCGACGTGCAGCGCGAAGACCGTGCTGGAGGCGAGCCCGTCCGGGCGGCCGGGATCGTGCGACCACGTGCCCAGCGAGCGACCGTCGACCGTGAAGGCGTGCAGACCCCTGCCATCGGTGCCGGCCCAGATCGTGCCGTCCTCGCCCTGCGCCAACGCCGTCACGAACGCTCGATCCAGCGGCGAGGAAGGCTGGGCGGCACCCGCCAGTCGACTGGCGCGCATCGTCACCGGGTCGATGACCGCGATGCCGTCGCCAAAGGTGCCCACCAGGATGCGTCCGTCGCGCAGCTGGTGCAGCGACATGATCTTCTCGAGGTTGGCGGCGCCGGGACTGCCGTCGGATTTTCCAAAGCGGCGCATCGCGCCGTCCGGCCCGACCCGCACCAGGCCTCCGGCCATGGTGCCCACCCACAGCGCGCCGCTGCGATCCCGCAGCAGGGCCATCACGCGAGGGTCGTCGGAGGGCGATCGGCCGAACACGGACGCGGCCGGCAAGGCCGCCCCGGTGCGCGGGTCGAACCGGAACAGGCCACCGCCGAGCGTCCCGACCCACAACCGGCCGTCGTCCGCCTCGGCGATCGAGAACGGCTGGTGTCCGCCGAAGACGTCATTGCGAACGTGGCCCAACGCCCAGCTGCGCGGATTCCAGCGGCTCACGCCACCGGCACGCGTGCCCACCCAGAGCAGGCCGCCGCGGTCCTCGAAAATCGCCAGCACGTTGTCGTCGCGCAGCGAGGCCGGATCCCCCGCCTCGTGCAGGAACCGGGTGAAGCGACCGCTGCCGCGGTCCATCAAATGCAGTCCGGCGGCCGTTCCCACCCAGAGGCGACCCGCTCGATCCTCGTGGATTGCCGCGACGTCGCCGGATGCCAGTGCCGAGGCGTCGGCCTCGGCGGGCAGGAATGACGCAAAGCCCTCGCCGTCGCGGCGCGCAAGCCCGCGATCCAGCGTGCCAACCCAGAGCATTCCTGACCGATCGACGTGGAGCGTTTTGACGCGGTCGCTCGGCAGCGAGGCAGGGTTGCGAGGGTCGTGCGTGTAGCGCTCGAAGCGGTCGGCTCCCGGGATCCAGCGATTGAGTCCGGCCGGCGTGCCCACCCAGATCGCGCCCGAGGAGTCCTCGGCCAGCGCGCTGACGCGGTCGGAGCTCAGCGAGTCGGCGCGTGCCGGATCATGCCGGAAGCGGCGCACGCGACCCGTGCGCGGGTCCAGTGCATTGAGGCCCCCGTCGATGGTCGCGACCCAGACGGTGCCCTGCCGGTCCACCAGCACGCTGCGCGCGGTGTTGCTCGAGAGACTGTCCGGTTTGGCCGGATCGTGGCGAAACGACGTGAAACGCCCGGTCGCCGGGTCGAGACGGGCCACTCCCCCGTCCTTGATCGCGAGCCACAGTTCGCCGTCGCGACCGGCACGCAGGTCCCAGACGAAGTTGCCGGGCAGGCTTTGCGGATCGTTGCGGCGCTGCGCGTAGCGACGGACCTCGTAGCCGTCGTAGCGGCTGAGCCCGCCCTCGGTCGCGACCCAGATGAAACCCTGCCGGTCCTGCGCCACCGCGTTGACGGTGTTCTGCGACAGGCCGTCCTCCGCCGCGAGGTGCCGGAACACCATGGGCGATGCGGCCTGCGCGAGCCCCGGCAGGAGTCCGAGGAGCGCGAGGCCGCACAGCAGGAGGACGTGACGGCAGGCCCGCATGACTGGCAGAACACCCGTGTCGATTTGACGTGTTCTGCGCAGGGTATCGACCGCGGACCTGCCGCCTGGCGACCGGCGTCACATAATCGTGGCGCCGTCGCTGGGGCTTACTCCTGGGGAACCCAGAAGTTGATTGACATCATGCTCGCCGCCGCGCTGACCGGGGTCCCCGGCACGAAGCCGGCCGTGCTGGCCCAACCGTAGGCCTGATGCCAGCTGAGCATCGCGGCACCTGCAAACTGCCCGGACCACGCGTAACCCTGTGCGCCGGCGAACTGCCCGGACCAGGCGTACCCATCCGCACCGGCAAATTGCCCCGACCAGGCATAGCCGTCCGCGCCGGCGAACTGGCCAGACCAGGCATAGCCCTGGACCCCGGCGAACTGGCCCGACCAGGCGTAGCCCTGGGCGCCGGCGAACTGTCCGGACCAGGCGTAGCCGTTGGCGCCGGCGAACTGCCCCGACCAGGCGTATCCCTGGGCGCCGGCGAACTCGCCGGACCAGGCGTAGCCGTCGCCCTGCAGCGGCGTGCCCCATTGCGGCGCGCGCGGGTCCATCAGGTAGAAGTGACCATTGGCGTCGCGGTTCGCCGGTCCACCGTAGTGAAGAACGCCAGCGAGGTCCGCGCCAATGTCCATGCCGACGTTGGCGCAGCCGCCGCGCGTGATGGCTGCTGCCGCACCGGCGTCGACCAGGCCGGCGCCCTGCTGGAAGATCGAGTAGGCCACCGAGCCATCCGGCTTGCGCGCAGGGCGCGCGGAGGCCATCAGCCGGCACTTGATGTCGTTCGGGCTCAGCAACGGGTTGGCCTGCGCCAGCAGCGCGGCGACGCCCGAGACCACCGCCGTGGCCTGCGACGTGCCGCTCATCTGCATCAGCGCGCCCTGCTTCGGCATGTCGGCACCGAAGGCGGTCACGATGGCGGAATCGGCCGGGATCGCAGCGGCGATATGCCCGCCCGGCGCCACGAGCTCCGGCTTGACGAAGCCCTCGTAGGTCGGGCCGGTCGACGAGAACGAGGCGAGCCGGTCGTCGGCGCCGTTCGACGGCGTGTAGTTGTCGGTCAGCGCGCCCACGGTGATCACGTAGGGCACGTTGCCCGGCACGCCGATCGACATCGGCGTCGGACCGCCGTTGCCGGCCGAGGTCACGACCACGATACCCGCCTGCCACGCCGCCATCACCGCCTGGTTCAGCGGATCCTCCCAGTAGTGCGACTGGGCCGGCGCGCTCAGGGAGAGGTTCAGCACGCGGATGTTGTACTGCGCCTTGTTGGCGACGATCCACTGCAGGCCCTCGATCACGTCGAGATAGCTGCCGTTGCCGGCCGCGTCGAGCGCGCGGGCGACGACGAGGCTGGCACCCGGCGCAACGCCATGGACGAGACTGGAGTTCTTCGGCAGCACGCCGCTGGCCGCGATCGAGGCCACATGCGTGCCATGGCCGCTGGGATCCCCCGCGACCGACGTGCCCGGCGTGTTGCCGGTGAAATCCGCGCTCGCGACCACGCGCCCGGCGAGATCGTGGTCCGGCAGGTTCGCCAGCCCGGTATCGAGCACCGCGATCGCGACCCCCGCGCCGGTGATGCCCTGGGCGTGCAACTCGTTCGCACGGACCAGCGAGGGATAGAACGTCTCGACCTTGCCATTGGCGTTCTTGAGTGCGGCGCCATCGTACGAGGCTTCATTCGAGGCGCTGACCCTCGTATCGGCATGCACGCGCAGGCCGCGCTCGGCGCGCAGCGTGGCGAGCTGCGCCGCGTTGAGCTCGGCACCCACGCCGCGGATCAGCGGCAGGTCGCTGACGACCCGGCCGCCGGCGCTGCGCACCAGCGCCGCGGCCTCGGCTGCGCTGCGGCCCTGCACGATGTACGTGCCGGGGGCTGCGCCGTCGGCGAACGCCGCGCCCGAGGCCAGCACCGCGGCGATGGCCGCCGCCACAGGGAGGGAAGACAGCCGCTTGATCTTGTTCGTCATGCTCGACCCCACGGGCACCCTGGCAGGTTGAACGGGTCGGTGCCCAAGGACGCGATTGAACGCGAATCGGTGGTCTGGCAGCCGCGTGCGGTTGCGCGACGGTTCGGACGGAAAATGTGACGCGGGTCGCATAACCCGCCGGTCAAATCGGCGGCGGTCAGCCGTGCGATCGCTGCGTCGAGCCGGCCTGCTCGAAGCCCTGGGCATGCCCGAACAGGTCGCCCAGCGCCTGCACGCCGCCGAGTTCCCGGATCCGCTGGCGGTCGCCTTCATCGTCCACGCCCGCGGCGATCGGCATCAGGTCCAGCGCGGCGGCCAGCATCAGCGCGGCCCGCGTGGCACGCAGCGCCACCTCGTCCTCGCGCGCACCCGCCACCAGCGCTCGGTCGACCTGCAGCCCCGAGAGCGGCAGGCGCGCGAGCCGCGGCAGCGAGCTGAATCCGCGCCCGAACTCGTCGACCACGAGCGCGATGCCCCGGTCAGCGAATCGCCGCAGCGGCTTGCCGGGCGACGACAGCGCCGACAGCGTACGCTCGGCGATCCGCAGCTCGATCTGCTCGGGGCGCAGCGCGCCGCTGCCGAGCCAGTCCTCGATGTCCTCGTGCAGGGCCTCGTGGGCCACGTGCTGCCGCAGGGCGCCGAAGGACCAACGCATCCCCGCCGGCATGCTCGCCTCCAGCGCGGGGAGGTCGCGTCGCAGCCGCCCCAGTGCCCAGCGCGACAGCTCGAGCGCCAGGCCCGTGCTCTCCGCGATCGGCAGGAAGTCCGCCGCCCGCAGCTCACGCCGCAGCGCCTGCGGCCAGCGCAGGTAGGCGCAGGCCGCGACCGGCCGGCCCGTGTCGACCTCCGCGCGCAATGCGTAGCGCAGCGACAGGCGGTCGGCGGCAATGGCCTCGCGCAGCTCGCGCTCGAAGTCGAGGCTTGCCACGGCGCCGATGTCGACGCCGTGCGAATAGAACCGCAGTCGCGGATCGTCGGCCCGGCGCGCGTCGAGCAGCGCCTCGCGGGCGTATTCCACCAGTTCCCGCGCGCCGTGGCCGTCGTGACCGAGGCGCGACACGCCCATGCTCGGCATCACCGCGAAGCGCGCGTCGCCCACCTCGACCGGCTCCGCCAGCATGCGCAGCAGCGCGGCGCAACGGTCCGCCAGTGCGTCCTCGTCCGCCACGCCGGGCGCAATGATCGCAAGGCCGTTCTCGCCATACAGGCCCACGGTCCAGTCGCTGGCAGCCCGCGCCGCCCGGTCGAGCAGCGTCGCAGCCAGTTGCCGCCCCACTGAGGGATCGATGACGCGCCCGACCTCGTCGAGGCCGTCGAGATGCAGCAGGGCCACGGCGAGCGGCCGTTCCTGCAGCGTGGCCTCGGCAACCGCTGCCTGCAGGCGGGAATGGAACTCGCGCCGCGAGGTGTCGGCACTGCGCACGCCCTCGCGCCTGCCGTCATGCGGCACTTCGCCGGCATCGCGGATCACGCACAGCGCCCGGTCGGGGCCGCGAGCCGTGAACCGGGCCTCGTAGCGCCGTCCCTCGAGCAGGAAGGCCAGTTCCGAGCTGCCGCGTTCCGCCAGCGCGCGCCGCAGCGCCAGCCGCAGCTGCCCGCCGACCGGCTCGGGCCAGATCGCGGCCAGCGCGCGTCCCGTCGCGGAGCGCGCGCCCTCGGGCAACACGCGGCGCCCGCCGAGGTGGCGCAGCACCACGCCGTCGCGCCGGACGAAGGCGACGAAGTCGGGCACGGCCTCGATGAGCGAGTCGCCGGAGGCGGCGGGCGGAAGCGCGGACATGACCGGCAGATTACGTGCCCGCCCTGCGGCCAAAAGCGGCTCAGTTCACGTTTTCGGTTCGTCCAGGGATGCGGCGTCCGCGGCGGGGAGCCGCGGCAGGGTCTCCACGGGCTCGAGCGGGCGCAGCGCTGCGGCGGGCAACCCGGGATCGAGCGACTCGAAGCGGCGCGCGGTGACCATCACCCGGGTCTCGAGCGAACCCGTGGCGCGGTTGTAGCCCTCGACCGCCTGGCGCAGGTTCTTGCCCACCGCGGCCCAGTGCTCGGCGAGCGTGGCCAGGCGGCTGTGCAGCTCGCGACCGAGCTCGCCGATGGCCGCGGCGTTGCGCGCCAGCTGCTCCTGGCGCCAGCCATGCGCCACCGCGCGCAGCAGCGCGATCAGCGAGGTCGGGGTCGCGATCAGCACGCCCTCCTCGACGCCCGCCTCCAGCAACGACGGATCCTGCTCGAGCGCGGCGTTGAAGAACACGTCGCCCGGGACGAACAGCACGACGAACGGCGCGCTGGCCCGCACGCCCTCGGCATAGCCGCGCCGGGCCAGTTGCGCGACGTGCCCCCTGAGGTGGCGTGCATGCTCGGCGAGGCGCTGGGACCGCGTTGCGTCGTCAGGTGCTTCCATGGCGTCGAGATAGGCCTGCAGCGGCGCCTTGGCGTCGACGACCACGACGCCGCCGCCCGGCAGCTTGACCAGCAGGTCGGGGCGCAGCCTCCCGTCCTCGGCCGCGACCGTGTGCTGCTCGAGGAAATCGCAATGCGGCAGCATGCCCGCGAGCTCGACGACCCGGCGCAGCTGGATCTCGCCCCAGCGCCCACGCACCGTGGGCTGGCGCAGCGCGCCCACCAGGTTGCGCGTCTCGCCACGCAGTGCCTTCTGCTCGTTCAGCAGGTTGGCCACCTGTTCCCGCAGCCCCTCGTAAGCACCCACGCGCGCCTGCTCGAGCTCGCGCAGGCGGGCCTCGACCTGGGCCAGCGACTCGCCGAGCGGCTGGAGCGTCTGCGAAAAAGCCTGGCTGCGGCCCTCGAGCTCTGCACGGGCCCGGGCCTGTGCGCCCTCGAGCTGGGTGCGCGCCAGTTCGAGGAACTGCCGGCTGTTGGCCTGCAGCACGTCGGCCGACAGGGCACGGAACGATTCGGAGAGGGTCTGGCGCGAGGCGTCGAGCAGGCTGCGCTGCTCGCGGGCGGCACGTCGCTCGGCCTCGAGGGTGGCCTCGAGCCCGGCCACCTGCTCGCGCAGGCGCGTCTCGGCGGCGCGCGCGCCGGCGCGGGCCCAGCCGAGGCTGGCCAGCACGCCGACGGCGGCGCCTGCCAGCACCGCCGGCACGATCCACCACGCTTCCATGCGACGAGCTTAGCGCGTTGCCTCGACCACGTCGGCGAGCACGTAGAACTTGAAGTCCGTGCGCCCGGCGGGGCCGCGCTCCGCAGGCAAGGGGTGGTCCTTGAACCAGGCCCGATACGCCTCGTAGGCGGCCATGTCGCGAAAGTGCAGTTCGGCGATTCGGTAGAGCGGCACACCTGGCGGGACGGCGGCCGTGTCGCCGCTCGCGGTCTCGACCGGCCGGATGACGGTGTTGTAGACGATGCGCTCCAGGTGCGGGTTCGCGAGCAGGTCCGGCGTGTGGACCTCGCGGATCCAGCGGTCGTATTCCTCGGGGGTCACGCCCTCGACGATCGTGTAGCCGATCAGTGCCTTGATCACGGATTCACCCTCGGGTCCCAGGAAAACGACGCGGCGCCGTCGCCGAAGCCCTCGACGCGGACCTGCACCGGATTGATCTTCACGCCGACGAGCTCGGCAGCCACGTTCTCGGGCGTGCGCAGCGGCGCCCGCGTCCAGCCGCGCGCACGGTGCAGCGCCGTCTGCCGCTGGAACACCTCGAGCGTGGTGGCCTCGTCGAGGAACTCGGCGTCGCCGCGGATGAACACGCCGCGCGGGATCGCGAGGTTGAGGTCGTAGACGTGAGGCGACTCGTTCCGCGAGTCCGGGGCGGGCGGCCCCATCCAGACCACCTCGGTCCGCGGATTGCGGCGCCACTGGCCGAGCCGCTTGTGCACGCGCCGCTGCACGGTCCAGACCACGAAGTTGTCATCGATCGGCGCGGCCATCGTCCGGCCTACCGGGTAGCCTTCCCGATTCACCGAGAACACCTGGGCGAAACCCGCGTCGTTGCGCAGCCAGTGCAGCACGCGGACGCGAAGATCGGCCAGCTCGGGGGTCCTGACGGGCTCGCGCTGGTTGGCGAGCGTTGCGAGAGTGCTCATGGGGTCGCGACTATACCGGGCGGCGCACCAGGCCGGAGCCCGGTCTACGGTTGATTTTTTTGCACTGCAAAAAGACAATGGCGCTCCCCTTGCCCCACTCCCCAAGGCTCCCATGACCGACTCCCGCGACGCTGGCCCGAAGGCGGACCCCAAGGCAGGCCCGGATGCCCGCCCCGACGCCGATGCGCTCGACCGCCAGATGCGCAGCCATCTTGGCCGCATGACCGCGGGGCTGGCGCCGAACGCCTACACCTCGGCGTGGATCGACTGGAGCCTGCACCTGGCGAGCTCGCCCGCGAAGCAGATGGAGATCGCCCAGCAGGCCCTGCAGCGCGCCGCGGACGCCTGGTCCTTCGCCGCGCGCGCCATGGCGGGCGCGCCGCTCCCGGCCAATGAGGGGCTGGCGGGCGCGGACCCGCGCTTCGCCACGGAAGCCTGGTCGCAGTTCCCGTTCAACGTCTATGCGCGCGTCTACCAGCAGGCCGCGGGTCTCGCCCGCGAGGCCGTGCACGGGGTCGACGGCGTCACGTCGTACCATGAGGACCTGCTCGACTTCGCGGTCCGCCAGGTCGTCGACGCCGCCTCGCCCGCGAACCATCTGCCGACCAGCCCGGAGCTGCAGTCCGTCACGCGCGAGGAGATGGGCCAGAACCTGGTCCGCGGCTTCGAGAATTACATGGACGACCTGCAGCGCGTGATCAACGACCAGCCGGCCGCGGGCACCGAGGCGTTCGTGGTGGGCCGCGACGTGGCGGTGACGCCGGGCAAGGTCGTGTTTCGCAACGAGCTCATCGAGCTGATCCAGTACGCGCCCGCCACGCCGGACGTACACGCCGAGCCGCTACTGATCCTGCCGGCGTGGATCATGAAGTACTACATCCTCGACCTCAGCCCGAAGAACTCGCTGGTCCGCTACCTCGTGTCCCAGGGGCACACGGTGTTCGTGGTGTCGTGGAAGAACCCGACGGCCGAGGACCGCGAGCTGGGCATGGACGACTACCTTCGCCTCGGCCTGAGGGAGGCGCTCGATGCCGTGACGGCGATCGTTCCCCGGCGGCGGGTGCACGGCGTGGGCTACTGCATCGGTGGCACGCTGCTGGCGATCGGCGCGGCCGCGCTTGCGCGCGACGGCGACGAGCGGCTGGCGAGCGTCACGCTGCTGGCCGCGCAGACCGACTTCTCGGAGCCGGGCGAGCTCGCGCTGTTCGTCAACCCGAGCCAGCTCGCGCTGCTCGAGGCCGCGATGCATCGCGACGGCGTGCTGAAGAGCAGCAGCATGGCGGGCGCGTTCATGATGATGCGGCCGCAGGACCTGATCTGGCAGCCGATGGTGAACACCTACCTCAAGGGTCGGCGCGACCGGATGATCGACCTGATGGCGTGGAACGCGGACGGCACGCGCATGCCCTGGAAGATGCACACCGAGTATCTGTACCGCCTGTACCTCGACAACGAACTGGCCACGAACCGCTTCCCGGTCGAGGGCCGCCCGGTGCGGCTGTCCGACCTGCGCATCCCGATGTTCGTGGTCGGCACCGAGACCGACCACGTCGCGCCCTGGAAGTCCGTGTACAAGGTCGACAACCTGGTTCGCTCCGACGATTTCAGCTTCCTGCTGACGAGCGGCGGGCACAACGCGGGCATCGTCAGCGGACCGGTCCACCCGAAGCGTCACTATCGCCTCGCCACGCGCAGGTTGGCCGACCCTCACCTCGCGCCGGACGACTGGCTCGCGGCCACGCCGGTGACGGCCGGTTCGTGGTGGCCGGCGTGGCAGGCCTGGCTGGCTGCGCATTCGGGCGAGCGCGGCAAGCCGCCGGCACTCGGTGCCCGCAAGGCACCGTATCGCGCCCTCGAGGACGCGCCCGGCCAGTACGTGCGCCAGCGGTGATCGCCCCGGCCGAAGTCGTGTAACCTCGTTTCGCGCCGGAGGTGGCGCATCGGACGAGGAGACGACGGGCGATGGCAAAGGACACCGTGTGGGACGTGATCGTGATCGGCGCGGGCTCGGCAGGCCTGCCGCTGGCGATCAAGGCCGCCGAACGCGGCGCGCGCGTGCTGCAACTCGAGGCGGATTACCGGGTCGGCGGAACACTGTTCTGGTCGTCCGGGCAGATCGCCGGCGCAGGCACGCGGCTACAGAAACAGTTCGGCATCGACGACAGCCCTGACGAGCACTACCGCGACGCGCAGCGAATTGCCCACGGCACCATCGACCCGGTCGTGCTGCGCCTGACCGTCGACCACGCCGCCGCCACCATCGACTGGCTGATGGACCTGGGCTTCGCGCCCGCGCCAGGCACGCCGGTCGCGGGCGAGGCGCACGAGGCGTACTCGACCCGCCGCTACCTCTGGGGCACCAAGCAGGCCATCTCGATCCTGGAGACCCTCAAGCCCGTGCACGACCGCCTGGTCGCGCAGGGGAAGATCGAGCTGCGGCTGCAACACCGCATGACGCGGCTGCTGACCGACGGGCGCGGCGCCGTCACGGGCGTGGCGGCCACGACGCCGAACGGCGAGTTCGAGTTCCACGGCCGCAACGTGGTGCTCGCCTCGGGCGGCTACGCGGCCAATCCGCAGCTCTGGTCGGAACTCACGCCCGACTACCCTCTTTGCTCTTACGTGAACCCCTACTCCCGCGGCGACGGCCTGGTGGCGGCGCGTGAGCTCGGCGCGCCGGCGGAAGGCAGCGACCGTTTCCTCTGCACGTTCGCCGGCTACCTCGAGGATCCGTCAGACCCGCGCAGCGGACGGTTCCTGGCGCTCTCGCCCGGCGCCCGCAAGGTCTGGGAGATGTTCGTCGACGTGAAGGGCCGGCGCTTCATGCAGGAGGACCACCCCAGCATCGACTACCGCGAGCGCTCGCTGCTGCGCCAGCCGGGCACGCGCATGAACATCGTCTTCGATCACGGCATCCTGCAGAACGCCGCCACGATCACGCTCGATTCGCCCGAGGTCTACCGTGCGCGCTTCGGCCAGCACCCCGCCTTCGTCAAGGCGCGCACGCTCGACGAACTGGCGCGCAAGCTCGACGTGCCCGCTGCGTCGCTGCGCAAATCGGTCACCGAGTACAACCGCGCCGTCGATCGCGCGCACGATGCAAAGTGGGGCAAGCAGTTCCTCGTGCGCCGCATCGAGCAGGCGCCGTTCTACGCGATCAAGGCACAGGGCATCACGGTGCTCAGCCCCGCCGGCCTGCGCGTCGACAGTGAACTGCGGGTACTCGGCCACCGGCGCAAGCCGATTCCGAACCTGTATGCCGCAGGCGAGGTGCTCGGCTTCTGCCGTACCTCGGGCAACGCCTTCGTCGGCGGCCTGTCGCTGACCCCGGCGCTCACCTTTGGCCGGCTGCTGGGTGAACGGCTGCTGAAGTGGTAAAGGGCCCGACGGCGGGGCTCCGCTACCTCGTCGACCGGCCGATCGCCCCGGGCAGCCTCCTCGAGGTCGCGCCCGGGGTGCTCTGGCTGCGCATGCCGCTGCCGATCGACCTCGACCACATCAACCTCTGGCTGCTGCGCGACGGCGACGGCTGGACCGCGGTGGACACGGGTTATCCGGCACAGCGCTGCGCCGAGGCCTGGGAGTCGGTGCTCGAGGCACCGGAACTCGACGGCCTGCCGCTGCGGCGCGTGCTGCTGACGCATTCGCACCCGGATCACATCGGTCTGGCCGGCTGGCTGCAGCAGCGCTGCGGCGCCTCGGTGTGGCTCTCGCAGGCCGGCCAGCGCATGGCGCGCCTGTTTGCGGGAACCTCGGCCGAGGACACCCGCCGCAACGTCGCGCACCTGGCGGCGCTGGGCATCGATGACGCCCACGAGCTGCTGGGTGAGTTCGGCCGGCAGAGCCGCGCAGGCGGAGTGTTCCCGGCACTACGGATCGATCACGCCCCGGAGGACGGCGAGCGCTTCGAGGTCGACGGCCGGGAGTGGCACGTCATCGAGACCTCGGGGCACATCGACGGCCACCATGCCTTCCTGTGCGCTGCGCAGCAGCTGCTGGTCAGCGGCGACCATGTGCTGCCCTCGATCTCGCCCAACGTCAGCTACACCTTCGCCCAGCAGGGCGCCGACCCGCTCGGCGACTTCCTCGACGGCCTGCGGCGCTTCGCCTCACTCGGGGGCGATCCGCTGGTGCTGCCCGCACATGGCCGACCCTTCCGCGGCCTGCAGGAGCGCGCGAATTCACTGCTGGATCACCACGAGCAGGAACTGCGCCGCCTCCACGACGGCATGGGCGACACCGTGGCGGAGGCCCGCACCGCAGCGCAGCTCGCGCCGCTGCTGTTCGGCGAGCGGCTGCCCCGGTTCCATCGGGTGCTGGCCGTGCAGGAATGCGCGGCGCACCTCGAGCATCTGGTGCGGCGTGCCGGCGCCGCGCGGATCGAGGGCGACGACGGCCGCATCCGCTACCGACGCTGCGCCGACATTCACGCCAGCCGCCCTGTCGCCGCCCTCGGCGAGTCCGTATACCCGGAGCGTGCCATCGGGCGCTAGCCTCGGCGCAAGGTCCGCTGCGGCGGACGTCCTCGCGCGGGGAGACATGCCCGGCACGGATCAGCGGTTCGCAACGCTGCGCAAGTCGCCGGCCGACGCGGGCGCGGCCAACCTTGCGGACTACGATCGCGAACGACAGCGCTTCTCCTGGAACGCCACGCGTGCCGCCCTGCACGCGGGCGGCCCGTTCAACATCGCCCGCATCGCGCTCGACCGCCACGTCGACGCGGGCCATGGCGACCGCATCGCCGCGCGCTTCGTCGACCGGGACTGGCGGCGCCACGACCTGAGCTATGCGGATCTCCAGCAGCTCTCTGGGCGATTTGCCGGCCTGCTCGACACGCTCGACCCCGCAGGCGACGGCCGCGTGTTCAGCCTGCTGGGACGCAGCCCTGAACTCCACGTCACCGCACTCGGCACGCTGCGTTCCGGACGCGTGTTCTGCCCGCTGTTCACCGCCTTTGGCCCCGAGCCGATCCGGACACGGCTGTCGATCGGCGCCGCGCGGGTCGTGGTGACGACGCCCAGCCTCTACGCGCGAAAGCTGGCGCCACTGCGCGACGCCCTGCCGGCACTCCAGCATGTGCTGGTCGTGACCGCGCCAGGCGAGTCGCCGCCGCCGGAAACCTTGGCCTGGACTGATGCGCTGTCGCGCAGCGGAGCGCCCCTCGCCGCGGCCCCCACCACGCCGGAGAGCCCCGCGCTGCTGCACTTCACCAGCGGCACCACGGGGCAACCCAAGGGCGTGGTGTTGCCGCACGACGCGGTGGTGGCGCAATACGCCACGGCACGGTACGCGCTCGACCTTCATGATGCGGACCGCGTGTGGTGCACGGCGGATCCAGGCTGGGTTACCGGGCTCGCCTACGGCGTGATCGCGCCGCTCGTCTGCGGCGCGACCCTGATCGTCGATACCGAGGAATTCGACCCGCGGCGCTGGTACCGGCTGCTGGCCGAGGAGCGCGTGAACGTGTGGTACACGGCGCCTACGGCGATCCGCATGCTGATGAAGGCCGGACTCGACCTCGCCCGGGAACGGTCCTTCCCCGATCTCAGGTTCCTCGCCAGCGTCGGCGAACCGCTGAACCCGGAGGCCGTGATCTGGGGCATCGAGGCCTTCGGCCGCCCGTTCCACGACAACTGGTGGCAGACCGAGACGGGCGCCATCATGATCGCCAACTTCGCGGCCGCGGACGTCAAGCCAGGCTCCATGGGCCGGCCCGTGCCCGGCATCGACGCAGCGATCCTCCGGCGCACCGACGACGGCCACGTGGAGTCGATCGAGTCAGCCGACGGCGTCGGCGAACTTGGGTTGCGGGCCGACTGGCCCTCGATGTTCCGCGAGTACCTCGGCCAGCCGGGCAAGTACCGCGCCTGCTTCGCCGACGGCTGGTACTTCACCGGGGACCTCGCGCGACGCGACGCCGACGGATACTTCTGGTTCGTCGGCCGCAAGGACGACGTCATCAAGTCCGCGGGCCACCTGATCAGCCCCTTCGAGGTCGAGAGTGCGCTGCTGGCGCATCCAGCCGTGGCGCAGGCCGGGGTCATCGGCCTGCCGGACCCCGTGGCGCACGAGACCGTGAAGGCCTTCGTGGAGCTCAAGCCGGGCTTCGAGGCGGGAGAGCCACTGCGCCGGGAACTCATGGCGCACGCCCGGCGACGGCTGGGCGCGGCGGTGGCACCGCGCGATATCGCGTTCCTCGCCAGCATTCCGCGTACGCGCAGCGGGAAGATCATGCGGCGCGTGCTGAAGGCTCGCGAGCTCGGCCAGCCCGAGGGCGACCTGTCGACGATGGAGGGGCCCGCTTGAATACCGCACCCGTGCTGCCTGGCCGCGAGCGCGTTCTCGCGGCACTGGCGGCGATGCTGCGCATCCGGCAGTTCGAGGAGCGCTGCGCCCGGCTCTACGGCGAGCAGAAGATCCGCGGCTTCCTGCATCTCTGCAACGGCCAGGAGGCGATCGCAGTCGGTCTCGTTCCGCAACTGCAACCTGCAGACGCCATCGTCGCCACCTACCGCGAGCATGGACACGCCCTCGCCCGCGGCATCCCGATGGGGCCGCTGATGGCCGAGATGTACGGCCGCCAGGACGGCGTCTGCGGCGGCCGTGGCGGGTCGATGCACGTGTTCGACGCGGCCACGTACTTCTACGGCGGCAACGCGATCGTCGGCGGCGGGCTGCCGCTCGCGGTGGGCCTGGCACTCGCCGCGAAGCGCCAGGGCAACGGCGCGATCGCCGCCTGCTTCTTTGGCGAGGGCGCGGTGGCCGAGGGCGAGTTCCACGAGTCGATGAACCTCGCCTCGCTATGGAAACTGCCGGTGCTATTCGTCTGCGAGAACAACCTCTACGCGATGGGTACCGCGCTGGCGCGCTCCGAGGCCTCGACCGACATCGCCGCGAAGGCCGCGAACTACGGCATGCGCGGCATGACCGTCGACGGGATGGACGTGTTCGCGGTCGAGTCCGCGGCCCGCGAGGCCATCGACGCCGTCCGCGGCAGCGGTCCGGTGCTGCTGGAATGCCGCACATACCGCCTGCGCGCGCACTCGATGTACGACGCGCAGCTGTACCGGTCGCACGAGGAAGTGGCAGCCTGGCGCGACCGGGGGCCCATCGTCACCCTCACGCAGGCGGCCAGGTCGCAAGGCCTGCTCACCGAGCAGGACTTCCAGGACGCTCTCGCGGCCGCGGAGCGCGAGGTCGACGGCGCCGTGGCGTTCGCCGAGGCCTCGCTGCCCGAAGCAGTCGAGACCCTCGCGCGCCACGTGTATGCGGAGGGCTGCGGGGTATGAGCCGGCCCACCTACCGCGAGGCGCTTCGCGAGGGACTCCGCGCTGCACTGCAGGCGGAGCCGCGCGCGTTCCTGATGGGCGAGGACGTGGGTCGCTACGGAGGCTGCTTCGCGGTCAGCAAGGGTCTCCTCGAGGAGTTCGGCGAGTCGCGCATCCTCGACACGCCGCTGAGCGAGTCCGCGTTCGTCGGCGCGGGCATCGGCGCGGCGCTCGGGGGACTGCGACCCATCGTCGAGATCATGACCTGCAATTTCAGCCTGCTTGCGCTCGACCAGATCCTGAACAACGCCGCGACCCTGTGCCACATGTCCAATGGCCAGTTCCCGGTGCCGCTCGTGATACGCATGTCGACCGGCGCAGGGCGGCAACTGGCGGCCCAGCACTCGCACAGCTTCGAGGGCTGGTATGCACATATCCCCGGACTCCGGATCCTCGCGCCCGCCACGCTCGACGACGCGCGCGGGATGCTGCCGGCCGCCCTCTCCTGCCCGGACCCCGTGCTGATCTTCGAGCACATCGCGCTGCTGACCCATGCCGGTGAGCTGGCGGCACAGCCGCAGGCGGTCGACATCCACAGCGCCGCGATACGCAGGCCGGGCCGCGACCTCACGCTCGTCACCTACGGCGGCAGCTTGCACAAGTGCCTGGAGGCCGCCGCGCTGCTCGCGCGGCAGGACATCGAGGCCGAGGTGATCGACCTGCGTGTCCTGCGTCCCCTCGATGACGCCACGGTGCTCGGCTCCGTGTCGCGCACCCGCCGAGCGCTGGTCGTCGACGAGGGATGGCGCAGCGGCAGCCTCGCAGCCGAGATCGGCATGCGGATCATGGAGAACCGCTTCTTCGACCTCGACGCCCCGGTGGCACGCGTTTGCACCGCCGAGGTCCCGATCCCCTACGCGGCGCACCTGGAAGCGGCGGCGCTGCCCTCCGTCGACGCGATCGTCGCGGTCGCCCTCGGCCTCGTGGGGCGCCCGGCGGGCAAGGCGGGATGAGCATGGACCGCGACGTGATCCGGTTGCCCTCGCTTGGCGCCGACATGGAGTCCGCCGAGCTCGTCGAGTGGAAGATCGCACCGGGCGCGGAGGTCCGCCGCGGCGATGTCATCGCGCTGATCGAGACCGACAAGGGTCTTCTGGATCTCGAGGCCTTCGATGAGGGGCGTGTCGTCGAGTTGCTGGCCCAGCCGGGCCAGCGCGTGCCGGTAGGCACGCCGATCGCACGCCTGGAAGGCGCTGCGGCACCCCGCGTCGCAGCAGCCATCGCTGCCGCGGCACCGCCCCCGGCAGCGGGGCCCCGGCCAGAAGGGCCGCCTGCCGTCCGGGCCTCCCCCGCAGCACGCCGGCGCGCACATGAGGCAGGAGTCGACCTCGCGGCGCTGCGCGGTTCCGGCCCCGAGGGAGCGATCGTGCTGGAGGACGTCGAGCGGGCGGCCCGGCCGCGCTCGATGCGGGACGCGATCGCGGCTGCGATGTCCCGTGCGCATCACGAGATCCCGCACTACTACGTGTCGGTCGACGTGGACTTCGAACCCGCGAGGGCGTGGCTCGAGGCCTGGAATGCGGCACGGCCCCCGGCCGCGCGGATCCTGCCCGCTGCGCTGCTGCTGCGGTCGGTGGCGCGTGCCGCCGCCCTGCATCCGCGCTTCAACGGTCGCTACGGCAGCGAAGGATTCGAGACCTCGGCGGTCGTGAACCTCGGCGTGGCGATCGCGCTGCGGGGCGGCGGCCTGGTCGCTCCGGCCATCCTCGGCGCCGGCGCGCTGGGCACCGCCGCACTGATGGAGGAACTGCGCGGCCTGGTCGACCGGGCCCGGCGGGGTCGCCTGCGCAGCGGTGAGTTCACCGCCGCGACGATCACCGTGACGGCGCTCGGCGACGAGGGCGCCGATCTCGTGTTCCCGATCATCCATGCACCGCAGGTCGCGATGGTCGGCTTCGGGACGCCACGGCTGCGCCCATGGGTCGTGGCCGAAGCCGTGGCCGCGAGGCACGTGATCGGCTGCGCGCTGGCGGCGGACCACCGCGTCACGGACGGACGCGAAGGCGCCCGGTTCCTGGCCGAGATCGCGCGCCAGCTCGCCGACCCGGAGGCACTCGCATGACTCCCCTTGAACAGCGGCTTCGCGAACTCGTGGCCCAGGTGGCGCCCGACGTCGACCCGCTGGCGATCACGCGGGATCTCGCGTTTCGCCAGCAGTTCGACTTCGACTCGATGGACCAGCTGAACTTCGCGGTGGCCATCCACGAGGCGCTGGGGGTCGAGGTGCCCGAGCGCGACTACCCGGCGCTTGCCTCGCTGGCGAGCGCCGAAGCCTACGTGGGCGCGGCGCTGGCGGGCCTCAGTCCCCGCGCCTGAGCAGCGCGTCGACGTCCCGTTCCGCCTCCAGCCAGTCGGCCAGTTCATACCCCGGCAGGAAGCCACGACGCTCGGCGCGGTAGTAGGCGTTGGCGGCGATCATCTCGAGCCGATCCTCGTCGCGCCACGCTGCATCGGGATCCAGCCGCACCTCGTCGGGCACGTGGGTGTGCAGCGTCGGCTCGACGGCGATGGCCTTCGGCGCCTTCGCGCGGCTGCGCCGACGCGCCGGTGTGCGGGGGGTCGTTGTGCTCATGTCGCGCTCCAGGACGATATGCAGGATGCGACCTAATCTGGGGGAAGACACCCCAGGCCGGAATCCGCTGATTCCGAGATCGTAGTTACCCCGACACCGACCCGCCCGACAGCTCGGCTCAGGCGCGGGCGACCTCGAGCAGCGTGGGCAGCAACCGCCGCCTCGCGTCCTCGAACGACACGGCGGAGAGCGCGAAGCGCACCGCGACCAGGCCCACTGGCTCGCCGTCGAGCATGGCCGGTACGGCAATGCTGCCCTGCTCCGTGATGCGAAGCTGGCGGACCGCCTTGGCAAAGCCGCGCTCGCGGGTCTGGGCGAGCTCCTGGTCGAGTGCAGCGCGGTCTGGCCAGAGGCTGTGGGTCGACTCGGGTCGGGTCGGCCAGATGTGGTCGAGGACGGTATCGCGGACCCGCGGGCTGGAGAACGCGAGGAACGCACGCCCCGACGCGGTCGTGAGCACCGGGACGATCATGCCGCGCTCGAAGTACTCGACCGCGAACCCGCTATCGCGATCCGTGGAGCCCTCGATGAACATGTCGGGCCAATGGAAACGCATCAGGCTCATGGGCCACTGCACGCGCGGTGCCGCTTCGCGCAGCGCGCGTCGGACGCGTTCGAGCCGCTCCGTGGCAGCGTCGAACCCGTGGCTCAGCAGCTTCGCCTTGAGGGTGAGGCTGAATCGGCGCGAGTCGGCCGCGCGCTCGACGAAACCGGTCGACTCGAGCGTCGCGAGGCAACGGTTGACGGTGGTGCGCGCCAGCCGCAGTCGCTGGCTGATCGCCGCGGTGCTCATGGGCCCGTGGCGATTCAGGGCCTGGATAAGTTCAAGCCCCCGCAGCAGCACACGCACGGGTGTAGGATGACCCGGCGGCATGCGGTGTGGCGCGCGCCCATCGGGCTGTCGATCTGGCCGCGACTGCTCCGCGGTGGGATTCCCTGAAGATTCTTCCATCGTGGCTCGATTATCTCCGTCGGTTGATTATCCCGTCCGAATTCGCGCGCTGCCACCCCGGATGACACCTATGCGCACCGCGCAGATCGCGGAGCGCCGTTACGCGGTGAATCTTGATGACCCGACTTCCAGCGCGGCCTCGCGGCTGCATCACGGCGACGCTCCTGCTGATCGCGGGCAGCGCCGCGCCTGACGGCAACACTCCGGCCCGAGCCTCGGGCCCACCCGCTGCCACGACGGTGCAGCGCGACGCCCAAGGCCGCATCTCGCGGATCGAGGGGCCGGGCTACAGCGTCTCCCGCGAGCTGCCGGCCCCCGAAAGCACGGCGACCAGCGCTGCGGAGGCCTCTGTCCCGCGACCGACGCGCCGCCAGGTGCAGTCCCCCGTGGTCTGCAAGCGAGGCCAGTTGCTCGAGCTGACTGACGTCGAACTCGTCGCCGAGGGGGCTGGCGTCATCGCACTCGCCGGCTGCCAGCTCAAGCTGTCGGCCGTCGAGGTGCGCGTCGGCGGCTGGGCGCTGATCGCGGAGGCGGGCTCGCGAGTGCGCGTCGACGCCAGCGTACTCGAAGGAAAGACGGGCTCGGTCGATGCCGCGCCCGGCGCCTCGGTGTCAGCGTGGTCCACGGTGTTCCGCGGGCCACCCGGCCGCGCGTTGCGCGCCCCGGACTTCATCGACCGGGGCGGCAACGCCTGGGACTGACGACGAGCGTCAGCTGGCCGCGCCTTCTTCCTCGCCGACCGACGAAGCCTCGTCGGCGTCGGACGCACCGCCGCTGACGTCGACATAGCCGCGCGGGGCCGACTCGTCGACCTTGCGACGACGGTGGGCGTGGGCGGCGAAGCCCGTGCCTGCGGGGATGAGCCGGCCAACGATGACGTTTTCCTTCAGGCCGCGCAGGTCGTCCTTGAGGCCGCGCACCGCCGCCTCGGTGAGGACGCGGGTGGTCTCCTGGAAGGACGCCGCCGAGATGAAGGACTCCGTGGCGAGCGAGGCCTTGGTGATGCCGAGCAGCACCGGCGCCAGCGTCGAGCCCTGCTTGCCGTCAGCAGACACGCGGTCGTTGATGTCGAGTGCACGCGACCGGTCGAGCTGCTCGCCCTTGAGCAGCGGCGTGTCCCCGGTGGACGCGACCTCGACCTTGCGCAGCATCTGCCGAATGATCACCTCGATGTGCTTGTCGTTGATCTTCACGCCCTGCAGGCGGTAGACGTCCTGGATCTCGCGCACGAGGTAGTTGGCCAGCGCCTCGACGCCCTGCAGGCGCAGGATGTCGTGCGGGTTCGGCTCGCCGTCGGCGATGACCTCGCCGCGGGTGACCTGCTCGCCCTCGAAGACGTTGAGCTGGCGCCACTTCGGGATCAGCTCCTCGTACTTCTCGCCCTTGTCGTCGGTGATGACGAGGCGGCGCTTGCCCTTGGTCTCCTTGCCGAAGCTGACCGTGCCGCTCTTCTCGGCGAGGATCGCCTGGTCCTTGGGCTTGCGCGCCTCGAAGAGGTCGGCGACGCGCGGCAGACCGCCGGTGATGTCGCGGGTCTTCGAGGACTCCTGCGGGATGCGGGCGATCACGTCGCCGACCGACACCTTGGCGCCGTCGCTGAGGTTCACCAGCGCGCCCGCCGGCAGCGTGTAGACCGCCGGGATCTCGGTGTTGGCGAACGGCACCTCCTTGCCCTTGGCGTTGAGGAGCTTGATCGTCGGACGGAGGTCCTTGCCGCCACGCTGCTTGCCGTCCTGGACCACGATCGACGACAGGCCGGTGACCTCGTCGACCTGCGTCGTGACCGTCAGGCCGTCGACGAAGTCCTGGAACTTCAGGAAGCCCGCCACCTCGGTGACGACCGGGTGGGTGTGCGGATCCCAGGTCGCGACCGCCTGGCCAGCCGCCACCTGGGCGCCTTCCTTCAGCGTGATCTGCGCGCCGTAGGGGATCTTGTAGCGCTCGCGCTCGCGGCCGAACTCGTCGACCACGCCGATCTCGCCCGAACGCGAGACGGCGACGAGGTAGCCCTTCTCGTGGGCGACGGTCTTGACGTTGTGGAATCGCAGCGTGCCCTTGTTGCGCACCTCGACGCTCGAGGCCGCCGCCGCCCGAGACGCTGCGCCACCGATGTGGAACGTGCGCATCGTGAGCTGGGTGCCAGGCTCGCCGATCGACTGGGCGGCCATGACGCCGACCGCCTCGCCGATGCTGATGATCCGCCCGCGCGCGAGGTCGCGACCGTAGCACGTGGCGCATACGCCGTATCGGGTGTCGCAGGTGATCGGCGAACGCACGAGCACCTGGTCGACGCCTTCCTGCTCGAGCAAGCGCACCAGCCGTTCGTCGATCAGGGTGCCCGCCGCGATCAGGACGGTGTCGCGGGCGCCCGGCTTGAGGATGTCCTCGACGAGCACACGGCCGAGCACGCGCTCACCCAGGCCCTCGACGACGTCTCCACCCTCGACCAGCGGCGTCATCGTCAGGCCGTTGCGGGTACCGCAATCGGTCTCCGTGACCACGAGATCCTGGGCCACGTCGACGAGGCGACGGGTCAGGTACCCCGAGTTCGCGGTCTTGAGCGCGGTGTCGGCAAGGCCCTTGCGCGCGCCGTGGGTCGAGATGAAGTACTGGAGGACGTTCAGGCCCTCGCGGAAGTTCGCCGTGATCGGCGTCTCGATGATCGAGCCGTCTGGCTTGGCCATCAGGCCGCGCATGCCGGCGAGCTGGCGGATCTGCGCCGCGCTGCCGCGGGCGCCGGAGTCGGCCATCATGAAGATCGAGTTGAACGACTTCTGCCGCTGCTTCTGGCCCTTGGAGTCGACGGCCTCCTCGGACCCGAGCTTCTCCATCATCGCCTTGGCGACCTGGTCATTGGCCCGGGACCAGATGTCGACGACCTTGTTGTAGCGCTCGCCGTTGGTGACGAGACCGGACGCGTACTGGTCCTGGATCTCCTTCACCTCGCGGTCGGCGCCGGCGACGATCTTGGTCTTCTGCTCGGGGATCACGATGTCGTCGATGCCGAACGACACCGACGAGCGCGTGGCATACGCAAAGCCGGTGTACATCAGCCGGTCGGCGAAGATCACGGTGTCCTTCAGTCCGAGCGCGCGGTAGCAGGCGTTGATCGTGGCCGAGATGGTCTTCTTCGTCATGTCCTGGTTGACCAGGTCGAACGACAGCCCCTCGGGCAGGATCTCCGACAGCAGCGCGCGGCCGACGGTCGTCTTGACGAGCCGCGTGCGCTTGTGGCGCTCGCCGTCGACGATCACCGTCTCCTGGATGCGCACCTGCACCCGGGCCTGCAGGTCGACCTGGCGCGTCTCGTAGGCGCGGTGGGCCTCGCCGACGTCGGAGAACAGCATCCACTCGCCCTTGGCGCCGACGCGCTCGCGGGTCATGTAGTAGAGGCCGAGCACCACGTCCTGCGAGGGCACGATGATCGGGTCGCCGTTGGCGGGCGACAGGATGTTGTTCGAGGACATCATCAGCGCGCGGGCTTCGAGCTGTGCCTCGAGCGACAGCGGCACGTGGACCGCCATCTGGTCGCCGTCGAAGTCGGCGTTGAACGCCGTGCAGACCAGCGGGTGCAGCTGGATCGCCTTGCCCTCGATCAGCACCGGCTCGAACGCCTGGATGCCCAGGCGGTGGAGGGTAGGCGCCCGGTTCAGCAGCACGGGATGCTCGCGGATGACTTCCTCGAGGATGTCCCACACCTCCGGGCCTTCGCGCTCGACGAGGCGCTTGGCGGCCTTGATCGTCGACGCGTCGCCGCGCAACTGCAGTTTCTGGAAGATGAAGGGCTTGAAGAGCTCGAGCGCCATCTTCTTCGGCAGGCCGCACTGGTGCAGGCGGAGGGTCGGGCCGACCACGATCACCGAACGACCGGAGTAATCGACGCGCTTGCCGAGCAGGTTCTGGCGGAACCGGCCCTGCTTGCCCTTGATCATGTCGGCCAGCGACTTCAGCGGACGCTTGTTCGTGCCCGTGATCGCACGGCCACGGCGGCCGTTGTCGAGCAGCGCGTCGACCGCCTCCTGCAGCATGCGCTTCTCGTTGCG
>CAZPAJ010000027.1:0-44027 GCA_964584625.1 uncultured Acidibacter sp.
GCGCCCGTAGCTCAGCTGGATAGAGTACTGCCCTCCGAAGGCAGGGGTCGTGAGTTCGAATCTCGCCGGGCGCGCCAATCCCTCTGCGGAATAGCCTTGCGGGCCTTGCCCCGCCACAGCCTGGAGCCCAACCAATGAAGTTTGGGGTTTTTCTGCCGAACGGCAGCAACGGCTACATCATCTCCCACAACAGTCCGGTCTACTCTCCAACCTTCGCGCACAACCGCGACATCACGCTGGAGGCCGAAAAGCAGGGTCTCGACTTTGTGCTCTCGATGATGAAGTTCCGAGGGTTTGGTGGCCCGACGAAGTACTGGGACGCATGTTTGGAGTCGTTCACCCTAATGGCAGGGCTCGCCGGCGTGACCCGGCGGATCGGCCTCATTCCCAGCGTCGCGCTTCTGGCGCAGCACCCTGCCTATGTCGCGCGTATGGTCGCCACGATCGATGACATCAGCAATGGGCGCTGCGGACTGAACATCGTCACGGGCTGGAACAAACCCGAGTATTCGCAGATGGGCCTTTGGCCTGGCGACGAGTACTACACGCGGCGCTATGAGTACGCCCGGGAGTACGTCGAGATCCTTCAGGCTCTGTGGCGAACCGGGCGCGCGACCCGCAAGAGCGAGTTCTTCAGCCTCGAGGACTGCAGCTGCGAACCCAGGCCGAAAGGCGACATCCAGATCGTCTCTGCCGGCCAGTCTCCGCTGGGGCTCAGCTTCGTCGCGGAGCGGGCCAACCAGAACTTCGTGATGGCGGAATCTCACGTGTTGTCCGACATCACGCGGCGGCTTCAGGAGGCTGCCGCGACCCACGGTCGCAAGGTCGGGACCTATGCGCTGTTCGGCCTCATTACCGCGCCGACAGACGACGAGGCGCGTGAAATCGGTCAACGGATCATCGACGGCGCAGACCAGGAAGCAATCGCCACGATCATCCGAAGCGCAAGCCTCGACACGAACACGGGCGGAACTGCCGATCGCCTCAAGGCTGGCCTGAGCAAGAGCCTGGAGGAAGGCAACATGGCGTTTATGGGCTTCCCGGTGATCCACGGCTCATATGCCACCGTCGCGGCAAAGATCGACCAGATCGCTGCCACCACGGGCCTCGAAGGCATGCTCTTCAGCTGGCCGGACTTCGTCACCGGCATCCGGGACTTCGGCGAGAAGGTCGCGCCGCTACTCAAGTGCGGCGCAGCGCTGCGCGCACGGCGCATCGGCTAGCGAGGCCCACCCCGGCCGAGCGGTGAGTCAGGGTCGGGGTGCGCGCTGGACCAGTGCCAGCAGCACGAGACTCGTGCCGAGGAACGCGATCGCGATCCACCCCGCTGCGGCAAGACCGACGGCTCCTGTCATGTACGCACTGAAGCCTGGACTGACTGCAAAACCCAGCGTCTGGGTCAGCATCCCGCTGACAGCCAGCCCACCGGCTGGGTCGAGCTTTGCAAGCAGGCCCATGACGTTGGGGAAGCAGGTGAACCAAGCAAAGATGAACCCTGCCGTCGCGAAGATGAACCCGCCAGTGCCGGGCTGAAAGGCCAGCGCGGCGCCGGCGATCGCCATTCCGCACACCGTCGCGGCCACTACGAGCGGGTTGCCGAGGCGCCTCGCGAATACGGGCGCAAGTGCCGCGCCTGCCAGGCCCGCCAGCAGGAACGCGCGGCCAATGATCTGACTGACGTCCCCAGCCGCAAGCCCAGCTTCGACGCCGAAACGGCCCACGAGAGTCCAGAGCGACGCGAGCCCGATGTACAGGACGAGTACCAGCAGCAGAGCGTCGAGGCGCACGGGCGCGCGCGGCGTCGCGTCATTGGTGCGGGGAGCGTGCAGCGCCTCGGGCAGCCATCGGACAAGCACCAGGCCCACGGCCGCATAGAAGCCGAGCAGGCCAAGCAGGCCCGCAACCCCGAACCGTGCCAGCAGTTCGGGCGCCAACTCGAGGTTCAGCGCGCCCGCCACGAGGATGCACGCCGTATAAACGGCGAAGTCACGGTCGGCAGTCCTGCGCTGCGCCAGCTGGCCGGCGAACGCGATCGTGCAGCCTTCGCCAAAGCCCGCCACCATCCGGCAGGCGGCGTGCGCGATGAAGCCGTCGGCGCCGGCGGAAAGCAGGTTACCCAGAATGATGAGGCCCAGCGCACCGACCGCGATGCGTTGCACGGGAATGCCGCGCAGCGGACCGAGCAGGGCCGCGTTGCCCACGAGCATCATTCCCAGCTGGATGCTGACCAGCAACCCGGCCGTCGCGAGACTGAAGCCGGCATGGTCGGCAAAAGCGGTGACCAGAACCGGAAGCATGCCGAGGGAGTTGGCGCCGGAGACGCCCAGCAGCAGCAACGCGCCGAGCTGCAGCGCGCTACCGGACGAAGCAGCAGTCATCGGGCACCTGCGGCGTGCTGCGGAAGCGCATCTACGAATGCAGCGAGCGCGCGAGCCACGTTGACGGGGTCGCGATCCGGCTGGAAGTCGCCCCCGGAGACGATGGCCGTGGCTGCATCGGGACGCAGGGCGCAGGCCCGCGCGAACATCGGCCAGAGGACGTCATCCCGCGAGCAGATGAACTGCAGGGGCATCGACGCCCGCGCGAGGCCTTCGCAGGCGTCCTGGCGCCATACCGCGCCGAAGGCAAGCGGTGTCGACCGCCACGCGATGAGGTGATCGACCAGTTCAGCGGTGTGAAGGTCTACTGTCGCCGACGCACCTATCGAACGCAGATAGCCCCAGGCAGTCTGCAAGAACGCCCCGGTCGCCTCTGGCCTGAACGGCTGCAGAAAGTCCTTGCTGAACCGCTCCCGTTCGGCTGCGTCCGGAGTCACCGGACCGATGATCGACAACGCTCGCACACGATGCGGGATCGCCAGGGCGATCTCGAGCCCGACGCAGCCTCCCGTGTGATGCCCGCAAACCACGAAACTGCCGAGGCCGAGAGCGTCGATGGCCTCGATCAGCCTGTCGCCGAGCCACGCGATCGAGGGCACCTCCTCAGGTTGCCAGGACTGGCCGAAGCCCGGCGTGTCGAACGCGACGCAGCGGTAGGACGACGCGAGCTCGGCCATGACGAGCTCGAACATCCGACTCGACGACGCGGTCTGGTGGAAGAAAGCGATGACCGGAGCGTCGGGCGCTCCGGCGGTCCGGTAATGCACCTGACCTCGAGGGGTCGAGACGTATCCGCGGGTCACGATCTTCATTTTACCGCCTGCATGACTGACTAACGGGACCCCGCGTCTTTCAGCGGGCGCGCCGGGCTAAAGCCCGTGCTTGCCAAGGAAGCTACGGTACGCCGCGGCGACGCCCTGAGGGTCGAGGTCAGGCTCGAAATTCGCCCCCTTCAGCACGGCATGGTCGGCATCAGGCCGCAGTTCCCTGGCGCGCCCGAAATACGGCCACAGCACGTCGTCCTCGGCGCACATCAGCAGCAACGGCGCGCGGATCGCCATGAACGGTGTCGTGAAGTCCTGACGCCAGACGTTGGTGTAGGCCATGAAGCGGCCCATGTAGGCACGCGACGTATCCAGCAGTTCGCGGTGGTGCAGTGCGAGATCACCATGGGCGCCGAGGCCCCGGAGATAGTCCCAGGTCGTCTTGAGATACTCCCCATCGGCGGTCGGCTCGAAGGGCGACGAGTAGTACTTCCGATACTCGTTACGCTCCGCTTCGGTAAGCGGAACCGGGCCGATCATTGCCACCGAGACCAACCGCTCCGGCTGCCGGGCCACCATCTCAACTGCGATGCAGGCCCCGGTGTGGTGGCACAGGACGTGGAACTGGCCGATTCCCAGTGCGTCGATCGCCTCGAGCAACCACTCGGCGTATGCCCCAATGGAGGTCGGCAGGCGGGGCGGGTCGAAAGAGCCGCCGAAACCCGGCGTATCGAGCGCGACGAACGGGCGCTCGCCGCTCATCTGTTCCATCACCTTGACCCACATCGCGCCGGAACTCGCGGTCTGGTGGAGGCAGATGACCGGCAGTCCCGGCCCGTGCTGCCTCCGGTAATGCACCTGCCCCGCAACGATGTTTGCGTATCCCTTGAGGATCATCGGCAGCTCCCGAAGGAAGATCGAATGAGGGACCTTCTCAGCGGAGTCCCAGGGAACCGGGGTTCACGAGTCTGTTCGGATCGAGCAGATCCTTTACGCCGTTGATGACTCGCGGAAGCGCTGGGTTGTTCATGATTTCCGTGTAAGGGTAGTACTTACCGATCTGGAGATGCAGCCCGCCCTGGCGGTCGAAGAGATCGCGCAACTCGTCACGGAGCTGCAGCGCCACCTTGCGTCGCGCCTCGTTGGCCGGAATGCCGCGCCACTTCGCGGCGAACTCCGGCTCGATCAGCGAAAGGCGGAACTCGCCGAGTTCGTCATGCCAGTAGAAGCTGGGCTCGATCACGAACTCGCTGCCGGCAAAGCAGGTCAGGTAAGAAGTCTTGATACCCCACTGCGACATCAAGTGCTGCTTCTCGGCCAGCCACTTCTCCGTGGCCTGCGCCGCCGGGATCGCCTTCGAGAGAGGGAAGAAGCCGTGGACGGGAATCCAGATCTCCCCGTCCGACCCGAGCAGGACCGTTCGCACGCCGCCAAAAGGATTCGCCCGGAACACCTGCGGGATGGAATTGGCCATCTCGACGCCGCCCTCCTCGGCGCAGATGTCCGCTCCGATGTCCATGTGCTCGGCCGCGACCGTTTCGGTGTGGGCATCGAAAGTCATGTGCAGGCTGTAGGGAACATTCCTGAGGATCCGCTGGCCGCCCAGCGCAACCTTCGCTGCATCCTTTAGACCCTTCAGCCCACCTTTCCTGGCAACCTTGCCCATGATGGACAAGCCTTCCTCGAAAGTGATCCCCTGCTTCTCGAAGCCGCTGTTGTAGTAGGGGTCGAAGCCGTAACACTCGGAGGAGATGTTCAGCCGTGCGATACGGAGTTGCGCCCTGAGCATCGACTCCAGGGAATCAAACTTGTATGAAAGGAAGGCAGTGTGTTTCTGCAGCGTCATCAGGCGCAGCACCGCAACGCCCTTGACGCCGAACGCGCCGGTGTCGGCGGTAAACAGGCCCGTGACGTCGGGGCCGAAGTGCCTCCAGAAGGCGTTGCTGGTCTTGTGGGCACCGGAACCGGTCGTCAGCACCGATCCGTCCGCCAGCACGACCTTGAGACCCAAAACGCTGTCTGCAACCGTCCGCTCCGTTCCCGAGCCGTGGAACAGGCTGTTCTGCGATAGCGCCCCGCCGACCGTGGCGTACATGCCCGAAAGCGGGCCCCAGTACGGGGTGCGGAGGCCGAGTGGATTGAGCGCTTCGAAAAGCGATTTCCAAGTGCAGCCACACTCGACGACGACGTACATGTCCTCGCGGTTGATCTCGAGGACGCGGTTCATCCGCCGCATGTCGATGAGCACGGTATCCGGCCGCTCGGGGGTGTAGCCACCGGTGTACGACATCCCACCGCCGCGCGCGACGATGGCGTGCCCGGCCCGCGTCGCAGCCGCAACGGTCGCGGACAGTTCGTCGAGGCTTCCAGGGCTGGCCACGCAGCACGCGGTCTCGAACGGCCTGAAGCTGAGGTCCCGCGAGAGCAACTCGCGCCGCGAAAGATCCACGCTCACGTGTTCGGGACCCAGAAGGGCCTGCAACTCGGCATGGAGGAGCAGATGGTTCGCCGGCTGCAGTTCCGCGTTCATGCGTATCGACTCCTGACGGTCGGACGGTGAAGGAATCAGACTTCCACGCGAAAAGTGACTCCGAACCTCGCCTGGAGGTCCTTCTTGTCGAGATCAGGCCCGAGCGCCTCGTCCTGGATGACGTTGTCGCGAACCAGACCCTCCGTGGCTTCCTTGCGGAGGATCACCACGAGATGGGTGTCGTCGAGCAGCGCGAAAGGGAACTCGTGCCAGGTTCCGACGTGCATGACGAACCCGGCCTGGCCATCGAAGAGGAACGCCTCGACTTTGTCGAGATCGGGCGTCCCGGACGAATTGGGGGGAGCGAACACGCAGACGAACGGTTTGCCGCCGAGCGAGATGAAGCCCTGCGTATGCTTGAAGTGTCTTTCCATCCAGCGCACTTCCAGCGGCCGGCGCTGCAGCGTGACGACGGGCATCTCCGTCTGGCCGTCCGACACGAAGTTGACCACGCGACGTACTTTGGCCTTCCCGTCGTAGAAGTCGATCGGGAGTGGCGGCGTGGCCGCATCGTACCCCAGCACTTCACCATACGGCTTGAGTGCCTCTGGCGAGGCTCTCCTGACCTTGAGCGTGCGGACTTCCATCCCGGGAGCATTGAGGGCCGTCATCTCGTTCCCCGCTGTCGAAGGTCTACCGGGCGCCGGAATTCGACGCCGCGTCACGCATCCGGGCGGCGGCCACGCGCACCGCACGAACGATGCTCTGGTAACCGGTGCAACGGCACAGGTTTCCGGCCAGCGCCCGGCGAATCTCGTCATCGGTCGGATCGTCGTTCTCGCGGAGCAGCGCGGTGGCCGCAAGCAGCATGCCGGGCGCGCAGTACGCGCACTGGAAACCCGCCTCGTCCCAAAACGCCTGCTGCACGGGCGAGAGCTTGCCGTCAGCCCCCCGCAGGCCCTCGATGGTCGTGATCTGCCGGCGGTGCATGGTCGCGGCGAGTGCGATGCAGGACTTGGCCACCTGGCCGTCGACCATCACCGTGCAGGCTCCACAGTGACCCGTCATGCAGCCCATGTGGGTGCCGGTGAGGCGCAAATCGTCCCGGACGAAGTCGAGCAGCGACACCCCCGGCGAGATCTCCTGCTCGCACGCCTGCCCGTTGACCCTGCATTGGAGCAACACGGTGTCCTGAACGAGGTCTTCGGGAGTTGCGGCCATCGTGTTGTCCCTCTCAGTGTGAACTGCCACGAACTGACGCTACTGCGCGCGCCAGCGCTCGTCGCGCCGCGACGCCGGCCATCGCCCGCCGCCATGATCCGTCACCCTGCTGATCCGAAAGTGGCTGGGCACAGAGCTGCGCGACCTCGTGCGCGAGATCCCGGGCACCGGACGAGCCGAATACACGGTCGGCGAGGCGCATCACCACGCCGCTCGCGTCTATCGGGCGTTCAGCGACCGCTCCGATGACCAGCTGCGCGGAGCTCAAGTGCTCGCCTTCCAGGCCAACAACCACCGCCGCATTCGCCGAACCATAGCTGCCTTCGGTGATCTTGATCTTCTCGTACGCCCAACCGGCCGTCGGGGGCAGGGGCCGGATGATGATCCGGACGAGCAATGAACGGGTTCCGAGCCCGTGGCTGGTTTCGACGAGCAGGCTGGACAGCGCAAGGCGCCTCGTGCCCGAGGCCGACGCGACCTCGACCTCGGCGCCCAACGCCAGCAACGGGGGGGCGAGATCATAGAGCGGGTGCATCGCGACGAGGTTGCCACCGATCGTTCCGCGGTTGTGGATCTGCCAGCCGCCACCCACCTGTCCGGCCGCCTGTGCTAGCAACGGCACGTGCCGCCGAATGATCTCGTTGACCTGCAGCTCCCGGTGAACCGTCAATGCACCGATCGTGATGGCGCCGTCCGCCTCGGCAACGCCCTGCAACTCACGCAACGCACCGATGTCAACGAACACGGAAGGCATCAGCCGTCCGTAGTTGACGTGAGGCATGACGTCCTGGCCGCCGGCGATCACAATCGCACCCGTGCCGAGCCCGTCGAGAAGTTGCACGGCCTGCGGGACCGAGGTGGGCCGGGCATATTGGGGCCGAAGGCTCATGCGGCCTCCTGCGGGGGTGCAGTGGATCCGGCCGCCTGGATGGCGGCCCAGACCCTTGGCGCGGTCAGCGGCAATTCGTGTATCGCCACACCCAGCGGGGCGAGGGCGTCATTGACTGCATTGACGACTGCGGCGGCCGATCCCCCGACGCCAGCCTCGCCGGCACCCTTGAGGCCCATGTACGTGACCGGGTTCGGGGTGTCGTGATGAACCATGGAAATCGGAGGCACGTCGAGGGCGCGCGGCATCACATAGTCCATGAAGCTGCCCGTCGTCTGTCGCCCAGATTCATCGAAACGAACTTCCTCGTTCAGAATACCGCCGATGCCGAAAGCGATCGCTCCGCATGCCTGGCCCTCGACCAGCACCGGATTGATGACCTTGCCGCAGTCATGAGCCGCAGCGAACTTCAGCAGCTTGATCTGGCCGGTATCGCGGTCAACCTCGCAGACCACCGCATAAGCTGCGTTCGAATAGCTCGGGTAAGGGTTGATGCGGCCGTTCGAGTCCGGCAGGTGACGGATCAGCCCCGGGCGGAAAGTGCAGGTCGCCTCCAGCGGGGGCGTGATCGACAGGCCGATGTCGTAGGCCCGCGTATACGCCGCGTACGCAGCTTCCTTGATCGGAAGAGTTTTCCCGGGAGCGGCGCTGGAACGGATGACTCCGCGCTCCATGCTGACGGTGGAAACATCCACCTGCATCAGCGCAGCCGCAATGGTGAGGATCTTCGCGCGCACTTCCCGGGCGGCCATCGCCGAGGAGCCGCCGCCCACGATCGTGCTGCGACCGGAGTAGTTGCCGAATCCGTACGGGCAGGTGGTCGTGTCGCCCTGGATCACCCGGATTCCGTCGAGCTCGACGCCAAGCTCGTCGGCGACGATCTGGGCGAGACCCGTTGGATTTCCGGTGCCGGGCGTCGTCACGCCCGTCAACAGCGTGACGGAGCCGTCGGGCCCCACCCTCACCGTCGACGAGTCATAGCCCGCCACCATCGTCCCGGGGATCGCGCCGCCCTCGGGGGTTAACTCGTACGCGAGCCCGATACCAAGCAGCCGACCCTCGGCGCGCGCCTCGGCCTGCTTCCTGACCCACTCCGCATGACCCAGCGCTTCGAGAGCCTTGCGCACCGCGCCCTCGTAATCTCCGGAGTCATAGACGAGACCGGTCGGGCTGTCGTACGGAAAGGCATCCTTGCGGACGAAGTTCCTGATGCGCATCTCAACCGGGTCCACCCCGATTGCACGCGCGGTATTGTCTATCGCAAGCTCGAGCGCGATGGCGGTCGCTTCCTTGCCGTATCCGCGGGAAGCGTTCCACGACGGCTTGTTCGTGACCACGATGTTCATCGTGACGTCGAGGTCGCGCACCTTGTAGGGCCCGGGCATGGTGAGCCCGGTCAGGAACGCCATTCCCCAGCCCGGGCACGCGCTCGGTGCACCGGTGTTCGCAAGTGCACGATCCCTGAGAGCAAGAATCTCGCCATCCGCGGCGACGGCCAGTGCTATGTCGTGCACTTGCTCCCGCGCGCCGATCAACAGGCACTCCTGGCGGTCCTCCACCCACTTGACGGGCCGACCGGTGCGCAGGGCCAGCAGGCATACCAGCGCCTCCTCGGGATGCCCATGCATCTTCATGCCGAAGGCGCCGCCGATCGCCGGCGCGACGATGCGGATCAGGTTCTCCGGCATCCGCAGCGCCTGCGCGAGAACATGCCGCAGAGGGTGGGGGTTCTGGCTCGTGCCGTAAAACGTTAGCCCGTGCGTCTCCGCGTCGGGCACCGCGTTATAAACCCGGGTCTCGATCGGCTGCGTCGAGAAGCGGTGGATCCTGACGGCCGTGCGGACCACGCGGAACGCACGACCGAACGCCGCGTCGGCGTCGCCGTTGACGAACGGCAGGTTCAGGATGCTGTTGTCAGCCCAGCCTGGAACGACGACCGTGGCGTCCGGTCGTGACGCCGCTTCGGCGTCGAGGACGACCGGCAAAGGTTCGTACTCCACCTGCACGCGAGACGCTGCATAGCGTGCGGTGCGCTTGTCAGTGGCGACGACGACAGCGACGGGCTGGCCGTAGTGCCAAACCTTGTCGAGTGCGAGACAGCGGATCGGCACGGCCTTACCGCCGAACACGGCGGGATCGATGTAGTGCGGGACAGGGTCGAGCAGCTCCGCGGCCTGCTTCCCGTCCATGGCGAGCACGACGCCGGCGACCTTCGTAGCGCCAGACAAGTCGATGCGACGGATGCGACCGTGCGCGACCGTGCTTCGAACGATGTGAGCGTGAAGCTGACCCGGAAACTGGAAGTCGCTCGTGTACTTTGCCTGACCGGCAACGAAAGCGTCGCCGCCCAGCACCCTCGCCGAGGTACCCACGAACCTGTCGGTATTGCCGTCGATGCTCACCTGCCCCCCCGGACCCTGTGTGCGCCATGTGCCCGCCTCACGGGGGAGTGCCCGTGACGGCAGGCGATCGGTCTATCTCTAACACGCCCGCCACGCCAACGCCAATGCATGTCCATGGATGCCCGGGCGTTGCGGAAACGCCGTCCGGGCACCGCGGTTTCGCGCGCCGTTAGTCGATCAATGAACGGCTATTCGACGGCGAAATCTCGCTGTTCCCGGGCGCCCGAGCACGGTCCGGTGCCGTTGAGGAGGCTTCCGACGCAGGCAGAACCAACGATTGATTGAGAATCTGCTGAGCCGCCTGATCGTAGATTCCGATCAACCGCTCCACCACGGCCGTCGCCTGATCGGTAGCGGCCTGCATGCCGTGGACCTCCCGGCACAGCCGAACGAGTACCTGCGCGCGCATCGCACCGTAGGCGTCGGTAACCTCGCGGCCCCGGGCCGTGAGCGAATACGCAACCTCCCGGCGACGTGAACCGCGCTGGCGCGTGATCAGCCGCTGCGCCTCGAGTTTCCGAAGGCTGTAGTTGATCGCTGCGAGGTCGTGCCGGTGCAGGAAGATCATCATCTCGGCAAGGGTCGTCGAACCCCCGCGAAGCCGCACACAGTGCAACAGTGAGACTTCCTGGAAGCTCATCTTCTCGCCGGACACACATTTCTGCAGTTCCAGTGCCCAACTCGCGAAGGCCTCGGACAGCCTCATCAACCCCAGTTCCAAGCGCGTCAGCGAGCCGGCTAGCGCGTCCTGGCTCATGTAGCGGTCCTGGGTCGCCGCGCGCCCGCTTGTATCGGCAACACACCCGGGTCGCTGTTCGTCAGTCATCGTGCTCCCCTCCCGGCCCTGTAATCGACCGTAGCATCCGAGAAGCACCGGCGACTAGCCCGCCAACGGGCGCACCGGTTCGCATCGCCCGTTGTCAATCGAGCGCACCCGACATAGGCTGCAGAGGTGAATCAGACAGGCCATCGGCGATCACCGCAAGGCAGGAGCTACGGATGAGAAGTGTTCTGGTTACAGGGGCCGGTATCGGCATCGGCAAGGGGATCGCCAGCGCGTTTGCGGCCTTGGGCGATCACGTGGTCGTCACCGACGTGCTCGAGCGGGAGGGATTCGCAGCGGCCGAGGAGATCCGTGCCGCCGGAGGATCCGCGGAATTCATGCGCATCGACGTCTGCTCGACGACCGAGGCCAATGAGGTCGTCGCCGCCGTTGAAGCCGCCCGCGGCGCGCTGGACGTCATCGTCGCCAACGCGGGGATTGCCCACAAGATCCCGCTGGAAGGCATGAGCGACGCGCAGTGGCATCACACTCTGGACGTCGACCTGACCGGCATGGTCCGCGTCGTCCGGGCCGGCGTCGGCCGCATGAAAGCTGCGAAGCGCGGTGCGATCGTCTGTATTTCCTCGGTCGTTGGAACGGCCTACGGCTGGAGCGACCACGTCCCCTACTCGGCGGCCAAGGCCGGCGTCGCCGGCCTAGTGAGGGGCTTGGCCATAGATCTGGCGCCGGCGGGCATCCGCGTTAACGGCATCGCCCCCGGCCTGATCCGGACCGCGCAGACCCTCGATCCGGTTAACTCCGTAGGCGCAGCGGGGCTCGAAGCCATGACCCCGCGGGTCCCGCTGGGACGGATCGGCGAGCCTCGCGACATCGCCGACGTCGTCACCTTCCTCGCTTCCGACCAGGCGCGCTACATCACCGGACAGATCATCACCGTCGATGGCGGTCTTCTCGTCGCGCTTTGACCCCCGGCGGGCCCCGGAACGAGTCGCTCAGCACCAGCGCTGATCGACGACGGACAGCGCTTCGTCGAACGCGGCCATGGCGAAGTCGATCTCTGCCTCGGTGATCGTGAACGGAGGCCCGACCTTGATCGTGTTGGGCACGAACCCCCCGAGGAAGACCCCGCGAGCGGCGCATTCCCGCGAAACCACGTTGTTCGGATGGTCGGCAAGATCGCCCAGGAAAGCGGTGTAACGGTCCTCCTGCACGATCGGACGACCGTCATGACCGACCAGATCCACCGCATAGTAAAGGCCGTGCCCGGCAACCCTGCCCACGCAGGGGTGCCTCGCGGTGACCCTCCGGAGCACTTCGTGCAGGTAGCGGCCCTTGCTGCGCACCTGACTCAGCATGTCCTCGGCCAACATGGTTTCCAGGGTGCCAACCACCGATGCGCACACCAGCGGGTGCCCGTCCCATGTGCTGCCGCTCCACCACCTGGCCTGATCGAAATACTCCCCCATCTCCTTCGAGAGCACGACCCCGCCACAGGGCAGCGACGACCCATTGATCGATTTGCCGACCGCCATCAGGTCCGGCGCAATCTCCGGATGCAGCTGGTATCCGAACCACTCGCCAAGCCGGCCGAAACCACAGAGCACCTCGTCGTCGATCCACAGGAAACCGTAGCGCTTGCTGAGTTCACGCAAGCCGGGCATGTAGCCGGCGTGAGGAGCGAGCCCAGCCGCACCGAACATGGGCTCCGTGATGACCGCAGCAATGTTGCGCCCGCCGACCGCGCGGATGAGTTGCTCGGTAGCCACCAGCGAGGGTAACGGGAGTGGCCCCGAATAGTCTGCGAACTCCGGGGGAGGAATGGGCAGGAACCCAGACGTGGGGAACCCGGGCACGTCCCGCACTTCGTCGAGCCGACCCGCGGGTGTCAGGTTGTTGCGATAACCCCTGAGCATGGTTGCACCGACCGTCAGGCCGTGGAACGAATGCGCCTGGGTCAGGATGAGTTGGCGTCCCGTGTAGAGGCGCGCAAGCGTAATGCAGTTCTCCACCGCCTCCGTGCCGGACGCCAGGATACGCAACCGACCGGCCCAGCCCCTGTCGCCCCCGAGGATGTCCTCGATCACCAGCTTCGCGGCGCGGGCCCGATACTCGTTGGCCATGCCGAAGAAGACGTGTCCGTAGCGCTCCATCGCACGGGTGATCTCCGCGTAGATCCCGGGATTGCAGTGTCCCAGGCTGTCTGAGATCAGCTGGCTCTGAAAGTCGAGCAACGTCGAGCCGTCGGCGAGTCGGAGGTGGTTTCCGGACTGGCTCTCGACCGCGATCCAGGGGTACTGCCCCTGCATCTGCACGTTGTGCAGGTAGTAGGCCCGGTCCCAGCGCTCGAGCTCAGCCCAGTCAGGCGTGCTGCGTGGCTTGCCTGCGCCTGCATCACTCATGGCACACCTTAATCTTCGACGATCATCGATTGCTGCTCGGAGCGATCGAACAGCAGTTGCAGCACGTCGGGGCGCGAGTAGTGCCCGGTGGTGTCGACCCACATCTTGACGTCCCTGATTTCGTCGAGCCGCGCCTCGGCAATCACCAGTTGCTCCGTTTCGCCCGTCACGGGTCCCGCGAGCGTGGCGGCAAAAGGATGTATCACCGCGCTCCAACCGCCCCCGACCCCAAGCATCTGCTGGGGCCCCAGCTTGGTCTCGATGTAGTGCAGCATCTCCGGTGTCACCGGACTGGATGCACAGACGACGAAGCACTGCCCGGTGAGCGCGTGGTTACGCATCATCGCCTCGATCTGAGTGTTTGCGACCTGCTCGAACCCGGCGAGCGTGGACAGGCCAGGCCACAGCGCAGCGTGAACCTCCTGGCGCTGTTCGATCAAGGCCTGGCGAGCGAGGTTCATCGTGTGCTCCCAGCAGGCCATGGCTCCCACTCGTCCGGCGCGGGTTGCATAGACGCCGAGGGTGGAACCGTCACCCTGGCCCCAGATGTAGCGCTCCGCATACGTCGGCTTCAGCTTCCGGTGCACCCCCAGCAGCGCACCGTCCGCGTCGATGACGATGCTCGAGTTGTAGCAGGTACGCCCCGCAAAGTGCCGTTCGCTGGCACCCATCACGACCGCGACCCCGCAACGCCGCGCCGCATCCTGCAACGCCGCAACGGCCGCTCCAGGCACCTCGATCGACTCATCCTGATAAACGCGGTTCAGCCCGGCCTGCACCAGCGGAGGGTAGAGGTTGATCCAGTAGGGAAACCCCGGGAGGAATACCTCAGGGAAGACGAGCAGGTCGACGCCCTCGTCCGCCGCGCGCTCTATCCATGAGCAAGCTTTTTCGGTCGTGGCGATTGCATCCATGAAGACGGGCGCAACATGTGCCGCTGCCAGCTTTACGGCTTGTCCGGTGGTCATGGTGCCTCCTGTTTCGACTCGGGATTCCGCTACGGTCCAGAATGGCGCGCTTCCTTCGCGCGATCAACAACTGCCCGGGGCGAGCAGCATTTCGCCGTCGAATAGCCGTTGATTGATTGACGAACGGCGCGCGAAATCACCTTGCAACTGACACTTTGCTGCGAACGTTGACGGATATATGTACGTGTGATATCCGATTCATTGCAGGTCCTGTTGTTGAGCATGTGACGGATGAAGCTCCTCGGCAAAGTGGCGATCGTCACGGGCAGCAGTTCCGGCATCGGCCGGGGCGTCGCGCTTGCATTCGCTCGCGAGGGTGCCGCGGTCGTCGTGAACCACCCGACGGACGCCCAGAGTGCCGACGCCCATTCCGTAGTCGAGCAGGTCCTCGCCTCGGGCGGACGCGCCGTCGCCTGCCGCGCAGACGTAAGCGTGGAGGCGGAGGTCGATGCACTCGTGGATGCCGTCGTATCCGCCTTCCAGCGCATCGATATCCTGGTCAACAACGCGGGTATTGCGCTCGCCGCACCAGTGCAGGACATCGCTCCCTCGGATTGGGACCGCGTCCTCGGCGTACATCTGCGCGGCACGTTTCTCATGACCCGGCGCGTGCTGCCGCTCATGTACGCGCAGGGCACCGGGCGGATCATCAGCACGGCTTCGCAGCTTGCCTACAAGGGCGCACCCGGGTTCAGCCATTACACTGCCGCCAAAGGCGCGATCCTTTCGTTCACGCGTTCCGTAGCACTCGAGGTCGGCGCCAGCGGCATCACGGTGAACTGCGTTGCGCCGGGAGCGACGCGGACGCCGATGCTCGCCGACGTGCCCGACGACCTGCTCGAGCAGGTCAGGCGCGCAATCCCGCTTGGCAGGCTGGCCGAGGTGGACGACATCGTCCCGGCGTATGTGTTTCTCGCCAGCGAAGACGGCCGTCATTTTCATGGCCAATGCCTTAGCCCGAATGGCGGCGACCATTTCCTCTAGACCCCGGCCCCGGCGGCAGGGGCGCTCGATTCATCAACCTTAAAACGACTCAGGGAGCTTGAGACATGCGCGTAACGAGGTACTTGTGGGGGGTGGCCGGCTTGACTGCGGCCACTCTGGGCTGTGGCGCCGCAGGCGCGCAGAACTCTGCCGAGAAGGCCGAGTCCGATCCGGAACTCTCGGAAGTCATCATCACCGGCCAGCGGCGCGAAGAGTCGCTGATCAAGGCAGCCGTGTCCGTGGAGGTGTTCAATCAGGAAGCGCTGCGCGAGGCGAACGTCTCTCGACCCGGCGATTTCCTGGCACTGACTCCGAACGTGACCTTCGTTCAATCCAGCACGCCGGGTGAGCTCTTCGTGACGATCCGTGGCAACACACAGGTGCGCGAGGGCGACACGTCCACGGCCCTCGTAATCGACGGCGTGCAGCAGCTCGGGCAAAACACGATAAACCAAGAGCTCTACGCCCTCGAGGCAATCGAGGTCCTGAAGGGCCCGCAGGGCTCACTTTATGGCCGCAACGCGCTCGGCGGTGCAATCGTCGTCCGCACGCGAGACCCCAACTTCGACGCCATGGAAGGGGAAATCAAGGCAGGCATCGGCAACGGCAGCGGAATGACGGGCTCGGCCTCGGTCTCTGGTCCGCTCAGCGACACCGTCGCCTTCCGGGCCGGCGTGGCCGCACGGAAGACGGACGGAATCTACAGGAACGTATTCACCGGCGAGGACCCTCACAGGTTCAATGAACTCAACGCCTCCGGACGCATCGTCTGGAGGCCGACGGACGCCCTCAAGATCGATTTCAAGGCCCGCTGGCAGGAGATGACGGGCGGCGCGCTCGCGTGGAACGCGCTGCTCACCGAGGCGTTCTCCCCGCCGGGAGGCTTCCTCGCAAACGTCTACGGGCTGTTCCCGAATGCCAAGGCGGTCGATGGTGACAACACCTCAATCCCCTATGAGGCCAACATCCCCGGGTTCGTCGATAATCGCCGCGTTGGCATCTCGATGAAGATCGATTACGAGACGTCCGCGGGCACACTAACCTCGGTGACCAGCCTCGAGGAGTCACGCGACTTCTTCGGTGGCGACTCGTTCCCCTACCGCTTTCGCGGCGGATTCCCGGTGGGTGCCACGGCGTTGCCGCCGGGCGGCGAGACGCAGTCGACTTACCGTGAAGACGAATTCCTCCAGCAGGAGATCCGCTTCAGCTCACCCGACGACGGCAAGCTGCGGTACGTGGTTGGCGCACAGTACATCAAGTATGACCCTCTCATTGAGACCATGTCGGGGCTCGACAATAACGGCGTCAATCTGCGGCGCGCGCCTAACCCACGCGGCTCGCTCAACCAGACCACGGGCTGGACAGCCGGCGAGCAGTCGAACACCGCGTATGCGGGCTTCGCGAACGTCTTCTACTCGATAACCGACCGCCTCGAACTGACGGTCGGCGCGCGTTACGACCGCGACGAGAAGGAACAGCAGAACTTCGTCGGCTGCAATGCGCCAGCACCCGGCGAGGTGATCGTTTCCGGCGCGGTGTTCTGCGACTCCACCCTGCGACGGAACGTCACCCTCCCGACGTTCATCCGTCGGCCCGGAGCCAGCCGCGAGGCCACCTTCAGCAAGTGGCAGCCCAAAGTCTCGCTCCGGTACGACTTCTCCGAGCAGGCGTCCGGCTATGTCTCGTACGCCATCGGCTTCAAGACCGGCGGGTTCAATCCCTTCGGCACCCGGGCCCTGCTGCAGGTCTTCAATCCGAACACGACCGTGCAGGACATCTTCGGTCAGGAGGAAGCCAAGACTTACGAGGTGGGATTCAAGTCAGAGTTCTGGGATCGCCGTGCCCGCTTCAGCGCGGCCGCGTTCGTGTCGGATACCACGAACGCACAGCTGCTGGAGTTCAGGCCGGAGGCAACGCTGCTTGCAATCTCGACCGCCGAGCGGATCGACATGCAGGGAATCGAGGCCGACATCACTGCCGCCCTAACCTCCGGTCTGACGGTTCAGCTTGCGGTAGGCTATACCGACACGGAGATCAAGTCCTTCCCGGGTTCGCCGGCGAACGTGGGCGGAGCGCGCCCCCAGGTGCCGAAGGTTACCGGGTCGGCCGCCGGCACGTATCGCTGGCGGGTGGGTGAAGCTCTCTCCGGCGTTGCGCGCCTCGACTACAGCTACACCGGCAAGACCTACTGGGACTGGGCAAACACCGAAGGTTCGGCCCGCTCGCCGTTCGGACTCGTCAACGCTCGAATCGCGCTCGAGTCGGACACCTGGAGCGTCGCACTTTGGAGCAAGAATCTCACCGACAAGTCCTACAACACCGAGGTAATCCCGATCCTTCCGGGTCTGGTGGACGCCCTGTGGCGCGCCCAGCCGCGGACCTATGGCGTCGAGTTCGGCTACAACTGGTAATGTGACGACAGCAGCACGACGCCACCGGCGTGCCACGCCGTTGGCGTCGTGCAGCTAAACCTGACTGGGAGAGCTCCTGATGAACGACGGCCTCCTTCCTGATCGCGGCTCATCCGCCCTGATCGTGGTGGACATGCAGAATGGCTTTCTGGACCCTGCCGGTTCATGCGTAAAGGCAGGATTTCCGGCCGGGGTGCTCTCCACTGCGGTGGAGCCCTGCCGTCGCGCCGTCGAGGCGGCACGCGCCGCGGGGGTTCCGATCGTGTTTACCCGGTACACTTACCGGGCAGACTTCGGTGACGGGGGGTTCATGCTCCGAGAGAAGTTCCCGATGCTGATTCCGGTTGGCGCGCTCGTTGCCGGAAGCTGGGATCAGGCCATCGTGCCGGCGCTCGCACCGCAGCCTGCGGACTACGTGATCGACAAGAACCGGCCAAGTTCGTTCTGGGGCACACCGCTGGAATCGTATCTTTCGGGACTCGGAGTGCGTGAGGTCGTGGTGTGCGGTGTCACTACCAACTGCTGCGTCGAGACCACCGTACGGGACGCGGCGCAACGTGATCTGCGGACTTTCGTTCTTACCGACGCCGTTGCGGAATGGGACGAGGAGCGGAACAGCGTCGCTCTGCGGAGCATGCAGATGCTGTTCGCGCACGGACTCACGACCGCCGACCTGAAGGCGGCGTGGAGCTAGGCGCCGCGGATCCAGGACACCGTATCCCAGTATTCCACCTGCGGCTTCAGGGTCGCAACGCGCCCAGATCGGGTTAGATATGACGCGAATTACGATTCTGTATTACTCCAGTTTTCGTGGCCAGACCGAGAAACTCGCACAAGCCATTCAGCGCGGCGCACAGCGCGTCCCGGGCACAGATGTAGTTCTCCTCAAGGTCGAAGATGCGGAGCAACATTGGCAACGCCTTCACGACTCGGATGCAATAATCTTTGGTTCGCCCACGTACATCGGGAGCGTTGCCGCCCGCTTCAAGCAGTTCATCGAGCTGCTGTCGGGCGACGTCTGGCTGAACAGGATGTGGGTCAACAAGATCGCCGCCGGATTCACGGTGTCCGCCGGACGAAGCGGCGACAAACTCAACTGCCTGCAGCAACTGGTGATCTTCGCAGCACAGATGGGAATGATCTGGGTGCCGATGAAGCTTCTCGGCGGAAACTATTCCAGCCAGGGCAGCGAGGAGGACCTCAACAGAATGGCCGGCTATATCGGAGTGATGGCGCAGGCCAACATTGACGAACCGGCCGACGTTGCACCGCCGCCGGCAGACATTCGCACGGCGGAGATCCACGGCGAGCACGTCGCGGAAGTGACACGGACGTTCGCGCTCGGGCGCTCCGCCCTGGCGGAAATGAATATCGGCTGACAAGCCATCCCGGGCGTGCGGGCGCTGGATCCCGGAGCCTGGCTCCGCAGTCCGAATTAGTGACATGACGACTCCACGCTACGACCCCGACCAGGCCTTCGAAGTGCTGCTGCGGCACGTGGGTTACCTGAGCGGGCAGATCCACGGCGCCGTGGCCGGCCTGCTGCTGAACCTGCCCGCGGGCTTCGACGCCGGATCCGTATCGGCCAACTGCGCGCTGCAGGTCCTGCGCGATCCGCCGCCCACCGCCGCGAACGCGATCGGGAAGACCCATGCCGGGGCGCTGCTGCTGAGCCATGGCTGGCCGCGCAGCCGACCCCGCGGCAGCGTCCGGGCCGCCGCTGATCTGGCGGGGCATTTCTCCGAACCCCAGACCCTGGCCCTCGTCAGCCTGACGCTGGACAGCCTGCGGCACTGGGCGACGTTCGACGACCTGCCGGGCGAAGTGCACGCCGGGTGCGAGAGCGTGTCCGGCACAGAAGGGGAACCCGCCCACAGCACGACCCTCTATCGCGAGGGCCAGTGGGCCTCCGAGCGGCTGCTCGGCCTCCATTGCCTGATGGGCAACGTCGGTCCGGACGAGGCCACGAAGCTGGTCCGGCAGATCGCCTGGAGCGCGGTCGACGCCCTGGCCAAGGCCCAGGCCGAAGCCCACCAGGCCGAGGCCGCGTCTGGCGCAAAGACGGAGCCGGGGTCGGCCGCGATGCTGTACTACCGCGGCGTGTTCGACGCCGCCGCCCGGCGGGGCCTCGCGTCGATCGCCCTCGGCAGCGCGCGCACGGATGAACCGGAGAGCCGCGGCGAACTCGCCGCGCAGGTCGAGGGCATGGCGATGGCCACCCTGGCCTCGGACGCGCCCGACCGCTGGCACGCGCTGTGGCAGGCATTGGTCGGGCTGGCCGTCGACTGGTACGTCTGGACTCCGGAGCCCGTGCCGGTGCGCACCGTGTCGCAACAACCCTCTACCACGCCGATCCTGCGGCGGGCCACGCGCGTGCTGGCCATGGTCCACGAGCTGCACAAGGCGGGGTACCAGCGCATCCGGATCCTGCCGTACCTGTCGCCGAGCGGGGCCTACTGGCGCTGCACGATCACCACCAGCGACAACGTGGCCGACGACGGCTACAGCATCCTCGACGAATCGGACAAGCGTCTCGTGGCCCGCTACACGACCGGGCAGGACAACCGCTACTTCGACTGGCAGGGCAGCGAGGACTCCTCGGCGCGGGAGCTCGCGGCGCGCTTCATCGCGGAGTTCCCCGACATCGCGCGCGGCGGCGAGGGTCGCGACTGGATGTACGCCGGCTGGCTGACCGACGTGCTCGGCCGCGCCGAGTCGGGCGGCGCCGATGCGCTGCTCTACCTGTTCGCCGACTGGAAGATCGCCGAGGAAGAACTGCGCAGGTGGCGCCCGCCTCCGCCGCCGCGGGATCCGACGCTACCCTGACCCCGCGCCGCGGGCTGGCGGCGATTCAGGCCCGGCGGATCGCCACGATGTTCTGGAACGCGAAGATCTCGCAATCCATCGGCCCGTAGCGCTTGAGCCGGATCATCCCCTTGGGCAGCAGCCGGTACAGGTCGTAGTCGGCCAGCAGCTGCCAGAAATCCCGGAAGAACACCCGGCTCGATACGTTCATCTCGTTGAATTCGAAGTGGATCACTTCGATGATGCCGGCGTCGAGCGTCGCACGCAGTCCCTGCAACACCCTGAACTCGTGCCCCTCGGTGTCGATCTTCAGCAGGGCGACCCGCCGGATGCCTTGCTCGCGCACGTAGTCGTCCAGCCGGATCACGTCCACGGAATGACTGACGGCCCTGGACCCGTGGATGTTCTCGATGACGTCGCGGTAGAGCGTGGCCTGGGCCGAGCCGTCGTTGGAGTCGTGGTCGAACAACTCCAGCGACCCCGGCGCATCTCCCGCAGCCACGTTTCGCAGCACTGCACGCGGCAGGTCCTTGCGCTCCCGCAGCCGCGCGAAGGTGCGCGGATGCGGTTCGAATGCGTGCACCTCGAGTTCCGGATTGAACTCGAGCAGCGTGGCGCTGTAATCGCCCACATTGGCGTCGACGTCCAGCACCGCGCCCCTGCGGTTACGCAGGACCGTGCGGAGGAAATGCCGCTCGCCGCTCACCCGGTCGTTCTGGTAGTTGAAGATACCGAGTCTGCTCAGGCTGGCGAGGAACAGCAGCTTGTTCAGCGGGTAGAAGAACGCCCGGGCGAACAGCCAGCGATACATCGACACCAGCAGCTGTTCCATGGTCCGAGGCCCGGAGGGAGGGGGCTGGCATGGTCGCACCGGACCGCGGGTGGATCGTGAACCCGCGTCGAAGAACCCGTACCGCGACCGGCAGGGCGGTCGCACCCGGCGGCGCCGCGGTATCATCCCCCGAAGCCCTGCCGAGGCCACCATGCCGAAACCGCACCGCCCGCTCCGCAGACTGCTGCTCCTTGCGCTGGCCCTGCTCGGGCCGGCGCTGGCGGCCGCAGCCCCGATCGTCACCGTGAATCCCGTGGTCCTGAGGGTCGCCGAGGGCGAACGCGACCTGCTGCTGCGGGTCACGGCGCCGCGCGATGGCCGGCGCCTGCCGATCGTGCTGTTCTCGCACGGTGCGCAGTTCTCCAAGGACGACTACCTGCCGCTCGCCGAGTTCTGGGCCGCCAACGGCTACGTGGTCATCCAGCCGACCCACATCGAATCGCTGTCGCTGGGGCTCCCGCGCGACGACCCGCGGATCAGGGAGGCCTGGCGCTCGCGCGTGCTCGACATGCGGCTCGTGCTCGACCGGCTCGCGGAAATCGAGCGGCAGGCGCCGATGCTGCGCGGCCGGCTGGACCGGCGTCGCGTGATCGCCGCGGGGCACTCGTTCGGCGGGCACACGACCGCGGCGCTGATCGGCGCCGCGATGCCCGACGAGAACGCCGACCTCTCCGACCCGCGCGTGCTCGCCGGCCTGATGCTGGCGCCGCCGGGCGCGGCGCCCGGGTTCCGCAACGTCGCGTGGAAGGCCGACGCGAAGCCGGCGCTGTCGATCGTCGGCATGGACGACGTGATCCCCGGGTTCAACGACCACTGGCGCGCGCACGCCGACTACTACGATCGCAGCCGCAGCGGGCAGTGCATGGCGGCGCTGACCGGCATGAAGCACTACCTCGGCGGCACGCTCGGCACGAACCGCACCGAGGAGAAGACGCCGAGCGCGGAGGCGATGGCGCAGATCCGCCGGCTCTCGCTGGCGTTCCTCGACGCGCACGCAAAGTCCGGCAAGGAGTGGGAACCGCTGCGCCGCGAGCTGCTCGCCGCGCGGCCAGCGATCATCGGCGCGTTCGAGTGCCGCTGAGCGCCGGCTACTTCTTCAGCGCGCCGAACACGCTCTGCAGCAGCTTGCTCGACTGGCCGAGCGGGTCCTTTCGGATGGCGCGCTCTTCCTCGGCGATCATCGTGAAGAGGCCGTCGAGTGCCTTGCGCGTGACGTAGTCCTCGACCTTCGCGTCGCGCGCGTCGATCACGCCGAGCCGCGCCGCCTGGCCCGCGAACTCATTGTACTTCCTCGAGAGATCGGACCGGTCGGTGGTCTGCTTGACGATCGGCAGGAAGCGCGCGGCGAGCTTGTCGTAGGCCGTGCGCCGGAAGTACTGCGTGGCGGCGTCGTCGCCACCGGTCAGGATCTGGCGTGCGTCATCGAAGGTCATCTGCTTCACGGAGTCGACCAGCAGCGTGCGCGCCTCGGGCACGGCCGCCTCGGCGGCGCGGTTCATCGACGTGACGAGATCGTTCGCCTCGTCGTCGAGGCCGAGCAGCTTGAAGGCCTTCTCGCCCTTGCGCAGCGCCGGCGGCAGCGGGATGCGGACCTTGGGGTTGCCGAGGAAGCCGTCGGTGGCGCCGAGCGTGGACACCGCGCGCTCCGCGCCCTGGCCAAGCGCCGCCTTGAGGCCGGCGACGCTGTCCTTCCGGGAAATAGCGTCCACGCCGGCCGCGAACGACGCGGCCGCGAGGGCGGACGCCGCCAGGAGTGCGGCCAGGCAGGCCGTCGCGATCGGTGACTTCATCAACCGATGTTAGCACCCGCCTCCCGTAGAATATCCCCATGTCGCGCCGCTACGCTGCCGTCGACGTCGGTCCACGCTGGCTCGTGGCGCGGTTTCCGCCTGCGGGGGTCGCGGCCCTCGCCGCCCTCGCGCTCGCCCTGCCCGGCGCCGCCGCATGGGCCGCGGGCTGGAAGGTGGTCGCGGAGATCGCTCAGGACTTCGCCACCGACGGGCGCGTCGTGGGGCCGCACTGGGCGCCGGCCGAGAGCCTGTTCGGCGAGCCGCCCGCGCACCACGGTTCGCTGCAGGCGATGGAGCCCGAGATCCTGCTCGAGACGCACTACGACCCGCTCGCGCGCGGGCACGTGCTGCGGCACGGGCTGCATGAGCGGGCCACGCTCGAGCGGCTGCGCGAGCTCGACGGTGCGGCATCGATTCCGGTGTTCCCGGACGGCGCGACGCTGCTGCTGTCGGCCTGGTGGCCCGCCGCAGCGGGGCGCGACACCCCACTGCCGGCGTGGGATCCCGAGAACAACCCGCCACGACCCGGTGGCAACCACTACCTGACCTGGCCGCGCGTGCTCGCGGTCGCGGGCACTGAGCCGGCAACCCTGGATTTTGCGGGCCGCCGCATCGTCGGCGCCGAGCGTATCGACGCCTCGCGCTTCGTGCAGCGCGAGGTCGACGAGGCGCTCGCGCGACGCTCGCGCGACGACCCGCGGCTGCGCAAGGCCGCCGCGATCGCGCTCGGCCGGCCGCTCGAGACCGGGGACCGGCTGCTGCTCGTGGCGCTGCACTTCGCGCGCAAGCAGGGCGGCACCTGGCGCTGGGGCACGCTGTGGTGGCACGACCGTCCCGACGCCGGCCCGTTCGCCGCGGGTCGCCCGCCGGCGCTGCAGGGCGCCTGGCCGAACTACCTGCTGGACACGCCCGACGCCGCGGGGGAACCCGCGGCAGCGCGCTCCGCCGCCCCGCACCGCCCCGTGTTCAATCCCTGGCTGGAGGCGCGCTTCCCGGACGGCGGCGCCGGCCCCGGCATCGGCAGCGACTGTGCGAGCTGCCATCGGCGCGCGAGCTACCCGGACCCTGGCTTCCTGCCCGTGACGCGCGACCCGCCGGATCTTTTGCACGATCCGGCCTACCAGCACGGCCATCTCGGCACCGACTTCGTCTGGAGCATCGCGCGGCGGACGTCGTCGCAGGCCACCCGCCCGCGAGGCAGCGCTAGCCCTGCAGACTGAACCGGCGCAGCAGCAGCGAACCGGCGATGTTGCACGCCGCCGGGATCACGGCCGCGAGGGCGAAGATCGCCACGATCGCCGACCCGGGCTGCGCCGGCGGCAGCGCGCCGCCCGCGGCACTGACGAAGCCCGAGGCCTCGAGCAGCAGCCCGCCGACGAGCGGGCCCAGCGCGGCCGTGCCTTTCTCGACGATGTTGTAGACCGCCGCCATCGTGCCCTCGAGCGCCTCGCCCGTGGTCCGCGTGTGATGGGCCATGATGTCGGGCAGCAGCGAGAAACCCATCACCAGCAGGCCCGCGGAGCCGATGCCGATCAGCAGCAGGCGAAGGTCGGTGAGCCAGCCGGGCTCGCCGCCGGCGGCGAGCAGCCAGCTCAGCGAGATCAGCCCGTAGGCATAGCCCGCAGCCATGTAGGCGGCACGCTTGCCCCAGCGGCGGCCCGCCCACGACCACAGCGGCAGCGACAGCAGCGTGCCCGCCATCTGCAGCACGCCGAAGCGCATCAGGAAGGCCTCGTCCTGGCCGAGCACGTAGCGCGCAAGGTAGAGCAGCGAGGCCGACACCGCGGCGGCCGCGCCGAGCTGCAGCAGCTTGACGCCGATGAAGACCCTGAACGGCTGGCTGCCCATCACGCGCCGCAGGAGCGACAGCGAACTGCCCTGCACCGCCGGCGCCCGCGACACCGCGGGCGTGCGCCAGACGACCCAGGCGGCGAGCCACATCGCGGCGAGGATCACGGCGCCGTGCGCGACCCCCATGCCGGCATAACCCGGCCGCCCACCACCGAACAGCTTGATCAGCAGCGAACCGATCACCGCCACGTTGAGCCCCGCGAGCGTCACGAACACCACGCGGTAGCTCATCATCGTGGTGCGCTGCTCGGGGATCGCCGTGACCTCGGCGGGTACCGCGAGATAGGGCACCACGAACAGGCTGTAGCCCGTGGCGAACAGCAGCAGCGCGACCAGCACCCAGGCCTCGAGACCCATGCCGCCCAGCTCGGCCGGCGCGGCGAACAGCATCGCGTAGGCGGCTGCCGCGAGCGGGCCCGCCGCGAACAGGAAGGGCGCGCGGCGGCCCCAGCGCGACTGCACGCGGTCGCTCCACTGGCCGATCGCCAGCGCGGCGCCGATATCCCAGAGCCGCGAGACGAAGATCAGCGCACCGGCCGTCGCGGGCGAGATGCCGAGGTACTCCGTCAGGTAGAAGAGCACGAGGAGGCTCATCGCCCCGAGCATCGTGCTCGACCCGAGCGTGCCGCTGGCCCAGCCCAGCGACACCGCGCGCGAGACTCCGCTCGCGCGCTGGCCCTCGACCGGCGTGGGCACGCTCAACCGGCGGCGGCGAAGGCGGGAGCGACCGACTTGTCGCGGAAATACTCGACCGAGTACATCGGCAGGTCGGTGCGGCGCATCACGTAGTGGCCGCCGAGCTGGCCGAGCTGGATGCGCAGGTCGTCGTCCATGTAGGCCACGTGCGACCAGAGCTTGGGCCGGGGCGTCAGCTCATGCGCGAGCTGCGCGGGGTCGTCGAAGCCGATCGCGGCCGCGTAGTCCGCGTCCGACATGTTCGCGTCGACCGGCACGATGCGGAAGCCGCTGAAGTCGACGAAGAAGCGGTCGAGGTTCTCCTCCCGCCGCCGGTAGCTGGCGAGCGAGAAGTGATGCGAGGGCACCTGGCGCTCGCCGATCAGCATCTGCGCGACGAAGTTGTAGGCACCGGTCTGCGGGTCGATCTCGAGGCCGTTGCCGAGGAACTGCGCGGGCACGTCGGGCATGCGCCCCATCGAGAAGGTCTTCAGCGAGGCGGTGACGCCGACGCCCTGGTTGGTCGCGTCGTTGCCACCGACCAGGCGCCCCATGTTGTGGTACACGGCGATCCAGTGGCCGCTGTAGATCTCGGGGTGATCGATCGCGTGCGGGTATTTCGTCAGCGGCGCGAGTTCGTCGATGAGCGCGTCGATGCGCTGCGACTCGGGCGTGCCCGAGCCGAAGCCTTCCTTGTGGGTCTCGACGAGGTCGAGCAGCTCGCTGCGCAGCGCGAGCCGCCGGGCGTCCGGGTTCACCATGTGCATCAACTCCCTCGTGATCAGAGCTCGAGTATTCCCTCGATTTCCTCGAGCAGCGCGCGGCCTGGGCCGGCGTTGAGCTCGCGGAACCGCTGGGGGATGTCCTGCCGGTCGGCGGTCACGCGGCCGAAGCCGCGGGTCACCGTGACGCCCGGCCGCGCGCCCATGGCCATCCACGGGCGCCAGCCGAGCACGTTGAACTTCTGCACGTCGGCGCCCGCGCAGGGGCGCGAAGCGTCCGCGAGCACGCTCGCGCGAACGTGGAAGGTGAAGGCCTCGTGGAAGCCGAAGTCCGGCACGCCCGGCGCGGGCGAGGGCATGACGTTGTCGAGCCGCTCGGTGATCCAGAGATCGTCGCCCGACTGGCCCTCGACGAGCACCCGGTGATCGAACCGCAGGTCGAGCCCGGGCATCGGCGGCCGCGTCACCTCGAGCGTCGGCATGTAGGTCAGACGCGTTGGCCCGAGCGTGGTCTGCGGCACGGGCACCACGTCGCCGGTGAAGGGATTGCGCCAGGTCTCGAGCAGCGCGCGCGTCTCGAGATCGACGAAATAGACGGACTCGAACAGCACCGCGTCCCAGGCACCGCCGGCGCGGCGGCGGAAGCGCGACCAGATCTGCGACAGCACCCGGAACAGCGGGGTGGTGGTCGCCTCGACGCGCGCGGAAAGCACGCCCTCGGTCCAGCGCAGCGCGATGCCGCCGTCGCTGCGGCCGAGCGTCCGGACGACCGCCTCGAGGCGCTGCGCGGGATCCTGCGCGTCGACAGGACTTGCCGGCACTGAAGACAGGGGAAGACCGGCGCCATGGGCGGGATGTGCGCGCGCGGCCGCGACCACGCCCGCCCCTGCGGCGAGCGCGCGCAACGCTCCGCGACGATCCACCCCCCTTGCCATCCTCCCCACCCCCTGGGGCGACGACTCCCGAGCGAACACTAATACCAGAAGCCCATGCCCGCCACGTGACGGCGCGCGGGCCCACCCATGCACCGCGGACATGGGAACCGGAATTCGGCCATGGCCACCTTGCCGGGCAGCGCCCCCTGCCCCTAGGCTCGGGCCATGAACAACACCCTGATATCCGCCCGCCGCGCACTCGTCCCCCTCGCCGCGCTGGCGGTACTCGTCGCGCCGGGAGCCACCGGCGCGCCCACGGTCGTCACCCCACCGCCCTACACCGCCGAGGAAGAAGCGCTCTACCTCGCGCGCTACGAGCAGCTGCAGAAGTCCTTCTTCACGGGCCTCGGCGCCGAGACCTACGACCCGCTCGAGGCCGTGCCGGGTGCCGCGGATCACCGCCCACTGCCCGAGGCGGGCGCCGCGCAGCGCCGCATCGCCGACGAGGCGCTCGCCGCAGCGCGCGACTACGCGGAGCGCAACAAGTCCGCCGCGCTGCTGGTGTGGCGCGACGGCCGCGTCGAGCAGGCGAGTTATTTCGGCGGCACGGGCCCCGGTGACGTCATCGCCGCGAAGTCCCTCGCCAAGCCGATGACGGCGATCGCGGTCGGGCGCGCGATCGCACTCGGGAAGATCCGCTCCCTCGACCAGCCCGTCGCGGAGTTCATCACCGAGTGGAAGGCGGATCCGCAGCGCTCGAAGATCCTCGTCCGGCACCTGCTCGACATGCGGCCAGGCCTGCTGCCGCAGTCGGCCACGGCGATCGAACCCACGCACATCCTCAACCGCGCCTACCTGCACCCGCGCCACGATTCGATCCTGGTGCACGACTACCCGCTCACCGACGAGCCGGGCTCGCGCTACGAATACAGCAATGCCTCCTCGGAACTCGTCGCGCTGGTGATCGAGCGCGCCACGGGCCGGCGCTATGCCGAGTTCCTGTCGCGCGAGGTGATCCAGCCGCTCGGGGCGATGGGCGGCTCGGTGTGGATCAACCGCCCGGGCGGGCTCGCGCACTCGGGCTGCTGCCTGATGGTGCCGCCGGAGACCTGGCTGCGCGTGGCGATCCTGCTGCTCGACGACGGCCGCTGGGAGGGCCGGCGCCTGCTGCCGGAAGGGTACGTCGCCGAGATGACGAGCCCCACCGCGCAGAACCCGTACTACGGCATGGGCGTCTACGTGTCCGGCCGCTACACGCCGCGCCGCGGCTGGCTCAACCCCGAGCGCGAGCCCGAGGCGCGGCGCGTGCTCCACTCGGAGCCCTACCTCGCGCGCGACCTGTTCCTGTTCGACGGCAACTCGAACCAGGTGGTCTACGTGATCCCGTCGCAGCGGCTCGTGATCGTGCGCGTCGGCGGCACACCGCCGCGCGCCGCGGGCAGCGAGTGGGACAACGCCTTCCTGCCCAACACGATCCTGCGCGGGCTGCGCCGCGCGCCGGGCGAGGCGGCGCCGGAGCCGCAGCCGCAGCCGCGCTGACTGGCCGCTCCGCGCGACGCGCCCCACCTGCCAGCTCATGCCAGGTTGACGGCAAGCCATACTATGCGTATGGTTTTCCATATGAAGACCACGCTGAATATCGACGACACGGTCATGGCCGCCTTGCGCCGCGAAGCGGCGCGGACGGGCCGAACGATGTCCGAACTCGTCGAGACGGCACTGCGCCAACTGCTCCAGCGTTCGAGGACCGCGCCGACGCTGCCGCCGCTTCCCAGCTTCGACTCCGGCGGCGCACGTGTGGATGTGGCCGATCGCGACGCGCTCTACCGCGCCATGGAGGACCGGTAGCTGTTCGTCGTCGACACCAACGTCCTCGTCTATGCGGCCGACGTGCGTGCGCCCGAGCACGAGCGCTGCCGGGCGCTGCTGGAGCAGTGGCGGTCGCAGGCCGGCGCCTGGTATCTCACCTGGGGGATCTGCTACGAATTCATGCGCATGGTCACGCATCCGCGGGTCATGCGTCACCCCTGGACGGGCGAGGCCGCCGGCACGTTCCTGGCGGCGCTGCGGCAGTCCCCCGGGCTCGCCATGCTCGTCCCCACCGACCGCCATGCCGCGGTCCTCGCGGAGGTCATGTCCGAGGTGCCGCTGATCGCCGGGAACCTGTGGCATGACGCGGAGACCGCCGTGCTGATGCGCGAACACGGGATCCGGCGAATCTGCACGCGCGACACCGATTTCTCGCGCTTCCGCTTCCTCGAGGTCGTCGATCCGCTCGACCCCGGGCTGCAGTAGCACGGCCGCTCGATCGAACGCCGCGCCGGCGGCCCGTCAGCCGCAGGATCACTCCGCCAGCGTAACCTCGACCTTGCCGTCCGGGCCGATGTCCGAGACGTTCAGTTTGACGCCGAGCACGTCGGCGTAGCCGAGGATCCGCGGCTTCAGCCAGATCTCGTGCAGCTCCTGCGGGGTCATGTCGAACTGGCCGATGCGCTTGCCGATCTCGAGCACCGTCGTATACGGAAAGGTGAACGAGCGCTTGCCCGGCTCGCTCTTGAGGTCGAGGCAGAGCTGGTAGAGGCAGGTCGTGCGGTCGAAGATCCCGGCGAGCGCGATCTCCTTCTCGCCCGTCTTCTCGATCATGCCCTTCAGGCGCTGCAGCATCGGCTGCATCGTCTTGACGTCGTGCTCGACGTAATCCGTGACGACGCCCTCGTTCTTCGCGAACTGCACCGAGGTCAGGTGCATCTTGACGAGCGCGTCGTTCATCTCGTGCTGATAGGGCGTCGAGTCCTTCAGCGTGCGGATCGCCATCGAGACGGCCTGGCCGAGCAGCTCCTCGCGGCCCTCGAAGCCGCTGGAGGTGGCGAGCATCTGCGCCATGCTGCCTCCGCCACCGCCCGCCATCATCGCCTTGACCCAGGGCGGCGGACCGCCGCCACCGCCGGCGCCGGGCGGGCCGCCCGCGCCGGCCATCATCTTCTTCATCGCCCAGGAGATGAGCTTGCCCTTGATGCCTTGTGCCGCTGCCGCCATGTGTGTCCCCTCCCCCTGGAAGCGCTTATAACCCCGGGGGCGGTCGCCTGCCACGCCCCTCCTTGGCGCGCAGCCACCTAACGGCGATCATGCCGGGATGCCCGAGCTCACCCCCGGATCCTTCGCCGCCTTCCTGCTGGCGTTCACGGCCCTCTTCTCGATCGTCAACCCGCTCGGCGGGGCGTTCATCTTCTTCGGGGCCACCCAGGACTACGACCCGAAGCTGCGCGGCCGGATCGCGCTGTGGGTCGCGGTCTACGCGTTCGCGATCATCACCACGTCGCTGTACGTGGGCGCCTACGTGCTGGGCTTCTTCGGCATCTCGATGCCGGTTCTGAAGGTCGCCGGCGGCATCGTCATCGCGCTGTCGGCCTGGAAGCTGCTCACCGCCCCCGAGGAGCGCCAGCAGCGCAAGACCGACGCCGTGACCCACCTGCCCGACCGCGACCACGTCGCGCCGAGCCGCATCGCGTTCTACCCGCTGACCATGCCGCTGACCACCGGCCCCGGCACGATCTCGGTCGCGATCTCGCTGGGCGCGAGCCGGCCTTCGGGCGTCGGCGCCGCCTGGCTGGCGTTCGTGCTGCAGACGATGCTGGCCGCGCTGCTGCTGTGCATGCTCGTGTGGCTGCTCTACAGGCACTCGGGCCGGATCGCACGCGCCGTCGGCGGCACCGGCACCACGATCATCGTGCGGCTGTCGGCCTTCCTGCTGTTCTGCATCGGCATCCAGGTGTTCTGGAACGGCGCGCGCGAGCTGTTGATCGAGCTGATGAAAGCCACGTCCTGAACCCTCGAGGATTCCACCCATGCGATCCCGCCACGTCCTGCCCACCCTGCTCGCCGCGCTGGCCTGCCTCGCGGCACTCGTTCCCGCGGCCTTCGGCGCCGAGCTGCGCTTCTCGCGTGTCGAGGGCACGGGCGGCGTGCCACTCAACGTGGTCGAGGCCGGTGAACGCGGCAAGCCGGCGATCCTGCTGGTGCACGGCATCGGCCAGAGCTACCTCAGCTTCGAGCCGCAGCTGCGCTCGGCGCTCGCCGACGAATTCCACCTGGTCGCCTTCGACCTGCGCGGGCACGGGGCCTCCGGCAAGCCCTGGCAGCGCGACGCCTACGTCGATTCCGCCGCGTGGGCCGGCGACGTGCAGCGCGTGATCGCCGCCACCGGGCTGCAGCGGCCGGTCGTGCTCGGCTGGTCCTACGGCACGCTGGTCGTCGGCGACTACCTGCGCCATGCCGGCACCGGCGGGATCGCCGGGATCGTGCTGACCGGCGCCTACGGCGGGCTGACGCCACCCCCGCCGTCGAACCCGCAGGTCGCCGAGGCGATGCGCCGCTCGCGCGAGGCCTCGGCCTCCCCGGACATCGAGCAGCGCCTCGCCGCCACGCGGCGCACCGCCGGCATGCTCACCGCGAAGCCGATGCCGCCCGAGTGGGTCGAGCGCGCCACCACCATCGGCATGATGGTGCCGGGCGACGCGCGACTGCACATGTTCGACCGCCGCTTCGACAACCGCGACCTGATCCCGGGCGTCGATGTGCCGCTGCGGCTGGTCACCGCGGCCAAGGACCTCAGCACCCCAGAGGCCGACGCGCGTGCGCTCGCCGCCGCGCTGCCGCTCGCCAGCGTCAGCGTCTATCCCGACGCCGGCCACTCGCCGTTCACGGAGGACCCGGAGCGCTTCAATCGCGAGCTCGCCGAGTTCGCGCGGGCGGCTTTTGCGCGGCAGGCCACCGCGCGCTGAGCAGCATGCCCGCCGACCCGCCATCCGCGGCCGACCTCGCGCGCTGCATCGCGGTGCTGCGCGCGATCGAGGCCGACCGCTCGATCCTCGCGCGCCTCTCGCGCGAGGATCGGCGCGACCTGCTGATGCTCGCCGGGCTGGTGGCCAAGCCCGAGCGCCATGATCTCGTGCGGATGGCCAAGGCGATGCGCCGCGCCGACCGCGCCGCCGCGCGCGAACGCGACCGCGCGCTCATCGAGCAGACCGGCCTGCGCGTGCAGCGTCGCAGCGAGGTCTACCAGCCGCTGTGGCTGCCGCCACCGACGGCCGAGGAAGCGGCACCGACAGCGGCGGCGCTGGAGGGGACCCAGGGCTCGAGCCCGTCGGCCAGCGACGTTGCGGCGGCGCTGCACCGCGCGCTCAACTGCTACGTCTGCAAGCGCGACTACGCGACTCCGCACCGCTACTACGACTCGATGTGCCCGGACTGCGGCGAGTTCAACTACGCCAAGCGCTCACAGACGTCGGACCTGCGGGGTCACTACGCGCTCGTGACCGGCGCGCGCGTCAAGATCGGTTACCAGGCGGCGCTCAAGCTGCTGCGCGCCGGCGCGCACGTGATCGTCACCACGCGTTTCCCGGTCGACGCCGCGGCCCGCTATGCAGCGGAGCCCGATTTCGCGGACTTCCGCGAACGCCTGCAGGTCTTCGGCCTGGACCTGCGCCACACGCCCAGCGTCGAGGTGTTCGCGCGCGCGCTGGCCGATCGGCTGCCGCGCCTCGACTACGTGCTGAACAACGCCTGCCAGACGGTGCGCCGGCCCGCCGGGTTCTTCCGCCACCTGCTCGCGCAGGAGTCGCAGCCGCTCGACGCGCTGCCGGAGGCGTGGCGTTCACTGCTCGCCGCGCACGCGGAGCTCTGCCGCAGCGTCGCGGCCGCGCCGCCGGCGCTCGCCGGGGCGACTCCCGACGCGGCGACCCTGCTGCCCGCGGCCTCGACGGCCGAGGCACCCCTCACCCAGCGCAACCAGTCCGCGCTCGAGGGCCTCGTGCACAGCGCCGCGCTGTCGCAGCGCCGCTACCTCGACGAGGACTTCCGCGACGGCGAGTCGCTGTTTCCGGACGGCCGCTACGACGAGGACCTGCAGCAGGTCGACCTGCGCGAGGTGAACAGCTGGCGGCTGCGGCTGCACGAGGTGCAGACCGCCGAGCTGCTCGAGGTGCAGCTGATCAACGCGATCGCGCCCTACACGCTGAACGCGCGGCTGCGACCGCTGATGGCGCGCACGCCGGGCCGCCACAAGCACATCGTCAACGTGAGCGCGATGGAAGGGCAGTTCTACCGCACCACCAAGACCGACCGGCATCCGCACACGAACATGGCCAAGGCCGCGCTCAACATGATGACGCGCACCAGCGCGCCCGATTACCTGCGCGACGGCATCCACATGAACGCCGTCGACACCGGCTGGGTCACCGACGAGGACCCGGCCGTGCATGCGGCGCGCAAGGCCGAGCTCGGCTTCGCGCCGCCGCTCGACATCATCGACGGCGCCGCCCGCATCGTCGATCCGATCTTCGAAGGCCACCGCACGGGCCAGCACCCGTGGGGCCAGTTCCTCAAGGACTACCGGCCGGCACCGTGGTAGCCGCCCTATGGGATCGCGCGGCCGGGCGGTTGAGTAGAGCCTCCGCCCTCCACCCGCATTGCCCATAACGGCCAAAATAGCTATTCTGTACGGCATGAAAAGCGTTACTGCACTGGAAGCCAAGACCCGGTTCGGCGAAGTGCTCGAAGCCGCCCAGCGCCAGCCCGTCAGCATCACCCGCAACGGGCGGCCCTCGGTGGTGATGATCTCGGCCGAGAGCTACGCCCGCCGGCAGAAGATGGCGCGGGAACGCCTGCGGCAGGCCATGGGCCGCGCGGGCGAACATGCGGCGGCCCGGGGCATGACCGAGGACGTGCTCGACCAGCTGCTCGCGGATGAAAGCTGAACGGCTGGTCATCGACAGCAACGTCTGGATTGCTGCCCTCGTCGCGCCCGGCGGCACAGCGCGCAAGCTCGTGGAGGCCGTCCTGGATCTCGAGATCGAGGTCCTGATGTCGGAGTCGACCTTCGCGGAACTGGTGTCGCGCCTGGAGCGACCCAAGTTCGACCGTTACCGCGAACCCGAGAGCTGGAACGCGTTCCTCGCCGCGCTCGTGGAGTTGGCGTCGTGGCACGAAGATGCTGGAACGGCAACCGGGACTTCACGCGATGGGGACGACGACAAGTTCCTCGCGCTGGCCGTGACAGGACAAGCCGACGCGATCGTCAGCGGTGATCGCGACCTGCTGGAGCTGGTCTCCCACGAGGGGATCCCCGTGGTCACGCCCGCACAGCTTCTCGAGCGCCTCAGCCCGTCGAGTGCGTGATCGCCGCCCGGCGGCAGTTCCTCAAGGACTACCAGCCGGCCCCGTGGTGGACGCCGGCAGCGCCTCACCCGCCTCCGGCGCTGGCGACGGCGGCAGTGCCGGCGGTGGCGGCGGTGGCGGCGGCGCGCGACGCGCCTGCACGATCTGCACGGGCTTGGCGAGCATCTGGCCCTTCATCCCGGACTCCGCGCCCGCCTCCGGGTCGCGCGGCTGGGCGAGGATCTGCTTCACGACCTCCATGCCCTCGGCCACGCGGCCAAACACCGCGTAGCCCGGATCCCCGCTCGCAGCGTTGCCGTCGAGCGAGGTGAGCCCGCCGAGCACGATGAAGAAGTCGCCGGTGGCGCTGCCCGGCGCCATCCGCGCCATCGAGATCGCGCCGTCGACGTGGCTGAGCCCGGTCTGCGCCGGCGACTCGTGCGCCACCGGCTTGAGCACCCGCTTCGGGTCGCCCTTCGCGCCGCCCTGCACCAACCCGTAGCGGCCCTCGTCGCCGATCGGCAGCGCGCGGTAGAACGCGATGCCGTCGAAGCGCTTCCGGTCGACGTAGCGCAGGAAGTTCGCCGTGGTGAGCGGCGCGCGGGCCGCGTCGAGCTCCAGCGTGATGTTGCCCAGCGTGGTGAGCAGCACCACGCGCACGGGTTCGGGCGCACCGGGCTCCGCGGCAGGGGCCGGCGCGGGCACGGGCGACGGAGGCTCCGTCGTCATTGCCGTGGCGGACAGGCTCCACGCCAGCGCGATCACGAATGTTGCAAGCTTGCGCATCAGACCTCTCTGCCCGAACGCGATGCCCCGGCCCGCTCAGCGCAAACCGGACGACACCGCCGCGAAGAATCGCCAGATCTCCCGGGCAGCGTCAATGTCACGGTTCGTGACGGCCGGCCGGGCCACTGGCGCCGCGGGCGTCCCGGGGATCGTGTGACCCGCGCCTTCGAGCACGTACAGTGCCACCGGAGCATGGCCGGTTGCGAGCCATTCGAGCACCGACGCACGCGAGCCATCACCGGGATCGCGATCCGGAAGCTCGCGCTGCACCGCGGGTTCCGCGTGTCCGGCGCGACGCGCGAACCAGGCCGCGGTGTACTCGGCCGAGAGCACGTCTCCACGACTGATGTCGCTGCCCACGCGCACGAGCCCGCCACCGAAGGGATTGACCGGATCGGCCGTGCCGGCGAACAGCACGATCGGCGCCGCCGCATTACCCACCGGGCAGTCGCTGTTGGCCGGGGCAGGCAGGCTGGCCGCGATCGCGGCAAATCCGGCGTAGGTGGCGGCATCCTCGAGCGCGAGGCGGAACACCATCTGCCCGCCGTTGGAGAATCCCGCGACGAACACGCGCCGCGGATCCACCCCCTCCCGACTCATCACGTCGATGATCGCCCGCAGGAACGCGGGATCGTCGACATCACGGACGTTGGCCGCGTAGGTCGCCGAGCGCCGGCAGTCGTTCCAGTGCCGCTCGTAGCCATCCGGGTAGACGACGTGAAACCCCGCCCGGTCGGTGAACGCCTCGAGGCGCCGGCCGAACATCTCGCGTATCGACCGCCCGTCGCCGCCCGAGCCGTGCAGCACGATGACGAGCCCGCCCGGCCCGGTCGTGGCGGGCCGGGCCGCGGGCGGCGGGCGGTGCACCCAGTAGCTGCGCTCCAGCCCTCCGTCGGGGATGGACCGCCGCTCCGCGGCCATGGAGGGGGCAGCGGCCAGCACCGCCAGGGCAGCCATCACGACCCCCAGGATCCTCACCGCCCTATTGCCGCAGGCATTCCGCGACCCATGGAGACTCCCATCCGGGGACGCTGCCCACCCGCACTGGGGAGTGCTGATGATCATCGATTGCCCCGACCATTGCTCGAACGCGCACGGCCACGAATCGTGGCGAGCAGGTCGGTCTGCGCCGCGGTGGGCCACCAGTCGCGGCGCAGCGTGAGCCCGATCCGGCGGCGCACGTCGCCGCGCGGGTGCGGCAGCGCGACGAGCTGCCCGGCCGCGCGCTCGTGGTGGACCTGTTCCGCCGACAGCAGCATGACGCGGTCGCTGGCGACGAGCAGGGCGCGCGCCGCGACCAGCGAGTTGCACTCGATCGGCTCCGCGCAAGGCGGGGTGCCGGCGGCAAACAGGGCCTCGAAGTGGGACCGCAGCGGGGAACCGGCGCGCGGCGCGATCCAGGGATAGGCCGAGAGGGCGGCGACGGTCGGCCGGCGTCCGGACCGCGCGAGAGGATGCCCGGCGCGGACGATGATCGCCAGTGGGTCATCGAACAGCGGCTCCTGGACGAGGCCTTGCGGCACGGTCTCCCGGAGCGCGCCGACGAGGACGTCGGCGCTGCCGCGCCGCAGCGCCGCGACGAGCGTGTCGTAAGGCCCGTCGAGGATGGAGATTCGGTGCCGTGGATGACGCGCGGCGAACTCCAGCACCGCCGCCGGCACGATGCTGCTGCGCGCCAACGGCATCGCACCGATCACCGTCACGCCGCCCTCGCGGCCCGCGAGCGCCGCGACCTCGGCACGGGCCTGATCGAACTCCGCGGCGGCGAGCCGCACGCGGCGCGCCAGCCGCTCGGCCTCGCGCGTCGGCCGCAGGCCGTGGCTGGTGCTCTCGAACAGCGTCGCGCCGAGCGCGCGCTCGAGTTGCCGCGCTGCCCGGTGCACCGTCGAGCGGGCCACGCCGCCCACGCGCGCTGCGCGACCGAAGGCGCCCTGCTCCGCGGCCCCCGCGAGCGCTGCAAGTTGCGCCGCAGTGATTGCTGACAGGCGGTTTGCCGCGGGCTCCCGCCCACCGCGCCGCAACTCCTCGATACCACCGCGGATGTGGTCGAGGACACGTTCGACGCGAGCCGCGGCCAGCTCCCCGGCCGGCGTGAGCACCATTCCCCGGCCTGCGCGCAGGAAAAGCCGCGCTGCAAGGCTGCGCTCCAGCGAGGCGACCGCCTGGGTCACGGCCGGCTGGGACAGGTGGACGGCCCGAGCCGCGGCGCTGACGCTTCCGGCTCTCGCGACCTCGCGCAGCGCGAGCAGGTGCCGAAGGTTGGGGAGCAGCGCGGCCATCGTCCGGTTCCGGGAGTTTCGTCAGCAATTTCTTATACCCCTGGGCGAATTGCAATTGGTCTGCAGACCGAAGGGAGACGACAATGCGCCGGCTGTCGCCAAGGAGATGGACATGAGCGTCGTCTACACCCACATCCGGCGCGCGGATCGCGCCGTGGTCGACGGGCTCGCGGCCTGCGGGGTCGCGACGGTGCACGAGGCGCAAGGGCGCACGGGCCTGCTGGCACCGGCCATGCGGCCGATCTACGCCGGCGCGCGCATCGCCGGCACCGCCGTCACGGCCAGCGTCGCGCCGGCCGACAACTGGATGATCCACGTCGCCGTCGAGCAGTGCCGCGAGGGCGACATCCTCGTCGTGGCGCCGACCTCGTTCAGCGACGCGGGCTACTTCGGCGAGCTGCTCGCCTGCTCGCTGATCGCCCGCGGGGTGCGCGGCCTCGTCATCGACGCCGGCGTGCGCGACGTGCGCGACCTGACGGCGCTCGGCTTCCCGGTCTGGTCCAAGGCGGTGTCGGCGCAGGGCACGGTCAAGGAGACGCTCGGCAGCGTGAACGTGCCGGTGGTCTGCGCCGGCGCGATGATCCAGCCCGGCGACGTCGTGGTCGCCGACGACGACGGCGTCTGCGTGGTGCCGCGCAAGGCAGCGGCCGAGGTGCTGAAGGCCAGCGAGGCGCGCGAGGCCAAGGAGGCCGCCGTGCGCGAGCGACTCAAGGCCGGCGAGCTCGGCCTCGACATCTATGGCATGCGCGAGAAGCTCGCCGCTCGCGGCCTGGTGTATCTCGAGCAGCCCCCGGAGGCCTGAGCGCATGCTGCGGGCAATCCCGGCGACGTTGATGCGCGGCGGCACCTCGAAGGGCCTCTACTTCGACGCCGGCGACCTGCCTGCCGGGCGCGCGGCACGCGACCGCGTGCTGCTCGCGGCGATGGGCTCGCCCGACGTGAGGCAGATCGACGGCGTCGGCGGCGCACACCCGCTGACCAGCAAGGTCGCGGTGATCGGCCGCTCGTCGCGCGCCGACGCCGACGTGGACTACCTCTTCCTGCAGGTCGTGGTCGACCGGGCGGAGGTCAGCGACTCGCAGAACTGCGGCAACATCCTCGCCGGCGTCGGACCCTGGGCGATCGAGCACGGGCTGGTGCCGGTCGCGGGCGACGTCACGCCGGTTCGCATCCACATGGTCAACACCGCGAGCATCGCGGTGGCGCAGGTTCCGACGCCCGCTGGCCGGGTCGAGTACGAAGGCGACGCACGCATCGACGGCGTGCCGGGCACCGCGGCGGCGATCAGCCTCGATTTCCTCGACGTCGCCGGTTCCTCGTGCGGCGCGCTATTCCCGACGGGGAACGTCGTCGACCGCGTCGACGGTCTCGAAGTCACGTGCATCGACAACGGCATGCCGGTCGTGATCCTGCGTGCAGCCGACTTTGGGTTGTCCGGCGCCGAGTCGCCAGAGGCCATCGAGGCGAACGCACCGGTGCGGGAGCGCGTCGAGAGGATCCGCCTCGCGATCGGCCCGCGCATGAACCTCGGCGACGTCACGAAGAAAACCGTGCCGAAGATGACGCTGGTCGCGCCGGCCCGCGCCGGCGGCGTGCTCGACACGCGCACCTTCATCCCGCATCGCGTGCACGAGGCGATCGGCGTGCTGGGCGCGGTCAGCGTGGCCACCGCCTGCATGGCGCCCGGCTCGGTGGCCTCGCAGGTCGCGGCTGTCGGGGCGGGCGCCGACCCGTCGGCCGGCACCGCGGGCGGGCCGCGGCGGCTCGAGATCGAGCACCCGACCGGCTTCTTCACCGTCGAGATGGACGTCGCGCCGGAAGGCGGCAGTATCAGGGTCAACCGGTCCGCGCTGCTGCGCACCGCGCGCAAGCTGATGGCCGGCGAGGTCTACGTGCCCTCCGCGGCCTGGGGCGCTTCGTGAACGCGCCGCGCATCGCGATGATCGGTTACGGAGAGGTCGGCCAGACGCTCGCGGCCGACCTGAAAGCGACCGGGGTCGCCGATGCCGTGGCCTGGGACCGGCTGTTCGCCGACCCGGCAAGCCCTCCGGCGCGCGCCATCGCGGCCCGGGCCGACGCGCGCGCCGCCGCGGGCATGGCCGAGGCCGTCGGCAGCGCGACGCTGGTGATCAGCGCCGTCACCGCGGGGGAATGCCTCGCCGCGGCACGGGAGGCGGCGCGGTCGATCGCGCCGGGCGCGGTCTTTTTCGACCTCAACTCCGTGTCGCCCTCGACCAAGGCCGCCGCCGCGCAGGCGATCGAGGCAGCGGGCGGGCGCTACGTCGAGGCGGCGGTGATGTCGCCGATCGGCCCGAAACGCATCGCCTCGCCGATGCTGCTCGGCGGCCCGCACGCCGCCGGCTTCGCCACGCTGGCGCGGGCCCTCGGGTTCACGGGCGTCGAGGTCTACGCCGACGAGGTCGGGCGCGCGTCGGCCGCGAAGATGTGCCGCAGCGTCATGATCAAGGGCATGGAGGCCCTGCTGACCGAGTCGCTGCTCGCCGCGCGCCACTACGGCGTGGAGAACACCGTGCTCGGCTCGCTGCAGGACCTGTTCCCCGGGCACGACTGGCCGCAACTCGCCCGCTACATGATCTCGCGCTCGCTGCAGCACGGGCACCGTCGTGCCGAGGAGATGCGCGAGGTCGCGGTCACGATCCGCGAGGCGGGGATCGAACCCTGGATGAGCGCCGCCTGCGCGCAGCGGCAGGACTGGGCGGCCGGGCAGCGCGCGGCGCTGCGCCACGACGGACTCGGGCGCATGCTCGACGCCGTTATCGCCGGGATGGGCCCGGCAAGGAGCGAGACGGAATGATCATCGACTGCCACGGCCACTACACCACCGCGCCGGCGGCGCATCAGCGGTTCCGCGACGCGCAGATCGCCGGGATCAAGGACCCGACGGCGGCTCCGGCGAAGCCCTCGTCGATCTCCGACGATGAGATCCGCGACAGTCTCGAGCCCAACCAGCTGCGGATGCAGCGCGAGCGCGGCGGCGACCTGACCATCTTCTCGCCGCGCGCCTCATTGATGGGCCACCACATCGGAGACGAGAAGGTATCCACGGCCTGGACCATCGCCAGCAACGACCTGGTCAAGCGCGTGGTCGATCTCTACCCGGACAATTTCGTCGGCGTCTGCCAGCTGCCGCAGTCACCGGGCGTGCCGATCGCCAACTCGGTCCACGAGCTGGAGCGCTGCGTGCGCGAGCTGGGCTTCGTGGGCTGCAACCTGAACCCGGACCCCTCGGGCGGCCACTGGAGGTCGCCGCCGCTGACCGACCGGCACTGGTACCCGTTCTACGAGAAGATGGTGGAACTCGACGTGCCGGCGATGATCCACGTGTCGGCCTCGTGCAACCCCAACTTCCATGCCACCGGCGCGCACTACCTCAACGCCGACACCACGGCGTTCATGCAGTTCGTCGAGGGCGACCTGTTCCGCGACTTCCCGACGCTGAGGTTCGTCATCCCGCACGGCGGCGGCGCGGTCCCCTACCACTGGGGCCGCTACCGGGGCCTCGCCGACATGCTCAAGCGCCCGCCGCTCGCCGAACACGTCATGAAGAACGTGTTCTTCGACACCTGCGTCTACCATCAGCCTGGCATCGACCTGCTGGTGCGGGTGATCGACCTCGACAACATCCTGTTCGGTTCGGAGATGGTCGGCGCGGTGCGGGGCATCGACCCCGAGACGGGGCACCATTTCGACGACACCCGGCGCTACATCGACGCGCTGCCGCTGCCCGACGCCGACAAGCTGCGGATCTATGAAGAGAACGCGCGCCGCGTGTTCCCGCGGCTCGATGCGATCCTGAGGGCGCGGGGGCGATGAGCGGGGAGGCGGCGGGCAGGACGGCCCACGACGCGCGGCTCGTGCCCGGCGGCCCGGGATGGGCGTCGAGCGCGGCCTCGGGCGGCTTCGCGATGGACGCGAAGTGGATCCCTTTCCACCCGGCACCCTCGAAGCCGACGTTCGTGCCACCCCCGGGCGCGGTGGACGCCCACTGCCACGTGTTCGGGCCTGGTGCCGAATTCCCGTTTGCGCCGGAGCGCAAATACACGCCCTGCGACGCGTCGAAGGACCACCTCTGGTCGCTGCGCGACTGGCTGGGCTTCGAGCGCAACGTGATCGTGCAAGCGACCTGCCACGGCGCCGACAACCGCGCCGTCGTCGACGCGCTGCGCGCCGCGACCGGCCGCGCGCGCGGCGTCGCCACCGTGAAGGCCGACGTCACCGACGCGGCGCTGCGCGAGATGGACGAGGCCGGCGTGCGCGGCGTTCGCTTCAACTTCGTCCGGCGACTGGTCGACACGACGCCGCGCGAGGTGCTCGAGGGCATCGCCCGCCGCGTCGCCCCGCTGGGCTGGCACGTCGTGATCTATTTCGAGGCCGCCGACCTGCCCGAGTACTACGACTTCTTCGCCGCACTGCCGACCACGGTGGTGGTCGACCACATGGGACGGCCGGACGTGACGAAGCCGGTCGATGGTCCGGAGTTCGAGCTGTTCGTGCGGCTGATGCGCGAACACCCGAACGTGTGGTCGAAGGTCAGCTGCCCGGACCGGTTGTCGGTCTCCGGCCCGCCGGGTTGGGACGACGTCGTGCCGTTCGCGAAGCGCCTGGTCGACAGCTTCCCCGACCGCGTGCTCTGGGGCACCGACTGGCCGCACCCGAACATGACGAAGTACATGCCCGACGACGGGCAGCTGGTCGATTTCATCCCGCGGATCGCGACCACGCCCGACCTGCAGCGCCAGCTGCTGGTCGACAACCCGCAGCGCCTGTACTGGGCGCGCTGACCCGGACACTACCCGAGGAACCCGCATGGGCCTGCACAAACCCTACACCGACGTGCCGGGCACGACGGTCTTCGACGCCGACCAGGCGCGCAAGGGCTATCACCTGAACCAGTTCTGCATGTCGCTGATGAAGGCGGCGAACCGCGAGCGCTTCAAGGCCGGGGAACGGGCCTACCTCGACGAATGGCCGATGAGCGAGGCGCAGAAGCAGGCGGTGCTGGCGCGGGACTACAACCGGATGATCGCGCTCGGCGGCAACGTCTACTTCCTGGCCAAGATCTTCAGCACCGACGGCAAGACCTTCCAGTACGCCGCCGCGCTGATGACCGGCATGCCACAAGAGGAGTACGCGCGGATGATGCTGAACGGCGGCCGATCCATCGAGGGCAACCGCTACGTCGGCGAAACCGCCTCCGGCGGCACCCGGGGCGGCGACACCGCGCAGGAGACGCGCTGATGGCCCGCATCACCGCAGGCGTCGCCACCTCGCACGTGCCGGCGATCGGCGCCGCGCTCGACGCGGGCAAGAGCGGCGAGCCGTACTGGAAGCCGGTGTTCGCCGGCTACGAGTTCTCGAAGCGCTGGATCGCCGAGCAGAAGCCGGACGTCGTGTTCCTCGTCTACAACGACCACGCGACCGCATTCAGCCTCGACCTGGTGCCAACCTTCGCGATCGGCTGCGCCGAGCGCTACACGCCGGCCGACGAGGGCTGGGGTCCGCGACCGGTGCCGGTGGTCGAGGGTCACCCGGAGCTCGCTTCGCACGTCGCGCAGTCGGTGATCCAGCAGGACTTCGACCTGACCATCGTCAACCGGATGGACGTCGACCACGGCCTGACGGTGCCGTTGTCGCTGATGTTCGGCCAGCCCGCCGCCTGGCCGGTGAAGGTGGTCCCGCTCGCGGTCAACGTGGTGCTCTACCCCGTGCCCTCGGGCCGGCGCTGCTTCGAGCTGGGCAAGGCGATCCGCCGCGCCATCGAGTCCTTCGACGAGGATCTGAACGTGCAGGTCTGGGGCACCGGCGGCATGAGCCACCAGCTGCAGGGGCCGCGCGCGGGCCTGATCAACCGCGAGTGGGACAACCGCTGGCTCGACCGGCTGATCGACGACCCCGAGGCGCTCTCCCGGATGCCGCACATCGAGTACGTGCGCGAGGCGGGCTCCGAGGGCATCGAGCTCGTGATGTGGCTGATCATGCGCGGCGCGCTCGACCCGAAGGTCAGCGTGCGCCACCGCTTCTACCACGTGCCCGCCTCGAACACGGCGGTGGGCCACGTCATCCTGGAGAACGCCCGATGAAGATCGTCCTCGCCGGCGCCGGCGCCTTCGGCATCAAGCACCTCGACGCCATCACGGCCATCAACGCCACCGGCGGCGACATCGAGGTCGTCTCGGTGGTCGGCCGGCAGCTGGAGCCGACACGCGAGGTCGCAAGCAAGTACTCGATTCCCCACGCCACGACCTCGCTCACCGAGGCGCTCGCGCAGCCGGGCGTCGAGGCCGCGATCCTCTGCACGCCCACCCAGCTGCACGCCGCGCAGGCGATCGAGTGCATGCAGGCGGGCAAGCACGTGCAGGTCGAGATCCCGCTGGCCGACAGCTGGGCCGACGCGCAGACCGTAGCGGAGCTGCAGGCGCGCACGGGGCTCGTCTGCATGGTCGGCCACACGCGCCGGTTCAACCCGTCGCACCAGTGGGTGCGGCGGCGCATCCTCGCCGGCGAACTGGGCATCCAGCAGATGGACGTGCAGACCTTCTTCTTCCGCCGCAGCAACATGAACGCGC
>CAZPAJ010000028.1:0-39875 GCA_964584625.1 uncultured Acidibacter sp.
ACCAGATCGACCAGCTCCGGGGCATGGACATCACCATCACGACGACGGCGAAGGACGACAAGTCGGGCAGGGCACTGCTCGAGGCCTTCCAGTTCCCGTTCCGCAAGTAACTCAGCGCAGCACGGACCCTGCGCGACAAGCGAGAGCATCAACCTTATGGCCAAGACGAGCATGGTGGAGCGCGAGAAGCGTCGCGCCGAGACCGCTAAGAAGTACGCGTCGAAGCGCGCGAAGCTCAAGGCTGCGATCCGCGACCCACGGGTTTCCGCGGATGAACGCGCCGCGGCTCAGGCATCGCTTCAGAAGCTTCCTCGGGATGCGAGCCCGAGCCGTGGCAGGCGCCGCTGCTCCGTGACGGGGCGTCCGCGCGGGGTGTACCGCAAGTTCGGCCTGTCTCGCGTGAAGATCCGCGAAGCCGTCAACCGCGGCGAGCTGCCCGGCGTGTCGAAGGCGAGCTGGTAGGAGCACGCACGATATGAGCATGACCGATCCCATTGCCGACCTGCTGACCCGGATCCGTAACGCCCAGATGGCGCGCAAGCCGGAGGTGAGCCTCGGCTCGTCCCGGCTCAAGCAGGCTGTCGTCAAGGTGCTGAAGGACGAAGGCTACGTCGCGGATTTTCGTGTTGCGGCCGACGGTGGCAAGAGCACGATGACGATCGCCCTGAAGTACTACGAGGGGCGGCCCGTGATCGACCGGCTCGAGCGCGTATCGCGACCGGGGCTGCGTATCTATCGCGGCAAGGACGAGTTGCCGAAGGTGCTCGGCGGCATGGGCACGGTGATCGTGTCCACGCCGAAGGGTGTCATGACGGACAAGCAGGCCCGGGCCATCGGCCAGGGCGGCGAGGTCCTGTGCATCGTCGCCTGATGCAGGCACGGTCCGCGCGATCCCCGAGGTACTGAACATGAGTCGTGTAGCAAAGAACCCCGTTGCCCTCCCGCAGGGCGTCACGGCGGCGATCAGCGCCGAGGCGGTCACCGTGAAGGGCGCCAAGGGCAGTCTCAGCATCCCGTTGACCAACGGCGTCACGGTGGAGCAGAAGGGCCAGGCACTCGAGGTGCGCTTCGCGGCGGGCAACCGCATGGAAGCCGGTTCCGTTCGCGCCCACCTGGCCAACATGGTTGCGGGCGTATCCAAGGGCTTCGAGCGCAAGCTCGAGCTGGTGGGCGTTGGTTACCGAGCCGCGGTCCAGGGCAAGACCCTCAACCTCACTCTCGGGTTCTCGCACCCCGTCGCGGTCCCGATGCCGGAAGGCATCAGCGTCGAGGCGCCCAGCCAGACCGAGATCGTGCTCAAGGGCATAGACAAGCAGCAGATCGGCCAGGTCGCGGCCGAGATCCGGGGCATTCGCCCGCCCGAGCCCTACAAGGGCAAGGGCGTCCGCTACTCCGGCGAGAAGATTGTCCTCAAGGAAGGCAAGAAGAAGTAGTCGCGACCGCGGCACGAGGTTCAACAGATGCACATCAGCAAGAAAGACCGCCGCCTGCGTCGCGCCGTCCGCGGCCGCTCGAAGATCCGCGAGCTCGGTGCCGCGCGGCTGACCGTCCACCGCACGCCGCGCCATATCTACGCGCAGGTGTTCGACGCCAGCGGCTCGCAGGTACTCGCGGCCGCGTCCACGGTCCAGGACTCCGTCGCCGAAGGCCTTTCGGGCACCGGCAACGTCGAGGCCGCCAAGGCCGTTGGCCGCGCGATAGCCGAGCGGGCCAAGGCCGCCGGCGTCACGAAGGTCGCCTTCGACCGCGCCGGGTTCGTGTACCACGGCCGCGTCAAGGCGCTTGCCGAAGCCGCCCGTGAAGCGGGCCTCGAGTTCTGATCAAGGAATCCATCGTTATGGCACGAGTCGAAAAGTCCCAGGCCCAGGACGAGTACCTCGAGAAGCTCGTTGCGGTCAACCGTACCGCCAAGGTCGTCAAGGGTGGCCGCCAGTTTGGCTTTACGGCGCTGACGGTGGTCGGCGACGGCGCCGGCCGCGTTGGCTTCGGGTTCGGCAAGGCACGCGAGGTGCCCGTGGCGATCTCGAAGGCGATGGCCGCCGCCCGGAAGAACATGGTCAACGTGGCACTCCGCAACGAGACGCTGCACTACGCCGTGAAGGGCGACCACGGTGCGACGCGGGTGTTCATGCAGCCGGCGTCGGACGGTACGGGCGTCATCGCCGGCGGCGGCATGCGCGCGGTACTCGAATGCGCGGGCGTACGTAACGTGCTCGCGAAGTCCTACGGGTCGCGCAACCCGATCAACGTCGTGCGCGCGACCGTCAAGGCGCTGGCCTCCGTGCGCTCGCCGGACGAGATCGCCGCGAAGCGCGGCAAGTCCCTCTCGGACATCATCGGTTGAAGACCATGGCCGACAAGCAGATCAAAGTCACGCTCAAGAAGAGCATCCATGGGCAGATCGCGAACATCGCGCAGTCGGTTCGAGGCCTCGGCCTGCGCCGTCGTCACCAGACGGTTTCGGTCGCGGACACACCAGAGAACCGCGGGCTGATTCGCACGGCCCGCCACCTGCTCGAAGTTGCCGAAGGCTGATCGCGGCGTCACGCCACGGAGTACCTGACATGTTCCTGAACACTCTCAAGCCCGGCGCGGGATCCAAGCGCCCCCGCCTTCGCGTTGGGCGCGGCGCATCCGCCGGACAGGGCAAGACCTGCGGTCGCGGCGTCAAGGGCCAGCGCGCCCGCAAGGGCGGTTACCACAAGGTGGGCTTCGAGGGCGGCCAGATGCCGCTGCAGCGCCGCCTGCCGAAGGTCGGCTTCCGGTCTGCCATCAAGGCAACGCGTGCCGAGGTGCGCCTCGACGAGCTCGCCAAGGTGAAGGCCGACGTCATCGACCTCGCCGCCCTGAAGGCGGCGAACGTGGTCCCCGCCCACGCCGAAGTGGCGAAGGTCGTGCTCTCGGGCGCGATCAGCCGCGCGGTGACGCTCAAGGGCGTCGGTGCCACCAAGGGCGCGCGCGCGGCCATCGAGGCGGCAGGCGGCCGCGTCGAGGCCTGAGCGGCAGCCTCCACAGGACATCCAGCGTGGCCAGCGGCATCGGCAATCCGGCAGCAACTCTCGCGGACGCAACGCGTTTCGCGGAGGTGCGCTCGCGCCTGCTGTTCCTGGTGGGCGCGCTGATCGTCTACCGCATCGGCACCTTCATCCCGGTGCCGGGAATCAACCCGGACCAGGTCGCCCGCTTCTTCGAGGACACCGAGAGCACCATCCTGGGGATGGTGAACATGTTCTCGGGTGGCGCGCTGGAGCGGCTCTCGATCTTCGCGATGGGGGTGATGCCCTACATCTCGGCCTCGATCATCGTGCAGATGCTCTCGATGGTCTACCCGCCGTGGGAGGAGTACCGGAAGGAGGGCGAGGCCGGAAAGCGGAAGCTGACCCAGATCACGCGCTACGGGACGCTCGCGCTGGCGATCTTCCAGTCGCTGGGCGCCGCGGTCGCGCTGCAGAACGGGGGCATGGTGAACCAGCCGGGCTGGCAGTTCCTCTTCACGGCCACCGTGACCATGACGACCGGCACGATATTCCTGATGTGGCTCGGCGAGCAGGTGACGGAGCGCGGCATCGGCAACGGCATCTCGATGATCATCCTCGCGGGCATCATCGCCGGTTTGCCCAGCGCCATTGGCCTCACCATCGAGGCGGTCAACACGGGTGAGATGTCGGGTCCCTTCGCGCTGCTGCTGATCATCCTGGTGCTCGGCGTCACCGCCTTCTGCGTCTACGTGGAGCGCGCACAGCGTCGAATCACCGTAAATTACGCGAAGCGCCAGGTGGGGCGCCGGGTGATGGCGGGGCAGACCAGCCACTTGCCCTTCAAGCTCAACATGGCCGGCGTGATCCCGCCGATCTTCGCCTCGAGCCTGCTGCTATTCCCGGCGACGATCGCGCAGTTCTTCGGCACGGGCGACGGGAAGCTCGCCGAGCTCCTGCAGAACATGGCCGCGGCCCTTGCCTACGGTCAGCCGTTGCACCTGCTCCTGTACGCTCTGCTGATCCTCTTCTTCTGCTTCTTCTACACCGCACTGGTTTTCAACGCGCGCGATACTGCCGAGAACCTCAAGAAGTCGGGTGCCTTCATCCCCGGGATCCGCCCCGGGCAGCAGACCGGCGACTACATCGACAAGGTGCTGACGAGGCTGACCCTCTGGGGCGCGCTCTACGTCACCGGCGTCTGCCTCCTCCCGGAGATCATGATTGCGCAGGGTGGCGTGCCCTTTGTCTTCGGCGGCACCTCGCTGCTGATCGTGGTGGTCGTGGCCATGGACTTCATGGCCCAGCTTCAGGCGCACATGATGTCCCACCAGTACCCGGGCCTGCTCAAGAAGGCCAACCTGATGGGCTACGGACGCGGCGGCGCGCCGCAGTAATCAAAGGTAAAGCGACATGAAAGTTCGTCCATCCGTCAAGAAGATCTGCAAGGACTGCAAGATCGTGCGCCGTCGCGGCGTCGTCTACGTCATCTGCAAGGACACGCGGCACAAGCAGCGCCAGGGCTGAGAGGCGGAGCCTCCCGGCAGGGAATTGATCGACAAGGGTTTTTCAGTAGAATGCCGCGCCTTTCAGCGGCTTCGGGGCAGCAAAAATGGCACGTATCGCCGGCATCAACATCCCGATGAACAAGCACGTGGTCATCGGCCTCACCCACATCTACGGGGTGGGCCGGAGCCGCGCGCAGGACGTCTGCGAGGCCGCAGGCGTGGATCCGACCACCAAGGTCAAGGATCTCACGGAGTCCGAGGTCAACTCCCTGCGATCGGCCATCGCCAAGGGTCTGGTGGAGGGCGACCTCCGGCGGGAGGTGTCCATGAACATCAAGCGCCTGATGGACCTGGGTACCTACCGCGGGCTGCGGCACCGCAAGGGCCTGCCGGTTCGCGGGCAGCGGACCCGCACGAACTCTCGTACTCGCAAGGGCCCGCGCAAGCAGGCCGTCAAGCTCAACTCGCCTCCGGGCAAGTAAGAAAACGTTCCGGGGTTGTCCGGCAAGGCATAGACCCGCAGCAGGCGGCACAGGCAAACCGACATGGCAGACCAGAAATCAGGCAGCGGCGCCAAGAAGCCGAAGAAGGTGCGAAAGAACGTCCTCGACGGCATCGCGCACGTCCACGCGTCGTTCAACAACACGATCATCACGATCACGGACCGCCAGGGCAACACGCTGTCCTGGGCGACGTCCGGTGGTTGCGGGTTCCGCGGCTCGCGCAAGTCGACGCCGTTTGCGGCGCAGGTCGCCGCGGAGAAGGCGGGCACGGCCGCGCAGGAGCACGGGCTCCGCAACGTCGAGGTGCGTGTCGCCGGTCCGGGGCCTGGCCGCGAGTCCGCGGTCCGCGCGCTCAACAACTGCGGCCTCAAGATCACCAGCATTGCCGACGTCACGCCGATTCCGCACAACGGCTGCCGTCCCCCGAAGAAGCGCCGCGTCTGACGCGTCGCGCAAGAGGAATACCTGATGGCCCGTTACGTTGGTCCGAAGTGCAAGCTCTCCCGTCGCGAGGGCACCGACCTTTTCCTCAAGAGCGGCGTCAAGCCTCTCGAGAACAAGTGCAAGCTGCAGGTGCCGCCCGGAGGCATCAAGGGCGAGCGCCGCACCCGCCTTTCCGAGTACGGCATGCAGCTGCGTGAGAAGCAGAAGCTTCGTCGCATGTACGGCGTGCTGGAGCGGCAGTTCTCCAACTACTACACCGAGGCGGCGCGCCGCACCGGCTCGACGGGCGAGAACCTGCTGAAGCTGCTCGAGTGCAGGCTCGACAACGTCGTCTACCGCATGGGCTTCGCGGCCACGCGCTCCGAGGCGCGGCAGCTGGTCAGTCACAAGGGCGTCGAGGTCAACGGCTCCGCCGTGACCATCGCGTCGTACCAGGTCAAGCCCGGCGACGTGGTGCAGATCCGCGAGAAGGCGCGCAAGCAGCTGCGAATCCAGAACGCGCTGCAGATCGCCTCGCAGGTGGGCCTCCCCGAGTGGGTCGAGGTCAACGACAAGGAAATGAAGGGCGTCTTCAAGCAGGTGCCCGCTCGGGACGACATCCTGCCGGACATCAACGAGAACCTCGTCGTCGAGTTGTACTCGAAGTAAGAGGAGAGGTACCTGACCATGCAAGGATCCGTGACCGAGTTCCTCAAGCCGCGCCACGTCAAGGTGACCCCGGTCGCCCCGCGTCAGGCGCGCGTCATCATCGAGCCGTTCGAGCGCGGCTTTGGCCACACGCTGGGTAACGCCCTGCGTCGTGTCCTGCTGTCCTCGATGCCCGGTGCGGCGGTCACCGAGGCGGAGATCGACGGCGTGCTGCACGAGTACACCAGCATCGAGGGTGTGCAGGAAGACGTCGTGGACGTGCTCCTGAACCTCAAGCAGGTCGCCATCCGCATGCACTCCCGCGATTCGGCAGAGCTGCGACTCTCCAAGAAGGGGCCGGGCCCGGTGACCGCGGGCGACATCCAGGCGGACCACGATGTCGAGGTCGTCAACCCCGAGCTCGTGATCGCCAACCTGACGAAGGCCGGTGAGCTCAACATGGTGCTGCGCGTCGAGCGCGGCCGCGGCTATCGCCCGGCATCGCAGCGTGCGGCATTCGAGGAGCAGAGCCGACCGATCGGCCGCCTCCAGCTCGACGCCTCTTTCAGCCCGATCCGCCGCGTCACCTACTCGGTCGATGCAGCGCGCGTCGAGCAGCGTACCGACCTCGACAAGCTGATCCTCGACATCGAGACCAACGGCACGATCGACGCCGAGGAGGCGATCCGTCGTGCAGGCAGCATCCTGAAGGACCAGCTGTCGGTGTTCGTCGACCTGCAGGGCGAGGAGGAAGCGGGGCAGAAGACCGAGGCCATGCAGTTCGATCCGATCCTGCTGCGCCCGGTCGACGAGCTCGAGCTCACGGTCCGCAGCGCAAACTGCCTCAAGGCCGAGAACATCCACTACATCGGCGACCTGGTGCAGCGCACCGAGGTCGAGCTGCTTCGCACGCCGAACCTCGGCAAGAAGTCGCTCACCGAGATCAAGGAAGTCCTGCAGAGCCACGGGCTGATGCTGGGGATGCGGCTCGACGGCTGGCCGCCGGCCGGCCTGCGCCACGAGGACGACCGCGCAGGTCTGATGTAACGAACCGGGCGGGCCGCGGGCCCGCCGGTTCCGTAGATTCATCGAGGTTCAGTTATGCGTCACAGACTTTCCGGGCGCCAGCTTTCGCGCAACGCCCCCCACCGCCACGCGCTCATGCGCAACATGAGCGTGGCGCTGCTGCGCTACGAGACGATCCGCACCACTCTGCCCAAGGCGAAGGAGCTGCGGCGGGTGGTCGAGCCGCTCATCACGCTGGCGAAGACCGACAGCGAGGCGCGGCGGCGCCTTGCCTTTGCTCGCCTGCGTGACGAGGCGGTGGTTGCCAAGCTCTTCAGCGACCTCGGGCCGCGCTTCAAGGCGCGCGCGGGGGGGTACACGCGGATCCTGCGCATGATGCCGAGGCCGGGCGATGCGGCGCCCATGGCGCTGATGCAGCTGGTCGACAAGGCGGCGGGCGCGGAAACGCCGGCTGCGCCGGAGAAGCCTGCCAAGGCGCGCCGCGCGCCGCGGAAGAAGGCCGCGGCGGCCTGACCCGGGCGCGAGTCGCCGCGGGCCCAGTCCCCGCGACGGCGCTGCGTGTTTCGACCCTCGCCGAGGCCGGCCTGCCCTTTTGGGCGGCCGGCCTCGGCGTTTTCAGGGGGCCACGATCCGGCCGTCTGTAGCACAATCGCATCCGCGGCTCTTCGGCCGCCAGAACAACAAACGCCGCAAAGGGGTCGTCAAATGAGCATCGGATCCGAGTTCAAGGAATTCGCGATGAAGGGCAACGTCGTCGACATGGCCGTCGGGGTCATCGTCGGTGGTGCGTTTGGCAAGATCGTGTCGTCTCTCGTCGGCGACGTGGTCATGCCTCCGCTTGGCAAGCTGGTGGGCGGCGTGAGCTTCACGGACCTCGGCACGAGCCTTGGGACCGCGCCCGATGGCGAGTCCGAGGTGGTGCTGAAGTGGGGCGCCTTCCTGCAGACCGTGTTCGACTTCCTGATCATCGCTGTGGTGCTGTTCCTGGCGTTGAAGGGCATCAACCGGCTGAAGAGGCCGGATCCGGCCGCGCCGCCTCCCGCCCCGCCCGCCACCGAGGTCCTGCTCGGTGAGATCCGCGACCTGCTGAAGAAGGGCTAGGTCGCTCGGCGAAGGGCCGCGGCCAGGCTGTCGCGGCCCTTAGCGATTCTCAGGCCTCGCGCGCGAAGGCGTCGCGCGTGAGGTTCTCGCAGCCCGCGGCAGTCACCGCGAGATCGTCCTCGACCCGGACGCCACCGAACGGTCGCCATGCGTCGACCTGGCCCCAGTCGATTGCGCTTGCCACCGGGCTGGATCGGGCGGGGCCGAGCAGCGCGTCGATGAAATAGAGCCCTGGCTCCATCGTCACCACGAAGCCTTCCTCCAGCCTTCGCGTCAGGCGCAGAGCGGGGTCCGTCGATGGGCGCGGGATGACGCCGCCCGACTCGTCGGCGAGGCAGCCACCCACATCGTGTACCTGGATGCCCAGCAGGTGCCCGATGCCGTGCGGGAAGAACAGGCGGGCGGCACCGTTGTCCAACGCCTCCTCGACGCTGCAGCGCAGGACACCCGCCTCGCGCAGCAAGGCCGCGATGCCGCGAACGGCGGCCAGGTGGATGGCGCTCCAGTCGACGCCCGGGCCCACCTGGGCGCACAGCCCCCGCTGGACCCGATCCAGCCCGGCGACGAGCGCGGCGAAGCCGGGGTCGGAGTACGACCAGGTGCGCGTGATGTCGCTGCCGTAGCCCGCGAAGCTCGCGCCGGCGTCGAGCAGCAGCGAGCGCGGCACCGCGGGTGGCCTGCGCTCCAGCACCTGGTAGTGCAGCACCGAGGCCGCCTCGTTGAGCCCCACGATCGCGTTGTAGGGCAGCTCCTGCTCCCGCTGCCCGCAGGCGTGGACGAAAGCCTGGTGGATCTCGTACTCGCTGCCACCCGAGCGGAACGCCCGTTCCGCCGCGAGGTGACCACGGGCGCCAATGCGGTTTGCTTCGCGCAGGCACTCGATCTCATAGGGCGTCTTGCGGGCGCGGTGGAAATCAAGGCGCGTCAGCAGATGGTCCGGATTGATGGCGGCCACCCCCCAGGACAGCAGCTCGGGGAACGCCTGACTGATGAAGGCAACCCGCCCGAGGTCGGTGGGCAGGGCCCGGCGTGCTTCGTCCCGCGAGTGCACGGTCGCGATGTCGAAAGCGGCGGGCCAGTACGACTGCGGGATCTGGGCTGGCCGGTACCAGAAGTCGGTGGGCTGATTGAACACCAGCCTCGGGCGCTGCCCCGGTACCACGAGGATGAAGCTGTCGGGTGCGTCGAGCAGGGGCGCCCACAGCTTGAACGGAGCATGAGCCCGGTAGGGGAGGTGGTGGTCGTCGAGGAAGATCAAAGGGGGCTCGCCGGAATGGACCAGCAGGGCCTCGAAGCCAGTGGCCTCGAGCGCCCGCTCCGTGCGTCGCTGCAGTTCGTCGAGGTGGTGCGGGTACAGGGCGGCGAGGGTGCTTGCGCTCAAGGCGGTCTCCGGAATGGCGTGACGGCCGGGCAGGCTTGGCCCGGGCATCGTCGATTCTATGGGCGCCGCGGCCGGATGTCCCCGGGAGCCAGGTGTAGCCATCTGGCGACGTTTGCAGCCCGTATGCGAGGGCCTAAACTGCGCCGGCGATTTCGATCGCCAGACAAGCTAGCTAGATTGTTTGATTCATCACCGTACTCAACTGGGGTAAACATAAAATGAAGACCAAGCTCGCTCTGGCCGCCGTCCTGGCCGCCCTCGCGCTGACCGCCTGCGCCAAGAAGGAAGAGGCCGCTGCTCCGGCCGCCGACGCTGCCGCCGCTGCCACGGACGCCGCCGCTGCCGCCACGGACGCCGCCGCTGCCGCGGGTGAGGCCGCTGCCGACGCCGCCACGGACGCCGCCGCCGCCGCCACGGACGCTGCTGCCGCCGTGGGCGAGGCTGCGACCGACGCCGCTGCCGCTGCGACCGACGCCGCCGCTGCCGTCACGGAGGCTGCGAAGTAATCACCCTCACGGGTCATTGCTTCTGACGAGCTTCTGGCTCGTCGCGGGCCCGGGCAGGGTGGTTACGCCACCTTCCCGGGCCTGTTCATTTCCGGGTCCCACTAATCTGCGGGGTGCCGCGAGTGAGCGTGAGCCTCAGGAATGCGCGAACGGAGCCCTCTGGTCGTCGCTGGCTGGAGGCCATCTATCGTGAGTACCTCGACGACCTCGCTCCCGAGGGCGTCGGGACTTTCCCGGTCCTGGACGAAGTGGGCCACACAGGGTCCGACCAGGTTGCGCGCTGGTTCGCCGATCCGACTGCCCAGGTCCTGCTGATTCTCGCCGGTGGCCAGCCCGCCGGTTTCGCGATGGTGGCGCGGCCTACGGCGGCGAAGGCCGACTATCGAATGGCTGAATTCTTCATCGCCAGGCCGCACCGCAGGCGTGGGATCGGCCGTGCGGCCGTCCCGCTGATCCTCGACCGTTTCGCCGGGCGATGGGAGATCGAGGAATCCCTGCGCAATGCCGCGGCCGTCAGTTTCTGGCGGCGCACCGTGGCGCGCTACACCGGGGGCCGATACGAAGAGCGCGTGTCGGGCAGCGAGGTCCGGCAAATCTTCGTGTCCGGGCGCTCCCGCCCCATCGCAGCGCAGGCGTTTCCTACAACGCCTCGATGACTTCGAGGGCCACGCGCTCGCCGGTCTCGAGCGCGCCCTCCATGCCCCGGTTGGCGCGGGCCGTGTGCTCGCCGCAGAAATGCAGCCTGCCTTCCGCAACGTTCACCGAGCGGCCGAATGCGTTGACCTGGCCTGGTCCATAGACCGCCCAGTCACCCCTCGCGTAAGGATCGTTCGCCCACGAGTGCATGGCGACGACCTCCAGCGCGCCACGAGCCGCCGGACGCAGCCTCTCGATTTCCGCGATCACCACGCGGGCAGCCTCGGCGGGCGGCAGGCGGTCGAGGTAGTCGGCGGCGATTCCGCGCGGATTGGCCACGATCGCGGTGACCTCGCCTGGGTCGTCGGCGAATCGCTGCGCTGACACCGTGCCGCAGCGCGCGTCGGTCCACATCGTCGGCGGGCGCCCGTCGTCGTCCCAGTAGCGCCGCTTCGGCACCATGAAGAACAGCGTGTTGAGCATGTAAGGCAGCGTGTGGACCGCGACCGATTTCGGCCCCGCCAGGGCGGGCGTCACGCGGATGTGCCGCAGCACCGAGAAGGGCAGCGAGCAGACAACCCGGCGCGCGCGGTGACGGGTGCCGTCGGCGCAGGTCACTGTGGCCGCGTCTGACGCGAGATCGATTGCGACGACCTCCCGGCCGAGTTGCGGCGGTTCCCGGAGGGCCGCCGTCATGGCGTCCGTCAGCTTGCCGTTGCCCCCCTTGATCGACAGCAAGGCGTTCGAGATCGCGCTCTGCTGCCGGGTGAAGCTGTCATTGAACAGGCACATCAGCGCCGAGACGTCGTGAGCCGATGAACCAAAATAAGGGTTGGTGGACAGCGCGAGGTCGATGGCCTGTTCCTCGAGCCCATGGGTCCGGGCCCAGGCGAAGATCGACTGGTCCAGCGCCGAGTGCCTCGGGTCGAGCCATTCCTCGGGTGCCGCCAGCGGGTTGTTCCGAGCGATCACGCCACCCGACACCTCCCAAGGCATCCGCTCGCGCCAGGCGCCCTGGAACGGGTTGCGCGGATGCCGCGGCCAGTCCTCACGGGCGATGGGCGCGCCATCGAGCACGAGTTCCATCTGCGGATGGGCCATGCGCCGCGGCGTGTAGTCGAGCAGCGGCAGCTGGAAGTGCCGCGCGCGGTCGAGCGCCCGTCCATAGGCCGCGCCAAAGCTGTTGCCGCCGACTTCCGGGTAGCCCGGCAGATCGAACAGGGTGTAGACGCGACCGCCCGTGCGCCGGCGTGCCTCGAGCACCCGGACCCGAGCCCCGGCTTCCTCGAGCAGCAGGGCAGCGTGCAGCCCGGACAGTCCTGCGCCGAGGACCAGCACATCGGTATCGATGTCGCTGCGCCCCGCCCGGGCACCGCCGCTGGCACGGGTGGTGGCGGCAGGCGCGCTCGCGGCGGCCAGCGTGCCCCCTACGGCCGTGGCAACCGTGGCGGCGGCCAGGAAGCGGCGGCGTGTGACGGGCAGGCGGGGTGCGGTCATGGTCGGCCTCGCTGTTCGATCATTCCCTTCCACGATGCCACAAAAGCTGGCGCCGCCGGCAGCGCGTCAGGACCCGGCAGCCGGATCCCGGGCGTTCAGCAGTGGTGCCAGGTAGCGTCCGGTATGCGAGTCGCCATGCGCGGCGATGCCCTCGGGCGTGCCGCAGGCCACGATCCGTCCACCGCCTTCCCCTCCCTCCGGGCCGAGGTCGATGACCCAGTCGGCCGTCTTGATGACGTCGAGGTTGTGCTCGATCACCACCACGGTGTTGCCCTCGTCCCGCAGCCGGTGGAGCACCTGCAGCAACTGGGCGACGTCGTGGAAGTGCAGTCCGGTCGTGGGCTCGTCCAGCACGTAGAGCGTCCGGCCGGTCGCGCGCTTGGCGAGTTCCCGGGCGAGCTTGACGCGCTGGGCCTCGCCTCCGGACAGCGTGGTGGCGTTCTGGCCCAGCCGCAGGTAGGCGAGGCCGACATCCACCAGCGTCTGCAGCTTGGGCTGCACCGCCGGGATGCTCTGGAAGAACACGAGCGCGTCCTCGACGGTCATCTCCAGGACGTCGTGGATGCTTCGCCCGCGGTAGAGGATCTCCAGGGTCTCGCGGTTGTAGCGACGGCCGCGGCATACGTCGCAGGGCACGTAGACGTCGGGCAGGAAGTGCATCTCGACCTTGATCACGCCGTCGCCCTGGCATGCCTCGCAGCGCCCGCCACGCACGTTGAAGCTGAAGCGGCCCGCGTCGTAGCCCCGCGCCCGTGCCTCAGGCACCTGCGCAAACAATTCCCGCAGCGCCGAGAACAGACCGGTGTAGGTCGCCGGGTTGGAGCGCGGCGTGCGGCCGATGGGGCTCTGGTCGATGTCGATCACGCGGTCGATGTGCTGCAGGCCCTCGATCGCGTCGCAGGCCGCGCCGTCCGGGGCAGCCCCGTTGAGCTGTGTGGCGGCGTGGCGCAGCAGCGTGTCGTTGACCAGCGTGCTCTTGCCCGAGCCCGAGACGCCGGTCACGCAGGTCATCAGGCCGATCGGGATCTCCGTGGTCACGCCAGCGAGGTTGTTGCCGCGCGCGTTGACGATGCGCAGCGCCTTGCCGCGTCGCCACGGCGTGCGGGCCGAGGGCACCGCGATCCCGCGGCGACCCGAGAGATACTGGCCCGTGAGGGAATCGGGGTTGGCCTGGATCTCCGCGGGGCTGCCCTGGGCAACGAGGGCACCGCCGTGGACCCCCGCGCCGGGACCGAGGTCGATCACGTGGTCGGCCTCGAGTATGGCGTCGGCGTCGTGTTCCACCACGACGACCGTATTGCCAAGGTTGCGCAGCCGGCGCAGCGTCTCGAGCAGCCGCGCGTTGTCGCGCTGGTGCAGTCCGATCGACGGCTCGTCGAGGATGTACATCACGCCCGTGAGCCCCGAGCCGATCTGGCTGGCGAGGCGGATGCGCTGGGCTTCCCCGCCTGACAGCGTCTCGGCACTGCGCTCGAGCGTGAGGTAGTCGAGCCCGACGTCGACCAGGAAGCGCAGCCGGTCGCGCACCTCCTTGAAGATCCTCGCGGCGACCTCACCGCGCCAGCCCCCCACCTCGAGTGCGTCGAGGAACTCCAGCGCGCGGCGCACGGTGAGGGCCGTGAGGGCGGGCAGCGCCCGCCCGCCCACGTAGACGTGCCGCGCCGTGCGGTTGAGACGTGACCCGCCGCAGTCCGGGCAGGCCCGCATGCCAAGGTACTTCGCCAGTTCCTCGCGCACCGCGCTCGACTCGGTCTCGCGGTAGCGCCGTTCGAGGTTGGGCAGCATGCCCTCGAAGGCATGCGTGCGCCGGCCCGTGCGACCGCGGGCCTCGGTGTAGTCGAACTCGACCGGCTCGCCGCCACTGCCGTGCATCAGCACATCGCGAACCTGCTGGGGAAGCTCCCGCCACGGTTCCTCGACGTCGAAGCGGTAGTGACGCGCCAGCGAGCGGATCATCTGGAAGTAGTGGATGTTGTTGCGGTCCCAGCCGCGCACGGCGCCGCCGGCAAGCGACAGGTGGGGGTGCGCCACGACGCGCGCGGGATCGAAGAACTCCTGCTGCCCGATCCCGTCGCAGGTCGGGCACGCGCCGGCGGGATTGTTGAAGGAGAACATCCGTGGCTCCAGCAGGGGTACGGCGTACCCGCATTCCGGGCAGGCGTGCCGGTTCGAGAACAGCAGTTCCTCGCCGTCGCCGTCCATGCGTGCCACCCGCGCGGTGCCGCCGGAGAGTCGCAGCGCGGTCTCGAGCGACTCGGCGAGCCGTGGTGCCGCATCGGGCCGAACCCGGAAACGGTCGACCACGGCCTCGATCGTGTGCTTCCGCCGCGGATCGATGCGTGGAAGCGCGTCGAGTTCGTGCACGCGGCCGTCGAGCCGCAGCCGCACGAAGCCCTGCGACTGCAGCCCCTCGATGAGCTCGGCGTGCTCGCCCTTGCGGTCCGTGACCAGTGGCGCCAGCAGCATCGCCGCGGTTCCCTCGCCGAGACGCAGGATCTGGTCGACCATCTGGCTGACGGCCTGCGCGGTGAGCTCGATCCCGTGGTCCGGGCAGCGGGGCACGCCGGCGCGCGCGTAGAGCAGGCGCAGGTAGTCGTAGATCTCGGTGACCGTGCCGACGGTCGAGCGCGGATTGTGGGAGGTTGCCTTCTGTTCGATGGCGATGGCCGGCGACAGTCCCTCGATGGAGTCGACGTCGGGCTTGTCCATCATCGAGAGGAACTGGCGCGCATAGGCCGACAACGACTCGACGTACCGCCGTTGTCCCTCCGCATAGAGGGTGTCGAACGCAAGCGACGATTTCCCGGAACCCGAGAGGCCGGTGATCACGACCAGGCGGTCGCGCGGGATGTCGAGGTCGAGGTTGCGCAGGTTGTGGGTGCGCGCGCCGCGGATCCTGATCTGCTGGGTCATGCCGTGCCTCGCGGGGGCCAGCCGGCTAGTTTACCCGCGCGCGCGGCCGGACCGGTGAATAAGGGGTCAAACGCGCCAGTTATCCGGCCCGGCCGCCGCCGGGCCTGCGATAGAATGCACCCAGCACCGGATCCCCCGGTCCCCCCGCAAGGCGGGGTCACCCCAACAGGAAGGCGGCGACATGGCGCGCGGCATCAACAAAGTCATTCTGATCGGCAACGTCGGGCAGGACCCGGAGACCAAGGCCATGCCCTCGGGCATGACCGTCTGCAACCTGCGGGTCGCCACTAGCGAGAGCTGGAAGGACAAGCAGTCCGGCGACATGAAGGAACAGACCGAGTGGCACAGCGTGGCGATGTTCGGCCGCCTCGCCGAGATCGCCGGTGAATACCTCCGCAAGGGCTCCCAGGTGTACATCGAAGGCCGGCTGCGCACCCGCAAGTGGCAGGACAAGCAGGGCAACGACCGCTATACCACCGAGATCGTGGCCAGCGAGATGCAGATGCTCGGGGGCCGCGGTGGTGCCGGTGCCGGTGGCGGAGGTGGCGGCATGGGTGACCGCGCCGGTTCTGGCGGTGGTGGTCGTGCGCCGGCGGCAGACGAAGGTTACGGCGCCCCGGCACGTGGCGGCGGCAACGACAAGGACGATTTCGACGACGACATCCCGTTCTAATCGCTAAGATATTGATAATTAAGCGGAAAGGCGCTAGCCTCTTCGCCCAGTCCCATGCCCGGCCGTTACTTCATCAAGTCCTTCGGTTGCCAGATGAACGAGTACGACTCCGCCCGCATGGGCGACGTGCTCGCATCGGCCGAAGGCCTCGTGCCCACGGATGTGGCAGCCGAGGCAGACGTGCTGCTGATGAACACCTGTTCGGTCCGTGAAAAGGCGGAGGACAAGGTGTACTCGCTGCTCGGCGAGTGGCGGGCGCTGAAGCAGGCGCGACCCGAGGTCATCATCGGCGTCGGTGGCTGCGTCGCGAGCCAGGAAGGCCAGGCCATCACCGCCCGGGCCCCCTACGTCGACCTCGTGTTCGGTCCCCAGACCCTGCACCGGTTGCCCGAGATGCTCGCCGAACTGCGCGCGCGCGGGCGTCCCGTCGTCGACATCAGCTTCCCCGAGATCGAGAAATTCGATCGCCTTCCTGAACCCAGGGCGGAGGGGGCTTCGGCATTCGTCTCGATCATGGAAGGCTGCAGCAAGTACTGCAGTTTCTGCGTGGTGCCCTACACCCGTGGCGACGAGATCAGCCGTCCGCTGGGCCCCGTGCTCGAGGAGGTCCGCAGCCTGGCGCGCCAGGGTGTCAGCGAGATCACCCTCCTGGGGCAGAACGTCAACGCCTATCGCGGGCCGATGGACGACGGCGCCGAGGTCGACCTCGCCACGCTGATCCATCACGTTGCGCGGGTTCCCGGCGTCGAGAGGATTCGCTTCACGACCTCGCATCCGCTCGAATTCGATGACAGCCTCGTCGAGGCCTACGCGAGCGTGCCGAGCCTGGCTTCCCACCTCCACCTGCCGGTGCAGTCGGGGTCGGACCGCGTGCTCGCGTTGATGAAGCGCGGCTACACCGCGCTCGAATTCAAGGACAAGGTGCGGCGCCTGCGCGCGGTGCGTCCCGGCATCTCGGTGTCCTCCGACTTCATCGTCGGCTTTCCCGGCGAGACCGAACGCGACTTCGAGGCCACGCTCCGGCTCGTGGCTGATCTCGGCATCGACCAGTCCTTCAGCTTCCTCTACAGCCGCCGGCCGGGCACCCCGGCTGCCTCGCTACCGGACGACGTCCCCCACGAGGTCAAGCAGCAGCGGCTGGAGCGCCTGCAGCGCCTGCTGGACGAGCAGGCCCGGCAGATCAGCCGGGCCATGCTGGGGTCCGTGCAGCGGGTGCTGGTGCAACGGCCGTCGCGTCGCGACGCAACCGAGCTCGCCGGGCGCACGGAAAACAACCGCTGGGTCAATTTCCCGGGTCCGCACTCGCTGATCGGGCGGTTCATCGACGTGGAGGTCACCGACGTGCGCGCCCATTCGCTACGCGGGCGGATCGCGGGGAGCGCCGCCAACCATGCCTGAGAGCAGCAGTAGCAGCCCGGCGTCAGCCGGGCCGCCGTCTTCCCGCGAGTTCGAGCTCGAGCCCCAGGACAATGAGCGGCTCGCCAACCTCTGCGGGCCACTCGACGAGAACCTGAGGCTGATCGAATCCCGGCTGGGCGTCGAAATCCGCCGGAGGGGCAGCGCTTTCCGGGTGCTGGGTCCGCGAGCGGGGGCCGCCGAGGCTTTGCTTCGGGAACTGTTCCGCCTGAGCCGCACGGAGGAGGTTTCCCCGGAGAGCGTCCATCTCGCGCTGCGCGACCACGAGCATGCCGATGCCGGGTCCGCGGAGGGCGGGGGGGAGCCCGGGCAGGCCGAAGACCCGGTGATTCGGGTGCTGCGCGGCAGCATCCGGGCGCGAGGTCCGAATCAGCGGGAATACCTCCGGCGCATGCAGCGTCACGACCTTACCTTTGGCGTCGGGCCAGCGGGCACGGGCAAGACTTATCTCGCCGTGGCCTGCGCGGTCGAAGCGCTGCAGTCCGATCGGGTGCGCCGCATCGTGCTCGTGCGCCCCGCGGTCGAGGCCGGCGAGCGCCTCGGGTTCCTGCCCGGCGACCTCACGCAGAAAGTCGACCCATACCTGCGCCCGATGTACGACGCGCTGTACGAGATGATGGGATTCGACCGGGTCGCCAAGCTGATCGAGCGAAACGTCATCGAGGTCGCGCCGCTCGCGTTCATGCGTGGCCGCTCGCTCAACGACTCCTTCATCATCCTCGACGAGGCTCAGAACACGACCATCGAGCAGATGAAGATGTTCCTGACGCGGATCGGGTTCGGTTCGCGCGCCGTCGTCACCGGTGACGTCACCCAGACCGATCTCCCCGCGGGGCGGCCGTCCGGTTTGCGCCACGTTCTCGAGGTACTTCGCGACGTGAACGGCGTGGCGTTCCAGTTCTTCGAGGCGCGCGACGTCGTGCGCCACCCGCTGGTCCAGCGCATCGTCCAGGCCTATGAGGCTCGTGGTGGCCAGGGCTGAGTCACCTGAGCTCGCCGTCGATGTTCGGCGCGCCAGTGGCGTCCGGGCACCAGCTTCCGCACGCCTGCGCGAATGGGCACGCGCGGCGCTTGGCGCGCGAGGTCGCGGCGCCGAGTTCGCCCTGAGCATCGTCGGGCTTGCCGAGGCGCGACGACTGAACGCCCGCTGGCGTGGTCGCGACTACGCGACCAACGTCCTGTCCTTTCCGTCGCCTCTGGCTGATCACGGAGTCCTTGGCGACGTCGTGGTCTGCGCGGAGGTGGTCCAGCGCGAGGCGCGGGAGCAGGGCAAGCGCCTCGATGCTCACTGGGCCCACCTGGTGATCCACGGCGCGCTGCACCTGGTTGGCTACGACCATGTACGCGACGAGGACGCGCGCCGCATGGAGGGTCGCGAGCGTCGCGTGTTGAGGGCTCTCGGTTACCCCGACCCCTATCGTGTTTCGGCGGTAACGGCTGCGACGCCACGTCGCGCCCGGGTCCCGCGCAGGGAGGCAGCATGAACGAGGCTCCGCGGCGATCTTCGCCCGGCTGGATCCGCAAGCTCGGCCGGGCGCTGTCCGGCGAGGCCCAGGACCGCGAGGAACTGGTGGAGCAGTTGCGGGAGGCCCGGGGGCGTGGGTTGATCGACGCCGAGGCGCTCGACATGCTCGAGGGCGTGCTGGGTGTGGCCGACCTGCAGGTCCGCGACATCATGGTGCCTCGCTCCCAGATGGTCACGGTGCGCCGCGACGAGCCGGCGTCGGGCTTGCTGCCGATCATCGTCGAGTCCGGGCACTCGCGCTTTCCCGTCATGGACTCCGACCGCGACGACATCGTCGGCATCCTGCTCGCGAAGGACGTGCTGCGTGTGTTCGCCGAGGGCCAGGAGGACCGCTTCGACATCCGTGAGTGCATGCGCCCGGCCGTGGTCGTGCCGGAGTCGAAGCGCGTCAACGTGCTCCTGAAGGAATTTCGCCGCAACCGCAACCACATGGCCATCGTCGTCGACGAGTACGGCGGGGTCGCGGGCCTCGTCACGATCGAGGACGCCATCGAGCAGATCGTCGGCGAGATCGACGACGAATTCGACGTCGACGACGAGCACAATATCCGCAAGGAGGCGGAGCGCCAGTTCGTTGTGCGCGGCGCCACGCCCATCGGTGAATTCAACGACTACTTCGGTACCGAGCTCTCCGACGAGGAGTTCGACACCGTGGCGGGTCTCGTCATGAAGCAACTCGGTCACCTGCCGCGGCGCGGCGAGGTCCTGCAGATCGGCGACATCGAGATCCGGGTCCTGAGGGCGGACCGGCGTCGCGTCGACGCGCTGAAAGTCATCCCGCCCCACGATGTGCAGCCACCCGAGGAGCGGGGGGCGGCGGACTGACTCCGCGGCTCAAGTCCCTGGCGGCCCTGGCCGCCGGCGCCCTGCTGTCGGCCGCCTTCGCGCCGCTGGGGTGGTGGCCGCTGGCGATCGCCTGCCCGGCGGTGCTGATCGCACTTTGGGAGGGGGAAACTCCTCGTTCGGCTGCCCGGCTCGGCTTTGCGTTCAGCGCCGGAACCTTCAGCGTCGGCACCTACTGGCTCTATGTCAGCATCCACGGCTTCGGTCAGGCGCCAGTCTGGCTGGCCCTCGGGCTCATGGCCGGCCTCGTGGCGATCATGGCCGCCTACCACGCCGCGCTTGGCGCGTTCGTGGCACGTGCGCTGCCGGCGCGGGGCGCCCTGCGGTGGGTGGTCGGCGTGCCGGCTTCCTGGTTGCTCGTGGAGTGGCTGCGCGGCTGGTTCCTGTCCGGCTTTTCCTGGCTCTCGCTGGGTTATTCGCAGACCGACACCTGGCTCGCCGCGCTCGCGCCAATCGGCGGCACCTACCTGCTGTCCGCGCTGCTGCTGGCTTCGGCCGGCGCGCTCGTCATGCTTTGGCGTGGCACGGTCCGCGAGCGCATGCTCGCCACGGCGCTGCTGATCCTGCCCTGGGCAGCGGGTCTCGTCGCGGGACGGTTCGAATGGACGCGGCCAGCCGGGCCGGCGGTTGGGGTCGCCGTGGTCCAGGGGGCGATCCCCCAGGACCAGAAGTGGCTGGATGGCAACCGCGACACCACGATGGATCTCTACCGCGACCTGACGTCCAGCGCACTCGGGACGCCCCTGATCGTCTGGCCCGAGGCGGCTGTCCCCGACCTCGCCAACAACATGGTGCCCTACCTGCGCAAGATGGCCGAGGCTGCGGGTTCGCGGGGGTCCACGCTGGTCATGGGTGCCGTGCGCGCCGACCGTGCCGAGCGGGGCGGGGAACTGCAGTACTTCAATTCCGTGCTGGCGCTTGGCACGGACTTCGCCTGGTATGACAAGCACCACCTCGTACCTTTCGCGGAGTTCTTCCCGGTGCCGCGCTTCGTGCGCGGATGGCTGCGCATGATGAGCCTGCCGTACTCTGACTTCACGCGCGGCGCCGAGCGGCAGCCGCCGCTGCAGGCGGCCGGGCTGCGACTTGCGGCGAGCATCTGCTACGAGGACGCCTACGGGAGCTCCCAGTTGCATGCCCTCGGCGAGGCCACCGCGCTGGTGAACGTGACCAACGACGCGTGGTTCGGCCGTTCCACGGCCCGTTACCAGCACCTGCAGATCTCCCGGATGCGGGCCATCGAGGCGCAGCGCTTCCTGGTGCGGGCGGCCAACGACGGTGTCTCGGCCATCATCGGCCCGCGCGGCGAACTGGTTGCCCGGGCTACAGAGTATCGGCCCGAGGTGCTGCGCGGCGCGATCGTGCCGCGCACCGGGCTGCCGCCCTACGCCCGCGTCGGCAACACGCCCATCGTCCTGCTTTGCCTGTTCGGGGCGCTGCTCGCGGCCTTCGCGCGCCGCCGCCATGAACTTCCGCGCCCGACGACAGTCTAGGAGGCTGTGTCCATGCACCTGAACGCCTTGCTTCAGCGAACCTCACGAGGGGCCCTGCGCATGTCCAAGCAACCTGTCGTCCGCCGCGCAGTGGGCGCCGCCGTGGCGATCTTCCTCTTCACAGCCTGCTCGCCGGAGTCCTCCACCGCCGCTTCCGGCGGAGCACAGGCCGCGGTGCCTGCTGCCGGGGGCTCCACGGCTGCCGCCGTCCAGGCCGCCGCCAGTCCGCCGGTAGCGGCCGACACCGCCGCCAGCCGGGGGCTGGCGCTGCCAGACTTCGCCGGGCTCGTCGAGCGCTTCGGTCCGGCGGTCGTCAACGTGTCGATCGTCGGTCGCCGCGACACGCAGGGCGGGCCGGAGATCTCGCCGGACGATCCGCTCTACGAGTTCTTCCGCAGGTTCGGCATGCCAGGCCTGCCGCGCGGCAACCGTCCGCCGGTGCGTGGCGAGGGGTCGGGCTTCGTCGTCAGCCCCGACGGCTACATCCTCACCAACGCCCACGTGGTCGACGAGGCCGCCGAGGTCACGGTCCGCATGACCGACCGCCGCGAATACACCGCCAAGGTCGTGGGGCTCGACAAGCGGACCGACGTCGCCGTGCTCAAGATCGAGGCCAGCAACCTCCCGGTCGTGCGAATCGGCAATCCGTCGAAGCTCCGGCCCGGGCAGTGGGTCGTCGCGATCGGCTCGCCCTTCGGGTTCGACAACAGCGTCACGGCCGGCATCGTCAGTGCCACATCGCGCGACCTGCCCGGCAGCGACAGCAACTACGTGCCGTTCATCCAGACCGACGTGGCGATCAACCCGGGCAATTCCGGCGGGCCGCTGTTCAACCTCGACGGCGAGGTGGTGGGCATCAACTCGCAGATCTACAGCCGCTCGGGTGGCTACATGGGCCTCTCGTTCGCGATCCCGATCGACCTCGCGGTCGACATCAAGGACCAGCTCGTGCGCACAGGGCGGGTCAGTCGCGGCCGCATCGGCGTCAGCATCCAGGAGGTCAACGCGCAGTTCGCCGAGAGCTTCGGGCTGGATCGCCCGCGCGGTGCGCTGGTGGGGTCGGTCGAAACCGGCGGCCCTGCCGACAAGGCGGGTGTGAAGGCTGGCGACATCATCCTGTCGGTCAACGGGCGATCGGTGGAGCGGTCGGCCGAGTTGCCGACGATCATCGCGGGCGTCCGGCCCGGCACCGACGCGACGCTCGAGGTGTGGCGCGATCGTGCATCCCGCAAGCTGACGCTCAAGGTGGGCGAACTCAAGGAAGAAAGCGCCCCTGTGGCCGACACCGGCCCGAAGGGCGAGGGGGCCGATCGCCTCGGGCTGGTGGTGCGGGAGCTCACCGAGGCGGAGCGTCGCGGGGCCGAGACCACCGGCGGGCTCGTCGTCGAGCGCGTCGACGGGCCTGCCGCGGAGGCCGGAGTGAGGCGTGGCGACATCATCCTCGGCGTCAACGGGCGCGGCGTGAAGTCCCTCAAGGAGCTCCGCGACGCGGTCGGCAAGGCGGGCAAGACCGTCGCGCTGCTCGTGCAGCGCGAGGGCGTGCAGATCTTCCTGCCGATCCGCGGGGGAGGCTGACGCTGCCCGGCCTCGTGCGTGCTGGTGTATCCTCGCGGGCTGCCTAGGACAGCGGGCCACCCGCGGGATCTCCAGATGGACGAGCGCTACGAGCCGGCCGCCGTCGAGCGGGCGGCGCAGGACCATTGGAACCGTCATCGCAGCTTTGCGGCGACCGAAGACGCCACGCGGCCCAAGTTCTATTGCCTGTGCATGTTCCCCTATCCTTCGGGGCGACTGCACATGGGTCACGTCCGCAACTACACGATTGGCGACGCGCTGTCGCGCTTCGCGCGGATGCAGGGGCGGAACGTGCTGCAGCCCATGGGCTGGGACGCCTTCGGGCTGCCCGCCGAGAACGCGGCGATGGCCAATGGCGTCGCCCCCGCCAAGTGGACCCGCGACAACATCGCCTACATGAAGCGCCAGCTGCAGTCGCTGGGCTTGGCCATCGACTGGGACCGCGAGATCGCGACCTGCGACCCCTCCTACTACCGCTGGAACCAGTGGCTGTTCCTGCGGATGCGCGAGGCCGGCGTCGCCTACAAGAAGACCGGCGTCGTGAACTGGGATCCCGTCGACCAGACCGTGCTGGCCAATGAGCAGGTGATCGACGGTCGCGGCTGGCGTACGGGCGCGCTCGTCGAGAAGCGCGAGATCCCGATGTACTACCTGCACATCACGCGCTACGCCGACGAGCTCCTCGGCGACCTGGACTCGCTCGCCGGCTGGCCGGATCGCGTGAAGACCATGCAGGCGAACTGGATCGGCCGCAGCGAGGGGGCCGAAGTGGCCTTCCCCTACGCCGACGATGCGCGGGCGCTGCTGGGCTCCGACGGCGCCCTCAAGGTGTTCACCACCCGGGCCGACACCCTGTTCGGCGTCACGTTCATGGCGATCGCCGCCGAGCACCCCATGGCGCTGGCGGCCGGCGCACGCGACCCTGAGCTGCAGGCCTTCATCGACGAGTGCCGTCGCGGCAGCACCATGGAAGCCGACGTCGCCACCATGGAGAAGCGCGGGCGTCGCACGGGATTGCACGTCCTGCATCCCTTCACCGGCGAACCGATCGAGGTCTGGGTCGCCAACTACGTGCTGATGGGCTATGGCGAGGGCGCGGTCATGGGCGTGCCGGCCCACGACGAGCGGGACTTCGCTTTTGCGCGGCAGAACGGCATCGAGATCCGCACCGTGATCCGGCCGGCCGACGGTGGCTGGCAGCAGGTCGTGGAGCCTTGGATCGACGGCTACGGCGATCACGGCATCACGGTCGCATCGGGAGAGTTCTCCGGGCTCGGGTCTAAGGCCGCGGTCGACGCCATCGCCGCGGCGCTCGAGGCGCGTGGGCTCGGCCGCAAGCGGGTGCAGTATCGCCTGCGCGACTGGGGCATCTCGCGGCAGCGCTACTGGGGTTGCCCGATCCCGCTGATCCACTGCGAGCGCTGCGGCGAGGTGCCGGTGCCCGACTCGCAGCTGCCGGTGGTGCTTCCTGAGCACCTGGTGCCCGACGGCAGCGGCAATCCGCTCGCGAAGGATCCGTCGTTCTGGCGCTGCAGGTGCCCGGAATGCGGCGGCGACGCGCGTCGCGAGACCGACACCATGGACACCTTCGTCGACTCGTCCTGGTATTTCCTGCGCTACGCCTGCGCCGACAACGACTCGGCGATGGTCGATCAGCGCGCGGCGTACTGGCTCCCCGTCGACCAGTACATCGGTGGCATCGAGCACGCGATCCTCCACCTGCTGTACTCGCGTTTCTGGACCAAGGTCATGCGCGACCTGAAGCTGGTCGGCATCGGCGAGCCGTTCGCGAACCTGCTGACGCAGGGCATGGTGCTCAACCACATTTACTCGCACCAGCCCGCCGAGGGGCGCCGCAGTTACTTCAATCCGCTCGCCGTCGACGTCGAGGAAGTCGACGGCGCCCGGCGCTACGTGGCGACCCGCGACGACGGCTCCAGGCTCGAGGTCACCTACGAAGGCCTCGGCACGATGTCGAAGTCCAAGAACAACGGCGTCGATCCGCAGAGCCTCGTCGAGAAGTATGGCGCGGACACCGCGCGCCTTTTCATGATGTTCACGGCGCCGCCGGAGCAGTCTCTCGAGTGGTCCGACGAGGGCGTGCAGGGTTCGTACCGGTTTATCCGCCGCCTGTGGAAGGCGGTGCACGACCACGTCGCCACCGGGCCCGCGCCGCGGCTCGAGACCGGTGCGCTCGACGCGGGTCAGAAGGCGCTCCGCCGTGCCGCGCACCAGATGCTGGCCAAGGTCACCGACGACATCGGTCGCCGCCGTACCTTCAACACGGCCGTGGCGGCCGTGATGGAGTTGCTGAACGCGCTGGCGCGCTTCGAGGACCGGTCGCCCCAGGGGCGGGCGGTCATGCAGGAGGCGCTGGAGTTCGTCACCGTGGCGCTCTCGCCGATCGTGCCCCATGTCTGCCATGCGCTGTGGCAGGCGCTGGGTCACGACGAGGCGCTGATCGATCACCGCTGGCCCACGCCCGATCCGGCGGCGCTGGTTCAGGACTCGATCACGCTCGTCGTGCAGGTGAACGGCAAGCTTCGGGGGCAGGTCACGGTGGCCGCAGGCGCCACGGACGACACGATCCGCGCCATGGCGCTGGCCGAGGACTCCGTGCGTCGTTACGTGGGTGACGCCACGCCGCGCAAGGTGATCATCGTGCCCCGCAAGCTGGTCAACGTGGTCGTCTGATGCCGTCCCGCGCCGTCGCTGCTGGCGCTCCCTCGCGGCGCGTCCTGCGCGCCCTGGCCGTCGCGCTGCTTTCGCTGGGGACGGTCGCGCTCGCGGGCTGCGGCTTCCGGCTGCAGGGCCAGGTGCCCCTGCCCGCCGCGCTCGCAGTGACCTGGATCGAGGCCGACGACGCCCAGAGCGATTTCGTGCAGGACCTGCGGCGCTCGCTGCGCGCCTCGGGAGCCACTCTGGCGGCCAACCCTGCGGGTGCCACGGCCGTGCTCCGTATCGAGCGGGACGAGCTTCTCGATCGGGTGCTCTCGGTGTCCGGGCGCAACGTCCCGCGGGAATACGAGCTGACCTACGTCGTGCGTTTCTCGCTGGAGGCCGTCGCCGGCGGCACGTTGCTGCCGTCGGAGGAGGTGTCGGCGTCCCGCGACTTCAGCTTCGACGAGCGCGAGGTGCTCGCCAAGGAGCGCGAGCAGGAAATGCTCCGCGCCGCACTGGCCCGCGACCTGGCCGGCGTCGTCATGAACCGGATAGCCAGCCTGAAGTGAACGCCTCCCCGCGCGACGTGCTCCGGCTGCGCGATGTGGGAGAGGCGGCGCTGGCCGCGCTGTTTGCCCGCTACGGCCTCGCGCTGCAGGTGCTCGACGCAGACGCCAAGCTGCCCGGTTCCTACTGGGGCGAGCCCGAGGCCGGGCTCGTCGGGAGCGTCATGTACCTGCGGCCCGACACGCCCGTGCACTCGGCGCTGCACGAGGGCGCCCACTTCATCTGCATGGACCCGGCACGTCGCGGGGCGCTGGAGCGCGATGCCGGGGGCGACGACGCCGAGGAGTGCGCCGTATGCGGCCTCCAGTTGCTGCTCGCGAACGAGCTGCCCGGGGTGGGGCTGCCGCGGCTGCTCGCCGACATGGATGCCTGGGGTTACAGCTTCCGGCTCGGCTCCGCCGCGGCCTGGTGGCGCGAGGAGGCGGGTGACGCGCTGCAGTGGCTGGAACGCGAAGGCATCATCGACGCCCGTGGCCGCCCGACAGGTCAGCTGCGCGCGTAGCGGTCCGTGGCCTCGACGAGTTCGTGCAGGATGCCGGGCTCGAAGGCCGAGTGGCCCGCGTCCGGCACGATGCGCAGGTCCGCCTCCGGCCATGCGCGATGCAGGTCCCATGCGCTCTTCATCGGGCACACCACGTCGTACCGTCCCTGGACGATCGTGCAGGGCAGATGGCGGATGCGTGGGACGTCGTCGAGCAGCTGGGTCGGCGAGCGCAGGAAGCCAGCATTGACGAAGTAATGGCATTCGATGCGCGCGAAGGCCTCCGCATAAGCGTCCTCGCCGAACTTGGCGACATAGCCCGGGTTCAGCCTGAGGAAACTCGTGGCGCCCTCCCAGATCGACCATGCCCGCGCCGCCTCGGCGCGGACCTTCGGGTCGTCGCTGGTCAGCCGCTTGTAGTACGCGCCCATCATTTCGCCGCGCTCGGCCGGCGGGATCGGTCGCACGTATTCCTCGTAGAGGTCGGGAAACAGGGCGCCCGTGCCGTCTGGTCCGCCGTAGAACCAGCGGAACTCCCAGGGGCGGACCAGGAAGATGCCGCGCAGCACGAGCTCGGTGACGTGCGCAGGATGCGTTTGCGCGTAGGCGAGCGCCAGCGTGGAGCCCCAGGAGCCGCCGAACACCTGCCAGCGCTCGATGCCGAGGTGCACGCGCAGGCGCTCGATGTCGTCGACCAGGTGCCAGGTGGAGTTGTCGACGAGGCTGGCATGCGGCGTGCTGCGACCGCAGCCGCGCTGGTCGAACAGTACGATGCGGTAGCGGGCAGGATCGAAGAACCGCCGCATCCGGGGGTCGGTGCCGCCCCCGGGGCCGCCGTGGAGGAAAACGACCGGCTTGCCGTCCGGGTTGCCGCTCTCCTCCCAATAGACCCGATGCAGGTCGGAGACCTGGAGCATGCCGCTACGGCGTGATTCGATTGCGGGGTAGAGGTCGCGCAAGCTCATGGGCGGCTGCTCAGCGGGCGATCATCGGGCCGAGCGGCGCGCCGCCGACCAGGTGGACGTGGAGGTGGTAGACCTCCTGCCCGCCGTGCTCGTTGCAGTTGATGATCAGCCGGTACCCGCTCTCCGCGATGCCCTCGCGCCGCGCGAGGTCGCGCGCGACGGTGAACATGTGGCCGATGAGCGCCTCGTCCCCGTCGGCGATGTCGTTGGCCGTCGGGATCGGCTTGTTCGGCACGATCAGGATGTGTGTCGGCGCGCGCGGATGGATGTCGCGGAACGCCGTCACCCGATCGTCCTGGTGGACGATCGTCGCCGGGATCTCGCGCGCGACGATTCGTTCGAACAGGGTGGGCATGTCAGTACTTGTAGATCTCGACCTTGGACGCGGCAAGCTGGTAGGCGGATGCGCCGAGCCGCGTGGTCTTGTTGGAGGCCTTGAGGCGCCCGGTGATCCAGTAGGCCTCGTAGATGGAGTCCAGCGCGATGCCCTTGTCCATCCTGACGTAGACGATCTGGTTGGGCGGCGGTGGCGGTACGTGGATGCACGCGCCGAAGTAGGGCACCAGGAAGAACTCCGACACCAGGCCGTCCTTGCCCACGTCGAGCGGCACGATGAAGCCGGGCAGCTTGACGCTGGCGCCGTCGAGCGCCTTGTTGATGCTGAAGTCCATGACCTGCTGGGCAGCCAGGCCGCCTTCGCCGAGGTAATCGTGCGCCGCGGGCGGCGGAGTCGCCGCGAACCGGCTGCGCGCGTCTTCCGGCAGCAGTTCCTCCCAATCGAGCTCGCGCACGCCTCCGGCGGGCTTGGCGGGGGCCGGGGCGCGCGCGGCACGCTGGTCGAGCGCCGCCGCGTGCATCGAGGCGAATCCGATCAGGAGCGACAACGCTGCGGTATGCAGCAGGGCGCGGGCAATGCCTTTGGGGCGCGGGTCGGTCATGGTCAGACTCTCAGGGTCAGTCCGTCGCTCAGGGTGTTGCGGTAGGCGCGCCAGGCCGGCAGCCCGCCCATCAGCAGCCCTGCCAGCACCACCGTGCCGAGGATGGCCAGATCGTAGCTCCTCAGACCGCCCACCTCCAGAAAGATTCCGAAGCGCGTCTCGAGCACCGGGCGCGCCGCCGCAACCAGCAGGTACATCAGTCCGACGCCGGCGGCGACCCCGCCGGTCGCGAGCAGCCCGGCCTCGGCGACCAGCAGCGTGAAGACATGGCGGGGACGCGCCCCGACGGACCGCAGGATCGCCATCTCGCGCCGGCGCTCGTTGAGGCTCGTCAGGATCGCGGTGAGCATCCCGAGCAGGCCTGCGAGCACGACGAAGCCGGCGACGATCATCAGCGCGGTATCGGCGATGCCGACGAGGTTCCAGAGCTGGCTCAGCGCGACACCGGGCATGATCGCCATCAGCGGCTCCTGCCGGTAGTCGTTGATCGCGCGCTGCATCGTGAAGGTCATGACGCGCGAGCGCATGCCCACCATGAAGGCGGTGATCGATTCGGGCGTGAGCTGGGCGGCCCGCGCTGCCTCGGCGTCGATGCGCGCGCCGGGAGGTGCCTGAACGCCACTCTGCCAGTCGATGTGGATCGCCGTGATCGCCTCCAGGCTCACGTGCACCGTGCGGTCCACGGGCGTACCGGTCCGGGCGAGTATACCGACCACGCGGAAGGGCTTGTCGTCGTGTTCCGCGAAGCTGACGCGACCGAGGCCGTGCGCGACCACGATGGGGGTGCCGATCTCGTAGCCGAGCTGCTTCGCCACGTCGGCCCCGAGCACCGCGTCGTAGAGGTCCTCGAAGGGGCGGCCCGCGGCAAACTCCAGGGGACGACCTCCTGCGAAACGATAGTGGCGGAAGTAGTCCCCCGTGGTGCCCATGACGCGGAACCCGCGGTGAGAGTCGCCGAGCGAGATTGGGATCGTCCAGGCCACGTCGGGATGCCGTGCGATCTTCTGGTAGCTCTCCCAGCTGACGTTGGCGGTGGCGTCGCCCACGCGGAACACGGAATAGAGCAGCAGGTTGAGTTGCCCGGACCGCGCGCCCACGATCAGGTCGACGCCCGAGACCGTGTTGGCGAAGCCTTCGCGTGCCGCGGTGCGCAGCTTCTCCACGCCGAGCAGCAGCGCCACGCTGACCGCGATGGCGCAGAGGGTCAGCAGAGCGGTCGTTCGGCGGTTCCAGAGCGATCGCAGGGCGAGCGACAGGGTGGCCATGGTGGCGGCGCCTCAGGCGGCCCGCGCCACGGCGCGGTTGATGTCCGACAGCGACACCACGCGATCGAACAGCGGACCCAGGGACGTGTCGTGGCTGACGAACAGCAGCGTCGCCCCCTGCTGCCGGCACTCGGCCATCAGCAGTTGAAGGAAGGTCTCGCGCGAGTCGTGGTCGAGTGCCGAGGTGGGCTCGTCGGCGACGATGATCCCGGGCCGTCCGAGCAGTGCGCGGGCCGCGGCGACGCGCTGCTGCTGGCCGATCGAGAGCTCGGTGACGTCCCGCGCCAGCAGGCCCGGGTCGGCGAGCCCCAGCGCGGCCAGCAGCCGGGTCGCCTCGAGTCCGGCGTCGCCGCCGGGAATCCGCGCGGCGCGCTCGGGCGAGAACCGGCTGGGCAGGACGACGTTCTCGAGCACCGAGAGGTAGGGGATCAGGTTGAACATCTGGAACACGAAGCCAAGGTGCTCGCCGCGGAAGCGGTCACGGGCGCCGGCTGACAGCCGGGTCAGCTCGGTGCCGAGCAGCCGCACCGTGCCGCGCCGGGGCACCAGCACGCCACCGACCAGACCCAGCAGCGTGCTCTTGCCGCTGCCGCTGGGGCCGCGCAGGAACACACGCTCGCCGCGTGCTACGTGGAAGGACTCGATCTCCAGCAGCGGCCGCTTGCCGGGCCAGGCGAACTCGACGTCGAGGAGCTCGATGGCCGGGCCGGGCGGGGAGGGCGCAAGTGTGGCGTTCACGCGCGCGACTCTAGCGCAAAGGGATCCTCGTCGCCGCTTCGCGCGCCGTCAGCTGCTGCTGCCCCGAGGGTGAGATGACGTTGACCTGGGCGAGCTCCACGTCGCGCAGCCGGCGCAGCAGCCACGGCTCGACCCAGGCGAGCGCCGCGGGGTTGCGGCAGGTGAACCGGTACCGCGCCCGGTAGTCTGCGTGAGCGCCGTGGTCATGGTCGTGGTCGTGGGCATGATCGTGGTCATGCCCATGGTCATGGCCATGGTCCTTGCCTGCGGGCTTGCCGAAATCGGGCAGGGTGACTTCCGCGCTGCGCAGCACGCAGCCTGCGCTGGCCGGCACGCCGACGATGCCCGCGCCCGCCCTCAGCCATTTCGCGGCGGCGTCGACGCCTGCCTGCTCGTCCGCCGTGCGCGGGGCACGCTCGAAACCAATCACGTGTACCGCCGGCGACTCGAGCTCCACGGCGAGATCGCTGCCCTCCACTGCGAGATTCAGCGTGATCTTGCCGTGCTGGTGCACGCCCTGCTGCGCGAAGCCTGCGGTGGCCTCCGCGCGTGACACCGGGATCGCCAGAAATGTCGCCAGGGTCGTGACCGCCAACACGGCGGAGGCAGAGACTGGCCGGGCCGAAAGGGACATGCGCATTCCTCCGTGACGTGCCGGGGTCGCCGGCTCAGAACTCCATTCGAACACCCGCCGAGACCGAACGCCCGGCGAGCGGCGCGTAGTCCTTGAGGGGCGATGCATGGCGACGCGCCTCCTCGTCTAGGAGGTTCGTTCCCCGCAGGAACCACAGGATAGCGCCGTTTGCCCATGGCATCCGATAGGCGATGTCCAGCTCGACCAGCGTGAAGCCCTCGGTGGGCCGCTCACCCGGGGCCACCCGCGTCTGGGCGTCATGCCAGATCGCCTCGACCCCGACGCTCAGGCGCTCGTTCGCCAGTGACAGGCCCCCGCCGATGCGATTCGGCGGGATCTGCGGGAGGGGCCTGCCAGCATCGTCCTCGGCGCGCACGCTGTCGGCGAACAGCCGCGCACCGAGCCGTCCGGCCGCCGTCTCCGCCAGCCGATCGAGGGACCACTCGACCTCGGCGCCCGTGAAGCGTGCGTCGCTGGCGGTGTAGCGGACCACGTCGAGGTCGTCCTCGACCTCGCCGGTCGGCGAGGCGATGATGTACCGGTCGTAGCGGCTTGCAAACAGGCTCACCTTCGCGCGCCATGCTTCGTGCTCGCCGCCGAGGCGCAGCGACAGGTCAGCCGTGCGGCCACGCTCGGTGCCCAGCGTGGCGTCGCCGATCTCGTAGCGAAGCGCCGCGATGTGCGGGCCTGCGGCGTAGAGCTCGGTGGCGGTCGGATGGCGCTCGACGGCGTTCAGGTTGAGCGCCAGCCCGAGCCCGTCGCGCAGGGTCCAAAGGCCGCCGATCGAGCCGCTCGTGGCACCCGCGTCGTAGGCAGCCAGTTCGAGCGATTCATCGGTGCGGATGCGCTGGAACTCGTGTCGCGCACCGGCCTCGAGCACCACGCGGCCGAAGGCGCGCTCCTGGAAGAGGAACAGGCCGAAATTCTCGGTCGCCGAGCGCGGCAGGAAGGCCTCCTCGCCTGCCGCGTCGAACTCCGCCCGCCGCCACTGTGCGCCGAACGTGCCGCGCCAGCCCATCGTCTCGCGCTGCATTGCCGAGATCCTCAGCTCCTGCCCGAGTTGCGCGTAGCGGGTGCCCACCTCGCCGCCGGGCTCGAGCTCCGAGTGCTCATAGTCATTGCGCGCGAAACGCAGTCCCAGCGATTCGATCGCACCTCCGGTGGTGCGCCACTCGCCCTCGACGTCGATGCGGCGCTGCGCGAGGTCGAGTCGCACACCGCCGTCCTCGTCGTGACCGTGCTCGGCATGGCCAGGCAGGCCATAGGTGCTGTCGTGGCGGCTGACCGACAGCCCGAACCATCCCGAATCGCCCTTGCGAACGAGGCTGATGGCACCGCCGTCCGTCGAGCCGTCCGAGTTGGGCAGGCGGTCACGGTCGGACTCGTGGTCGTGACCCTCCCCATGCTCGTCCTCCTCCGCGCGCAGCGCCGCGGATTCCGCGTAGCCGGGGATGCGCAGTTCGTCGGTGCGGCGGCGTTGCAGGTCACCCTCGATCCGCCAGCCCCCGCCGAGCGAAGCCCCGATGCGCGCCGACAGCGCACGCTCACCGAGTGCATCGTCGCCCCGCAGCTCGAGGGCGCCGGCCAGCGCGGCCGTGGGCTCGATCGGAGACAGCCGGCGGGTGATGACATTGATGGCGCCTGCGGCCGCCGAGTTGCCGAACATCAGCGCCGCAGGCCCCTGAAGGATCTCGACACGTTCCGCGAGCAGCGGGTCGACCGACACCGCATGGTCATCCGACAGCGCAGACACGTCGAGCGCGTCACCGCCATCCACGTACATTTGCACCCGCAGGCCACCCTGCCCGCGGATCAGTGGCCGGCTGGCCACCGGCCCGAACCAGGTGGCCGACATGCCAGGCACGTCGTCGAGCGTCTCGCCGAGACTGGGGGAGCGCCGGGTCACCAGCCGGTCGCCGCCGATGATCCGGGTTGGCTGGGCGGTCTGCAGCGGCGTTTTGCGCAGTGGCGTGGCATTCACCACCACCTCCTGCAGATCTTGCGCGACCGGCGTCACCGCCGCGGCGTCGCAGGGCGACAGTCCGCCCAGGGCGAGACCGGCCAGTGCTGCAAGCGACGTGGGTTTGGCGGGGGAGTGCATCGGAGATCCTTGGGGGGCTGTGTAAGTAACGTAATTATATAACCTTCATTAGCCGCGCGCACCAGACCCCCATGCCGGATAATCGGCCGCTGTGAAGCTTGCGATCGACAATCTCTCCGCGCACCTGCGCGGCGGCCTGTTGCCCTGCTACCTGGTGTCGGGCGACGAGCCCCTCCGCGCCGCGGAGGCCGCCGATGCGATCCGGGCCGCGGCGCGTGCTGCGGGGTTCGTCGAGCGCGAGGTGCACTTCGTCGAGCGCGCGGCCGACTGGAGTGCGATCCGTGCCTCGGCGGGCACCCTCTCGCTCTTCGGTGATCGACGGATCCTCGAGATCCGCCTCGAATCGGCCAAGCCGGGCAAGGAGGGCGGCGCGGCGCTCGTCTCGCTGGCCGAGGCGGCCGGGCCCGACCTGCTTGTCCTGGTGCTGATGGGTCGCGTCGACCCCGACGGCCAGAAGTCGGCCTGGTGTCGCGCGCTCGAGCAGCGCGGTGCTTGGATCCCGGTGTGGGACGTGGAGATCGGGCGCTTGCCCCAATGGCTTTCCCAGCGCTGCCGCCGCGCGGGCCTCGAGCCTACGCCTGCCGCGCTGCAGCTGCTGGCGGACCGGGTCGAAGGCAACCTGCTGGCCGCACAGCAGGAAATCGACAAGCTCGCACTGCTGGTCCCGGCGGGCGCGCTCGACGCAGAGCAGGTGCTCGGTGCGGTGGCAGACAGCGCCCGCTACGACGTCTTCGCGCTGGGCGAATCGGTCCTCTCCGGCGATGCGGCCCGCGCCTTGCGGCTCCTGGAGGGTTTGCGCAGCGAGGGTGTCGAGCCGACGCTCGTGCTCTGGTCGCTCGTGCGCGAGCTGCGGCGACTCTGGGAATTGCGCCAGGCTCCGGGTGCGGCCCATCGCCCGGGCGCACGCCCTTCGGCTGCGCAGGCCGCGGCGCTGGAGCGAGCATCCCGGCGTGCGCCGCGCACCCCATTCGCCCGGCTCGCGTCGCGCGCGCTGCGCGCAGATCGCATGATCAAGGGGCGCCTCGCCGGCTCGCCGTGGGACGAAATGCTGCTGCTCGCCGCAGAGACCTGCGGGGTCCGCATGCTGCCGGGCGGCGCGGGTCGACGCGGACCCTGATCCGGTCGTTCGACCACCTCATCCAAACTCCCCGCACTCCGAAACCCATCATGCAACCCATCGGTATCTTTGGCGGCACCTTCGATCCCATCCACTATGGGCACCTTCGCACCGGATTCGAGCTCTGGCAGGAACTCGGCCTCGCGGAGCTGCGCTGGTTGCCGACTGGCAATCCAGGCCACCGCGAGCCACCCATCGCTGACCCGGCGCTCAGGCTCGCCATGGTCCGGGCGGCCGTCGCGGACCAGCCGGGGTTCGTGGTGGACGATCGCGAGGTGCGGCGGGTGGGGGTGTCCTACACCGTCGATACGCTGACCGAGCTGCGCGAGGAGTTCCCGGCGCGGTCGATCTGCCTGATCGTCGGCATGGACGCCTTCCTCGGCCTGCCCGGGTGGCACCGCTGGCGCGAGATCATGTCGCTGGCGCACGTCGTCGTGGCGCATCGCCCTGGCTGGAAGGCGCCGGCGAGCGGGCCGCTCGGTGCACTGATGGTCGACCACGGGACAGGCGCCGTGCGCGACCTGCATACGGCCCTCGCGGGCCGGATCTACGTGCACGGCGTGACCCAGCTCGAGATCTCGTCGACCGATCTGCGCCAGATCATCACGACCGGTCGAGATCCACGCTTCCTCGTGCCGGACGCGGTCCGGGAAATCATCCGTGACACGGGATGCTATGCTCGCCACCCCTCCAGGATGCCGGCATAGCGCCGTGGCCCAGGCATGACCGACACCCGCAAGACTCCTCCACGCAAGAAGGCTGCAGCCCCCAAGGCCGCTCCGCGCAAGACGCCTGGCAGGGCGGCTCCCAAGAAGGCCGCCACGAAGGTGGGCACCAAAGTGGCCGCCAAAGTGGCCGCCAAGGCACCCCCCACAGCCCTGCAGCACCGCGTGCTGGGCGTCGTGCTCGGCGCGCTCGACGACATGAAGGCCGTCGACGTGCGCACGATCGACGTCCGGGGTCACAGCGACGTCACGGATTTCATGGTGATCGCGAGCGGCAACTCGGATCGTCACGTCCGCTCGATCGCCGATCGCGTGGTGCAGCTGGCCAAGGCGGGTGGAGTGCGGCCCTTCGGTGTCGAGGGTGCCCAGGAAGCCGAGTGGGTGCTCGTCGACCTGCCCGACGTGATGGTCCACGTGATGCTGCCGCGCTCGCGTGAGTTCTACCAGCTCGAGCAGTTGTGGGAACCCATGGTCGCCAAGGCCACGCCGGCCACCCCGGCCAGGCCCGCCAAGAACGCGCGTCCGGGCCGCCGTCGGCCGGCCGCGCCAGCGCGCTGAGCGGCAGGGCAGGCCGGAGCGCGACGCGCCATGCGCCTGCGCGTCGTGGCAGTGGGGACCCGTATGCCCGGCTGGGTCGATACCGCCGTCGCGGATTACCTGCGCCGCATTCGCAGCCCCTGGCGGCTCGAGCTGCAGGAGATCGAGGCGGCGCCGCGCTCCGCGTCGCGGGGGGCCTCTCAGGCGGTCCAGCGCGAGGGTGAGCGTGTGCTCGCGGCACTGCGTGATCGGGAGCGGATCGTGTTGCTCGACGAATCCGGGCGGCAGATGGACACGCGGGAGCTGGCCGCGCGGCTTTCAGCGCTCGAGCGCGAGACGTCCGAGATCGCATTGTTGATCGGCGGTCCCGATGGCCATGCCCCGGGCGTGCGAGCACGCGCGGCGGAGAGCTGGTCCTTGTCGCGCCTGACCCTGCCGCACGGGCTTGCACGCGTGCTGCTGGCGGAGCAGATTTACCGCGCACAGAGCGTCCTGCTCGGCCACCCCTACCACCGCGACTGAGTATCCCGCGCCATGAACGCCCCCGTGCTCTGCCTCGCCTCCGCGTCACCGCGTCGCGCGGAGTTGCTGCGCCAGCTCGGCGTGCCACACGTGGTGCTGCCTTCCGGGGCCGACGAGACGCAAGGTGTCGATGAGCCGCCCGCCGAATATGTCCTGCGCCTTGCCCGCGCCAAGGCGGCCGCGGTGCTCTCGGCGGCGCCGCCGCCGGCCGCCGGGTTGCCGGTGCTGGCTGCCGACACCTCGGTCGTCATCGACGGACAGGTGCTCGGCAAGCCGCTCGATCGCGCGGGTTGCCACGCGATGCTCGGCAGGCTTTCCGGCCGGGAACACGAGGTGTTCACCGCCGTGGCCCTCGCCGCGGGCGGTTCGTTGCGAACCCGGCTTTCGCGCAGTTGCGTGCGGTTCCGGCCGATCGACGCAACCGAGATCGACACCTACTGGGCGACCGGTGAGCCGCGGGACAAGGCGGGCGGGTACGCGGTTCAGGGCTTTGGGGCCGTATTCGTCGAGGCGCTGGAGGGCAGCTACTCTGGCGTAGTCGGCCTGCCGCTGTTCGAGACGGCGGCACTGCTCGCCGAGGCAGGCATCCCCGTGTGGCGGGCCTGCTGATGAGCGCCGAGATCCTGATCAACGTCGGGCCACGCGAGTCGCGCGCCGCGTTGCTCGAGGGGGGCGTGCTGCAGGAAGTCTTCATCGAGCGGGCCAGCCGCCGCGGCATCGTTGGCAACATCTACAAGGGTCGCGTGTCCAGAGTGCTGCCGGGCATGCAGGCCGCGTTCGTCGACGCTGGGCTGTCGCGCACGGCGTTCCTGCACGTCGATGACATCGCCGGCCCGCAGTCGCAGTTCGATGCCCAGGCGGTGGTGACCGCCGCGGGAGCCGGGCCAACGCAGGGTCCGCCCACCGCGCCGGAGGGGCCGCGGAGCGAGGACATCCGGCGCCTCGTCAGTGCGGGCGACGACATCGTCGTGCAGGTCGTCAAGGATCCCATCGGCGCCAAGGGTGCCCGTCTGACGACCTTCATCTCTCTGCCTTCGCGATTCCTGGTCTTCATGCCTCGCGGCCGAGGCATCGGCGTCTCGGCGCGAATCGATCGTGAGTCGGAGCGGACCCGGCTGCGCGAGGCGATGCAGGCGATCGTCCGCGAGGGGCACTCCGGCGGCTACATCGTCCGCACCGCCGCCGAGGGCGTGCCCGCGGAGCAGCTCGCGGCCGACCTCGCGTATCTCGAGCGGCTCTGGTCGCATGTCCGTGAGCGCTCCCTGCACAGCGGCGCAGGCGAACTGGTGCACGAGGACCTGCCGCTGCCGTTGCGGATCCTGCGCGACGAGCTTTCCCGTGGCGTGGAGCGGGTGCTGGTCGATGATGCCGTCACGCACGAGAGGATGCTGGCGTTCGCGCGCGACTTCATCCCCGGCGCCGAGGGTTCCATCGAGCACTACGCCGGGCCGCGCCCCATCTTCGACCTGCACGCCGTCGACGAGGACATCCTTCGGGCGCTGGATCGAAAGGTCCCGCTCAAGTCCGGCGGCTACCTGGTCATCGACCAGACGGAGTCGATGACCACGATCGACGTGAACACCGGCGGGTACGTCGGCTACCGCAATCTCGAGGACACGATCTTCCGGACCAACCTCGAGGCGGCGGTGGCGATCGCGCGGCAGCTGCGCCTGCGCAACCTCGGCGGCATCATCATCATCGACTTCATCGACATGCGCGACGAGGCCCACCGCAGGCAGGTGCTCGAGGCGCTGGAGCGAGCCTTGGCCCCCGACCACGCGCAGACCCAGGTTGCCTCGCTGTCGCCGCTCGGACTGGTCGAGATGACTCGCAAGAGGACGCGAGAGAGCCTGGAGCACGTGCTCTGCGAGCCCTGCCGCAGCTGCGAGGGGCGGGGTTTCGTGCGCTCGCCCGAGACGGTGTGCCAGGACGTGTTCCGCGAGATCCAGCGACAGGCGCGGCAGTTCGGCAGCCGCGAGCTGCTGATCCTCGCCCATCAGGACGTCGTGGAGCGCCTGCTTGGCGAGGACTCCGCGGTGCTGGCGGAACTCGAGGTGGAGGCCGGGAGACCGATCCGCCTGCAGGCCGAATCGCTTTACGAAGTCGACCAGTTCGACGTCGTGCTCGCCTGAGCCCCGGGCGGCCGCTGGTAGACTGCCCGGATGCTGGTCGCCGCAGTGCAGATGACCTCCGGACCCGACGTCGCCGCGAACCTCGAGGCGGCCCGGCGCCTGCTCGGCCGCTGCGCCGACGCCGGTGCGACCGTCGCGGTGCTGCCGGAGAACTTCGCGTTCATGGGGCTGCGCGACGCGGACAAGCTCGGGGTCGCCGAGCAGCCCGGGACAGGACCCATCCAGGACACGCTCGCCAGCCTTGCTCGCGAGCTCGGCCTCTGGATCATCGGTGGCACGGTACCCCTGAGACTGGCCGGAGAGCCGCGTGTCGCCGCGTCCTCGCTCGTGTTCGACGCGTCGGGCGGCTGTGTGGCGCGCTACGACAAGATGCACCTCTTCGACGTCGACATCCCGGGCAAGGCCGAGTCCTACCGCGAGTCCGCGCAGGTGGCGCCAGGGGCATCGAGCGTCATCGTCGACACGCCGGTCGGCCGGCTCGGCATGGCGGTGTGCTACGACCTGCGCTTCCCCGAACTGTTCCGCGCGCTGCTCGCCGGCGGCGCTGAGTGGTTCGCGTTGCCGGCGGCTTTCACCGTGCCGACGGGGCGTGCACACTGGGAGCTCCTGCTGCGGGCGAGAGCAGTTGAGAACCTGGCCCCGGTCGTCGCGGCGGCCCAGTCGGGATTCCACCCTGGCGGGCGCGAGACCTACGGCCACAGCCTGGTGGTGGATCACTGGGGCAAGGTGCTCGCGCGGCGGCCGCGCGGGCCGGGCGTCGTGGTCGCGGCGCTCGATCGTGACGCCCAGTGCCGCGCGCGGGAGGAATTCCCGGCGCTCGACCACAGACGGATCTGAGGAGCAAGTCACCATGAATCATTCGGAGACCGACGACAGCCTGGCGCTGGCCCGCGAGCTGATCCTCGGTCCGGCGGGGCTGGACGAATCCCTCGTCGGTGATGCGCTGGCCACCGTGCTCGGTGCGTCGGTGGACGCCGCCGACATCTACTTCCAGCTGTCGCGTGACGAGTCCTGGTCGCTCGAGGACGGCATCGTCAAGGAGGGCAGCGCGGCGATCGAACAGGGCGTCGGTGTCCGGGCGCTGTCAGGCGAGAAGACGGGTTTCGCCTATTCCGACGAGATCGCGTGGGCCACGCTCGACGAGGCGGCACGCGCGGCGCGCGCGATCGCTGCCGGTGGCCGCGAGGGCCGGGTTCCCGCATTCAGCCGGCGCAGCGGTCACGCGCTCTACCTGCCGCACGACCCCGTGGGTTCCCTCTCCGACGACGACAAGGTCCGCTGGCTCGAGCGCGTCGACCGGGAGACCCGCCGCATCGATCCCCGGATCGTCCAGGTCATGACCTCGGTCTCGTCGTCGTTCGACGTCGTGCTGGTGGCCACGGGGGACGGGACGCTGGCCGCGGACGCGCGCCCGCTGGTGCGATTCAACGTCTCGGTGATCGCCGAGCATGGCGGTCGCCGGGAAATGGGTTTCGCGGGAATGGGGGGGCGTTACTCGCTCGCGGAGCTGGTGTCGGGCGACCGCCCGCTCGAACTCGGTCGCGAGGCCGCGAGGCAGGCGCTCGTCAACCTCGATTCCGTGCCGGCGCCCGCGGGCGCGATGACCGTGGTCCTCGCCCCGGGCTGGCCTGGTGTGCTGCTCCACGAGGCGATCGGGCACGGCCTGGAAGGCGACTTCAACCGCAAGGGCACCTCGGCGTTCAGCAACCGCATCGGCGAGCGCGTCGCGGCACCGGGCTGCACGGTGGTCGACGACGGCACGCTGTCCGCGCGCCGTGGCTCACTGAACGTCGACGACGAGGGTACGCCGACCCAGTGCACCACGCTGATCGAGGACGGCATCCTGAAGG
>CAZPAJ010000029.1:0-39388 GCA_964584625.1 uncultured Acidibacter sp.
ACCCCTCCATCACCCGCGACGTGTCGGGTGAGGGCGTGCAGCAGGCGCTGCTCAAGCTCATCGAGGGCACGGTCGCCTCGGTCCCGCCCCAGGGTGGCCGCAAGCACCCGCAGCAGGAATTCCTGCAGGTGGATACCTCCAACATCCTCTTCATCGTCGGCGGCGCGTTCGCAGGCCTCGAGAAGATCATCCTGAACCGCACCCAGAAGAGCGGCATCGGCTTCACGTCCGACGTGCGCGAGGTCAACGCCCGGCCGCACGGCACCGACGTCTTCCACGACGTCGAGCCGGAAGACCTCATCAAGTTCGGGCTGATCCCGGAGTTCGTCGGTCGCCTGCCGGTGGTCGCCACGCTCGAGGAGCTCGACGAGGCCGCGCTGATGTCGATCCTCCTCGACCCCAAGAACGCCCTGACGAAGCAGTACAAGCGTCTGTTCGACATGGAAGGCGTGGAGCTGGAATTCCGCGAGGAAGCGCTTCGCGCGGTCGCCCGCAAGGCCATGCAGCGTCGCACCGGGGCGCGCGGCCTGCGCACGATCCTCGAGGGCGTGCTGCTGGACACCATGTACGAGCTGCCGTCCCTGCGCGGCGTCCAGAAGGTCGTCGTCGACGACAGCGTCATCGACGGCCACGCCAAGCCCTACGTGGTCTACAAGACCGAGGGCGCCGAGGAGCCGGCGCGCAAGGTTTCCGGCGCCAGCTGACCCGTCTTCCGCGGGCCCGGCGGCGCCCCGGCGCTGCCGGTTGCCGTTGAATACGGACTGCCGACCCCCATATCCCGCTGTAGACTATTGGCGCCTTCCCGGCGCCATCCGAGGGCTTGCGCGCGTGTCCGAAAAATCTCCCGGCGGCCTCAAGGTGACCGCCATCGAAAACGTCCCGGTGCTCCCGCTGCGAGACGTGGTGGTCTACCCGCACATGGTGATCCCGCTCTTCGTGGGCAGGGAAAAATCCATCCAGGCGCTCGACGCGGCCATGAAGGCCGACAAGCGCATCCTGCTGATCGCCCAGAAGCAGGCCGACGTCGACGACCCCCGCATCGACGACCTCTACCGGATCGGCACCGTGGCCACCATCCTGCAGTTGCTCAAGCTGCCCGACGGCACGGTCAAGGTGCTGGTCGAGGGTGTCGACCGCGCCACGATCGAGAAGCTCAGTTCGGGTGACTTCTACACGGCCGACGCCACGCTCGCCGCGGAGGTCGACCAGTACGAGGAGAAAGAGCTCGAGGTGCTGTCGCGCTCGGTCATTTCCCAGTTCGAGCAGTACGTCAAGCTCAACAAGAAGGTCCCGCCGGAGGTGCTGACGGCCCTCTCGGGCATCGACGACGCCGGCCGGCTGGCCGACACGGTCGCCGCCCACATGTCGCTGAAGCTCGGCGACAAGCAGAAGGTCCTCGAGATCCTCGACGTGCGCGCCCGCCTCGAGCACGTGCTCGTGGCGATCGAGGGCGAGATGGACGTCCTGCAGATCGAGAAGCGCATCCGCGGCCGCGTGAAGGCGCAGATGGAAAAATCCCAGCGCGAGTACTACCTGAATGAGCAGATGAAGGCCATCCAGAAGGAACTCGGCGAGATGGAGGACGGCGTCAACGAGGTCCAGGAACTCGAGCGGCGCATCGACAAGGCCGGCATGCCCAAGGAGGCGCGCGAGAAGGCCACCGCCGAGCTCAACAAGCTCAAGATGATGTCGCCGATGTCGGCCGAGGCCACGGTCGTCCGCAACTACATCGACTGGCTGGTCAAGGTGCCCTGGAAGAAGCGCACGAAGGTCATCAAGGACATCGCGCGCGCCGAGAAGGTCCTCGACGAGGACCACTACGGGCTGGAGAAGGTCAAGGAGCGCATCGTCGAGTACCTCGCGGTGCAGCAGCGCGTCGAGAAGATCAAGGGGCCGATCCTCTGCCTCGTCGGTCCCCCGGGCGTTGGCAAGACCTCGCTCGGCCAGAGCATCGCTCGCGCCACCAACCGCAAGTTCGTTCGCATGTCACTCGGTGGCGTGCGCGACGAGGCCGAGATCCGTGGCCACCGCCGCACCTACATCGGCTCCATGCCGGGCAAGATCGTGCAGAACATGGCCAAGACAGCCGTGTCGAACCCGCTGTTCCTGCTCGACGAAGTCGACAAGATGTCGATGGACTTCCGCGGCGACCCGTCCTCGGCGCTGCTCGAGGTGCTCGACCCTGAGCAGAACACCTCGTTCAACGACCACTACCTCGAGGTCGACCTCGACCTCTCTCAGGTGATGTTCGTCTGCACGGCCAACAGCCTGAACATCCCCGCGCCGCTGCTCGACCGCATGGAGGTCATCCGCCTTCCGGGCTACACGGAAGACGAGAAGATGAACATCGCGCGCCGCTACCTGCTGCCAAAGCAGATGAAGAACAACGGCCTGCGCGACGGCGAGCTGCAGATCTCCGACGACGTCCTGCTCGACGTGGTGCGCTACTACACCCGCGAGGCTGGCGTGCGCAGCCTCGAGCGCGAGATCGCCAAGATCTGCCGCAAGGCCGTCAAGAAGCTGCTGCTCGCCAAGGGGCAGAAGTCGGTGAAGGTCGATTCCGGCAACCTCGACAGCCTCCTGGGCGTGCGGCGCTTCCGCTACGGCAAGGCCGAGGAGGAGAACCGCATCGGCCAGGTCACTGGCCTCGCCTGGACCGAGGTGGGGGGCGAGCTGCTGACGATCGAGGCCGCCACCGTTCCCGGCAAGGGCAAGCTGCAGCACACCGGCCAGCTCGGCGAGGTGATGCAGGAGTCGATCCAGGCCGCCATGACGGTCGTGCGCAGCCGGGCGGGCGTGCTCGGCCTCGACCCGGACTTCTACCAGAAGCTCGACCTGCACCTGCACGTGCCCGAGGGCGCCACGCCGAAGGACGGCCCATCCGCGGGCATCGGCATGTGCACGGCGCTGGTGTCGGCGCTCACGAGGATCCCGGTGCGATCCGACGTCGCGATGACGGGCGAGATCACGCTGCGCGGAGAAGTCCTGCCGATCGGGGGGCTCAAGGAGAAGCTGCTCGCGGCGCACCGCGGCGGCATCTCCACGGTGCTGATCCCGGTCGACAACGAAAAGGACCTCGCGGAGATCCCCGATAACATCAAGGGCAACCTCGTGATCAAGCCCGTGAAGTGGATCGACGAGGTGCTCGAGATCGCGCTCGCGTCGCGACCCCAGCCGCTGCCGGCGCCGGCGGCGCCCGCGGCGGAGCCCGTCGTGGCGGCGAAGCCGGCGCGACGGGGCGGCCGTCGCGGTGACAAGCCGGCACCTGCGGCGCACTGACCATCCGAAAGCGCGGGAGGGTGTAGCGCGCCGCTTTTTCATCCGCTACACTTCGCGCCCTCCTTGGGGGTGCTTAGCTCAGCGGTAGAGCGTCGCCCTTACAAGGCGAATGTCGGGGGTTCGATCCCCTCAGCACCCACCATCCTGCCCCGGATGGCGGGCGGGTTTGAAAACGGTGGAGCGGTAGTTCAGCTGGTTAGAATACCGGCCTGTCACGCCGGGGGTCGCGGGTTCGAGTCCCGTCCGCTCCGCCATCTCTTTACACCCATTCGAGACCCATGCTCCAGAAGATCGGCGACTCGCTGAAGGGCAAGAAGGTCCTCGCGTACATCATCCTCGTGCCCCTGGCGCTGGTATTCGCCATCTGGGGTGCCACGGGCATCGTCAACATGGACGTCACCGGCGCCTCGGCGTGGGCCGCGAAGGTCGACGGCACCTCGATCCCGCTGGAGCGCGTCAACGACGCCTGGCGTGACCGGCAGGCCGAGTGGCAGCAGCGCTTCGGCACCGACATCCCCGAGGAAACCCGCAAGACCCTGCAGGACGACCTGCTGGAGTCCTTCATCGGCACCACGCTCGTCACGGGGCGCACCCAGGACCTCGGCTACCGGGTCGACGAGGCGCGGGTCGACGAGTTCATCCGCGCCGAGCCGGCGTTCCAGGTGGACGGCAAGTACAGCGAGAACCTGGCGCTTGCGCGCCTGGCGCAGATCGGTGTCTCGGCTGCCCAGTTCAAGGCAGACGTGCGCAGCAGCCTGCAGAACGGCGAGCTGCAGCGTGCCATCCAGGTGTCCGAGTTCCGGACCCGCGCCGAGCTCGCACGCCAGGTCGCGCTCGAGGACGAGCAGCGCGAGATCCGCTACGCGCTGCTGCCTGCCGAGCGGTTTCGTGCCGGCGTCACGCTCTCCGACGCCGACGTCGACACCTGGTACCAGGCGAACGCCTCCCGTTTCACCACGCCCGAGAGCGTTCGCCTCGAATACGCCGAGCTCCGGCTCGACCAGGTCGCGGCCACGGTCACCGTCACCGACGCCGACCTGCAGGATCTCTACGCCCAGAACCGCGAGCGCTACGCCGCTCCGGAGCAGCGCCGCGCCAGGCACATCCTGTTCTCGGCCAGCAGCGAAACCGAGTACGCCACGGCGCTGAAGTCCGCGCAGGACGTGCTGGCTCGCCTGCGCAAGGGCGAGGACTTCGCGAAGCTCGCCACCGAGCTGTCGCAGGACGCGGGCTCCGCGGCCGAGGGCGGTGACCTCGGCTGGTCCGAGCGCAGTGCGTTCGTCGGTCCGTTCGCCGACTCCGTGTTCGCGCTCACCGAGGGCCAGCTGTCCGAACCCGTGCGCACGGAGTTCGGCTACCACGTGATCCGTCTCGACGGCATCCAGCCGGGGCGCAGCCGGGGCTTCGACGAGGTCCGCGCCGAGCTGGAAGCCGAGTTCCGCCGCGACCGTTCCGCCGACCTGTTCGGTGAGCGCGAGGAGTCGCTGCAGCGTCGGCTCGAGCAGCCTGGCGCGGATTTCGCGGCGCTGGCCGCCGCGCATGGCATGACGCTCGGCCAGGTCGACACGTTCGGCCGGGGCACGGGTGGGGCGCCGCTGGGCGCAGACCCCGCGCTGCTCGACGTGGTGTTCGGCGACGCTGTGCTCAACCAGCGCCGGCCGGGTGGTCCTGTCGCCCTTGGCGACGACCGCTTCGTCCTCGTGCGCGTGCTCGAGCACCGCAAGCCCGTGGTGCCCCCGCTCGCCAGCGTGCGCGAGTCGGTGGTGGCCGCGCTGCGCGACGAGCGGGCCAATGCTGCGGCGCGCCGCGCCGCCGAAGACGCCGTTCGCCGCCTCGAGTCCGGCGCATCGGTCGACGATGTCCTCAGGACGCTTGGGGCGCCTGCGGAGCCGGCACGGTTCGTGGGTCGTGGCGACCCTGCGGTGCCCGTCGTGGTCAACCAGGCCGCGTTCGCGATGACCCGGCCTGCCGCGGGCAAGCCGCGATACCGCGCGATTCCGCTCGAGGAAGCGGGGGCTGCGGTGATAGTCCTGCTGCAGACCCGCCCGGGCACCGTCGACGGCAACGCGATGCTGATGCAGCAGCGCGGCGTGCAGTGGGCCGCCCGTTCGGGCCAGGGCGACGTAGCCGCCTACGTCGCAGAGATGCGGCGCCGGGCCAAGGTCGAGAAGAACCCCAGCGCCTTCGAGTAATCGGGGCAGGTGGCAGGCGCGGCGTCAGCGCCGGCTCGTCGCGATCAGCTTTCCGCCTCCTGCGGGAAGCTCATGCCGACCGTGCTGTAGCCGCCGTCCACGTACAGGATCTCCCCAGTGATCCCCGCGGCGAGCTGCGAGCACAGGAACGCCGCCGCATTGCCCACGTCCTCCTGGGTCACGTTGCGCCGGATCGGCGAGGCCTCCGCAACGCGCGAGAGCATCTTGCGCAGGCCCGACACGCCGGAGGACGCGAGCGTCTTGATGGGGCCCGCGGAGATGCCGTTCACGCGAATCCCTCGCGGGCCAAGATCCGCCGCCAGGAAGCGCACATTCGCCTCGAGGCTGGCCTTTGCCAGTCCCATCACGTTGTAGCTGGGCACTGCGCGCACCGCACCGAGGTAGGAGAGGGTGACGATCGCTCCAGGGCGGCCCTGCATCAGCGGCGCTGCGCCGCGGGCGAGTGCCGTCAGACTGTAGCTCGACACGTCGTGTGCGATCGCGAAGGCCTCGCGGCTGGTGCTGTCGGTGAAGCCGCCCGCCAGCGCCTCGCGGGGCGCGAAGGCCACGGCATGCACCAGGATGTCCAGTTGCCCCCATTCGGCGCGCAGGGATTCGAAGACCGCCGCGATCTGCTCGTCCGAGGTCACGTCGAGCGGCAGCACGATGCGGGAGCCGATCGACGCGGCCAGCGGCTCCACGCGCTCCCGGAGCTTGTCGCCCGCGTAGGTGAACGCCAGCTCCGCGCCCTCGCGATGCATGGCCTGCGCGATACCCCAGGCGATAGACCGTTCGTTGGCCACGCCGACGATCAGCGCGCGCTTGCCAGACAGGAAACCCATGTTCATCTCCGAGGAAGTCTGATGGTCAGTTTCTGGCCGGGCCTGAGGGTCCGGCTCGCGCTGATCCCGTTCCACGAGGCGATCTGCGCCACCGTGACCGAGTAGAGGCGCGCGATGCGGTAGAGCGTGTCGCCCGAGCGCACCGTGTGCTGCAGCGTGCGTTGTCCCGATGGGGAACTCCTCGACGACGACGTGGAGGAGGAAGCCCTGCCGCCCGACGACGAGAGCACGAGGCGCTCGCCCGCGCGCAGCACGTCGCCCGGGCGCTTGTTGTTGATCCGCATGAGCGTGCGCGGATCCATGTTGTTGCGGCGCGCGATCGCCCAGATCGACTCGCCGCGGCGGACCACGTGCACGTTCGGCCGGCGCGACCCGGCACCGGGGGCCGTGCCCGGCCGGTCGACGATGGCGGCGGCGCGCAGCACCTTGGCGGGCAGTTCCGTGGTGCCCGAGGGCACCCGCAGGTCCGTGCCGGGCGCCAGTGTCCCGTTGCCGAGTCCGTTGAGCATCCGGATGGTCAGCGGCTGGGTGTTGTAGCGGCTCGCGAGCGTGGCGAGGGTGTCGCCCGGCCGCACGATGTGGTGCGTCACGCGCATCAGTTCGTCCGGCGTGAGCTGTGCCAGGTTCTGGCGGAACAGCTCGGCCGCATCGATCGGCAGCAGCAGCGCGTGCGGTCCCTGGGGCGGTGTCGCCCAGCGATGGAACGCCGGGTTCAGCTCGAACATCTCCTCGTGCGTCAGGCCGGCAAGGTCTGCCGCCAGCTTCAGGTCGATCTGGCTGGGCACGTCGACGCGGGTGAAGTAGGGCTGGTCTGGAATCGCGCTGAAGGCGAGGCCGTAGGCCTCAGGCCTGGCCACGATGCGCTTCATCGCCAGCAGCTTGGGCACGTAGGCGCGCGTCTCGGCAGGCAGCCGCAGGTTCCAGAATTCCGCCGAGCGGCCCACCGCGCGGTTCTCGCGCACGGCGCGTGCGACGCAGGCCTCGCCGCAGTTGTAGCCCGCCACCGCGAGCAGCCAGTCACCGTCGAACTCGTCGTGGAGGAACTGGAGGTAGTCGAGCGCGGCCCGGGTGGATTCGAGCACGTCCCGCCGGCCGTCATACCACCAGTTCTGCGGCAGGCCGAAACGGTTGCCCGTGCCCGGGATGAACTGCCATAGGCCCGAGGCGCGTGCCACCGAGTAGGCATAGGGCTCGAACGCACTCTCGATCACGGGCAGCAGCGCGAGCTCGAGCGGCATGCCACGCCGCTCGACCTCCGAGACGATGTGGTGCATGTACAGCGAGGCCCGGCCGAACACGCGATCGAGATAGTTGGGGTTGCGTGCGTACCAGTTGACCTGCGTGTCGATCTGCGTGCGGTCCGGGTCGTCGAGCTGGAACCCGGCGCGTATCCGGTCCATCAGGTCGTCGTAGGAGGGCTCAGCGGCCGCAGGGGGGATGATCTGCGCCGGAGGCGGCCCGTCGACGGCCAGCTCGGCATCGCCCGCCGCCGGGGCAGCCGCGGACGAGTCCACATCGGTACCGGAGACCTCCGCACTCCCTTCCGGAAGCGTCGTGGCCACATCGACGGGGGGGGTGGTGACGCAGCCAGCGAGGCACGAAGCCGCTGCGGCTGCGACCCAGCGGCGCAGTCGGACGAGGTTCACCATGTACGGCCTATTTAACCGGCAAGGGCGCAAAATTGCTATCGTTCTGGCCTCCATGAACGAGCGCATCTCAACCTGGCTGGAGTCTGCCCGCGGTCGTGCGCTGCTGCGCGCCGAGGCGGAGCTGCTCACCGAGGCGCTCGACGACTGCTTTGGCTGGGAGCTCGTCCAGGTTGGTGCCTGGGGCAACTGCCGCGAGCTACTCGCGGGCGGACGAACGCGCCGCAGCACGACGGTCGCGAGTCCCGAGTCCGGCATGCTCCTCTGCTCGGGTGCCGACATCTCCGCTCGACTCACGCAACTGCCCCTCGCCAGTGATGCCGTCGACGCGGTGCTGCTGCCTCACACCCTGGAATTCGGGAATGACCCGTACGGGGTTTTACGTGAGGTCGATCGCGTACTCGCCGGCGAGGGCAAGCTGATCGTGCTGGGCTTCGCGCCCATGAGCCTGTGGGGGCTGCGTGCCGCGGCCACCCGCAGCGGCTTCCCGCCGGGCCTGCGTCGCCTGCTGTCGCCGCGGCGTGTGCGCGACTGGCTCCGCGTGCTCGGCTACGAGGTCTCCGACACGCGGCGCTATCTCTTCGAGGCCCCGTGGGGCGAGGCGAGAGGGGGTCCGCGGATGTTGCGGCGCGGGCTGTTCAATCCGTTGCCTGCCGGCGCCTGGCTCATCAAGGCGCGCAAGCGCATCCACGCCATCCCGCCGCTGAGGCTGCGCCTGCGCGAGCGCCGCCAGCAGGTGCTGGGCGGCCTCGTCGAGCCTTCCTCCGCGAACCGCCAGTGAGCGTCGTCGAGATCTACACGGACGGGGCCTGCCGCGGCAACCCGGGCCCAGGCGGCTGGGCGGCGACCCTCGAGTACAACGGGCGCCTGCGCGAGCTGTCGGGTGCCGAGGCGCAGACCACCAACAACCGCATGGAGCTGGTTGCCGTGATCAGCGCCCTCGAGGCGCTCAGCCGCCCGGTACGCGCACGCGTGCACACGGACTCGCAGTACGTCCGCCAGGGCATCACGGAGTGGATGAAGGCCTGGAAGGCACGCGACTGGCGCACCGCGGATCGCAAGCCGGTCAAGAACCGCGACCTCTGGGAGCGACTCGACGCGCTGGCCGCCGGGCATGAGATCGAGTGGCGCTGGGTCCGCGGGCACAGCGGCGTCCCGGGTAATGAGCGCGTCGATCGCCTCGCCAACGCCGCGATCGACGCGATGCTGGGCTAGCCGCCGTCGACTAGAATCGCTGCCCATGCGCCAGATCGTCCTTGATACCGAAACCACCGGACTCGAGGTGGCCATGGGCCACCGCATCATCGAGATCGGCTGCGTCGAACTCGTCAGCCGTCGCCCGACCGGCCGGACCTTCCACCGGTACCTCAACCCCGAGCGCGACATCGACGAGGCCGCCGAGGCCGTGCATGGCATCAGCCGGGCCCGTCTCGCGAACGAGCCGCGCTTCGCCGACGTCGCCGAGGACTTCCTCCGCTTCGTCGAGGGCGCCGAGCTCGTCATCCACAACGCGTCCTTCGACGTGGCGTTCCTCAACGCCGAGATCCGGCGGCTGCCGGGCGAGCCGCGTCCCATAGACACCCTGTGCGACGTGCTCGACACCCTCGTGCTCGCCCGCGAGCTCCATCCGGGGCAGCGCAACAACCTCGACGCGCTGTGCAAGCGCTACGGCGTCGACAACTCCCGCCGCGACTTCCACGGCGCGCTGCTCGACGCGCGGATCCTCGCCGACGTCTACCTCGCCATGACCGGTGGCCAGAGCGCCCTGCAGCTCGGCGAGGAGCGGGCCAACGGCCGGGGCACCGAGGCGGGTGCCGAGCCGCGCGCCAGGGTCCTGCCGGCGGTCCCGCTGCGGGTCGTCCCGGCCTCGGAGTCCGAGCTCGCGGCCCACGAGGCGATGCTCGAGCGGATCGCCAAGGCGAGCGGTGGAAAGGTGCTGTTCCGCGTCCCGGGCGGCTAGGTCCGACTGCGATCCAGGTCGCATTCCGCTCGCGGGTGATCTGTCATAATCCCGCACCATTTCGGCCGGAACATACATCGAGCAGGGGCCAATCTTGGACGCCAGTAACACTCAGATCGGGGTCGTGGGCCTCGGCTACGTCGGGCTGCCGCTGGCAGTGGAGTTCGGCAAGCACTTCCGCACGGTCGGCTTCGACATCAAGCCCGAGCGGATCGACGAGCTGCGCAGCGGCCGTGACAGCACCCTCGAGGTCTCGCCCGAGGAACTGGCCGAGGCCAAGCACCTCAGCTACACCGGCGACCTGAAGGCCCTCGCGCGCTGCAAGGTCTACATCGTGACCGTGCCCACGCCGATCGACGACTACAAGCGCCCGGACCTGACCCCGCTCGTCAAGTCGAGCGAGAGCGTCGGCAAGGTGCTCAAGAAGGGCGACATCGTCGTCTACGAGTCGACCGTCTACCCGGGCTGCACCGAAGAGGTGTGCGTGCCGATCCTCGAGCGCGTCTCGGGGCTGAAGTTCAACGTGGATTTCTTCGCGGGCTACAGCCCCGAGCGCATCAATCCGGGCGACAAGCAGCACCGGCTCACCACGATCCGCAAGATCACCGCCGGCTCCACGCCGCAGGCCGCCGCATTCGTCGACGAACTCTACCGCCGCATCATCACGGCCGGCACCCACCGGGCCTCCTCGATCCGCGTCGCGGAGGCCGCCAAGGTCATCGAGAACACCCAGCGCGACGTGAACATCGCGCTGATCAACGAGCTCGCGCTGATCTTCAACCGCCTGGGCATCGACACCGAGGAGGTGCTGGTGGCCGCGGGCACGAAGTGGAACTTCCTGCCGTTCCGCCCGGGTCTCGTCGGCGGGCACTGCATCGGCGTCGATCCGTATTACCTCACCCACAAGGCGCAGGAGGTCGGCTACCACCCCGAGATGATCCTCGCGGGCCGTCGGCTGAACGACAACATGGCGCTGTACGTGGCGGGCGAGGTCGTCAAGCTGATGAACAGCAAGAAGATCCACGTCAAGGGCTCGCGCGTGCTCGTGCTGGGCATGACCTTCAAGGAGAACTGCCCGGACATCCGCAACTCCAAGGTCGCCGACGTGGTCAAGGAGCTCGGCAAGTTCGGCGCGAAGGTCGAGGTCCATGACCCCTGGGCGAGCCCCGCCGAGACCGAGCACGAATACGGCATCAAGCTGGCCAAGACCCTGCGCGCGGGTCGCTACGACGCGGTCGTCGCCGCGGTGGCGCACGAGGAGTTCCGCAAGCTCGGCATCAAGGGCGTGCGCCGGCTGTGCCGCCGCAACCATGTCGTCTACGACATCAAGCACGTGTTCAAGGCCAGCGAGACGGACGGTCGCCTGTGAAGATCCTCGTCACCGGCGCAGCCGGGTTCATCGGTTCGCACACCACGCGCAAGCTCATCGAGCGCGGTCACGAAGTCGTGGGCCTCGACAACCTCAACGACTACTACGACGTCAACCTCAAGCTCGGCCGCCTGGCGCTGCTGCAGCAGCTGCCCGGGTTCAGCTTCGTCAAGCTCGACCTGGCCGACCGCGAGGGCATGAAGTCGCTGTTCGAGCGCGAGCGTTTCGCCCGGGTCATCCACCTCGCCGCGCAGGCCGGCGTGCGTTATTCGCTGACCAACCCGCACGCCTACGTCGACAGCAACGTCACCGGCACGGTCAACGTGCTCGAGGGTTGCCGCCACACCGGCGTGGAGCACCTGGTGTTCGCCTCGACGAGCTCGGTGTACGGCATGAACACCAACATGCCGTTCTCCCCGCATCGCGGCGTCGACCACCCGCTGTCGCTCTACGCCTCGACCAAGAAGGCCGGCGAACTGATGGGCCACAACTACGCCGCGCTGTTCGGCCTGCCGGTCACGGTGCTGCGGTTCTTCACGGTCTACGGTCCGTGGGGCCGGCCGGACATGGCGCTGTTCCTGTTCGCGAAGAACATGCTCGAAGGCAAGCCGATCGACGTCTTCAACCACGGCCACCACAAGCGCGACTTCACCTTCGTCGAGGACATCGCCGAAGGCGTGGTGCGCGCCTGCGAGCGGATCGCGCAGCCGAACCCGCAGTGGAGCGGCGACCACCCCGACCCGGCGACGAGCAAGGCGCCGTTCCGCATCTACAACATTGGCAACAATGCGCCGGTGGAGCTGCTGCGCTACATCGAGGTGCTCGAGGACTGCCTCGGCGTCAAGGCGCAGCGGAACCTGCTGCCGCTGCAGGCGGGCGACGTGCCCGACACCTATGCCGACGTCGACGACCTGGTGCGCGATGTGGGCTACCGGCCGGCCACGCCGGTGGAGGTTGGCGTGCGGCGCTTCGTCGACTGGTACCGCTCGTACTATAAGGTCTGATCAGAACGCCCGCGTCCAGCGCAGGTAGCCCTTCGGTTCGTTGACGGTGCGCGAGGTCAGCTCGTCGGTCTTGCGCTCCACCGCGACCGAGAGTTCCACGCGCGCGCGCCCGATCGGCTGTTCCACGCGCGCCTCGCCCACGTACCAGATCGCCGGCACCAGCGACACGCTGTGGTCCGGGTGGTTCGCGCCGGGAATCCGGTTGACCTCGGCGCGGCGCAGGCCCAGCGCCCAGTGCCGGCCGCCGGCTTCGCTGGCCGCGAGGCCAACTGCCCACTGGCGCGAGTCGCCATCGGTCGTGTGACCGAGAACCCGACCGCGATAGCGATAGCCCCCGGTGAACAGCAGGTTTTCGTAGGCGACGCAGTCGCCACGGACTGGGTCGACGGCATCCTCGTCTGCGCAGGTGGTCTCGGAAAACTCCATGGTCGCCCGCCAGCGCAGGCCCTTGGCCGTGTCGCCCCAGGTCGACAGCCCCACGAGGTCCATGTTGCGCAGCGGCCGGGGGATCTTGTTGTCGATGGTCTCGCCGGTGCGCTGCCAATACACCGACAGCGGAACCTGCGCGATGCGGCCCCCCCAGCGCGCCTCCAGCGTGGCGAGCTGGTTGCCGGGCTCGTCTTCCGGCCGGACGTTCTCGCCCTGGTTGTCGTTGCCGGTGACCACGTTCCAGAAGGCCGACAGGCTGCAGGGCGGCTGGTCGCCGCAGAACTGCGCGTTGCGCGTGACGCTGAGCTCGAGCCCCGGAAGCGGGCGCATCGCGGCGCGGAAGCCCCAGAGCAGCGCGTGATCGCTGTCCGGGCGGTCCCCCTCGAGCGCACCAATGAAGGTTCCGAGCGTCCAGTGGCCCATCCAGCTGAGCCACCTGGTCTCGAAGGGGATCGAGGTCTCGCGATCCACCGAGAGCGCGAACACCGGGCGCGCGTTGCTCGAGAGCTGCAGGCTGCCGAAGTGGCCGCCGCCCCACCAGCGGTCCTGCCAGCCCGCCGACCAGAGCCAGTTGCCGGTGCTTGCGGCAAGGTAGCTGCCGTCGGGCCGCAGTGACTGACCGTCCTCGGGCGACGCGACGACCCGCGCGTGCAGTTCACCCGAGAGCGATCCTTCGCCGCTCCAGCGCCAGGCGAGGGCGGCCTCCGCCTGTTCGCGCGGGGCGTTCTCGAAGCCGCGCAGCCGCTGCGGATCGCCGGCGGCGAGCGACCACTCGCGGCGCGGCGGGGGCTCGAGCACGACGGCCTCGAGCTGCGCGATCGCTGCGAGCGTGCGCGGCTCGTTGCGGTCGCTTTCGCGCGCCACCTGCAGCGCGAGCCGCAGCTCGCGCCGCGAGATCGGCCAGGAGAGCAGCGGGAGGTCGATCACGCCGTCATCCACGAGCTGCTCGAGGGCCAGCCGGGCAGGCTCGTGGGTCGCCGGGATCCAGGCCTGGCCGTGGGCGAGCGGTGCGAGGCCGGCGAGGCCAAGCGCCACGAGGCGGCGGTGGGGCGATCGGGCGGGCACGTGTGCTCCGAAGGGAAGGCCCAGCCAAGGGCCGATCGCGGTTATTCTAGCGAAATTAAGTCACATCCGGCCGGCAAGGCCCGCGGAGCGCGCATGAAGGTCCCACTGCTCGACCTCAAACCCCAGTACCTCGCGTTGAAGCCGCAGTTCGACGCCGTCATCGCGGCGGTCTGCGAGAGCCAGCAGTTCATCCTCGGTCCGGCGGTCAGGGGGCTCGAGGCGGACGTGGCGGCCTACAGCCAGTGCGCGCGCGGCATCGGGGTCTCGTCGGGCACCGACGCGCTGCTGGTGGCGCTGATGGTGCTCGATATCGGACCGGGCGACGAGGTCATCACGACCCCTTACACCTTCTTCGCCACCGCCGGCACGATCGCCCGCGTCGGCGCGCGCCCGGTCTTCTGCGACATCGACCCGGTCACCTTCAACCTCAGCCCGGGCGCCGTGCAGGGCTTCATCGACAATCGCTGCGAGCTGCGCGATGGCCGCCTGGTCAATCGCCAGACGGGCGGCGTCATCAAGGCGCTGATGCCGGTGCATCTCTACGGCCAGGTCGCCGACATGCCCGCGTTCATGGCCATCGCGGCGCGGTACGGCCTGCGGGTGATCGAGGATGCGGCCCAGGCCATCGGCGCCGCCGACGCCGCCGGCCGCCGCGCGTGCAGCTACGGCGACATCGGTTGCCTGTCGTTCTTCCCGACCAAGAACCTCGGCGCATTCGGCGACGCGGGCATGTGCGTCACGAACGACCCGGCCCTGGCCGAGCGCCTCGAGATCTTCCGCGTGCATGGCAGCAAGCCGAAGTACTACCACGCCTTCGTCGGCGGCAACTTCCGCATCGACGAGCTGCAGGCGGCCGTGCTCGCGGTCAAGCTGCCGCACCTCGACGCGTGGAGCGCGGCGCGGCAGCGCAACGCGGCGATCTACGACGCGGCCTTCGCGGCCGCGGGCCTCGCCGGCCGCGTGGTCACGCCGCCTCCGGCGCCCGCCGGATCGCGGCACATCTACAACCAGTACATCATCCGTGCGGCGGACCGCGACGCGCTGCGCGCGCATCTGGGCGCGCACGACATCGGCACCGAGATCTACTACCCGGTGCCGCTGCACCTGCAGGAGTGCTTCCAGTACCTGGGCTGCTCCGCGGGCGATTTCCCGGAATCCGAGCGCGCGGCGCTCGAGACGCTGGCGCTGCCGATCTACCCCGAGCTCGAGCCCGCCCAGCTGCAGTTCGTCGTCGACACGATCGCCGGCTTCTACGCCGGGCGGCGCTGAGGGAAGCCGTGACGGCGGGCGCCGGGCCGGCATGGGATGCCCTCGGGCTGCACGCCCGCAGGCTCGCCGCTCGCCCGACGCGCGAGCTGTTCGACGCGGACCCCGCGCGCTTCGAGGCCTTCTCGGCGCAGGCGGCCGGGGTGCTGCTCGACGCCTCGCGCCAACGCCTCGATCGCGACGCCATGGCCGGGTTGTGCGCGCTCGCGCGCGCTGTCGGGCTGCCTGCCGCCGTCGGGTCGATGTACCGGGGCGAGCGGATCAATGGCACCGAGGATCGCGCGGTGCTGCACGTGGCGCTGCGCCAGCCGCCGGGTACGGGGTGGGGTGGCCCGGCCATCGAGGCCGAGGTGCTCGCCGAGCGGCGCCGGATGCTGGGCTTCGCCGCGGCCGTGCGCGAGGGCAGGGTGCGGGGCGCCACTGGCGAGCCCTTCACGCTCGTGGTCAACATCGGCATCGGCGGTTCCGACCTCGGTCCCGCGATGGCGGTCGAGGCGCTGCATGAGCACCGGGGGCAGGGTCCGCGCGTGGCCTTCGTGTCCAATGTCGACGGCTGTGCGCTCGCCGACCTGCTGCACGCGGCCGATCCGGCGCGCACGCTGTTCATCGTGGCCTCGAAGACCTTCACCACGCAGGAAACCATGGCCAACGCGCAGCATGCGCGCGCCTGGCTCGCGGGGCGGCTCGGCGCTGCGGCGGTGCCGGACCACTTCGCGGCGGTCTCGGTCAACGCGGCCGCGATGGACGCCTTCGGCGTGCATCCGGACCACCGCTTCCGCATGTGGGACTGGGTGGGCGGTCGCTACTCGCTGTGGTCGTCGATCGGGGTCTCCATCGCGATCGCGATCGGGCCCGCGCATTTCGAGGCGCTGCTGGCCGGCGCGCACGCCATGGACCGGCATTTCCTCGAGGCCGCTCCCGAGTCCAACCTGCCGATGCTGATGGCCCTGCACGGCGTCTGGAACATCAACCTGCTGCGCCTGCCCACGCTGGCCGTGCTGCCCTACGACTCGCGGCTGGCGAGATTCCCCGCCTTCCTGCAGCAGCTCGACATGGAGAGCAACGGCAAGCGCGTGTCGCGCGACGGTCTGCCGCTGGAGCGGGAGAGTGGCCCGGTGGTCTGGGGTGAGCCAGGCAACAACGCCCAGCACTCGTTCTTCCAGTTGCTGCACCAGGGCAGCCCCCGCGCGGCGATCGACATGCTCGTCGGCGCGCGCTCGTCCTGCGGCAACGAGGCCCAACAGCAGCTCGCCATCGCCAACGCGCTGGCCCAGGCCGAGGTGTTCATGCGCGGCCAGCGGGGCCAGGAGGTGCCGCCGCACAAGGTCCACGAGGGCGACCGCCCGGTCTCCCTGCTGCTGTTCCGGCAGCTCGACCCGGCTACGCTCGGGGCGCTGGTGGCGCTCTATGAGCACAAGGTCTACGCCCAGAGTGTCATTTGGGGGGTCAATGCCTTCGACCAGTGGGGCGTCGAGCTGGGCAAGAAGGTGGCCGAGGGCGTGCTCCGTTACCTCCGGGAACCCGGCGGCGAAGCGCATGCGCCGGCCTCGATGCGAGGAGCGCTGACCGCCCTGCGGCGCTGGCGGGAACCGGTCGACTAGTACGACATAATCCGGCACAATCCACGCGCGGATTAGAAGAATTCCAATACCTTGCGCGTGCTCCTGACGGTAAAACCCAAAGAGCAGCCGGTCCGTGTCTGGCTGCATTCGGCGTGTATGACGTGGCTTGCCCTGGCCGCGGCGAGCCCGCTCGCGGCGAGCCCGTGGCTCGCGCCGGGCGACCTCGGGCTGCGCCACGACCTCACGTTGCTGGCCGACGCCGGCGTGCTCAAGGCGCCCATCACCACCTGGCCGGTCTCCTGGCCGGATGTGCTTCGCGACGTCGAGGCCGAGCCGGCCGGCGCGCTCGGCCCGGGGACCGATGCCGCCCTGCAGCGGGTGCGCCGGGCGGCCCGGGCGGTCTCGCAGCAGGGCTTCAGCGGCCTGGGCTTCGAGGTCTCCGGCGCCGAGCGGCCGACCCTGCTGCGCGATTTCTCCGACACCCCCCGGGAGCAGGGGCAGGTGGCCGCGGGCGGCAGCTGGCTGGGCGAGCGGTTCGCCGCCGGCGTTCGCGTCAGCGCCGTGGCGGACGCCAGCGACGGCAAGTCGGTGCGGCTCGACGGTTCCTACGTGGGCGTCACGCTGGGCAACCTCGCGATCTCGGCCAGCACGCTCGAGCGGTGGTGGGGGCCCGGCTGGGACAGCAGCCTGATCCTGTCGAGCAACGCACGGCCGGTCCCTCAGCTGGTGGTCGAGCGCAAGTACTCGAACGCCTCGCAGCTCCCGGTGCTGCGGGCGCTGGGTCCCTGGCGGGCCAGCGTATCCATGGGGCAGGCCGAGGGCAGCGGAGTGCCGGTGCCGGACGTCCGCTTCTTCGCCGCCCGCGTCACCTTCAAGCCGCAGCCCTGGCTCGAACTGGGGCTCTCGCGCACGGCGCAATGGTGCGGCGAGGGTCGGCCCTGCGACCTCGACACCTTCCTCGACCTGCTGGTCGGGCGCGACAACCCGGGCGATTCACAGACGGTGGCCGCCGAGCCGGGGAACCAGATGGCAGGCTACGACTTCCGCCTGCGCTCGCCCTGGGTCGCCGCTCCGGTCGCAATCTACGGTCAGTTCATCGGCGAAGACGAAGCCGGCGGGCTGCCCGCCAAGTTCATCGAGCAGCTGGGCATCGAGGTCTGGGGTGCTGCCGCGGCGGGGTCCTGGCGGGCCAGGCTCGAGTACGCCGACACCACCTGCGTGCCGCCAACCGGCGACCCGCTGCGTGACTGCGCCGGCTATCGCAGCAACCCCTATCCCCAGGGCTATGCCTACCGCGGCCGCATCATCGGTCACTCGCTCGACAACGACGGCCGCTCCTGGTCGCTGGGCCTCGTGCTGGTGCGGCCCTCGGGCGACCGGCTCAGCGCGGTGGCGCGCCGCGTCGAGCTCAATCGTGACGGGGTGCCCGATGCGCAGCACTCGACGAGCCCGGCCGGCGCGTCCGAGCTGACGAATTACGAACTCCAGTGGGAAGCCATGCGTCTGGGCGGCTCCGTTGCGGCGGGCGTGGGCTACGACGACGTGTCGGCCGGCGCGCCTGCGGGCGGCAGCGGCCTGCGCGGCTTCCTGCGATACCGAAGGGGAATCCAGTGATGCGAGCGACTCGTGCACGATGGTGGAACGCGGCGTTGGGCCTGCTGGCCGGCGTGTGTGCCGGGCTGGCGTCCGCGCAGGGCGTGGTGCCGTCCTCGGAGCAGCTCGAGATGCTGCGCAACCTCACGCCCGAACAGCGCGAGGCCATCATGGGCTCGATCGCGGGCGGCGGCTCCTCGACCGGTGCCAACGGTGCGGCCGCGGGCGGCTCGCGCGCCGGCGACGGCACTCGTGACGGGGCCCGCAGCCGCCGCGACGGCGACGACCTCGCCCTGCTCGCGCTCGACGCGCGTCCTCCCGTGCTGCGCCCCGACGACTCCGTGCTGCTGACCGTCGATTTCCGCAAGCCGCGGATATACGTGCCCCCGGGTTCCCCGCCCGGCACCCCGGCCGTGCAGGAGCCCGAGGAAATCATCGAGCCGCTCGAAAAGGAAAAGCTGACCAAGCTGATCGAGCTGATCCGCTCCCGCAACCCCTACATGCTCGATCGCGGGGGTGCCCTGCAGCTGCCCGGTTATCCGGCGATCCCGCTCGCGGGGCTGTCGGCCGAGGAGGCCACGCAGCGCCTGAACGCCGAGCCCACGTTCCGCCGGCTCGAGGTCACGCTCACGCGCCTGCCGCTGGCGCCCTCGGGGATCGCCGGCCTCAAACCCTTCGGCTACGACCTTTTCGAGCAGGACCCGGAGAGCTTCACCCCGGTGACCGACGCGCCCGTGCCGGCCGACTACGTCGTCGGCCCCGGCGACCAGCTCAGTGTGCAGCTCTACGGCAACCAGAACCGCAGCCTGCGGCTGGTGGTGGGCCGCGACGGCCGCGTGAACTTCCCGGAGCTGGGCCCGATCCAGGTCGCGGGCCAGCGCTTCGAGTCCGTGCGGGCCAGCCTCGAGGGCCGCGTGCAGAGCCAGATGATCGGCGTGCGCGCCAGCGTGTCGATGGGCGAGACGCGCTCGATCCGGGTGTTCGTGCTCGGCGAGGCCCGGCGCCCGGGCTCCTACACGATCAGCGGCCTCGGCACGATGACGACCGCGCTGTTCGCGTCGGGGGGCGTCAGGGAGATCGGTTCGCTGCGCGACATCCAGCTCAAGCGCCAGGGCGCCATCATCCGCCGCATGGACCTCTACGACCTGCTGCTGCGCGGCGACACCAGCAACGACGCCAAGCTGCAGCCGGGCGACGTGATCTTCATCCCGCCGGTGGGCGCCACCGTGTCGGTCGACGGCGAGGTCCGCCGGCCCGCGATCTACGAGTTTCGCAGCAACCAGACCGTCGGTGACATCCTGCAGCTGGCGGGTGGCCTGGCCCCCGAGGCCGACGCGCAGCGGATCACCCTCTCGCGAGTCGACGAGCAGCAGCGCCGGCTGGTGCTCGACATCAACGCCACCACCCCGGAGGGCCGAGGCCAGCGCCTGCGCAACGGCGACACGCTGCGTGTCTCGCGGGTCCGGCCGCAGATCGACTCGGGGGTGACGCTGCAGGGGCATGTGCACCGGCCGGGGCTGATCGCCTGGCGCGACGGCCTTCGGGTCTCCGACGTGGTGCCCTCCGTCGACGATCTCAAGCCCAACGCCGACCTGGGCTACCTGCTGATCCGGCGCGAGGTGCCGCCGGACCGCCGGGTGGTCGCGCTGTCGGCGGATCTCTCGCGCGCGCTGCGGGATCGCGGTGGTGACGCGGACCTTCGCCTGTGGCCGCGCGACCAGATCACCGTGTTCGACCTCGAGTCCGGCCGGGAGCGCGAGATCCAGCGGCTGATGGACGACATCCGCCTGCAGGCGCGTCTCGACCGGCCAACGCAGATCGTGCGCGTGGCGGGTCGGGTGAGGGTGCCCGGCGAATATCCGCTCGAGCCCAACATGACGGTCAGCGACCTGATCCGCGCCGGCGGCAACCTGACCGATGCGGCCTACGGCGGGCAGGCCGAGCTCACTCGCTACGAGGTGGTCGACGGCGAGGCACGCCGGACGGAGCTGATCACCATCGACCTCGCCAAGGTGCTGCTGGGCGACACCACGGCCGACGTGCCGCTCAAGCCCTTCGATTTCCTGAACATCAAGGAAATCCCCGAGTGGACCCAGCAGGAGCAGGTCACGCTGCTCGGCGAGGTGCGCTTCCCGGGTACCTATCCGATCAAGCGCGGCGAGACGCTGGCGTCGGTGCTGCAGCGCGCCGGCGGCCTGACGGAACTGGCGTTCCCGGATGGCGGTGTGTTCACCCGCCGCGACCTCAAGGAACGCGAGCAGAAGCAGCTCGACCAGCTCGCCGACCGGCTGCAGAACGACCTCGCCACCATGGCGCTGCAGGCCACGGCCGCCAACCAGGCGGGTGCCGCGCAGGCTGCCACGGTCGGCCAGTCGCTGCTGCAGCAACTCAAGGCCACCGAGGCCGTCGGTCGGCTGGTCATCGACCTCGACAAGGCCGTTGCGGGCACGGCCGGGGGCTCTGGCGACATCGTGCTGCAGAACGGCGACCTGCTGATCATCCCGAAGAAGAGCCAGGAGGTCACGGTGATCGGCGAGGTGCAGAACGCGACCTCGCACTTCTACCGCAAGGGCCTCGACCGCGACGACTACATCTCGCTCTCCGGCGGCACCACCCGCAAGGCCGACGACGACCGCATCTACGTGGTGCGCGCCGACGGCAGCGTGGTGTCGGGCGAGCGGGGCAAGTGGTTTGCGCGCGGCGGGCAGGTCCAGGTCCGGCCCGGCGACACGATCGTCGTGCCGATGGATACCGAGCGCCTGCCGACGCTGCCGCTGTGGCAGGCCGTCACGGGTATCCTGTACAACCTCGCCATCGCGGCCGCGGCGATCAATTCGTTCTGACCATGAGCCTCCGACAACTGGTCTTGGCGATCAGGCGTGACCTGATCCTGTTCGGCGCGATCATCGCTGCGGTGACGTTGGCCTCCGTTGCAGCCGCGCTCCTCACCAAGCCGGTCTACCGCTCCGAGGTTTCGCTGGTCCCGGTTCCCGAGGACGGCATGGGCTCGGGGCTGGCCGGGTTGGCCGGCCAGTTCGGCGGGCTCGCGTCGCTGGCGGGCGTCTCCCTGCCCAAGGGCGGCAACTGGAGCCAGGCGCTGGCGACCCTTCGGTCGAGGCACCTCATCGAGCGCCTCGTGACCTCGCGCAACCTCCTGCCTGCGCTGTTCCCCGGCAAATGGGACGCCTCGGCGGGCAAGTGGAAGCCCGGTACAGCCCCACCGTCGATGGGCGACGCGGTTTTCCTCTTTCGCAATCGCATCCTGCAGGTCCGGGAGGACACCAAGACCGGCGTGGTGACCGTTAGGGTCGACTGGGGTGACCCTGCAGTGGCGGCGGAATGGGCGAACGCGCTTGTTGAATTGGCCGATGCCGAATTGCGCGACCAGGCCATCAAGGGCTCTGGTCAGGCGCTGGAGGCGCTTCGTGCGGAGCTGGCACGTGCGGAGCAGGTGGAGCTTCGTTCCGCGATCTCGAGGTTGATGGAATCGCAGATCAAGGCGAGGATGTTTGCCTCGATTCGCCAGGAATATGCCTTCCACGTCATCGATCGGGCCGTGCCTGCAGACCTGGACAAGAGGGTGCGTCCCGCACGAACCGTCATGGTCTTGGCAGGGGGAGTGCTCGGTGTGCTGCTCGCGCTGGTTTCCGTGTTCCTTCGCGACGAGTGGCGTCGCTCCAAGTCTCCCGAATCCTGAGAGATCCCTGGCTTGAGGCTCCCGGCTTGAACCTCTCCTGGCCTCGCGCGGGTGGCTTGCTCTCGTCTGCGATCGCCGTCGCGCTGATCACGTTCATCGCGAAGCTGGCGGGCGCGGGAAAGGAACTCGTTGTCGCCTGGCGCTTTGGAATCGATGCAGAACTGGGCGCCTTCCTTTTTGCGTTTATATTCCCAGCCTTCCTGCTGAACGTGATCGCCGGCGCGATGCAGGTCGCCATGGTTCCACGCTACGTTGCGCTTCGCGTCGACTTCGGCACGACTGCCGCCTCGCACTTCGCAGCACGCGTGGGTTCGGTGACCGTGATCGCTTTCCTCATGGGTATCCTGCTGCTGACGCCTCTGGTCGTGACCTTGGTTCCCGTGCTGGCGACGGGTTTTGATTCGCAAACGGTCGACCTCTGCCGTCGTTTTCTGGTGTTGCTGATGCCCACCGCTCTGCTCACGGGCGTATCGGCGATCTGGGTGGGCGTGCTCAACGCCGAAGGGGCCTTCCGGTACACCTCGCTGGTTCCGTTGACCACGCCGCTCATCGCGGCGTCCTGCGTGTTCATGCTGGGAGACACGCTGCGGGTCGAGGCGCTGCTCTGGGGTACGCTGGCCGGCGTCATGCTTGAGACGGTTCTGCTGGGGGCGCGTGTTCGCCTGCGCGGCATGCCGCTCCTGGCTGCGCCGGGTGGCCTTGACGGCGAGATGCGTCGCGTCTTGGGGCAGTTCGGCCCCCTTGCGTTGGCGAACATCTTGATGGCCGGGAGCATCGTCATCGAGCAGTCCTTCGCTGCCTCGGTGGCGGCCGAGGATGTCGCCGCCTACGCTTTCGGGACGCGCCTGACTGCAGTCGTGGCCGCGGTCCTCGTCACGACCCTGTCGACCATCCTGCTGCCCCATCTGTCGGGAATCGTTGCAGGCTCGGGCGTGTCAGCGTTGCGCCGGCAGGTTGTCCCCATAGTAGCGGCGGTCATGCTGGTCTCGGTCCCTGCCGCGGCGATCTTCGGCGTCGGATCGGAGTGGATCACGCGGCTTGTGTTCGAACGCGGCAGTTTCGACTCCAACGCGTCCGCACTTGTATCTGAGATCCAGGCTGCACACGCGCTGTACATACCGCTTTATGCGCTCGGCATGGTTGCCGTCAGGTTGGTCAATGCGCTCGCGGCGTCCAAGGTACTGCTGGTTGGTGCAGCCATGAACCTCGCTGCCAGCTATATCCTGAACACGTTGTTCGTCCCCTTGCTCGGTGTCGTGGGCATCGCCTGGGCTAATGTCGGGGTCTATGGCGTCTCCGCGACCTTCCTTTGGTTCTTCGTGATTCGCAGGCTGTTGGCAGCCGGTCCGGGAGCGGGTTCGAAATGAGGGTCTTGTTCGCCATCGGCTCGATGCGCTCCGGTGGCGCGGAGCGCGTGATGAGCCTCCTCACGGCAGGGCTTCTCGAACGTGGGCACGAGGTCACGCTGCTGACGCTGGCGAGCGCTGACCATGATTTCTATGCGCTGCCCGCGGGCGTGCGTCGAATTGCCCTGTGCCTCGAGGGGAGCTCCAAGGGGGCAATTGCTGGCCTCAGAGCGAACCTGTCGCGTATCCATGCGCTGCGACGCCAGTTCGCCCATGTGCGGCCCGATGTGGTGCTGTCGTTCCTGACCTCCATGAACGTGCTCTGCGCGCTCGGCTCTATCGGCATGTCGCACCGCCTTGTCGTGTCGGAGAGGATCGACCCCTCGAGGTACTCGGAGGGTCGGCTGTGGACCCTGCTGCGGACGACGACCTACCGCCGTGCGTCCTGTCTGGTTGTCCAGACGGAGCCAGTGGCCGCTTGGTTCAGGCGAGAACTGGGCGTTAGATCATTGCCGATCGCAGTGATTCCAAACCCGGTTGTCGTGATGCCGTCTGAAGCCGTTGTGGCGGAAGTCACGGTGCCCGTTCCGGTTCCCTACGTCCTTGCCATCGGTCGGCTTGAGAGGCAGAAAGGCTTCGACGTGCTGTTGCGCGCCTTTGCCAAGGGCGGCGCAGCCGCGATCCACGCCCAGTTGTGGATCGCAGGAGCTGGATCGGAGTTGGCCTCGCTCGTCGCACTGGCCGAATCGCTGGGCATCGGGTCGCGGGTGCGCTTCCTGGGGCAGGTCAAAGACGTGGCGCAATTGCTGCGCGGGGCGAGCCTCTTCGTCCTCTCGTCGCGCTTCGAGGGTATGCCAAACGCCTTGCTCGAGGCACTGGCCGCGGGTGTCCCGGTGGTATCGACAGATTGCCCGACTGGCCCTCGAGAACTGCTTTCCGATGCGGAGTCGGGTCTGCTTGTGCCCGTAGACGACGTCGACTCCATGGCCGAGGCCATCAGTCGGGTGCTCCTTGATCCCGTGCTGGCGGCTCGAATGCGGGTCGCCGGTCGCGCGAGCGTCGGGCGGTTTGCGCTGGAAAACGTCACCCTGCTATGGGAGTCCGTGCTGGGGGCAGGGGCGCGCCCATGATGCTTGCGCGTCTGTGGGTCGTCGTGCTGTTCAGCAACCTTCCCATATATCTGGCTACGTTCATTCTCCCGTTTGCCCAGCCGATTCACTACATCGCGCCCCTCGCGGCGGGCAGTGTGCTGGCGTTCGCCAGGCCAGCCGGGGCACGGGTCGAGTGGCCTATGCTGTATCCGGTTTCGCTCGTTCTTTATGCCGTCGTTTGCCTCGCCTACTACCTTGCGTTCGGCGGGGGCGACCCCGCCATCCTTCGCCAGCGTCTGCTGGGCATCCTCGTCGGGATCCTGGCCTACTACTGCTTTATCTCCAGTGCAGAGGCACTGTACGCCGCTCGCCGAGCCCTCGTGTGGGTCGTGCTGGGTTCCGTCGCAATCAATTTTTTCGACATCATGAACCCGCTCACGCTGGTCCCTGCTGACAGTGAGTTCGCCAACCTTGGACGCGCAGCCGGCTTCTACATCAATGCGAACCAGGCGGGTGCAGCGTTGGTTCTGGGGTTCACGCTGAGCGTGGGTGTCGTTGCACCGCGCTGGCGCGTGGCCTACGCCCTGGCTGTCGTGGGCGGGGTTATCGTGACCCTGTCCCGTGGGGCGTTGCTGGGGCTCGTCATGGTCTTTTCGCTGTTGTTCGTCGAAGGACGTACCCTGGGCAGGCGGGAAGTGGGCACGGTCTTTCTGGCGGCTGTTGCGGCGGCGTATGTCGTGTGGCGCGTCCTGGCTTCCGAGCTGGAGAGCCGGTTCGGTATAGACCCGACCTTGGTGATCGACCGCATATTGTGGATCCTCGATCCGTCCGGTCGTGCCGACTTCAGTCAGGAGGAGCGCGTGACTCTGTTGGAGCGCGGCTGGATGCAGTTCGTGGTCTCGCCCTTTTATGGCAACGGTATCGGGTCCACCGAGTTGTGGGAGATGCGAACGTCGACCCATAATTTCTACGTAATGCTGGCGAGCGACTTCGGGCTGCTAGGGCTCTTTACGCTTCCGGTCGTGCTGCTGGCTGCGAGCGGCATGAAACTCCTTTCCTTCGCATACGCCGGTGTTGCGCTGTTCCTGCTGTTCTGGGGGCTGTTGAGTCACAACATCCTCGACAGCTTTCCGATGATCATCGCTATTTCGCTATGTGCGGCGGTCGCGGCTGGCTGTCAGCGTGCGCAGCTCGATGAGCGGCGGGTGCGCAATGCCGGTTGAGGCTTCGCCGGGATCGGCTGCTCCGGGGGCGGTGCGAACCCGTCGAATCCTGTTCCTCGTCAGTTCGATGGGGCAGGGTGGTGCCGAGCGGGTCGCGGCCACGCTTTGCAGGGCGTGGGCGCACGCAGGAAACGACGTGGTCCTCATGCCGACCTACCTGGGATCGACGGCCATCGCATACGAGATTGACCCGGCGATAAAGGTCAGGTTCTTGTCCGAGTACCTTCCCGCAAAAGGATCACGAACTGCTTCGGGTTGGCCGGCCAAGGTCCGGGCCCTCCGTTACTGGATCCGCCAGCATCGTCCTGACGTCGTGGTGAGTTTCCTTCCGAACAACAATGTTCTCGCGGTGATCGCGGCCCTCGGAACCCGGGTTCCGGTCATCGCCTGCGAGCGGGCCGACCCGGCCGCAGCCATTGAGTCGCCCTGGGCGCTTCGGTTGGCTCGTGCCTTGCTCTATCCCCTCGCAGATCGGGTCGTGGTGCAGACCGACCAGGCTGCGCGGCGCCTGCGACGGCATCTTCTGGGGCCTTGTCGAATGGCAGTCATTGCCAATCCTGTCCCCCGTGCCCTGATCGATCTTGGGACCCTCGCAGACCACAACAACGCTGAAGGGAAGATCGTTGCTTTTGGGAGGCTTTCGCCCGAGAAGCGATTCGATCACCTCATCCGGGCCTTTGCGGGCGCCTTTGATGCCCGTACCGGATGGACTTTGGACATTTGGGGTGAGGGGCCCCAGCGTGACCCGCTCACGCAGCTGATCCGTGACTTGGGCATCGCTGGCAGAGTCTCCTTGTGCGGCAGCACCTCGCGACCCTGGCCCCTGATGCTGGGAGCCCAGGTCTTTGCACTCACGTCGGAGTACGAGGGCTTTCCGAACGCGTTGATGGAGGCCCAGGCCCTGGGGCTCGCGTGCGTGGCGTATGACTGCCCCTCTGGCCCTCGGGAGCTCTCGAACCACGGGCGTGCGGCGGTGCTGGTGAGGTCGGGCGACATCGAGGGCATGGGCCGGGAGCTCCGGCGGCTGGCCGATGATGCTGGGTTGCGTCAAACTATGGGGCGGGCAGCGGCGGAATTCACCCGCTCAATGTGTGCCGAGGAAGCGGTCCTCGGCGAATGGAATCGCGTCCTCTCGGAAGTCTGCTAGTTTGCAGCAGGCGTGGCGGGGGACCTTGACGGTGTCGCAACGGACATCGCGTGTTTTCACGGGAGCAAGCGCGCGTGGTCGGTCGTACGAATGATCGCGAAACTGCGGGTAGGGCACAGGAGAGTCGGGCTGCGCTGACGGACGTCGCATACTGGGACAACACCTGGGATGGACGTGATGTTCCCGATCCCCTCGATCCGCGTGCCGCCGGTCTTAATGGCACCGTTCCCCGAGCTCTGCACGCATATTTCACCGAGGTTTTCGCTAGGTGCGGCGTTCGGTGCGGGGATCACATCCTTGAGGCGGGCTGCGGTGGCTCTGCATTCGTTCCCTATTTCGAGCGGGAATTCGGGCTCGTCGCCTCGGGCATCGACAACTCACCGGCGGGGTGCACGCTCTCCAGCGCAATCGCGCGAAAGTCCGCAACGAACGCGTCCATCGTGTGCGCAGACGTCTTCGAGCCGCCAGGCAGCATGCTGGGTGCGTTTCAAGCCGTGTTTAGCATGGGGCTTGCGGAGCACTTCGTCCCGACCAGTCGGATCATCGCTGCGTTGAAACGATACCTGGTTCCGGGGGGGGTCTTGGTTACCCTGGTTCCGAACATGCGGGGAATGGTCGGGTTCCTGCAACGCTGCGTCGATCCCTCGGTGTATTCAATCCACGTTCCGCTGTCTCCTGGCGACTTGGGCGAGGCGCATGCCGCGTGCGGGCTCAAGGTGCTAGATTCGCGTTACCTCATGAGCATCAACCTGAGCGTGGTGAACTTCAGCGGGCCCGGCAGTCGGGTTTCGCCGACCATCGGCTTACGTACCGCTTCATGGGTGAGCAAGTCAGTCTGGACGTTCGAACGCAGTGGCATACGTGTACCGCCAAATCTGTTCACGTCGCCCCTGGTGGCGGTCGCGGCGAGGCAGCCCTAGGGCCGCAGACGGCCGGGGTGCCGCAGTCGTGACGCAGCGCACTTCGTGAGCGCCGCGCAGCGTGCCATAATTTGACAAATTGTGGTCACTCCAGCGCAGCCGCGTAAGCGGTCCGCGCGACAGGTTGTCTTGCACATGGCTGACACGCCCGATCTTCTGCAAAAGGAATCCCATTTCGCCTTCGGCAAGAACTGGGCGAGCTATGCAGATCTCGTGACGGACGAGAAGCTTGCCGAGGCCGAGGCTTGGCTGGATCGCCTGATAGGTCCCGCGATTCGCGGTCGGCGCTTTCTTGACATCGGGTGTGGCTCTGGCGTCCACAGTCTTGCCGCTTTGCGGCTGGGTGCATCAGAGGTGGTAGGGGTCGACCTGGACCCTGACTCCGTTGCTACGACCCGTCGAATCCTTTCGGCCTATGCGCCGGACAAACCCTGGAAGGCCCTCGAGGTCAGTGTCTTCGATCTGGAGAGGTCCAGCCTCGGGCAGTTTGACGTCGTCTATTCCTGGGGTGTCCTGCACCACACCGGTGACATGTACCGGGCCATTCGCTGTGCAGCGGAAGCTGTGGCGCCTGGCGGCACCTTTGCGTTCGCTCTCTACAGGAAGACCCTGATCTGCCCGCTTTGGAAGCTGGAAAAACGTTTCTACGCGCACGCCAGCCCTATGGCACAGCGTTTCTTGCAGCGCGCCTACGTCGGGATCTTCCGCATGTTGCTGCCTCTCACGGGGCGCAGCTTTTCCGAGTACGTGGGCACCTACCAGGGCAATCGGGGAATGGACTTCTGGCACGATGTGCACGATTGGCTCGGTGGCTGGCCATACGAGTCGATTTCCCCCGAGGAGACCGAGCGCTTCATGGCGCCACTGGGCTTTCAACGGGAAAAGGCCTTTCTCCCGGGCAGGCGTGCGCTTAGGCCGTTGATGCACGGCTGCGACGAGTTCGTCTACGTTCGCGCCTGAGCGGGTCCCAGGATGTGCGGAATCGTCGGCGTTCTCGGTCGTGTGGGTGGCGATCTGCGTGTCGCGTGCGACTCGATGCTGCCACCGATCCTCCATCGGGGGCCGGACGACTCCGGGGTATGGGTAGATGCCGATTGCGGCATCGGCCTTGGGCACCGCAGGCTTGCGATCGTCGATCTGTCGCCTGCCGGTCACCAGCCGATGGTTTCATCGTCCGGCCGATACGTCATCGTCTTCAACGGTGAGATCTACAACCACCTCTCGATTCGTGCAGACCTCGAGAAGTCGTCCGGGCCTCGGGCGTGGCGCGGGCATTCCGACACGGAGACCCTTCTCGCGGCCTTCGAGCACTGGGGTGTCGATGCTACGCTGACCGCTGCCGTGGGTATGTTCGCGATCGGGCTCTGGGATCGCGCCCGGCGGACGCTGACCTTGGCGCGTGACCGCGCTGGTGAAAAGCCGCTTTATTTCGGTCGCCAGGCTGCGGGGATCATCTTCGGGTCCGAGCTCAAGTCGCTCCGTAAGGCTCCCGGCTTCGCCGGCGAGATCGATCGTGGTGCCCTGGCGCTTTTCCTTCGTCACAACTACGTGCCGGAGCCGTTGAGTATCTACGTCGGGATCGAGAAGCTCCTGCCAGGGCACCTGGTCGAATTCGCTGCCGACGGTACCGAGACCCGGCGTGAGTCCTATTGGAATGCCGTCGAGATCGCGGGGCATGGGCGGGCCCGCCCGTTCGGTGGCACGGATGCTGACGCAATTGCCGCGCTGGAACAGGTGCTCGGCCAGGCTGTGTCGTCGCAGATGGTGGCCGACGTGCCGCTCGGGGCGTTCCTTTCGGGCGGCATTGACTCCACGACCATCGTTGCGCTGATGCAGGAGCGGGCTTCCCGTCCCGTTCGGACCTTCACAATCGGCTTCACGGACCCCGCGTTCGACGAGTCGCCCAGCGCGCGTGAGGTCGCCCGGCATCTCGGAACCGACCATACCGAGCTGAAGGTTACGCCTGCCGAGGCGATGAGCGTGATCCCGAGGCTGCCTGCGATCTACGATGAACCGTTCGCGGACTCCTCCCAGATTCCAACCTTTCTTGTGTCGCAGCTCGCGCGCCAGCATGTCACGGTCAGCTTGTCAGGTGATGCGGGGGACGAGCTTTTCGGCGGCTACAACCGGTATTTCTGGGCGCAGCGAGTCTGGCAAAACGTCAGTCGTGTCCCGGCTCCAGTCCGGTCCCTTGCAGCAAAATTGATGACCTCCCGTAGCGCCGAGGCCTGGGACGAGACCTTTGGCGTTATCAACCGGTTCCTTCCTGCTCGCCTTCGTACCACGCGCTCGGGGCACAAGCTGCACAGGCTGGCCGGGCTTCTGGGGGCAGGATCACCGGCGGCGCTCTACCGTTCTCTGGTGTCGCACTGGGAGCAGCCCGGTGAGCTGCTCGTTTCCGGTACCGAGCCGACGTCACGTCTCGAGGCCCTGATGGCTGCGGACGACCCGGGCGCGTTTGCCGAGCGAATGATGCTGTGGGACCTGCTGACCTACCTTCCGGGTGACATCCTCGCCAAGGTCGACCGAGCGGCGATGGCAGTCTCGCTGGAGACCCGGGTGCCGATGCTCGATCACCGCGTCATCGAGTTCGCCTGGACGCTTCCCCTGCACATGCGGATCAGGGACGGTCAGGGGAAATGGCTGCTGCGACAGGTGCTCTACAAGCGCGTGCCCCAGGTGTTGATGGATCGACCGAAGATGGGATTCGGTGTGCCGATCAACGCATGGCTCCGAGGCCCGCTTCGGGATTGGGCCGAGGATCTTCTCGACGAGCGGCGCCTCAGGGAAGACGGTTTCCTGCGGCCGGAGCCCATCCTCCTCAAGTGGCGAGAGCATCTTCTGGGCGAGCGTGACTGGGCCTATTGGCTCTGGGACATCCTGATGTTCCAGGCGTGGCGCCGTCACCCTTGAATCGCGTCCGTTCACGAGTACTTCACGTCATCTCGGGGCTGGAGGTTGGGGGCGCCGAGATGGCGATGCTGCGGCTCGTCCTCGGCCTCGCCGGCCGTGGGCACGAGATCATGGTTGCGGCCATGCTGGGTGGCGGTCGCGTGGAGGACCGCCTGCTCGAGGCTGGCGTGCCGGTCGTGTCGTTGCGCCGGCGGCTGCCGGCTTCCGGTCCGGTTCCCAACGGGCTTGTATCGTTCGTGTCCCGAAGCCGGGCGTTTCGCCCGCAACTCATCATGGGCTGGATGTACCACGGGATGTGCCTGGCGAGCTTGCTGCGCGCGGGTGCAGGGATCCGTGCTCCCATAGCCTGGAACGTGCGCTGCACGCTCGACGACAGCCAGTCACTGCCTGCGTCCACGCGCCTGTTGATCAGGGGCTTGCGTGCAGTGAGTGGCCGAACCGCGTCGATCGTCTACAACTCTGCCCTGGGGCGCGATCAGCATGCCGCATACGGCTTCGCGGATTCGCAGGGCACGGTGATCGGCAACGGGATCGACACTGATGAATTCCGGCCGGATCGATCGCAGAGGGATGCCGTCCGGAAAGAGTTTGGAATTCCTGCTGACTCACTCGTCATCGGTCATGTGGCGAGGTTTCACCCCCAGAAGGGCCAACTGGATCTGCTTGCGGCGTTGTCTCGCACGAGACTGCCGCCGGACTCCGTAGTGATGATGGTGGGTAGAGACGTGACTCCGGACAACCGCGCAATCGCCGCGGCCCTGGGCCGGCTTCCAGTCGGGCTAAGGGTGGTTTTGCCGGGCGAGAGATCCGACGTGGCGGCGATCATGAGCGCGTTCGACGTTTATTGCCTGAGTTCTACAACCGAGGGTTTTCCAAACGTTGTTGCCGAGGCGATGGCGTGTGGCATTCCCTGCGTGGTTACGGATGTGGGCGACGCGGCGCGGATGGTGGGGCGATCTGGCTTGGTCGTGCCGAAAGGCGACCCCGATGCCCTCGCGGGTGCGCTGGGTGCACTCGCAATGGAGGCAGAGGCCGACAGGACGCAACGATCCAGGCTGGCGCGACAGATCGCCGAGGCGGAGTTCTCGTTGGGCGGAATGGTTGAGCGCTACGAGGGCTTGTTCGAGGCGATCTGCCGACGGTGATTTCAGTGTCCCACTTGGCTGAGGTCGCGAAGATAAAGCAGCTTGCCTACGGGCCACATGGCGGCAAGGAGCAGTCGCTGCAAGAATCCCTGCACCGGGAAGCGCCTTGGTGGGCTCCTGTGGATGCTGTGCGAGGAGAATCGCGTGTGGTTTGCGGCCATCCGCAGGAACCATGCAGGATTCCGGAAAAACCATCCGAGTTCGTTCTCCAGAACGGCGCGCGCCCACAGCGCATGGCCCTCGGCGTTGCGCGCGGCACCCGCGCCGCTCGCCCCCGTCTGGGTGATGGAATCTTGCTCCTGGTGGTAGGTCCGCACCACGCGGTTCACGTAGCGCGTCTTGTACCGGCGGGCGATGGCCCCCCACACGACCCCCTCGGGAACGTGTCCTGGGATGTCCTCCGGAAACGGAAACTGTCGGAGGAGTTCGGTGCGAATGAATCCCCACTTCTCGCCCTGGATCCGGTAGCGGTAGACAGACTCGAGGGGGTCGCTGTCGAATCGGTCCTGCGGGAACCTCGAGCCGACGATCGCGCCGTGCTCATCGGCGCAGAGCGCCGTCACCCCTGCGAAGGCTGGCCGCGAGCCTTCGTCGATGGCCTGCCACTCGGTCCAGAACATCTCGAGCGCCTCTGGCACCGCCGTGTCGTCGCTGTCCCAGGGCAGGAAGAGAGGACCAAGGGCTTCGCGTACACCCCGGTTGAAGGCCGTTTTCTTGTGAGCGTTGGGCTGCCAGAAATAGCGGATCGGAAAATCCGACTCGGCCAGCCATCCAGCGATGACCTCACGCGTGCCGTCGGTCGATCCGTCGTCGACGACAACCCACTCGAAATCACGGAAGGTCTGTGCCTTCAGGCTGTCGTAGACGCGATGGAGCAGGCTTGCCCTGTTGAAAGTCGGCGTGAATACCGTGAATGTCGGCATGTTGGTCCAGGTGTTTCCGGCCGGCCCCCTGCCGTAAAAAGTATAATTCAATGCCCGGCCCGGCTGCTCGGCAACCGCTCGGCTGATGTGGAGATTCTTCGATGATTGACGACAACACAACCCACGGCAGCCCGTCGGCGCTGTTGTTCGAAAAGAAGCTCGGGCGCAGTCGGTTTCTCAGGGCCCTGGGTACGTGGCCACTGCGCTCGTTGCTGCATCGCAGCGGAAAGCTCCATATCGCAGATGGGCGTCGCCAGCTTGTGGTTTTCGCCTTCGACCACATTGGCCATTCGATCAATTTGGACGGGGTCTACGAGCGCGACGATCTCGAGGTTTTCTTCGAGTGGCTCGGCACGCTCGGTGTCGACGGGCCGAGGGGGCTGGCGCTCGACATAGGGGCCAATATTGGTAACCACTCGCTGTTTTTTTCGGACCATTTTGATCGCGTGGTGAGCTTCGAGCCTAACCCACGAACCTTCAAGGTGCTGTCGCTCAACGCTGAACTCGCGGGCAACGTCACCTGCATGAACGTCGGGTTGTCCGATGCGGCGGGCGAGGCCGTGCTGCGCCTGAATCCCAGCAACATCGGCGGGTCGTCCATCAGCACGGGGTCGAGCGGGCCGTCTGTGACGATCCGGCTCGAGACGCTGGATTCCCTACTGCCGGACCTGGCGAACCTGCGGCTCATCAAGATCGATGTGGAAGGGCACGAGCTCGCCGCGATCCGGGGCGCAGCAGCGACCATCCGGCGTCATCGGCCCATCGTCCTTTTCGAGCAGCACCTGTCGGATTTCAAGGATGGCGCATCGCCGGTGGTGTCGGAGCTCCAGGTTCTCGGCTACCGCTGCTTCGCAAGCCTGCGGAAGTACCCGAGGCCGACTGCGGGCAAGCTGGGGTCGCTGCTCGTCGTGATTCGCCGCGCGCTCTTCGGGGAGTCAGCCAAGATTCGCCTTGAATCCACTCTGGTGCCCTCCGACTACAACTTCATCATGGCCTTGCCTGATTGGTGCATCGACGCAGCGACCCGGGCGTCGGGGCGCCGGTGACGTCGGCGCGAGCGTTCGACCCGCCGGACCGCGGCGGTCCCGTCCTCTACGTCGTCAACGTCGGCTGGTTCTTCCTGTCGCATCGGTTGACGCTGGCCAAGGCGGCCATGGCGCGCGGCTACGAGGTGCACCTGGCCTGCGGCATCGAGGAGTCCTGGGAGCGCGAACGCATCGCCGCCGAGGGAATCACGCTGCATGAGTTGCCGCTGCGCCGCTCGAGCGGTTCGCTCGCCGGCGCGCTGCGCGTGATGCGTGCCATCTCGAGGCTGGTCGCAATCCTGCAGCCGGCCGTCGTGCATCTGGTGGCGCTGAAGGTGGTGCTGCTCGGCGGCATCGTCATTCCGCGTGCACCGGGCCGGCGCATCGTGGCGGCTTTTTCCGGCCTGGGCCACGTATTCACGGATGAGGGCTTCAAGGCGCGGATCGCGCGTGCCGTCATCCTGCCCTGGTTCCGCGTGGCGCTGCGCGGCGGCTCCTGCGTGGCGCTGTTCCAGAATGCCGATGACCGAGACGTCTTCACTGGCAGCGGCGCGGTGCCGCCGAGGCGCACGGCCCTGATCCGCGGCGTCGGCGTGGATCTCGCGCGATTCGACCCCGCGGCCGAGCCCGGCGAGCCGCCCTTGGTGGTATTGCCGGCGCGCGTGCTGCGCGAAAAGGGCGTTCGCGAGTTCGCCGACGCGGCTCGACGCCTGCGCGCGCAAGGGGCCATGGCGGAATTCGCGATCGCGGGTGACCCGGATCCCGAGAATCCGTCCTCGCTCTCGCCTGCGGAGATCGCGGCGCTCGAGGCCGACTGCGGCGTGCGCCCGCTCGGGCACGTCGAGGACATTCCCGCGCTCCTGGCGCGTGCCAGCATCGTCTGCCTGCCCTCCTATCGCGAAGGCATGCCCAAGGCGCTCGCCGAGGCGGCTGCGGCGGGACGCGCCATCGTCACGACCGACGTGCCAGGTTGCCGCGAGACCGTGGTGCCGGGCGATAATGGGCTGCTCGTGCCGGCCCGGGATGCCGTGGCGCTGGCCGACGCGCTCTCGGTGCTGCTGCGCGATCCGGCGCTGCGCAGGCAGATGGGCCTCGCGAGCCGACGGCTCGCCGAGAGCCGCTTCGACGAACGCCAGCTCATCCAACAGACCCTCGCGCTCTATGGCTGACATGAAGATCCTGGTCACGGGGGCCACCGGCTTCGTGGGGAGCGTGCTCTGCGAGACCCTGCGTGAGCAGGGGCAGCAGGTCGTGCGCGCGCTGCGCCAGCCCTTGCCGGCGGCCGAGGCGCAGCCGGGCGACGTCGCCGTCGGCCCGATCGACGGCACCACCGACTGGTCGGCGGCGCTGCATGGGGTCGACGCGGTGGCCCATCTCGCGGCGCGCGTGCATGTGATGAACGACACCCCGGCGGGCGAGGCCGAGCACATGAAGGTCAACGCCGAAGGCACCGCGGCGCTGGCGCGGCAGGCCTTCGCCGCGGGAGTGCGCCGCGTCGTGTTCCTGAGCTCGATCAAGGTCAATGGCGAGGGCCGTGCCGAGCCGTACCGTGCCGACGAGCCCCCCGCGCCGGTCGACCCCTACGGCCGCAGCAAGCTGCTCGGCGAACAGGCCCTGCTCGCGGCCGCTGCGGCGAGCGGCGGCGAGGCGGTCGTGATCCGGCCGCCGCTGGTGTTCGGGCCGCGGGTGAAGGGCAATTTCCTTCGGCTGATGCAGCTCGTCGACCGCGGGCTTCCGCTGCCGCTGGGCGCCATCGACAACCGGCGCAGCCTGGTCAGCGTCTGGAACCTCTGCGACCTCGTGCACGTGGCGCTGCGACACCCCGGCGCACCGGGCCGTGTGTACTTCGCGGCGGACTCGCGCGACGTGTCCACCCCCGAGCTGATCCGGCTCATCGCGGCAGCGATGGCGCGACCCGCTCGGCTCTGGCCGGTGCCGCGCTCCCTGCTGCGTGGCCTGCTCGCGGCGGCCGGGCGGGGGGCCGAGGTCGACCGGCTCGCCGAGTCGCTCTGCGTCGATCGGACCGCGGCGCGCGAGCAGCTCGGCTGGCAGCCGCCGCTCTCGCTCGAGCAGGGAATCGCGCGCACGGTCGAGTGGTACCGGCAGTGAACCCGGGAGTGATCGTGCAGGTGCTCGGGGCGCTGGTGGCGGCCTGGATGCTCACCTGGGTCGTGCTGCGTCGTGCGAGGGCGCTGCAGCTGATCGACCTGCCGAACGAACGCAGCTCCCACAGCTTGCCGACGCCGCGCGGTGGCGGGCTGGCGATCGTGATCGTATGCACCGCGCTCCTGCTGTACCACGCGCTGGCCGGCCCGGGGTCGGCGACGGTTCCGCTCGCGATCGCCGCCGGGGGCGTGGTGATCGCGGTCGTGGGGTTCATCGACGACCGGCGCGGGCTCTCCGCCAGCCTGCGGTTCGGGGTGCAGGCGCTGGTGGCGCTGGGCGTCATCCTCGCGCTGGGTGGCGTGCCCGACGAGGTCGCCAGCGCGCTGCCGGCGCTGGCAGGTCCGCTGGGCACTGCGCTCTGCGTGGTCGTCGTGCTGTGGTTCCTGAACCTCTTCAACTTCATGGACGGCATCGACGGCATCGCCGCCGCGCAGAGCATCTACATGACCGGAGCCGCCGCGTTCCTCGGCGCGCTCGCGGGATCCGCCCCGGCCTCGCAGGCGCTGCTGGTCGGGGTCGCGGCGGCCTCGGCCGGATTCCTGGCGTGGAACTGGGCACCCGCGCGGATCTTCATGGGCGACGTCGGCAGCGCTTTCCTGGGCTATCTTTTGCCGGTGATGGCGCTGTGGATCTCGACGGATTCCGCGGTCGGTGCCTGGACCTTCATCGTGCTGGGCTCGCTGTTCATCGGCGATGCCTCGGCCACGCTCGCGCGACGCAGCCTGCAAGGGCATCGGTGGAGCGACGCCCACCGGTCTCACGTCTACCAGCGGCTGTCGCGCCGCTGGAGCAGCCACGCGAAGGTGACCGCCGCCTACACGCTCGCCAACCTGGTGGTCGTCCTCCCGCTCGCATGGGTCACGCTGCGCTACCCGCAGCTTGCCGCGCCGACTGCAATGGGGACAACCGTGATCTCCATCGCGGTTTTCTGGCTACTGGGTGCGGGGCGACCGGACGATCTTTGAGCGATAATCGCCCGTCACGCGGGGCGTGGGTCCCGGGGCAGGGCAGGCATGACGATCCTCATCACCGGCGGCGCGGGCTTCATCGGCAGCAACTTCGTGCTCGACTGGCTGGCCGGGCCGGGCGAGGACGTGGTCAATCTCGACAAGCTCACGTACGCGGGCAACCTCGCCAACCTGGAGTCGGTGCAGCGCGACCCACGCCACGTCTTCGTGCGCGGCGACATCGGCGACGTGGCCCTGGTGCAGCGTCTCCTCGAGGAGCACCGGCCGCGCGCCATCCTGAACTTCGCCGCCGAGAGCCACGTCGACCGCAGCATCCACGGGCCTGGCGAGTTCATCCAGACGAACATCGTCGGCACCTTCCACCTGCTGGAGTGCGCGCGGGCGTGGTGGGGCGCCCTGCCGCCGGTCGAGCGCGCGGCGTTCCGATTCCTGCACGTCTCGACCGACGAGGTCTACGGGTCCCTTGGCCCCGCCGACCCCGCCTTCACCGAGACGAGGCGCTACGAGCCCAACAGCCCGTACTCGGCGAGCAAGGCGGCCAGCGACCACCTGGTGCGGGCCTACCACCACACCTATGGCCTGCCGGTGCTCACCACGAACTGCTCGAACAACTATGGCCCGTACCATTTTCCCGAGAAGCTGATCCCGCTCTGCATTCACAACGCGCTGGCCGGCAAGCCGCTGCCGATCTACGGTGACGGGCAGCAGGTGCGCGACTGGCTCTATGTGAAGGACCACTGCAGCGCGATCCGCCGCGTGCTCGAGGCGGGCAGGGTGGGCGAGGTCTACAACGTCGGGGGCTGGAACGAGAAGCCGAACCTCGAGGTCGTGCGCACGCTCTGCGCGATCCTCGACGCGCTCTCGCCGCGGGCCGACGGTGCGTCCTATGCGAGCCAGATCACCTTCGTGACCGACCGACCCGGGCACGACCGCCGCTACGCGATCGACGCGCGCAAACTCGAGCGTGAGCTCGGCTGGAAGCCGGCCGAGACCTTCGAGAGCGGGATCCGCAAGACCGTGCAGTGGTACCTCGACCACCAGGGCTGGGTGCGAGGCGTCACCAGCGGCGTGTATCGCGACTGGGTCGGCAAGCAGTATGGCGCGGGGACCGCGGGCGCATGAGGATCCTGGTCACAGGCAGCCTCGGCCAGGTGGGCTTCGAACTGCAGCGCGCGCTCGCGCCGCTCGCCGAGCTGGTGGCGGTCGATGTGGCCGACTGCGATCTGTGCGACCCGGATGCCGTGCGGGCTCTGGTGCGGCGCGTGCAGCCGGCCGCGATCGTCAACCCGGCGGCCTACACGGCCGTGGACCGCGCCGAGTCCGACCGCGAGCGCGCCTTTGCCGTCAATGAATCCGCGCCGCGCGTGCTGGGGGAGGAGGGCGCCGCGCTCGGCGTCCCGGTCGTACACTACTCGACCGACTACGTCTTCGACGGCAGCGGCACGCGACCGTGGCGGGAGTCCGACACCCCGGCCCCGCTCAACGCCTACGGCGCCAGCAAGTGGGCGGGCGAGCAGGCGCTGGCGGCCGCGAACCCCCGCCACCTGATCCTTCGCACGAGCTGGGTGGTCGGGGCGCATGGGGCGAACTTCGCCCGGACGATGCTGCGGCTCGCTGGAGAGCGTGAGTCACTCTCCGTGGTCGCCGACCAGGTGGGCGCGCCGACCTCGGCGGCGTTGCTGGCGGACCTGACGGCCCACCTGCTACAGCACGCACTCGCGCCCGGGGAGGGCGCAACGCACTTCCCCTGGGGAACCTACCATGTGGCCGCCGCGGGCGAGACGAACTGGTGCGACTACGCCCGCTTCGTGCTCGGCGAGGCGATCGCGACGGGCAGGCCGCTGAAGGCGAGACCCGCCGACGTGGCCCCGATCGCCACCGCGGACTACCCGACGCCGGCGCGCCGCCCGCTCAACTCCCGGCTCGACACGGGCCGCTTCCGCGACACCTTCGGCCTGCGGCTCCCGCCGTGGGAAGAGGGCGTCCGTCACATCCTGAGGCAGATCCTGTGAACGCGCGACGCGGCATCATCCTGGCCGGGGGCTCCGGCACGCGGCTCTACCCCGTGACCCAGGCGGTCTCGAAGCAGCTGATGCCGGTCTACGACAAGCCGATGGTCTATTACCCGCTGACCACGCTGATGCTCGCCGGGATCCGCGAGGTGCTGGTGATCTCCACCCCGCACGACACGCCGCGCTTCGCCGAGCTGCTGGGCAGCGGCGACCAGTGGGGAATGTCGATCGAGTATGCCGTGCAGCCCTCGCCCGACGGCCTTGCGCAGGCGTTCATCATCGGCCGCCAGTTCGTCGGCGACCGGCCGAGCGCGCTGGTGCTGGGCGACAACATTTTCTACGGCCACGACCTCGTCAAGCAGCTTGAGAATGCCTGCCGGCGCGACCGTGGTGCCTCGGTGTTTGCCTACCACGTGCACGACCCGGAGCGGTACGGCGTCGTCGAGTTCGACGCGCAGCACCGCGCACTCTCCATCGAGGAGAAGCCGAAGGCGCCGAAGAGCAACTACGCCGTCACGGGGCTCTATTTCTACGACGAGCAGGTCTGCGACATCGCGGCGAGCATCCGCCCGTCGGCGCGGGGCGAGCTCGAGATCACCGACGTG
>CAZPAJ010000030.1:0-39118 GCA_964584625.1 uncultured Acidibacter sp.
CCGCTGAAAGCATCTAAGCGGGAAGCCCCCCCCAAGACTAGATCTCCCTGGGAGCTCGACTCCCCTGAAGGGCCCAAGAAGACTACTTGGTTGATAGGCCGGGTGTGTACAGCCAGTAATGGCTTCAGCTAACCGGTACTAATTGCCCGTGAGGCTTGACCATATAACCCCAAGCGGTTTGCGCTCGGGTTATGCGATGGAGTTGTCCATCATTGACGAACGCGACGAGCGTCTATCAAACAATTTCCGGATTGGCGGCCGTGGCGCTCGGGGGTTCCCGACGCGGTGGCCGTAACAAGTTTCCCTGGTGGCAATAGCGAGCGGGAACCACCCGATCCCATTCCGAACTCGGAAGTGAAAACGCTCCGCGCCGATGGTAGTTTCGCCTGTTGCGACGCTAGAGTAGGTCACCGCCAGGGTCCCAAATGGAAACCCCGCGTGTCGAAAGGCACGCGGGGTTTTCTCTTTGCTGGCTCGTGCGCGGTGGCAGCCCAGGGCCGCAGGGGCGGTGCGAGCGCCCGGGGCCCGGCGAGGGGAGTCGGGTTAGCGGCAATCGGCCGGCAGGTACTTCACGGCCAGGTCCGTCCGGGCGGCGGCCGCGCTTTCAACCACGGTGAGATCTGCGGGCAAGGGCGCGAAGCCACACTGCCAGATGATGTCGTTGCGGGCGTTCAGCGCAGGGCGCAGCGACAGCAGGCCGCCGGCGATCTCGGAGCTGGCGCGGTTGCCGTAGGTGATGGTGATCCCGCCACGCGTGACGCTCACGGATTCCACATAGGCGTCGGTGATGGTGGCCGGCGCCCCGAGCCCGGCGGAATTATTGTCCTCGGGCCAGAACCCGCTGCTCTGGAAAGACTCCGCGACCCGCATCCGCACTGGGGTAGCGAGGCTGAGGCCGCTGGCGACCTGGGTGCGGACGGAATAGGACTGGTACGCCGGGATCGCAATGGCCCCGAGTACCCCGACGATGGCGAGCACGATCATCAGTTCAATGAGCGTAAGCCCACGGCTGCTGCGTAGCATGTACTTCCCCCTTGTTCGATGGCCCCCCTGCATGGGTGGGGCTTCTTTCGAAGACCTGGCCCGAGCATGAACGAGCCCGCCCAGGGCCGGCGGCGCTCTTCATACCTTCCTGGATTTGGATCACCGTATCAGGAACAGAGGGATCCGACTATGTCACCGGGGTGGCGTTCACCAGTCCAAGGGGGAATGGCGCTGCTCCGGGCGCGGCGCCACGTCGCGGATGTAGGCGTCCAGGATGGAGGCGTAGCGGTCCGGGATTTCCATGGGCGGGTAGTGGCTCGCATCGGGGATCATGACGATCGAGACGCTCGCGTTGATGAAGTGTCGCGCAAGCGCCTGCGCGGCGGCTGGCGGCAGCAGCGGGTCCGCGGCACCCCAAAGCAGAAGCACCGGCTGGCGGACCGCGTTCCGGGCCGCGATGGCCTTCGGCTGGTCGGCGACCAGCCCGGTCAGCGCCGTGAGCCGCGGCTCCGGCTCGCGCCGCGTAAAGTCGTACATCTGCTGCACGATTGCGTCGGGGATACGGCCCGGCTCTGCGCTGTAGAAGTCGACGTAGGTGCGCCAGAACTCCCTCGGCTTGGTTCGACTGTAGTCCATGTAGTCGCCGTGGGCCTGCTCCGCCGCGAGCAGTGCGTCTGACTTGCGCAGCACCGACATGTCTACCGGGTCGCCGGGCGCACAGGAGACCACCAGTCTTTCGACGAGCTGCGGGTGCTCCGCGGCCAGGAAGATCGCCGTGGTGCCGCCCGAGGAAACCCCCACCGCCGTGGCCGACCGCACCCCCAAGTGCGCGAGCAGGCGCGCAGGGATATCCGAGGGGCGCAACCGTCCCACCACCGACGGTGGTACCGGGCCCGAGAGCCCATTCGGCGGCACGTCGTAACGGATCACGCGGTAGCGCTCGCTCAGGTTCGCCGCGAGGGCGTCCCAGGTGCGCATCGTGCTCTGGGAACCATGGATCAGCAGCAGGGCCGGGCCATTCCCCTGGTCGCGGTAGTAGACCTCCACGCCATCGATGACGAGCACCCCGTCGAGGGGCGAGCGGTACATCTCGCGTAATTGCCCCAGCGTCAGGCGGGGCGGGGTGGCACCCTCGGCGTGCGCCGCTGCGCCCGCGGCTGCGACAGGAAGCAGGACCAGGAGGCGCATCACGAGACGCGCGAGCCGGGTCGTCGAGCAAGCAGATTGGTTGTGGTCGCAGGAATACATCGAACTGCCCTCAGGTGCCGTCGTCGGCGGCCGGCCGATCGTACATCCCCGTGCCCGCCGGGCGCATCGGGCATCGCATCGCGACTCGCCCAGTGATGTTGCAGACCTTGCCGTCATCGCCGCTGCGGAAGTCTCGCCTGCCCTGCGGCCCGTTGTGACGTCCTGCCCAATTGCGCAACGTCGAGCTAGACCCGGTCACCGCCGCCGGGGTAGCTTCGACGACATATTCCGATCCGAGGATTCGAAGATGGCGCTGTGGAAGGAACCGTCCAGCTCCCCGACCCCCGAGCGCAGTCCCGCGCCGGTCTCGCCCGCGCTCGGCAACGGCGCAGCCCAGCCTGAGCCCGCCACCGCGGCAAGGCAGGGTGTCGCCGCGGCGGCGCGCGAGTCCGTGATCGCCCCCGATATCAGCATCGAGGGCAAGATCGAGGGTAACGGCAACGTGCGCATCGCCGGCCGCTTCAAGGGTGACATCCACGTGCAGGGGGCGCTGACCATCGAGGCCAGCGCCAGCGTCACCGGCCAGGTGCAGGCCCGCTCCATCGTGGTGGCGGGCGAACTCAACGGCAACGTGCTCGGCGCGGAACGCGTGGAGCTCGTCGACTCGGGCGCCGTCAACGGCGACGTGAAGGCGGGTTCGCTGACCGTCGCGGCCGGCGCGCGCATGCGCGGCCAGGTCGAATTCGGCTGGAAGGACAAGGGCTGATCCGCTCGATCCGTCCGTCCCGTGAATCGACCGCGCCGGCCAGTCGGGCAGGCGTGGGAGAGGCGCGTGCGTGCCCCCATTGCCGCACGGTGATCCTGGCGAGCGCGGCGATCTGCCCGAAGTGCCAGCATCACCTGCGGTTCGAGCCCAGCGCGGCCGGGGCCGCGAAGTCCGCACCGACCGCCACGGCGTTCCACCTCGAAGGGACGGTGCGCAACGACGGTTCGGCTCCGCTGCGCGAGTACATGGTCGTGGTCACCGTGCGCAACGACGCCGGCGAGGTGATCGGACGCGAGGTCGTCAACGTCGGCTCGATCAAGCCGGGCGAGCAGCGCAGCGTGACGCTGTCGGTCGAGTACCCGCTGCCTCCTGAAACGCGCTAGCGCCAATCGCGCTGGCGCCGCTGGCGCGCCTACCAGCCGATTCCGTAATCCTCGCCGTGGTGGCTCGATGCGCCCCACATCGTGCCGTGCGCCGCGTCCAGCATGATCGCGTTGATCGGGCCCGAGGTGCGCGGGTGGAATTCCAGCTTGTAGCCGCGCGCTTGCAGGTCCTGGCGGACCCAGTCCGGCATCGCGTCGTTGAGCAGCATGCGGCCTGGGTGGAAAGCATGCTCGCCGAAGGAATCGCGCAGCTGGAAGCTGTTCATGTTCGGCGCTTCCGCGGCCTGCTGCGGGGTCATTCCGAACTCGACGACGTTCAGCAGGAACTGGAGCAGGTTCTGGTCCTGGCTGTCGCCCCCCTGGACCGCGAAGGCGAGCCAGGGCTTGCCTTCCTTCAGCGCCAGGCTGGGCGTGAGCGTGGCGCGCGGACGCTTGCCGGGTTCGAGCACGTTGAAGGGGTTCTCGCGCGGATCGAGCACGAACGACTGCATGCGCTGGGAAAGCCCGATCCCCGTGCGGCCCGCGATCACCGCCGGCACCCAGCCGCCGCTGGGCGTGATCGACACCAGCCAGCCCGCCTTGTCGGCGGCGACGATGGTCGTGGTCCCACGGTAGAACGGCCGGTCGGCGAGTTCGTCTGAGGGTGTGGGGCCCGCCAGCATCGGCGCCGGTTCGGCCGGCAACGACCGCTGCTGGGTGGTCGGCGCAACTCCGCCTGGCGTGAACGGCCGCTCGCCCGCACGCGCGGGCGCCGCGGGGGACGCCGGCACGGCGCTGCGCTCCCGCAGCAGCGTCGAATAGGGATTCACCTCGCCCTGGAAGGGGTAGGGGTCGCCCGGGCCCGCGGCCGGGTCGTTGCGCTCGCCGATCAGTGCGGCGCGCGATTTCGCGTAATCCTTCGAGAGCAGTCCGGCGATCGGTTCGGCCGGCGGAAACGCCGGGTCGCCGTAGTAGAAATCGCGATCCGCGAAGGACAGGTTCATCGCCTGGTAGAGCGTGTGAAGGTAGCGCGCCGAGTTGTAGCCCATCGCCCGCAGGTCGAAGTTCTCGAGGATGTTCAGCGCCTGAAGCATGGCCGGGCCCTGCACCCAGGTGTCGAGCTTGTAGACCTCGACGCCGCGATAGGTGGTGCGGCGCGGTTCCTCGATCTTCACTCGCCAGTTGGCGAGGTCTTCGCGCGTGATCAGGCCGCCCTGTGCCTGCACGGCCGCCGCGAATTCCGCGCCCAGCGGGCCACGGTAGAAGAGCTCGTAGGCCGCCATGATCGCCTGGCGTCGCGACTGGCCGCGCGCGAGCGCCCGGCGTTCCGCGTCGACGAGTCGACGCAGCGTCGCCGCGAGCTCGGGCTGGCGAAAGATCTCGCCCGCCGCGGGTGCCTCGCGTTCCTTGCCGGCATGCGGCAGCATCACGCGCGCGCTGTCCGGCCATTCCTTGATCTTGGCCTTGTCGCGTTCGATGCGGTTGGCGAGTTCCGCTTCGATCGGGTAGCCGTCGGCGAGCTCGATCGCTGGCGCCAGCACCTCGGCGAGCGGGAGCTGGCCGTACTCCGCCAGCATCACGAGCAGCCCGCCCGGCGTTCCCGGGGTCACCGCCGCCAGCGGCCCGTACTCGGGCGGGTAGTTCATGCCGCGCGCACGGAAGAATTCGACGGTGGCGCCGGATGGCGCCACGCCGAGCGCATTGATCGCGATGACCTTGCGCAGCCCCGGGTGCCAGACCAGCGCCTGGGTCTCGCCGCCCCAGCCGAGCGTGTCCCACATCGTCGAGGTCGCTGCGAGCATGGCGCATGCGGCATCCACCGCATTGCCGCCGCGCTCGAAGATGCGCGCGCCCGCGGTGGCCGCCAGCGGCTTGCCGGTGATCGCCAGCCAGTGACGGGCGTGCAGCGGCGGCTTGTGGGTCACCACGCGCTGCGCGCCAGCGAAGCCCGACGCCAGCGTCAGCGCAACCGCGAGCCCGAGCAGAGCGGCACGACGGATCATGACGGTGCGTTCTCCTCGGCCAGGCGTGACAGCTCGGCGCGCAGCAGCTTGCCGAGCGGGTTGCGCGGCAACTGCGCCGCGACGTGCAGTCGTTCGGGCCACTTGAACACCGCGAGCCCCGCCGCCTCGAAATGCTGCTGCAGGGACTCCAGGGTCGGCGTCGCTCCGGGCCGCGGCACCACCACGGCGGCGATGCGCTCGCCCATGATCTCGTCGCGATATGGCGCCACGGCGCCCTCGAGCACGGCGGGATGCCGCGACAGCACCTCGTCGAGTTCCTCCGGCGAGATCTTCACGCCGCCACGGATGATCAGCTGCTTCAGCCGGCCGACATACCGGTAGTAGCGGGGGCCGCGCTCGTCGGCGGCGATCTCGAACAGGTCCCCCGTCCGGAACCAGCCGTCCGGCGTGAATGCCTCGCGGCTGCGCTCGGGCGCGGCGAAGTAGCCGTCGAAGACGGTCGGTCCGCGGATCTGCATCTCGCCCGGCACGCCCACGTCGCCGGTCTCCACGCCCGTGACCGGGTCGACGAGCCGCGTTTCGATCATCGACGCACTGCGCTGGGGCCAGTCGAGCTCCGCGCGGCCGAAGCGGGGGAACAGGCGTGCGCGCCGTTCGGGGTCCGGCGCTTCCTTCGCGCCGCTGAACAGCGACATCCCCTCGTTCGAGCCGAAGATGTTGATGATCTCGATGCCGAAGCGCTCGGCGTAGCCGCTGATCATTGCCGGATCGAGGGGCGCGGACCCGGAGCCGATGCAGCGCAGCGAAGACAGGTCGAGCGACGCGAGCAGTCGCTCGTCCTTGAGCAGCATGTTGAGCACGGCGGGCGGGGCGATCGCGTAGTGCGGGCGCTCGGTGGTGATCTGCCGGAGATAGACGGCGAGATCGAGCGGGTGGTGCAGCACCAGCGTGCCGCGCGCCAGCAGCCAGCTGAGGAAACAGCCGCCGATCGCGGCCATGTTTACCAGCGGGAAGGGGTTCAGCATCACGTCGCCGTCGCGCAGCCCGACTCCGTCGTAATGCGCGGGTGCGATCGCCAGCCAGTGGTTGTGGGAGCGCGGCACGCCCTTGGGCGAGCCTTCCGTGCCCGAGGTCCAGCAGATCGTGGCGACGTCGTCGGCGCCAGGTCCGGCAGCGGGCGAGGGTTCCGTTGCGGGCATGCCGGCCGCCGCAGGCTCCAGCGCCGCGAACGGGGCGCAGCCCTCGGGGATATCCGCCGGGTCGCCCAGCGCCAGTCCGCGCAGGCCGGGAGCCGTGCCCGCGGCGATGAAACCGGCCAGCGCGGTGCGGTCGCCCTTGAAGCGGGCCACCGTGAGACCTGCACGCGCCTGGGTCAGCCGCGCGATCTCGCCGAGTTCGTAGGCGCGGAACTGCATCGGAACCGGGCTGACGATGATGCCCAGCCGGAACGCGGCCAGGTAGATCGCCACGTAGTCCACGATGTTCGGGAGCTGCGTGATGAGCATGTCGTCGCGGCCCAGTCCCGCCGCCGCCAGCGCGCGTGCATAGCCGGCGCTGCGCGCGGCAAGCTCGGCGAACGTCAGCCGCAATGGTGCGTCGCCGGTCAGTGCCTCGCGGTTCGGCGGATCGACGACCGCGAGGCGCCCTGGGACGGCGGCCGCGGCCTCGTCGAAAAGATCGTGGATGCGGCGGTCCGTCCATGCGCCGCGCGCGCGGTGCCGCGCGATCAGATCCGGTGCGCTCGTCTTCATCGACTGCCCTCCTGGAGTCGGGGCAGGCAGTATCGCCCCAGTGTGTCCCGAGGGGGAAGCGGTGCCTGACCGTGGCTGCCCGCCATCCGGACAGCCCAGGGGCTGGCCAGGGCGCCGCGGGCGGCGCGTGGCACATTCCGGTGCCAGGCATGCCGGCGAAGCGGAGGAGGGCACATGATGCATCGCGAGCAACCGGTGACGACGGCCCGTGCGGCCGGCGAGTTCATTGACGCATTCGTGGCTGGCCCCGATGCGCGCTGAGCCGGCTGGCGCAGGCGGCGGCGCCGCGGCCGAGACCCTCACGCTGCCCATCGAGCCCGCCACGCCGGCGGCGCTCGAGGGCTACGGTTACGTGATCGGCCGGCCCGACACGGCGGTGTTGGGCCGCATCGACTACTACGGCGACGCGGCGCAGGTGCGGACGCCGGTGCAGTTCGTGTCGAACGACGACATGACGCTGAACCTGGTGACCTTCAACCGGCGCGAGCCGGTCGTGCGCTGGATGGAGTACCACTCCAAGCACACGCAGACCTTCATCCCGCTTTCGGGCCGGCCCTTCGTGATGGTGCTCGGCAAGCCGACGCGGCGCCGGCCCGACGGCTCGATGGACGACAGCCAGCCCGACCTGCCGGATCTTTCGAACCTGCGCGCCTTCCATTTCGACGGCAGCTGCGGCGTCTGCATGCACGTCGGCACCTGGCACGAGGTGCCGTTCCCGCTGCAGGACAGCACGCATTTCATCGCGGTGGTGACCAATGAGACCAACCGCAACCTGGAGGAGCACGACAAGGTGAACTTCGAGGCCGACGGCGGCGACCTGACCAAGCGCAACCTCCAGCACCGCCTCGGGCGGCAGCTTCGGATCGACCTGTCGACGCTTCCGGGCCGCGCCGATGCGTGAGCGGGTGGTCCTGACCTGCGCCGTGACCGGTGCCGGCGACACGGTGTCGAAGCACCCGGGCGTGCCGGTCACCCCGGCCCAGATCGCAGCGGCCTGCGTCGAGGCGGCGCAGGCCGGCGCCTCGATCGTCCACGTGCACGTGCGCGACCCGGCCACCGGCAAGGGTGCGCGCGACCCGGCGCTGTTCCGCGAGGTGGTGGCGCGCGTGCGCGAGTCGGGAACGGACATCGTCCTGAACCTGACCGCCGGCATGGGCGGGGCGCTGAACCTGCACCCAGACGACCCCTCGGTGATGGTCGAGGGCACCGATCTCGCGACGCCCGACGCGCGCATGCAGCACGTGGTCGAGCTGATGCCGGAGATCTGCACGCTCGACTGCGGCAGCATGAACTTTGGTCACGACGTGGTGGTCAACCGGGTGCGCGACCTCGAGCGCATGGCGGCGATCGCGCAGCGGCTCGGCGTCAAGCCCGAGCTCGAGGTCTTCGACCTTGGGCAGATCGAGATCGCGAAGCACCTGATCGGCTCCGGCCTGGTCGACGGCCGGCCGCTGTTCCAGCTGTGCCTGGGCATCCCCTGGGGGGCCCCGGCCACGACCGAGGCCATGGTGGCCATGAAGGCGTCGCTGCCGCCCGATGCCGACTGGGCCGCGTTCGCGATCTCGCGCAACGAGTTCCCGATGGTCGCCCAGGCGGCGCTGCTCGGGGGAAACTGCCGCGTCGGGCTCGAGGACAACCTCTACCTGGGGCGCGGCCAGCTCGCCAGCAACGGCCAGCTGGTCGAGCGGGCGCTGCGGATCCTCGACTCGATCGGCGTGGGGGTCATGAGCCCCGCACAGACGCGCGAATATCTCAGCCTGCGAAAGCGGGGATAGCGCTCCGGCTGGTACGATGCCGGCATGCATCCGTCGCCTCTGACCGGCCCGGTGGCGCTGGTCGGCGCCGGCCTCGTGGGCTCCAGCTGGGCCGTGGTGTTCGCGCGCGCGGGGCTCCGGGTGCGGGTCCACGACCTGCAGCCTGGGCAGCTCGAGCGCAGTCGCGAGGCCGTTGCCGGCGCCGTCGCGTCGCTGGCCGCTGCCGGGCTGCTGCGCGAGCCCGCGGGCGAGGTGCTCGGGCGGGTCGCGTTCGAGCCCAAACTCGACGCTGCCCTCGCGGGTGCCGGCTACGTGCAGGAGTCGGTCGTCGAATCGCTGCCGGTCAAGCGGGAGCTGTTCGCTCAGCTCGACCGTGTCGCCGCGCCGGACGCCATCCTCGCCAGTTCCACCTCCGCGTTCGCGACGTCCAGCTTCGCCGACGGCCTGCCTGGCCGTGCGCGCTGCCTGGTGGCGCATCCGGTCAATCCGCCCCACCTGATTCCCTTCGTCGAGGTCTGCCCCGCGCCGTTCACCGATCCCGCGGTCGTCGATCGCACGCTCGCCCTGCTGGATGCCGTGGGCCAGTCGCCGATCCACGTGCGCCGCGAGATCCACGGCTTCGTGCTGAACCGGCTGCAGTGGTCGCTGCTGGGCGAGGCCTACCGGATGGTGGCGGCAGGCGTGGCCACGGCCGAGGACATCGATCGCGCGGTCCGCGACGGGCTCGGGCGCCGCTGGGCGTTCATGGGGCCCTTCGAGGTCGGCGATCTCAACGCGCCAGGCGGCATCGGCGACTACCTGCGCCGGTTCGGCGACACCATCGAGCAGATCGACGCCTCCCGCCAGGGCGAGCCGCTCAGGCTGGATCCCGCCGTCGTCGACCGGCTCGACGCGGAACTGCGTACACGCTGGCCGCAGGATGCGCGCACGGCGCGCCTGGAGGCCCGCGACCGCCGTCTGCTCGGGCTGTCCGTACACCTGGCGGGTAGAATGCGTTCGACTGACCCAGACGAGACGAGGGAGGAGACCCTGTGACGATTTCCAAGCCCGTGATCATCGCCGGCGCCGGGCCGGTGGGCTGCACCGCGGCGCTGCGCCTCGCGCAGGCCGGCATTCCCGTTCGACTGCTCGAAGGCCTGCCGGACCTGCCGGAGACCCTGCGCGCGTCGACCTTTCATCCTTCCTCGCTCGACATGATCGACGAGATGGGCATGATGGAGCCGCTCAAGGCCCAGGGGCTCGTCTGCCGGAAGTACCAGTACCGCGACCGGCGCACGGGCGAGATCGCCGAGTTCGACCTCGGCGTGCTGGCGGAGGACACCAAGCACCCCTACCGGCTGCAGGTCGAGCAGTTCAAGTACACGCGCCTCATCTGGGACGAGCTGCGCAAGAACTACTCGCACGTCGCCGAGTGTCACTACGACCACATGGTCAAGGGCGTGCACCAGACCACCGACGGGGTCGAGGTGCTGGTCTGGGACAAGGGCCAGGAAAAGCTGCTCGAGGGCTCCTACCTGATCGCCTGCGACGGTGCCGACAGCGCGGTGCGCAAGGCGGTCGCGATCACCTTCGAGGGCTTCACCTACCCGGAGAAGTTCCTCGTTGCCTCGACGCCATTCCCGCTCGAGACCAAGTTCCACAACCTCGCCCAGGTCAACTACATCTCCGATCCAGAGGAGTGGCTGGTGCTGCTGCGCACGCCCTCGCTCTGGCGCGTGCTGATCCCCACCGACCCGAAGATCGAGGACGACGCACTCTGGCTGTCGGACAAGTGGATCCAGGACCGGCTGCACCACATGGCGCCGCATGACCAGGACTACGAGATCATCCACCGGACGATCTACCGCGTGCACCAGCGCGTGGCGAAGACGTACCGTCGCGGCCGCGTGCTGCTGGCAGGTGACTCGGCCCACCTGAACAACCCGCTCGGCGGCATGGGCGCCAACGGCGGCATCCACGACGCGTGGAACGCCGCCGGCAAGCTCATCGAGATCAACGCGGGCGCCGACCCTGACGCGCTGCTCGACCGCTACGACCGGCAGCGCCGGCTGATCTGCATGCGCTTCGTGCAGGAGCACACCATCAACAACAAGAAGCTGATGGAGGCGAAGGACCCGCAGCTCCAGCAGAAGCGCCAGGCCGACTTCATGCGCCAGGCGGCGGATCCCGTGCTCGCGCGGCAGTTCCTGCTGAAGACCTCGATGATCCAGAGCCTGCGGGACGAGCAGCAGATCCAGTGAGTGTGGCAGGCCTCGAGCTGTTCACGGCGCCCACGCCGAACGGCCGCAAGGTCTCGATCGCCCTCGAGGAGCTCGGGCTTCCCTACGAGGTCCGGCTCATCAGGCTGCGAAAGCTCGAGCAGAAGGCGCCCGGGTTCCTCGCGATCAACCCTAACGGCCGAATCCCCGCCCTCGTCGACCACGGCGAGGGCGGCTTTGCCGTGTTCGAATCCGGGGCCATCCTGGTCTACCTCGCGGAGAAGACCGGTCGGCTGATGCCCGCCGATCCGCGCGGCCGCTCCCGCGTGCTGCAGTGGCTGATGTTCCAGATGTCCGGCGTCGGCCCGATGCAGGGGCAGGCCAATGTGTTCTTCCGGTATTTCCCCGAGAAGATCCCGGCCGTGATCGATCGCTACCAGAACGAGACTCGCCGGCTCTACGGCGTCATGGACGCGGCGCTTGCGCAGCGCGACTACCTCGCGGGGGACTACTCGATCGCAGACATCGCGGTGTACCCCTGGGTGGCCCAGCACGACTGGTCGGGTGTCGAGCTTGCGCCGTTCGCGAACCTGCAGCGCTGGTTCGAACGGCTGTCGGCGAGGCCGGGGGTGCAGCGCGGCATGAACGTGCCGCCGCAGGAAGTTTCCGGCGAGCAGCGGCTGCAGACCGGCAGCGTGATCGTCACGCGCTGAGTCGCCGGCGGCCTCCGGGTCAGTGCCCCTCGAACGACACGAGCGTTCGCACGGGCACCCCCATGGCCTCGATCTTCGCCGCACCGCCGAGGTCCGGCAGGTTGATCACGAAGCAGGCGGCGACGACCTCGGCGCCGATCATCCGCAGCAGGCTGATGGCGGCCGTGGCGGTGCCGCCCGTGGCGATGAGATCGTCGACCAGGATCACGCGCTCGCCCGGCGACACCGCGTCGCGATGGACTTCCATCTCGTCGACGCCGTATTCGAGCGAGTAGGCGATCCGCACTGTCTCGTGCGGCAGCTTGCCGCGCTTGCGCACCGGGACGAACCCGGCCGAGAGCTGATGCGCCACCGCGCCGCCGAGGATGAACCCGCGCGCCTCGATGCCGGCGACCTTGTCGATGCGGCTGCCGGTCCAGGGCTCGACCAGGTCGTCGACGGCGCGGCGGAACGCCCTCGCGTCGCCGAGCAGTGTGGTGATGTCGCGGAACTGGATGCCGGGCTTGGGGTAATCGGCGATCGTGCGGATGCTGTCGCGGAGCATCGGCGAACGATAGCATGCGCGGGCCTGCTGTCTTCCCGGGGATGCCGATGTCGCCTCGCCGTTCGTTGCTTGTCCTTGCCGCGATTTCGCTTCTGCTGGTCGGGTGTGCCGCCGTTCCCCCGGCGCCCTCACGGGTCGCGCGTCCGCCGTCGCCAGCCCCGTCGCCGCCGTTGCCCGTGGCCGGGCGCGAGCAGCTCAATGCCGTGCTGTGGATGCAGTCCTCCGCGGAATATTCGGCGATCACCGGACAGACGTTCCGCATCGCCACCGAGCGCCTCAATGGCCCCGCGCTGGACCCGGGCACGGCGGCGCTCGAGCAGGCCGCGATGCCCGCGGCGGCGATGAGCGCACTGCCCACGGCCATCGTGGTCGATCTCGATGAGACCATCCTCGACAACTCTTTCTACCAGGCACGCCGCGCGCTGGCGGGGATGGGCTACGACGAGCCGAGCTGGCAGGCGTGGATGCAGGAAGCCTCTGCGCCCGCGTTGCCCGGTGCGGTGGATTTCCTGCGACAGGCATCGGCAGCGGGGCACGCGGTGTTCTACGTGACCAATCGCGACTGCCTCGAGGCGGCGCCGGGCGCGGCCGATCCCTGCCCCGCGCAGACGGCGACGCAGCGCAACCTGCGAACCCTCGGCCTGCCCGGCGCCGACGACGAGTCGCGCCTGCTGGTGCGATCCGAGCGCCCGGAGTGGCGCAGCTCGGACAAGTCGCCCCGCCGCGCCTGGATCGCCGAGCGCTACCGCATCGTGCTGATGGTCGGCGATGACTTGCGCGATTTCGTAGACCGCGGGGTGTTCGAGGCGAGGCGGGAGGAGCTCTCGCCGCTGTTCGGCACGCGCTGGTTCCTGCTCCCCAATGCGATGTACGGGTCCTGGGATCGCGGATTGTCGATCGAGCAGAAATACCGGCGGCTGGACGCCGATCCCGCACCCGGTCACTGATCCGCGGAGTCCTCGCAGCGGCCGTCCAGCGCGATGTCGATCCACACGAGGCGATGATCGCTGGCCGATACCGAAGGTTCATCGACGGGCCAGTAGACGCCTGAGCCGCAGACGACGAGGTCCGCCGAAGGCAGCACATAGTCCACGCGCAGGTTGCCGGGTGATTGTCCGCGATCACCGAAGTCGGCGGTGTCGTGCCGCGCGTGACCCCGGTGAGTCGAGTTCGCCGCGCCATCGCGCGCCGCCGCCGCGGCGGCTCCCGGACTGGCGGGTACCCAGCGCCCGAGTGCCGCCTCGCGGTGCACGCGCGGGTGCTCCAGCAGTTGCCGGACCGCGTTGGGGTGGCTGCCGCCGTCGAACGGATCCGCATTCAGGTCGCCCGCGATGACGAAGGCGGCCGAGGGATCGAGGCCGCCGCGCCGACCGGCGTCGTCGACGATCCAGCCTGAACGCTCGGCGCTGAGGTAGTCCGCCCAGAGACGGATCTCGTCGTGATTGCGCCGGCCGTTGCGGTCCTCGGGGCCGTCGAAGGCCGGCGGTGTCGGGTGGCTCGCCAGCAGGTGGATCCGGCGTTCGCCGATGCGCACCGGCAGGTCCCAATGGCTCTTGGACGAGAGCCGCAGCTGTGGCTCTGCATCGCGGGGATACCAGCCGGGAGGAATGAGCGCACCGGGCATCGTGGCCCAGCGCAGTTCGCGGAAACTGCGCAGCGCGGACGCGTCCAGCGGGAACCGCGACAGCACGGCCATGCCGTACTGGCCGGGGAACGCGCCGAATCCCCAGGCGTCTCCGGGCCCGTCGGTGCGGCCGTCGTGGTCGAGGTCGAGGCCACTCGGTACGCCCGTGTTCACCGGGGCCGAGAAGCGGAAGTCGTAGTGGAGCGGTTGCGTGGCCGGCGCCTCGGATGTGGAGCGCGCGTCGGGGGCGACCTGTGCCACGCCGAGGTAGCGCTGCTCGAAGGCCTGCAGCGCTTCTCCCCCTTCGTCGTAGTCGAATTCGTTCAGCAGCAGCACGTCGGGACGCACGCGCTGGATGATCCCTGCCACGGCCCGCGCCTGCGCGTCTTCGCCCGACTCGAGGTCCCGAAGCAGCTGGCCTGCGGCCGCGCGGTTCAGGCTCGTGTTGAACGTGGCGATGCGGAGGGTCATGGATGCGGCGATGCCCGCAGTGGCCGCGGTCAGCAGCATGGCGGCCACGATGGCCGCTCCCGCCTGCGCTGCTCCCGCCACGACCGCCAAAGCAGAGGGGCGGCCGAAGCCGCCCCTCCGTGTCCTTCGCGAAGGACCGCGCATGACGGCGCGTGCCCGGTCAGAACTCCACCTGGAAGGTGGCGCTGACCGTGCGCGGCGCGCCCAGCGTGAGGAACGGCTGCGAGGGCGAGAAGCCCGGCAGCGCGACCGCGCCCGTGGTCGAGGAGATCGAGCCGAAGAACTCCTCGTCGAGCAGGTTGAACACGTTCAGCCGTATGCTCATGCCCTTGGTGCCGCCGACCTCGAAGTCGTACTTCGCGTTGAGGTTGACGGTGGTGTAGGCATCGACCTTGGCGTCGTTCAGGTCGGTGGTGAAGCGCTCGCTGACGTACTTCCCCTCGACCCCGAACAGCAGGTTGGCGAGCGGCCGGAACTCGAGGCGGGCGCCGTAGGTCCACTCCGGGGTCTCGACCAGCGTCTTGCCGGCGGTCGGCACCACCGTGCTGGAGCTGATCCGCAGGTCGTCCTGGAGCTCGCTGTCGTTGAACGCGGCGTTGGCGCTGACGATCAGCTTGTCGTTTACGCTCCAGCCCACCTGCATGTCGACGCCCTGCAGGTCCACGTCGCCGACGTTGCGGTCGACCGAGAAGCCGAGGTCAGGGTCGAACGACGAGACGATGCGGTTCTTGTAGTTCGACTTCCACAGCGCCACCGACGCGAGCACGTTGCCCGAGTTGTAGCGCCAGCCTAGGTCGAACGAGTCCGTCTGCTCCGGGTCCGGGTTCGCGCGCGCGATCGAGCCGTCGGTGAGCCTGCGCACCGAGTACAGGTTGTCGGTGCGGGGCGCCGACAGGCCGCCAGCGTAAGAGGCGTACACCGTCTGCGTGTCGGTGATCGCCCAGTTCAGGCCGATGTTCGGCAGGATCTCGTCGAACTTGGCGGTGGCCGCGAACGGGGCGATGTACTCGACGGCGGTCGGCGAGTTGACGAACACCACGTTGCCGTTCGGGCGGGTGGCGACCGGGGCCTGCGTGGTGCAGAGCACGGTGCCCGACGCGTTCCGCGTGTAGCAGTACTGGTTCAGCTCGCGAGTGAAGTAGGGCGCGCGCACGCCCACCGTGGCCGTCAGCTTCTGGTCGAGGAACTTGCCGCGGTACTCGACCGAGAACTGGTTGAGCTCGGCGATGGAGTAGCGGTCGCGGGTGCGCAGGTAGCTGCCGTCCGCGGTGGGTACCTTGCGGCCCTGGCGTCCGCCGAAGTAGTTCTCCGGGTTGCCGGCGGCGTCGAGGTAGCCGAAGGCGCCGGTCTGGCGGTGCTTGCCGTAGTCGAGTGCATAGGCGACCCGCGCGCGATGGTTCTCGGCGAAGTCCCAGATCAGCGAGGCGTTGACGCCGTAGCGCTTCGTGTTGGTGTTGCTGGGCGTGTAGAAGCGCACCGTGTCGAGGATGTCGCCGTCGCCGTTGAGGTCGAAGCCCGGGAGGCTGGCGCTGCCGACGACGCGACGGTCGTCGGCGGTGGCGGTGACGGCTTCGTTGATGAACTGCGTGCCGCCACCGTTGGCCAGGACGTACTGGAACGACGGGTCGACCGACAGCCGCAGGTTGTCGGCCAGGTGCCAGAGCGAGTTGATGCGGATGTTGCCCGTGTCCGAGGGGTTCACGCGCAGCCCGTAGTAGTTCGTGCAGGCCGAGGGGTTGGCCGGGTTGTCGTTGGCCGGCAGGGCCGTGGTGCCCGGTACCAGCACCGCGTTCTCGTTGTCCCTGACGCCGGCGGTCGGGAGATCCCGGGTGCAGGTGTCGAGGTTGTCGTACTCGCGACCGAACTGCAGCCACTGCGCTTCCGTCGCATTGCGGTAGAAGTTGTTGCGGTTGCGGTTGAAGTGTGCCGCGACCGACACGAAGTTGCCGTTGCCGAGGTCCTGGTGGATGCGGCCGTTGAACTGGCGCTTGAAGATCTCGCCCGGGCCCTTGTACTTGTCGTTGCGCGCGTAGGAGCCGGCCAGGTAGGCGCGCGTTCCCCAGGGGCCGAACTCGCCTGTGTTGAACATGCCGAAGACGCGGCGGAACGAATCCTCGCCGAGGCTCAGCGACAGCAGCCCGCCCATCTCCTTGGTCGGGCGGCGGGTGCGCGTGTTGATCGTGCCACCCGTGGCCGAGGCCGTCGGGCTGTCGACGTCGGTCGTGCCGAGGTTGACGTCCACCGTCTCGAGCAGCTCGCCGTCGATCTGCTGGTTGGTGTAGATCGCGTAGTTGCCCGTGTCGTTCAGCGGGATGCCGTCGAAGCTCAGCGAGATGCGCGAGCCGTCGAAGCCGCGCAGGCGCAGGTTGCCGCCCGAGGAGCCGTAGGGGTCGGTGTTCGTGAAGTTCAGGCCCGGCACCTGGTTCAGCGCCTCGAGGAAGGTCTGGCCCGCGCTGGCGTTGAGGATCGTCTCGCCGGTCACGGTGATTCGCGACTTGGCGGCGGTCTGCTCGGTGACGCCGGCCAGCGAGCTCGTTCGGCGGCTGGTGACCAGCACTTCCTCGAGGGTGTCCTCGGCGGCCGTGGTGCCGGTGGACTGCGCGTACGCGTGCGGCGCGACTGCGATCAGCGCGAGCGGGCACGCGAGCCGGACGGCCAGCGCGACGCGTGAGCGTTGCGAAACAGACACGAGCCGGGGGGTGCCCGGGTTATGGGTGGACATCGGTGGGGTCTCCGGGGGGTGGACTGGAATTCGTTGGGCGCCGGAATGCTCGGCGCTTATTCGATTTTATTACACGTTATAGCCATTACGGGCGCATGACAATGCTGCCCTGGCCACGCCTGGAGCGTCGTCGCTTTTTTGCAACACCTGGCGGCGCCGAGCCTCAGGCCCGCCCGGACTCCAGCGCCACGGTGAAATGGCGGCGACAAAGCGAGACGTAGCGGTCGTTGCCGCCGATCTCGACCTGGGCGCCCTGGCGCTCGACCTGGCCGTCCTCGCGTACGCGGACGACCATAGTGGCCTTGGCGCCGCAGTGGCAGACCGTCTTCAGCTCGATCAGGTTGTCGGCCCAGGCCAGCAGCTGCGCGCTGCCCTCGAACAGCCGGCCGAGGAAGTCAGTTCGCAGTCCGTAGCAGAGCACCGGCACATCGAGTTCGTCGACGACCCGCGCAAGCTGGCGCACGTGCGCCGCGGTGAGGAACTGGGCCTCGTCGACCAGCACGCACGCGAGCGGTTCGCGAGCCTGTTCTGCCGCGACCTGTGCGTGCAGGTCGTCACCTGGCGCGAACCGCCTGGCCTCGGCGCTGATCCCGATGCGCGAGTGCACGCGGCCGCCGGCGCGGTCGTCGAGCTGCGCGGTGTAGACCAGCGTGCGCATGCCGCGCTCGCCGTAGTTGTGGGCGGCCTGCAGCAGCGCGGTCGACTTGCCCGCATTCATGGTCGAGTAATAGAAATACAGCTTGGCCACGGTGCGCTCAGCCGGCGACGATCCCGACGACGCAACCGCACATGCAGGTGGCCAGCGTGGCGGCGACGAACGCCGGCCAGGCGAGGTCGACGAGGTCGCCGCGGCGCGAAGGTGCCATCGCGCCGATGCCGCTGATCTGGATGCCGATGCTCGCGAGGTTCGCGAACCCGCAGAGTCCGTAGACCAGGATCAGCCGGGTGCGCTCGCTGATCGCCTCGGGCGGCATCGCCGACAGCTGGATGAACGCGATGAACTCGTTCAGCACGCTCTTGATGCCGAGCAGCGATCCCGCGAGCGGCGCCTCCGCCCAGGGAATGCCCATCAGCCAGGCGACCGGGGCGAACACCCAGCCCGCCACGCGCTCGAGGGTGACCGGGGCGCCCGCCACTTCCGGAAGGAGCCCGACGGCGCCGTTGGCCAGCGCCACGAAGGCCGTCAGCACGATCAGGATGGCGAGGATGTTGAGGTAGATCTGCAGGCCGTCGGAGGTGCCGCGGGTGATCGCGTCCATCGCGCCCTGGTAGAAGCGCGGCGGCGGCTGCAGGTCCTGGCCTGCGTCCGACTCGTCCGGGATCAGCAGGTGGGCGAACAGGATCGAGGCCGGCACCGACATGATCGACTTGGTGATCAGGTGGCCGAGCACGCCCTCGTAGAGCTCGCCGAGCATGGCGGCGTAGATGACCATGACGGAGCCGGCGATGGTCGCCATGCCGGCGGTCATGACCAGCAGCAGTTCGTAGCGGGACATCCGCTCCAGGTAGGGCTTGACGAGCAGCGGCGCCTCGGTCTGGCCGAGGAAGATGTTCGCGGTGGCCACCAGGCCCGACGGGCCGCGCGTGCCGAGCGTACGCTCGAAGACCCAGGAGATCCCGCGGATCACCATGGGCAGGATGCGCCAGTACCAGAGCAGCGCCGACAGCGCCGACATCACGATCACCAGCGGCAGCACCTGGAAGGCGAACGTGGTGACCGCGCCAGGATTCGTCACGGTGAAGGGCGTGGCGCCGCCGCCGAGGTAGCCGTAGACGAACGAGGTGCCTTTCGTGGTCGCCTCGCTGAGCGCGCCCACGGCGCGGTTCAGGTACACCAGCCCGTCGTTGACAACTGGCGCCTTGAGCAGCAGCGCGCAGACCGCGAACTGCAGCGCCACGGACACCGCCACGAGCTTCCATCGCACGCGCCGCCAGTTGGTGGACAGCGGCAGCGCCAGCGCGATGAACACCGCGATGCCGAGCACAGCCTGCAGGTAGAGCGTGACGTTCACTTCAGCTTGATCTCCCTCAGCCGCTCGTGGAGGTAGTCCTCGGCCATGATCGGTGGCCACTGCTCCGGCCGGTCCGGTCCGACGCAGGACGGCAACGCCCGGATCACGTGGTCCGGGTTGAAGTGCAGGAAGAAAGGCATCGAGAAGCGCGCGTGCGCCGCACGCTCCCCCGAAGGGTTGACCACCCGGTGCGTGGTGGAGCGCAGCACGCCATTGGTCAGGCGCTGCAGCATGTCGCCCACGTTGACGACCATCTCGCCCGGGCGCGGATTGACCGACAGCCACTCGCCCTGCTTCGTGAGCACCTGCAGCCCGGGCTCATCAGCGCCGAGCAGCAGCGTGATGACGTTGATGTCCTCGTGGGCGCCCGAGCGGATGCTGCCGCCGGGTGCCGGCGGCATGGGCGGGTAGTGGATCACGCGCAGCACGCTGTTGCCGAGCTGGACCTTGTCTTCGAAGAACGCCTCGGGCAGCTCCAGAGAGCGCGCGATGGCGCGAAGAAGGTGCCGGCCCGTGGTGTCGAAGGCCTCGAACATCTCGAGGCTGGTCTCGCGGAATCCCGGCAGCTCGTCGACCCAGATGTTGTCGGCCATGTAGCGGCGCAGCGGATGCCCCGGGGGCAGCTCGCGCCCCACGTGCCAGAACTCCTTGAGGTCGCGCCACGCGGAGCCCTTGGCGGTCTCGATGCCGAACGGGGTGTAGCCGCGGGCACCGCCGCCGCCGCGCACGTGGTAGCGCTGCTTCGCAGCCTCCGGCAGCGCGAAGAACTGCCGGTAGAGCGCGAGGAAGCGGTCGATCAGCGACTGCGGCATGCCATGGTCGGCGATGACCACGAAGCCGTAGCGGGCGTAGGCCTCGCCGATGTCGCGGGCGAAGGCCGGCGTGTCGACGTCGCGCAGGCTGAGGGTAGGGACCGACTCGGGCATGGCCGGCATTGTGCACCGAACCTCCCGGAGGCCGCGAGGAGTTCGCGGCGCGTCGCCCGAGCCGGTAAGCTTGCCGCCGCCATGGGTCTGATGCTCAGCGTCCTCGCCGCCTACCTGCTCGGCTCGGTCAACGGGGCGCTGCTGATCGGACGCTTCAAGGGCGTCGACATCCGCGAGGCCGGCAGCGGGAATGCCGGCGGCACCAACGCGCTGCGCACGCAGGGGCCGCTGTTCGCGCTCGGCGTCGTGTTCATCGACGTGCTCAAGGGCTGGCTCGCGGCGGGCTGGCTCCCGGGCCTTATCCCGGCTGCCGGGCCGTTGTCCGCCGACGCATCGGCGATGGCCTGGGCGGCGCCCGCCTGTGGGTTCGCGGCGATCCTCGGGCACGTCTGGCCGGTGTTGCATGGGTTCCGCGGCGGCAAGGGTGTGGCGACCCTGCTCGGGGCTGTCGCGGCACTGGCGCCGCTGGCGCTGGGTGGCGTGCTGGCGACCTGGTTCCTCATGATGGTGCTCTTCGGATTCGTCGGGCTGGGCTCGATCGTCGCCGCCTGCGCCTTGCCGATACTGATCGGGGTGCTGGGCGTGCAGCCGCAGGTGCCGAGCCTGGTCTTCGGCCTCGCGTGCGCCGGCCTCGTCGCCTGGACGCATCGCGCCAACATCGCGCGGATGCGGGCCGGCACCGAGCCTCGCGCGCGGCGGTTGTGGCTGCTCGGCCGGCTCCGCGGAGCATGAGCGCGCCCGGCGCGGAGGCGAGTCTCGCGCAGCGTGTGTTCGCGGCGTTGTCGGACCGCGAGTTCCACTCGGGCGAGTCGCTGGCCGCCGCGGCCGGTGTCACGCGCAGCGCGGTCTGGAAGGCCATCGGCACCCTGCGCGAGCTCGGGCTGCCCATCGATGCGGTCACGCATCGCGGCTACCGGCTCAAGGAGCCGGGCGAGGCCCTCGATCCGCGCGCCATCTCCGCGGCGCTCCCGCCCCGGGTGCTCGCACGGTTGCGCACGCTGGAGGTCGCGTGGTCCATCCCGTCGACCAACGCGGCGCTGATCGTGGTGTCGCCGCCGCCAGTGGGCGCGGTCGACGTGCTGCTGGCGGAGCACCAGTTCCAGGGCCGCGGCCGCCGCGGACGCCGCTGGCTCGCTCCGGCAGGCGGTTCCCTGTGCCTGTCGATCGGCACGTCGCTGGATCCTTTGCCCCGCGACCTGCCGGCGCTCACGCTCGCGATCGGGGTCTGCGTGCTGCGGGCACTGCGGCCGATGGTCCCGGCCGCGGGCGCCGGCATCGGCCTGAAATGGCCCAACGACCTCGTCACCCACGATGCCAAGCTCGGCGGCATCCTCGTCGAGCTGCGCGCGGAGGCGGGCGGGGCGGGTCATGTGGTCGTGGGCATCGGCCTCAACCTGCGGCTCGGGGATCAGGGGCGCGCCGACGTGGCGGCCGAGGGCACGCTGGCGGCGGACCTGGGCGGGCTCGGCGTCGACGTGCATCGGCGCAACGCCATCGCGGCGGCGGTCGTGCACCAGTGCGTCGAGGGGTTGCTGTGCTTCGCGGCCGAGGGCTTTGCGCCGTTCGTCGACGAATGGCGGCAGGCTGACGCGTTGCGCGACCAGCCTGTCCGGGTGCTCGGGGGTGTCGAGGCCTTCGAGGGCGTTGCGCGGGGCATCGATGCGCAGGGTGTGCTGCAGGTCGAGACGCCCGCGGGTGGCATCCGCGCCGTGTCTTCAGGCGAGGTGTCCGTGCGCCGGAGGGCGGCACCGTGAGCGTGCTGCTGGTCGACATCGGCAACACGCGCGTGAAGTGGGCGCGCCTCGGCCGGGCCGGCGAACCCGGGCGCATGCGCGCCGCGCCCCATGCGGGCTGGAGCGCGCGGCAATTCCGCGAGGTCGTGCTGGCGGGCATGCCGCCCGATGTGCGCGTCGTGGCGGTCGGCGTGGCGGCGCCGCGCGTGCTGCGCGCGTTCGAGCTCTCGCTTCGCGAGCTGCGGCTCGCGCCGCCGGAATGGGTGCGCAGCAGCGAGGCGGCGGCGGGCGTGCGCAATGGTTACCGCGAGGCGTGGCGCCTGGGCGCCGACCGCTGGGTCGCGCTGCTCGGCGCGCGCGCCCTGTGTGGCGACGGGAAGGCGGCCTGTGTCGTCGACGTCGGGACCGCGGTGACGATCGACCTGCTCGACGGCAAGGGTCACCATCTCGGCGGCGCGATCGTACCGGGCCCGGAGCTCATGGTCGCCAGCCTGCTCGCCTCGACCGGCGGCATCCGGCGGCGCGCGCAGGAGCCAGGCGGGGCACCGCCGTCGCGCCGCCGCCTCCCCCGCGACCTGTTCGCCACGGCAACCGCCGCGGCGCTCGACGCGGGTGCGCGGCACGCGGTGGCGGCGGTGGTCGAGCGTGCCGCTGCCCAGGCGGTCGCCCGGTTGGGCAGCGCCGGACGGCGGCAGGCTCCCGAGGTATTGCTGACGGGCGGTGCCGCCCCGGGGGTCGGCCGCCTGCTGGGCGTTGCTCATCGGGTCGTGCCCGATCTGGTGCTGCGCGGACTGGCCGCGGTTGCATAGAATCCCGACATGAAGAGGGTCTTCCTGGCACTGCTGCTCGCCAACCTGGGCTGGTTCGCCTGGGCACAGTGGCTGGCACCGGCCGGCGCCGCGGGCCTGGCGGCGGCGCCCTCGCGCGCCGCGCCCGTTGGGGCAGGGCGGATCCAGCTGGTCGGGGAGTCGGTCATGGAGGATCCGGTCCGGGCGGGCTCCGCAGGCGCGGTGCCGCAATGCGTGGCGGTCGGCCCGTTCGGTGACGCCGCGGCCGTCAGCGCGGCCCTGGAGTATCTGGAGCGTCACGGCCATGCGCCTCGCGTGCGGCCCGGCCCCGAGTACTGGATCGAGATTCGTGTCGAGACGCCCCTTGCGCCCGGCCAGACGCCCCGGGCGCTGTTCTGGGAGCACTCGGACATGACCACGGCCGAGCATTCCGCCATGGGCGACCCTGGCACCTGGCGGTTTGGTGCCTGCGAGCCGCGGGCGGAGCCGGCGCCGCCGGGATAAGATGCAACCCTAGCGGCGCCGGGTTAGCACAGCGGTAGTGCAGCAGTTTTGTAAACTGTTGGTCGGGGGTTCAAATCCCTCACCCGGCACCACTCTTCGGACCACAGCACTTGCCTCAACGGGAGCGACGATGATCCAGGTTTCCTACCTCAGTCGTGCCACCCGCGACATGTCGGCCACTGACCTCCTGTCCCTGCTGATGCACGCCCGGGAGAAGAACCAGGCGAGCGGCATCACAGGGATGCTGCTCTACGGGAACGGCACCTTCCTGCAGGTGATCGAGGGCGACGACGCGATCATCGAGGGGCTCGTCGAGCGGCTCGGCCGCGACTCCCGCCACGCCGACGTGCAGATCCTCAGCCGCCGGGTGGTGCCGGAGCGGCAGTACAGCGACTGGAGCATGGGCTTCGAGCAGGTGAGCGACCGCGCCCTCGAGGCCGTCGAGGGCCTGCGGGGGTTCGGTGCCGCCAATTTCAATTTCGACGAACTGGCGCGCAACGAAGCAGCGGTCGAGCGGATAATGGATCACTTCCGCGCGCCGCACTGGGATCCGCTGATTCGTGAACTCGACGCCAAGGACAAGCTCGTGGCGCACCTGCGGCGCGGGCTGCAGGAGGCCCGCAGCCGGGCGGACGTGGCGGCGCTGGTGCTCGAGAGCGTGATCGACGCGGCCCGCGACCAGCCGCTCAGCGCGGAACACCTGCGGCTCTGCGAGTCGGCCCTGGCGTCACTGCGGGCCCGCTGAGCCCGCCGGGCGTTCAGCGGGCGGTGTAGGCGTCCATCATCAGGCCCGTGCCGCCGCGCGACACGTGCGCCACCACGGCCGTGCGCCGGTGGATCTTCGTCACCGCGCCAAGGTTGATCGCGAACGACAACTCGACCTGCTGGCCCTTGCGCAGCCCCAGGTTGGACGTGTGGATGAACACGCCCGTGGCGCTGAGGTTCACGGCGCGGCAGAGCTTCTTGCGGCCGCCCGGAACGGTGATGTAGACGGTCGTGCGCGCGCGATGGCGCGTGTGCAGGCGGCGCTCGATGTGCAGCCCGTCGTCGTCCGGCGTCTGTTTCTTCATGCCTTCCCCAACCCTGAGCGCGGAGTATGCCGCGACGATCGGCGGGCGCACATTGCGACTGAACTTAATGGATCACGGTACGAGCGGAGCGAGATCCACGCCCACGGGGCAGTGGTCCGCCAGCCTGTGGCGCAGCGCGTCGCGCGGTTCGTAGACCTGCCGCACGAACCCTCCCGGCACCCGCCGCGCCGCCAGCGACCTCGACAGGATCACGTAGTCGATGTAGCCGCCATAGTTCTGGCCTGGCGCGCAGTTGACGAAACGCTCGCCCTCCGCGGCGTTGACGAGGTCGGATTCCTCGGGGTCGCCGTCGTCGATCTCGGCCCACAGGCTGCGGGTCGAGCCGTCGTCGTTGCGGGCCGGGCCGCGCTCGGCCAGCAGGTCGCGGTTGAAGTCGCCCAGCACCGCGAAAGCGCGGCCGGCGCGGGCGTTGTCGTCGATCCAGCGCTCGAGCTCGGGAATCTGCCGCGCCAGCGTGCCGCAGGCGTCGCGCGGCGAGTCGAGCGGGCGGCGCGCACAGCCCGACTTCAGGTGGACCGAGAGCAGCCTGATCTCGCGCGGCTCGCCCGGATACAGCACCAGCTCGGCCCCGCGCCGCAGCCGGTCACCGAGCGACAGCGCCACGAAGTCGGGCCCGCAGCGGTGCGGGATGCCCTTGCGGATCGCGAAACCGGTGTTCTGCACGGCGTCGCGCCGCGTGAAACAGAAGTCGTGGCCCGGGAACACGCGACGAGCCGCCGCAGGACCGTCGACTTCCTGCACGGCGACGACGTCGGCGCCAAGTTCCCGCGCGTAGCGGGCGAGGGCGTCGAAGTCGGCGGTCGAGCGTTCCAGGCGCCCGGCGACGTTGCACGGAATGAAGCGCCGTCGCGGGCCCGGAGAGGCGCCGTCCGGGACGCAGTTCGAGGCGAGGCGGCGGAAGTCCTCGGGGGCGATGAGCCACTCGAGGTTCCAGGTCGCGATGCGCAGCGGGGCCGCGGCACCCGGCGCCGGTGGCCCGGGCTGGCTGGCGGGCGCGTCGCAGCCCGCGGTGCAGAGGAGTGCGGCGGCCAGGGGGAGCATGCGGAAGCGTGGCATCCGCGGATCATCGCCGGGCCGTCAAGCCCGTGCAAACCGCAATACCGGCCGATTCGCCCGCGAATGATGCCGTGCTAGTCTGCCCGCCCTGCGCTGTTGCAATCAGGGGAGGGCGCGATGGGTCTCGACGTACTGGGTTACCGCAGGCTGTTCGGCGTGCTGGGTCCTTCGACCAACACCACGGTGCAGCCGGATTTCGACGACATGCGCCCCCATGGTGTCACCAACCACTACAGCCGCATCTACACCCCGAACTCCAAGGCGATCAGCGACGAGACCTTCTACGCCGCCACCCAGGTCATCGCCAGCAACGTCATCGACGCGGTGCGCAGCGTCATGACCTGCGAGCCGGACTACCTCGTCATGGGCATGTCGGCGGTCACCTTCTACGGCGGTGCCAAGGGCGCCGACGAGTTCCAGCGCCAGATCGAGAAGGAATCCGGCGTCGGCATCTCCTGCGGCTCGCACAGCTGCACCGCTGCGCTGAAGGCCTACGGCGGCATCAAGCGCATCGCCTTCCTGTCACCGTACTATCCGGTGGCCAATGCCCAGGTTCGCGGCTACTTCGCCGACATGGGCTACGAGACTGTGCGCGACGTGCCGCTGCGCTGCCCGTCCTGGACGGCGATCGCCCAGGTGCCCGAGTCACGCTGCCGCGAGGTGCTGCGCGAACTCGACGGCCCGGACGTCGACGCGATCATCCAGGTCGGCACCAACCTGTCGATGGTCCGCCTCGCCGCCGAGGCCGAGAAGTGGCTCAACAAGCCCGTCATCGCGATCAACACGGCAACCTACTGGCACGCGCTGCGCGCCAACGGCATCACCGACAAGATCCACGGCTTCGGGCGGCTGCTCTCGGATTTCTGAGCCCGCGGCTCAGGTCCGCCAGCAGTAGTCGGCGGTCTGCGTTGCACCGCCGGCTACGCCCTTCACCATCCGGTGGGTCAGGGTCAGCGTCTTGCACTGCGTGTCCTTGGCCTGTTCGCCCTGCGGTACCGCGCGGATGGTGAAGGTGCCGGCGGTGATCGTGGCCGTGAGGCGGTAGCGCCCCTCGGCCATCAGCCGCGGATACGTTCCCGCCGTGGGGCAGCCGCTGGCGTTGTAGGCGTTCAGGTTGATGAAGCAGCGTTCCAGCGCCGTGGCCTCCGTCAGCAGCAGCTGCTTGGCCTCGGCCCGGTGGGTGCGGATCACCTGCTGCCGGTAGCCGGGCACGGCCACCGACACCACGATCGCCAGCACCGTCAGCGTGATCATCAGCTCGATCAGCGTCACGCCGCGCTGGCGGCGCGGCCGGCGCTGGCGCGCGTGGGTGCCCCGGCGCGTCATTGCAGCTGCCGCCACGACTGCCTGCCGTAGTAGCCGGGCGTCGCGTACACGCGCTGGCCGCAGGGCTGGCCCGGCGTGCAGCTGCCGAGGCCTGGCTCGTCGCTGCTGCTGCCCGAGCCCATCATCAGCAGCAGGTCCCACTCGCCGTTGGTCAGCACGGCGGGCTTGCTGGCGATGCCGTCCGTGAACTTCACCGCGCTCGCGGTGGTGACGGTGCCGCCGTCGTCGTAGCGGTCGTCGGCGTTGAACTTGCCGTCACCGTTGACATCAAACGAGTGCGCCAGCCGCGCGCCCGTCGCAGCGCTGAGCATCATCACGTAGCTGTCGCCACCGTAGGCGCAGGGGTCCGGGTTCGGCACCATCGTCGCGAACATCAGCCGGTCACCGCGCAGCACGGGGTCGGTGATGATCATTTCGCCCCTGAACACGTTCCCCGGCGAGATCATGTCCATGTACCAGCCCCGCTTGCCGCCCAGCGAGTTGGCCGATGTGACGCGGACGCCGGCCGTGACGCCGTCGACCGTCATGCTCGTTTCCTTCTCGATGGTCTGCTGCGCGAGGTCGGTGCGCGAGCCGATGATGTCCGTCGCGAGCCAGGCGTTCTTGTCGGTGAAGCCGTAGAACGTCTGGGTCTTGAGGTTCGACAGCACGCGGTCGGCCGACTCCATGAACTTGCCCGTGCCGAAGTGCACCAGCAGCTCCGCGCCGCCGGCCGCGCGGCTGACCTGCGGCCGGGTCGTGATCGGCTGGGCGTTGCCCGAGCCGTCCTTCGCCGTGAACAGCGGCGCGGGCTTGGCGCTCACCGTGTAGGCCACCTTCCAGTTGGCCGCGGCGTTGCCGCGCAGGTCGAACTTCCAGAGGTTGCCGAACAGGTCGCCGGCGTAGGCCACGTCGGCGGTCGAGTCGCGGTCGAGGTCGACCACGGCGACCGGGCCCAGCCCGTTGGGGCGGCCGGTGCCGGTCGGGTCCTGCGCGGTGCCGACGCCGGTGTCGATCTTCTTCAGCACGCTGCCGTTGCTCGCGTCGAGCACGTACAGCACCGCGTTGCCGGTGGCGCTCACCGTGCCGTCCGGCGCGGTGTTGTTGTAGCCGTTGCCGGTGATCACGGCCCACTTGCCGCTGTTCATGCGCGTCACGACGGGCTTGCCGAGCGTGAGCCCGAGGTCGGCGTCATCGGCGTCGGTGAACTGCCAGAGGTACTTGGACGCGACGTCGGCCTCGGTGGCCGCCCAGGGCGTGGTCACGTTCATCGCGAACAGGCCCTGGCCGCCGCGGCCGAGCGGCGTCACCAGCAGCGTGCGCCAGGCCGTGCCCCAGAACGCATCGCCCACCGCCGGCGAGCCGTCGACCAGGAACTTGTGCGAATAGAACCGGTTGCTGAGGCCCTTGAGCTTCGGGAAGGCCTGGGCCGGGATGAACGCCCATTCCTCCTTGCCCGTGCCTGCGTTGATGGCGTGCAGCATGCCGTCGTTGGCCGCCGCATAGACCATGCCCGCACGGTTCTGCTTGGCCTGCACGAAGCTGCTGTAGGCCACGCTCTCGAGCGAATCCTTGAACCGGCTGTTCGGCTTGCCGACGAACACGGGCGACGAGTGGACGAAGTCGCCCAGCGCCGACAGCGGGTCGCGGTTGCGGAACACGCCACCATTGCGCTGCTCGAGGTCGCGGTTGCCGCGCAGGTACTCGATGCGTGCCTTGCGGGTGGCCTCGACCTCCGTGCCGAGCTGGTTGCGCCGCGTGGCGTCGAGGTTGTCCCAGCGGAACGGCACGGCCGCATTGGTGCTGTTGACGGTGGCGATCTTGCGCGAGTTCCAGGCGGGCAGCTGGCTGGCGGCCGACCAGGCCTGGGTGCCGATCGCGCCGGTGTCGGTGACGGCCCGCGCCGTGACGTCGCCGCTCCACACCAGCGACGTGAAGCTGGTGCTGTAGACGCGCGTGTCGTCCTTGATCATGCCGGCGTTGTTGAACGCCGCCGAGGCCATCGAGCCCGAGCGCTGCATGATCTCCTGGAAGGCGGAGCCCAGCTTGTCGCGCAGGGTCAGCGCGTTCGTGACGAGGAAGTAGTTGTCCGGGTTGCCGTCCGCGTTGGTGTCCCACTCCTGGGTCAGGTCCGGCAGGTCGTTGTTGTTGAGGTCCAGGAAGCCGCCCCACTTCGCCGCGAACCACAGCGGATCCTTGAGGATCGTGGCGGCGGTCGTGGTTCCGGGGGTGAACGTGCGGGTGGCCGTCAGCGGCAGCGGGGCACCGTCGTTCCAGCCCTCGCCGGGCGACTTGCCCGGTGGGGTGTCGAGGAAGTAATCCGGGTCGCTGCCCGCAGCGGTGTCCTTGTCGCGCACCTCGAGGTAGGTGCCGTCGGCGGTGGTGCCGGAGATCACGTAGCCCATGTGCTGGATGTAGCCGCCGGCGGCGTAGGTGGAGTCCAGCGAGATCTTCACCGAATTGTCACCCAGCACGGTGAATTCGTACCGCGCGATCGCGTCCATGTCGTGGTCCGCGCCCTGCTCGACGTCCTCGAAGTTGACCTGGAAGGCGCCGGACTTGCCGTCCTCCGACAGGTACTCCACGTAGAAGTCGACGATCTGGTTCGTCGGCTGGAACGCGCCCTCGGCGCGCCCCGACGAGGGGTTGACCGTCTTGGCGAAGGGCACCAGCGTGACGGTCTTGCCGGCGACCGGGATCTCGATGCGCGGCAGCGGCGAGGCCAGCGCCACGGCGAAGGTCTGCACCTTCTGGATGCCGGCGCGCGCGTTCACGTCGTTCTTGTTGGCAAAGTACGCGACGGACGCCGAGTAGTAGCCGCCCAGCTTCGTCGGCTCCTCGGGTGCGAGCCCGCGGATGTTCCCGAAGCTGGTCACGGTCTTCGGCGAGGGCGAGCCGTTGTAGGTCGAGCCCGACTGGCCGATGAAGTGCTTGGCGGAGCCGCCTCCCTCGCCGTTCCAGATGCTCTGGCCCAGCTCGCTGGCATTCAGCCCCGTGACGTCGCCCGTGAAGCTCGCGAACGCCGAGCCCGGGATCTGGTCCGTGTCATAGGAGGGATTGATGTCGCTGATCACCGTCATGAACGGCTTGGCACAGGCCGGCGAGCCGGTGGCATACGGGTTGTTCCAGGTCGCGCGCGACAGGCCGAGGGTAGCATCCGGGTTGCCGGTGGCGGCGATGTCGAAGGCGGGAGTCGGCGTGCCCTTGCCGGCGAAGTAACGCAATGCCTCGTACATCATCTCGCCGGTGGGGTTGCCCCACATGCGGCAGCGGCCACTGGTGATGGGCTGGTTGTCGATCCAGCCGCAGTTGTCGCCGGAAGCGGTGTATGCGTAGCCGCTTGCCTGAAACCCGACGGTCCGCAGGCCGTCGAGCGTGCGGATGATGCCCGGGTTCACATTGGTGAACACGCCGGTGGCGGAGTCGACCTCGTTCGAGAACGTGCCCACGTTCTTGCGCAGCACGCCGCCGTCGGTGTTCTTGGCGTAGGAGCCCGTCAGCAGGCCGAACAGCATCGAGTCGTTCTCGCCGTAGTCCTGCAGCAGGCCCGAGGGCTTCCAGCTCGGCGTGCCCGAGCTGCCCGGGTACTTGCGGCAATAGGAGCTGCCGTCGCCCTCGGTGAAGTCCTTGCCCGGCACGCAGACCTGCACGCGCACGGTGTAGTCGGTGATCGTCAGCGAACCGACGTTGCTGCTGCTGTCCGCGACGGGGCGTTCCTTGCTCAGCCAGTTCCAGACCTGGGCCGTGGTGTTCGTGGCGTAGCGCAGCCGCGGCAGCTGGCTGGCGTCGCCCACCAGCGTGGTGTTGGCGAACAGGTGGCGCTTGCCGGCGCTGGGCAGCGTCAGTGGGGTGTACTGCCGCAGGTCGTAGCCGTTGACGGCGATGCTCTCGTAGCCCTTGCCCCAGCTGTGCGCGTCCTGCGGGATGTGGCTGCGCTCCAGCACGGTGCTGGTGGCGGTGTCGACGATGCGGCGGCCACCGTAGAGCACCTTGCGCAGCGCGTCGATGCGCGCCGTGGTCACGTAGTTCAGCCAGTTGCCGCTCCACTGGGCGGAGCAGGTGTTCGCGGCGCCGGCGGCGCCCTGCGGCTCGAAGCGGCCGTTGGCGCTGCTGTAGGTGTAGCAGGTGTTCGAATCGAAATAGCCGAAGTAGGTGATCGAGGGCTTGAAGCCGACGTCGACCTTGCCGTCGCCGTCGAGGTCCGAGGCGTCGTTGTAGGCCTCGTAGTAGAGCTTGTGGTCGCGGCCGACCACCAGCATGTTCACCGGCGCGACGCTCTGGTCGAGGAACACCGGCACGTCCGGGATGTTCAGCGGGGCGGTGATCGCGGTGCGCACCGCGAGCAGCGACCAGGCGGCCATGAAGGCCGTGGCACCGAGTCGAAGGGCGTTCTTGCGGGTCATGGTTCGCTCCGGTGGCGTGGGCGCGTTCATTCAGGCTTGGCGTAGGTGGTCTGGACGATCGACGTGGCCAGGCCCGTGCCGCCCGTCGACCGGGCGGTGATCTGGTAGAACATCCGGGCGCCCGGCTCGTCGACCACCAGCGGGCCGACCCAGGCGATCTCCTCGATCACGAACTGCGGGTCCTCGTCGAGCTCGTCGAGGTCCTGCGTACCGTCCGTGCCATATTCCTGCGAATTGGCGTCCCACCAGGCCGCGGTCTGGGTGGCGAGGTCCTCGGGCAGCGTGCCGCGCGGCCGGACGCAGGTGGCCGTGCTGCAGGTGACGATCACCGGCGTGCTCCACAGCAGGTTCTCGGCGTCGCGCACCGCCGCCTCGGCGCCCTGGAACGCCAGGTTCATGTCCCGGGTGTTGCCCGCCGCGCGCTCCTGCATCCGCGTGATCTGCATCACCGAGACGCCGAGGATGGTCAGCGTCAGCAGCAGCAGCAGCGAGGTTACGAGGATCGCGCCGCGCTGGCGGCGCGCGTGACGCGCGATGTGGGCCAGTGGGGTGGTGTCGTGTCGGGGGGGCATGTCCGCTCTCCGGGAGGCGTGGTTCAGATCGTCGTGGCGCGGTTGCGCAGCGCGACGGTGGTGGTGAAGAGGATGCGCGGCCGGTTGTCCGTGAACGGACCCACCGTGGTGCCGAGCATGTTGAAGCTGCGACCGTTCGGCGCATCGTCGGCGCTCTGTTCGGGCGAGCGGATCAGCACGGCGAGCGAAACAGACAACACCTGTGCCCAGTCGGCGACGTCGGCCGCCGTCTGGTAGACGTCGACCAGCAGGTCGTCGTCGGTGTCGACGCCATACTGGATCTCCATGCGCTCGACGCCCTCGACGAGCTCCTGGGGCTGCGCGTTGCCGACGATGCGCCACAGCGCAGGGCCGCTGCCGCTGGCGCTGGGGCGCACGTAGTAGATGACGGTCTCGAGCGCGCTGACCCAGGAGTCGGCCGGGTAGGCCGGGAAGCTGACGCTGCCGTTCCGCGGCATCTGCGCCATGCCCGTGGGCGGTGTCATCGCGCCCGTGCCGCGCTCCAGCGTGCCCTGGCTGCCGTTGGCGGGAACCGCGGTGGTGTTCGTGAAGATGCTGGCGTAGTCGCAGTCCGACACCAGCAGCACCGTGCCGGCAGGGATGCCCTGGCCATTGCGCTTGTTGATGTCGATCGAGCCCGTGCCGCCGGCGAACGCGGTGCGGGTGCGGAACACCGGCATGTCGGCGACCTGCGTGCGGGTCACGATCACGTCGTTCTGGGTCGTCGCCGACGGGATCACCGCGCCGGGCAGGGCCGGCGAGAAGGTGCCGCTCGTGCCCTCGTAGCCCTGCACGGCGATGCCGAAGTTGTAGCGCAGCTGCGCCGAGTTGCTGAGCGCATTGGCGAAGCGCGAGCCGTCGACGGCGCGCGCGCAGCCCGGGTGCCCGGCGCTGCGCAGGTCGCGCAGCATGATCTCCATGCTCGCCCGCGCGTATTCCTGCAGCCGCGCCACGCGCGAGTTCTCGTCGTAGGTCAGGCGCGAGGTGTACATCACCGATACGCCGCCCGCGAGCAGCAACAGGCTGATGGTCATCGCGACCATCAGTTCGACCACGCTGAATCCGCCTTGCTTGCGCATCACAGCCTCACCGTAAGTCCCATGACCAGCAGTTCATCGGCACCCTTGGAGTCGTCCCAGCGGATCCGCACCGTGATCGTGTCCGTCGCGGGATCGGTGGCGATCTCGCCCGAAGGCTGGCTCCCGTCGGTGCCGGCGGCACCGGCCGGCAGCGTCGCGACCAGCCGGTTGCGCCAGGCGGCCAGGTCGATCTCGGCGGTGGTCGACGGGGTGGCCGGCGGCGCGTCGCCGAAGTCGATGTCGTACTGCCCGGCGACCGCGGCGTCGCGGTTGGCGCGCATCCGGTCGACGATGTCCTGGGCCAGGAACGTCGCCTGGGTGCGCTGGAAGGCGCCGTGGTTGGCCTGCAGGCTGGCCAGCTGCAGCGCCGCGACGCCGAGCAGGCCGATCGACATGATCAGCAGCGCGACCAGCGACTCGATCAGGGTGAAGCCGCCGGCGCGGACGCGGGGCGGGGCGCGGCGGGTCACAGGGCGGCTCATATGCAGGCTACCTTGTCGGTGCGGACTGCACCGATCGGGCTGACGGTGATCCGGCGCCGCTTGGTTTCCTCGGGCGAGCAGACGGGGGATTGCAGGAAGTAGGTCTTGGTCACGGTGTTGGGGTTCACGAGGCCGGTGCCGGTGAAGGTGATCCAGGCGGAGTCGGTGCCGGTGGAGGTGAAGGTGATGTTGGTTCCGCCGGGGCCGCGCCAGATCTGCAGCACTTCCTCGTCGTTGCCGATCCGGCCCTGTTGTGGGCCGAGGCTGTCGGTGAAGGCCATCCAGCCGCCGGCGAACGCGCCCTGGGCGTCGTCGCACTGCACGAAGTCGGTCGTGGAGCACACGGTCACCAGCCGGCCGCGGCGCACCGCCTCGCTGCGGGCGTAGTTCAGCGCGGTGACGAAGTCGTTCTGGGTCGTGACGACCCGGGTCTGGCGACCCCAGTTGTTGAAGGAGGGCGCTGCGATGCCCACGAGGATGCCGACCATCGCCAGCGCGATCAGCAGTTCGAAGAGCGTGAAGCCGGATTGCCGGGTTTTCATGGGGGAGGATGGTCCGTCGGGCGCAAGACCCCTTCCCGGGCTCCCGACGAGCGGCCCGCGCGCGGGGACGGCCGGCCGCGGCGTGTGATGCACTTCACACGTGGGCTGCGACATAATCGAAGCGTCGGCGGTAGCCTTCCCGGGAACAGACGATGTGGCAGACTCGCAGGGCGGCCAGCCGCCTGCACGGAGGACCCCAGATGCTCGAGCTCAAGCATGAACTTCGCCTCGCCAAGACGCGCGACGAGAAGGCGCGCCAGAACTTCGTGTCCGGGCTCCGCGCCCACGTGCTCAACGACATGGCCGGCGGCATGCGCGCCGTCTGGAGCGCCGACGTCGAGCCGGAGTTCCTCCGGCGCGCGAAGCGGGCCCCGAAGGACGGCCCCGAGGTCCACGCGGCCATCAAGTCGAACGAATACTTCAAGTTCTATTCCAGCCTGCGCGTGACCGCGCAGGACATGGTCTGGCAGTCGGTCTTCCCGCCCCTCGACCGGGCGCGCGACGGCCTGAAGAAGCAGGCCGCGGATCTCGCGCGGCGCACGAAGCTCGGCTCGCTGAAGCTGAAGCCCGGCTTCGAGGTGCCGCGCAGCGTGTCGGCCATCGACGTCCATCTGATGTCCGGCAACTACGACGGCGAATACGACGAGGGCGACCTGGTCGCCGGCTCGCTCTACGACAACGGGCTCGCCGTGTTCTCGTTCGGGCTGATGGGCCAGAACCTCGACGACATCGGCCAGTCGATCGCCGGCTTCATCCGCCTCAAGTACCCCGACTTCAGGCCGAAGCGGATCCTCGACCTCGGCTGCACGATCGGCCACAACACCGGCGCCTGGAAGGACCACTACCCCGATGCCGAGGTGTTCGGCATCGACGTCGCCGCGCCCTGCCTGCGCTACGCGCACGCCCGCGCCCAGGCTCAGGGCCGGGCCATCCACTTCGAGCAGATGAACGCCGAGTCGCTCGACTACCCCGACGCCAGCTTCGACGTGGTGTTCTCCTCGATGTTCCTGCACGAGGTGCCGCGCAAGGGCATCGAGAAGGCGCTCAAGGAGGCGCATCGCGTTCTGCGCCCCGGCGGGCTCATGATCCACATGGAGTTGCCGCCCAACTCGCAGCTGTCGCCCTATGAGGCCTTCTACCTCGACTGGGACAGCGCCTACAACAACGAGCCCTTCTACAAGCCGTTCCGCGACCTCAAGCCCGAGGAACTCGTCCGGCGCGCCGGCTTCGCGCCGTCGAAGTACGTGCAGTTCGTGGTGCCGTCGATCGGCTGGTACGGCGAGCAGGTCTTCCGCGAGTCCGTCGGCGCGCAGCAGAGCGTCGACAGCGACAAGACGGGGCGCCTCACTGACGGCGTGCGCTGGTACTGCTTCGGAGCCTGGAAATGAGCGGGGGCAAGCAGCCTTTGCGCCGCACGATCCGTGGCGGGCGCCCGTTCTTCTTCAGCGATCCGGCGATCGACAAGGTCCTGAACATGGTCGTCACCCTGGGCAGCGAGGTCTGGGCGCTGCGCGAGCGCCTCGCGGCGGTCGAGGGCATCCAGGAGCGGCAGGGCGCGCTGGCCCCGGGCGAGGTCGACGCCTACGAGTTCACCCCCGAGCAGGACCAGAAGCTCGCCGCGGACCGCAAGGAGTTCATCGAGAACCTGTTCCGCGTGCTTCAGGAGCAGGTCGACGCGGCGCGGGAGAAGGCGGCGCGCGAGGCGCGCACCGTCGCCAAGGCGCCGAGCAGCGTCGCGTTCGGTGCGCGCGGCGCCCGCGCGGCTGCGCCGCGCGCGGCGAGGAAGCCGGCGAAGCGGGTAGCCAGTGCAGCGAAGCGCGCCACGGCGGCACGCCGGCGCAAGTAATACCGCTTCCGATCCCGAGGTCCTGTCATGACCGCATTCCTCACCTTGATCGTCCTGGGTGCCCTCGTCGTGGGCATCATCGTCGTCTACAACCGCCTCGTCGGTGCGCGCAACGCGATCAAGAACGCGTTCGCGCAGATCGACGTGCAGCTCACGCGTCGCTACGACCTGATCCCCAACCTGGTCGAGACCGCCAAGGGCTACATGAAGCACGAGCGCGAGACGCTCGAAGCCGTCATTCGCGCGCGGAATGCCGCCGCCGACGGCCTGCGGGCGATGGCCGCCGCGCCCGGCAACGCCGCGGCGACCCAGCGGCTCGAGGGTGCGGAGTCCGAGCTCGGCGGTGCGCTGGGGCGGTTGTTCGCGCTGGCCGAGGCCTATCCGGACCTCAAGGCCAACCAGAACATGATGCAGCTCAGCGAGGAACTCACCTCGACCGAGAACCGGGTGTCTTTCGCGCGCCAGGCCTATAACGATGCGGTGCTGGCCTACAACAACCTCCGAGAGATGTTCCCCAGCAACCTCGTCGCGGGCATGTTCTCGTTCGAGTCCGCGCAACCCCTGCAGGTCACGAGCGCGGCGGTGCGCGAGGCCCCCAAGGTCACCTTCAGCTAGCGCGTGGATTTCTACTCGGCACAGGCGGCGGCGCGTCGGCGCTCCGGCTGGCTGGTCTTCGCGCTGCTCGCCTCGGTGGCCCTGGTGGTCGCCACGCTCACCCTCGTCACGGTGTTCCTGCTGGGCGCGGACGCCCCGCCTGACGCGCTGGGCGGCATCGCCACCTCGTCGGCGCTGCTCTGGCTGCTGATCATCCTCGGTGCAAGCGCCTACAAGGGCCTGGTGCTGCGCGGTGGCGGTGGCGTGGTGGCGCGCGCGCTGGGTGGCACGCGCGTCGAGCGGGAGGTCTCCGACCCGCAGCTTCGGCGGCTGCGCAACGTGGTCGAGGAGATGGCGATCGCCTCGGGCGTGCCCGTGCCGGAGGTCTACGTGCTCGAGGGCGAGCGGGGCCTGAACGCCTTCGCGGCCGGGCACTCCCCCGCCAACGCAGCGGTGGCGGTCACGCGTGGCGCGGTCGAGCGCCTGAGCCGCGACGAGTTGCAGGGCGTGGTGGCGCATGAGTTCAGCCACATCCTCAACGGCGACATGCGCCTCAATATCCGGCTGATGGGATGGCTGTTCGGGCTGCTGGCGATCGGCACCATCGGCCGCTTCATCCTGCGCGCCGCGCCGCGGCGTAGCCGCGAGGCAGGCCCGTTGCTCGCTATCGGTGCTGCCATGCTGGTACTCGGCTACGTCGGGCTGTTCCTGGGCAGGCTGATCCAGGCCGCCGTCTCGCGGCAGCGCGAGTGGCTCGCCGACGCCTCGGCCGTGCAGTTCACGCGCAACCCGGAGGGACTTCGCGGAGCGCTGCTGCTGATCGCCGGCTCGCCGGCCCGCGGCCGGATGTCCGCGGCGGCGGCCGACGAGGTCGCCCACCTGCTGTTCGCGCAGGGCCTGTCACGCGCGTTTGCGACGCATCCGCCCCTCGAGAAGCGGATTGCCGTGCTGGCGCCGGGCGCCAGGGCCGAGCGGATTCGCGAGCAGGCCGTCGAGGCCTGGGCGGCAACGGAGCGGCGGCTCGCGACGACGCCCGTGGTCGCAACGGCGCCCGACGGCGCGGCAACGCGGCTCGGCGCCGTGCTCGCGCCCGCCGTCGCGAGTGTCGCCGCCACGCCAGCGGCGATCGCCGACCGTGTCGGCAATCCCGGCACGATGGAGATCGCGCTGGCCCGCGAGCTGCGGCTCGCGCTCCCGGCGGAGCTGCGCGGGATCGCCAGTGCTCCAGGCAGGGCGCGGGGACTGATGCTGGCCGTGCTGGCGGTGCGCGACCCCGCGCGCTGGGCGCGGCAGGTCGAGGCGATCGGGGCGGCACTCGGTGCAGGCGTTCGCGCCGAGGCCGAGGCGGCGGCCGCGCTGGCCGCGGCCCTGCCACTGCAGTTGCGGCTGCCGGTGATCCAGGAACTCTTCCCGGCGCTGCGCCGCTTGCCCAAGTCGGAGCGTGTCGCGCTGGCGGGCCTGCTCGGGCGGCTGGCCGAGGCTGACGGCAGGATCGACGTCTTCGAGTTCTGTCTGGGTCGGCTGGTGTTCGACGCGCTGATCGATGAGCTCGAGACCCGCGCCCCCCACGGGTCCCGCGGGCTGGCGACGAGCCAGCGAGCGCTCGGTGTGCTGCTCTCGGTGCTCGCGCGTCACGGCTCCCCGCAGGGCGACGCGGCGGCACGGGCGGCCTTCGAGGCCGGGCTGCGCACGCTGGGGTTGCGGCACGAGCCGGAGTTCGTGGTTCCGGACGCCTGGCCCCGCGCCCTGTGGGCCGCGCTGTCGCAACTGCAGCAGCTCTTCCCCGTGGCCAAGCGCTCCGTGGTACAGGCGCTGGTGGCGGCGATCTCCCATGACGGCCGGCTGTCGGTAGAGGAGGCCGAGCTGCTGCGTACGGCCTGCGCGTTGCTGCAGTGCCCGTTGCCGCCGCTGCTGCCGGTGGTCGACCGGACGACCGCGGCGAGCTGAGCGGACCGGAGCGCGGTTCGACCGCGCCCCGGCCCAGCTGGATCCGGCGTCAGCCGGCGGCGCGCAGCGCCTGGTCGAGGTCTTCCTTCAGGTCGTCGACGTGCTCGATGCCGATCGACAGCCGGACCATGTCCTCGGAAACACCCGCCTTCTCGAGTTCGGCCGGCGAGAGCTGCCGGTGGGTGGTCGACGCCGGGTGGGTCGCCAGCGAACGCGCGTCGCCGATGTTGACCAGCCGGATCACGAGCTTCAGCGCGTCGAGGAACTTCTCGCCGGCGGCGCGACCGCCCTTGACGCCGAAGGTCAGGATGCCCGACGCGCGCCCCCCCATGTAGCGATTCACGAGTGCATGGCCGGGGTCATCCGGCAGCCCCGCGTACTTCACCCAGCCGACCTGCGGGTGTGACTGGAGGAACTTCGCGATCGCGAGCGTGTTGTCGCAGATCCGGTCCATGCGAACGGCGAGGGTCTCGATGCCCTGCAGGATCAGGAAGGAATTGAAGGGCGAGATCGCCGAACCCATGTTGCGCAGCGGCACGACTCGCGCGCGGCCGATGTAGGCCGCTGGACCCAGGGCCTCGGTGTACACCACGCCATGGTAGGAGACGTCCGGTTCGTTGAGCCGGCGGAAGCGGGCCTTGTGCTCGGCCCACGGGAACTTGCCGGAGTCGACGATGACCCCGCCGATGCTGTTCCCGTGGCCACCGAGGTACTTGGTCAGAGAGTGCACGACGATGTCGGCGCCGTGCTCGATCGGGCGGCAGAGATAGGGAGAGGGGACCGTGTTGTCGACGATCAGCGGCACGCCGTGGCGGTGCGCGACGGCAGCGAGCGCGCCGAAGTCGGTGACGTTGCCGAGCGGATTGCCGATCGATTCGCAGAACACCGCCTTGGTGCGCGAGTCGATCAGTTTCTCGAATTCCTCTGGACGCCGGTAGTCCGCGAAGCGGACCTCGATGCCGAACTGCGGCAGCGTGTGCGCGAAGAGGTTGTAGGTGCCGCCGTAGAGCGCGCTCGAGCTGACGATGTTGTCACCCTGCTCGGCGATGGTCATGACGGCGTAGGTCACGGCCGCGCTGCCCGACGCCAGCGCGAGGCCGGCGATGCCGCCTTCCAGCGCGGCGACGCGCTTTTCGAGCACGTCGGTGGTCGGGTTCATGATGCGGGTGTAGATGTTGCCCTGGACCTTGAGGTCGA
>CAZPAJ010000031.1:0-38184 GCA_964584625.1 uncultured Acidibacter sp.
GATCAGCCCGACACCCGCGGTGGTGTGGCGCGTCTTGGCGATCCACGGGTACACCTTGGTGCCCGGCAGCTGGCCGCCCTCGCCGGGCTTGGCGCCCTGCGCCATCTTGATCTGCAGTTCCTTGGCGTTCGTCAGGTACTCGCTGGTGACGCCGAAGCGGCCGGAGGCCACCTGCTTGATCGCCGAGTTCCTGGAGTCGCCGTTCGGAAGCGGCACGTAGCGCTCCGGGTCCTCGCCGCCCTCGCCGGTGTTGCTCTTGCCACCGACACGGTTCATGGCGATGGCCAGCGTCTCGTGCGCCTCCTTGCTGATGGACCCGTAGCTCATCGCGCCGGTCTTGAAACGGGTCATCAGGCTCTCGACCGACTCGACCTCGTCGAGCGGCACGGGCTCGCCGGCCTTGAAGTCGAGCAGGCCGCGCAGCGTCGAGAGGTTCTTCTGCCGGTCGTCGATCAGCTCGGCGAAGGACCTGTAGGTCGCGTAGCTGCCGGTGCGCACCGCCTTCTGCAGGCGGTGGATGGACTCGGGGTTGAAGACGTGGAACTCGCCGTCGGAGCGCCACTGGTACTGGCCGCCGGTCGGCAGCACGTGCGCGGCGGCGGTGCGCTCCGGGAAGGCCGCGCGGTGGCGCATCAGCACTTCCTCGGCCAGCACGTCGAGGCCCACGCCGCCGACCCGTGACGCGGTGCCGGTGAAGTGCTCGTCGATCACGTCCTGGCGCAGGCCCACCGCCTCGAACACCTGCGCGCCGTGGTAGCTCTGCACCGCCGAGATGCCCATCTTGGACATGACCTTGACCACGCCCTTGGTCGCGGCCTTGGCGAAGTTGACGCAGGCCAGCCGGTGGTCGACGTTCGGCAGGAGGTCGTCGCGGATCATGCCGTCGAGCGTCTCGAAGGCGAGGTAGGGGTTGATGACGCTGCAGCCGAAGCCGATCAGCAGCGCGAAGTGGTGCACCTCGCGCGGCTCGCCGGACTCCAGGGCCAGCGAGACCCGCATGCGCAGGCCTTCGCGGATCAGGTAGTGGTGCAGGCTGGAGACCGCCAGCAGGGCGGGCAACGCGGCCATCTCGCGGTTAACGCCCCGGTCGCTGAGGATCAGGATGTTGACCTCGTCCTCCTCGATCATCCGGCGGGCGTCGGCGTGCAGCCGCTCGAGGGCCTTGACCAGGCCTTCCTCGCCACGCGCGGCGCGGAACAGCGTCGACAGCGTGCCAACGCGCAGGCCAGGCAGCGCGACGCGCCGGATCTTGGCGAACTCCTCGTTGGTGAGCACCGGGCCCTTCAGCTCGATGCGGCGGCAGTCCGTGGGGTTCGGCGAGAGCAGGTTGCCCTCGGCGCCGAGCCAGACGTCCGACGAGGTGACGATCTCCTCGCGGATGCTGTCGATCGGCGGGTTGGTGACCTGCGCGAACAGCTGCTTGAAGTAGTCGTACAGCAGGCGGGAGCGCGCGGACAGCGCGGCGAGCGGCGTGTCGTTGCCCATCGAGCCCACCGCCTCGACCCCGTCGCGCGCCATCGGGGCCATCAGGATGCGCAGGTCCTCGAAGCTGTAGCCGAAGGCGGTCTGCCGGGCCAGCAGCAGGTCGGGCTCCGGCGCAGGCAGCTCGGGCGCGGTGGGGAGATCCTTGAGGTGGACGAGGTTCTGCGCCAGCCACTCGGCATAGGGGCGCTCGGTGACGATGGAACGCTTGATCTCCTCGTCCTCGATGATCCGCCCCTGCGCGGTGTCGACCAGGAACATGCGCCCCGGCTGCAGCCGGCCCTTGCGGCGGATGTTCGCCGGTTCGATGTCGAGCACGCCGGCCTCGGAAGCCATGACGACCATGTCGTCCCCGGTGACGTAGTAGCGTCCGGGGCGCAGCCCGTTGCGATCCAGCGTGGCGCCGATCTGCACGCCGTCCGTGAAGGCGATCGCGGCCGGGCCGTCCCAGGGCTCCATGAGGCTGGAGTGGAACTGGTAGAAGGCGCGCCGCGCCGGGTCCATCGACTCGTGCTTCGACCAGGGCTCGGGGACCATCATCATCATGGCGTGCGGCAGCGAGCGGCCCGCCAGCACCATGAGCTCGAGCACGTTGTCGAACATGGAGGAGTCGCTGCCGTTGACGTTCACGATCGGCGTGACCTTGTGGATGTCGTCGCCGAACAGCTCGGACTCCAGCAGTGCCTCGCGGGCGGCCATCCAGTTGATGTTGCCGCGCAGGGTGTTGATCTCGCCGTTGTGGGCGAGGTACCGGTAGGGGTGGGCACGGTCCCAGCTCGGGAAGGTGTTGGTGCTGAACCGCGAGTGCACCAGCGCGATCGCGGTCTCGATCAGCGGGTTCTGCAGGTCCGGGAAGTACTGGTCGAGCTGCGAGGTCAGCAGCATGCCCTTGTAGACGAGGGTCTTGTGCGAGAGGCTCGCGACGTACCAGTAGTCGGCACCGCCCAGCGTGGAGACGCGGATCTCGTTGTAGGCCCGCTTGCGGATGACGTAGAGCTTGCGCTCGAACTCCGACTCGTCGGCGGTGTCCTCGCCGCGCCCGACGAACACCTGGCGGATGAACGGCTCGCTCTGGCGCGCGGTCTCGCCCAGCATGGAGTTGTCGGTGGGGACCGTGCGGGCACCCAGGTAGACCTGGCCCTCGGCCTGCACCACCTGCGCGAATGCCTGCTCCATCTTGCGGCGCTGGGTGGGGTTGCGCGGCATGAAGATCAGGCCGCAGGCGTAGTGGCCGGGCTCGGGCAGCTGGATGTGGGCCTCGCGGGCAGCCTGCCTGAGGAAGGCATGCGGCATCTGCATCAGCACGCCGGCGCCATCGCCGGTATTGGTCTCGCAGCCGCAGGCCCCGCGATGGTCGAGGTTCCTCAGGACCTGGATCGCGTTGCGCAGCACCTGGTTGGAGCGCCGGCCCTTGATGTCGGCCACGAAGCCGAAGCCGCAGGCGTCCTTTTCATTGCGCGGGTCGTAGAGCCCCTGCTTGCCCGGGCGGGAGGCGTGCAGCGGGCGTCGGGCTGGGGTCTCGGGCAGGTCGGCAGGGTTCATGGGCGGCTTCCTCGCAGGGACCGCGGCGACTATACGCGCCGGTTTCCAGGCATAGAAAGGCTTTGCGGCGAATTGACTCATTAACATGAGTCATTCAGACTCATTCAATGACCAAGCGACTCCAGGTGCTGTTCGACGACGCCGAATACGCGGCGCTGCAAGCCGCCGCCACGGCCCGGGGCCTCACGGTCGCCGACTGGGTTCGCCAGGCCGTGGCCGCGGCGCGGCGGAACGAGGCCTCGGGCGACATCGACCGCAAGCTCGCCACCATCCGCGCCGCCGCGCGCCACGCGGGCCCCACGGGCCAGTTGGATCGGGTGGGCGCCGAGATCGACCGGGGCTACGCCACCGGCCCGGGCGCGGACCCCGCCGCGGGCGCCTACTAAGTGGGCGAGTGATCCCGTGGTCTTCATCGACGCCAGCGTGCCGATGTACCTCGTCGGCGCCGCTCACCCGAGCAAGGTGGACGCCCAGCGCCGGCTGGAGCAACTGGTCACGCAGCGCGTCCGGCTGGTCACCGACGCCGAGGTGCTGAACGAGATCCTGCACCGCTACACCGCCGTCGACCGCCGGGGCAGCATCCAGCACGCCTGGGATGCCCTCTTGGGCGTCGTCGACGACGTCCTGCCGGTCAGCCGCGCAACCCTCGAACGCTCCAAGCAGCTGGTGCTGCAGTACCCCACCCTGCCAGTGCGCGCGGCACTGCACGTCGCCACGATGCAGGTCCACGAGATCGGCACCGTGCTGAGCTTCGACCCCGCGTTCGACCGGGTGCCTGGCCTGACGAGGCTGCGCTAGAACGGGATCGGCTGGCCGTCCCAGGCCCACGCGCGGCCGCTGTCGGCGGGAACGAGCCGGTCCAGCACGGCCAGCAGGGCGTTGGCCGAGCGTTCCGCCGTGAACAGGCGCGCCGGATCCACCCCGGCCTGGAAGGGCTTCGACAGCGCGGTATCGACCGTTCCGGGGTGCAGCGCCACGCACAGCGCCCGTGGATTGCGCTGGCGCAGCTCGATCGCAAGGTTGCGCAGGAGCATGTGCAGCGCGGCCTTGGAGGCGCGGTAGGCATGCCAGCCGCCGAGCCGGTTGTCCTCGATCGAGCCCACGCGGGCCGACAATGCGGCGAAGGCCGACTTCCCGTCGCGGGCGAGGTGCCCCAGCGCATGCTTCGCCACGAGCGCGGGCCCGGTGGCATTGACGGCAAAGGCCCGCGCAAACGCCGCGGGATCGAGCGCCCGCCAGCTCTTCTCGGGGCGCAGCATGCCCGGCTCGTGCAGCACGCCGGTCGCGACGATCACCAGGTGCAGTGGCCCTCCGGCCGCGGCATCGGCAACGGCCGCGGCGATGCTCGCTTCGTCGAGCAGATCGCAGCGCGAGGCGCCAACCGCCGCCAACGGCTCCGGCACGAGCGAGCGGACGCGCGCCTGCGCGCCCTCGGGATCGCGCGCGGCGAGGTGCAGCGAGGCGATGCGCGGGTGACGCGCCAGTGCTGCCGCGAACGCACTGCCGAGCCCCCCTGCCGCGCCAACCACCAGCGCCCGCGAGGCCACGGGAAAGCTGCCGAGATCCGTCACGTCGCCGTCGTGTTCATCCATCGCGTGCGCTTCCCTCGATCAGGTTCAAAAATATTTCGCGCGAGGTATTGCGCGCACCCGGATGGTGCCTTAACTTTCGCGCCGCGTTGCGAGGTGTGGTACCGCTCGTGACGTCCAGAAATGGTGGTCTGGACCCTTGGAGGTGTGGCAAGACCGACATGAAGAAGCAAGCGTCGTCGCGTGACAGCGACCCTGGACCCCGTCTCCTCAAGGTAAACGCCTACCTCGAGAAGAATTTCCCGGACTTCTTTGCCGAGGCCCGGTTCCACGTCGGGGACGACGACTACTTCCTCTATTCGCGTTTCGGTCAGTACCTGGCGCGCTCCATCGAGCACCACCGTGCCCCCCGCTCCAAGATCAACCGCGGCTTCACCGTCCTCAACAAGATGGCCGCCGTGTCGCGCAAGGACCCCAGCGTCCGCCGGATCCTCGTATCCGGCCCCCTCGAGTACCTGGTCGACGCGCCGCGGGCACGCGCCATGGCCATGAAGCGGCTCTCGCCGCTCGCGCAGGGCTACATGGAGAGCCTCTGCGAGTAAGCCTTCGAAGCTGACAGGGCTCGGGCACGCCGCTCCGGCGACTCCCGGCCAGGCTTCACTGGGGGATGGGCCCGAGGGCCCATCCCCCTTGTTTTTGGGTGGGCTGGGCCGGTAGCTTGCGCTATCAGACTCATATGGGAGGCAGCGGCTCCCGGGAGTGACGCGCATGCCCGGCCTGTTCGACCCCTTTACCCTCCGCGGCGTGACCCTGAAGAACCGGATTGGCGTGGCGCCCATGTGCCAGAACAGCGCCGCCGACGGTTTCCCGACGCCGTGGCACCTCGTCCACCTCGGCGCACTCGCGATCGGAGGATCGGCGCTCGTCATCGTGGAGGCGACCGCCGTCGAACCCGAAGGACGGATCACGGAGCGCGACCTGGGCATCTGGGACGACGCCAGGGGAGCCGCCCTGGCACCGATCGCCCGCTTCATCCGCGACGCAGGGGCGGTGCCCGGGATCCAGCTCGGGCATGCGGGACGGAAGTCGTCCTACCGCTCGCCCTGGGGATCCGATGGCATGCGCGGCCTCGAGCTGCTGCCGCCGGAGCAGGGCGGATGGCCGGTGGTGGGCCCGAGCCCCCTGGCCTTTGACGGACGCAGCGCCGTGCCGGGCGAGATGGGCGCCGCAGACCTGCAGCGCATCCCGGAGTCGTTCGCCGGCGCGGCGCGGCGCGCGGACGCCGCCGGCTTCGACTGGCTCGAGGTGCATGCCGCCCATGGCTACCTGCTGCACAGCTTCCATTCGCCGCTGAGCAACCACCGCCAGGATGCCTACGGCGGGTGCTTCGAGAATCGCGTGCGGCTGACGCTGGAGACCGCGCGCGCGCTGCGCGCGGCGTGGCCCGGGCACAAGCCGCTCACCTTCCGGATCTCGCATACGGACTGGGTCGAGTCGGCCTGGTCGACCGATGACTCCGTCCGGCTGGCCGTGCTGCTGCGCGAGGCGGGCGTGGACCTCATCGACGTCAGCTCCGGGGGCTCGTCGCCGACCACCACGGCGCTGGCCCGCAACGTCAGCGCGGAAGGCATCGCAGCACTGTCGCGCATGAAGCACGACGAAGTACCGCCGGCCGTGATTCCGCTCGGGCCCGGATACCAGGTGCCCGGCGCGGAGGCGATCCGTCGCGGCGCCGGGATCCCGGTGGCCGCCGTCGGGCTGATCACCGACCCGCACCAGGCCGACCAGATCATCCGCGAGGAGCGCGCCGACCTGGTGCTGCTCGCCCGCGAGCTGCTGCGCAATCCGAACTGGCCGATCGCCGCCGCGCACACGCTCGGCGCCGCCGATCGCGCGGCGGTCGCCTGCCAGCACTTCATGGCCTGGGCGGACCGCGGACCCTTCCGCTTCACGCCCGTCCTGCCATCGACGGGCTGAACTGCGGCTAGACTTGGCGGCATGGCCACCTCCAAACCCGGCATCGACCCGCAGCACCGTCGCGTCATCTTCGCCTCGTCCCTCGGCACCGTGTTCGAGTGGTACGACTTCTTCCTCTACGGATCGCTGTCCGCGATCATCTCCCGTCAGTTCTTCTCCGGGGTCAACGAGACCACCGGCTTCATCTTCGCGCTGCTGGCGTTCGCCGCGGGGTTCTTCGTGCGGCCGTTCGGGGCGCTCGTGTTCGGCCGCCTCGGCGACCTCGTCGGGCGCAAGTACACGTTCCTGGTGACGATCGTGCTGATGGGCGCCTCGACCGCACTGGTCGGCCTGCTGCCCAACTACGAGGCCATCGGCGTGGCCGCGCCGATCATCCTCGTGGTGCTGCGCATGCTGCAGGGCCTTGCGCTCGGCGGCGAGTACGGCGGCGCAGCGGTCTACGTGGCCGAGCATGCCCCGGACGATCGCCGCGGCTTCTACACCAGCTGGATCCAGACGACGGCCACGATCGGCCTGTTCCTGTCGCTGCTGGTGATCCTCGCCTGCCGCCTCGCGCTCGGCGACGAGTTCGAGACCTGGGGCTGGCGCATCCCGTTCCTGCTGTCGGTGGTCCTGCTCGGGATCTCGGTGTACATCCGCCTGCAACTCGAGGAATCGCCGGCCTTCCTCGAGATCCGCCGCGAGGGGCGGCTGTCGAAGGCGCCGCTGCGCGAGGCCTTCGGCAACCGGGCAAACCTCAAGATCGTGCTGCTGGCGCTGTTCGGTGCCACGGCCGGCCAGGCCGTGATCTGGTACGGCGGACAGTTCTACGCGCTGTTCTTCCTCGAGAAGACGCTGCAGCTCGACCCGAAGTCGGCCAACCTCATCATCGCCGCAGCGCTGGTGCTCTGCACCCCGTTCTTCGTGGTCTTCGGCGCGCTCTCGGACCGGGTCGGGCGCAAGAGGCTGGTGATGACCGGCTGCGTGCTCGCGGTGCTCACCTACTTCCCGACCTTCCGCGCGATCACCCACTACGCCAACCCGGGGCTGGAGCAGGCGGTGACCGCGGCTCCGGTCGTGGTGGTCGCGGACCCCGGGCGCTGCACGCTGCAGTTCGACCCCATCGGCCGCAAGTCGTTCAGGGAAAGCTGCGACGTGGCCAAGACCGCGCTGTCGCGGGCCGGCGTGCCCTATCGCAACGAGGCTGCGCCAGCCGGCACCACGGCGTTCGTGAGGATCGGGTCGGGCAGTTCGGCCACCGTGGTCGCGGCCTTCGAGGGAACGTCGCTCGACGCCACCGGGTTCAAGTCGCGCAGCGACGGCTTCGCGAGGGACCTGCGCGCGGCGCTCGACGCAGCGGGCTACCCGCCGCGCGCCGACATGTCGCAGGTGAACTACCCGATGGTGATCGCGCTGTGCACCTGGCTGGGGTTGCTGGTGACGCTGGTCTACGGACCGCTCGCCGCCTGGCTCGTCGAGCTGTTCCCGACCCGGATCCGCTACACGTCGATGTCGCTGCCTTATCACCTCGGCAACGGCTGGTTCGGCGGCTTCCTGCCGGTCACGTCCTTCGCGATCGTCGCCGCGACCGGCGACATCTACGCGGGCCTCTGGTACCCGATCATCGTCGCGGCCGTCACGGCGGTGATCGGCACGCTGTTCCTCCGGGAGACGCGCGGCGCGCCACTGCAGTGACGCGCCGCGCGGTTCCTGCGGATCGCCGGCTCAGAACCTCCAGCGGAGGGTCGCGCCGTAGGTCGCCTGCTCGCCGAGCGAGGTGCCGTAGCTCACGCCCGAGATGATGAAGAACGAGTTGGAAATGTACTCCTCGTCGAGGATGTTGCGTCCCCAGACGTCCGCCGACCAGTTGCCCTTGGCGATACCGACGCGGGCATTGACGAGGGTACGGTCCTGGATCTGGCCGATGTTCATCTCCTCGATCTGCATCTCGGACTGGTAGGTCACGTCGCCGCGGAGGAAGAACTCGATGCCGTTGCCGAACGTCGAGTTCCACTCCGCGCCCGCCGCCAGCTGGGTCTTCGGCGTGCGGGGCAGCGTGTTGCCGCCAACCGCCGTGCTGCGCGGGCAGACCACGTCGTCGCAGCGCCCGTTGAAGCGGAACGACAGCGTGTCACCCGTGAACTTCGGGTCGATGAACGACGCCGACAGGTTCAGCGTAAGGTTGTCGGTAGCGGCGAACAGCGTCTGCAGCTCGATGCCCTTGGACTCGGCGTTGCCCAGGTTGCGGAAGATCACCGGGGTGTTCGCCACCAGGTTCGCCGGCGTGTTCGACGGCAGCGCCTGGATCTGCATGTCGCTCCAGTCGACCTGGAAGGCCGCCGCGTTCAGCACCATGCGGCCGTCGAGCAGCGTGGTCTTGGCGCCAACCTCGTAGGTCCAGTTGCTCTCCGGTCCGAAGGCCTGCTCCTCCTGCGGGATCGTCACCTGGCCCGCCTGGACGCCGTTGAATCCGCCGGCCTTGAGGCCCTTGGCCGCCGAGGCGTAGAGCAGCACGTCGTCGGTCAGCTTGTAGTCGACCGAGAAGCGCGGCAGCGTGTCGGTGAATTCCGCGACCTGCGTGATGTTCGCACGCACGTCGAGCACGGACTTCTTCTCCTTGCTGTAGCGCACCTCGGCGCCCAGCGTCAGCCGCTCGGCGAAGGTGTAGGACAGCGTGCCGAAGAAGGCGTCCACCTCACCGGAGTTGACCAGGTTGCGCAACACGAACGCGAAACCCGTCATGTCGAGGAACCCGGTCGTCGTGTCGACCAGCGGCTGGCCGGCCGGCACGGACGTCAGGTTGAACTGGTAGATATCCTCGAACTCCGACTGGTAGGCACCGATCGCGGCCTTGAGCGCGCCGCCCTGCGGGGCGTACTCGAGGCGCAGCTCGTTGCTGCGGAAGTCGTTGGTGCTGCCTTCCTTCTGTCCCGAGTTGAAGGCACCGAACTGGAAGGCGCCCATCGCCAGCGCGGTGAGGTTCAGGGTAATGGACGGGTTCAGCGCGTTGACGGCCGGCGAGCTGATCTCCTGGCCCTTCGAGTCGACCTTGCCGTACTGGTAGACGAGGTTGAAGGCATCCGCGAACTCGAACTCGACCTCGCCGTGCAGGAAGTCGGTCTCGTTGATGAACCCGGGCGTGGCAATCGCCACGTTGATCGCGCCCGGCGGGCGGGTCGAGGCGGCCGTGCGATAGGTGTTCGGGTCGCTCGAGATGGTGCCACAGACGAAGTTGTAGCGGGTCGAGGTGCCGGAGAACGTGCCGCAGTTGCCGCTGGTCTGCGCGTCACCGCTGTTGATGCTCCAGCCCGCGCGGTTGCCGATGTTGCGCTCGACGCGCATGTAGGTCAGCTCGATCGACAGCGGGTCGATCGGCGTGGCCGTGGCGATCACGCTGTAGGTGTCGTTGTCGTACCAGCCGAGGCGCGCGTCCTTGCTGCTGAGGCCCGGGTACTCGTTCTTCCAGGTGCCGTCGAACTCGCTGTGGCCGTAGTAGCCGCGAAGGCCGAGCTTGCCCTCGATCAGCGGGCCGCCGAACGCAGCCTTGTAGTCGAGGCGGCCGTCGGAGCCGGCGGTGACCTCGGCGTAGCCGTCGAGCTGGTCGCCCGGCTTGGCGAGCACGTAGTTGATCGCGCCGGCGAAGGCGTTCTGGCCGTAGAGCGCGCTCTGCGGGCCCTTGACGACCTCGATGCGGGAGAAGTCGGCCAGGCCGATGTCGACCGCATAATTGCGCTGGATGTAGATGCCGTCGACGAAGGTCGCGACGTTCTGCACCTCGGACGAGACGTTGACCTGCGTCAGGCCGCGCATGACCGGGGCCGCCGAGAAACTCGAGGAGAAGTCCTCGAACGCCAGGCCGGGCGTGGCGGCCGCGATGTCCTCGAGTTCCCCGGCACCGCGCCGGCTGAGTTCCTCGGCCGAGTACGCCGTGACCACGACCGGGATGTCCTGGATCGATTCCTCGCGCTTGCGCGCCGTGACGACGATTTCCTCGAGCGCCGTGGCCTGGGCCATGACCTCGCCCGCGAGCGTCGCGCCGAAGCCGGCGAGTGCGCACAATGCGGCGGTGCGCCGACCTGCGTTCCCTTTGTTCATGATGGGTTTCCTCTCGACATGATTGCGTGATCCCCCGCCGCCCCGTTGCAAAACAACAACACGGGAAAACGGCGCCGAACTGCGATATTCACAGATTGACAACGATCCGTCCCATAAAATCGACGTCATCATCCATACGGCCGAGCAGCGGCCAGCCCGAGGAGCGACAGCTGGCATGACGGATCAGGCTGCTGCCGACTACGGACCACGCGCGCGGATTGGCGTGGCCACGCCGCAGGCCAACCCTACGGTCGAGCCCGAGCTGCGGGCGCTGGTCCCCCCACCGGTCGGGGTCTACGCCACCCGGCTCGTGCACCCGGCGCCCCGCGTCGAGGACCGGCTGGACCACTACGTCCGCCACATGCCCGAGGCCATCGCCAGCTTCGGTGTGCTGCGGCTGGCGGCGTTCGGCTTCGGCTGCACCGGATCCTCCTACCGCGTCGGCCCCGGACTCGAGGACCGGCTGGCGGCGGAGGCGACGGCCGCGGCGGGCGGACTGCCCGTCGTCACGGCGGCCCAGTCGATCCGCCAGGCGCTCGCGGCGCTGGGCCTGCGCCGCGTGGCGCTGGTCTCGCCCTATCCCGAGGACCTTTCCGAGGCGGGCTACCGGTACTGGGCGGACTGCGGGATCGAACTCGTCGCCCGGCTGCGGGTCGAGCCCGCGCTGTCGGACACGCATCGCATCTACGAGCTGACGAGCGACGACGCCCTCGAGGCCCTGCGGCGCATCGAGCGCACCGGCGCCGAAGCGCTGCTCGCCACCGGCACCGGCATGCCGACGCTGCGCGCACTGCGCGCGCTCCGCGACGAAGCGCCGCTGCCCGCGCTGTCGTCCAACCTCTGCCTCGCCTGGGCGCTGACCCGCGAGGCGGCCCCGGAACTCGCGCCCACCTCACCGGTCGGACTGCTGCCGCCGTAGACGCCGGCCCCCGCTCAACCGCCTCAACGGAGATCCCCATGCACGGACGCCCCGCCTCGCGCCTCGACCGGCGACTCGCCCTGCAGCTCGCGCTCGCCGCGGGCGCCATCGCCATCGCAGGCCCGGCTGCCGGCACCGCCAGCCCGGGCGCGGCGACGGCTCTGCGGCGCAAGCCGATTCCCTCGACGGGTGAGCAGATCCCGGTGGTCGGCCTCGGCACCAACAACTACAGCCCGACCACGCCCGAGGAGCGCGCTTCGCGCAAGGCGGTACTCGAGCGCCTGACGGCGCTGGGCGCCAGCGTGATCGACACCGCGCCCGCGTACCGTGCCTCGGAGGCGACGATCGGCGAACTGCTGGCCGAGATCGGCAACCGCAACCAGGCGTTCATCGCCACCAAGGTGACCGCCCAGGGCGGCACGCGCGAGGAAGGCGTGGCGATGCTCGAGGAGTCGCGTCGCCGGCTGCGCAGCGAGCTGCTCGACCTGGTCCAGGTGCACAACCTGGTCGGCACGGACGTGTTGCTGCCACTGCTGCGCGAACAGGTCGCCGCGAAGCGGATCCGCTACCTCGGCGTCACCACCTCGCGCGCCGCGCAATACGCGGAGCTGGCTGCGCTGATGCGCCGGGAACGGCTCGACTTCGTGCAGCTGGACTACTCGCTCGGCAACCGGCTCGCCGCCACGGAGCTGCTGCCGCTGGCCCAGGAGCGCGGCATGGCCGTGCTCGTCAACCTGCCCTTCGGCGGCCGACGCGACGGCAACCTGTTCTCGAGGGTCAAGGACCGGCCCCTGCCGGGCTGGGCGGCGGAGATCGGCGCGGCGAGCTGGGGTCAGGTGTTCCTGAAGTACGTGGTGTCGCACCCGGCCGTCACCTGCGCGATCCCGGGGATGACGCGCGTCGCCAACCTCGAGGACAACGTCGGCGCCGCGCGGGGTGAACTGCCGGACGCGGCAATGCGCGCGCGCATGGAGCGCTGGTGGGACGAGAACGCCGGCTGAGCGGATGGATTCGCTGAGCCAGATCGCGCTCGGCGCCGGGCTCGGCGTCGCGGTGCTGGGCCGGCGCACGCCGGTCTGGAAGGCGGCGCTGTGGGGCGGGCTCTGCGGCACGATTCCGGACCTCGACGCGCTGATCGACCACGGCGACCCGATCCGCAACATGACGTTCCATCGCGCGGAGAGTCACTCGCTGCTGTACCTGACCCTGCTCTCCGCGCCGCTCGCGTGGGTGGCCGCGCGGTTCGCGGGAACGGGATCCCTTGCGGCGCAGGCCGCGAGGCAAGGCCCGAAGCCGCCGCGCCCCGCCTGGCGCCGCTGGTGGCTCGCCACCTGGCTCGCGTTGTTCACGCATCCGCTGCTGGACAACATGACGGTCTACGGCACGCAGCTGCTGCAACCGTTCACCGATCACCCGTTTGGCATCGGCAGCGTGTTCATCATCGATCCGCTCTACACGCTGCCGCTGCTGATAGGGCTCGCGGCGACCGGAATCGATCGGCGGCCGGGGGCACGCCTGCGCTGGAACAGGGCCGGGCTGGTGATCTCGACCGCCTACCTCGCATGGAGCATCGCCGCCCAGGCCTGGGTCAGCCGTGTCGCCGAGCGTGAGCTGCTTGCCCAGGGCATCACTCACGAGAGGCTGCTGGTGACGCCCACCGCATTCAACACCGTGCTGTGGCGGATCGTCGCGGTGGAGCCCGGCGGCGCGGCCTACCACGAGGGGTTCCACTCGCTGCTGGATGCCCCGGGCCCGCTGCGCTTCGACCGCTTCAGCAGCGACCGCGAACTGTTCGACGCGCTCCGCGGCAACTGGGGCCTGGAGCGCATCGCCTGGTTCAGCCACGGGTTCTTCAAGGTCGAACGCCAGGGCGACGCGGCGACGATCGCGGACATCCGGATGGGCCAGGAGCCCGGCTACAGTTTCCGCTTCCGGGTCGCCGAGTGGCACCCGAATCCGGGCTGGGCCGAGGTCGCCTACGAATCCGCAGGAGGGCGCGGCGACACCGCGGCGCTGCTCGAGTGGCTGTGGCCGCGGGTCGCCGGATCCGGGCTGCCGCCGCCACGCCCGGCCCCCTGAGGCACCGGACGCGGCGGCGCGCTGCTCACTCGCCTGCGGGCGGGACCTCGGCAGCCACCTCGGCTGGAACGGCGGGGCCCGGCTGGGTTTCGGCCGTTACCGGCAAGGCCGGCGCCGCGGCAGGCGCCGCGGCCGGCGCAAGCTTGCGACGGCGGACCGCAGCAGGCTTGGCGGCTGCCTTCCTGGCAGGTGCCTTCCTGGCAGGTGCCTTCCTGGCAGGTGCCGTCTTCGCCGGTGCCTTCTTCGCCGGTGCCTTCTTTGCTGCCACGGCCTTCCTGGCAGCTGCCGCCTTCTTTGGCGCGGCGGCCTTCTTCTTGGCCTTCTTCTTCGCCGCCGGCTTGGCGGGCTTGGCCGCCTCCGCCTTGGACTTGCGGCGCAGATCGGCGGCGTGGGACCGCGCGTAGGACTGGATGTCCTTGAACTTGCCGCTCTTGTCGCGGACGGCGTAGAGCTTCTTTCCCCCGCGGCTGTACATCACGGTTCGCTTCGACTTCTTGCGCTTGGCCATCGAATTCCTCCCCTGTGATCGAGGCTTGGAACGTACGCCCGGCCGCCGACGCGGTCAACGACAAGACCGCGGCGACAGGCTTCGTATAGATTGCGCGCAGCCCGAGACCCGAACCCGAGCGAGCCAACGAAGATGACCCGACGTCCGCTGATCATCGACTGCGACCCCGGCGTCGACGACGCCGTCGCGCTGCTGCTGGCCTTCGCCGCGCGGGATGCGCTGGACCTGCTCGGCGTCACGACCGTGGGCGGCAACGTCGGCGCAGCGCTGACGGCGCGCAACGCGCGGCTCGTGCGCGAGATCGCCGGTTGCGAGGACGTGCCCGTCTTCGCGGGCTGCCCGCGACCGCTGTCGCGCGAACCCGTGGAGGCGGGCCACTTTCACGGCGAGTCCGGGCTCGGCGACCTGCGCACCTGGGAACCGGCGGCCGCGGCCGCGCCGGTGCATGCCGTGGAATTCCTGCTGACGACGTTGCGCGCCGCAGCGCCGGCGTCGATCACGCTGGCGGTCACCGGACCGATGACGAACCTGGCCACCGCACTGACCATCGATCCCACGCTGGCGGATCGCCTGCGGGAGGTCGTGGTCATGGGCGGCGCGCGCAGCGAGGGCGGCAACATCACCGCCTCCGCGGAATACAACATCCACGCCGATCCGCACGCCGCGCAGGTCGTGTTCGGCGCGGGCTGCCCGGTCGTCGCCTTCGGCCTCGATGCCACCCACCAGGTCCGCTCGACGCCCGCCCGCATCGCCGCGATCCGCGGGGCAGGCGGCCCCGCCGCGACGGCGGTCGCGCAGCTGCTGGAGTTCTCCAGCCGGCTGCCCGCCAACGGCCCGCCCGAGCGCGGCGCGCCGCTGCACGACCCCTGCCCGATCGCGTGGCTGCTCGAGCCCGCGCTGTTCGAGCTCGCGCCCTGCTACCTGGAGGTCGAGACCGGCTCGCGCCTGACCCTCGGGCACACCGCGGTCGAGTTCCGCATCGACCAGGACCGCAAGCCCTGGGTCCGCTGGGCCGTGCGGGCCGACGCGGATGGCGTGTTCGCGCTGCTGCGCCAGCGCCTCGCAGGGCACCCGTGATGGCCGCGAGCCCGCCAAGGATCACCGTCGTCGGCTCGGTGAACCTCGATTTCGTGGCGCGCGGACCGCGCCTGCCCGCGCCAGGGGAGACGGTGACCGGCGCGGTGCTCGCGCGCCACCCCGGTGGCAAGGGCGCCAACCAGGCGCTCGCTGCGCGACGCCTCGGCGCCGAGGTGCGGCTCGTCGCGCGCGTCGGGCGCGACGCGATGGCCGACGAGGCACTGGCGCTGCTGCGCGCCGAGGGCGTCGATCTCGGACCGTGCGTCGTCGATCCGGATGCGCCGACGGGCGTGGCGCTGATCGCCGTCGACGACGGCGGCGAGAACCAGATCGTGGTCGCGCCGGGCGCGAATGCCGCGCTGGACCCGACGGACGTGCCGGCGCCCGGCGGGCGGGCCAGCGAAGCCGCGGGCCGCGACGACGCGCTGGTCGCCCAGCTCGAGGTGCCGGTCGACACCGTGCGCGCCGCGGCGCTCGGCCACGCGGGCTTCGTCTGCCTGAACCTCGCGCCCGCGCTCGCCGTGCCGGCCGACCTCCTCGCGCGCGCCGACCTGATCGTGGTCAACGAAACCGAGGCGGCGCACTACGGCCAGGCCATGGCGGCCGCGGCGGATACGCTGGTCGCAGTGACGCTGGGCGCACGAGGCGCCGAGCTCTGGCGCGGCGGGCAACGCCTCGCCGCGGCAACGCCCCCGAAGGTCGAGGTCTTCGACACGACGGGCGCCGGCGACTGCTTCGTCGCGGCGCTGGTCGTCGCGCTGATCGAGGGGCGCTCCCACGAGGCTGCGCTGCGCTTCGCCTGCGCCGCGGGAGCGCTGGCCACCACGCGCGCGGGCGCCCAGCCCGCGCTGCCGCGGCGCGGCGAGGTCGATTACCTCCTGGCCGAAGCGGCCTCCGGCAGCGCGAACGCCACGATGTAGTCACCGATCGGCGTGCCGACCTGGGCGTTGCCGCCCGCGGCGATGGCGACGTACTGCCGGCCGTTCACGGTGTAGGTCATCGGCACGGCCATGCCGGGCACCGGCAGGTCGCCGGCCCAGAGCTCCTTGCCCGTGGCGGTCTCGATCGCGCGCAGCTTCGGGTCCATCGTCGCGCCGATGAACGTGATGCCGCCCGCGGTGGTGATCGGCCCGCCGACGTTGGGCGAGCCCCAGCCCGCGCCCTTGGGGATGGTGATGCCGGCGCGGCGGATCTGGCCGATCGGCACCTGCCAGCGCAGCTTGCCCGTGGCCAGGTCGAGCGCGGCGAGCGTGCCCCAGGGCGGCGGCGTGCACGGTATGCCGAGCGGAGACTGGAAGATCTCGCCCTCGACGCGATAGGGCGTGCCGACCAGTGGCCGCGTGAGGTAGTCCTTCGGCGGCGCCTTGTCCTCGGTCGCGGGGTCTTTCTTCGGCACCACGCGCAGCACGGTGGCCAGGTTCTCGGCCTTGATGACCAGCAGGTTGGTCTTCGGGTCGTAGGCCGCACCGCCCCAGTTGCCGCCGCCCAGCGCCGACGGGAACAGGATGGAGCCGCGCACCGACGGCGGGGTGTACATGCCGTCATAGCGCAACTGGTCGAACTGGCGCTGGCAGGCGAGGCGATCGAGCGGCGTGAGCCCGAACAGCTCCTCGCGCTTCATCGTCTGGCGCGCGAACGGCGCCATGCCGGTGGGCACGGGCTGGGTCGGCGCGGCGTTCTCGCCCGGCACGTCGGAGGCGGGCACGGGCTGGTCGACGATCGGCCACAGCGGCTCGCCGGTGGCGCGGTCGAACCCGTAGAGCCAGCCCATCTTGGTCTGCAGCAGCGCGGCCTTCACGGTCCGCCCGCCGCGGCGGATGTCGACCAGCAGCGGGTGGCCGACGAGGTCGTAGTCGAAGAGATCGTGGCGCACCACCTGGCGCGACCATGCGACCTCGCCGGTATCGCCACGCAACGCCACAATGGAGTTGGCCAGCGGGATGTCGAACAGGCGGCCACCGCCGTAGTAGTCGGTCGAGGGACTCGTGGTGGGCAGGAACACCAGGTTCAGCTCGGGGTCGACGCTGATGGTCGACCAGACGTTGGCGGCGCCGGTCTGGCTGCGGCGCTCGGGCGGGATCGGGTTGAACTCCCAGCGCAGTTCGCCGGTGCGCGCATCGAAGGCGCGCACGTAGCCGTCCTTGCCGTTGGCGATGCCGTCGCTGACCGCCACGGCGGAGATCACCAGGTCGCCGAGCACCACGGGCGGCGAGCTGGCCGTGCCGAGGAAGCTCTCGCCGTGGTTCTCGTAGTCGCTGTGCGTGGCGAAGCCCGCGTGACCCTTCGCGGCGCCGAAGTCCGCGCAGGGCCGGCCCGTGTCGGCGTCCAGGGCGTAAACGCGCGCGGCGTCACCGTTCTTGTAGATGCGTTTCGTGCAGGCCGCTGTGGCGGCCGCGGGCGCCGCACCGGCCGACTGCCAATAGGCGACGCCGCGGCAGCGGCCCGGCATCGCCAAAGGCGGGCTCAGCGCCGGTCGGCCGCTCTTCGGATCGGGCTTGTGGGGATCGAAGGCCCAGCGCTCACGGCCCGTGGCCGGATCGAGCGCGATCACGCGGTTCATCGGGGTGCAGAAATACAGCGTGCCGTTGGCGTGCAGCGGCGTGGCCTGCAGCACCGTGCCCTTCGGCAGCGGGGCGTCGACGAAGTCGCCCGAGCGGTACGCCCAGGCCTGCTTCAGGCCCTTCACGTTGCCGGCGTTGATCTGCGCCAGCGGCGAATGCTGGCTGCCGCCGGCGTCACGGCCGAACGCGGGCCAGTCGGCCCCGGGCCCCGGCACAGGTGCCGCGGCGGCCGGGGGCGCCGCGAGGAGCGCAGCGACCAGGCCAGCGAGGCCGGCGGAAAAGGTGGTGGTGGCACGGGCAGCGCGGGTCATGGGCAATCCTCCGGACGACGCGGAGACGATACGACAGGCCGGGTCCGGCGCGCGACCGGTCAACGGTCGCGGCGAAGGCGCTCCAGCCCGCCGAGCGCGAACTCGGTGATGTGGTCGGTGAGCTCGGCGAGCGCCGCATCGTCGTAGCGAAACTGCGGGTCGACGATCGGCAGCACCTTGCGCACGAACATGAAGTAGGCGCACTGGGAGTAGATGCTGCGCACGCAGCGCGCCACCAGCGCCGGATCCGCCGATTCCGCCGGTTCCGCCGGATTCGCGAGCAGCGCGCTCACGGCGGCGGCGAGTGCGCTCTGCTGGGTGGTGCCGGGACCCATGGTCGAGAAGGCCGGGCTCGGGTTGACCAGTTCCATGGCATAGAGCCGCGGCAGCAGCGAATCCGGGTCGAGCAGGAAGGTGACGAGCCGGCGCACGGCGGCGCGCAGCGCCGCCTCGGGAGCCGACTCCTCGCGGGGGTCGGGGCGCTGCGGATGCGCCGCCTCCGACAGCGCGAACTGGTGGCGCAGGACCGCGGCGTAGAGCGCCTGCTTGCTGCCGAAGTGGTAGTTGATCGAGTTCAGGTTGGCGCGGGCGCGCGCGACGATGTCGCGCACCGTGGCCCCCTCGTAGCCCCGCGCCGCGAACTCCTCGCTCGCAGCGTCGAGCAGGCGACGGCGCACATCGGTGTCCTCGGCTGTCGTCACCCCGGTGCCCGCCCCGTTTGCGCCATCCGCAACCATTGCGCGGACGATCATGACCGCAGGACTCGCATCGCGCACCTGAAACAGATGTAATAAACAAGCGTAATACATCGGCACCGCCCCGTCACGATCCCCCGTGCGCGGACCGTGCCCCCAAGGAGCCCGTCATGCTGTCCCGCCGCCCGCTGATCCTCGCCGCCGCGCTCGCGCTCGCCGCGCCCACCCTCGCCCTCGCCCAGGGCGGCAACGTCGCCGAGCTGATCCGCGCGGAGCCGCGCTTCTCGACGCTCGCCACCGCCATCGACGCTGCGGGACTCGCGCCGGCGCTGTCGGGCCCCGAGGCCGTCACCGTGCTGGCGCCGACCAACGAGGCCTTCGCGGCGCTGCCGCCCGGCACGCTCGACAACCTGCTGAAGCCGGAGAACCGGGAGCAGCTCGCCACCGTGCTCAAGCACCATGTGCTGGCCGGCCGGCAGGACGCCGATGCCCTCAAGAAGCGCCGCGAGGTGACGCCCCTGTCGGGCAAGCCGCTGCAGGTCGAGCTGAAGCGCGGCAAGCTCGAGATCGGCGGCGTGCGCGCAGCGGGCCGCGAGCGCAACGCGTCGAACGGCGTCGTGCACCCGATCGAGGCCGTGCTGCTGCCCTGACCGGGGCGGGCGCGCCTGCCGGGCCCCGCGCCTTTTGCACGTGTAAAAGCACACGGGTAATATCCGCGCGTCCAAAGACGCGGAGCCTCGTATGCGCGACACACCCTATGAACTTCGTGCGGCCAAGCAGACGGTCAGCCTCACGCTGAACTCCGACCTGTACGCCAAGGCGAAGGCCCTTGGCATCAACGTTTCACAGGTCGCCGAGCAGGCTGTTGCGGACGCGTACACCCGGCTTCGGGCGGAAGCACTCGCCCGCGAGATCGCGGAAGACCTCGCGGCCACCGCTGCGTACGCCGACCGGCACGGCGCCTTCGCCGAGCATTTGCGAACGCATTACGGGCAGGGTGACCCAACGCTGGAGCCCGGTGGCCAGGGCGAGCGCGGACATGGCCCAGTTTGACATCCACCCCAACCCGATTCGTACAGCCCGCGCGGCCTACCCGTGGGTCGCAGTCATGCAGTCGCCCTTTGCCGACGCGAGCCGCGAACGCATCGTCGCGCCGCTCGTGCGCCGCGACGCGTTCCCTGCCAGCCCGGGCCGGCTGACTCCGGTCGTCGAAGTCGACGGGGCAGCACACGTGCTGCTCGTACCAAGCCTCGCGGCGATCCGGGCGCAGGAGCTCGGCGCGCCGGCCGGGTCGCTTGCCCGGCATCGGGTCGAGATCCTCGCCGCGATCGACTACCTGTTCTTCGGGGTCTGAGCCGCCTCAGCCCGCGCGCACCAGCGGCAGGCTGCGCACGGGCTGGCCCGACAGCCGCGCGAGCGCGTTCGCCACGGCCGGCGCCGTGGGCGGCAGCGGCGGCTCACCGACCCCGCCCAGCGCCTCGCCCGAACGCAGGATGTGGGTCTCGATCACCGGCGGGGCCTCGTTGATCCGCAGCAGCCGGTAGCGGTCGAAATTGCGCTCGACCGCGGCCCCGCTGGCGAGCGTGGCGGCCTCGAACATCGCCGCCGACAGGCCCTGCACGATGCCGCCCTCGATCTGCGCGTGCACGGCGTCGGGGGTCACCACGTCGCCGCAGTCGAGCACGGCGACCACGCGGTGCAGGCGCGGCATGCCGTCGGCGTCGCGCGAAACCTCCGCCACCTGGGCGCACAGCGAGCCGTAGGACTCGAAGTACGCCAGCCCGAGCGCGTGGCCCTCGGGAAGCGGTCGCTGCGGCGTGCCGCGGCCCGCCTCGCCCCAGCCCGCCTTCCCGGCGGCGGTCTCGATCACCTCGAGCGCGCGGGCATCGTGCGCGAGCAGCTCGCGACGCAGCGCCAGCGGATCCTTGGCCGTGGCGCGCGCGACCTCGTCGATGAACACCTCGAGGAAGAAGGCATTCTGGGTCGCGCCGACCGCGCGCCACGGACCCACCGGGAAGTGGTTGTGCCGCATCGCATAGTCGAAGCGACGCGCACCCAGACGGTAGCGGCAGTCGGAGAGGTTCTGCAGCGCCTGTCGGTCGACGAACGTGGCGCGGTCTGGCGCGGACTCGGACTGCGGGAAGGCGCGGCTCGTGGCCGGCCCGGAGGTACGCACGTGCAGGCCGGTGATGCGGCCAGCGGCATCCAGCGCAGCGGTGAGCCGCGCCATCGCGCAGGGTCGGCCGAAACCCGCGATGAACTCGGATTCGCGCGTCCAGAAGAATTTCACGGGCCGCCCGTCGACCGCCTTGCTGGCGAGCACGGCGCCCGCCACGCCGTCGTCGATCAGACGGCGGCCGAAGCCTCCGCCCAGCAGCGTGGTGTGCACGCGCACCTGCTCGACGGGCACGCCGAGCGTGCGCGCGGCCGCCGTGCGCACGCGGTCCTGGCCCTGGGTCGGTGCCCAGATGCGCCAGGTGCCCGTCTCGTCGCGCTCCACGGTGCAGTTCCACGGCTCCATCGGCGCGTGATTGAGGTAGGGCACCTCGAAGTCGGCCGTGACCACGCGCGCCGCCGCGGCGCGCACCGCCTCGAAGCCGTCGTCCTGCTGGATCGCGCGCGTCTCCGCACCCAGACCCTCGCGCATCGCCGCCGAGACCGCGGCGGAGTCGAGCGCGTCCTGCGGGGTCGCCGTGAACGTGACATCGAGCGCGTCGGCACCGCGCAGCGCAGCCCACTGGCTCGAGGCGATCACCGCCGCGCCGCCCGGGAAGGCGACCACGTCGAGCACGCCCTTGACCTGCATCGCGGACGGCTTGTCGAGACGGGCCACCTCCGCGCCGCGCACGGGCGCGATGCGCGCGCAGGCGTAGAGCATGCCCGGGCGGCGCAGGTCGGACGAGAACACGGCGGAGCCGTCGACCTTGGGCGGAATGTCGAGGCGCCGCAGCGCCGCCGAGCCGACGTAGCGACGCTCGGCCGCGGGGCGCAGCGGCGGCGCGTCCGGGGGCGGCTGTCGCGCCGCAGCGGCCGCGAGTTCGCCAAAGCCGAGCCGCCGGCCCGAGGCGGCATGGACCACGGCACCCTCGACCGCGCGCAACTCGCCAACCGGGACGCCGAGCCGTGCAGAGCCGGCCGCGAGCAGCATCTCGCGCGCCTGCGCCGCCGCCTTGCGCAGCGCGTCGACCCAGGACCGGACGCCCATGCTGCCGCCGGAGGCCATCATTCCCGGCACCCCGGCGCCGAACGAGCGTCGGAACGCCTCGGCGGGCTCGGCTGTCTCGATGCTGACGCGTGCCAGGTCGACGCCGAGTTCGTCGGCGATGATCGCGGCGTGAGCGGTGTGGGTCCCCTGGCCCATCTCGGAGGTCGGCGAGAGCAGCCGCACGGCACCGGCTGCGTCGATGACGATCTGCGGCCGCAGCATGGCGCCCGCCGGACCCGCCGCAGCCCCGCCTGCCGCCGCAGCGACCGAATCGCCGGGCCACGCCACGCCGACCACGAGCAGCCCCGAGGCCGCGCCCAACCCACCGAGGAATACCCGCCGATCCACGCGTTCCATGCGCACCTCCACCCCAGCGTCGACGGCACGCTAGCACCCCGTGCGCCGGCCGAACAAGCGCGGATTCGCGAAGGCGGCTGCTATCCTGTTTCACTCATGGAACACGCAACCCCCGTCCTCGACTACTGGTTCGGGCGCGAGCCGTTGACGGCATCGACGCTTGGTGCGCGGATGGCCATCTGGTTCGGCGCCGGCGACGTGGCCGGGCGCGACCGCGAGATCACGATGCGCTTCGGGGAACTCGTCGAGCGCGCGCTCGACGGCGATCTCGCCAGCTGGGCCGACGGCCCCCGCCAGCGCCTCGCGCTGATCCTGCTGCTCGACCAGTTCACGCGCCACGTCTTCCGCGGACAGGGGCGCGCGTTCGAGGGGGATGCGGCCGCCGTGGCGCTCGCGCTCGACGGCATGCAGAAAGGCGCCGACGCGGCGCTCGGGCCCGCGCAGCGCCTGTTCTTCTACATGCCGCTGCAGCACTGCGAGTCGGCGGACGTGCAGGACGAATCGGTGGCGGCCTATCGCCGGCTCGCTGCCGAGGTGCCCGCGGAACTCCAGCCGATCTTTGCCGGCGCACTTGGCTACGCGCAGCGCCACCGCGACATCGTCGCGCGCTTCGGCCGCTTCCCGCATCGCAACGATGCGCTCGGCCGCGCCACCACGCCCGAGGAGCAGGCCTGGCTCGACTCCGGCGGCGAGCGCTTCGGGCAATGAGCACGCGCGTCGCCGAACTGATCGCGCAGCTGCAGCTCGCGCCGCACCCGGAGGGCGGCTGGTATCGCGAGACCTTCCGCTCGCCGGCGCGCGTGCAGCGCGCCAGCGACGGCGCGGCCCGCTGCGGCCTGACCAGCATCCACTTCCTGCTGGCCGCCGGCCAGGTCAGCCGCTGGCATCGCGTCGCATCGGACGAGGCCTGGCATCACCACGAGGGCGGGCGGCTCGAGCTGCTTGTCATCCCGCCCGACGGCGGCACGCTCGAGCGCATCGAGCTCGGCGCCGGGGCCGGCCGCTGGACGCACGTGGTACCGGCGCACTGGTGGCAGGCCGCACGCCCGCTCGGCGACTACGCGCTCGTGGGCTGCACCGTGGGTCCGGGCTTCGACTTCGCCGACTTCGTGCTGATGTCGGACCTGCCCGCTGCGCAGCGCCCCGCGCCGCCGGAGGGCATCGGCGCGCCCGAGTTCCTCGGCCTCTGCGGCGGCACGGACCCATGAGGCGAACTTTCCCGGCCAGGCTTCGTCGAATCCACGTCGGTCAGATGGAGCTGCGCCGTGAAAGTCATCATCTGGAGCGTCTTTTTGCTGCTCGCCCTGCTGTGGACGGCGGGTGCCGGCCTGCTGGCGTGGTTGACGGAGTGGTCGATCGGCCTGCTGTCGAGCGGCTCGGCGGCGGACCTCATGGAAAGGGCAGGACAGATCACGGCTCCCCCGTGGCTTGGCCCGTGGTTCGACCTCGCCGGGTGGCGCGAACTCCTGCAATGGTCCACCTCGGTGCTCGAGACGGTCTCGGCCCTGCTCCCCTCGGCTGGCCAGTCACTCGGCTGGCTGGTTCCCGTTGTCTGGATCGTTTGGGGCCTCGGCCTGGCGGGCTTGCTGCTCCTCACGTTGATCGGATTGCGGCTCCTCCGCGCGCCACACCCCTGAGGACAGCCTGAATGACCGTCGACCTGCAGAACCGAGCAACCCGTCGCGACGTCCTGGTGACGGGCGCCGCCCTGGCGGTGGCCGCCGTGGCGCCGCCGGGTTTCACGGGGACCCACACAGGGCCGCGCCGCGGTGCCCCGCGCGGGCCGGTCGCGCCGGTCCGGCCGCACACGATCACCCAGCACGGCCAGACGCGCGTCGACCCCTACCACTGGCTGCGCGATCCGAACTGGCGGAACGTCATCGATGATCCGTCCACGCTCGCCGCCGAGATCCGCAGCCACCTGGAAGCCGAGAACGCCTACACGAAGCAGGTGCTGCTCGACCCCACGGCGGCCCTGCGCGAGACCCTGTTCGAGGAACTGAAGGGCAAGCTCAAGCAGGACGATTCGACCGTTCCGGCCCGCGACGGGGCCTACGCCTACGCGGTCCGCTACCGCACCGGTGGCCAGTACCCGATCGTGTACCGCCTCGCCGTCGACGCCGGAACCGGCGAGCCCGGCGCGGCCGAGCAGCTGCTGATCGACGGCGACCGGGAGTCGCAGGGCGAGAAGTTCTGGCGGCTGCAGGACTGGGAGCACAGCCCGGACCACAGGACCGTCGCCTATTTCGTCGACCTCGAGGGCGGCAACAAGGTCACGCTGCGCTTTCGCGACGCGGCAACCGGAGTCGACCTCCCCTACCGGATCGAGGGAGCGTCGGCAGGCCTGGTCTGGGCGAAGGATTCGCGCACCTGCTTCTACACGCTGCTCGACTCGAGTTTTCGCGCGACCCGGGTCATGCGCCACGTGCTCGGCACCGACCCGAAGCAGGACGTGCTGGTCTTCGAGGACGAGGATCCCTCGTTCCAGCTGGGCCTGTACAAGACGTCATCCAGCGCCTACCTGATGATCTACCGGCAGGAGAGCGAGAGCTCGGACGTCCTGTTCGTGCCGCTCGCCACGCCGGACGCCGCGCCGGAGCGGTTCACGGCGTATCGGCCCGGCGTCGTCTACCAGCCGGAGCACCACGAGGGGCACTTCTACATCCTCACCAATGCCGACGGGGCGCGCGACTTCAAGGTCATGCGCACGCCGGTGGCGAGCACCGACGCACGCCACTGGCGGGACTTCGTGCCGCACGAGCCGGGCCGCTTCATCGAGTCGATGGAACTGTTCAAGGGCCACATGGTGATGAGCCAGAAGGTCGACGCGCTGCCGCGGATCGTCGTGCGCGACATGGCCAGCGGCGACGACCACGCGCTGGCCATCGACGAGGAGGCCTACGATCTCGGCGTGCTGCGCGGCTTCGAGTGGGACACCCGCACGCTGCGCTACACCTACAACTCGCCCTCGACGCCGACCGAGACCTGGGACTACGACCTCGTGGCGCGGACCCGCGTGCTGCGGAAGACGCAGGAGATTCCCTCCGGCCACGACAAGTCGGCCTACGTGGTCCGGCGCATCGTGGCGGTGGCCGACGACGGTGCCCGGATCCCGTTGACGATCCTGCACCGCAAGTCCACCCCGATCGACGGCAGCGCGCCGGCACTGCTCTACGGCTACGGGTCCTACGGAATCTCGATGCCGGCCAGCTTCTCCACGGCTCGCCTGCCGCTGGTCGATCGCGGCGTCGTCTACTGCATCGCGCACGTGCGCGGCGGGCAGGAGCGGGGCCGCCAGTGGTATTTCGACGGCAAGCTGATGAAGAAGCAGAACAGCTTCACCGATTTCGCGCGCGCGGCGGAGGTGCTGGTGGAGCAGAAGTTCGCGGCCCCGGGCCGGATCGTCATCGAGGGGCGTTCGGCCGGCGGATTGCTGGTCGGAGCGGTGGTGAACCAGCGGCCCGAACTGTTCGCGGGCGTGATCGGCGGCGTGGCGTTCGTCGACGTGATCAACACGATCAGCGACGCCGAGTTGCCGCTGACGCCGCCCGAGTGGACGGAATGGGGCAACCCGATCACCGACAAGGCCGCATTCGACTACATGATGACCTACAGCCCCTACGACAACGTCGCAGACCGGCCGTACCCCCCGCTGCTCGCGCAGACCGCGCTGTCAGACAGCCAGGTGACCTACTGGGAGCCGGCCAAGTGGGTGGCGCGCCTGCGGGCCACGGCGCCGGACGCCGGGCCGTTCCTGCTGCACGTGAACATGGACGCGGGCCACGGCGGCGCGTCGGGGCGGTTCGACCGGCTCAAGGAGGTCGCAGAGAGCCACGCCTTCGCGCTGTGGTGCCTGGGGGTCTGACGTGCCGGCTCAGGGCGGCACGTAGAGGCAGGGCTGGTCCTTGGCCTTCAGCTCGGCGCAGATCTCCTTCGCCCTGGCCTCGCTGGCGACCGAGGCCTGCAGGCGGTAAAGCAGCCCGGAGGGGGTCTGCACCTCGGTGACACGGGACGCGAGACCCTTGAGCACCGTGTGCCGGCCACGCAGGCGCTGCCACTCGGAGTCGGCCTTGGCGCGACTCGAGAAGGCGCCAAGCTGGATGCGGTGGCTCACGGCGCCCGAGGGTTCCGAGGGGGCGGCCGGCCGGGGAGCGGCGACGGGCTTCGGCGCAGTTGCGGGTTTCGGCGCAGTCGCGGGCTTCGGGGCCGCCGCAGGCGGCGCGACGGGCTCGGGCGTCGGCACCGGCCCCATCACATTGAAGTTCTCGATGCGCACGCGCGCTTCCTGGGCCCACTTGCCCTTCGGGTGCTGCTGCAGGAACTTCGTGTAGGACTCGACGGTGTCCGCCTGGGTCGAGATCTCCCAGTCTCGCTGCTCCTGCAGCTGCGATGCACGCTCCTTCGCCTGCGCGGCGAACTCGCTCTCGGGGTGCTTGGCCGCGAAGGCCTCGTAGGCCTCCTGGGTGTCGGCGGCCTGGGCGCCGCGCCAGTCCTGCGCGTCGCCGGCGCAGCCCGCCGCGAAGAGGAGGACGGAGCAGATCAGTGCGGCACGCGCCGCTCGAGGCAGGGAGTGTGCAGGCATGGAGCGGATTCTAGGCCAAGCGCGGCGCCTCAGCGAGTTCGGCGAGCACGAACGGGTCGACCCACGGCGGCGCGTGCAACCGCTCGAGGAAGCCGCAATGGCCGCCGTGCTCGGTGGTGACCACGCGCAGCGCCGGCGATGGCGCGAGGCGGGCAAGGTCAGGCGCGGGGATCATCGGATCGTCGAGCGCCGCCAGCACTGTCGACGGCACCGCGAGGCGGGCGAGGCGCGCTCCGGTGATCGCGTAGCCGGCGAGGTAGCTGCGCAGGTCGCCGAAGCCCGCGTAGCGCAATACGAGGTCCTCGGTCATCCGCCGCAGGTCGCGCGAGCGCAGCAGCGGCGCGAAGTCGTAGTGGCCCGGCCAGGCGGCCTGCTTGCGCAGCAGCGAGCGCGTCCACTTGCGCACGAAGTAGTCGTGGTAGAGCGCAAACCCGTCCTCCAGCGCGTCGAGCGTGGTGGCGGGATCGAGCAGCGGCGAGACCGCCACCACGCGCGCGATGCGCAAGCCCTCGGCCTCGGCATCCGCGGCCACGCGCAGCATGAAGTTGCCGCCGAGCGAGAATCCCGCGAGCGACAGCGCGTGCCCGGGCAACCGCTGCTGGATCGCACGCACGGCGCCGATCACCTCGGGCAGCCGGCAGGAGTGGAACAGCTCCAGGTTCAGGTGATGCGTGTCGCCGTGGTCGCGAAGATTGAGCCGCAGCACCTCGTAACCGCGCTCGAACAGGCTCTGCGCCAGCGAAAGGATGTAGAGGGACTCCGCGCTGCCTTCCCAGCCGTGCAGCAGCACGACGGCCGCCGACCCGCCCTGCAGATCAGCCACCCCGGGCGGTGGCGCCGAGTGGAAGGCCTGCAGGCGCACGCCGTCGCCGCAGTCGAGGATCCACTCACGGGCGGCGGCCAGCATTGGCCGCGCGCGACGCAGCACATAGGGACGTCGCGTCGGGAGGCTCGGCAGCACCGACTGGCGGTGCGCCCCGCGCAGCCACCACGCCGGGCGGAAGGCGCGCCCGTCGCCGGTCATCAACCCGCCTGGGCCTGCAGCCCGATCTCGATGCGGTTGTTGGCGGCGGCCGCCCGGTTCCAGTCGCCTGCGGTGGGATTCGCCGATTCCTCCGGATAGGGGACGCGATGCTCGCCCTCGGCGCCCCGCGAGAGCACCAGCTTGAGCGACCCGCCGCTGCGCTCGGCGATGCTGGCCGCCAGTTCGGAGAATGCCGCGGGCTCGCGCGCGGGCGCGTCGTCGGTGTCCTCGTGAGGATTGCCGCGCAGCGCGCAGCGCGCCAGGGGCGTGTCGGCCGCCGCGGGCACGTAGCGACCCGCCTCGCCGTTCGCAAGGCAAAAACGCCCGGCGAAGCTGCGCACCGTGACGGTGCCGCTCAGGCCGCGATCCAGCAGGTCGTCGAGCACGCTGCGCAAGGCGTCGAGCCTCGGGCCGGCGAGCGCAGGCTCGCCGTAGGGCACGGCGCGCACCAGCGGTTCGCCGCTCGCCGGATCGAGCCGCAGTGCCGCGCGGGCCGCTGCCGCTCGCGCCGCGGACTCGGCCTCGAGCGCCGCCTTGGCCTCCGCGCGCGCTGCAACCGCCTCGGCGCGGGCGACCCGCGCCTCGGCCTGGGTCTCGACGAGCGTGCGCGTCAGCGCGAGGGAGGATTCGGTTTCCTGCCACCAGAGCGCCGCGAACACGGCAGCGCCCGCGGCCGCGGCGGCCGCGGCGAACCAGGGCGCGCGCGAGGGCGGCGGGAAAGGCGGTGGTGGCGGGATTGCGGCGATGGCGTCGCGGGTCTCGCTGGCGACGCGCCCGGCCTGCGCCTCGACGGTCGAGGCGAGCTCGCGGCGCAGCTGCTCGACCTCGGCCCGGAGCGCGTCCAGCGGCGCGCCGTCGATGCGCACCACGGTCGGCCCCAACGGGGCGCGTGGCGCCGCGTCGGCACCCTCCGGCTCGGCACCAGGCTCCGTGGCCGCGGCGCCAAGCGCCTCGCGTGCGGCGTCGTTGCCGGGTTCGATGCCCTCGAGCTGGCCGTGGCGACGGTCCTCGATCAGGCGCAGCTGGTAGAGCACGGTGGAGACGTCGGCGGGCTTGACGGTCTTCGGCAGCACGCCGATCGCGCCGAGCGCACGTGCCTGACCGAGGTACAGCTCCCCTTCCTGGGAGGTGTACATCATGATCGGGATGCCGGCGGTGCGTGGGTTGTTCTTGATCGACTGCACGGCCTGGAAGCCGTCCATGCCCGGCATCAGGTGATCCATGAAGATCACGTCGGGCCGGTTGCGGCCGAGGTAGTCGATGGCCTGCTCGGCCGACTCGGCCATGTCGACCTGAAGGTCGTAGTCTTCGAGGATCCGCGCCAGGAAGGCCCGCGCCGACTTCGAGTCGTCGACGACCAGGGCACGCTTGCCGTTCATGCTCGCCAACTGCACACCCTGCGTTGAGTGACGTGGGATTGGGGAAAATTGTAACGCAGAATGGGGACGTGCCGAACCACGCGCGACAGCTGGCCCTGTTTGCCCTGGCGATCGCCGCCGCGATCGCGACACCGCCGGTGCGAGCCGTCGACGCGCTGGTGATCGAGGCGCGCAGAGTGCGCGGCGCAGGGCTCGAGCTGCGCGACGTCACGCTGCGGCTGGAACCGGGCAAGCGCCCCGACCGGCCCCGGGTCGCGCTGCGCGCGGCGAGCGTCGACGCCGGCCCGACGGTCGGCACCCTGCGCCGTCTGCGCATCGACTGCCCTGCCGCCCGCCTCGACGACCCCGCACCCGGCTGCACGCGGGCACGGGTCCGCGCAGCCGCCAGCCCGCTGGGTCCGCTCGCCTTCGACGCCGCGTTCGAACTGCGCACGGACCGCGACGCCGCGCGGGTCGCGGGCAGGGGCCTCGCGCTCGCAGGCGGCCGCGCCCGATTCGAGGCCACGCTCGAGACCGGCCGCTGGCAGCTCGACGCCACGCTCGAGGGCGCCTCACCCGCCACGCTACCGGAGTGGCTGCCGGGCGGCGCGGCACAGCCGTCCGACCTTTCGCTCGCCGGGCACCTCGACGGGCACCTCAAGATGCAAGGACGCATCGAGCGCACCGGCTTCGAGCGCCTCGAACTCGGCGCCACGCTGCGCGAGCTGGCCTTCTCGAACGCCGCCGGCACGCTCGCCGGTGAACGGCTCGCGTTCACGCTCGGCGCCACCCTGCAGCCCGCGCCGGCGGCGGCGCGCAAGCTCGACCCCGACGCGCTGGCCCTCAGCGCAAGGCTCGAGGCCGGTGCCGGGCAGGCGCTGGCCGGACCGGCATTCCTCGACTTCGGCGCCCATCCGCTGCGCGCCAGCGCTCACGGCGCGTGGGTCCGCGACGGCCTCGCGCTGGACGCGATCGCCGTGACGCTCGACGGCCTGCTGCGCGCCGACGGCAGCGCGACGCTGTCGACCGCGGCGTCACCGCAGGCCGCAGCGACCGAACCCGCCGCAGCCGGCCCGGCAACGTGGCTGCGCAGCGCACGCATCGACGTGACGCAGCTGGCCGTGGGGCCCGCATACCAGGGTTTCCTGAAGACGCTGCTCGCCGGCACTCCTTTCGGCCAGCTGGTCGTGAGCGGCAGCGCCAGCGGCCGCATCGAGATCGAGGCGGGCGTGCCGCAGCGGCTCGCGCTGCAGCTCGACGAGGTCGGCTTCGCGGACACGCGCGGCGGCAGCCTGCGCATCGAGGGCCTGAACGGCGCGCTGAACTGGGCGCCCGCAGGCGCGGCACCTGCCCCGCCCTCGTTTCTCGCCTGGCGCAGCGGCGGCGCCTACGGGCTGTCCGGCGGCGCGGCGCAGCTCGAGCTCGCGTTGCAGGGCCGCGACGTCGCGTTGCGCGGCCCGACGCGTATCCCGATCTTCGACGGCGGCCTCGCAGTGCGCGAGTTCAGCCTGCGCGGGGTCGGCACCGAGGCGATGCAGCTCGTGTTCGAGGGGGACGTCGAGCCGATCAGCATGCCGCTGATCGCCGCCGGCTTCGGCTGGCCCGAATTCCAGGGCAGCGTCGCGGGGCGAATCCCGCGCGTGGAGTACCGCGACCGCCTGCTGACCGTGGGTGGCGACCTCGAGGCCCGCGTGTTCGACGGCCGCGTGGTCGGCCGCAACCTGCGGCTGCTGGATCCGCTCGGGCGCTGGCCGAGGCTGTTCGCCGACGTGGCGATCGAAAACCTCGACCTCTCGCTCGTGACCCGGACGTTCGCCATCGGCAGCATCACGGGCCGGCTCGAGGGCCGCGTCGACGGACTCGAGCTGTTCGCCTGGACCCCGGTCGCCTTCGACGCCGAACTGCGCACGCCGCCCGGCGACCGCAGCCTGCACCGGATCAGCGCCAAGGCCATCGGCAGCATCTCGAACGTCGGCGGCGGCGGCAGCGGCGTCGAATCGGCGCTGCAGAGCGGCCTGTTCCGGCTGTTCGACACCTACCGCTACGACCGGCTGGGCATCCGCTGCCAGCTGCGCGACGAGGTCTGCCTGATGTCGGGCATCGAGCCTGCGGGCACGGGTTATTACCTGCTGAAAGGCAAGGGCCTGCCGCGCATCGACATCGTCGGCAACCAGGGGCGCGTCAACTGGCCGCAGCTCGTGTCGCAGATCGTCGCGCAGATGAACGCAGAGGGAGAGTTGCGGATCGAATGACCGTGGACCGACAATCGGCCCTGCCGCGGAACTGCGCGGCGCCACCGCGGCCGCGGGCCGCAGCAGGTCGCACCATGACCCGACTCCTGCGCCTCAACGTTGCGCTCGCCAGCCTCGTCGTCGCGGCCTGCGTGACCATCAACGTCTACTTCCCGGCGGCCGCCGCCGAAAAGGCCGCCGACCGGATCATCGACCAGGTGACGGGCGCCGAGGCCGAGGGCGCCGCCACGCCACCGAAGCCGCGCGCCTTCCTCGCGCCCACCGATTCCGGCGCGGCGTCGTCGCTGGCGCGCGCGACCCTCGGCCGGGCGCTCGAGTGGATCGTGCCGGCGGCCCACGCCCAGGCCGAGGCCAACCTCGACATCTCCTCCCCCGAGATCCGCGCGATCACGGCGTCCATGCAGGCGCGCTTCGGGCAGCTCGAGCCGCACTTCGCCTCCGGCGCGGTCGGCCTGACCGCCGACGGGCTGGTGGAGATCCGCGACGCCAATGCCGCGCCGCTGGCCGCACGGGCCGGTCTGCGCGCGCTGGTCACCGAGGACAACCGCGACCGCAACGCGCTCTATGCGGCGATCGCCCGCGCCAACGGCCACCCGGAGTGGGAGTCCGACATCCGCCGGACGTTTGCGCGGCGCTGGGTCGAGCGCGGCGCCCAGCCGGGCTGGTACTACCAGGACGCATCGGGCGGCTGGCGGCAGAAATAGGCCGCCCTGACCCGCCCGGCGCGCGGCGCCACCGCCGCCGGGTGGCGTCGCCGGCTATTGCCGGTTGACCAGCACCTTCCTGACCCAGCCGGCGCCTGCGCTGCCCTGCACGTTCAGAAAGCCGTCCTTCTCGGCGCCGATCACCACCAGCTCCTCGCCGCGCGGCAGGCTGGCGACGACCTTGCCTGCGTCGGACGGCGTGGCCATCAGCTTGACGTTGGCGATCTTCGGCACCACGACGTCGCCCTCGTTGTAGCCCGGGCCCGTGCCGGCGCGACCGCCAGCCGCGGCCTCCTGCTTCAGCGTGCCGACGTTACGCTGCAGGCTCGGGTCGCCCTTCACCGCGCGCACGATGTTGTTGTAGTTGTCCATCAGCGCAGCCGAGATGATCTTGCCTTCGTTCGTGTTGCCGTAGCCACCCAGTGCCGCGCCGGCGCCACCGCCGAACAGCGCCGCGCCGAGGCGCAGGTCGGCCTTCTTCGTGCTGCCCTGGGCGGCGGCCACCTGCACCGAGGTGCGCGCATCGGCCAGCAGCATGCTGGTCTGCGCTTCCTTGAACTTGAGGCCGCCCGCCACCGCACCGAGCACGGAGGCGCGGCCGCCGAGCAGGCCGCCGAGCGCGCCGCCGACCCCGCCCGCGTTGCTCTCCGAGAACACGACCTCGGGCGTCAGGATGAAGTCGGCGGCGACCATCTGGCCCTTGCCCATGTTGGAGCCCGCGCGCGCCTCGCCCGAGGCTGCGAGCTCGCGCTCCTGCATCGCGTTCTGCATGCCGATGCCGCGCTCGACGACGATGAAGCAGTTGGACTGCTGGATCATCATGCGGATCAGTCCGACGGGCGAGCCGAGGCCGTAGCCGCGCAGCGCACCCATGATGTAGTCCTGCGGCTCGACCACCGCGACGGCACCCATCGGGCTGTCGCACTTCTCGATGCCGGAGTCGCCGGTCGAGCCGCTGGTGCCGGCGGCGCCGGTCACCTGGCCCGAACCCCCGCCCTGCTTGTAGCCGGTGACGCCCTGGCTCTGCGCGGGCGGCGCTGCGCCGAGCGCCAGCGCAACGGCGGCGGCGACGGCCACGGCGAGCGCGGGGAACTTGCGGGAGGTCGGGGCGGGATCGCGGACCATGGCGGACTCCTGGACGGCTGGATGAGCGGGGCGCCGGATCCGGCGAACGGACCCTTTTTGAACACTATACGCCCGCGCGACGGTTTATCAGTCGCGGATTCCCGTACCGCGGTTCATCAGGTAGACCGCCGTGCCGAACAGCGCCGCCGCCGCCAGCAGCATGATCGCGAAAGCCTTGGCCACGTCGACGTCGGAGGTGCCGAGGAAGCCGTAGCGGAAGGCGTTGACCATGTGCAGGATCGGGTTCGCGTAGGAGACCTTCTGTGCCCACTCCGGCAGCAGCTCGATCGAGTAGAACACGCCGCCGAAATAGGTCAGCGGCGTCAGCACGAAGGCCGGGATCCAGTTGACCTGGTCGAAGTTCTTCGCGAACACCGCGTTGATCAGTCCGGCGAGCGCGAAGATCACGGCCGTCAGCAGCACGGCGAGCAGCGTGACGAACAGGTGGTGAATCGTCAGGTGGGTGAACAGCAGCGACACCACCGTGACCACCGCGCCGACCATCAGCCCGCGCAGCACGCCGCCGCCGGCGTAGCCCAGCACGACCACCCAGTTCGGCAGCGGCGACACCGTGATCTCCTGCAGGAAGTGCTGGAACTTCGCGCCGAAGAACGACGACACCGTGTTGGCGTAGGAGTTGGTGATCACGGCCATCATGATCAGGCCCGGGGCGATGTACTGCATGTAGTCGAAGCCGCCCATCTGGCCGACGCGCCGGCCGATCAGGCTGCCGAAGATCACGAAGTACAGCGTGGCGGTGACCGCCGAGGGCACGATCGTCTGCCCCCAGATGCGGATGATGCGACCGAACTCGCGCAGCAGGATCGTCTGGAAGCCGATCCAGGTGGCGCGTACGCTGGCCGGAGGCGGCACCGCGCCGCTCACGGCGACCCCGCCGGCTTCTCGACCAGCCGCATGAAGATCTCCTCGAGGCGGTTGACCTTGTTGCGCATCGACAGCACCTCGTGCCCGCAGGCCGAGAGCCGCGCGAACACCTCGTTGAGGCTGCGGTCCTTGCTGACCTCGACCTCGAGGGTGTGGTCGTCGATGCGGGTGATCCCATAGCCGTCGCGCGGGGGCGCCTCGGCCCCCGGGTTGCGCCGCGCCAGCACGCACGACTCGGTGTGCAGGCTGCGCAGCAGCCGGTCCATGCGGTCGCTCTCGGCGATGCGGCCCTTGTCGATGATCGCGATGTTCCGGCAGAGCGACTCGGCTTCCTCGAGGTAGTGGGTGGTCAGGATGATCGTGGTGCCGCCGGCGTTGAGTTCGCGCAGGAAGTCCCACATCGAGCGGCGGATCTCGATGTCGACACCCGCGGTGGGCTCGTCGAGGATCAGCAGCCGCGGCTCGTGCATCAGCGCGCGGGCAATCATCAGCCGGCGCTTCATGCCGCCCGACAGCGTCCGCGCCATCCTGTCGCGTCGGTCCCAGAGCGAGAGCTGCGTGAGGTATTTCTCGGCGCGCTCGCGGGCCACGCGGCGTGGGATGCCGTAGAAGCCGGCCTGGTTGACGACGATCGTCTCGAGGGTCTCGTAGAGGTTGAGATTCAGCTCCTGGGGGACGACGCCGATGCAGGCCTTGGCGGCGCCGGGCGCGGCGTCCATGTCGTGGCCGAACACGGTGACCGACCCGGCGGTCTTGGTCACCAGCGAGGTGACGATGCCGATCAGGGTGCTCTTGCCGGCCCCGTTGGGGCCGAGCAGGGCGAAGAAGTCGCCTTCGGCGACGTCGAGGTCGACGCCCTTCAGGGCCTGGACCCCGTTCTTGTAAGTCTTGACGAGACCGCGGACGGACAGCGCTTGCATGGAGGCCGCGCAGGATATCACGGTGCGCTGCGTCGGCGGCTTTGCGATGGCCGCCACAGACGGTCCGGGGTCGCCGGGCCTAGGCTGCGGGGCGTGGAGTCGAACCGCCGCAACTACTACCGGATCCTGCACGTGCAACCCGAGGCGCCGGAGGCCGTGATCCGCGCGAGCTACCGCACGATCATGCAGCGGCTGCGGGCGCACCCGGACCTGGGCGGCGACCACGCCGCCGCCGCCCTGCTGAACGAGGCCTACGCCGTTCTGACCGACCCGGGGCGCCGCGCGGCCTACGATGCGGCGCTGAAGCCGCGCCGCCACCCCGGCGCGGGCGGGGCCGCGGCGCGCCACGAAACGGGCTCCGCAGCGACCCCGCGCGGGCCGACACCGGGACCGAGCCCGACCCCAACCCCGACGCCGGCGCCCTCCGCCTGCGCGTTCTGCGGCGCGCCCGACCGGCGCGCCCCGCGCGCGGACCGGCTGTGCACCGGCTGCGGCAGCCCGCTGCAGCCCGCCGGGCACACGGCGGTGGAGGCGCCCGGGCGCGCGCTGCCGCGCTTCGAGCGCCAGCAGCCGGCGGTCATCTGGACGCACTGGCCGCAGCCGCAGGGCGTGGCCGCGGAACTGCGCGACCTGTCGCCGCTGGGCCTGCGGCTGGTGACGGCGGCCCCGCTGACCGTGGGGCAGGCGATCAAGGTGGACAGCGCGCTGTTCCGGGCCGTGGTGCGCGTCACGAGCGTGCGACGGGAGCCGGCCGGCGGGTGCTGCACCGCGGGTGGCGCGTTCGTGACGGTGCTGTTCAGCGAGCCGCGCGGCGGTTTCGTGTCGCTGCGCGCCTGAGCGCGCCGCTAGACGCCCGCGCCGCCCGCCACCGCGAGCCCGCCCGCGAGCCGCTGCAGCCCGGCGAGCGTGCTCGACCAGAGCGCCGGGGCGTCGTCGCGGCGCGCCGCCTCGAGCCGGGCGGCCCAGGCCCCCGGATCGTCGGCCCAGCGCAGCTGCACCCAGCGCTCGGCGCCTTCCGACATGGCCTCGACGAGCTCGAAGCCGAGATGGCGCAAGCGCTCGCATGAGGGTGGCGCGAGCCCGAGCACGAGCGGCGCGGCGGCGGGCGCCGCGGTGCTGACGTACCAGGCATAGTGCACGACCATGCGCGCGAAGGCGCGAACGGGCGTCCATTCGGGCGGCAGCCCGACGGGCCCGGACGACGGCGAGGCGACACCCGACACGACCGCGCCGCCCCCCCAGGGCCGCGACGCGCGCAATGCGGCGTCGATGTCGAGCGAGAACAGCAGGAACGGCGAGGCCGCGGCGCGCGCGAGGGCGGCGTCGTCGAGCGCCGCCCAGTCGGCGCGCCGCTCGCGCACGGCCGCCGGCAGCGCGCCGGAGCCCGCCGCACCGCTGACGCCGTGCGCGGCGGCGCTGGCCGCGGCGCGCAGCACCTTGAGGCCCACGCGATTGACCTCGGCCACCTGCGCCGGATCACCGGCTGCGTGCGGCACCGCACGGGAATTCGGGTTCGGGTCGAGGCTCATCCGTCGCTCCTGTTTCATGGTTTTCCCGGAAGAAATGCTGCCCGGATGCCCCTTGGAAGCCAACCCGATTTTTGGGATATTTTTCCCAAATTATAAAAACGAGCCCGTCAGGGGGGACTGCCATGCGACTGACCGACGAGCGTTATGACCGGGACCGCCAGCGCCACGACCTCGCGCTGCGCTTCATCCAGAACGAGGCCCGCACGCGCACCACGCGCTGCTGGACGGGCCTCACCGACGACCGCATCCGCAAGCTCTACCGCGCGTTCATCGACCCGCGCGCCACGCTGCGGCGGCATCGCGGCAAGTCGCCGCAGCAGCCCGACTATTTCCTGCGCTCGCGTCCGCAGCAGCGCGAGACCGCCGCGCTCGCCTCCCTGCTGCTGATGTTCGGCGTCGTGCCGGCCGCCCCGCTCGTGGGTGCAGGCCGATCGCTCCCGGGGCTGGTACGCGGCGAGCGCCTCTGCCAGGCCTTCGACGCCTACCGGCGCATCAGCCCGCAGGCGCCGATCAGCTTCGAGCACGCGGTGTTCCTGGCCACCTCGCTCGCCGGGGGCACGGCGCTGCGGCTGCTGGCCTGCCGCCACTGCGATGCGCTCACCGTGGTCGACCCGATGGCGCTGCGCGCACCCGAATGCCTCGCCTGCAACCGTCCTTTGCGGCTGCCCGCGGTACACCCCGTCACGGCACCGCCCCGCACGGCGGCTACCGCAAGGGCGCTGGCCTGCGTCGCCGCAGCGGCCGCACGGACCGGCGCCGCGGGGCCCGCCTGCTAGAATCGGCGGCTGCGGGCACCGCCGCACCGGCCGCGACGCGCGCGCCGGGGTGCCCGCCTGTCGCGAATGAGCACGCACCGCCACCCGCCGGGCTGGAACTTCCTCGCCGGCCCCTACATCGATCGCCGCGCCGAGGCGCGTGACGCGCCCGACTGGCTCGAGCAGGCCCGGGCCGACCCGCGGACGCGCTTCATGCTTGCGCGCGGCACGGCCCAGCTCGTCGGTGGCGAGCGGCCTCGCATCGCCTTCGTCGGCGCCGACCACCCGCTGGTGCGCACCGCCGCGCCCGCCGACATGCTGCTGCTCGGCTGGTACCAGGACGCGCGCTGCGTGCTGGTGCAGCTGGACGACGTCGCGGCCGCAGAGTCGCTCGACGACCCCGGACTGCGCTTCGAGGAGCTGCGTCCGCTCGCGCCGCTGCTCGACGAATCCGAGGCCGGGCTGCTGGCCTACGCCCGCGCGCTCGCCTACTGGCGGGGCCGCCACCGGCACTGCGGCAGCTGCGGCGCGCCGAGCGAACCGCAGCGCGCCGGCCACTCGATGCGCTGCACCCGCGCCGGCTGCGCCGCCGAGTACTTTCCGCGCATCGACCCGGCGATCATCGTGCTGGTCACCGACGGCGAGCGCGCGCTGCTCGGCCGCCAGCCGTCGTGGCCGGCGGGCCGCTACTCGACGATCGCCGGCTTCGTCGAGCCGGGCGAGAGCCTCGAGGA
>CAZPAJ010000032.1:0-35346 GCA_964584625.1 uncultured Acidibacter sp.
CAAGAACTCGGCCGACATCCGCATGGTCGTCGACGCCCTCGACCTCTGCTACACGAAGTCGCACGTCGATACCTTCGTGATCCTCAGTGGCGACTCGGACTTCTCGCCGCTGGTGAGCAAGCTGCGCGAGAACAACAAGACCGTCATCGGGGTCGGGGTCAAGAATTCGACCTCCGACCTGCTGATCGCCAACTGCGACGAATTCATCTACTACGACGACCTGGTGCGCGAGAAACCCGCGCGCAAGCGCGCGAGCCCGCGGCGGCGCACCGGCGAGAAGCCGGCGGCGGAGGCTGCGGCGGAGCCGGCCCCGGAGCCGGTGCCGGAGCACGATCGTGCCGCCGAGGCGGTGGACCTGGTGCGGGAGACCTATGACGCGCTCGTCTCGGAGCGCGGCTCGGAAGAGAAGATCTGGGGCTCGATGGTCAAGCAGGCGCTGAAGCGCCGCAAGCCGGGTTTCAACGAAGGCTATTACGGGTTCAGCTCCTTCAACCGCCTTCTCGAGGAAGCCCAGTCGCGGCGCGAGCTGGCGCTGGAGCGCGACGAGAAGTCAGGCGGCTACGTCGTCCGCGCGTTCCAGGACTGAGCCCCGCACACCGCGTCCGTTTCCATCGCTCATTCACCCAGGCAGACCCCCCACATGTTCGAGACACTGCAGCCCGTCCCTCCCGATCCGCTCCTCGGCGTTACCGCGGCGTTCAACAAGGACGACTCACCGGTCAAGGTCGACCTCGGCGTGGGGGTGTACAAGGACCCGGCCGGGCGCACCCCGGTGCCGGCTGCGGTGCGGCGGGCCGAGCAGGAACTCATCGCTGCGCAGACGACGAAGACCTACCTCAGCCCGGTGGGCAACCCCGGCTTCAATGCGCGCGTGGCCGAACTCGTGTTCGGCAGCGACCTCGCCGGCCGCAAGGCCGACCTGTCCGCCGCCCAGGCGCCCGGCGGCAGCGGCGCACTGCGCCTGGGCGCCGAGCTGATCCGCCTCGCCCGCCCGGACGCCGTGCTCTACGTCAGCGACCCGACCTGGGCCAACCACATCCCACTGCTGGGTGGCGCGGGCCTCAAGGTCGAGCGTTACCCCTACTACGCCGCGGGTCGCCACGCCGTCGACGTCGACCGCATGCTGTCCTTCTTCGACGGCCTGCCCGCCGGGGCCGTCGTGGTGCTCCATGCCTGCTGCCACAACCCCACGGGACAGGATCTCGACCTCGCCCAGTGGGAGGCCGTTGCCGAAGTCGTCGCGCGCCGGGGCCTGACGCCCTTCGTCGACATCGCCTACCAGGGGCTCGGTGACGATCTCGACCGGGACGCCGCGTCGGTCCGGATCCTGGCAAAGGCCGTCCCGGAGGTGATCGTGGCCGCGTCGTGCTCGAAGAACTTCGGCATCTATCGTGAGCGCACGGGCCTGCTGGCCACCCTCGCCTCGTCGCCGTCGCAGGCCGCCGTCAATACCTCGCAGATGGCGCGGCTCGCGCGAACGATCTGGTCGATGCCGCCCGACCATGGCGCGGCGGTCGTCGATCGCGTGCTGTCGACACCCGAACTGCGTGCGGACTGGGTCGCCGAACTCGCCGGGATGGCGGGGCGCATCAACCAGCTCCGCGCCCTCCTGGCAGACCGGCTGCAGGTGGCGACCGGTGGCACGGATTTCTCGTGGATCACGCGCCAGCGAGGCATGTTCTCGCGTCTCGACCTCTCGGCCGCGCAGGTGGTACGTGCACGCGAGGAGCACCATGTCTACATGGCGCCGGACGGGCGGATCAACATCGCCGGCGTCAGCGACGCCAACGTCGATCACGTGGCCGCCGCCATCGCGGCGGTCGCTGCAGCCTGAGCCATAGCGAGCCGGTGCCGTGACCAGCGAACACGAGGCCGGGCTGGGTGCGTGGTGGATGCCCTTCACCCACAACCGCCACTTCAAGAGCCACCCGCGGCTGATCACCTCTGCCGCCGGCGCCTACTACACGCTGGCCGACGGGCGTCGGGTCTTCGACGGGCTGTCGGGGCTCTGGTGCTCACCGCTGGGCCATGCGCATCCGCACGTGGTGGCGGCCGTGCAGCGCCAGGTGGCCACTCTCGACTTCAGCCCCAGCTTCCAGATGGGGCACCCCGGTGCCTTCACGCTGGCCGAGCGCATCGCGCGGTTCGCAGGCCGCCCCGGGGACCGTGTCTTCTTCGTCAATTCCGGCTCCGAGGCCGTGGATACGGCGATCAAGATCGCCGTCGCCTACCACCGGGCCAGGGGCGAGGCCTCACGCACACGCATCATCGGCCGCGAGCGCGCCTACCACGGCGTCGGCATGGGCGGCATCTCGGTCGGGGGTATTCCCGCGAACCGCAAGATGTTCGCGCCGCTGATGATCCCCGGCGTCGATCACCTGTCCCACACCTGGGATCCGGCGCGGATGGCGTACTCGCGGGGCCAGCCGGAATGGGGCGTGCACCTTGCCGAGGAACTCGAGCGACTGGTGGCCCTGCACGACGCCAGCAATATCGCGGCGGTGATCGTCGAGCCCGTGCAGGGTTCGACGGGCGTGATCGTCCCGCCGCGCGGTTACCTCGAGCGCCTGCGCGAGATCTGCAGCCGCCACGGCATCCTGCTGATCTTCGACGAGGTCATCACCGGCTTCGGCCGGCTCGGCACGCCGTTCGCAGCCGAGCGCTTTGGCGTCAAGCCCGACCTCGTCACCTTCGCCAAGGCCGTCAACAACGCCGCCGTGCCGCTGGGCGGCGTGCTGGTCCCGGCCGAGGTGCACGACGCGTTCATGTCTGGCCCCGCCCACGCGATCGAGTTCTTCCACGGCTACACGTACTCCGGCCATCCCCTGGCGGTCGCGGCGGCGCACGCCACCCTGGACGAACTCGATGGCGGTGGCCTGATCCGGCGCGCGGCCACCCTGGCGCCGGTGCTCGAGCAGGCGATCCACTCGCTGCGTGGCGAGCCGCTGGTGACCGATATCCGCAACATCGGCCTCGCCGCGGCGATCGACGTCTCGCCCGTGCCAGGCCAGCCTGGCCTGCGTGCGTTCCAGGTCTTCGAGCGGGCGCTCGACGAGGGGCTGCTGCCGCGATTCACCGGGGAAACGCTGGCGCTCGCGCCGCCGTTCGTCTCGACGGACGCCGAGATCCGCCAGGCCGTCGAATCCCTGCGCCGCGCGCTGCGGGCCGCGGCGCCCTGAAGCGGGGCCTCGCCGGCCGCAGGCGACCGAGGTGGCCTCACCCGGCGAGCAGCAGCGCCTCGGCGTGCTCGAGATCACCGGGCGCGCCGTAGATCACGACCACATCCCCCTCCCGAAGCACCATGCCTGGGTCGGGATCGCGCCCGACGATGCCCTGGCGGCGCACGCTGGTGAACGCAACCCTCGCCCCTCGCCTCCCGACCTCACCGATCGTGCGGCCGGCGGCCCATGCTCCGGGTGGCAGGACCACCGACTTCAGCTCCTCCCGGTACGCGTGGTCCTCGTCGATCGGCAGCGCACCCTCGCGCCGGAAGATGCTGCGCAGCGTGGCGTACCGGTTGCGGCGCACTCCCCCGACGGTGCGGACGACCCGCGACACCGGCACGCGCAGCAGCATCAGCGTGTGCGACACGAGCATCAGGCTGGCCTCGAAGGTCTCTGGCACGACCTCGGTGGCCCCTGCCTCCGTCAGCTCATTGAGGCGCGTGTCGTCCTGCGTGCGCACGAGCACAGGCACGTCCTGGCGCAACGCACGCACCTGCCGAACGATGCCGATCGACGTCGCGGGATCCGCGAAGGTGATCACGACGGCACTGGCATTGGCGAGCCCGACCTTGCCGAGGAGCTCGGCGTCAGCGGAGTCGCCGTAGACCACGGGCTCCCCGGCCTCCCGCGCCGTGCGCACGCGTGAGGGATCGAGGTCCATGGCCACGTACTCGAAGCCCTGCGACTCGAGCACGCGTCCGACGTTCTGGCCCACCCGACCGAAGCCGCACAGGATCACATGGTCGCGCGCCGCCACATCGGCCGTGACGGCGTCGTCCGGTGATGCATCGGGCCTCGCCGTCGGACCAGACTCGCGCAGGATCGCGCGCGCGATCCTCCGGTTGTGACGCAGCAGCAGCGGGCTCATGACCATGCTGAGCACGATGGCGACCAGCAGCGGCTGGGTGACACTGGAGTCCACCACGCGCCCCTGCATCAGGATGGTCATGATCGCGATGCCGAACTCCCCGCCCATCGACAGCACGATCCCGGTGCGAACGGCCTTGAATGGCGGTAATCCCGAAACGCGGGCAATCGCGGCCATGATGACGGCCTTGCCGATGGTCAGCGCGAGCACGATCGCCAGGATGATCGCGAAGTCCGACGCGATCAGGCTGAGGTCGAGCATCATCCCCACCGAGATGAAGAACAGCCCCAGCAGGATGTCGCGGAAAGGGCGGATGACCGCCTCGACCTGATGCCGATACTCCGTCTCGGCCAGCATCATGCCGGCCAGGAATGCTCCGGTGGCCATCGACAACCCGGCGGCATGCGAGACCCAGGCAGAGCCAAGCGCCACGAACAGCACCGCGAGCGTGAACAGCTCACGCAGCCGGCTGTGCGCAATCTCGTAGAGCAGCGGGCGCAGCAAGTAGCGTCCTGCCACGAGCACCACGGCCAGCGCGAGCAGGCCACCGGCGACGGCCGTGCCGACGCGCGCGGCGCCGAACTGCAGGTTGCCCGCCGCCAGGGCCCCGGCCAGCACCAGGAACGGAACGAAGGCGAGATCCTGGAACAGCAGCACACTGAAGGCCATCCGGCCGTGGGTGCGGTTGATCTCCGACTGCTCGGTGAGCTGCTGGAGGATGATCGCGGTGGAGCTGACCGCGACGGCACCCCCGATCGCGATGGCAGGCAGCCACGGCACCCCGAAGCTGGTGGCGACGAGCGCACCCGCCGCGGAGGTCAGCAGGACCTGCACGGTGCCGATCCCGAACACCTCCCGCCGCATCGCGACCATTCGCGGCCAGGCGAACTCGAGGCCGAGCGTGAACAGCAGGAACACGACTCCGAGCTCCGACAGCAGCTGGGTCGCACCGCTCTCCCCGACCCAGCCCAGCGCATGCGGGCCCAGCAACGTGCCTACGGCGAGGTAGCCAAGGATGGAAGGCAGGCCGATCCTGCGGGCGGCCGTGACCACCAGCACCGCCGCTGCCAGCAGCACGAGTACCTGCAGCAGCGGATCGTCGATCATGCGCGCCGCACGCCCGCGCCCATCGCGACGTCAGGCCGGGAAGAAGTCGATCGGCTTGGTCGCCGTGATCGGCTCGACGTCCTTGGCCTCGAAGCGGAACAGGCGGACGCGAGCCACGATCTTGCGCTCGAGGTCAGGGTCGTTGAGCTCGCTCGACACGACGCGGGCGGCCGTGACCTCGCCAGCCGGCGAGATCGTGATCTCCAGCACCAGCTTCCCCTGCAACTCGGGCTTCTCTCTCTGGGCGCGCGTATAGAGCGCGTAGAGGGCGCCTTTGTTGCGGTCGAAGACGATCTCGATCTCCTCGCGGCTGCGAGCAGCCTTGCCGCTGGAGCCGGAGCGCTTCACGCCGTCGCGACTGCCGCCACCGAGCGCGGCGCCGCTACCCGAGCCGCCAAATGGGACGACCATCTGGGTCGCGCCCACGCCGCCGAGGTTCCCCGCTCCGGACCCGAATCCGCGGCTCTGGCCCGCCATGCTGATGCCGCCGCTCGCCTGGCCGACCTTCGACGTGATCAGCGCGCGCTCCGCGCGGGAGGGACCTTCGGTCTCGCCAGTCGTGTTGGCGGAGGGCGTCAGCTGGTCGCGAGTGAGCTCGAACTGCTGGCGGATGTCGGCGAGCTGGTCCTGCATCGCCAGCAGGCCGGCGTTCTGGGCCTTCTCACGCGCCTTCTGGGTGCGGGTGAGGTCGTCCTCCGGCTCGCGGGGCCGGGGCTCCTGCTTCGGCTGTTCGGGAGGTTTCTCGTCTTCCTTCGGCGCGGGCGGCGGCGGCGGCGGCGGGATCTCCTGTTCCAGGATGATCTTCGCGAGCCGGGGGGGCACGGCCGGCTTGAGCGTGCTGGTGGCTTCAGGCACCGGCATCAGCCAGACCAGCACTCCGAGGACGATGCCGGCCGATAGCAGACCCACCCAGAGGCGCCGGAAGCGCCGCTCCTGCTCCCGGTCGAGCGACCATGGCAGCTCGAAGCTGCGGTAGCGAGGTTCCAGCATGGACGCGTCGACTGCCATGCCCGTCAGCCACCCGCCGCCATGTTCATGGCTTCCTCGCGCTGCAGCACAGCCAGCGAGAGCTTGCCGTAGTCCGCGTCCGTGCAGCTGGCCATGACCTTCTTGAGCACGCGATACGGCACGGTGCGATCACCGAGGATGGTGATTTCACGCGAGGACACGTCGGCCGCCGCGCTGGCGCGGAGGAAACGGTCTGTCTGCTGCTTCAACGCGACCCTGAGGGGCTCGATGACCAGCCCCGACTGGGCGTCGATCTCGCTGACCTTGGCAACCGGGCGACCCTGTACGAGGACATCGGTGGGGGTGACCGTGACGACCACCGTCTCGGCCGGCTTGGCGGTGGCCATCGATTCCGGCAGCGTGATGTTGCGGGGGACGTCGAGGGCCTGGACCTCGGCCTGGTTCACCAGCAGGAAGAACACCAGGATGGTGAAGATGTCCATCAGCGACACGAGGCTCAGCGCCATGGGCCGGGCGCGCTTGTGGTGGCGCTCCATGCGCTTGGCACGGGCGGACTGCATCAGGCGCCTCCCGCCGTGGCGGCTGCGCGTGGCACCGGTGGCGGCAAGGGCAGCGCATCGGGTGCGTCACCCACGGAAATCTCGGGGAAGAGCTCCGCCTGCTGCCACCGACCGTCCTGCTGGACGGTGACGGCGCGCACGGCGTCCATGACCTGCACGACCACGTCATACGACGTGTCGGGCTCGAGCAGCACGGTCGCGTCGGTCTTGTCCGGGAACTTCTGCTTCACGAGCTGCAGGTAGCGGGTCAGGCCCGCGAAGTCATAGCCCGCGGGACCGTTGGGCAGGTCCTGAAGCAGCCCTGTCCCGCGGTCGGTGACCTGCAGGCCGCCACGGCGCACGACCACCTCGATGTTGAGGGCCTGCTCCATCTCGGTGGCCGCCGTGGCCTCGCCCGGGAGGTTCAGCTGCAGGATCGTCAGCCGTGAAAACACCGCCGTGATCAGCAGGAACGGCACCAGCACGACCATCAGGTTCATGAAGGCCGTGACGTTCAGCTCCTGGGCCTCTGCGCGCCTGCGGCGGGAACGCCGGATCATGACTGCGGCTCGCTCCGCTCAGCCTTTCTGCGCCTGCTCGGCAGCCGGCGCCTCGGTGATCGAGTTGAGGAATTTCACCGACGCCATCTCCAGGCTGTCGAGGACCTCGGTGGTCTTCGACTGGATGAAGGAGTGGGCCAGCAGCAGGGGGATCGCCACGATCAGCCCGAACGCCGTGGTGTTCATCGCGACCGAGATCGATGCCGACAGCAGGTCGGCCTTCTCGGCCGGATTGGCGGCGCCGACCGCCTGGAAGGCCTGGATCAGGCCGACGATGGTACCGAGCAGGCCCAGCAGCGTGGCAATGTTGGCGAAGCTCCCCAGGTAGTGCGTTCGCCGCTCGAGACGCGGCGTGATCTCCATCAGGCTCTCCTCCATCGCCTTCTCGATGTCGCCGCGATTCCGGGCCGTGCGGATCCGTGCGAGCCCGTAGTTGAGGATCGAGCCTATGGCAGACGGGGAATCACGGGTGAGGTCGACCGCGGCCTTGAAGTTGCCGGACTTGAGGTGGGGCGCGATCTCGTCCCATAGCGAACGGTTCATCGCAGCCTGCCGGGAGATATAGACGTAGCGCTCGATCGCGATCGCCATTCCCAGCACGAAGATGATCGCGATGGGCCACATGAAGAGCCCGCCTTCCTGCAAGAACTTCACGATCGTCCCGAATGTACCCATGACTCTGACCTCCTCGACCTCGGTGCCGCGGGCCCACAGAGGCCGCTACGGCGTCAGTTTAGCGATATCTGCGCCCAAGTCCCGAATCAGGGGGCGGGCTTCTCACCCGCACCGGACGCGGCTTCGCCATACCGCAGCACGCGACGGGCCACGTCGCGATCGACCGGTGCGCTCAATCCATACAGCAGGCTGTTGACCGGCCGGCCGTCGACCTCCCCTGCGCGGGGCTGGCGCCAGGGCACGACGTACAGCACCCGGGGCAGCTCGCGGTTGCCGGTGATGCGGCTGGGGTCGAGTTCGACACGATCCGTGGCGCGAGGCGACGCGGGCGTGGCAACGGGCCCGGCCTGCCGGGCGGGCGGCGCTCCCCCAGGCACGGGGGACTGCGCATGCACCCAGGGTACCAGGCACACGGCTAACCAGGGTACGAGGCTGGGGCGGATCCACCGGTGGGTCATGGCACCGACTCCTCGGGCTGTTGGAGCTGTTGGGGCTGCTCGGGCTTGCGCAGGCGCTGGCGCAGGTCGGCAACCCATGAAGCTGCCTGCCGGTCGCCCTCGCCCATCGACGCAGCATAACGCTCCAGGTACTCCAGCGCGCGCGCCGGCTGGTCGAGAAAGACATCGAGCAACACGCCCAGGTTGCGGTTCGCCGCCGGATCGCCCGGGTTCACCTCGAGTGCGCGCCGGTAGGACGCCTCGGCCTCCGCGAACCGCCCGCGGAGCCGCTGGGTGACGCCGAGCTCGGTCCAGATCGCCGCATCGCCAGGTGCCAGCGCCGCTGCGGCGGCGAGTTCCGACTCGGCCACCTCCAGCTCGCCGGCCCGGCGTCGCTCGAGTCCGCCATTCGCGCGGGACAGCGCCTCGGCCGGCGCCCCGGTGGCTAGCCGCTCGCTCTGCCGCTCGCTCTTGCCGTAGCGCGCGGGCTTCAGCGCAGCGAGCTCGGCGAGGCTGGCCCGGACCGCGTCGTCGAAAAACCCTTCACGCGCCCGGGAGAGGTTGAGCTCATGCAGCGCGATGGCCTGCTCCTCGAACGGGAAGGCCTGCTCCTCGAGGAGCAGGTCGTACTGCTCCCGCTCCTCGGCCGACAGGCGCGGCGGCCGCTCGGAAGCCATGAGGTCCTGCGCGAGCCGGCGATAGAGATCGGCCTGCTCGAAGGTCGCGCGCGTCGACACGTCCGCCACGCGGTATTCCGCGGCCGCCCGGTAACCGGAGAGTGCCGTGTCCAGTGCGCGGCGCTTGGCGTCGAGGCTGCGCCGCAACGGCGCGACGAGCCGGATGGCGCGGAAGGCGTCGCGGGCCGGTTCGGCGAGCGCGAGCTGGGCCTGCGCGGCGAGCGAACGCGTCTGGTCGGATCGCCCCGCCCCGGCGTCGGCATCGGCACGGATCACCTCGCGCAGCCACTTGCGGCGCCCCGCCTCGTCGCGGGCCCGGCCGGCGAGATCCGCAAGACGCTGCCGCACCCCGATGGAGTCGGCGACCGGGGCGGGGTATTGCTCGACATAGCGCTCGAGCACGCCACGCCCACGCGTCACGTATCCGCCCTCGATGAACAGGTCGGCGGCGGTCAGCAGCGCCTCGCGGCGCAGCGCCGGCTCCTCCGACTCGGCGTCGGCGATGCGCTCGAATTCCTTGGCCGCGTCCACGGGCCGCCCGGCCTCCTTGTAGGCGACCGCGAGGTTGCGGCGCACGTCCGCCCGGCGCGCATCGCGCGGATAGCGCCGGCGATACTCCTCCAGCGACCCGATGGCGCCCTCCCACTCCTGCAGCGAAACCTGCAGGACGGCGGCGTCGTAGAGCGCGGTGGCGCGCACCTCGGGATCGGGCGCGGTCTCGGCCGCCTTGCTGAATGCGGCGACCGCCGCGGCACCGCTGCCCGCCGCGCGCAAGGCCTCGCCCTGGCGATACATCGAACCCGCGAGGCGACCCGAGAGGTCGGCGCGGATCGGATCGCGCGCGGGCGCAAGCTGCACCGCGCGCGCGTAGGCAGCCTCGGCCTTGTCGAACGCCCCCTGGTCGAAGTGCGACTGGCCGATGATCGTCCAGGCGATCCGCTGGCGCGCCGGATCGACCGCCGGCTGGTGGGCCAGGGCCGCCTCGGCCAGCGCGATCGCGCGCGGCAGGTCACCGAGTGCAAACACGTCCTGCGCCGCACGCACCCGCACGCCGCCGGCGTCGGGATGACCGGGGAAGCTGTCGGCGAACCGGGTCGACGCCGCGATCTGGCGCTCGTGCCAGGCGCGCTGCGCGTCGCCCGTCAGCCGCTCGCGCTCGCGCTGGTAGGCAACCAGCGAGGCGTAGCCCGCTTCCGGGGCCCTCGCGAAGCCTGGCGCTTCGTAGGCCACCGCCTCGAACTGCTCCACGGCCTGCGGATACTGCTCGCCACCGAGCAACGTCTCGGCGAGCAGGTAGCGCGTGTCCGCGCGGGTCGGTTCGTCGGGAAACGCGGCCAGGTAGTCGCGGTACCAGCCCGCCGCGACCAGGAAGTCGGCGGGCCGCGCCGATTTCTGCGCCGCGGCGTGATACCAGGTCGAGAGGTCGCGGTAACCCGCACGAAGCTCCTGCACGACGGCCGGGAACTGCTCGCGGGTTCGCCCCTGCCAGAACGGGCCGTCCAAGCGGTACCGCGCGACGTAGTCGCGGCGCCCCTCGATCACGAGTTCCGTGAACCCGCCCTGGCGATAGGCGTCGATGGAGCTCAGCGCCAGCGGGATCGCCCGCTCGTCCAGCGGGTCCAGATCGGCATAGGCGCGATACGCGAGCGCGGCATCCTGGTAGCGCTGCTTCTCGACGTAGAGATCGCCCAGGCTGTCATAGAGCAGGTGTGCGTAGGAGGGCCGGCCCCGCTGCTCGACGAACCTGCCGAGGCTGTCGGTGCCCTCCAGGTACGTGAAGGTGACGCTCATGACGCGCAGGGTGTCCTCGACGAGTTCGCGATCGGCTCGCGACAAGGACTCGATCGCCGTCGCGGCCCCGGCCGATCCGGACGACAGCAGCTTGGCATCGAGCACACCCGCAAACGAACCGAGGCATTCCTCGTTCAAGCCCTGCTTGAACCTCGACCAGCCGTGCTTGTAGAGACTCTGCAGGTGGAAGCCACCGGAGGCGCCACGCTCGAGCACGCGTCCGTAGGCCTGCTCGGCCTCGGGGTAGCGCTGGGCAGAGAACAGCAGCTCACCGCGGCGAAACTCGATCTCGTCGAGCTGCGGCACCTCTGGAAAACGCTTGACCAGATCATCCAGCGTCTCGAGTGCTTTCTCGGGCTGCGCCGTCGTCTCGTAGGCGCGCGCGAGCTGGTAGAGCACCTGGTCGGTCCGGTCGTAATCCGGGTAGTCCGTGAGCAACTGCGTATAGAGGCGGATGGCCTCCAGCGCCTGCGCGTCGAGCGTCGAGACCTCGCGGTCGATACGCTGCTCCTCGCCGGATTCGAGATTCAGGTCACCCAGCCGACGCAGGGCCTCGGCCCGCAACTCGGGATCCCGGGTGTCGGCCTCCAGGTAGCGACGGTAGTTGTCGACGGCCTGCGAGGGAGAGGCCTGCAAGGGTCGGCCACGCTCGACCGGCAAGGACGGCCTGGGGAGGTCGCCGATGGTGCGTGGCGGGGATTCCTGAGCCGTCGCCCATGCGCAGGCCAGGGCCGAAACCACGGCGAGCGAAACTTTGCCCAGGGGTCGGTTCACGGCGTCGCACCGGGGGATGCGGGCGCGCCGACCGGCGCGCCCTGCGGCGCAGCCGATGCATCCGGCGTGGAAGCCCTGTCGTAGAGCACTGCCATCGCGAAGCGCACCTGCACCTCGTAATCATCGATGCGGCGCAGGCGCTGCTGGAGTTCGCCGGCCATGATCGCACCGAGTTCATCGCGGGCCTCCGCGCGAGCCAGCCGCAGGCTCGACAGGACGGACCCGAGACGTGCCTTCGCACTCTCCAGGCGTCCGGCGTCTCCACCCGGACCGGCGGCAGCCAGGGCCACGTCGAGACGTGCCTCGCGTTCACGGGCCTCCCGCACCAGGGCCTGCGCGTCGGCAACCTCGAGCCCTCGTGCCCGCAGGTTGCCTGCCTGCGCGTCCAGCGCGTCCCACAGCAGCACCCCGCGCAACAGCCGGGCGCGCTCGCGCGCGGCCGGCGACGCCGACGACCCCGCAAGCGCCTGCTCCAGGCCGATCACCCGGTTCCAGCGTTGCTGCACGTCCACGGGGGCAACCGCGAGCGGATCAGCCGTGGCCGACGCAGCATCGACTCGCCGCGACGCCTCATCGAGGCGCACCCCGAGAGACGCCGAGCGACCCGCGGCCAGGCTCGCCTGCACCTTGTCGCGCGCCTGCGCCAGGTCACGGTTGCGCCCGACCAGCCACTCCAGGAGGGTGTCGAGTTCCTCTCCCCATGCCTCGAGTCGACGCTCGAGGTAGGCCAGGTCGCGCTGGTCGCGAAGCCGTTCATGCAGTGCATGGCTCGCGGGGAGTTCCCCAAGCAGCCGGAGCGGGCCCGCAGGCGGCCCGGCGGGAAACTCCCAGCCCCAGCCCCTGCCGCCGTCCTCCAGCGCAGCCGAGAGCATTTCGTCAGCCAACGCACCGCTGCGCGCGCGTTCCAGGGCAGCCACCGTCGCGGCGCGCTGCTGGCCCAGCACCGCGAGCGCGCCCTCATACTCGGTAACCGCCTGGGCCGGGGCCCCGAGCTGTGCGTAGGCGTGCGGGATCGCCAGCAGCGCCTCCTGGACCGCCGGGTCGGCAGGATCGCGCCGACGGAGTTCCATCCACGGCGCGAGCGCCGCCTCGTGGTCGCCTGCCATCGACGCGGCCCAGCCTGCCAGCAACAGCGCGCGACTCGAATGCGGACCTTCGAGGCGCACGCCAGCCAGTACCGGCCGAGCCAGCTCCGGATCGCCGCCCTGGAGGTATGCGGCACCGAGCGTCACGCCTGCCATGTCCGCCAGCGCAGCCAGTTCCGGAGAACCGTCGCGGCCGCGCGTGACGGCACGGAGGTAATGGGCAGCCACGTCGAGCTGGTGGTCGCGGATCAACGCCACCCCGAGGTTGAACCGGGAATACGCCGCCCAGTCCGGCGGGCCCTGCCAGCCATCGAGCAGGTCGGCGGCCTCGGCGAAACGCCCCTGGCGAGTCAGGAGATTGGCGAGCAGATGCACCCGCTGCGCCTCGAGTTCGGGCGGCAACACGCCGGCGAGCCGGCGCACCGTCGCCTCGGCGCCCGCCAGGTCACCGGCGAGGTACCAGGCCTTCGCCAGGTAGAACCACGCACGGTTTCGCACGCCTGGGGGCACGTCTTCGCCGAGCACCCCGCGCAACCGACGATCCGCCTCGACATGCATGCCAAGCTCGAGGTACAGCCCCCCGAGCAGCAGCTCTGCCTCGGCGCGGTGCTCGGGCGCCAGGCCGGAGTCCATTGCCGCGGCAAGCCGGGTGGCCGCCTCGAGATCGTCGCCGCGGAATTGAAGGAACAGCGCTTCGCCATGCCGAAGATCGGCAACCTGCGGGACTTGCAGGCGATCGGGCCCGAGCAAGGGACTGCTGGAGGTACCCTGTACCTGCCCAAGCGCCGGCAGCGTCCACAGTGCTGCCAGGCACAGACCGATAGGCACGAGGTGGCTCACGGCGAAGCGCTCAGTCCCAGTCCCGGATCTCGAACTCTGGCTGGCCGCTGCGCTGCCGGTCCGAGATCCTCAACTCAAGGAACCGGGCCTTGGCGTCCTTGGTGAAACGTGTCGACGCGCCGCGACGGTAGTCGCGGCCGTCCGGACCCTTGCCGGTGAAGATGGCGACAACCTCACGCTCGCCACCGCGGATGTTGCCGAGGTACAGGCGCTGGACGCCGCCGCGCTGCAGGGCGGCGAGGTCGCGCTCCGAGTAAAGATGGTTCGCCACTTCCTTGTCGTCGATCTTGAGCTGGACGGACTCGAGCCTGAAGAAAGCGCCGATGTCGAGCGACAGGAACACCGACACCTGCGTGCTCGCGGGGAAGAGCAGTTCTTCCTCCAGCGCCGCGAGCTCGCGATTGAGGTCGACGGCCTCCTTCTTGATCGACTGCAGTTCGGCAGCGACGGGCGGGGCGGGTGGCGCGGACACGGCCGGCCCCTCCTGGGCAACCGCCCGCGCCGACAGGGCGGCCAGCACGGCCACGCCAAGGATCGCCCAATATCCTGCGGCGGGCCGCGGCAGGTTTTGAACCGGTTCAGGCATGCAGATCGCTCGGTGATCGGACCAGGACGCGCAGTCGGAAAGGTATCCGACCGAAGCCCGGCAGTTGTGGAATTAGGTCACGAAGTCGTCAAGGGGCTGCGTATTGAACTTAACACGGCAAGCCGCTTGCCGCGGGCTCCCCCTGTACGGGAAGATCCGCGGGGTGGACCGCCCGTCACGATATCCGACTCGATCGACCCGGGCGGCGCTGCTGCTCGGCGTGCTGTGGCTGGCGAGCCTTGTCGGAGGCCGCCCGGCGGCGGCGGCGGAACCCGAACCGCTGCGGCTATATGTGACGGAGCCCTACCTGGACCTGCGCACGGGCCCGGCCGACGGTCACCCCGTGACTCAGGTCGTGGCACGGGGCGAGGCCGTCGAGGCGCTGTTCCAGCGAGGCGAGTTCGTCAAGCTTCGCACCGAGCGTGGCGTCGAAGGCTGGGCCCGGGCGTCGGACCTGAACCGCGCCCGGCTGGCGGACGGCAACGCGCCGCGATTCCCTGAACGGACACGCGACGGGTTCGGGGACCGGCGGTGGGAAGCCGGCGCACTGGCCGGGGAGTCCGACGGCACCAAGCTCGCTGCCGTCTACGGCTCGTTGAGGCTGGCGCCCGGTCTGCGCGGCGAGTTGTCCGGCGGCAATGTGCTGAGCGGCTCGCGCAGCCTCTACATCTTTGAGGCGGGCCTGGACTACAGCGTCCTGCGGGGCGCGCGCGTCGAGCCATTCGTGATGGCTGGCTACGGCGTCGCCCAGGTGACCGAAGGCCTGCCGCTGGCCGGGTCGACGGAGCGATCCGACAGGACTGCCTACGCGGGCATCGGTGTTCGCGCAGCATTGACGGGCCCCCTCTTCCTGAGGGTCGACCTGCGGCGACGATTCATCTATGCAAGTGGCGCGAAGACCGAGGAGATCAGCGAGTGGCGAATCGGCATCGGCTTCTTCCCATGAGTGCGCGCGCCACGATCGCGGCGCTAGGCTGTCTCGCGCTCGCGGGATGCGCATCGCTGCGGCTCCCTTGGAGCCCGGCGCCTGCACCGGCGAACGCGGCGCCGCCCACCGTGGCGCGTTCTGAGGCACCGGCGGCAGCGCCCCGCGTGATCGACGCCGAGGTGGCCCGCCGCGAGGTCCGACGACCACGGCTCGACACCAGCAATGCCGAGTTGGGCGCGTGGTTCGGGGTGCTGGCGTCGGAGGATTTCGGCAATCGGGCAGCCTATGGCGTGCGCGCCGTGTACCACCTCTCCAGCCAGTATTTCGTACAGGCCGACCTCGCGCAGTCGACGCTCGGCCGCGCGAGCATCGAATCGACCCTGCCCGGCCAGACCCTTCCAGGGCTGGATCCGGAGCGACGGGTCCGCTACTACTCCCTCTCCTACGGCTGGAACTTCCTGCCGGGCGAGGTCGCCCTCGGGCCCGACCGGAGACTCAACAGCGCCCTCTACCTGATCGGCGGCGTAGGTGCCGTCGACCCGGGCGAGAAACGGCGTTTCGCGCTGAACTTCGGTGCGGGTTTCCGCATCCTCCCGACCGAGCGGCTCTCGATCCACTTCGACATCCAGGATCGGGTCTTCTACTCCGACTTGCTGGGACCCGACAAACTGACCCACAACCTCGAGGCCCGCATCGGCGTCGCCGCCTACTTCTGACCGCTTCGGAGCCGCATAAGTTAAGCTTCGGGCAGTCCCCGATCCGATTGCGGAGTCTGCCCATGCCCCGACTGGCTGCCCTGCTGCTTGCCTTGATCGCCCTGCCCTCCGCCCCGGCGTGGAGCCAGGCCCGCGAGGAAGGTCGCGTGCTGCTCGCGACCGAGGTCATGGAGGAACTGCGTGCCCAACGGGACCAGTACATCCCCGACCTGCTCCTGCAGCGTGCCTATGGCATCGCCGTGATCCCGGAGGTCAAGAAAGGCGCCTTCGGCGTCGGCCTGCGCGCGGGCAAGGGCGTGCTGGTCGTTCGCGACAAGGAAGGCCGCTTCAGCCATCCCGTGTTCATCACGCTGGCAGGCGGAAGCTTCGGCTGGCAGGTCGGGGTGCAGTCCACCGACCTCGTGCTGGTCTTCACCACCCGAGCGGGTGTCGACGGGATCAGCGACGGCAAGCTCACGCTGGGTGGCGACGCCTCGGTCGCGGCAGGGCCGGTGGGCCGCAGCGCGTCCGCCGCCACCGACACCTCCTTCCGGGCGGAGATCTACTCCTACTCACGCAGCAGCGGCATCTTCGCGGGACTGGCGCTTGACGGCACGGCGCTGACGATCGACCGAAAGGCCAACTCGCGCTTCTACGGCCAGCGCCGGGTCGAGGCGAGCGATATCACCAGCGGCTCCGTGCGCCGCGACTCCGATGCCGTGCGACGCCTGATGGCCGCGGTATCGGCTGGCAGCGGAGCCGTGGCGCCTGCCCCGGCGCCCATGCCCCCTCCGCCGCCCGCGCCGGTCGCAAGCCCCGGTGCGCAGGCCTTCCCGATGGAGGACGCGGCGCCAGGCCAGGAACCGCCCCGGTGAGTGCAGCCCGGCGGCTTACGCGCCGACCCCGACCGGGCAACTGACGCCGGTTCCGCCGAGACCGCAATAGCCCGCCGGATTCTTGGCAAGGTACTGCTGGTGGTAGTCCTCCGCGTAGAAGAACTCCCCCGCCGGTGCAATCTCGGTCGTGATCGACCCAAATCCGGCCGACGCAAGCCGCGCCTGGTAGGCGTCCCGGCTCGCGTGCGCAGCCGCGGCCTGCGTCTCATCCCGGGTGTAGATCGCCGACCGGTACTGGGTCCCGATGTCGTTGCCCTGCCGCATGCCCTGGGTCGGATCATGGTTCTCCCAGAACGCCTTCAACAGGTCGTCGTACCCGATCAGCGCAGGATCGAAGACGACCCGCACGACCTCGGTATGACCGGTGCGCCCGGAACAGACCTCTTCATACGTGGGGTTAGGGGTATGTCCACCGGCATAGCCCACGGCCGTGGATATGACGCCCGGCAGCTTCCAGAAGAGCCGCTCCGCGCCCCAGAAGCAGCCAAGCCCGAAACACGCCTCGGCACTGCCGGCCGGGAACGGCGGTTTCAGCGGCGCGCCATTGACGAAATGCCGCGACGGAACCGGCATGGCGACGCCGCGCCCGGGCAAAGCATCCGCTGCCTCGATCATCTCGGTCTTCTTGCGGAAAAGTCCCATCGCCAGCGCCTCCGTGCAGTCGATCCTGCGTCGATTCTCGGGGTCGACCCCGGCGACTTCAAGCGGCGGCTCCCGTGACGCGCTCGGCGAGCACTCCGCGTCTCCGGGCGACGCTGGCGGGCTACCTGGGCCTGCTTGCGGCGACCGCACTCGCCACTCCGCGACCGCTCGCCGGAATCGCCAGCGCGCTGATCGACGCCCTGGCCCTCGCCTGCGTGGTGCTTGCGGTCCTCGGGCGCATCTGGTGCTCCGTGTACATCGCCGGGCGCAAGGACACCGAACTCGTCGTCGAGGGGCCCTATGGATTGTGCCGGCATCCCCTCTATTCGCTGTCTTTCGTTGCCGGTGCCGGGTTCGGCCTCGCCACCCACTCGCTCCTGCTCGGCACCGTGACCCTCCTGGGCCTCGCGATATTGCTGGCCCGCGCAGCCCGTGCCGAGGATGAATTCCTTGCCCGCCAGTACGGCGACGCGTTCCGCGGCTACGCGCAGGCAACCCCGCGATTCGTGCCGCGCGCAGTCCGCCACCCGATGCCACCGGCGCGCGAGGTGCGTCCCGCCATCCTCTGGAAGGCGTTCGTCGACGCCGCGGCGTTCCTGCTGCTCTGCCTGCTGGTCATCACGCTGCGCCGACTGGGCGAAGCGGGTGCATGGCCGTCGCTGGGCCAGCTGCCCTGAATCGCAGGCCGTGACGGGAATCGCCGAAACCCGGGTGCGCCTGAAACAGGACCTGTTCGGCACGGTCGACCGCATCGACCGGCCGGAGCTGGGTTCATGGGTGCTGCGTGACACCCGGACCGCCCGCAGGGGGCTGCGCGCGCTGGCGCGTCACCTCGCGCACCGCGAGCGCAGGGCACTGCGCCACCTGTCCGGGATCGAGGGTATACCGCGGCTGCTCGAAGGCCCGGCGGGCGGGGTCGGGCGCAGCTGGATCGAGGGGCAACCCATGCAGCATGCCCAGCCGCGGGACCCAGGCTACTACCGCGACGCGCTGCGGCTGCTGCGGCAACTGCACGCACGCGATCTCGTGCACAACGACCTCGCCAAGGAACCAAACTGGCTCGTCACGCCGGATGGCCGCGCCGCGCTGGTGGACTTCCAGCTCGCGGGCATCTGGCGGCGCCGCACGCGGCTCTTCAGGCTGCTGGCGCATGACGACCTGCGGCACCTGCTGAAGCACAAGCGGACGTACCTTGCGTCGCGCCTGACGGCACGGGAACGCCGGATCCTGGCGACGCCCTCGGCGGTCAGCCGGCTGTGGCGCGGCACCGGCAAGCGCCTGTACCGATTCGTCACACGCCGCGTACTGCGCTGGGCGGACCGGGAGGGTGCCGGCGACCGCGCGCTCTGACCCACTGCTTGTCTGCAAGGATCGGCGCCCTTAACCTTGCGGCCCATGTCGACCTGCCACGCACACAACCTTCGCGCACCGGATCCCGTCCAGCCCCGCCCCTATGGCGTGCGGGTCTCGCTGCGCGCCGGGGACCCGTTCCGCAACCTGCTGGGCGCCGACTGGAGCCGCACACACTGGTTCCACACCGCCGCCGAGCGCGACGCGAAGCTGGAAGACATGAGCCGCAAGCACGAGTATTCCCGCCCGGGTGACCGCCCGGCGCTCGTATTCGAGAAAGTCGAGAAGCTGGCCGAGCGCCTGCCGCGCTGAGCCGCCCTAGAAGGTCCTGCCCAGGAACAGATAGAAAGCTGTTCCGCCTTTGTCGTCGAAGCCGGTCCCGAGGTACACAGGCCCGAACAGAGTGTCGAGGCCGAGGTACAGGCTGCCCTGCTGCCGGGCCGACCCGAAGCTGATCTCACCGCGGTCGTCCCAGACGTTTCCGACCTCGTAGGACAACCCCGCGTAGGCCGGCACGTTCAGGAACCCTTCACCGCCCCGCCCGATCTGCCGGTAGTACATCAGTCGCGCGATGGCGACGTGCCGCCCGGTGATGGAATCGGGTGCGAGCCCCGACAGGTTGAGGAAGCCGCCGAGAGGGAACAGCGTGCGCACGCTATCGGCGTCGGAATCGACGTTGGTGCCGAACGTGGTCCACACGGCTGCCGTGTGCCGTCCGCGTGATGCGGCAGCGAGCCAGTCGAAGGTGATGACATCCGCGGACCGCAGGGAGCCCAGGCCCTGCCGCTCGCCGCGCCATTCCGCGCTGACGGATTGGCCACGGCGCGGGAAGTTGACGTCATCGAGCGCATCCCACGCCAAGCGGGCGAAGTACTCGCGCACGTCGTAGTCGCCCGCGGGCAACGCAGGGTCACCCACCCGGACCCGCGATCGTCCGCTGCCACGACGGATGCCCACGCGGACCTCGCCCTCGTTCGAGAACTCACGCCCCAGGTCGAACCCGTACTCGAACTCGCTGAGCCGGTACTCGGCGACACGCTGGCGATCCTCGATCACGGGCACGTTGCGCACCTCCAAGCGAGCCTGGGGCATCGCGAACCAGCGCGCGGAATAATCGAGCGGCACGTAGAGCTCGGTCGCGATCCGGGGCGACTCACCGACCTGCAGGTCCCAGACCCACTCCGCGCCACGGCTCGACAGCTCCGAGAGCACGAATCGCGCCGCCGCGTTGTAGCTCGAGTTGCCGTCGAAGTCGTCCTGCAGGTTGAGGCCGAAGCGCACGTAGTTCGGACCCCAGGAGTTGCGACGTGCCCGCAGCACGAGCCCGCTGCGACCCCCGGATTCCTCGAATCCGTAATCAAGCGTCTCCAGGTTGCCGCGCCCGTGCAGCGCCGTGACGCGCGCATCGAGCGCGCGGGGATCAGGCACCGTGCCCACGAGCGGACCGAATGTGGCTTCGAGGATCGACTGGTAGCGCGCACTGCCCTCCGCGACCCGGAGGTAATCGACCGGCGCGGGGGCCCCGTTGCGTGCGGCCGCCCGGGCATCGGCGTGGCGCGCCCATGCGGCCTCGTCCACGCCCAGGGCGGCCAGCCGCGGCAGGGCCGCCGACGCGGCCTGCTCACCCAGTTCCACCGCCCGCGGAATCAGCCCGAAATCGAAGGATGACGCCTCGCCGAGCGCCGGGGTCAGCAGCACGTCGTCCGCTCCGAGCGACCGGCGCTGCGGATCGCTGCCGCGCCGTATCAGGATCGCGAGCATCTGGTTCGAGATCGTGCCGACGGAGTCAAGGCCCGCGCGCTGTTGCAGAGGGAACCCGACGTCAACGACGATCAGGCGATCGACCCCCATCGCACGCGCGACGTCGACCGGGAGGTTGTCGGCCAACCCGCCATCGACGAGCAGGCGGCCATCGAGCTCGACCGGAGTGAATACACCTGGAGCGGAAACGCTCGCGCGCATCGCCGTCACGAGGTCGCCTGCGCCCAGCACCACGGCCTCGCCCGACTCCAGGTCCGTCGCCACGGCGCGGAACGGCACGGGAAGCGCGTCGAAATCCGGCACCCGTGCAACGGGCGCGGTGAGCCGTCGCAGCACCTGCTGGAGCTTCTGCCCGGATACCAGCCCGCGCGGCAGACGGAAGTCGCCGCCCTTGAGCCCGACCGGGAACTTCACGAGGAAGCTCCGGTCCTCCGACTTGCGGCGGAAGCTCAGCTGGGAGCGCGGCGGCGGGTCGCGGAAGGCGTCGCGCCACTCGGCCGATGCCACGATGGCCTCGATCTCCCGGGCGCTCAGGCCGCTGGCGTAGAGCCCGCCGACCACCGCACCGACGCTGGTCCCGGCGATGGCGTCGATCGGGATGCGCTCCCGCTCGAGCACCTTGAGCACGCCCACGTGCGCTGCGCCCCGCGCACCGCCTCCCGACAGGACGAGGCCCACGCGTGGCCGGGCGGGGGAGACGGCGTCGTCCGCAGCCCGGGCAGAAGGGCCGCCGGCCAGCGCGATGAGGCAAGCGAGCAGCAGGACGGTGCGCACGCCCGCAGGATACCAGCCGCAAGGATGACGGATAATCCAGCGATGCCCCGTACAGCCCTTGCCCGCGGAACATTGCTTGCGACAGTCATGTGGCTGGCCGGTGGCGCAGGCTTGGCCGCGCAATCGTCGAATGCACCGCCGGTCGCAGCGCAACCCGACACCCTGGACGAGATCGTGGTCACGGCGACGCGGCGCCCGCAATCCCGGCTCGAGGTCGCCGCCAGCCTGACTCGCCTGGAGGCCGGCCCGTTCGGACGCCTCGAGACCGGTCATGCGGAGGAGTCCCTCAACCGGGTCGCCGGAGTGCTGGTCCAGCGGGGCAGCGGCCAGGAAAGCCTCACGGCGATCCGCTCGCCCGTCCTGACGGGCCCTGGTGCATGCGGGGCGTTCCTGCTCCTCGAGGACGGCTTCCCCGTGCGGCCCACCGGGTTCTGCAACGTCAACCAGTTGTTCGAGCTGAACACCGCGCAGGCCGCGGCCATCGAGGTATTGCGCGGACCCGGCACCGCGGTGCACGGGGCGCACGCCGTCCATGGCGTCGTCAACGTGGTCACGCCCGAGCCAGCCGACCTCGCGGGATGGGCCGCCGGCGTCGGCGGTGGGGCCGACGGCCAGCGGTCGGTGAGCCTCGCAACCGGCAACGGAGCCTCGGGGCTCTATGGCCAGTGGCGGTACGACGGCGGATTCCGCGCGGATTCGCCGGTGCGCGAGGGCAAGCTCAACCTGCTGCATGACCGGTCGCTCGCCGGCGGCTCGCTGCGGCTGCGAGCCGCCGCGAGCACCCTCGACCAGGAGACGGCGGGATTCATACGCGGCCTCGACGCCTACAAGGACCCCGCACTGCGCGTGTCGAACCCGAACCCAGAGGCCTTTCGCGATGCCGACAGCGCGCGCCTGACGGCATCCTGGCTCGCCGAACCCTGCGACGGATGCAGCCGCGACCTGCGCCTGGCGCTGCGTCACTCGCGAATGACCTTCCTCCAGCATTTCCTCCTCGGCAAGCCGCTCGAGCGCAACGCACAGCGGAGCGCCGCGCTGGGTGCCTCGGCCGGCGGGCCGCTCGCCGCGCTGCCGGCGCTCGCCTGGCGAGCGGGACTGGAACTCGAATGGTCTGACTCCACCCTGCTCCAACAGCAGGAGGACCCCACGCTCGAGGGCAGCGCCGTGGCACGGGCGATCCGCCCGGCCGGCCGGCATTACGACTATCGCGTCGAGGGTCTCACCACGGCCGCATGGGCGGCCCTCGACTGGTCGTCGCGCGACGCACGCTGGCACCTGGCCGCGGCCCTGCGCGCCGAGTCGACCCGATACGACTACGACAACCGGATGCTCGACGGGAATACGGCCGAGGACGGCACGCCCTGCCCGGGTGGCTGCCTGTACAGCCGTCCCGCCGACCGGCGCGACCGCTTCACCAACGCCTCGCCGAGACTCGAGGTCGCGTTCGCGGCCTCGGCACGCGATCGCATCTATGTGACCGCGAGCCGGGGCTTCCGGCCACCGGAGATGACCGAGCTCTACCGGCTGCAGCGGCAGCAGCGCAGCGCGGAGCTTGGCTCGGAGCGGCTGTCGGCCGTCGAGGCCGGCTGGCGCCATGCGGGAGAGCGCGTGGGCCTGTCCGTGGCGGCTTTCGCGATGCGCAAGGACGGCGTCATCCTGCGCGAATCCAATGGCTTCAACGTGAGTGACGGTCGCACGTCGCACGAAGGCCTGGAGTACGAACTCGCCGTGCGGCTGCCCTTCGCCCTGACGGCATCGGCCGCAGGCAGCTTCGCGCGGCACCGGTACGCCTTCGACCGCGTCGTCGAGGGGGGCGAGACGATCAGGCGTGGGCTCGACATCGACACCGCACCCCGCCAGCTGCACACCCTGCAGCTGGAGTGGCGCCCCGTCGACGACTTGTCGGCGGCCGTCGGGCTGCGCCGCGTGGGTCGTTACTTCGTCGACGCATCGAACCAGCGCGCTTACCCCGGGCACTCGACCCTGGACCTGCGTGTGGCGTGGCGGCTGTCCGCGCGACTGCGCGCGACGCTCCAGGTCGACAACGTCACCGATCGCGCCTACGCGGATCGCGCGGACTTCGCCCAGGGCAACTGGCGATACTTCCCGGCCCGTGGACGCGCGGCGTTCATCGGCCTCGACTACACGGACCGCGGCTGAACACCGTGGCTGCAGCACTGCCGACCCGCGCCGCACTGCTGGCGCTCGGAGCCGCCGCGTTCGCGAGCAGCGCGACGTTGCGCGCCTGCGACCCGCTCCTGCCGATCCTCGCCGCGGAATTCGGCACCAGCGTGGCGCTCGCCTCGCAGACCGTATCCTGGTATGCGCTGACCTACGGCGCACTGCAGCTGGTCTACGGCCCCCTCGCCGACCGCCACGGCAAGCGGCGCGTGATCGGCCTCGCCGCGCTGGGGTGCACGGTCGGCAACCTCCTCTGCACGCTCGCGCCCGGCCTCGACGGGCTGGTGGCGGCACGCGTCATGGCAGCGGCCTGCGCGGCGGGCATCATCCCGCTGGTGCTCGCCTGGGTGGGCGACACCGTGCCGACGGGGAAGCGCCAGCTCACGCTCGCCCGGTTGATGACAGCCTCCCTGACCGGCATGGTCGCGGGCCAGTGGGCCGCCGGGCTGCTGGCCGGATACTGGGGCTGGCGCGCCATTTTCGCCCTGCTGGCCGTGGTGTTCCTCGCAGCCGGACTGCGCATCACCCTCGACCCCTCGGTCCGCACCGAGGCAGCCTCTGCAGGCACGGCCAGGCCGGGCCAGCTCGCCGCGTTGCTCGGCGTGCTCGGCCGACCCATGGCACGCCTGATACTGCTCGCCGTGGCCCTCGAGGGCGCCTTCACCTTCTCCGCCCTGAGCTTCCTGCCCGCCTACCTGCAGGTGGAACACGGCGTCGGCGTGGCCGGCGCGGCTGGAATCGTCGCGCTGTCCGGAGCAGGAGGGCTCGGATTCGCCGCATTGGCGGGAGTGCTGATCCCGCGGTTCGGACCCGCACGACTCGCGCGCGGTGGCGCGTTGTCGATCGTGATCGCATGGCTGTTGCTGGCCGCCGTGCCGCATCGGGCGATCGCCGTGGCCTGCGCGCTGGGTGGCGGCTTTGGCTACTACATGCTGCACAACACGCTGACCAACCTGGCGACGCAGATGGCCCCCTCGCAGCGGGGTTCCGCGATGGCGCTGTTCGCGGCCTGCCTCTTCCTCGGGATCTCCGCGGGCGTCGCCGCGGCGGGCCTGATGGTCGCCACGGCAGGGTATCGGGCGCTGTTCGTCGCCTGCGCCGCGGGGATGCTCGCCCTCAGCGTGCTCGTGCAGCGCCAGCTGCGGTGCGCGGACGCGGAGCGCCCAGCGGAATCTGCTGCGTGATGCAGTGGATGTTGCCACCGCCGAGCAGGATCTCGCGCGCGGGCACGCCCACCACGCGACGCCCCGGGAACAGGCGCCGCAGCTTCGCCAGCACCGCGCGGTCGGTGCGGGGGTCGAGCAGCGGCACCACCAAGCCGCCATTGGCGATGTAGAAGTTCACGTAGCTGGCGGCCAGGCGCTCGCGGGCACGGCGCGGGCGCGCGCCGGCGCGGGTCAGCACGCCCGCGGCCTCGCCGCGGGTCATGTAGAGCGGCCCGGGCATCGGCAGGCGGTGCACCTTGAGGCGGCGGCCGCGTGCGTCGCGGGAGTCCATGAGCTGCTCGAACGCGGCGACGGAGATCGCGTGCTGCGGGTCGCGCGGGTTGTCGCACCACAGCAGCGCCACCTCGCCCGGCGCCACGAAGCAGGCGATGTTGTCCACGTGCCCGTCGGTCTCGTCATTGAACACGCCGTCGCCGAGCCAGATGACCTCGGTGGTGCCGGTGTAGGCCTTCAGGAGCTCCTCGATGCGGGCCCCGGTGAGCTGCGGGTTGCGGTTGCGGTTGAGCAGGCACTGCTCGGTGACGAGCAGCGTGCCCTCCCCATCCGTGTGTATCGCGCCGCCCTCGTTGACGAGCGGCGCGCGATAGCGCGCAAGACCCTCCACCTCCAGCACCTTTCGCGCCACGAGGTCGTCCTGGTCCCACGGAAAATACAGCCCTCCGCGCAGCCCGCCCCAGGCATTGAAGTGCCAGTCCACTCCCCTGACGTCCCCGCGATCGTCGACCACGCAGGTCGGGCCCACGTCGCGCATCCAGGCATCGTCGGACGAGAGCTCCACCACCCGGACGCGGGGATCGAGCGCCGCGCGCGCAAACTCGTACTGGGCCGCCGGAGCACCGACGGTGACCGGCTCGAACTCGGCGATGGCTGCCGCTACCGCGGCGAACGCGCGCTGCGCGGGCAAGGCCCCCTCTCGCCAGTTGTCGGGGCGGCAGGGCCAGAGCATCCAGCAGCCGCGATGCGGTTCGAACTCAGCGGGCATCCGGAAGCCGTCGGCCGCCGGCGTGCCGTCGATCGTCGACGTGGTTCGGTGGTTCGCCATGGCGCGGATTGTAGCGGACCCGGCGGGCGCCGCCGGCCCGCCGGTGCGGGGCGCTGTGCTACGATTCCGGCCGCCTCGGGCTGCCGCTTCCCGGCTGCCCCTTTGTCATCTTCTGGAGAATCACCCGATATGTCGACGGCCGCGAAAGTCACGCTGACGCCGCCCCCGGGGGGCGCGAAGATCTCGATCAAGGACGGCAAGCTCGTCGTTCCCGACAACCCGATCGTTCCCTACATCGAGGGCGATGGCACCGGCCCGGACATCTGGCGCTCCAGCGTGCGGGTGCTGGACGCCGCGGTCGCCAAGGCCTACGGCGGCACGCGCAAGATCCATTGGCTCGAGGTCTACGCCGGCGAGAAAGCCAACAAGCTCTTCAACACGTGGCTTCCGGACGAGAGCGTCGCGGCCTGCCGCGAATACCTGGTGTCGATCAAGGGTCCGCTCACCACGCCGGTGGGCGGCGGCATCCGCTCGCTGAACGTGGCCCTGCGCCAGCTTCTCGACCTCTACGTCTGCCTGCGCCCGGTGCGCTGGTTCAAGGGCGTGCCCTCGCCCGTGAAGAACCCAGGCAAGGTCGACATGGTCATCTTCCGCGAGAACACCGAGGACATCTACGCCGGCATCGAGTTCGAGCAGGGCTCCGCGGAGAACGAGAAGTTCAAGGCGCTGTTCAAGGAGCACTTCCCCAAGGCCTTCGCCAAGATCCGCTTCCCGGACACCTCGGGCATCGGCATCAAGCCGGTCTCGCAGGAGGGCACGGAGCGGCTGTTCCGCGCCGCCGTCGAGTACGCGATCGTCAACAAGCGCAAGAGCGTGACGATCGTCCACAAGGGCAACATCCAGAAGTTCACCGAGGGCGCCTTCCGCAACTGGTCCTACGCGCTCGCCGAGCGCGAGTTCCCGGGCCAGACCTACACCTGGGAACAGTGGGAGCGCACCAAGGCGAAGTCCGGCGAGAAGGCAGCCAACGCCGAGCAGGACGCCGCCAAGGCCGCCGGCAAGGTGATCATCAAGGATGCGATCGCGGACATCACGCTGCAGCAGGTGCTGACGCGTCCCGACGAATTCGACGTGATCGCCACCTGCAACCTCAACGGCGACTACCTCTCGGACGCGCTCGCTGCACAGGTCGGCGGCATCGGCATCGCGCCGGGCGCCAACATCAACTATGTCACGGGCCATGCCGTGTTCGAGGCGACCCACGGAACCGCGCCAAAGTACGCGGGCCTCGACAAGGTGAACCCGGGATCGGTGATCCTGTCCGGCGAGATGATGCTCCGCTACATGGGCTGGACCGAGGCCGCCGACGCGATCATCACGGCGATGGACCGCACGATCGGCCAGAAGACGGTCACCTACGACTTCGCGCGCCTGATGGAAGGCGCCACCGAGGTCAAGTGCAGCGAGTTCGGCGACGCGCTGATCCGCAACCTCTGAGACCGGGGCGCGGGTGACTGCGGACGCGTCGCTTCCGAGGGAATGCGCGAAGGAGGTCTTCGACGCATTCTCCGGCTACAACGCCGGGTTCCGCGCGATCACCCGGCGCGCCACGTCGCGGTTCGAGAACCGCGACTGGCGCGCGGCCCAGGCGGACGCCGTCGAGCGCATCGAGCTCTACGACCGCTTCGTCGACGGCACGGTTGCGCGCCTGAAGCTCGCGCTCGGCGACCGGGCCCGCGAACGCGCACTGTGGATCGAGGCGAAGCTGCTCTTCACGGCCGAGATCGCCCATCAGCCGGACAACCAGTTCGCGAAGACGTTCTTCAGTTCGGTCACGAGGCGGCTGTTCGGTACCTCCGGTGTCGCGCCGGAGCTCGAGTTCCTCGCCATGGAACTCGATCCGCTCTCTGGCATCGACTCCGGCCGCATCACCCGGCGCTATCCCAACCGCGGCAGCCTCGAGCTGCTGGTCGAGGACATCCTCGGCGAACCGCGGTTCCGCTGCCCGTGGCGCGACCTCGAGCGGAGCGTGAAGACCGTTGCTGCGGAAATCAGCGCCGCCCTCCGCGCCGCGGGCGACATCACGCCGATCGAGCGTGTCGACCTGATCAGCCCGGTGTTCTTCCAGGCGTCGCGGGCCTACGTCGTCGGCCGTCTCTCGACCGCCTCGTCGACCCATCCGCTCGTGCTCGCGCTGAAGAACACCGAGGCGGGGCTGATCGTCGACGCGGTCATGCTCGACGAGGACGACGTCAGCGTCGTGTTCGGATTCACCCGGTCCTATTTCCACGTCGACCTCGAGCGCGTCGGCGAGGCCGTCGTGTTCCTCCGGCAGCTGCTGCCCCGCAAGCCGGTCAGCGAACTGTTCACCGTGCTCGGTCGCGCCAAGCAGGGCAAGACCGAGCGCTACCGCGAGCTGATGACCCATCTTTCCGCCACGGGCGACCTCTTCGCGCATGCACCCGGGGAGCGCGGACTGGTGATGGTCTGCTTCACCTCGCCGTCGCTCGACGTGGTCTTCAAGCTCATACGCGACCGGTTCCCGCCGCCGAAGAATGTGCTGCGCCAGGACGTGCTGGACAAGTACCGCTTCGTGTTCCGCCACGATCGCGCCGGGCGCCTGGTCGACGCGCAGGAATTCAAGCGTGTCCGGCTGCCGCGCGCGCGATTCACTCCGGAGCTGCTCGATGAGCTGTTCTCGGAGACGGCCAGCACCGTGCATGCAGACGGCGACGACCTCGTCTTCGACCACATGTACATCGAGCGGCGCATGGTTCCGCTCAACCTGTTCCTGCGCGAAGCGCCGGCAGCGGCAGCCGAGCGCGCCGTCCTCGACTATGGCCAGGCGATCCGCGACCTCGCGCACACGAACATCTTCGCCGGCGACCTGCTGCTGAAGAACTTCGGCGTGACCCGGCACGGGCGCGTGATCTTCTACGACTACGACGAACTCTGCCCGGTGACCGAGTGCCGGTTCCGCGACGTGCCGCAGGCCGACAACGACGAGGACGACCTGCGCGGCGAGGCCTGGTTCTACGTCGCCGACAACGACGTGTTCCCCGAGACCTTCCTGAACTTCCTGGCCTTCAGCGACCCGCAGCGCGAGCTGTTCGCCGAGTACCACTGCGATGTGCTGACGGCGGACTGGTGGCGCGGCGTGCAGCAGCGCATCGAGGCCGGCGAGATGCTGGAGGTGCTGCCCTACCACCCCCGCCGCGGGCGCGTCGGCGCCTGAGATCAGCCCGCGGCCGCGGCGGCGAGGCCCTGGTCGAGATCCGCCAGCAGGTCGCCGATGTCCTCGAGGCCGATCGACAGCCTCACCGTGCCCTCGCCGATGCCGCTCCAGCCGCGCTGCCGGGCGTCGAAGTCGCGCGGCTGCATGAGCTGCGGCGGCATGACCAGCGACTCCGTCGAGCCGAGGCTCGCGGCACAGGAGAAGAACTGGAGCGCCTCGGTGAAGCGCCTGGCCGCCTCTGCGCCACGCCGGATGTCGAAGGTGACCACCGAGCCGAACTCGCCCATCTGCGCCCTGGCAAGCGCGGCCGCAGGGTGCGACGGCAGCCCGGGGTAGCGGACCAGGGCGACCTCCGGGTGGCGGGCGAGATGCTCCGCGATGACCTGCGCCGCGGCGCACTGCGCGCGGTAGCGCAGGAAGTAGGTCTTCATGCCGCGCATCATCAGGAACGCGGAGTGCGGGTCGAGTTGCGCGCCGAACAGCTCCCAGTCGGGCCGGATGCGCGCCAGGACGGGTTCGTTGGCGATGACGGCGCCGCCCATCACGTCCCCCGTGCCGGCCGCGTACTTGGTGAGGCTGTGGACGAAGATGTCGATGTCGAACCCGCCGTGCTGGTGGAAGCCCGCGAAGGTGTTGTCGAGCACCGTGAGGGCAGCGTGCCGGCGCGCGAGCGCCGTGATGGCACCGATGTCCGCGATCTTGGTCACCGGGTTGGTCGGGCTTTCGAAGATCACCAGCCGGGTGGGCTCCGCCTCGAGCACGCGGGCAAGGCCGTCGAGGTCCTCGATCGACAACATCGTATGACGCACGCCGAACCGCCCCAGCAACCGCCGGATCGCGGACCGCGTCGGTCCGTAGCTCTCGGCGAAGCAGACCACGTGGTCGCCGGCGCGCGTCAAGGCCACGAGCAGCTGCGTGATCGCATTGACGCCTGACGCGCAGCTCAGGCAATCGTCGCGCCCCTGCAATTCGGCCAGCAGCCGCTCCAGCTGCCTGACGGTTGGGTTCGCCACGCGCGAGTAGTGGAAGCCCGGACGCTCGCCCTTCCACGCCTTCAGGGTCTCGTCGACGCCCGGGAATTCCCATTTGACGTTCTGGTAGATCGGCATCGTCAGCGGCGGGTTGTCGGCCGGGACGTCAACCAGGGGCGGGTGATTGACGCGCGTGTCGGGTTTCATCGGCATGAGGTCTCCAGCCCGCGGCTCAGGGCACGGGGTCGATCGTGAAGCGGTCCGCGTCGAGCTGCGCTGGGAACGAGCGGCGGAACTCCCGCAACGTGGCCAGGTCGAGCGCGACGGTCGCCACGCCGGCGGCGTCGCCAGGCGCAGCGAGGCTGGCGCCGAGGAAATCGTGCAGGGCGCTGCCACCCTCGTGGGCCACGCCCGCGCCATCCCGACCGACACGATTCACGCCGGCCACGAAGCACTGGTTCTCGATGGCCCGGGCCACGAGCAGCGACTGCCAGGCGAAGCTTCGGCGTGCAGGCCAGTTGGCGACATACACGAGCAGGTCGTAGTCGAACCCGGGGCTGCGGCGGCTCCAGACCGGGAACCGCAGGTCGTAGCACACCAGCGGGGCGATCCGCCAACCGCGGAACTCCACCACGAGGCGGGATTCGCCAGCCGCGTAGTGCTCGTGCTCGCGGCCCATCCGGAACAGGTGGCGCTTGTCGTAGTGAAGCATCGTGCCGTCGGGCAGTGCGACCCACAGCCGGTTGACGTAGCGCTCGCCGTCGCGCGTCATCAGGCTGCCGATGAACGCGGCGTCGTGGCTGCCTGCGCGCGAGCGCAACCACTCGAAGCCCGGGCCGGATCCCGACGGCTCGGAGAGTCGCGCCGGATCCATGCTGAAACCGGTGGTGAACATCTCCGGCAGGACGACGACGTCGGTCTGGCCGACCAGGCCCGCCACCGCCCCATCGAGCGCGGCGAGGTTGCGCACGGGATCCTCCCATGCAAGGTCGGCCTGCACGAGGCTCACCCGCAAGGTCATGGCGCCACTCGCCCGGCGGCGCGCGCGCCGAAGGCGGCGAGCCGCGCCGCAGCCTCCCGCAGCGTCTCGTCACGCTTGGCCAGGCACACCCGAAGCAGCGTCATGCGCGGGGCCGCGGCGTAGAACGGCGACAGGGGAATCGTCGCCACGCCCGCTTCGTCGATCAGTCGGTCGCACATCCTGACGTCCGGCTCGTCTGCCACGGCGGCGTAGTCGACGAGCTGGAAATACGTGCCCTGCGAGGGCAGGGGCGAGAAGCCGCTGCCGCGCAGCGCGTCGCAGAGCAGGTCGCGCTTGCGCTGGAAGAACGCGGCGAGATCATGCAACGCCGACGGCCGCGCACCGAGGTAGCGCGCGATCCCGTACTGCAGCGGCGTGGCGATCGTAAAGGTGTTGAACTGGTGCACCTTGCGGAACTCCCGCATCAATGGGGCGGGGCCGACGCAGTAGCCGACGCGCCAGCCGGTGGCGTGCAGGGCCTTGCCGAAGGAGAAGGCGGCCAGGCTCCGCTCGCGCAGCCCAGGGTGCGCGAGCACCGAGGCGTGGGGTCGCCCGTCGAAGGTGACGTGCTCGTAGACCTCGTCCGAGAGCACGCGGCAGTCGAGACCCTCGATCGCCTCGGCCAGCTGCCCGAGTTCGGACGCGCCATGGATCACGCAGGCGGGATTTTGCGGCGTATTGATGATGACGAGCCGGGTGCGCGGACCCAGGCAGCCACGGAAGCGATCCCAGTCGATGCGAAATGCCGGGGGCAGCAGCGGCAGCCTCAGGCAGCGACCGCCTGCAAGCCGCACGGCGGGCTCGTAGACGTCGTAGGCGGGATCGAAGACGATCACCTCGTCGCCCGGGCCGACGAGCGCCTGGATCGCGGAAAACAGGGCTTCCGTGCCTCCGCAGGTGATCGTGACCTCCGTCTCCGGATCGATCGTCACCCCCTGGGCGTCGCGCAGCCTCGAGGCGATCAACTCGCGCAGCACGGGCAGGCCATCGCCCGGCGCGTACTGGTTCCATCCTTCGGCCATGGCCGCGCCGACCGCACTGGAGAGCGCAGTGTCGATCGGATAGTCCGGGAAACCCTGGCCGACATTCACCGCGCCGGTCTCGGCGGCCCGGCGCGAGATCAGCGTGAAGATCGTGGTGCCGACGTCGGGAAGCTTGCTGCGCACTGGAGGAACCGGGCGGCCCGCCGCCGGGCCGTGTCAGGCATTGTAGCGGTCGGCCGCCGCCAGCGCGGCGCCGATCACGCCGGCGTGGCCGCGCAGCAATGCGGGCAGGATGCGCAGCGGCGTGCGCAGCAGCGGACCCCATTGCTCGAACTGCTCGCTGACCGCGCCGCCGAGGATGACTGCATCGGGCCAGAGCAGGCGCTGCAGTTCGCGCAGGTAGTCGTCGAGCCGCCGTGTCCAGCCGGCCCAGTCGAGCGCGAGTCGTGTACGCACGCTCGCCGCTGCCCAGCCCTCGCCATCCGTGTCGGTCACTCCAGGAATCATCAGATGCCCGAGTTCGGTGTTTGGCCACAAGCGACCATCGAGGAACAGCGCCGTGCCAATGCCGGTGCCCAGCGTGAGCACGATGACCCGGCCCGGAGGCTGCCCGGCCGCCGCCGCCTCGGCACGCAGGGCAAGTCCTGCCCCGAGGCGCATCTCGGCGAGACCGGCCGCATCTGCGTCGTTGACGAACACCGTCGGACGGCCGGTGAGGCGCGTGAAGGCCGCCGCCACGTCGAGACCGATCCAGCTGCGGTCGACGTGGGCGGCGGACCAGGCCACGCCGTGCTGGGCGACCGAGGGGAAGGCGAGGCCGATCGGGCCTGCCCCGCCGCGCAGCACAGGACTGGCGGCGAGCACGCCCAGGACGTCGTCCGGGCGCGCCCCGGCAGGCATCGGGAAGGCATCGACCGGCCCGACGAGGGCCCCGGTTGCGATCTCCACCTCCGCGACCCGCAGCGTCGAGCCGCCGACGTCGATGCCAATCCGCCGCATGCCGCCCTCAGCCGGCGTCGCTGCGCGCCATCTGCTCCTCGAGCAGCCGCCGACGTTCCTGGCGCTTCATCCAGAGCGTGGAGGCGACCACCCCGGTGGCGACGATCAGCACCATGATGGTCGCTAGCGCGTTGATGTCGGGGCTGACGCCGAGCCGCGCCTTCGAGAAGATCACCATGGGCAGCGTGGTGGAGTTCGGACCCGACACGAACTGCGCGATGACGACGTCGTCCCACGACAGCGTGAACGCAAGCAGCCAGCCCGACACCAGGGCCGGCGTAATCAGCGGCAGCGTGATGCGGAAGAACACCTTCGCCGGCCTGGCGCCGAGGTCGAGCGCCGCTTCCTCGAGCGAGTCGTCGAAGCCCGCTAGCCGCGACTGCACCACCACCGTGACATAGGCCATGGCGAAGGTCACGTGCGCGATGGTGATGGTCGCGATGCCCCGGCCGCCCGGCCAGCCAGTCAGCTGCTCGAGCGCCACGAACAGCAGCAGCAGAGACAGGCCCGTGATGACCTCGGGCATGACCAGAGGCGCGGTGGTCATGGTGGAGAGCATGGCGCGGCCGCGGAACGCCCCGAAGCGCACCAGCGCGAGCCCGGCGAGCGTGCCGAGGATGACCGCACCCGTGGCGGTCATGGCGGCGATCTGCAGCGACAGCAGGGCGGCGTCCAGGATCTGGTCGTTGGCGAAGAGCTTGCGGTACCAGGCAAGCGTCGGCGAGTTGGCCGAGTCCCACACCGTCACCAGCCGGGAGTTGTTGAACGAGAAGAACACCATCGTGAGGATGGGCACGTAGAGGAAGGCGAGCCCGAGGGCGAGCGCACCGTTGCGGAACCAGCCGCGAGAGCTCATGGATGCCTCATCGCCGGGCGGCCTCGAGCTCGCGGCGCTGGTACCGCTGGAACACCATGATGGGCAGCAGCAGCGCGAGCAGCATCACGATCGCGACCGAGCTCGCCACCGGCCAGTCGCGGTTGGCGAAGAACTCGTCGGAAAGGATGCGGCCGATCATGAGCTGGTCGGCGCGGCCGAGCAGAGAGGGGATCACGAACTCGCCAACCGCCGGGATGAACACCAGCAGGCAGCCGGCGACGACGCCGGGCACCGACAGCGGCAGTGTAATGCGCATGAACGCCTTGACCGGCCGCGCGCCGAGGTCCGCAGCCGCCTCGAGGAGAGTCATGTCGTGCTTCTCGAGGTTCGAGTACAGCGGCAGGATCATGAACGGAAGGTAGGAGTACACGATGCCCACGTACACCGCGAAGTCGGTGTAGAGCAGCGTCAGCGGGGCATCAATGACCCCGAGCGCGAGCAGCGTGTTGTTGATGACTCCGTCGGTCTTCAACAGGCCTACCCAGGCATACACGCGCAGCAGGAAGGAGGTCCAGAACGGCAGGATGATGAGCATCAGCAGCAGGCTGCGGGTGGTCGGGGCCGAGCGCGCGATGGCGTAGGCCATCGGGTAGCCGATCAGCAGGCATAAGAAGGTCGACACCGCGGCGACCTTGAGCGAGTAGAGGAAGGTGCTGACGTAGAGCGGGTCCTTGAGCACGAAGGCGTAGTTGGAGAGGTTCAGCGTCGTGACCAGCCGCTTGCCCTCCTCCACCCACTCGAAGAGCGGCGCGTAGGGCGGCATTGCGAGCCGGATCTCGGAAAACGAGATCTTGAAGACGATCAGGAACGGGATGACGAAGAACAGGAACAGCCACAGCCAGGGGACGGCGATCACCAGTCGCTGCCCGGACCAGTGCTCGCGCACGTAGCGCGACCAGCGCGGCGGCCCGTACTGCTGCAGCAGCGCGTGCAGCAGGCCCAACCGGTCCTGGGCGATGCCCTGGGGCACTGGGCTTCCCGGGAGCCTCGTCATCGCTACTGGGTCAGCACGACGGGGCTCGAGGGATGCCAGGAAAGGTGCACCGTCTCGTCCCAGACGATTCGCTCGTCGTGGCGCTCGATGTTGGGGATGGTGACGCGCACCATGCGGCCTGAGTCGAGCCGCACGAGGTACACGGACATGTCGCCCATGTAGGCGATCTCCTTGACCACCCCGCGCGCGCGGTTCTCGCCGCCCGCGGGCTGGCCGCGCGCCATCTCGATCTTCTCGGGCCGGATGGCGACCGACACCGTGGCGTCGGGCGCGGCGCTGATGCCGTGGCTGACGTACACGGTGGACTCGAGGTCCGGGCAGCGGATGCGCACGTGCCCGGGCTCGTCCTCGACGAGCCTGCCCTCAAACATGTTGACCGAACCGATGAAGTCCGCGACGAAGCGCGAGCTGGGGAACTCGTAGATCTCGGTGGGCGTGCCCACCTGCACGATCTGGCCCTTGTTCATGACGCCAATGCGGGAGGCGAGCGTCATCGCCTCCTCCTGGTCGTGGGTCACGACCACGAAGGTCACGCCGAGCTGCTCCTGCAGGTTGATCAGCTCGAACTGGGTATGTTCGCGAAGCTTCTTGTCGAGCGCGCCGAGCGGCTCGTCGAGCAGCAGAAGCTTGGGGCGCTTGACCAGCGCGCGCGCCAGCGCCACGCGCTGCCGCTGGCCGCCCGAGAGCTGGTGGGGGAAC
>CAZPAJ010000033.1:0-34924 GCA_964584625.1 uncultured Acidibacter sp.
CCGCCGCCGCCGCCGCCGCCGCGGTAACCGCCGCCGCCGCCGCCACCACCGCGGTAACCGCCACCACCGCCGCCACCGGTGCGGGGACGATCCTGCGCCTCATTGACGCGCAGCGGGCGCCCCCCCATCGAGTAGCCGTTCAGTGCCTGGATCGCGCGAGCCGCATCGGCCTGGGGCATCTCGACGAAGCCGAAACCGCGCGGACGGCCCGTTTCGCGATCAACCGGAAGGGACACTGACTCGACGGTGCCGTGCTGCGCAAACAGCTCGCGGACCGCAGCCTCGTCCGCCGAAAACGGCAGATTGCCTACGTAGATTTTCGCCATCTCTGGAAACACTCTCTGAGAACGAACACTAACCACCCCTGGCCAGACCGAGGACCGGTAGCGAGGGATAATCTGGCCGCTACCGAGTCGTCGGGCAGCCAGGGGCCACCTGATCGTAGACGATTCGGCGATGCAGACCTGCGCCAGAGGCGCTGTGCGGTGCAGACGGAAGGGCAACGATCACGGGCGAGTGTACCACAAATCCCGCCCTTGCAACAGAATTTCTAATGACCGCTCGTTGGCCGCCTAGCCCGCGGGCCTGCCTTGGCTGATCTCTTCCCCAGACGAGTTCAGCCAGCGCGAGACCCTGGGCCCGAACCAGCGCTCGACATCGTCGACCAGCGTGAACACGGCCGGGACGATAACGAGCGTGAGGACCGTGGACGTGATCAGCCCACCGATCACCGCGATGCCCATCGAGGCGCGAAAGCCGCCACCCTCGGTGCTCAGCGCGATCGGAACCATGCCGGCCACCATCGCGACCGTGGTCATCACGATCGGGCGGGCACGCTTGTGACCTGCCTCGATCAGCGCCTCGATACGGTCCTTGCCGCTGCGCATCTCCTCGATCGCAAAGTCGACGAGCAGGATCGAGTTCTTGCCGACGATACCCATAAGCATGAGGAAGCCAATCACCACCGGCAGCGAGAACGGCTTGCCGACCAGCATGAGCGCAAGCACCGCACCCCCGACTGACAGCGGCAGTGCCGACAGGATCGTGATCGGCTGGAACACCCTCGAGAACAACAGCACCAGAACCGCGAAGACCATCAGCACGCCGGCAACGATGGCGAGCAGGAAGTTCCCGAACAGTTCCTGCATGAACTCCGCCTGGCCCACCTGTACGAGGCGAACCCCCTCGGGCAGGTTCTTGAGCTCCGGCAGCGCGTAGACCTTGGCCAGCGCCGTCCCGAGCTCGACGCCGTTCAGGTCGGAATCCAGCACTACGCGGCGGCTCTGGTTGTAGCGTCGGATGATCGACGGTCCCTCGCCGAAGCCGATGTCGGCAACGGCCTTCAGCGGCACGGTACTGCCGGAGGCGGTCCGCACCGGCAGGTTCTCGAGAGTACCGAGGTCGCGTCTCGCTGTTTCCACCAGGCTCACCCGGATCGGAATCTGGCGGTCTCCCACCGAGAACTTCGCCGCGTTCTGCGGCAGGTCGCCCAGGGTGGCGATGCGGATCGTCTGGCTGATTGCTGCCACGGAAACCCCGAGTTCCGCAGCCAGGTCGAGTCGCGGCCTGACGAGCACCTCGGGACGCTGCAGGTCACCGCTGATCCTCGGGTCGCGCAACTCGGGCAGCTCGCGCATGGCATCCAGGGCGCGACGCGACGCTGCATCGAGCGCCGCGGGGTCCTCGCCGGTCAGGTACAGCTGGATGGGGCGGCCACCACCCGCCTCCCGCCCCTGGAACGTGACGCGCGCGTCGGGAATCGCCGCCAGCAGCGGCTTCATGCGATCTTCCCACGCCTGCTGGCTCATGCCGCGCTCGTCGCGCGGCGTCAGGGACACGTAGATGGAGGCGTTGCGAACGTCGTCACCCCCGATCGACTCGATGATGTCGGTGACCTCGGGTTGCTGGCGCAGCAGCGCACTCACCTGCGCCGACGCGCGCGCCGTCTGCTCGAGACGCACGCCCGGGGGGAGCTCCACGCTGACCTGTGAAGCGGCGAAATCCGGCGAGGGCAGGAAGGACTTCGGCACCGCGACGAAAAGGCCTATCGACCCGAGGAAGAACAGCGTCCCCGCCACGAGCGTGGCCCGGCGGTGCGCCAGTGCCCACCTCAGCACCTCCAGGTAGCTCTTCATCATCGGCCCGTCAGCCCCGCGCATCTCGTCGTGCGGCTTGAGGAAGTGAGCCGCGAGGACCGGCGTGATGAGGCGTGCGACCAGCAGCGAGAAGAAGACCGCGGCCGCCACCGTGAGGCCGAACTGCTTGAAGTACTGTCCCGTCACGCCACCCATGAAGCCGACCGGGAGGAACACGGCGATGATCGTGGCGGAGGTCGCGACGACCGCGAGCCCGATCTCGTCCGCGGCCTCCATGGCCGCCTGGTAACCGGACTTGCCCATTCGCATGTGCCGCACGATGTTCTCGATCTCGACGATCGCATCGTCGACCAGCACGCCGGCGACGAGCGACAGCGCAAGCAGGCTCATCTGGTTGAGCGTGAAGTCCATCGCGTACATGAACGCGAATGTCGGGATCGCCGAGAGCGGGATGGCAAGTGCGGAGATGGCGGTCGCACGCCAGTCGCGCAGGAAGACGAACACCACCAGCACCGCGAGGATCGAGCCCTCGATCAGCGCGGTGATGGCCGTGCGGTAGGACTCGCGGGTGTTCTCGACCGTCGTGAACACGCGCTTGATGAAGATGTCCGGCGACTCCGCCACCAACCGCCGGATCTCGGCCTCGACAGCGTCCAGGGCAGCCACGTCGGAGGCACCGCGCGCCTTGAAGACGCCGAAGCTCGTGGACGCGCGCCCATTGAGACGGGACAGGCTGCGCTGCTCGGCCGCGGCGTCGCGCACGTCGGCGAGGTCGCCCAGTCGCGCGGACATTCCGCCCGGCAGCCGGATCTGGGTGGCCGCCAGCTCCAGAGCGGTTGAGGCAGAACCCAGCACCCGGATCGACTGCTCGCCACCGCCCACCTGCGCGCGCCCCCCCGGCGCATTGAGATTCAGCTGGCGCAGCTGCTGGTTGACCTCGGCCGCCGTGATGCCGAGAGCCTGCATCCGCGCGGGGTCGAGCTCGACGCGGATCTCGCGATCCACGCCCCCGGCACGGGACGCCTGAGCCACGCCCGGCAAGGCCAGCAGGCGCTTGCTGACCGTATTGTCCACGTACCAGCTGAGCTGCTCGGGAGTCCGGTTGGTGGTGGAAACGGCGTAGTACGCGATCGCGCCGCCGTCGACGTCGAGGCGGTTGACCTGGGGCTCGTCGACGCCCTCCGGAAGGTCCGAGCGGATCTTGCTGACTGCGTCGCGCACGTCGTTCAGCGCGCGGTCGATGGGCGTGCCGATCTGGAACTCCACCGTGGTGGTCGAACTCCCCTCGCGCGCGGCGGAACTGATGTTCCGCACATTGCTGACGCTGCGTACGGCACCCTCGACCTGCTGCGTCACCTGCGTCTCGATCTCGGTCGGGGCCGCGCCAGGCTGCGAAACCGTGACGATGACGATCGGGAAGCTGACGTCGGGGTTCAGGTTGATGGGCAGGCGGACGAAACTGACCAGCCCCATGAAGGTGAGCACGACGAACAGCACGATCGGCATCGTGGGGTGGCGGATCGCCCAGGCCGACATGTTCTTCACGGCGCGACACCGCCCGCGACGGCCGCGGATTCAGCTGCGACGCGGACGACCTCGCCAGCCCTGAGGTAGGGCCCCGCGGTCGAGATCACGCGCTCGCCGCCCGCCAGGCCTGCCGCGATCACCAGTCCCTCGGCCCGCGAACCGGCGACCCGGACGTCGCGACGGACCACCTTGCTCCCGGCATCGACCAGGAACACGAAATTGCCGCGCTCGTCGCTCATGACCGCCGTCTGTGGCAACAGGGGTCGCTGCCCGGCACCGACCTCGACCTCCGCGCGGGCAAATGCGCCGGGACGCAGGTCGCGGTGCGCAGGCAGGTCGAGGCGCACCGAACCCAGCCGGGTCTGCGGCTCGATCACGGCACCGATCAGCCGGACCCTGCCTTCGAACACGTCGCTCACGCCCGTGACCGTGACCTTTGCGGACTGGCCCTGGGCGAGGCGCGGCAGGTCGGCTTCGGAAACCTTGCCGCGCATCTCGATGGCGCCTTCCCGACCCAGCCGGAAGAGCGGGGTACCACCGGGACCCGCGAGCTGCCCGACCTCGGCGGCGCGCGTGAGCACGACGCCGTCGAAGGGAGCGCGCACCTCGGTGCGACGCAGCCTCGCCCGCGCCTCGTTGAGTTGGGCGCCGACCACCTTGACCTTGGCCGCGGCCGCCACCGCCGCCGCCTCGCGACGCTCGATCTCCTGGACCGCCAGGGCACCGGATGCCGCCACGGCGCGCGCACGCCGCGCATCCGCCTCGGCCAGCGCCGCATTGGCCCTCGATTCCTCGAGCGAAGCCTCGAGGCTGGCCACCTGGGGCGCGACCAGCGACGTGTCGAGACGCGCGAGCACCTGCCCCGCACGGACGCGGTCGCCCACCTCGACGAACAGCGCCGCAACCCTGCCGCTCTCGCCCTCGGCGCTGATCGCAGCCTCGTCACGGGCGGCGATCTCCCCGGTGAAGCTGACGACGTCGGCAAGGTTCCGGGACCTCGCGGTCAGCACGGACACGAGGGGTGCGGTCGAGACGGCAGCCGCCGGCGCCGAGGCAATCCGCGCGCGCAGCAGGCCGATCAGCGAGAGCAAAATCAGCACACCGATGGTCCAGTACACGGGGCGGGGAACGGCAGAAAGCCGGGCCGCGAATCCGGCTCGGTTCGATTCGACTTCAGTCATCGGGGTCACTCTCGACGGGGCGAACGGGATCTTGGGCCGCCCGGTAAATATGGTGTTTTATATCACCAGAACACTGGGCCGCACAAGCCGCGAGTACGCGGTGGTGCTGAGACCGCTTTCCCGCGTTTCAGTTTCCAGGCTGCGGGGCCGGAGCAGCCTCGCCCGCCAGGCGGACGATCCCGCGCATCAGGGTGTTGGGAAGGAACGCGTTATCCCATTCGCTGCCGCCCACGCGCGGCGGCGCGCCGCCCACGCGCAGCACGACCAGCTGCTCCGAGGGAATCATGTAGACAACCTGGTTCGAGTTGCCGTCGAACAGGAACAGGTCGCTCGCAAGGTAGGGCTCGGAGTGCAGCACGCGCAGCGCCTCCCTATCCCGCTCCGGGTTCGCGAATCCCCGACGCGCGATGTATCGGCCCGACACATAGGTGCCGAGCCCGTAGTAAGGGTTCTGGGGCGTGCCGGCCGTCATCGCGGCCACGTAGCCCTCGGGCAACAGGCGCCTGCCCTCCCACACGCCGTCGCGCAGGACGAGGATCCCGAGGCGCAGCCACGCCTCCGCAGGGATCATCATGCAGCACCCCGAGTGGGCGAGTCCGCCCGGCCGGTTGACCCAGACGTTGCCACCCGGCGCACCGATGGGCTGGAGCACCTCGGTCGAGACGAACTCCGCGTAGCGCCTGCCGGTGGCCCGCTCGATCAGCAACGCCACCAGCTCGGACGTCGCGTTGTTGTATTCGTAGCGCGCACCCGGCTCGTCCACGATCGGGTAGTCGCGAAGGATGACTTCCTCGTGCCTCGGATGCAGGTAGGCACGGTTGAGGATGTCCTCGGCCGTCAGCGCCAGCCCCTGCGGCAGCAGTCCGGACCGCATGTCCAGCAGGTGCCGCACCAGGATTCGCGAGCGGCGCGGGTCAGCGCGCCACTCGTGGATGAAGTCGGCGACCGGCTGGTCGAGCGAGCGAATCGACCCGAGCGCGATGGCCCGGCCCACGGCGACCGCGGTCATGGGCTTGGCCAGCGAACGGGAGGGGAATCCCGATTCGGGGGTTGCACGCCCAAAATACTCCGCATGCTGAAGTCGCCCCCGGTGCCAGACCAGGAGCGCCAGCGAGTTGTTGCGTGCGGCGTAATCGCGCGCCTGGGCGAGCGCCGCGTCCGAGATGCTGCGCTGATCCGTCCCCACCACGGGGAGCGGCGTCCAGCCTGGAGCGCCCGGCACCGGCTCCAGCGGTTCGTAGGTCTCCAGCGCCAGCCCCTGGCGGGCCGCCGCCTGCCAGCGCGCAAACCTCTCGAGGTAGAGTGCTTCGTCCTCCGGCGAGTAGCCCGGGGTCGCGCTGCCCACCGCACCCGAGGCGAGCATGTACGTTGCGGCCAGCATCGCTGGGACCAGACCCGAGACCTTGACCTTCATGGCGCGCGAGCCTAAACGGCACGCGGGCCCGCCGCAATGCTCAAGACCCGCGCGGCCGAACGCGCGGCCACGTGAGTTACCATCCGCGCCCACGACGTGAGGAGCTGCGCTTGAGAATCGCCAAACCCGTGCTTCTGGTCTCGACCCCCGTCGGTGTCGCGTGGGGGCTGGTCGAGGCGTGGAAGGTTCGCTGGTGGCTCGGACTGCTGATGGCAGCGCTCGTCGGAGTGATCGGCGCATTCACCTGGCTGACCGTCAGGACCATAGCGCGGGAGCGTCGAGCCTCCTCGGGCTGAACGACTCCGCCACGGCACCGGACATGCCGGCAGTCGGGACGAACACGAGATCGCAATCGACCTCGTCGACCAGGCCTTGGGCCCGGGCCGCGGCAGCACCGTCACCGGGGCCGGGCGCGGGCAGCAGCAACGCGTCGATCGCGGCGGGCGGCGAGCCCTGGAGCAACTCGACCTCGGCCGGGCTGCCTCGCGCCAGCACCCGGGCCAGCTGCCGCGCAGAGTCGCTCCATGCGGGGCACCCTCGGGCCCCCAGGTCCGGTGCGAGCCCAAAACGCGGGCTGGGAGCCCATGCAGGACGCCTCGAAAGCCACAGCGGCGCGTGGAATCCACCGCTGACCAGTTCACGCTCCGCCAGCGATGCGCGGCGACTGCCGGCATCCGCGCTGCCACAGATCGAACGAACCACGAGGCTCGAGCGGCGCACGCCAAGTCGCCGAGCGATCCCGGCCCGGAGCGACACACCCCCTGCCCAGCTGGTCTCGATGAGCACGGCATCGGCAGCGATCGAACCTCGCAGCGCCTCGAGGATCCGGGTCGCGCCCGCCTCGGAGGCGGGCGAGGACGGCTCGGACTCGCACAGCAACAGGTCGACACAGGCACCCAGGTGCCGTGCCACGACCATCGCCTTGCGCAGCGACGCCTGACTCTCGGACTCGCGCCCGACCACCACCAGCAGCGATTGCACGTGGGCGACCCTCAATCCGGCGTCGCGCCCCCCCTGCGCGCGCACGCCGCACACAGCTCGGTGACCGGGACAATCTCCAGACGCTCGGGCTGGATCGGGCCACCGCAAGACGAGCAGGTCAGGTAGGAGCCCGCGTCGATGCGCGCGAGCGCACGGTTCACCTGCGCCAGCTCGGCCCGGGCGGCCTCGTTCAGGCCACGGAGAACGTCGTCGTTCTCGCGCTGCACGACCTGTTCATCGAAGTCGGCCGAGAGCGGTTCGTGCTCACGCCGCAGGTCAGCGCCGGTGCGGGCAGCACGCTGGACGAGTTCGTCGCGGCGGGCGATCAGCCGCTGCCGGATGGGTTCCGTTTGCACGATGGATGGGATCCTTTGCAATGGTATGACCGGTGGCCACGCCCGCTGCGTGGTCGCCATTGGAACGCAGGCTCGCATGCAGGAACGAACGCCACCATTGCGTCATCTACCTAACGTGGGTGCCGGCAGGCTTCGCCCGGGGGGCGCGTGGTACCATTATTCCGTTGCGCAGGGATCGGGCCACTACCGCATGATGGACAACGACAGGGGCGCAGGGGGCCAACCCGAGCAGGAACTCCAGGCATTGCTGGACGCAACGGTCGACGCCGTCGTGCTGATCGACCAACGCGGCCGGGTCGAAAGCTTCAACCGTTCGGGTGAGAGGCTGTTTGGCTACCGGGCCGACGAGGTCCTGGGCCGCAACGTGAGCATGCTGATGACCGCGCCTGACGCCCGGTCTCACGACGCCTACATGGCGCGCTACGAGAGCACGGGCGTGGCGCACATCATCGGCATAGGCCGGGAAGTCGACGCGCGCCGCAAGGACGGCAGCACCTTCCCGGCGATGCTCTCCGTCGGTCGGGTCCGGGGCTCGGACCCGCCCCGCTTCGTCGGGCTGCTGCACGACATCACCCTGCGTCGCGAAGCCATGGCCGCGATGCGCCGCGAGCGCGACCGCGCGAGCCAGTATCTCGAGGTCGCGCAGGTGATCCTGCTGGCGCTGTCGGCCGACGGCCGCATCCAGCTGATCAACCGCCGGGGCTGCGAGACACTGGAGAGGCGGGAGGCCGACCTGATCGCGCAGGACTGGCTGTCGGTGGCAGTCCCGGACGACCAGCGCCCGGAGGTCGAGGCGCGCATGCATGCCCTGCTGCGCCAGCCGGCCGGGCGCGACATCTACCTCGAGCACGAGATCCTCACGGCGTCCGGCGCGCGGCGCCTGATCGCCTGGCGTTGCATCGCGCTGCACGACGAAGCCGGAGTGGCCACCGGGTTCCTTTGCTCGGGCGACGACATCACGGTGCGGCGGACGATCGAGCAGTCGATGGAGCGCACGCGGGCCCTGCTCAACGAGGCCCAGGAAATGGCGCGCCTCGGGAACTTCGAAATCTACGTCCCCGCGACCGCCGACAGCTTCTGGTCGCCACAGATGTTCAGGATCTTCGGCCTGGATCCGGCCGAAGGCGTGCCGAACGCCGACGACGTGGCGGCGATGTTCCACCCGGAGGATGCATCCCGCTACCTCGCCAACTGGCGCAAGGCGAGCAGCGAGACCGGCCAGCGCTCGGGCGACTACCGCATCGTCACGCCCGCAGGCGAGGTGCGCCACGTCCAGATCAAGTCCAGCACCAGCCCTGCGCGCTGGAACCAGTTGCGCATCGCAGGCACCGTGCTCGACATCACCGAGGCAAAGCGCGCCGAGGAAGAGTCGCGGGTGGCACAGCAGCGCATGACGCATGTCTCCCGCCTGGCGACGATGGGCGAGATGGCGGCCGGCATCGCCCACGAGCTCAACCAGCCCCTCGCGGCCATCGCCAACTATGCCAGCGCCGGCACCCGGCTCGTCGCGGCCCAGCCCGGCGGAGACCCTGACCTGCGCGAGGCCCTCGTGCAGATCGCGGCGCAGGCCCTGCGCGCAGGCGAGATCATCCGGCGGCTGCGCAGCCTGGTGCAAAACCGGGACACGCGGCGGGAAGCGACGGACATCAACGACCTCGTTCACGAGGTCGTCGGATTCTCCGCCAGCGACGCACGCCTGCACGACGTGCAGATCGACTGCGCGCTCGCGCCGGACCTCGACCCCCTCAGCATCGACCGCGTCCAGATCCAGCAGATCGTGCTCAACCTGCTGCGCAACGCGATCGAGGCGCTGGCCGAGCGGCCGGTCGACTCCAGGCGTGTCAGGGTGCTCACCGGTCGCGACGGCACCGACGGGGTCGCGATCCGCGTCGAGGACAATGGTCCCGGCGTACCGCAGGACCTCGTCGCCCGGATCTTCGATCCCTTCTGCACCACCAAGGAATCGGGCACCGGGCTCGGCCTTGCGATCAGCCGGACGATCGCCGAAGCTCACCAGGGCAAACTCTCTTACCAGAACGGCACCGGAGGTGGCGCCTGCTTCGTCCTCCGCCTCCCCACCGCGACGACCAGGAGCGCTTGATGAACCGCAATACCTCCGTATACGTGGTCGACGACGACGACGCCGTGCGCAGCTCGCTTCGGCTGCTCCTGAAGTCCGTCGGCATCCCCGCCGTGTCCTTTGGCTCAGCACGCGATTTCATCGCAGCCTACGACCCGAACGTGCCGGGCTGCCTCGTCCTCGACGTCAGGATGCCCGGCATGAGCGGACTCGAGCTGCAGGAGGAGCTGAACCGGCGAGGGGCGATCATCCCGGTGATCTTCATCACCGGCCACGGCGACATCCCCATGGCCGTCGAGGCCATGCAGCACGGCGCCTTCGACTTCCTGCAGAAGCCCTTCCGCGACCAGGACCTGATCGACCGGGTCCAGCGCGCGCTCGCCACGGACGCGAAGAACCGCAGCGCGCTGAACGAGGGGCACCAGATCGCGGAACGCTACGAGTCGCTGACCCCGCGGGAACGCGAAGTGCTCGCGCTGGTTACGCAGGGCAAGGCCAACAAGGTGATGGCGGGAGACCTCGGTGTGAGCCAGCGCACCGTCGAGATCCATCGCGCCCGGGTCATGGAGAAGATGGGCGCGAACTCGCTGGCCCAACTGGTGCGGATGATGATGAACCTCGAGCGCGCCCGCAGCAGCTGAATCAGCGGGCTGCGCCACGCTCTCCCCGGGGCAGGCGGCTGAGGTAGTCCGCCAGCCCTTCCAACTGGCCGGACGACAGGCCGTGCAGCGCCTCGCGATGCGCGGGTTGCAGGCCGGGTCGCCGGCCGGCAGCGGCCTCCACCAGTTGCCGCAGGGTGTAGGCCGCGTGCTGACCTGCGAGGCCCGGCAGCATCCTCGCGCCGTCGGCCAGTGCCTCCGCGCCATGGCAAGCCTCGCAGCGCTGGCGATAGAGGGCCGCCGCGGCCTCGACTCCCTGCCCCGCGCCGGTGCCCGGCGCCTCCGTGGCCGCCAGGCCCGCCACGTGGGCCGCCACGTCGGCGATGTCCTGCGGGCTCTCCAGATGGCGATCGTCCGCGAAGTGCCGCATCCGGAGGTCACGGCGCCGCTCGCGCCGGAAGTCGACGAGCTGCTTGGCCAGCACCTGCACCGGCTGGCCTGCGATGGCGGGAACCGTGCCGTCGGCGACACCGCCGCCGTCGGCACCGTGGCAGGCAGCACAGGTCTCGAACAGCGCAGCACCGCGACGCGGGTCGCCGCGCAACTGCAGCGCCTGCATCAGCTCCGCAGGCGCGCTGGCGATCGCGCCGCCGCCCCATACCGCGCACAGCAAACCCAACCACACGCGCCTGCGACCCATCGACGCCTCCGGCAACCCGCAACCTGGCTGGGGCCGACATTAAGCAATCGACCGGCCTGCCTCGCAGCGACTTGTACCTAGCGATGCGTGCGCCGGCGACTTCTACGTATTCCGGCGAAAGCAGCCGCCCGGGACCATCGCGCCTGCCACTAGCAAGCCGGGCGATCCAGACACCATGACCGCATCCCAGTTCGGCCAGGCCGCCAATGCGACGGCCGGCACGCTCACCCCCCCTCTTCCGGGCATCCGCGACGACAGCGCCGAGGCCGTGGAGGCCACCTACAACGACCGGGTGGTGCGCCAGTTCGCGATCATGACCGTGGTCTGGGGCATCGTCGGCATGCTGGTGGGTGTCGTGATCGCCGCACAGCTGCTGTTCCCGGCGCTGAACTTCGACATCCCGTGGCTGACCTACAGCCGCCTCCGGCCTCTGCACACCAACGCGGTGATCTTCGCCTTCGGCGGCTCCGCGATCTTCGCCACCTCCTACTACATCGTGCAGCGGACCTGCCACGCGAGGCTGTTCGGCGGGGGGCTCGCCGAGTTCACCTTCTGGGGCTGGCAACTGGTGATCCTGCTCGCCGCGATCTCGCTGCCGCTCGGCTGGACGACCTCCAAGGAATACGCCGAGCTGGAGTGGCCCATCGACATCCTGATCGCCATCATCTGGGTGGCCTACGGGATCGTGTTCATCGGCACGCTGGTCAAGCGGCGCGTGGAGCACATCTACGTCGCCAACTGGTTCTTCGCGGCGTTCATCATCACCGTCGCCGTGCTGCACATCGTCAACAGCGCGAGCCTGCCCGTCACGCTCACCAAGAGCTACTCGGCCTACGCGGGCGTGGTCGACGCGATGGTGCAGTGGTGGTACGGGCACAACGCGGTCGGCTTCTTCCTCACCGCGGCCTTCCTCGGGATGATGTACTACTTCGTGCCGAAGCAGGCCGGGCGCCCGGTGTACTCCTACCGCCTGTCGATCGTGCACTTCTGGTCGCTGATCTCCATCTACATGTGGGCGGGACCGCACCACCTGCACTACACGACGCTTCCCGACTGGGCGCAGTCGATCGGCATGGTGTTCTCGCTGATGCTGCTCGCACCGTCCTGGGGCGGCATGATCAACGGGATCATGACCCTGTCGGGTGCGTGGCACAAACTTCGCAACGATCCCATCCTGAAGTTCCTGATCGTGTCGCTGTCGTTCTACGGCATGTCGACGTTCGAGGGGCCGATGATGTCGATCAAGACGGTGAACGCCCTCTCGCACTACACCGACTGGACGATCGGCCACGTGCATTCCGGCGCGCTCGGCTGGGTCGCGATGGTCTCGGTGGGATCCCTCTACGTCCTGATCCCGCGTCTCTACGGGCAGACCGCGATGTGGAGCACGCGCTTGATCGACTGGCACTTCTGGACGACCACGATCGGCATCGTGCTCTACGTGGCGTCGATGTGGATCGCCGGGGTCATGCAGGGCCTGATGTGGCGCGCCACGAACGCCGACGGCACGCTGACCTACACCTTCGTCGAGTCGCTCAAGGCCACCTACCCCTACTACGGCGTGCGGTTGGCCGGCGGCACGCTGGTGTTCCTCGGCATGTTCATCATGGCCTGGAACGTGGCGAAGACCATGGGCCAGGGTCGGGTGCAGCCCGTGCCCGTGCCGCGGCCAGCGGCGCACTGATCACGCGGAACGCAACACACCATGAAGCACGAAGTCATCGAGAAGAATGCTGGACTGCTGTCGGTCCTGATCGCCGTCGTGATCAGCATCGGCGGCCTGGTGGAGATCGTCCCGCTCGCGTTCTCCAACGAGACCACGCAGCCTGCTCCCGGCGTGCAGCCCTACACGGCGCTGCAACTCGAAGGTCGCGACATCTACGTCCGCGAGGGCTGCTACACCTGCCACTCGCAGATGGTCCGGCCGCTGCGCGGCGAGGTCGAGCGCTACGGGCACTACTCGCTGGCCGGCGAGTCCGTGTACGACCGCCCATTCCAGTTCGGCTCCAAGCGCACGGGGCCGGATCTCGCCCGCGTCGGAGGCCGCTACAGCGACGAGTGGCATCGTCTGCACCTCATCAATCCGCGCGACCTGGTCCCGGAATCCAACATGCCCGGATTCCCATGGCTCGACCGCAACCTCGTCGATGCCGACCTCACGCCGACCAAGCTGAGCACGCTGCGGCAGCTGGGCGTGCCCTACACGGACGAGCAGGTCGCCGGCGCGTCAGACGAGGTCCGGGGCAAGACCGAGATGGAGGCGCTGATCGCCTACCTCCAGGGCCTCGGGCTCGCGTCGAAGACCTGGAAGTAGCCCGATGAGCGATGAAACCCTGGGCATCCTGCGCGGCCTGGCCACCGTGCTCGCGATGGTCGCCTTCGTGGCGGTCGCGGCATGGGCCTGGAGCCGGCGCCGCAAGGACAGCTTCGAGCGCGCCGCACGGTCGCCGCTCGAGGAAGACGAGTTTTCCAGTGACGAGCCAGCGGCTGGCGGGAACGCGGCGCGCGGCGATTCGAGGCGTCAATCATGATGAGCAGCGGTTGGAGCATTTTCGTCGTCGTCCTCACGGTGCTGAACACCGTCGCAGCCGTCTGGCTGCTGATGTGGATGCGCAAGAAGCGCGGCGAGTCCAACAGGACCACCGACACCACGGGCCACGTCTGGGACGGCGACCTCCGCGAGTACAACAACCCCCTGCCCCGCTGGTGGTTGTGGCTGTTCGTCATCTCGGTGATCTTCGCCGTGGCGTACGCGGTGCTCTACCCGACGCTGGGCAACTCGAAGGGCGCGCTGGGGTGGACGCAGCAGGGCCAGTGGGCGCAGATGCAGGCGGAGCAGGAACGCCGGACCCAGGCGATGCTGGCGCGTTTCGCGGACCGCGGCAGCGAGGAACTGGCGCGTGACCCCGCGGCGCTGGCCGTCGGGCGCAACCTCTTCGCCAACAACTGCGCGGCCTGTCACGGCTCCGACGGCGGCGGCGCGGTCGGATTCCCCAACCTGGCCGACCGCGACTGGCTGTGGGGCGGCACCCCGGAAGCCATCGAGACCTCGATCCGGGAGGGGCGCATGGGAATCATGGCGCCGTGGATCGAGGTCATCGGCGACCGCGGTGTCGAGGACACCGTGGCCTTCGTGATGTCCCTCTCCGGGCGCCAGGCGGCGGCGGGCGACCTGGCGGCGGGCAAGGCCCACTACGACACGCTCTGCCTCGCCTGCCATGGGCCGGACGGCACAGGCAACCAGGCCGTCGGTGCACCCAACCTCACGGACCGTATCTGGCTGCACGGTGGCTCGGCCAATGCGATCCGCCAGACCATCGCCAAGGGGCGCAACGGCATCATGCCGGCGCATGGCGAGCAGTTCGGCGAGACGCGGGTGAAGCTTGCCGCAGCCTATGTCCTGAGCCTCGGAGGAGCACGCCGTGAAGGAGTTGCAGCCACAAACTGACGCGGCGACGACGCTGTCCGATGACGGAACCGCGGGCTCCGGGCTGGGCCGCTTCGGCCGCTCGGCGCTGACCGTGGTCTGGTGCTCCTTCCTGGCTGCCAGCGTCGCGACGATGGTCTTCTTTGCCTTCGTCGACCCCTCGCCTCTCGCCTCGCTGTTCGTGCCCGCGGCGCTCCTGCCCAGCCGCACGGCGCTTTACAGCGTCGGGTTCTTTTTCTTCTGGATCGTGTGCGCGGCGTCGGCGGGACTCACCGCATGGATGCTCGCGACCCACCCTGACGAACCATCATGAACGCTGAAACCCGCAAGGGTCCCGCCGCGACGGATGTCGCTGCCGATGGCGGCGACTCCTACTACGAGGCCCATCAGAAGGTCTACCCGCGCGAGGTCTCGGGGCGCTTTTCGCGCCTGCGACTCACCGCGGCCTGGGGGCTGCTCGGCCTGTTCTACCTCGTCCCCTGGCTGCAGTGGGAAGGCCGGCAGGCCGTGCTCTTCGACCTTCCCGCGCGCAAGTTCTACGTCCTTGGACTGACGCTCTGGCCACAGGACTTCATCTACCTGACCTGGCTGCTGGTCATCGCGGCGCTGAGCCTGTTCTTCTTCACGGCGGTCGGCGGCCGCCTCTGGTGCGGCTACGCGTGCCCGCAGACGGTCTGGACGGAAGTCTTCCTCTGGATGGAGAAAGTGACCGAGGGCGACCGCGGCCAGAGGATGAAGCTCGACAAGGCGCCGTGGAGTCTGCCGAAGCTGCAGCGAAAGGCGGCCAAGCAGGTGCTGTGGGTGTCGTTCGCGGCCTGGACAGGCTTCACCTTCGTCGGCTTCTTCACGCCGATACGCGAGCTCGCGAGCGCCATCCTGAGCTTCGGGCTCGGCCCCTGGGAGACTTTCTGGACGCTGTTCTACGGCCTCGCGACCTATGGAAACGCCGGGTACCTGCGCGAGCAGGTCTGCAAGTACATGTGCCCCTATGCGCGCTTCCAGAGCGCCATGTTCGACCGCGACACGCTGATCATCACCTACGACGCGGAGCGCGGGGAGCCCCGTGGCGGCCGCCAGCGGGGCATCGACCCGCGCAGCAAGGGCCTCGGGCACTGCACGGACTGCACGCTGTGCGTGCAGGCCTGCCCGACCGGCATCGACATCCGCAAGGGGCTGCAGTACGAGTGCATCGCCTGCGCGGCCTGCATCGACGCCTGCGACTCGGTCATGGACCGCATGGGCTATCCGCGCGGGCTGGTCCGCTACGCCACGCAACACAGCCTCGAGCACGAGCCGACACGCCTGTTGCGCCCCCGCGTCGTAATCTACGCCGCCCTGCTCGTGCTCCTGACGGTGGGCCTCGTGGTGTCGGTCGCCCTGCGCACGCCCGTCGGGCTCGACGCAATCCACGACCGCAACTCGCTCTACCGTATGACGGAAAGTGGCGAGGTGGAAAACGTCTACCTGCTGAAGATTATCAACAAGGCCGACGACCCCCGCCGGTTCACGGTGTCGCTGGAGGCCGCCGAGGGCGCGGCCAACACGGACGCGCCGTACCGCCTGCGGCAGGACTCGCAGGTCTTCGAGGTGGGGGCCGGCGAGGTCTACAATGCGGCCGTCGCGGTGCGACGCGACGCCTGGGACGAATCGCCGTTGCCGGCATCCGCGTCCCTCCGCTTCCGTGTGACCGCTGACGACGACCCGCGACTGAGCGCAACCGCGGAGGCGAGGTTCTTCTCGCCGGTCGAACGCTAGAGGCCTGACGATGCCAGACACGCCCCGCACCGCCGAATCCGCAACCGGCCCCAATCCGGTGCTCTGGGTCGTGTTCGGCGTACTCGCGTTCACGGTCGTAGCCAGCTTTTTCCTGCTGTTCGTCGCCTTCCGCGGACACGAGCCGGAGATGCCCGCCCACTACCAGCGGGAAGGTGCAGGCCTCGACGCGGACTTGGCGCAGGCGACCGAGGCGCAGCGGCTCGGCGCGCGCGTCGCCCTGGACTTCTCCAGCAGCGGACTGCTCACCGCAAGGCTGTCCTTCGAGGATCCTGGTCAACCGATGCCCGGTGGGCTCGAGTTGCGTCTCACCCACGCAACGAGGCCTGAACTCGACCAGAGCGTCCCGCTGAAAGGCGCCGGCGAGATCGGCAGCTACATCGCCCGATTTGCGACCTTGCCTCCGGGGCGTTGGCGGGTGCAGGTTGGGGACGGCGCATCCTGGCGACTGCGCGGCGGGTTCGACTCGCCCGTTCAGGTGCCGGTGACGCTCGGGCCATGAGCGCCGCAGCACCGCCCGCGCCGGAGCGGCCTCGACAGGCCCTGCACTCGCCCGAGGGGCACTGGGCCAGCACCGTCGACGGCCAAGGCCACGTCATATTCAACGCCGAGGGGATCCGCTGCGCCAACTGCGCGCGCTCCATCCGCTCGAAACTGTCTGCGCTGGAGGGCGTGCAAAGCGTCGAGGTCAACGTGGTCAACGGCCGCGTCTCCGTGGACTGGGATGCGGGTCGGGCGTCGCTGGCGAAGATCCTCTCCACCGTGTCCGCCCTCGGTTTCCGTCCCGTGCCGTTGGTGGGCGAAGCCGCGGCTGGCGAGCGTCGCCTGGAACATCGCCGCAGCCTGAAGCGGATCGGCCTCGCCGGGCTGGGGTCGATGCAGGTGATGATGTACGCGGGCGGGCTCTACAGCGGTGCCTTCACGGGAATCGACCCGTGGCTTGCGGACGTACTGAAGTGGAGCTGCCTCGTGATCACCGTGCCGGTGCTTCTCTACTCCGGCGCACCCATCCTTCGCGGCGGCCTGCGGGACCTGCGTCGCCGCGCGCTCGGAATGGACGTCACGGTCTCGCTTGCGCTCGTGCTGGCGTTCGCGGCCAGCGTCTTCAACACCATCCGGGGCGAGGGCGAGGTCTACTTCGACTCCGTGACCATGTTCATCTTCTTCCTGCTGCTTGGGCGTCACGTCGAGATGAAGGGCCGCCACCAGGCTGCCAGCGTCACCGACGCCCTGGCGCGTGCCCTGCCGGCCACCGTGACGCGGCTCGTGGCAGGGGGATCGTCGACCGAGAAGATCCCGCTTCGCGACGTTCGCGCAGGTGATCGGCTGCGAGTGGGAACCGGGGACGTCATCCCGGTCGACGGCTGCGTGGCAGCGGGTGTCGCCGTCGTCGACGAATCGCTGGTGACCGGCGAGTCTGCACCACGGCAGCGCGCCGCCGGCGAAGCCCTGCTGGGCGGGTCGATCAACGTCGGCGCCACGCTCGCCATGGACGCCACGCGCGAGCCGTCGGCGTCGACGCTGCACTCGCTGGTTCGGTTGCTCGAGCGCGCCCAGGCGGAGCGGCCACGACTCGGGCTCGCGGCGGAACGCATGGCCTCCTGGTTCGTCGTGCGCATCCTGCTGCTGACGACCGCGGTGGGCCTGATCTGGCTGTGGATCGACCCTGCCAAGGCGTTTCCCGCCGTGCTCGCCGTCCTCGTCGCCACCTGCCCCTGCGCGCTCTCCCTCGCGACGCCGGTCGCGATCGCCGCGGCCACGTCGCGACTCGCGCGCCTTGGGGTGCTGGTCACGCACCCGGACGCCGTCGAGGGTCTCGCCCAGATCGATACCGTCATGCTGGACAAGACGGGGACGCTGACGACCGGCGCACCGCGGGTGCTCGACGCCCGCACGCGCGACGGCCTGCCGCCGGGCGAGGCCCTGGCGATCGCGGCGGCCCTCGAACAGTCGTCCCGTCACCCGGTCGCGCAGGCGTTCCGCGAACACGCGGTGTCGGAAATCGATTGCGCCGACGCGCACGAGATCGCCGGACAGGGTGTCGCCGGCACCGTGGGTGGCCGCAAATGGCGACTGGGACGGGCCGGATTCGCGCTGGGCGAGGCCGCGGAATCCGTGCTGGGAGTGCGCGACGGCATCGTGCTGGCTGACGGTGCGGGCGCGGCCGCAGCATTCGTGGTGTCGGATGAATTGCGCGGCGACGCGCGCGACACCGTCGACGGGCTGCGTTCCCTGGGGCTCGCGGTCACGCTGGCGAGCGGCGACCGCCGCGAGGCCGTCGGCCACGTCGCGCGCCGCCTCGACATCCCGGACGCGGCGCATCGCCTCCGGCCGGAGGACAAACTTGCCCGACTGCAGGACCTGCAGGCGAGCGGCAGCAAGGTGCTCATGATTGGCGACGGGATCAACGACGGCCCCGTGCTGGCCGCCGCCGACGTCTCCATGGCGATGGGTCACGGCTCGTCGATCGCGCACGCGGCCGGCGACCTGCTGCTGCTGCGCGACTCGCTGGCTTCGCTGCCCGAGAGCGTCCGTGTGGCCCGCCGCACGATGCAGGTGGTGCGGCAGAACATGCGCTGGGCCGTCGCCTACAACCTCGCGGCCGTGCCGGTTGCTGCGCTCGGGCTGATGCCGCCGTGGGTCGCGGCCATCGGGATGTCCCTGTCGTCGCTGCTCGTGGTGCTGAACGCCCGGCGAATCGTCACGGAGACGCCGGCCACGGCGACACCGCTCATCGAGGCCCATGCCCGCCCGGCGGCCCGCCTGGACACACCACTCGGTCAGGGCGTCCGCTGATGGAGAGCGTTTACCTGCTCGTGCCGCTGTCGATCATCCTGCTCGGGGCAGCGGTATGGGCGTTCTTCTGGGCGGTCAACAAGGGACAGTTCGAGGACCTCGAAGAGACCGCGCGCATCGCCCTGGAGGACGATCCGCCGCCCGTAAGCCCTGCGCCACACCCAGACCCCTCGCCGGACACAGGCACCTCACGAGCAGAGGACCCGGCAGCCTCGCGGAGCAGTCGAAGGGCCGACTGACCCCCGCAGCCCGGCTGACCGCCATCGCTCCCCCGGGCCAGTGTCAACCGGTGCTCTGCAGCCCGAGGGAGATTCCGTTCACGCTCGCCAGCAAGGCGTCGAGCAGATCGCGATCCTGACGCTGGCCTTCCCGCCAGCGCCGCAGCAGGTCGACCTGCATGAGGTTCATCGGGTCGACGTAGGGATTGCGCAACTGGATGGCACGCTGCAGCGTCCGATCACCGTCGAGCAGTTGCTCGCAGTCCTTGATCCTGAGCACGGCGCCAACCGCAGCGGAGTGCTCCGCGCGCAGCGTGTCGAAGTACCCACGCAGGGCCGGCGGTGCGAGGGTCTCGTAGTGACCCGCGACGTCGAGGTCGGACCGCGCAAGCATCGCCTCGACGTCGTCGACGAGGCTGCGGAGGAAGGGCCAGCCCAGGTAGGCCGCGCGAACCTCGTCGATCCCACACGCCTCGATGGCCGCGCCAAGGCCCGACCCGGCGCCGAACCACCCTGGCATCATCATCCGCGTCTGGGTCCAGGCGAACACCCAGGGCACCGTTCGCAGGCCTCGCAGCCCCTCCTGTCCCGTCCGAAACACGGGGCGCGACCCGATCTGCATGCGCTCGATCACATCGATCGGGGTAACCGCCCGGAAATAGTCGTGGAACGTCGGCTCGGCCCAGACCAGCGCGTGATACCGGCGTCGACTCGCCTCGGCGATGCGGGAGGCCACGTCGAGGGCCGCGGCCGGAGGATCGGCGGCACGGGATTGCCACCCGGCCGCCGTGGCCAGCGAGAGCGAACTGAAGGCGCGTTCGAGCGTGCGCATCGCGATCGGCCCGAGGCCGTAGTTGTGCCCGATCCCCTCCCCCTGCTCGGTCAGCCGCAAGACCCCGTTGACCGAGCTCGGGGGCATGCCGCTGACCATCGCATCGATGCGGCCACCCCCGCGGGGGATGCTGCCGCCCCGGGCGTGGAAAACGACGTGCTGCTCCCCGGCCGCGGCAAGCGAAGCCGCCAGGGCCCCCTGGGCTCGGTAGGTAGCGAAGCGTGAGGCACAGAGCCCGGCCTCCTTGCTGCCACCCGCGTAACCGACCAGCGCGACTTGCCGACGGCCACGCGCGTCGACGTGGCCGCGGTAGAGCGGGTCACGCATCAGGTCGCGCATCACATCGCCACAGCGCTCGAGGGACTCGACCGTGTCGAACAGCGGCGCGAAGTCCAGCGGGACCGAACCGCGGCGCTTGTCGTAGGCCTCCGCCCACTGCGCCAGCAGCAGCGGGGCAAGCACATCGTCGGGACCCGTGGCTCCGCCGATCACGTAGAGCCCGACGGCATCGGGACCGTAGCGCCTTCGGCATTGCAGCAGCGCGTCGAACACGGCGAGAGTGCGGCGCCCCTCGGCATCGAAATCGCCCCGGAAACCCACGTCACGGGACACCAGGTCGATCAGCCGGGCGTGACGCTCGGCGGCCGGGCGGCGCAGCCATTCCGCATCGTCGAGGCCGCGGGCGATGACGGCGTGGTGCACGCTCGTGTGCTGCCGGACGTCGAGCGTCGCCAGGTGGAATCCGAAGGTCGAGATCCGTCGTAGCAGCCTCTGGGCGTGGAAGAGACCCGCGTGCCGACCCCGATTGGCCAGCAGGCTGTCGGCCACCAGCTCGACGTCCCGACGAAACTGCAGCGGGGTCTCATAGCCGTTGGGCCGGCCGTCGTAGGTCGCCCGTAGCCGCTCCGCGACCTGCCCGAGGAAGACGCGGTACGGCATGCGGTCGTGCCGCGCCGGCGCTGCCGACTGCGCCCCGGGGACGAGCGTCCGGTACTCGTTGATTCGCTTCAGCAGCTCGGGCGAAACGCCGATGCGGCTCGCGCTCTGCGACAGGAGCTGGGCGAGCGACTGGCAGTCGGTGAAGTAGGCGTTGACGATGACTTTCTGTTGCCGCGCCAGGGTCTCGCGGATGGCCTTGGCGTGGACGTCGGGATTGCCGTCCATGTCACCGCCAACCCAGGTGCCGAATCGCAGGATCGTCGGCAGCGCCACCGACTCGGCCGCCACGCCGTACACCTTCTCCAGCGCCTGGCCGATCTCCTCGTAGAAGGACGGCACCACGCGGTAGAGAACCTCGGCCAGGTAGAACGCCACGTGCTCGCGCTCGTCAGCCACCGTAAGGCGCTCGCGAGGGTGGTCCTCGGTCTGCCATGCCGTGGTGAGCTCGGTACGGATCCGCCCCCGGATGGAGCGGAGCTCGGCGGGGGACAGGGTGGGATCGAGGCGATCATGGAGCAGCGACGCCACCCGTTGCTGCTTGCGCAGGATGGTCCGCCGGGTGGACTCGATGGGGTGCGACATGAACACCGGCTCGATCCGCAGCGACCCGAGCAGCGAGAGCAACTCGGGCAGCGAGAGTCCCGATGCATGCAGGCGCGCGATGGCGTCCTCGACGCCCCCGGGCTGGGGCTTGCCGGTGTCGCTGGCGAAATAAGCACGCCGGCGACGTATCCGGTGGACCTTCTCGGCGAGGTTGACCCCCTGGAACCACATCGAGAAGGCGCGCTCCAGCTCGCGCGCGACCGAGGGCGATCGGCCGTGCAAGCGAACCTCGAGCTCGGAGGCCGCCGCAGCGTCACCGTCGCGGCGCCGGATAGCGAGCGTCCGGTCGCCCTCGACCAGGTCGAACAGCGTGTCGCCGCCCTGCTCGCGCAGGATCTCGCCGACGAGATCGCCAAGCAGGTGGACGTCGTCGCGAAGCGCGGCGTGCTTGGCGGGGAACTGGATCTCGTTGCGGTGCAAGGCGCGCGCCGATGGGAGAGGTCCCGCGGATTCTACACCTGCAGCGCCCGCCGAAAACGAAAGCGCCGGCACGAGGCCGGCGCTTCCGAGGTTGCGTCACCCGTGGGGGATCAGAACCGGTAGCCCACCTCGAACGAGAGCCGTCGCTCCGAGCCCGGGTGGATGAATGCACCGCCGAACTCCGGAGCCGGAATGACTTCCTGGAGGAACTTCTCGTCGGTGACGTTCTTGCCAACCAGCGCCAGCGTCCAGCTGTCCGAGGCAAACGCCAGGCGCGCGTCCACCGTCGTGAACTTGTCACGCTCCGAGTTGGTGAAGTTGCCCGTGAAGAACTTCACCGTCTCGTTGTTCTGCGACTGGATCACGTGGAACCAGGTCGGACCGACGAGGTTCGCGTAGGTGCTGGCCTGCAGCCGCCAGTTGCCCTCGCCGACCGGCACGTCGAGTTCGGCACCCACCGTCGCCGTGTAGTCCGGCGTGTAGGGTGACTCGTTGCCGACCGAGGTCGGGCGCGAGCTGTTCTTCTTGATCTCGCTCTGGACACGGCTGTAGCCGGCCACGAGGCGCAGCGCCTCGTTGACGCGGAAGTTGGCGGAGATCTCGGCGCCCTGCAGCTGCACCTCGTCGATGTTGTTGACGACGCGCAGCAGGCCGAAGTCGCCGACCAGGAACTCGAAGAACTGCATGTTGTCGACCTTGGTCGAGAACAGCGCAGCCTCGAGCGCCAGCCGGCCGTCGAGCAACTGGCTCTTGAAGCCGATCTCGGTGGCGCTGGAGGTCTCCTCGTCGAACTGGTCGCGGACCCCCACGGTGCGCAGCGTGCCGGCACCCGGTGCCCCGCCGGGGCAGTTGGCCGCCGCATTGAGCAGGCCACGCCCCGTGAAGCAGTTGATGAACAGGTCGACGGTCGCGGCCGAGCCGGTGTTGTTGAACCCGCCACTCTTGAAGCCGACGCCCCAGTTGGCGAACAGCGTCAGCGCCTCGGACGGCTCCCAGGTCAGGCTGACCTTCGGCTGCAGCTCGGAGAAGCTGAGCTCGCGGTCGGGGATCGTGCCGTTGGCGTTCAGGCCGGGGTTCAGTGCGGGCACCAGGGCCGGGTTCAGGGGAGAGTTCCCGACGAACGCGCTGTCGAACGGGTTGTAGTCGAAGTAGGTGGTGCGCGCCGACACCGGCACGAGGTTCTTGACCTTGCGCTTCTCGTTGTCGTAGCGCAGGGCGATCGACGCCTCGATGGTGTCCGTGACGTCGTACGAGAGGTTGCCGAACACGGCGTAGACGTCGCTCTCGAAGTTGTCCCAGACGAGCTGCTCGGTCGCATTGGGCAGGCCGCGCGGCACGTAGAGCGACTTGACGATGCCGGCGCCGTTGTCGATGCCGGTGTTGACGCCAACCTCGCGGTCCAGCGTGAGGTAGTACGCGCCGGCGAGCCAGCGCAGCCGCTGGTCACCCGAGGAGGCCAGGCGCAGCTCGAAGCTGATGTCCTCCTGGTTGCGCACCTGGTACTGGGTGCCGTCGCAGCGAGAGGCCGTGTAGGGGCCCCAGATCGCGGCGGCCGGGAACGGCGCGAACTGGATCTGCGGTGCCGGCATCTGGAAGCCAGAGTTGAACAGCTGCGCCGCCGAGTTGATGCAGCTCGGGTCGTTGTAGAAGAACCCGTAGGTCGCGCTGGTGCCGTCCGAGCCGAACTCGTTCTGGATGTCGCTGTAGAGCGCCCAGGCCGTCAGCTTGCCGAACGACAGCTCCTGGTCCCACTTCAGCGAGACGTCGAGCGCCTCCTGGTTGTTGAAGGGGTCGATGTTGTTGACGAACTCGAAGTTGTGGAGGTTCACGTCGGCGTCGAAGAGCTGCGCGTTCGGCAGGCCCGAACCGACGAAACCCGGCACCAGGAAGTTCGGGTTGAAGGAGATCGACGCGGCCTCGACCTCGCCGTAGTGCGCCTTGAAGTCGAGCGTGGCGGAATCGGTGGGCTCGAAGATGAAGCGCGCGTTGACGTTGAAGCCTTCGTAGTCGTCGACGGACTTGGTGCCAAGGAAGCGGTTCGAGTAGAACCCGTCGGTCTTGCGATAGTCGGCCGCGACCTTCCAGCCGGCGCGATCCGACATCGGGCCGGAGAACACCACCGAGGCCGTGCGCGTGTCGTCCTGGCCGTAGCCCACCTTGACGTCACCGCCCAGCTCGCTGCCCGGCTTGGTGGTCGTGATGATGATGGCGCCTGCGGCCGCGTTGCGGCCGTAGATGGCGCCCTGCGGCCCCTTGACGACCTCGATCTGCTTGAGGTCGGAGTACTCGCGGTTGAACGCGGCCGGGTTGGTCTGCAGCACGCCGTCGATGATCAGCGCGAAGCTGTTCTCGGCGTCGCGGGCACCGTTGATGCCGCGGATGTTGACCTGCGCGTCGGCGACCTCTGCCGCCTGCACCAGCGAGACGCCCGGGGTGAGGCGCACGAAATCGCCAGCACGCTCGACCGCGGCAGCCTCGAGGGTGTCAGCGGTGAGGGCGGTGATCGAGGCGGGCACGTCCTGCAGCGCTTCCTCGCGCTGACGGGCGGTCGTGACGACGACTTCCTCGAGGATCTCGTCGGCGGCGACGTCCTGAGCGAACGCCGTCTGGCCGGTGATCGCCGCGCTGACCGCGGCGGCGACCGTGATGCTCAGGCGGTGCGAGAGCTTGCGGGCTCGATGGGTGTACATAGGGGTGGGGGCTCCAGGGAAGATTGGGGGGGTATCTCGGCCGCGGGGCCGACTTCCATGTCGAAGGCGCGGAATGCTAGCAGAGTTGCTCGACAGCAACCAAGAACCCCCAGTAAAAGCGCTTTTGTTGCCTAAAAGACACATAAATCCTGCCGCCCACGGCGCATTGGGGCGACCCCGAGGGAATCTGCAGGACGGGCGCAGGCGCGCGGAACCGCGCGGCCCGGTCACCTTTTCGGCATCATCCGCGCTCCGCCCCCCCCGGAGAGCCCCGTGAGCACGCCCGCCCCTGTCCCCGTCCCGGCCATCGACATCGTCAGCGGAATCTGGACCCAGGAGGCGCTCGGCTACCGGCCTGGCTGGCAGGAGCAGTTCTTCGCCGGCAAGATGAAATCGAAGACGAACATGCAGGGCGTGTCGCTCGAGGACCACCTCGCGCAGATGGCCGACGCTGGCATCGAGCGGGCCTTCCTGTTCGCGCCCAAGGCGGGCCGCAAGGGCTTGCCGGGTTCGTTCCACCTGCCCTACGAAGTCGTGGCACGCGCCGTGGAAAAATACCCCGGGCGGTTCTACGCGATGGCCGGGGTCGACCCGTACGAGGGCATGAACGGCGTGAGGGCCCTCGAGGATGCCGTGAAGAACATGGGCTTCATCGGCGCGCATCTCTACCCGCACTGGTTCGACCTGCCGCCCGACCATGCGAAGTACTACCCGTTCTACGCCAAGTGCTGCGAGCTGGGCGTGCCGATCCAGATGCAGGTGGGCCAGTCGATGGTCTACGCCAAGGAACAGCCGATGCGCAGCGTCGGCCGCCCCATCCTGCTCGATGGCATCGCCTGCGACTTCCCCGAGCTCAAGATCGTCGGCATCCACGTGGGGATCCCGTGGACCGAGGAGATGATCGCGATGGCCTGGAAGCACGAGAACGTGTTCATCGGCTCCGACGCGCACAGCCCGAAATACTGGCCGAAATCGTTCGTCAGCTACATCAACTCGTACGGGCAGGACAAGGTGCTGTTCGGCACCGACTTCCCGGTGCTCGGGTTCCGCAGGACGATCGATGAAGTGCTCGCCCTGAATCTGCGGCCGGAGCCGCTGGCGAAGTTCCTGCGCGGCAACGCGCTGCGGGTCTACGGCCTCGAGGGCTGAGGCCGTGCGCGTCATCGGCAGCACGGGCAGCCCGTTCGTCCGCAAGGTGCGCATCGTCGCTGCGGAGAAAGGCATAGGGTTGGCGCTGCAACGGGAATCGCCACTCCCGGAAGACGGCGCGGTCGTCGCCGCGAACCCGCTCGGCAAGATCCCCGCGCTCGTCCGCGACGACGGCAGCGTGCTCGTCGAGTCGTCCCTGATCGCCGAATACCTCGATTCGCTGGCAGCGCAGCCGGAGCTTCTGCCGCGGCCCGGCCCCGAACGCTTCGAGGTGAAGCAGTGGGAGGCGATCGCGGACGGGGCGCTCGACGCCGCCGTGCTCATCCGCCTCGAGACGATGCTGCGCGCCGAAAACGAGCGCAGCGAAACCTGGGTCGCGCGCCAGCGGGGCAAGCTCGAGCGCGGCATGCGCTGGATGGACGATCGGCTGGGAAGCCGACCGTACTGCGTCGGCGGCACGCTGACGCTGGCTGACGTCGCGGTCGACTGCGCGATCGGCTACCTGCTCTTCAGGTTCACCGGGACGGACTGGAGCGCGCACTACCCGAACCTCGCGCGGCTTCACGTCGCGCTCGCCGCCCGGCCCTCCTTCGCGAGCGCTCCGTTCGAGCCCTGAACCGGCCGAGCGTCAGTCGCCCCCGGTCGCAACCGTGCCGGCGGCCTGATCGGCCGTCATCGCGGCACCGCTCGCCGTCAGCGCGGCGATCGCGTCGGCACCCAGCCCAGCCTCGCGCAACACCTCCTCGGTGTGCTCGCCCAGCCGCGGCGCGTGACGGCGGTTCTCGACCGGTGTGCTGCCGAAGTTCACCGGAAAAGCCGGCATCCGCAGGCGGCCTTCGGTCGGGTGGTCCGTGAACTGCCAGAAGCCGGTCTCGACCAGGTGTGGATCGGACATCAGGTCCTCGAGCGAATTGACGACCGTGAGCGGCACGCCCGAGCCCTCGAACACCTGCAGCCACTCCTTGGTGGTGCGCGTGGCCATGATCTCGCCGGTCTTCGAATAGGTGGCATCGATGTTGCGGACGCGGTCGGCGAGCGTGCGGAACGTCGGCTCGTCGATCAGTTCCGGGTGCCCGGTGATGCGGCAGAATTTCTCCCAGTGCGCGTCGAGGTAGGGAAGTATCGCGATGTAGCCGTCGAGCGTGGCGTAGGGCTTGCGGTGGTGGCTCATCAGGCGCACGTAGCCCGGCTTGCCCTTGGGAGGGTCGAAGGTCATTCCCCAGAGGTGCTCGGCCATGACCCAGTGCACCATGGTCTCGAACATCGGGACCTCGAGCTCCTGGCCCTCGCCCGTCCGTTCGCGATGGAACAGCGCGCCAAGCACCGCGTAGACGACGGTGAGCGCCGTGGTCTTGTCGGCAACGATGGTCGGCAGGTAACGCGGTTCGCCGAGCACCATGGCGTTCAGCATGGCGATGCCGCTGACCGCCTGGATCGAGTCGTCCAGCGCGCCCAGCTTCCCGTAGGGGCCTTTCTTGGAATAGCCGTAGGCGGCGCAGTAGATCAGCCGCGGGTTGACCTTCTTCATGTCGGCGTAGTCGATGCCGAGCTTGGTCATGACCTGGGCGCGATTGTTGTGGATGAACACGTCGGCGTCGCGGACCATGGCGAGCATCGCGTCGCGCGCACCCGGCTTGTTGAGGTCGAGCACGATGCTGCGCTTGTTACGGTTGCAGGTCAGGTACAGCGCCGCCATGCCCGGGTGGTTGGCGGCGCCAAGGGTGCGATTGCTGTCGCCGCGCGGCTGCTCGATCTTGACGACCTCTGCACCCATGTCGGCCAGCATCTGGCAGGCGAAGGGACCGAGCACGACGCTGGTCATCTCGACGATCTTCACTCCGTGCAGGGGACCCGGCATCGCAATGCTCCCTTGGTTTCACTTTCCGCGGACGATCCGGCAAAGTACTCGCCGCTTCGGCGCCATGGCAAGCGTATTTGCCGCGGCGCTGCACAGCGTGGCCAGCCCGCCCGCACGCCAGCGGGCCAACCGCCGCCCAACCGGGGAATTCCGCAAGCATGCAGCCCTCGACCTCAACGCGCCGCGCCGCCTGGATCGGCGCCGCGCTCGTCGCGGGCGGCGCGATGCTGTTCGCCACCAAGGGCATCTTCGCCAAGAAGCTCTATGCGCTGGGCGTCGGCGTCGAGGCGCTGGTGGCGATCCGGGCCGCGCTCGCGGTGCCGCTGTTCTGGCTGTTCGCCGGGGCACGCGAGGGCCTCGCAGGGCTCGGAGACATACCGCCAAGGTCTGCGCTCGCGGCCGCCGGTGCCGGGGTGCTCTGCTACTACGGCGGCGCCCTGCTCGACTTCCACGCGCTGACCCTGATCGATGCGAGCATCGAGCGCGTGTTGATGTTCAGCTATCCCGCCATGGTGGTGCTGTACACCTCGGTCCGCAGCCGCGCGTGGCCCACGGCACCCGTGATGCTCGCCCTCGCGCTCACCTACGCCGGCATCTTCCTGGTGGTCGGTGGCCTCGATGGCGCAGCACTGCGAGCGAACGCGTTCGGAGCGCTGCTCGTGATCGGCTCGGCGATGACCTACGCCGCCTATTTCCTGATCGGCGAGCGCCACACCCGGGTGATCGGCAGCTCGCGCTTCACGCTGATCGCGATGACCTGCTCGGCGATCGCCCTCGTCGCGCACTTCCTGCTGCTGAGAGGGCCGACGGAGCTCACGGACGTCCCGGCGCGGGGCTGGCTGCTGCTGGTAGCGCTGGGCACGCTGGTGATGTTCGTGCCCGCGCTGATGCAGGCGGAAGGCATCCGGCGGATCGGCGCGGCTCGCGGCGCCGTGGTGTCGACCGCGGGGCCGCCGATGACGATCCTGCTGGCGTGGCTGCTGCTGGGCGAGAGGATGACCGCGTGGCAGTTCGCGGGGGTCGGCGCGATCGTCGCGGGGATCCTGGTGCTCGACCTGGATCGGACGCGCCAGCGCGCGAGCTGAGCCTCAGCCGCGCGCCGGATCGACCCGCGAGGCGAGCGCCAGCACGCGCCGCGCCCGCTCGACGATCGGGTAATCGATGAACTGGCCGTCGAGCTGGATCGACGCCGAACCTGCCGCCTCGGCCGCCTCGAACGCCGCCACCACCGCCCGGGCGCGGGCCACCTCCGACGCCGCGGGCGTGAACACCTCGTGGCACGGCGCGACCTGGTCCGGGTGGATGCAGAGCTTGCCGGCGAAGCCCATGCGTCGCCCGTTGCGCGCGGACTGGCGGAAGCGCTCCAGGTCGCGCACCTGGACCACCACCGTGTCGACCGGCGGCTCGATGCCGGCGATGCGCGAGGCGTGCGCCAGCCGCGCCCGCGCGTAGTCGAACTCGCGCTCGTCGACGGTCCACTCGAGGTCGAGATCGCTGGTGTAGTCGGCGCCGCCCAACGCCAGCCGGCGCACGCGCGGATCGGCCGCCGCGACCTCTGCGGCCGCCTCGACGCCCGCGGCCGTCTCGATGATAGGCATGAGCTCGAGCGCGCCCTCGGCCATGCCCGCGCGGCGCTCGGCCGCGGCGATCATCGACGACAGCTGGCGGATCTGCGCCGCGGACTCGGCCTTCGGCAGCACGAGCCCGTCGAGCCAGGGCCCCACCACCGCGGCCACGTCGTCGGCACACCAGCGGGTATCGGTGCCGTTGACCCGGACAAATCCGCGCGCGTTGCGCGGTGCCCGCATGGCCGCGACGACGGCGGGGCGCGTCGCGGGCTTTTCAGCGATCGCCACCGCGTCCTCGAGGTCGAGCAGCACGGCGTCGGCGCCAGCGCCAAAGACCTTCTCGACCTTGCGGGGGTGATTGCCCGGCGCGAACAGGAAGCTGCGCAAGCCGGAGGGCAACAGGCGGGGTCGGGACATGGGAGTCGGCTCCTGGTGTGAAGTGTGGCGATCAGCCCGCGATCCAGGCGGGCCCACGGGTTTCGCCACGGCGAAGCGCAAACGAATAGGTGAAGAGCTCGGCCGGGTGCTCGGCGACGGTGAGCAGCACGCAGCGCCCCCTGGCGTCGCGGTAGCGGCGGACGACAGCCAGCGCCGCCGCACCGGCCGCGACGCCGAGCGCCGCGGCGTGCTCGGCGCCCAGCAGCCCGGCGCGGATGTCGACGTCCACCTGCTCCACCCGCAGGCCAAAGCGGGCCTCGATGAGCTCGAAAAGCGGACCCGCGTGCCGGCCGACCTCGGCCGCGACCGCGGAGAACTCGGGGCGGAGATAGATGTCGGACCACGCGATCGCCGCGGCGCCAGGCCGCAGCCGCCGCAGGGCCTGCACCCGGAACCAGGGCTCGCCGGCGGCGCAACCGAGCCGCTGCGCGAGTTCCGGCCCCAGCTGCATGGCGTGCGACGACAGCGGGAACAGGCGGCTCGACGGCGGGTAGCTCATCAGCTCCGAGGGCGAGTGGACCACCTGCACGACCGGCGAGCGCGGCGAACGGGCCGTGACCACGGTCCCCGCACCCCTGCGACGCTCGATGAGCCCCTGGTCGCTGAGCCGGCGCAAAGCTTCGCGCACCGTGTGGCGACTGACCCCGTAGCGCTCGACGAGCTCGAGCTCGCCGGGCACGCGGGCGCCGACGCGCAGGCGACCCGCCCGGATCTCGCCCTGGAGCAGTTCGGCGAGACGGGCGTACCGCGGGCTTGCGGCAGGCCGCATGCGCGGCAGGTCTCGCGCGGGAACGGTGGCGGGGCGGCGGGCGTTGACAGTCACGGCCCCGAAACCTAGCATTTGTCCGGACATTTAGCCAGCCGGTGAACCATGAGCCACGCCCCCGTCCAGACAGGTCCGCAGCGTTTCCGTGAAAGCTTCGGGCGCTATTACGAGGATTTCGCCGTCGGCGACGTCTACGAGCACCGCCCCGGCCGCACCATCACGCAGGCCGACAACACCTGGTTCACGCTGCTCACGATGAACACCCATCCGCTGCACTTCGACGAGCGCTACGGCGCAGCCTCGGAGTTCGGGCGGTGCATCGTTGCCTCGCCCCTCACGCTCGCGATCATCGTCGGCATGAGCGTCAGCGACGTCAGCCAGAAGGCGATCGCCAACCTCGGCTGGAAGGAGATCCGAATGACCTCCCCGGTGTTCGCGGGCGACACGCTCTACGCCGAGTCCGAAGTCCTCGACAAGCGCGAATCCAAGTCGCGCCCGACCGCCGGGCTCGTCACCGTGCGCACCGCCGGCCGCAACCAGGACGGCAAGGTCATCTGCGACTTCGAGCGGACGATCCTCGTGGCGCGGCGCGGCCACGCCGTCGAAGACAGGATGGGATACTGAACATGGCGAACGCAGGCAGCGGAGCGCAGCTCGACGACGAGGCACGCGAGATCCTCGACACCATCGAACGCTGGGCGGAGCGGGAGCTGCGCCCGGTCGCCCGCAAGTTCGACCACGCCGACGAGTACCCCGAGGACATCGTCGAGCAGATGAAGGAGCTCGGGCTGTTCGGCGCGACCATCGCGCCGGAATATGGCGGCCTCGGCCTCTCGGCATCCGTCTACGCGCGCCTCGTGATGACGATCTCCTCCGTGTGGATGGCCCCGGTGGGCATCTTCAACTCGCACCTGATCATGGCCGCCTGCGTGCAGCGACATGGCACGCCGGAGCAGAAGCAGCGCTGGCTGCCCAGGTTTGCCACGGGCGAGTTGCGCGGCGGCATCGGACTCACCGAGCCGAATGCCGGGACCGACCTGCAGGCGATCCGCACCGTCGCCCGTCGCGACGGCGAGGGCTACGTGATCAATGGCACCAAGACCTGGATCACCAACGGTGTCTACGGCACCTGCTTCGGGATCCTAGTCAAGACAGACCCTGAGGCGCAGCCCCGCCACCGCGGCATGAGCATGTTCATCTGCGAGAAGGGCGAGGGATTCCGCGCGTCGCGCAAGATCCGCAAGCTGGGCTACAAGTCGATCGACAGCGCGGAACTCGTCTTCGAGGACCACCGCGTCGGCGCAGACCGGCTGGTCGGCGGCACCGAGGGCCGTGGCTTCCAGCAGGCGGTGGGCGGGCTCGAGCTCGGCCGCATCAACGTCGCCGCGCGGGGAGCCGGCATTGCCGCCGGTGCGCTGCGCGACGCGCTGCGCTATGCCCAGGAGCGGCAGACGTTCGGCAAGCCGATCGCGCAGCACCAGGCGATACAGCTCAAGCTCGCCGACATGGCCACGCGGGTCGAGGCCGCCCGCCTGCTGATCGAGCAAGCCGCGCGCAAGTACGACACCGGCGAACGCTGTGACCTCGAGTCGAGCATGGCGAAGCTGTTCGCGTCGGAAGCAGGCGTGGAGAACAGCCTCGAGGCCATGCGCATCTTCGGCGGCTACAGCTACTCGACCGACTTCGACGTCGAGCGCTACTACCGTGACGCACCGCTGATGTGCATCGGCGAGGGCACCAACGAGATGCAGCGCATCATCATCGCCCGCCAGCTGCTCGAGAGGAATCCCGTCTGATGTCCCCGCTCCCCCTGCCCCTCGCGGGCGTTCGTGTCCTGACCTTCGAGAACTTTGGCGCTGGCCCTTTCGGCTCGATGTACTTGGCCGACCTGGGTGCCGAGGTCATCAAGATCGAGAACCGGCTGCAGGGCGGGGATGCCTCGCGCGGCATGGGCCCCTACTACCTCGGCGAGCACGACTCCACCTACTTCCAGAGCCTCAACCTCAACAAGCGCAGCGTCTCGCTGAACGTCAAGACGCCCGAGGGGCGCGCAGCGTTCCACAGGCTGGTTGGCACGGCGGACGCCGTGCTCAACAACCTGCGTGGCGACCAGCCCGACAAGCTGGGGCTCACCTACGCGGCACTCTCGCCTCTCAACCCGAAGGTGGTCTGCGCCCACCTCTCTGCCTTCGGCCGCGACAACGAGCGACGCGGCTGGCCGGGCTACGACTACATGATGCAGGCGGAGGCCGGCTACCTGAGCGTCACCGGCGAGCCCGGCACGCCGCCGGCGCGCTTCGGCCTGTCGATCATCGACTTCATGACGGGGATCACCACGGCGCTCGCCCTCGTCTCGGCGCTGTTTGGCGCGCAGAAGACCGGCCGGGGGCGCGACGTCGACGTGAGCCTGTTCGACGTCGCGCTGCACCAGCTCTCCTACCCTGGCACCTGGTACCTGAACCACGGGCTCGTCACCGGGCGCCTCCCGCGGGGCGCACACCCGAGCGCCGTGCCCGTCCAGCTCTACCGGACCGCCGACGGCTGGATCTTCCTGATGTGCATGACCCAGAAGTTCTGGGAGGAGTTGATGGACATCGTCGACGCACCCAGCGTGGCGGGCGACCCCCGGTTCGCGACCATGGCCACGCGGCGCGAGCACCGTGACGCGTTGACGCCGCTGCTGGATGAAGCCCTGTCGCGCCAGAGCACCGCGCACTGGCTCGAGCGCATGCAGGGGCGCCTGCCGGCGGCGCCCGTCTACGACATGGCGCAGGCGCTGGACAACCCGTTCGTGTCGGCCATCGGCATGATCCGCAACACGCCGCATCCGCAGCGCCCCGAGTTCCGCAGCTTCGCGAACCCGATCCGCCTCGACGAGCAGCGGCTGCCGGCGCGGGTCGCCTCCGGGCTGGGCTCGGACACCGACGCCGTGCTCGGCGAGCTCGGCTACTCCGCGGCCGAACTGGCGGCAATGCGTGCCCGCGACGCGATCTAGGGGTGCCACCGTGAAGCTCGAAGGCCTCCGCGTCGTCGACCTGTCGATGTTCCTGCCCGGACCGCACGTCACACTGATGATGGCGGACCACGGCGCCGAGGTGATCAAGGTCGAGCCGCCCGGCGAAGGCGAGCCCAACCGGCACATCGGCGCAACCCAGGGCGGCCACAGCGTGTTCTTCCGCAACACCCACCGCGGCAAGAAGTCGGTCTGCATCAACCTGAAGCACCCGGACGGGCGAGAGGCGCTGCTGCGACTCGCGGAAACCGCCGACGTGTTCGTGGAGGCCTTCCGGCCGGGGGTCGTGGACCGCCTCGGGGTGGGCTACAGGCAGGTGTCGGCCCGCAACCCGCGCATCGTCTACTGCTCGATCGCGGCCTTTGGCCAGAACGGCCCGTACCGCGACCTCCCCGCCCATGACCTGGCCACCGAGGCGCTGGCAGGCGTCGTGAGCCTGAACCTCGGCAACGACGGCGAGCCCGCGATGCCGCACGTGCCGATCGCCGACGCAGCCGCGTCCATGCTGTCGCTGTCGGGGATCCTGATGGCGCTGCTGCGGCGCGAGAAGACCGGGCGCGGCGACTACCTCGACATGGCGATGTACGACGCCGTGCTGGCCTGGACCCCGAACATCACCGGCGAGGTGTTTGCCCACCAGCGCGCGCCGGTCGCCAGGCACCAGCGCAGCCTCGGCGGCAGCGCCTTCTACCAGATCTACCGCACCCGGGACGGCAGGCATGTGGTGCTGGGGGCCCAGGAGATCAAGTTCTCGCGCAACCTGCTGGCCGAACTCGGACGGCTCGACCTGCTGGCGCTGTGCGAGCAGGGCCCCGGGCCGCACCAGCAGCCGCTGATCGACTTCCTCCGCGAGGTATTCCTGCAGCGCACCCGCGACGAGTGGGTCGAGTGGTTCCGCGGCAAGGACATCGGCTTCGCCCCGGTCAAGGACCTGCGCGAGGCCTTCGACGACCCCCAGGCGGCGGCCCGGGGAATGCGGATCGTCGACGAGTCCGGCTTCGAGCATATCGGGGTACCGATCAAGTTCGCCGACGAGCCGGCTGCGCCGCGTTTCGAACTCCCGGCGGTCGGCCAGCACAACACCGAGGTCCTGCAGTCGCTCGGGTACGACGCGGGACAGCTCGCCGCCCTGAGGGCTTCCGGCGCGATCGTCGGCTGACGACGTCGCGCCGGGGGCGCGGGGCTGCGATAATGCCCGGATGACCCAGTCCCCGCCGGATACCGCCAACCTCGCCCTTTTCTGTGATTTCGAGAACGTCGCCCTGGGCGTGCGCGACGCGCGCTACGACCGGTTCGACATCAGCAAGGTGCTCGAGCGGCTGCTGCTGAAGGGCAGCATCGTCGTCAAGAAGGCCTACTGCGACTGGGACCGCTACAAGGAGTTCAAGGCCGCCATGCACCAGGCGTCCTTCGAACTCATCGAGATCCCGCACGTCCGGCAGTCGGGCAAGAACTCGGCCGACATCCGCATGGTCGTCGACGCCCTCGACCTCTGCTACA
>CAZPAJ010000034.1:0-34538 GCA_964584625.1 uncultured Acidibacter sp.
CTCCTTGCTGATGGTCGGCGCGGTGGTTATCACGGCGTTGATTTTCTGGGAGTTGCTGCAACGTTGGCGTGCGCGAAAGGCGGATAAGGCCCACGTTTCAGGTCCCGATGACGTCGTTGATGTGCTGGTGAGTCAAACGGAGTCAGCTGCCAAGCCCACCGTCGAGCGCGCTAGCGAGTACGCCGTCGCACCCGCTGGTGAGCCCACTGAGCCCACCGACGCGCTACCCAGCATGTCTGCGCGTGATGATTTTGATGATCGTTGGGCCTCTCTCCTGTCCTCCAAAACCGAGACCGCATCGGGTGGTGACGAGGAGTTGCCGGATGAGGGGGTCATCGGGCCGGCACGCGAGATCGAGACGCGGTCTGCCCCGGCACCAGGCGTGCCTGCCGCGCCCGTGCCCGCAGCGCCCGTGCCTGCAGCGCCGACGTTTGCACCAGCCGTGAGCGCCGCGCCACCGTCGACCGAGGAGCGAGGTCCAGAGACGACCCAGCCGCCTCCTGTGCGTATTGAATGGCCGCCCGAGGATCAACGACGGGTGGTGGGGCTTCGGATTGTGGGCAAGGGGGGCGAGCGTTTTACCGGAGCGAGTTTGCGCCAGGCCTTGCAGGGTGAGGGTTTCGTCCACGGTGAGATGGATATCTTTCATCGACCGGTGACCGACGGGCGCGTACTGATGAGTGCCGCGAGCCTGACGCAACCCGGCACCTTCAATCTCGACAACATGGATGCGTCGCTCTTTCGCGGGCTCAATCTTTTTGCCGTGTTGCCGGGGCCGCTGCCGGGTCGTGAGGCGGTCGACAAGCTGCTGCTCGTAGGCCATACGCTGGCGCAACGTGTTCGAGGAGAGCTGCAGGATGGACGCGGCCAGCCCCTGACCGAAGCCAAGCTCGCCGAGATGCGCCGCGAAGCGGGATCAGTCTCGCATTGAGTCTTTGAATGACCATCGCGACTGAGGCTGCCGCCCGGGTCGAGGCACTGCGCAAGCAGATTGAATTTCATAATCACCGTTACTACGTGCTTGATGATCCCCTGATCAGCGATGCCGAGTGGGATGGTTTGCTGCGCGAATTGCGCGAGCTTGAGGCTAAGTACCCGGAACTGATTTCTTTGGACTCACCCACCCAGCGCGTAGGTGGGGCGCCTAGTGATGAGTTTGCGAGCGCGCGTCACCGGCTACCGATGTTGTCGCTGGACAATGCCTTTTCAGACGACGAGGTGCTGGCTTTCGATCGTCGCGTCCGGGAGCGGCTCGAACTCGAGGACGATGCGCCGGCGGTGGTGTACTCGGCAGAGCCCAAACTCGATGGGCTCGCCATCTCCGTCATCTATGAAAACGGTAAGCTCGTCCGTGCCGCGACCCGTGGGGACGGCACTACTGGCGAGGATGTCACGGCTAACGTGCGTACCATTCGGTCTTTGCCGCTCGTTTTGCAAGGTACAGCGCCTACGTTACTGGAAGCGCGCGGTGAAGTGTTCATGCCCCGTGCTGGTTTCGAGCGGCTGAATCGCTTTGCGAGCGAGCGTGGTGACAAGGTGTTTGCCAATCCGCGTAATGCGGCGGCAGGCAGCTTGAGGCAACTCGATCCGGCGATCACGGCGCAGCGACCGCTCGACATATTCTTTTATGCCTTGGGTGGCGTCGAGGGGGTCGAAACCCCTGCAACGCATACGGCGACACTCCAGTGGCTCAAAGAATTGGGTCTCCGGGTCTCGCCCGAGACGGCGCAGGTGCAGGGTGCGTCGGGCTGTCTGAGCTATTACTCTGCCTTGCAGCGCCGACGCGCATCCTTGGGCTATGACATCGACGGCGTGGTCTACAAAGTGGATGCGCTATCCGCACAGGCTCGGCTGGGCTTCCTCTCGCGTGCGCCGCGCTGGGCGGTGGCGCACAAGTTCCCTGCCGAAGAGGCGATAACGCAGGTGCGAGACGTCGAGTTCCAGGTGGGGCGCACGGGGGCACTGACCCCGGTCGCAAGATTGGTGCCCGTCGCCGTCGGCGGCGTGACGGTGAGCAATGCCACCTTGCACAACATGGACGAGATCGAGCGGAAGGGTGTTCGGATCGGCGACACGGTGGTCGTTCGACGCGCGGGCGACGTCATCCCCGAGGTGGCGAGGGTTCTCGTGGAGCGACGGCCGGGGAAAACGCAGCCGATCCGGCTTCCCGAGACCTGCCCGGTGTGTGGCTCCCCGATCGAACGCGAGCCGGATGGCGCCATCGCGCGCTGCACGGGCGGTTACGCCTGCCGGGCGCAGCGCAAGGAACGCCTGCGTCACTTCGCGTCGCGACGCGCCATGGATGTCGAGGGGCTCGGCGAGAAGCTGGTGGACCAGCTCGTCGAGGCAGGCCTCGTCAACGATCCGTCGGACCTTTTTGCCCTGGGCGTGGAACAGCTCGCCGGACTCGACCGCATGGGCACGAAGTCCGCAGCGAATGTGATCGCAGCATTGGACCGCAGCAGGGCGACGACGCTGCCGCGGTTCCTTTTCGCGCTGGGGATACGCGATGTCGGCGAGTCGACGGCACTCGCGCTGGCGAGGCACTTCGGTTCCCTCGAGGCGCTCATGGCGGCGAGCGAGGAAACGATCCGCGAGGTCCCGGATGTCGGGCCGGTCGTGGCCGGTCGCGTCCGGGAGTTCTTCGAACAGCCCGGGAACCGTGAGGTCGTCGCGCGACTCAGGCAGGCCGGCGTGACCTGGCCCGACACGCCGCGGGTGGAGCCGGTCCGACAGCCCCTGGGGGGGCTGACGTTCGTCATCACCGGGTCGCTGCAGGGCATGACGCGGGAAGACGCCGAGGAGCGTCTGCGGGCGCTCGGGGCCAAGGTCTCCGGCAGCGTCTCCCGCAAGACCCGTTTTCTGGTGGCCGGCAGCGATGCCGGATCGAAGCTCGCCAGGGCGATCGAGCTCGGAGTGCCTGTGCTGGATCAGGACGCGCTGTTGCGGATACTCGAGGGAGAAGCTCCCCCTGCGCCCTGACCCAGCGAAGCCGGGTCCGGGCGGGCAGGGGAGAGGACTCAGAGCTTCTTCTCGACCTTCGCGACCTTCAGCAGTTCGTCCGAGTACGCGCGGAACTTCTTCGCGAGGACCATCTGGCCGAGCTGCGACTTCACCTGGTCGAATGGCGGAGGATCCAGCTCGCGAGTGTCGTCCAGGCGGATGATGTGCCACCCGTACTGGGTCTGGACCGGCTTCGCGGTCACTTCGCCCTTCTTCAGGCCCATTACCGCGTCCGAGAAGGGCTTGACCATCGTCTGGGGGCTGAACCAGCCGAGGTCACCGCCCGCTTCCTTGGTGGAGTCCATGGACTCCTTGGCGGCAAGCCGCTCGAACCGCTCGCCCTTGCGCAGGCGGGCCAGGAGGTCATTCGCGAACTCCTCGGTCTGGACGAGGATGTGGCGTGCCTTGTATTCCGTGCGCGCCATCTGGGCGACCTGCGCCTCGTACTCCGCCCTGAGCTCCTGCTCGGTGGGCGTCTTGTCCTTGAGGTATTTCTGCTGCACGGCCCGCTGGAGCACGTCCATGCGCGAGAGCTCGCGCGCGGCGGCGATGTCGGTCTCCTTGGCGACGCCGTCCTTTTCGGCCTGCGCCGCGAGCAACTGGAGCCGAACGAGCGAGTCGAGCGCCTGGGTCTTTTCCTCGTCGCTCAGGTCGGCGGTGGTCTTGCCGGTCGCGGCCTTGACGTAGAAGTCGAGGGTACCCCGGGTGAGGGTCTTGCCGTCGACGGTGGCCACGGCTTCGCGGGACGGGTCCTTCGCGTCGGCCTTCGCATCGCCTTCACCAGCCTTCTGGCAGGCCGCGAGGGTCAGGAGGCTCGCCAGGATCAACACGCGGGAAATCTTCATGGAGTGTGTCTCGGTCACGTTGTTCGAGTAACGGAATCGGCGTTAGCCCACCGGCACCCCGGGGGCGCGGGCGTCGATGGAGAGCGCGTGGATGTCCCGCCCCATCAGGCCCGCGACCGCATCGTACACCAGCCGGTGCCGGGCGAGCGGGGCGAGGCCGCGGAAGCGCTCCGCGACGATGGTGATGTGGAAATGCCCGCCCTCGCGGGCACCGGCGTGGCCGGCATGCAGTGCGCTGTCGTCGCGAATCTCCAGCACGGCGGGCTGCAGCGCCTCGGCCAGCGCGGCCCGCAGGCGGTCCGCACGGCTCGAGGATGACGGGTCGGTCGGGGGAGGCATGGTCGCGTATGATAGACCACGCCGTCCCCCACAGCCGGCGGACCGCTCCCGTGACCCAATACTTCTCGCTGCACCCCCAGAACCCGCAACGCAGGCTGATCCGTCTCGCGGTCGAACTCGTGCGCAACGGGGGAGTCATCGCCTATCCCACGGATTCCTGCTATGCGCTCGGTTGCCACATCGGCGACAAGGGCGCTCTGGAGCGCATCCGGCGCATCCGCCAGGCAGACCGCCATCACCACTTCACCCTGGTCTGCCGGGACCTCACGGAGATCGCGCGCTACGCCCGGGTCGATACCCGGCAGTTCCGGCTGCTCAAGGCCTGCACTCCGGGCCCCTACACCTTCATCCTCGAGGCGACCCGAGAGGTCCCGCGCCGCCTCCAGCACGAGAAACGTCGCACCATCGGGCTGCGTGTCCCCGACCACGTGGTGCCTCGCATGCTGCTCGAGGAGCTGGGCGAGCCGCTGATGAGCTCGACGCTCATGCTCCCCGGCGACGAACTGCCGCTCAACGACGGCGAGGAAATCCGCGACCGTCTGGGCCACGAACTGGACGCGGTCCTGGATGCGGGAGCCTGCGGAATCGAACCGACCACCGTCGTCGACCTCGCGGCACAGCCGCTGGCGATCCTGCGTCGAGGCAAGGGGAGCCTCGCGACGTTCGGGCTCTGAGCCAGCGCCGCTCCGCTATACTTGCGGGCTTTGACCGTGCCAGCCTGACCGCAACGGGGAGATCTTTCGCATGAGCACCGCCCAGCAGGGTTCCCGCGTGCTGTCGGGTATGCGTCCGACCGGACAATTGCATCTGGGCAACTATCACGGGGCCCTGCGCAACTGGGTCGACCTGCAGTACCAGTACTCGTGCTTCTTCTTCGTGGCGGACTGGCATGCCCTGACGACCGGCTACGAGGACACCTCCGCGCTGCCGGCGTACACGCAACAGATGGTGATCGACTGGCTGGCCGCCGGGCTCAACCCTGGCGTCGCGACGCTCTTCGTGCAGTCGCATGTGCCGGAACATGCGGAACTCCACCTCCTGCTGTCGATGATCACGCCGCTGTCCTGGCTGGAGCGCGTGCCCACCTACAAGGACCAGCAGGCCGCCCTCCAGGAAAAGGACCTCGCGACCTACGGATTCCTGGGCTATCCGCTGCTGCAGTCTGCCGACATCCTGATCTACCGTCCGGGCTTCGTGCCGGTGGGCGAGGACCAGGTGGCGCACGTCGAGATCACCCGGGAGGTGGCACGCCGCTTCAACCATCTCTATGGCCGGGAAGCCGGTTTCGAGGAGAAGGCCGAGCGCGCCATCCAGCAACTCGGAGCACGCCAGGGCACCCAGTACCGCGAGCTCCGCCGACGCTTCCAGGAAGCCGGCGACTTGGACGCCCTCGAGCGCGCGCGCGCTCTCGTCATGGCCGATGCGCGCATCACGGTCGCAGACCGTGAACGTTTGCTGGGATACCTCGATGGCCATGGTGTCGCGATCCTGCCGGAGCCGCAGGTCCTGCTGACGCCAACGCCCAAGTTGCCCGGTCTCGACGGCCGGAAGATGTCGAAGAGCTACGGCAACACGATCGGCTTGCGGGAGGAGCCGGACTCGGTCGCCCGCAAGCTCCGCACCATGCAGACGGACCCGGCGCGGGTTCGGCGTAGCGATCCAGGCGACCCGGAGAAATGCCCGGTGTGGTCGCTGCACCAGGTCTACTCCGACGAGCCGACCCGCCAATGGGCTGCGAACGGCTGCCGCACGGCAGGCATCGGCTGCCTGGAGTGCAAGAAGCCGCTGATCGACAAGGTGGTCGAGGAGATCAGCGTGATCCGCCAGCGCGCGCAGGAGTACGAGGAAAGCCCCGAGCTGGTGCGTAACATCCTGGCCGAGGGCAGCGAGAAGGCACGCGACGCGGCGCGCGAGACCCTCGATGACGTCCGGCGCGCCATGCACCTCCGGGCGGACTGACATGTCCAGCGGCGCGTTGGATACTGCTGAGCCGCAACCGCCGCCCGGGGCGCAGCCGGAGGCTGGCAGCCTCCCGCTCGACCCCTCGCCCGAGCAGGTCGAGATGCCGTTCGCCATCGTGCACGGCGAGCCCGTGACCCAGCTGCCGCGCGATCTGTACATACCTCCACAGGCACTCGAGGTATTCCTCGAGGCGTTCGAGGGCCCGCTGGACCTTCTGCTGTACCTGATCCGCAGGCAGAACCTCGACATCCTCGACATCCCGCTCGCCGACATCACGCGCCAGTACATGAACTACATCGAGGTCATGCAGGACCTCCAGCTGGAGCTTGCTGGCGAGTACATGGTCATGGCCGCGACCCTGGCCGAGATCAAGTCGCGGATGCTCCTGCCGCGGCCGGCTGAGGCCGCTGGTGCCGAGGAACACGATCCACGGGCGGAACTGGTCCGCCGGCTGCAGGAATACGAGCGCTTCAAGCGCGCGGCCGAGGGCATCGACCACATGCCGCGCGTCGACCGCGACGTGTTCATCGCGTCCGCCGAGGCAGAGCGCAAGCGCGCGAGCCGCAGCCTGCCCCAGGTCACGCTGCAGGAAATGATCCTGGCGTTCAGGGAGGTGGTCCAGCGCGCAGAGATGTTCGCGCACCACCACGTGCAGCGCGAGCGGCTCTCGGTCCGGGCCAGGATGTCCGATATCGTCACGCGGCTCGACTCTGGCGAGTTCGTGGAATTCGGGCGCCTGTTCAGGGCCGAGGAAGGCCGGATGGGCGTGACCGTCACATTCATCGCCATCCTGGAACTGGTCAGGGAAGGCCTTCTGGAACTCGTGCAGACGGAACCCTACGGCCCCCTGCACGTGCGTGCCGCCGGGCAGGGCCGCCCGCCACCGTCGACGCCGAGTGAAGAGGAACCATGAGCGAATCGTATGTCCGCAACGTCGTCGAAGGCGCGCTGCTCGCGGCAGGCAAGCCGCTGACCGTCGCCGAGCTGGGACAGCTGTTCGAGGACTCCTCGAGGCCCGACACCGACCTGATCCGGGAGGCCCTCACCGAACTGGCCGCGGGCTATGAAGGTCGTGCGCTGGAGCTCAGGGAGACCGCCAGCGGCTTCCGCGTGCAGGTTCGGCAGCAGTACGCGCAGGAGATCTCCCGGCTGTGGCCCGAACGGGCGCAGCGCTACTCCCGCGCGCTGCTGGAGACGCTTGCTCTCATCGCCTACCGGCAGCCGATCACCCGGGCCGAGATCGAGTCGGTGCGCGGCGTGGCCGTGAACCCGAACATCCTCAAGACGCTGGCTGAGCGAAACTGGATCCGGACGCTGGGGCATCGCGACGTTCCGGGCCACCCCGAGCTACTGGGCACCACCCGGGAGTTCCTGGACTACTTCGGGCTGAAGCGCCTGGATGACCTGCCCCCGCTCGCGGAACTTCGCGACATGGCAGACCTCAATCCGCAACTGCGCCTGCCTGGCACCGGTGAGGTGGGGGCCGGAGACGAGATCGCCTTGGTGGACGTCCCGCTGGACGCAGCCGCGCTGGAAGCCGCGGAGTCGCCTGCAATCGCCGACACACCGGATGCCGCGGCTTCCCCGGAGCAGGCGGGGCAGCCCGAAGCGCCCGGACAGGGCGGCTGATCCCAGTGCGTGGCGCGACGACTCAGGAACCACAGGGTGAAAGGCTGCAGAAAGTGCTCGCGCATGCCGGGCTGGCATCGCGCCGTCAGGCCGAGGAATGGATCCGTGCGGGCCGGGTGACGGTCAACGGGCAGCCCGCCACGCTGGGACAACGGGTCGGTGGGCGCGACGAGGTCAAGATAGACGGGCGAGTGCTGCGTCGACCGCGCGCTGCCACCACGCTGGGGACGGCCGCCACCGTCTACCTTTGCCACCGCTCCCCCGGCGACGACCTTCGCGCCGGAATCATCGAGCGCCTGCCTCGCCGCGCGGGCCGCAGGTTCATGGCCGTGAGCCCGATGCCTCGGGTCGACGGCGGGCTGGAACTCGTGACAACCGATGGCGCACTGGCAGCGCGCCTGCAGCGGCGCGTGCGCGAGTCGGCCGTCGAGTTCAGCGTGCGCATCCGCGGCGAGCTCGACCCGCCGCGCGCGGCGGCGATCCTCGAAGGGCAGCTCGATGACGGGCGAAAGGTCACCGTGCTGGAACTCGAGGGCTCGGCCGGCGAGGAAGAGGGCAGCAACCGCTGGTACCACGTCATGACGACGGGAGCGAGCGGCAAGGACGTTCGCCAGCTCTTCGAGCGCCAGGGCGTGCTGGTCAGCCGCGTGATCCGCACCGCGCTCTGCGGCCTGAAGCTCACCCGCGACCTCAGCCGAGGGCACTTCCGCCTGCTGCAACCCGATGAGGCGAAGGTGCTGGATCCGCTCAGCCCTGAGCGTCGAAGCTCCCGCCGGTGATCCCACGCGACCCGGGGCCCAGCAGCGCCACGTACGGGCCCGTCAGCGTTTCGGGTAGCGGAAGCGATTCGGCATTCTCGGACGGGAACGCCTGGCGCCTCATCGCAGTTCGCATGCGTCCGGGGTTGATCGCGTTGACGCGCACACCCGCGGACTCGAGTTCCGCCGCGAGCACCTGGACCAGCCCTTCTATCGCGAACTTCGACGCCGCATAGGCGCCCCAGTAGGCCTTGCCGCGCCGGCCGACGCCGCTGCTGGTGAACAGCACCGACGAGTCGCTCGAGCGGCGCAATGCGGGAATCAGGACCTGTGTGAGGGCCAGCGCCGCAGTGACGTTGACGTGCATGACCTTCACCCAGGTCGGGATGTCGTACTGCTCGACAGGTGCAAGCTGGCCGAGAAGCGCCGCATTGTGCACGAGGCCGTCGAGCCGGCCCCAACGCTGCTCGACGGCCTCCGCCAGCGCGTCGTAGCCGGCCGCAACCGCCTTCTCGAGGTCGAGCGGAGCGGCCAGCGGCGCGGGCACCGGCGAGCCGTCGTGTCCGCGGAGCGCCGCAACCTCGTCGTGCAGCAGCTCGAGTTTGCGCGGATTCCGGCCTATCAGCAGGACTTCCGCGCCTCGACGCGCACACTCGATGGCGAGCGCGCGTCCCATTCCCGCCGTGGGCCCGGTGATGGCGATGACCCTGCCACGCAGTTCATCCGGGGCGAGCTCAACCCGCCGAGGGTCGAACAGGGGGCGGGCGGAGGGGTCGACTTCAGTCATGCAGCACACCTCAGGTCGGAGGGCAGGCGTCCGCGCTCCGCGGCGAGGGCCGCCCGCCAGGCGCAGAACGTGTCGGACAATGGATCCAGTCGGGATGGGGCGTGCTGCAGTGGCAAGCGCGCAGCCGCGCGGCCCGCCAGTCGGGCCGTGAGCGCGCACCAGACGAACGCCGCGCGCTGCGCCGGGCGCTGTGCTGCGTCCAGCCCGCCTGTGGCCCCCGCGAGCGCCTGGCGCGCGGCCGCGAGGCGCTCGCTCACCCGACCGGCGCAATCCTCGGGCCACGGCTGCGCGCGCCAGCGCGCCGCGGCCGACGGGTCGCGACCCAGGGGCATGTGGATGCGGCCGGACCAGGCATCCGTGGCAAGCCGCGCGAGGCGCTCGATCTCGCGCAGTGCAGGACCCGCCTGCAGCACGAAGCGTTCCGCCTCGCCACGATGGGGCAACCCAGAGGTGCCGAGCGCCACGAGCGTCCGGAACGCCGCAAGCGCCCAGCTTCGCAGGGATTCGTCGATTTGCTCGCGGGTCTCGTAGGCCACGGCAGCCAGGTCGAGCCGCGCCGCCTCGACGAGGCCCGTCAGGTCCGGCGGACTCCCCCCTGCGGCGAGGGTGGCTCCCAGGAGCATCCGCGACACGGGGTGGACGGGCTTGCCGCAGGCCAGCCGACCGCATTCGTCGGCCCACCATTCCAGACGCGAATGGGCCACCGCGTGATCCACGCCCGGCCGAACGCTGCTCTCGATCTCGCGCTCGATCGTGAACAGCGCCGCCAGCGCGTCGCGGAGCCGCGGTGGCGAGAAGAGCCAGACAAGATGCCGACCGCTGCCAGCGGGAGGCGGTGCAGCCACGGCCGTATCGGCAGAAGGCAATGTCATCGAGGCACCCCGTGGCGCTCGAGCCAGGCCCAGACGGCGTCGAGCGCGTGGACCTCGTCGTCGAGCGGCCAGCCGGAATGGCCCGCGACCGGGTCGATGTATCCCCAGGTCGCCGCCACGGCGCGCATCCCGGCGGCGCGCGCGGCCACCATGTCGCGCTCGGCGTCGCCAAGGTAGGCGATCGCCGCGGGCGCGACCGCGAGGCGTTCTGCCGCGAGCCACAACGGAGCAGGGTGCGGCTTCTTCTCGGGCAAGGTGTCACCGGAGACGACCACGGACGCGCGCGCCGCAAGGCCCAGTGCGTCCAGCAGCGGATCGGTCAGCCAGCCGGGCTTGTTGGTCACGATGCCCCACGGGATACGCGCTGCCTCCAGGGCGTCGAGCAGCATGTCGCCACCGGGGAACAGGCGGGTTTCCCGTGCGAGGCGCCCGGCATAGAGGTCGAGGAATCGCACTCGCAGCTCCTCGTGGCGCTCGGGTTCGAGGTCGCCGAAGCCGAGCCGGACCAGCGCCGCAGCGCCGTTCGAGACCCAGGGCCGGATGAGAGTGGCGGGCAACGGCGATGCGCCGTGCTCGGCGAGGAGCTCGTTCAACGCGCCGCCCATGTCGGGCGCCGTGTCGAGCAACGTGCCGTCGAGGTCGAACAGCACGCCCCGGATCGACATCAGGACGCCCCCGGGCGCTGGAGATGCGCGATGTAGTTCACCGAGGCGTCCGCCACGTCGCGCGCCTTGCGGGTGACGGGATCGTAGGCGAGGCCTGCGAGACCTGCGAGGTCGAGGCCCGCGGCTCGTCCCCAGGACGCGAGCTCGGACGGCTTGATCAGCCGCTCGTACTCGTGGGTGCCGCGGGGCACCAGGCGCGCGATGTATTCCGCACCGACTATGGCCAGCAGGAAGGCCCGGAGGTTGCGGTTGATCGTGGAGACGAACAGCGAGCCGCCCGGCCGGACCAGGCGTGCAAGCTCGGCGAGGACGGCTGCCGGGTCGGGCACGTGCTCCAGCATTTCCATGCAGGTCACCACGTCGAAGGCACCCGGCTGGCGCACCGCGAGGGCACCCGCTGACTCGACCCGATAGTCGATGTCGAGCCGTTCGGACAGCGCGTGGAGCCTTGCGACCTCGATCATCGAGGGCGAAAGGTCGATGGCCGTGACGGTGGCGCCGGCGCGGGCGAGCCCCTCGGCCAGCAGGCCACCGCCGCAGCCGACATCGAGGACCCGCGCGCCGCGGAGGGGCGCCCGCCCGGCAACGAAAGCCATGCGGACGGGATTGAGCACGTGCAGCGGACCGAACTCGCCCGCCTCGTCCCAGAAGCGGTGTGCGGCGGCGTCGAACTTCGCGACCTCGGCCGGATCGCTGTGCTGCGGGAAGGTCATGGTCAAGGCTCCCGGGGCAGCCGCGGGGCCGCCGTTCCATGGGGCGCGTATGTTACTATTTTCACTTCGTTTCCGGTCGTCGGACCCCGTTCAGAATGGCTGACATCGCGCGCGAAATCCTGCCCGTCAATCTCGAGGACGAGATGCGGCAGTCCTACCTCGACTACGCCATGAGCGTGATCGTCGGCCGTGCGCTGCCGGACGTGCGTGACGGGCTCAAGCCGGTGCACCGCCGCGTGCTCTACGCCATGCGGGAACTCGGCAACGAGTACAACAAGCCCTACAAGAAGTCGGCTCGCGTCGTTGGCGACGTCATCGGCAAGTACCACCCGCACGGCGACTCGGCCGTCTACGACGCCATCGTGCGCATGGCCCAGCCGTTCTCGATGCGCTACCTGCTGGTCGACGGCCAGGGCAACTTCGGCTCGGTCGACGGCGACATGCCCGCTGCCATGCGCTACACCGAGGTCCGGATGTCGCGGCTGGCCGGCGAGCTGCTGGCGGACATCGATCGCGAGACGGTCGACTTCGTGCCCAACTACGACGAGTCGCTGCTCGAGCCGACGGTGATGCCGTCACGCATCCCGAACCTGCTCGTGAACGGGTCGTCGGGCATCGCGGTGGGCATGGCGACCAACATCCCGCCACACAACCTCACCGAGATCATCAACGCCTGCCTGGCAGTGATCGACGACCCCGAGATCGGCCTCGCGGGCCTGATGGAACACGTGCCGGGCCCGGATTTCCCGACAGCGGGCATCATCAACGGCGCCCGGGAGATCGTGAGCGCCTACCGCTCCGGCCGGGGCCGACTGTCCATCCGCGCCCGCACGCACTTCGAGGAGGCCGGCCGCAACGGCGAGCGCCAGGCGATCATCGTCACCCAGCTCCCCTACCAGGTGAACAAGGCGCGCCTCATCGAGCGCATCGCCGACCTGGTGCGCGAGAAGCAGATCGAGGGCATCGCGTCTGACGGGCTCCGTGACGAGTCCGACAAGGACGGCATGCGGATCGTGATCGAGCTGCGCCGCGGCGAGAACGCCGAGGTCGTGCTCAACAACCTGTTCGCGCAGACGCCGCTCGAGACCGTCTTCGGGATCAACATGGTCGCGCTGGTCGACGGGCAGCCCCGGCTGCTGTCGCTGCGCGAGATGCTCGACGCGTTCATCCGCCACCGGCGCGAGGTGGTCACGCGGCGCACCATCTACGAGCTGGCGCGCGCGCGCGACCGCGCCCATTTGCTCGAGGGCCTGGCGGTCGCGCTGGCGAACATCGACGAGGTCATCGCGCTCATCAAGGCTTCGCCGACGCCCGCCGAGGCCAAGGCTGGCCTGATGGGCCGAAGCTGGGACTCGGGGGCGGTGCCGGCCATGCTGGAGCGCGCGGGCGCGATCTCGACCCGGCCCAAGGGGCTTGCGCCCGAGTACGGGCTGGCGCGCGACGCCGAGGGCCGCTACCGGCTCAGCGACGTGCAGGCCCAGGCCATCCTCGACATGCGCCTGAACCGGCTCACCGGCCTCGAGCAGGACCGGATCGTCGAGGAATACCGGGGCCTGCTCGAGCAGATCATCGACCTGAGCGACATCCTCGCCCGACCCGAACGGTTGACCCAGGTCGTTCGAGAGGAGCTGGTGGCCATCCGCGACGAATATGGCGACGCGCGGCGCACCGAGATCAATCGCGACCAGATCGACCTCGACACCGAGGACCTGATCGAGCCGCAGGACGTGGTTGTCACGCTCTCGCACGCGGGCTACGCGAAGCGCCAGCCGCTGTCGGAATACGAGGTACAGAATCGTGGGGGTCGGGGCAAGACCGCCACCGCCGTCAAGGACGAGGACTTCATCGAGAAGCTCTTCGTGGCCCATACCCACGACACGCTACTGTGCTTCTCCAATCGTGGCCGGGTCTACTGGCTGCGCGTCTTCAAGCTCCCGGAGGCCGGGCGTAGCGCGCGTGGCAAGCCCCTCGTGAACCTGATGCCGCTGGAGGAGGGCGAGCGGATCAACGCCGTGCTCCCGGTCAAGCAGTTCGACGAGACCCAGTTCGTGTTCATGGCGACCAGCCACGGCACCGTCAAGAAGACGCCGCTGTCGGCGTACTCGCGCCCGCGGCCATCGGGAATCATTGCCGTCGACCTTCGGGATGGCGATCGCCTCGTCGGCGTCGCACTGACGGATGGGCAGCGTGACGTGATCCTCTGCACCAGCGGCGGCAAGGCCATTCGCTTTGCCGAGGACGAGGTCAGGCCGATGGGTCGCGACGCGACCGGGGTCCGCGGCATTCGCCTCGGCGACGGGCAGGAGGTCATCTCGCTCGTGGTCGTCGGCGAGGGACTCATCCTGACCGCATCGGAGAGCGGCTACGGCAAGCTCACGCCGCTGGAGGACTTCCCGCTGCACGGGCGCGGCGGCCAGGGCGTGATCGCGCTGCAGACCACCGAGCGCAACGGGCGCGCCGTGGCCGCGCTGCAGGTGCAGCCCGGCCAGGAAATCATGATGATCAGTTCCAGCGGCACGCTCGTGCGGACGCCGGTCAACCAGGTGTCCATCGTCGGCCGCAACACGCAGGGCGTCCGGCTGATCCGGCTGGCCGAGGGCGAACGCCTCACGGGCGTCGAGGCCATCGAGACGCTGGCCGGAGGCGCGGAGGGGGCCGTCGACGCGCCGCCGGATGCAGTGCCGGGCGAGGCGGGCCCGGGCGAGGGGGGGGCAAGTGACGCTGCCGAGGGCCCGGCCTCGGCGCCATAGTTTCTTCAACCTTCCCTAGGAATCCACCATCGTGCGTATCTTCAACTTCGCCGCGGGGCCGGCCACGCTGCCCCTTCCCGTTCTCGAGCAGGCTCGGGACGAACTCCTGGACTGGCGCGGCAGCGGCATGTCGGTCATGGAAGTCAGTCACCGCAGCAAGGGCTTCGTGGCGGTCGCGCAGGAAGCCGAGGCCGACCTGCGCGAACTGATGAACATCCCGGCGTCGTACAAAGTCCTGTTCTTGCAGGGCGGGGCGACCGGCCAGTTCAGCGCCATCCCCATGAACATCGCCGCGCCGGATTCGGTGGCCGACTACGTCAACACGGGGCAGTGGTCCAAGAAGGCCCTGGTCGAGGCCAGGCGCTACTGCAAGGTCAACGTCATTGCGGACGAGGGGGCCAGCAACTACTCGACCGTACCCGACGCCGCCTCCTTACGGCCTACCCCGGGTGCGGCCTACCTGCACTACACCCCCAACGAGACCATCGGCGGGGTGGAGTTCCCGTACGTGCCCGAGAGCGGCGCCGTGCCGCTGGTCGCCGACATGTCCTCGACGATCCTTTCGCGCCCGGTGGACGTCAGCCGTTTCGGACTGATCTACGCGGGTGCGCAGAAGAACATCGGACCCTCGGGCATCTGCGTGGTCATCGTGCGCGAGGACCTGGTCGGGCGCGCTCGGCCGGGCACGCCTGCGGTCTGGGACTACGATGCCATGGCCCGCGAAGGCTCGATGCTCAACACACCCCCGACCTTCGGCATCTACGTGGCCGGCCTCGTGTTCAAGTGGCTCAAGGCCCAGGGCGGGCTGGCGGCCGTGGGCGAACGCAACCGGGCCAAGGCCGAGATGCTCTACCGGGCCATCGACGAATCGGGCTATTACCGAAACCCCGTCGCGCCGGGCTGCCGTTCCTGGATGAACGTCCCCTTCACGATCCCGAACCCCGACCTCGAGAAGACCTTCCTTGCCGAGGCCGCGAAGGCAGGCCTCGCAAACCTCGAGGGGCATCGCTCGGTGGGCGGCATGCGTGCTTCGATCTACAACGCGATGCCCGCCGAGGGCGTCGCGGCGCTGGTGAGCTTCATGCGCGAATTCCAGCGGCGCCACGGGTGAACGGGCCATGGGCTATCGGATCCTCACCCTGAACAACATCAGCGTGCGCGGGCTCGATCGCCTGCCGCGCGACCGCTATGAGGTGGCGTCCGGGATGTCCAGCCCGGACGCGATCCTGGTCCGCTCCGCCGACATGCACGCCATGGAGATCCCCAGCTCGGTGCTGGCGGTCGCGCGTGCCGGTGCGGGTACCAACAACGTCCCGGTCGCCGCGCTGTCGCGGCGCGGCGTGCCGGTGTTCAACGCGCCCGGCGCCAACGCCAACGCGGTAAAGGAACTCGTCATCGCGGGCCTCCTGCTCGGCGCGCGCAACATCTGCCAGGCCTGGGATTTCGCGCGTCGGCTCCAGGGCACCGACACCGAGATCGACGCTGCCACTGAGCGCGGCAAGAAGGACTTCGTGGGTATCGAGCTCCCGGGCCGCACGCTCGGCGTGATCGGGCTCGGCGCGATCGGTGTCGAGGTGGCGAACGCCGCGGAGCGCCTCGGCATGCGCGTGCTGGGCTACGACCCGCAGATCACGGTCCAGCGGGCTTGGCAGCTCTCGGCGTCGGTCGAGCAGGCGCTCTCGCTCGACGACCTCTTCGCGCGGTCCCAGTTCGTCAGCGTGCACGTGCCACTGGCGGACGCCACCCGCGGGCTGGTCAACGAGTCCCGCATCCGGCTCATGGGCCGCGGCGGCGTCGTTCTGAATTTCTCCCGTGCCCCCATCGTCGACGACCAGGCGGTCCTCGGGGCGCTCGACTCGGGGCAGCTGAACGCCTACGTATGCGACTTCCCGAAGAACGCGCTCAAGGACCATCCGCGGGTGATCACGTTGCCACACCTCGGCGCATCGACGGCCGAAGCCGAGGAGAACTGCGCCGTGATGGTCGCTGACCAGCTGCGCGACTTCCTCGAGCACGGCAACATCCGCAACAGCGTCAATTTCCCGGAGGCCGTGCTGCCGCGCATGGCGGGGGCCGCGCGCATCGCGGTCGCCAACGCCAACGTGCCCAACATGGTCGGCCAGATCTCGACGCTGCTGGCCGGCGCGGGCCTGAACATCGCGGAGCTGCTGAACAAGTCGCGCGGCGAGTACGCCTACACGCTGATCGACGCGGAAGGCTGCGTCGACGCCAGCCTCCTGGCCCGCCTGCGTGGGATCGAGGGCGTGCTGGCCGTGCGCACCCCATGAGGAGAGCCATGAGCCCGCCCCGCAAGCCCCCGGCTGGAGCGCCGCGAAAGTCGGCGCGCAAGGCGCGAAGCGCGCCGAGTCCGCGCAAGCTCGTATTGGAACGCAGCGAGCGACCGGCCGAGATCGGCGACCTTCGCCGCCGCATCGACGACGTCGACTCGGGAATCCATGAGTTGCTCAACGAGCGGGCCCGCCTGGCGCGGCTCGTGGGCATCTCCAAGAGCCGGGAGGGCAGGCTGGTTGATTTCTACCGGCCGGAGCGCGAGGCGGAGGTGCTGCGACTCGCGCTGGAGCGGAATACGCGCGCGCGCGAGGGCGGCCAGGGCGTGCTCCGCGACGAGGAGATCCTGCGGCTCTTTCGGGAGATCATGTCCGCCTGCCTGGCACAGGAGGAACCGCTCAAGGTCGCCTTCCTTGGCCCGGAGGGCACGTTTTCCCAGACCGCGGTGCACAAGCACTTCGGGCATTCCGTCCGCGCGCTGCCGCTGGGCTCGATCGACGAGGTCTTCCACGAAGTCGAGGCCGCGAACGCGGATTTCGGCGTGGTGCCCATCGAGAACTCCACCGAAGGCAGCGTGAACCACACGCTGGACCGCTTCCTGACGTCGCCCCTGCGGATCTGCGGCGAGGTGGAACTGCGGATCCACCAGAACCTCATGGGTCGCATGGACTCGCTGTCCCAGGTGCGTCGGGTCGCCAGCCACCCCCAGTCGCTGGCGCAGTGCCGCCAGTGGCTCAACACGAATCTCCCCGAGGTGGAACGCGTGCCCGTCTCCAGCAATGCCGAGGCCGCCCGGCGTGCGCGTGACGAGGACGGGACGGCGGCGATCGCCGGTCGCACGGCGGCCGACGTCTACGGGCTCCACGTGCTGGCGGCCGAGGTCGAGGACCGCCCCGACAACACCACGCGGTTCCTGGTGGTCGGTCGGCGTCTCTTCGGCCGCAGCGGCATGGACCGCACGACGCTGCTGGTGTCGACCGGTCACACCGAGGCCTCCGGTACGCTCCATCGCTTGCTGGAGCCCCTGGCGCGCAATGCCGTGAACATGACCCGCATCGAGTCGCGACCATCGCAGCGACGCAAGTGGGACTACGTCTTCTTCATCGACCTCGAAGGCCATGTCGAAGACCCGCCCGTCGCGCGCGCGCTGTCGAGCCTGCGCGAGCATGCCTCCCTGTTCCGCGTCCTGGGGTCCTACCCCCGTGCGGTTTCCTGATTGCGAACCCGCAGACCATGACGAACCCAGCACACGAAAGCCGCGACTGGATCGCGGAACCGGCGAGCGAATTGCGGGGCGAGTTCAGCGTGCCGGGAGACAAGTCGATCTCGCATCGCGCGCTGATGCTCGGCGGCGTCTCCTCGGGCTGCACCGAGGTACACGGCTTCCTCGCCGGCGAGGACTGCCTCGCGACCCTGGCCGCGCTGCGTGCGCTGGGCGCTCGCGTGTCGCAGCATGCCCCGACCGACCTGACCATCGACGGCGTAGGCCTGGACGGCCTGGTTCCCCCCGTCGCCGTCCTCGACATGGGCAACGCGGGCACGGCCATGCGGCTCTTCATGGGTCTCCTTGCGGGGCAGCCCTTCGATTCGACCCTCGTCGGCGACGCGTCGCTGATGCGCCGGCCGATGGAGCGCGTGGCCAGTCCCTTGCGGCAGATGGGCGCGGTCATCGAGACCCAGGACGGCAGGCCGCCCGTGGTCATCCGGGGTGGCCAGTCGCTGCACGCGATTGATTTCCAGATGCCGGTCGCGAGCGCCCAGGTGAAGTCGGCGGTGCTGCTGGCGGCGCTGGCGGCGGAGGGCCGCACGCGGGTGACGGAGCCGGCGCCGACGCGCGATCACACGGAACGCATGCTGGCGGGCTTCGGCGTCGAGGTGCTGCGCCAGGGCAGCACGGTCGCCATCGAGGGCGGGCAGCGCCTTCGGGGCACCCGCGTCGATGTGCCCGGAGACTTCTCCTCGGCGGCATTCTTCATGGTGGCCGCCAGCATCGCGCAGGGCGAGGGGCTCCTGCTGCGTGGCGTGGGCGTCAACCCCACGCGCACGGGGCTGCTCGACATCCTGCTGTCGATGGGAGCCGATATCCGCGTCCACCGCCACGCAGGGGACCCGGGCGCAGAACCCGTTGCGGACATCGAGATACGGCCCGCGCGCCTGCGCGGCCTGCGCGTTCCAGAGGCCCTGGTACCCCTTGCGATCGATGAATTTCCGGTGTTCTTCATTGCCGCGGCCTGCGCCGACGGCGATTCCCTGGTCCGCGGTGCACAGGAACTGAGGGTCAAGGAGAGCGACCGTCTGGCAGTGATGGCGCGCGGGTTGGCCGCACTGGGGGTCGAGCATGAACTGCTCGACGACGGCATCTGGATCCGCGGCAAGGCCGCGGGGCCGGCCTTCTCGGGTGGCACGATCGACAGCTACGGCGACCACCGCGTGGCCATGTCGTTTGCCGTGGCGTCGTTGAGGGCAGCCGCGCCCATCCGGATCCGCGACACGGCCAACGTCGCGACCTCGTTCCCCGGGTTCGCCGACCTCGCCCGGGCCTGCGGACTGCAGCTTCGCGAGCCCTGAATGGTCGCCGAGCGCGTCCCGGTCGTCGCGGTCGACGGTCCCTCGGGGTCGGGAAAGGGCACCGTCAGCCGACGGGTCGCCCGCCATGCAGGATGGCATCTCCTCGACAGCGGAGCGCTGTATCGGCTGGTAGCCCTGGCGGCGAGGCGCGACGGCCTCGCGGACCAAGACGTGCCGGGGCATGTCCGCCTGGCTGGCTCGATGGGCGTGGAATTCGCCAGCGACGGCGCCGATGGCGAGAGCGTGCTGCTCGACGGCGTCGACGTGACGGCTGCCCTGCGGTCGGAAGTCGCGGGGCAGGGGGCCTCACGGGTGGCCGCCTGGCCGGAACTGCGTCGCGCGCTGCTGCAAAGGCAGCGTGACTTCGCGCGCCCGCCGGGGCTGGTGGCCGACGGACGGGACATCGGCACCGTGATCTTTCCGGCGGCGGAACTCAAAATCTTCCTGACCGCCAGTCCGGAGGAACGCGCGGCAAGACGTCATAAGCAGTTGAAAGACAAGGGTTCCGCTGATAGTCTTGCCGCCCTTTCGCGGGAGATCGCCGAGCGCGACCTGCGCGACTCGTCGCGCAGCGTGGCGCCATTGCGGCCCGCGGAAGACGCAGTCGTCATCGACTCCACGGGCCTCCCGGTGGAGGCGGTCGTCGAGCAGATCGTCGAGCTCGGACGGGCACGCGGCCTTTGGCGGTGAGCCCGAGCCGGGCCCGAGCCGGTTTCCCAGGTGGGTGCCGCAAGGACGCGGGACCATTTCGTAAACCCCCCCGGTGCGGGACGCTCCGCGGGACAACGGCGCGGCGTGGAGCCGTGCGAGTGAGACCATGACTGAATCTTTTGCCGAACTGTTCGAACAAAGCCTTGCAAGCCAGCGCATCCGGCCGGGGATGATCCTCTCCGGGCTGGTGGTCGACGTCACCGATGACGTGGTCATCGTCAACGTCGGCCTGAAGTCCGAGGCGGTCATCGGCGTCGACCAGTTCAAGAACGAGCGGGGCGAGATCGAGGTCAAGCCCGGCGACACCGTCGAGGTGGCCCTCGACTCCGTCGAAGACGGTACCGGCGAGACCCGCCTGTCGCGCGAGAAGGCCAAGCGTGCCCGCACGTGGACCCGCCTCGAGGAGGCTTTTGGAAAGGCCGAGATCGTCACCGGCATCATCACCGGCCGGGTCAAGGGCGGGTTTACCGTCGAGATCGAGCATGTCCGGGCGTTCCTGCCGGGCTCGCTGGTCGATGTTCGCCCGGTTCGCGACACCTCCTACCTGGAGAACAAGCCGCTCGAGTTCAAGGTCATCAAGCTCGACCAGAAGCGCAACAACGTCGTCGTTTCGCGTCGCGCGGTCGTCGAGCAGGAGTTCTCCGCCGAGCGCTCGGCTCTCATGGACAACCTCCAGGAAGGCTCGGTCGTGCGCGGCACGGTCAAGAACCTCACCGACTACGGCGCGTTCGTCGACCTGGGCGGCATCGACGGCCTGCTTCACATCACCGACATGGCCTGGAAGCGCGTCAAGCACCCCTCCGAGGTCGTCAAGGTGGGCGACGAGGTCGACGTCCGCATCCTCAAGTTCGACCGCGAGCGTTCACGTGTCAGCCTCGGGCTCAAGCAGTTGGGCGCCGACCCGTGGGAGAACATCGCGCGCCGCTACCCGCCCAACACCCGCGTGTTCGGCAAGGTCACGAACATCGCCGACTACGGCGCCTTCGTCGAGATCGAGGATGGCGTCGAGGGCCTTGTGCACGTCTCGGAGATGGACTGGACGAACAAGAACGTCAATCCTTCGAAGGTCGTCCAGACGGGCCAGGAAGTCGAGGTCATGGTCCTGGACGTCGACGAGGAGCGTCGCCGCATCAGCCTCGGCCTCAAGCAGTGCGCGGCCAACCCGTGGCGCGAGTTCGCCGAGAACTACAACCGCGGCGACCGCGTGTCGGGCCAGATCAAGTCGATCACGGACTTCGGCATCTTCATCGGCCTTCCGGGCAACATCGACGGCCTCGTGCATCTCTCGGACATTTCCTGGGACATCGCCGGCGAGGAAGCCGTACGCAGCTTCCAGAAGGGTCAGCTGCTCGAGGCCATGGTGCTGTCGATCGATCCCGAGCGGGAGCGCATCTCGCTGGGCGTCAAGCAGCTCGCCAAGGATCCGTTCTCGGGCTACATCGCCGACAACCCCAAGGGCAGCATCGTCCGCGGCGTCGTCAAGGAAGTGGATGCTCGCGGCGCGGTGATCGACCTTGGCAACGGCATCGAGGGCCAGCTCCGTGCCTCCGAGCTCGGGCGGGATCGCGTCGAGGACGCCCGCCAGTTCCTCAAGGTCGGCGAGGAAATCGACGCCAAGTTCATGGGTGTCGACCGCAAGACCCGCACCATCTCGCTGTCCATCAAGGCCAAGGAAGCCCATGAGGAAGCGGAGGCCGTGCAGAGCTACCGTTCGGAGCAGAGCGGCACGGCAGGAACCAGCCTCGGCGAGCTGCTCAAGGCCCAGATCGGGGCCAGCGATCGCGATCGGAGCTGACCGAAGGCGCGCGCCAGGGGCGCGCGGTGCGCTGACAGGGGCGGGCGCCCGGGGGGATGCGCCGGGCGCCAGTCCCGACGACCGTCACGGGGCGACGCATGACGAAGTCGGAACTGATCGAGATCATCACGGCGAAGCAGAAGCACCTTCCGTCCAAGGACGTCGAGCTCGCCCTCAAGCAGATGCTCGAGATCATGAGCGACGCCCTGGCCACGGGTGACCGGATCGAGATCCGCGGGTTCGGCAGTTTCTCCCTGCATTTCCGCCCGCCGCGGCAAGGCCGCAATCCCAAGACGGGCGAGGCGGTGGCCCTCGCGGGCAAGTACGTGCCTCACTTCAAGCCCGGCAAGGACCTGCGCGAGCGGGTCAACGAGGGCGTGGGCAAGCCGATCCGCGACTGAGCCCCGGCGTCCGGCAGGGCGCCTTTCAACATCGATGCACGAGATTTCGGGCTCCGCCTTGGAGCAGGCCGCGGTTACGGTGTGCGCGTGCGGCATCGGGCCGCGCTTCTTCAACCGGGGTGCCTCGTGAATCACATCCAGACAGTCCTGCTGTTCTTGCTGTTCTCCCTGATCCCGCACGTGGCTGTCGCGGGTCCGGTCGACCTGAACTCGGCCGATGCCGCGACGTTGGCGAGGGAACTCAAGGGCATCGGCGAAGTGCGGGCGCGCGCGATCATCGAATACCGGCGCCGGAACGGCCCGTTCCGCAGCATCGACGAACTCGCGCTGGTCAAGGGCGTCGGTCCGCGCGTGATTGAACTGAACCGCGCAAACCTCCGGATCGGCAGGGTGGGCCCGGCACCCGGCGCTGCGCCCCAGCAGCCCCAAGGGCGTGTCCGGTGATTCTGTGAAGCAGTGCCAGCCGGCCAGCCTTGGCGAGAAGGGGAGTGGCGTATGATTCAGCCTCTTTGCGGCAGCATCGAGGCAGAGTCATGGTCAAGCGTGGCGCGATCGAGACAGCAGTGTTTCCCGTGGCGGGCCGGGGTACCCGGTTCCTGCCGGCCACCAAGGCCAGCCCCAAGGAAATGCTGCCCGTCGTCGACAAGCCGCTGATCCAGTACGCGGTCGAGGAAGCCCTCGCTGCAGGCGCGCGCCGGCTGGTATTCATCACCGGGGCCTCGAAGCGGGCGATCGAAGACCACTTCGACTCCGACCAGGAGCTCGAGAAGCTGCTCGAATCCCAGGGAAAGTCAGACCTCGTGCGGCAGCTGCGCAGCGTGCTGCCGTCGTATGCCACCTGCATCTACATCCGCCAGCCCGCACCGCTGGGACTCGGACACGCCGTGCTCTGCGCCCGGCCCGCCGTGGGCAACGAGCCGTTCTTCGTGCACCTGGCAGACGACATGATCGCTTCCGAGGTGCCCTGCCTCAAGCAGATGGCCGAGGTCTACGAAGCGAAGCGGGCGAGCGTGATTGGCTGCGAAACCGTGCCTCGATCCGACACTGACAAATATGGCATCGTCGAGGTCGACGGCACCGGCGGCAAGACCCAGCGCATCCGCAGCATCGTCGAGAAGCCCAGGCCGTCCGAGGCACCGTCCAACCTCGCCGTGGTCGGCCGGTACCTGCTATCGGGTGCGGTGTTCGACCACCTCGAGCGCATCGGCAGGGGCGCGGGCGGCGAGATCCAGCTGACGGACGGCATTGCTCGGCTGATGTCCGAGGAGGCCGTCTACGCGTACCGGTTCGAGGGCACGCGCTACGACTGCGGCAGCAAGCTCGGTTACCTGCAGGCCACCGTGGCCTACGCGCTGCAGCACCCGCAGCTGGGCAAGGCGTTCCGCGCTCACCTGAAGCGACTCGTCTCCGCCGGCGATCGCAAGCCAGGCCGTCGCAGCCCAGCGTCCGTTCAGGGGCGACCCAAGAAGATGTAGAGCGCGCGCTCGCCGCCTTCGCCGAGCCCGGCACCGAAGTACAGTGGACCCAGGACGGTGTCGGCCGCGACGAACAGCGACCCGGCGGTGACCAGGTTCATTTTCTCCGGCGCACTGATACCCACCGGGCGGGCGAGGTTCAGCCGCTCGCGAAGTCGGCCGAGTTCGAGCGAGCCGCCCAGAATGAGTCTGCCGGCAACGGCGCCTCCCGAACCAATCTCGTAGCCGTACACGACGCGGCCGAAAGCGATCTGGTTTGCGATGACCTGCCGCTCCCCGTATCCGGACAGGTTCTGGAATCCGCCGAGCGCGAAGCCCTCGAAGATCGGCAGGTCGGAGCCGAACGAGGTGCCGTAGCGCGCGAGTACCGAAACACTGTGCCGGTCGCGCCCGAAGGCTCGCTGTACCTCGACGAGCGCCTTGTCGAACTGCTCATCGCCCCCGAGTGCCTCGAAGGCGCGCTCGTACTCGAAGCGCGCAAACGTCCCGGAGCGCGGGAAATCCCAGTCATCGAGTCGATCAAACACGGCCTGGGCATAGAGACTGGCGGCATCGGTGTCGATGCTCGGCGTAGGGAGGCCGGTCTCCTGCCGCGCCTGGTAGAACGAGCGGCGAAGCCCCAGGCGGAACTCGGCATCGGTGCGATAACGACTGCGCAGTTCGATTCCGGCTGTGAGGACGTCGTTGCGGAAACGTCCAACCGCTTCCTGGCCCACGTAGGCATCGTCAAGGCGGCGACGGCCGTCCACGAAGACGCCGGCGAAGCCGCGCCGCCCCAGATCGATCGGCTGCAGCAACTCGGAGCGCAGGCCGACGACATCGCCGAGCGACGCCGAATTGCGCCACTCGAGCCCGCGTGAGTTCAGCCAGGTCGATCGCAGGTCGCCAAAGAACGTGAACGCGCTCCGGCCCTCCAGGTCCGTGGAGAGGGTGGTGCCTAGCCGAAGGTAGTTGGGTCCCCAGGACTTCTCTTTGGGCACCAGCACGAACGCGGTGCCGGCCGGGGATGGTTCCGTTCGGAGGGTGACCTGTTCGAAATCGTCGGTGGCATAGAGCGCCTCGATGGCGCGGTCCACGTCAGACATACGGGGCTGCGCGGGCACGACGTCGTCGAACGTGGCCTGCAGCGCCGCGGCGTTGACGAACTCCAGCCCGCTCGTGTCGAGGCCCATGGTGACCGCCGGGCCACCATCGGCGGCGCCCTGGCGCGCCGCCTGCCATGCGATGTATTCGGGCTCGGCGACGGCAAAGGCGGCGAGGCGGTCTTTGACTGCCCTTGCAGCGCGCTCGCCGGCCGCGATGATGGTCCAGGCCTCGGCGAAGTTGGCTGCACTGAAGCTGCCGAGCTCCGGGGTGACCAGCACGTCCTGCGGGCCCAGCTGGGCCAGGGACGCCTGGACGTTCTGCTCGGTCAGGATGTTGATCATCTGCGAGGTGACGCCGAGCAGCGACGTCACCTGGTCGCGGGGCGAGAGGGGGGTACCGAGGTTCACCGCGATCACCCGCTCCGCGCCAAGGCTGCGCGCGACGTCGACACCCAGGTTCCGGACCAGGCCGCCGTCGACCAGCAGCCGGCCGTCGATCTCCTGCGGCGCGAAGGCGCCCGGCACCGACATGCTGGCGCGCACGGCGGCGTTCAGCGAGCCACTCGACAGGATCACGAGCTTGCCGGTCTCGATGTCCGTCGCCAGCGCGCGGAACGGGATCGGCAATTCGTCGAACGAAGCCCGCTCGACGGGAGGGCCGAGCAGCTCGCGCAGGAACCCCTCCAGCTGCTGGCCGATCACTGCGCCGCCCGGCAGGACCGCCTTGCCGTCGCGGATGCCGAGTTCGGCACCAAAGATCCGCAGCCGCTCGAGCTCCTTGCTGCGCCACGACCGCCGCGGCCGCTCGGGCTGGTCACCCAGCACGACGTCCCAGCGCGCCGTGCGCAGGGCGATCTCCATGTCGGACGGCGACGCGCCGGCCACCCACGCACCGCCCACGATCGAGCCCAGGCTGGTGCCGACGATGCAGTCGACAGGCACGCGCAGCTCCTCGAGGACACGGAGCACTCCGACATGCGCTGCACCACGGGCACCGCCGCCGCTCAGAACGAGGCAGGTGCGCGGCCGCGCACCGGGACCTTCCAGGATGGCTGCCGACGCCTCCAGCGGACCCAGCAGCAGCACCAGTGCCAAGGCCAGGACCTTGGCCGGCGCGGAGGCACGGGCTGCCCGGGGTCCGGGATAGCTTCGAAGCCGTCTCATAATTGCCACGGAGCGGTAACGAACGCTGTGTTCCTGCGACGAATGCTATCGTTTTTTGGCTCCGGGTCGTGCAGCATTCGCCCCACACGTCACCTTCGGGCATCACCATGAACGAATACCAGTCGCCGTGGCTCGACGACGACCTTCGGACCTTCCGCGACACGGTATCGCGGTTCATCGAGCAGGAAATGCTGCCGCACGATCCGCGCTGGCGCGCCCAGCATCACGTGGATCGCGAGACCTGGTTGCGGGTTGGCGAGATGGGGCTCCTGTGCCTGGACATCCCCGCCGAGTACGGCGGCGGAGGTGGCGACTTCCGGCACGAATGCGTCATGTACGAGGAACTCTCGCGGCGTGGCATCTCGGGCTTCGGCCAGGGCGTGCACAGCATCTGCGCGCACTATGTCCTGAACCACGGCAGTGATGAGCAGAAGCGGCGGTGGCTGCCGCGGCTGGCCAGCGGCGAACTCATCGGCGCGATCGCGATGACCGAGCCGGGCGCGGGCTCGGACCTGCAGGGCATCCGCACGCGTGCCGTGCGCGAAGGTGACCATTACCGTATCAATGGATCCAAGATCTTCATCACCAACGGTGGCCAGGCCGGACTGCTGATGCTCGTCGTGCGCACGGACCCGAACGAGCGCAAGAGGGGCTTGTCGATCCTGATGGTCGAGACCGCGAACCTCGAGGGGTATCGCGTCGGGCGGGTACTCGACAAGATGGGCATGCCGGCCCAGGACACGGCCGAGTTGTTCTTCGAGGACGTGCGCGTGCCGGCCGACTGCCTGCTGGGGCCCGAGGAGGGCCGGGGCATGTACCAGCTGATGGCGGACCTGCCCTACGAGCGCGCGATCATCGCGGTGTGCGGCGTCGGCGCGATGGAAGGCGCGCTCGCCGAGACCTCGCGCTACGTGAAGGAGCGCAAGGCGTTTGGGCAGCCGATCGGCCAGATGCAGCACCTCCGGTTCAAGCTCGCGGAGATCGCGACCATCACCCGGGTGGCCCGCGTATTCGTTGACCGCTGCATCCAGGAGGTCGTCGACGGCACCCTCGACAATGAAACCGCGTCGATGGCCAAGTGGTGGGTCACGGACATGCAGCAGCAGGTGCTCGATGAATGCGTGCAGTTGCACGGCGGCTATGGCTACATGAACGAGTACCTGGTCTGCCGGATGTTCGCCGACTCGCGGGTGCAACGGATCTATGGCGGAAGCAACGAGATCATGAAGGAACTGATCTCGCGCTCGGTCTGACGGTCGACGCATGCGCTGGATCGTCGGCAGCCTCGCGGGATTCGTGCTGTGGAGCGTCCTGTTCCTGGGCGGGAATGCTGTGCTGGCCGCGTTATTCCCCGAGCATTTCACCGAGGGCGTCGCGCCCGCTCCCGGCATGCTCGCGGCCTTGCTGGCGCTGACGATCGTCTACTCCGAGCTGGCAGGGGCGGTGGCCTCCTGGGTTGCGAGACCCCTGGGTGCGCGCGCCGCGCTCACGCTCGGTGTGCTGCTGCTGCTGGTCGGCGCCGCGGTGCAATGGCAGTACCGTGACACGCTTCCGCTCTGGTACCACGCCGGCTTCCTAATGATGCTCGTTCCCTCCACGTGGGTCGGGCACCTGCTCGTCTCACGGATCAACGCGGGACGGCAAGTCTGACACTCCAGGAGTTTCGATGGCCCTCGATCTAGTGCCCACGGGGCGCAACGTCCCGGAAGACATCAACGTCGTTGTGGAGATCCCCAAGGACGCCGACCCCGTCAAGTACGAGGTGGACAAGGCGACCGGGGCGATCTTCGTCGACCGGATCCTGTCGACCCCGATGCGCTATCCCTGCAACTACGGCTATGTGCCGCACACACTGTGCGGCGATGGAGACCCCGCCGACGTGCTGGTGATCCTGCCGCTGCCGCTCGTCCCGGGCTCGGTGATCCGTTGCCGCCCGGTCGGCGTACTGATGATGCAGGACGAGGCGGGCTCGGACGAAAAGCTGCTCGCCGTGCCCGTCGACAAGGTGTTCAACGGCTACAGCCACGTGCAGGACATCGGCCAGGTCTCGAAGCACTGGCTGGAGCGCATCGGCCACTTCTTCGAGCATTACAAGGACCTGGAGGCCGGCAAGTGGGTCAAGATCAGCGGCTGGGGCGACGCGGCGATGGCGCGGCGCATCATCACCGAGGCCGTGGCGCGTTTTGACGCCGCGACCGACAAGCCCCACTTCTAGCGTCCGGGTTCCTGCGCCCGGGGAGTTCGCCCAAATGTCGATCCAGACCGACGGTCTTTCGCGGCGCACGCTGCTCACCTGGGGCACCCTGGCGGCGGGTGCCGCGACGCTCGGCGCTGCGCTGAGGCCCACGGACTCACGTGCGCAGGCGGGTTCAACGGCGGGGATGGCCGGCGCGATCTCCGTCGCCGACGTCGAGCGCTACATGCGCCTGCACGCCAGCGCCGCCGATGCCGAAGTACCCTGGTACTACACGGGCCGCATCTACGCCGTGCGCGAGCGCCAGGCGCCGGTGCACCTGTTCAATTTCGAGGGCACCGAGATCTACTGGGTCCGCCGGGTGGTGCCGGACACCTGGACCACGCTCTCGAGCACGCTCACGTTCTTTCGCGATCGCTCCAGCGGGGCTTACCTCGACACCTGGACCCATCCCGTGACCGGGTCAGCCGTCGAGGTCGCGCCCAACGTGCTGCGCTCGCTGGGTGGCCCGAGCCGCTTCACTCCGTCGGGATATGACCTGACCGCGGCCGACCGGATCCCGTGGGCGATGGAGGCAAACACGAACGGTGGCATGTTCTGGCTGGTCACCAGCCGCTACCTCGAGCGGGCGCCGCAGCCCTGGATCGAGATCCAGACGATGATGGCCTCGGTCGCCGACCTGGACGACCCCACGCGACCCAGCGTGGCGACCACGTTCTCGTCGACCTACGTAGCGCCCTGGCTGCGCTGGATGCAGATGGGCGACGCGCCGGGTCATCTGGTGTGGCATGCCTCGGGCCGCAAGATGGCCTCGTGGGCCGAACTGCCGGCGGCCTATCGCGAACGCGCCGAGCGCGTCGGCCCGGCGCACTTCACGCCACCGGCACCGGTCAGCCCATGAACGCGACCGCGAGCTTGTTGCCGTCGAGGTCGCGGAAGTAGCCAATGTAGAGGCCGCCGTCCCGCTGGCCAGCCGCACCCTCGTCCTGCGCGCCCAGCGCGATCGCCTTGGCGTACACCGCATCGACCTGCTCCCGGGACTGCGCCGCCAGCGTGACCATCGTGCCGTTGCCCGCCGTCGCCGGCCTGCCGTCGTAGGGTTTGATCGAGGCCAGCATCGGGGTGCCGGCGGCGGTCGCCCAGGCGGCGTAGTGGTCCTGTGACATGGCGCGGCGGGCGCCCAGCACCTCGAGCAGCGCGTCGTAGAAGGCCGTGGATCGGGCCAGGTCGTTGGTGCCGAGGCAGACGTATGCAAGCACGAGCGGATTCTCCAGGTGGCGTGGCGCGCCGGCGGCGCCGACGGATGGACCATCATCCCGCACCAACGGCCTCCCAGGCCAGCATCGCGCGCTTGCGCAGCAGCCCCCAGCGGTAGCCGCCCAGGCCACCGTCGCTGCGCAGCACGCGGTGACAGGGGATGACGAAAGCCAGCGGATTGGCGCCCACTGCGGCACCCACGGCACGGGTGGCAGCCGGCGTGCCGATTGCGGCGGCGACCTGCGCGTAGCTCGCGATGGTGCCAGGCCTGATCGCGAGCAACGCTTCCCAGACCTTGAGCTGGAAGTGGGTGCCGTGCAGGTGCAGCGTCAGCGGTGCGGAGCCCGCTTCGCGTGCAGCCGAGAAAATCCGCGCAACGGTCGACTCGGCCAACGCAGGGTCGTGGGCCAGCGTCGCGCGCGGCCAGCGTGTGCGCAACGCGGCGGCAGCCTCGTCCACCGTCGAGGCGCCATCGAAGGTCAGCGCGCACAGCCCGCACGGCGAAGCTGCCACGAGCGCCGTTCCGAACGGGGTCGGTGCCAGGCCGAAACGCAGGGCGAGCCCGGCGCCGCCGTCGCGGCTCTGCGCCGGTGTCGCGGCGTGGACCTGCACGCACAGGTCGTGGAGGCGACCCGGGCCCGACACACCCGCCTCCAGCGCCGCATCCAGCAGGGGTTCGCCCCGCCAGAGCACCTCGCCGGCGCGGGTTGCACGCAGGTATTGCAGGAAGCGATGGGGTGGCACCCCCGCCCAGCGCCGGAAGACCTCGAGGAACCGGGACGGCCGCAGCCCGACCCCGGCGGCGATCTCAGGCAACCCGGGGTTGCGGTCACGATGCGCATCGAGCCACTCGATGGCGCGCGCCACGCGTTCGTAGTCTGTGTCGCCAGCGTCCATGGGGCGGAGCGTGACGCACCGGCGCGATCAGGTCGAGCGCTCGTTCCATGCCTCGACTGCATGGGTGGGGCAGGGGCTGCGTGCCAGAATTCCCGCCGCATGAGAACGCATGTCCCCCTGCAGTCTCTCGATGCCGTGGACTGGCAACCTGCTGGCGTACCGGGCATCGAGATCAAGCCGCTGAACTTGGATCCGGACACCGGTGCCCGGACGAGCCTGTTGCGCTCCGCCGTACGGAACACCATCGAGCACAGGGCGCAGTATCACCCGGGCGACGAGGAGTTCCTCTGTCTCGACGGTCGCTTCACCTTCGACGGACGCGACTGGTTCGGCCCCGGAAGCTATGTGCATTTTCCTCCGCGCACGGTGCACGGGGTCTCGGTGCAGGTGCCAGGAGGCTATCTGCTGTACCTGCGCACCACCGGAATGGCGGTGGCACACCCCGTCGCGGAGCCGCTGCATCCCACACCCTATGCGCTCGACGTGCCGGAGGCCGCCTCACCGGCCACGATCCGGCGGGTCACCGGGGGCGCTGCGACGGGCGTGGGCAGCGCCACCGGCGTCACCGAGGCGCTCAGGCATGCGGCAGCGGGCAATGGGCAGGCCACCTGGATCCGGCTGCAGCGCGGCGAACCACTGAGCGAAGCGCTGCAGAGCGACGGCGATCCGCTGGAGATCCTGCTGGTCAGCGGCGCGCTGCGAGCGGGCGACGGCAGGGCCGTGCAGGGCCCGGCCTACGGCTTCTACGCGCACGGGCTGCGCGACGCGCAGCTGGTCGCCGCCGTCGACTCGACGATCCTCGCGCACACGGGTGCGCTGGCCTAGCGCGGCACGCCGGCCTCGCGCGGCGCACTGGCCTCGCGCGCGGCTCAGCCCTCCGCGCGCTGCACCACGTAGGGCTCGCGCAGCCCCTTGGCGCGCAGTTCGGCGGACCAGCGGTCGTTCTCGATCGCCTTGCGGCGCTGCGCGATGTCGATGCCGTAGATGCGCGCGGCGTTCTCACCCATTATCTTGCGCTTCTGCGACTCGGTGATGCGCCACCTGGCGCCCGGCGGCGGCTGGTAGTCGATCATGCCCGCCACCTGCCAGTAGGGGTGCGTGCGCACCGCCGCCGACGAGAAGATCATCCGGTCGATGTCCATCTGCGTCATGAACAGGTCCATCATCTGGTGGAACCTGGGCATGTCGTAGACCAGCCAGAACATCGGGCCCTCGAAAACCGCCGTGACGTTCTCGTGCCGGCGCATCAGGTCGATCGTCGGTTCCAGGAGTGCCCAGCCGGCGTGCACGAGGTCCCACGTGATCTCCGGGAACGCCGCCGCGACCTTGTACATGTCGGCGATCCCCAGCGCGGGCGTCTCGGGGCCCGTGTACTCGAGCAGCTTGTGGATCGCGATGTGCCGGCAGCCCTTCGACAGCGCGTACTCGAACACCGGCATCGCCTTGTCAGGGTCGTCCATGAACCAGGCCGCCGACCTGCCGGTTTCGGGATCGACTCGGGTCGGATACAGCTTGAGGCCGTCGGCGCCCTGCGCCATCACCTCGTCGATCTTCGCCTTGACCGCGGGCAGCGGGTCGAACATGTCGACGGCGGCATACCAGATGGTGCGATCCGGGAACTCGCCCTTCATGTTCGCGCCTTTCTCGTTGGACATGAGGCCGTCCCAGAAGGCGAAGTAGAGCGGCGTGGAGTGGTAGACCAGCAGGTCGATGGGCGCCTCGAGCAGGCAGATGTCCATCGACTCCTCGACCTTCCAGTTGCGCACGTACTGCTTGGGCGTGAGCTGGTAGGGCTTCGGGCAGGTGGCGACGTGGTAGGAGTGGCCCCAGTCGGTCGCGCGTTCCCAGTCGGGCCCGAGCCGGCGGTTGTTGGGCAGCATGTTGGCCCAGTGGACCACGCCGTCGACGACGAAGTAGTTGCCCTCGCGAGCCTTGCGCAGGAGGTCGGGCGACCAGTGGGCGTTGGCGGTCGGCGACTTCGCCCCTGGTGCAGGTTCCGCGGGAGCCGCGCCGGCAGGCGAGGTGGCCAGCGCGCCGGCGACCGAGGCGCCGGCACCGGCAAGCAGGGAACGGCGGGAAATGCGCGGGATGTGCATGGTCAGGCCTGCGGCGGTGTGGAGCGACGGGACTTGATCGAGTCGACCGGGATCGCGGCGACGGCCGCGCGTGCCTGCTCGCGTCGCGTGGCGTAGAGCTGCTGCGCGCTCGGGCTCATCCGGTCGGGCGACCAGGGCGGGAAGGGCTCGTAAACCGCCTCGACGGAGGCGACGCCCGGCACGGCGAGCATCTCCTGCTCGATGCGCTGCAGGATGCGCGGCGCAAAGCTGCAGCCGAGCTCGGTGTAGGTGAGGCCGATCTCGACGTGGCCCGCGTCGAAGTCGACGCGGTTGATGACCCCGAGATCGACCAGCGTCAGCGGGTAGCCCGAGAGCTCATGGCAGGGGTCCTCGATCGACTGGACGCGGCGCCAGATCTCGAGCAGCAGGGGATCCTCGGCCAGGCCGGGGTTGGCGGCCAGCACCGCATCAGCCGGCAGTGGCGGTTCGAGCGCAACGGTCATCGGTGGCCCCCGGGCTGTCGACCCGGATTCGATCGTAACGCCGTTGTTCGCGGGCGCCGATAGAAAGGCCGCAAGAGGCCATGCCCCTGGGCTATCGACGAACTGATCGAGGTGGCTCCCCGGGTTGGACTCGAACCAACGACCTGCGGATTAACAGTCCGACGCTCTACCGACTGAGCTACCGGGGAACGGGAGGGCTCCGAAAGGAGGGGCGCATTCTCTTGAATGCGCCGGGGGGCGTCAAGGGCGCGCCAGCCAGTTCCTCATGCGCTCCAGGGCACCCCGCAGTTGGGCGTCGGCGGTGGCGAAGGAGAAGCGCACGTGGCCGTCGGCACCGAAGCCGGAGCCGGCCACGGCCGCGACGCCGGTGTCTTCCAGCAGGGCGTCGCAGAACGCGGTGTCGGTCGCGTCGCCGCGGGTGGCCATCGCGCCGGTGATGTCGGCGAAGGCATAGAAGGTGCCGTCGCCGGGGCGGCAGCGCACGCCCGGAAGGGCGTTGAGCCCGGCCACGAAGAGATCGTGACGGCGGCGGTAGGACTCGTTCATCTCCGCAACGCAGTCCTGCGGACCGTTGAGCGCGGCCACTGCCGCCTTCTGGGAGATCGAGGACGGGTTCGAGGTCGACTGCCCCTGGATGGTCGCCATCGCGGCGATGATCTCGCGCGGGCCGCCACAGTAGCCAATGCGCCAGCCTGTCATGGCGTGGCTCTTCGACAGGCCGTTGATGGTCACGGTGCGGTCGTACAGCGCCGGCACCGCCTGGGCGAGCGAGCAGAACGGCTCGGCCGCCCAGTAGATCTTCTCGTAGATGTCGTCGGTGCCGATCAGCACCCGCGGGTGGCGCAACAGCACCTCGCCCAGCGCCTCGAGCTCGGCCCGGGTGTAGGCGGCGCCCGTCGGGTTGCTCGGCGAGTTGAGCAGCAGCAGGCGGGTGCGCGGCGTGATCGCCGCCTCGAGCTGGGCGGGGGTGATGCGATAGCCCTGCTCCGGGCCGGCCGGCACCACCACGGGGCGGCCGTCGGCCAGCAGCGCCATGTCGGGGTAGGACACCCAGTAGGGCGCAGGGATCACGACCTCGTCGCCCGGATCCAGAACGGCCAGGCAGAGGTTGAACAAGGTCTGCTTCGCGCCGGTCGAGACCAGGATCTGCGGCCGCTCGTAGCGCAGGCCGTTGTCGCGCTCGAACTTGGCGGCGACCGCGTCCTTGAGCTCGGGGGTGCCGCCGACGTCCGTGTAGCGGGTGAAGCCGGACCGGATCGCGGCCTCGGCGGCGGCCGCCACGTGCGCCGGCGTGTCGAAGTCGGGCTCTCCGGCGGTCAGGCTGATGATGTCGCGGCCGGCGGCGCGCAGCTGGGCGGCGCGGGCGGTGGCGGCGAGGGTGGGCGAGGGCTTCACGCGGCGCACGCGTGCGGAGACGGTCTGGGTCACGGCAGAACCTGCATCGGTCGGACCGGTCTATAGTACGCGAACACCATGATCATCCGAGTCACCCGACCCGCCGACGGCGTCGATGCCCCGCGCTTCGAGCTGAAGTCCGACTATTCGCCGGCTGGCGACCAGCCGCGCGCGATCGCCGGGCTCATCGACGGGCTGCGTAACGGCCTTGCCCACCAGACGCTGCTCGGCGTCACCGGCAGCGGCAAGACCTACACCATCGCCAACGTGATCCAGGCCGTGCAGCGGCCGACGCTGGTGCTCGCCCACAACAAGACGCTGGCGGCCCAGCTCTACGGCGAGTTCCGCGAATTCTTCCCGAACAACGCCGTCGAGTACTTCGTCTCGTACTACGACTACTACCAGCCCGAGGCCTACGTGCCCT
>CAZPAJ010000035.1:0-32731 GCA_964584625.1 uncultured Acidibacter sp.
TTGCGATGTTACTTGACTTCCAATCAAGCGCCTTCGACCACTCGGCCACCTCTCCGATTCAATGACTCGCTAGTCCGCCGGGCCGCCTGCGGATGATATCAGGCTGACGGCCGGGTTTCCTTCGGAGCCGAGAAGCGGGGCGGCACATCGAGGCAGGGTTCGTCCGCGCCGCGCTTGCGCTCAGGCTCGTCAAGGGGGGGTACACGCACGGCGTTCCGGGGATCCGGCCCCTGGAGCCCGGCCGGGATCTGCAGCGGCGGGTTGTCGACCACCTGCGCGTAGTCTTCCGGACGGACGCAGCGCGCCTCGAAGAGATTGATTGAACTACAGCCGCTGAGCGTCGCCATGGCGAGCATCAGCGGGGGCAGCAGGCGGCGGGGGGACATGGGCGGTTCCTCGTCTCGATCAACCAGCGGAGGCAGGCCTGGACACCAGCCCGGCGGAGGCCATGGCCTCACGAAGCCGGGCGTGAAAACGGCCCGAGAGGGGCGTCATGGGCAGCCGCAGGTCCGGGCCGATCAGTCCCATCTCCGCGAGCACGAACTTGACAGGGATCGGGTTGGCCTCGACGAACAGCGCATCGTGCAGGGCGGAGAGCGGCGCGTCGAGCCGCGCGGCGGCGCCGGCATCCCCCGCCATTGCACTGGCCATCACATCGGCGACGCGACGCGGTGCCACGTTGGCGGTGACCGAGACGACCCCTCTGGCGCCGGCGAGAACCGACTCCCGGGCGGTGGCGTCGTCGCCGGACAGCACGTCGAATCCTGCGGGACACAGACCAACGATCTCGCGCACGCGCGCAGGGTCGGCGACGGCCTCCTTGAGGCCGACGATGCCCGGCAACTCCGCCAGCCGCGCCACGGTCTGCGGCAGCAGGTCGACGGCCGTGCGTCCGGGGACGTTGTAGAGCATCAGCGGCACGCGCGACGCGGCGGCCACGGCGGAGAAGTGCAGGAAGAGCCCTTCCTGCGTGGGCTTGTTGTAGGCCGGAGTGACCACCAGCAGCGCGTCGACGCCGAGTTCACCCAGCCAGCGGGCGCGCTCGACGGTCGCCGCGGTGCTGCTCAGCCCCGCCCCGGCCGTGACCACGAGGCGGCCCTTGGCCTGCTCGAGGGTGCGTATGAGGAGCTCGCGCAACTCCGGATCCGTCAGGGTCGGCGATTCGCCGGTCGTCCCTCCGACGACGATTCCAGCAGTGCCGCCAGAGAGGTGGAAGTCGATGAGCCGCGACCATGCGTCGAGGTCAAGCGCACCGCCCGGACGCATCGGGGTGACGAGGGCCACATGGCTGCCGGAAAACATCTAACCACCCGGTTATCGCGCGGGACCGGCGATGTTAAGCGTCACCCCGGCAGGGGTGCAACAGCGCCGCGGTCCGGTCGCACGAGCGACGCCCAGCCGGTAGACTTCGCAGCTACGCAGCAAGGCTTCCCCCGAATGAAACAGCACATTGCGGTCTCGGCCATCGGTACCGATCGCACGGGCCTCGTACACGAACTCACCAAGGTCATCAGCGACTGCGGCGGCAACATCAGCGAGAGCCGCATGGCCAGTCTCGGCTCCGAGTTCGCGATGGTGTTGCTGGTGGCGGGAAACTGGCACTCGCTGGCCAAGCTCGAGACGGAGCTCAAGAAGCTCGGCGACGCGGCGGGCCTCACCATCCACCTGCGTCGCACCGATCCGCGCGCCGCCCGCACCGACCAGCTGCCGTACTCGATCGACGCGGTGTGCCTCGACCAGAGCGGCGTCGTCTCCGCGATCGCTGGTTTCTGCTCCAGCCGCGGCATCGACATCGCCGAAGTCGCCACGCGGAGCTATCCGGCCGCTCACACGGGCGCGCAGATGTTCTCCGTGCAGATGGTTGTCAACGTGCCCAGCCGGCTGCACCTTGCCCACCTGCGCGAGGAATTCATGGAGTTCTGCGACTCCCTGAACCTCGACGCCATCCTCGAGCCCGTGAAGTCCTGAACCGCACGGCGGCAGCCGTGCGGGCCTGTGGAGGTCCCCGATGAGCAAAGTCGCCCAAGGCAAGAAAGTCCCGGTGTTTTCCGCCACGACCACGGACGGCGGTAAGTGGTCCCTCGCCGACGCACGAGGCCGCAAGGTCGTCCTCTTTTTCTACCCGAAGGACATGACCTCCGGCTGCACCCTGGAGGCGCAGCAGTTCCGTGACCTCCATGGCGCCTTCCGCAAGGCCGGTGCCGTGGTGCTGGGCGTGTCGCGCGACTCCTGCGCTTCGCACGCCAAGTTCCGTGCCAAGGAGAGCCTCGACTTCGAACTGCTCTCGGACGCCGACCAGGCACTTTGCACGCTCTTCGACGTGATCCGCGAGAAGAACATGTACGGCAAGAAGGTCATGGGCATCGAGCGCAGCACCTTCCTGATCGATGCCGAGGGCGTGCTCGCCCGCGAGTGGCGCAAGGTCAAGGCCGACGGCCACGCGGCCGACGTCCTCGAGGCGGTGAAAGCACTTTGAGGAAGCGCCGCGCCCAGCGCAGCCGGCGGCTCTTCGTGCTCGACACGAACGTCCTGATGCACGATCCGTCGGCCATCTTCCGCTTCGAGGAGCACGACATCTACCTGCCGATGATCGTCCTCGAGGAACTCGACGCCAACAAGAAAGGGCAGTCCGAGTCTTCGCGCAACGCGCGCCAGGTCAGCCGCTTTCTCGACGAGTTGATGCACGACGCGACGAAGGACCGCATCGACACCGGCCTGCCTCTTCCTGCACCGCCGGCCACCCGCGGCAAGTCGCCGGCCAGCGGCCGCCTGTTCTTCCAGACGCGCCACCTTGCCTCCGCCCTGCCCGACTACCTTCCTGGCCACGGCGCAGACAACGCCATACTGTCGCAGACCCTAGCACTGCAGGCACTGCACCCGGACTCGCGCGTGGTGCTGGTCTCGAAGGACATCAACCTGCGTATCAAGGCCGCGGTCGTCGGTGTCCACGCCGAGGACTACCTCAGCGACCGCACGATCGAGGACGCGGACGTCCTGTACCGCGGCCACGAGCAGCTGCCTGCGGACTTCTGGGAGGGCCAGGCCGCGGGCATGCGATCCTGGCGCGAGGGCGCGCGAACGTTCTACGAAGTCTCCGGCAGCCTGGCGTCGTCCTGGCAGCCGAACCAGTTCGTCTACGAGAGCCGCTCCGGTGGCATCGAGGCGCGGGTGCGCAAGGTGTCGGCGGGCACGGCAACCCTGGAACTCGTGCAGGACTACCGCGGCGAGCGGCACGGCGTGTGGGGTGTCACCGCTCGCAATCGGGAGCAGAACTTCGCGCTCAACCTGCTGATGGACCCGGAGATCGACTTCGTCTCGATCCTCGGTCCGGCGGGCACCGGCAAGACCCTGCTTACGCTGGCAGCGGGACTCGTGCAGACGCTCGAGCACAACCGCTACGCCGAGATCATCATGACGCGGGTCACCATCCCGCTGGGCGAGGACATCGGATTCCTCCCTGGGACCGAAGAGGAAAAGATGGAGCCCTGGATGGGCGCTTTGATGGATAACCTCGAGGTCCTCACCCAAGGCGCCGAGGGCGGCAGCTGGGGACGCCAGGCCACCAACGACTTGCTGCGCAACCGCATCAGGATCCGCTCCATGAACTTCATGCGCGGGCGGACCTTCCTCAACCGACTCGTGATCGTCGACGAGGCCCAGAACCTCACGCCCAAGCAGATGCGCGCGCTGGTCACGCGGGCCGGGCCGGGTACGAAGTTCGTCTGCCTCGGCAACATCGCGCAGATCGACAGCCCCTACCTCACCGAGACCACCTCGGGTCTCACCTACGTCGTGAGCCGCTTCCAGGGCTGGCCGCATGCAGGCCACGTCACGCTGGTTCGCGGCGAGCGCTCCCGGCTGGCTGACCACGCCTCCGAGCACCTGTGAACTCGGGCCCGGCCGGCAGGTCAGACCGGTGATGCTCCGCCTCGCCGCCCTGTTGCTGACCGCCCTTTCGCTGCTGGTCTCCGGCGCCGCCTCGGCGCAGTCGGGCGGCCCCAACGACCTGCCCGACATCGGCTCGGGCGGGGACCTTGCGCTCACGCTGGGCGACGAGTACCAGATCGGCCGGATGATCGTCCGGGGGCTGCGCGACCAGGGCCTCATCCTCGAGGACCCGGAGGTCAACGACTACCTCCAGCAACTCGGCTCGAGGATCGCCGCGCAGGCGCAGGAGGGCGGCCAGCGCTTCAACTTCTTCCTGGTGAGGGACTCCTCGATCAACGCCTTCGCGCTGCCGGGGGGCTTCATCGGCATCAACCAGGGCCTGTTCACCGCGACGACGAACGAGGCGCAACTCGCCAGCGTGCTGGCGCACGAGGTGGCACACGTCACGCAGCGCCACATCGCCCGCTCCATTCGCGCGCAGGGGCGTCAGAGCCTGGCGTCCGCCGCCGCGATCCTCGCGTCGATCCTGATCGGTGCCGCGACCGGCTCAGGCGACGCCGTCCAGGCCGGCATCGCCATCGCCCAGGGGACTGCGGCTCAGCAGCGCATCAACTTCACCCGGGCGAACGAGTACGAAGCCGACCGCATCGGCATCGGGTTCCTCGCCGCGGCGGGTTTCGACCCGCACGCCATGCCCGATTTCTTCGCCACGCTGGGACGTCGCGCCGGCCTCTCGGGCAGCGTCGATGTTCCGGAGTTCCTGCGCACGCATCCCGTCACCGCCAACCGGATTGCCGAGTCGAGGGACCGTGCGGGCCAGCTCTCCGCGGTGATCCGGCCGGAGACACCGTCCTACGGGTTTGTTCGTGAACGGGTGAGAGTGGTGGCGTCACCGCCGGACGCTGACCTCCGGCCCTACTACGAGGCCCTGGCGGAGACCCGCCCTCTCAGCCCGGCCCAGCGCTACGGGCAGGCCCTCGCCCGGTTGCAGGGGGGCGAGTCCGAGGCGGCGGCGAGCACCTTCATCGAGGTGGCAGCCGAGCGCCCTGGAGTGCCGATGCTCGATGCCGCGCTGGGCCAGGCGCTGCTGGCGGCCGGGCGCGCCGAGCAGGCGCTGGCCATCCTCGAGCGCGCCCTGGCGGTGGCGCCACGCAACGTGCCGCTCACCGTGCGCTATGCGGAGACTCTGCTGCGTGCCGGAAGGCCTCGTGACGCGCACGCGACGCTGCTGGACCTCTTCAACAACGTGCCACCGACACCCGAGCAAATCCGCTTCACGGCCTATGCGGCCAGCAGCGCAGGCGACACCGGGGACGCGTACTACTACATGAGCGAGTACCACATCGGCAGCGGCGACCTGCCACTCGCCATCCGGCAGCTGGAACTCGCCCTCGCCTCGCCGAACCTTACTCCGGTACAGCGCGCGCGCTTTGCCGCCCGGGAGCGGGAACTGCGCGAGGCGCTCGCGCAGAGCGGGCGCCGCAGGGACCGCGAGTCCGCTGATACAATGCTGCAATGACCCCGACCCGACTCGCCAGGGCTTTCATGCTTGCGGGCATGGCACTGATGCTTTCCGGCTGCGCGACCACCGCCACGCGCACCGCGCACCCCCAGGACCCGCTCGAGCCGCTCAACCGCGCCACCTATGCGTTCAACGACGGCCTGGATCGCGCGATCGTGCGTCCTGTCGCACGCGGATACAGGCGGGTCGTGCCGCGATGGGCGCAGACCGGCGTCTCGAACTTCTTCAGCAACGCGGCGTATCCGATCACGATCGCGAACAACCTGCTGCAGGGCAAGCTCGGGGCAGCGGCCTCGGATACAGGGCGCTTCCTGCTGAACTCGACGTTCGGCCTTGGTGGCCTCCTCGACCCGGCGACCCTGTCGGGACTGGATCGAAACGACGAAGATTTCGGGCAGACGCTCGGTCGGTGGGGCGTGCCGGCTGGACCGTACCTGGTGGTCCCGGTGCTCGGTCCGTACACACTGCGCGACGGAGTCGGCGGCCTGGCCGACGATTTCTTCGAGCCGCGCCACTACCTGGAGGACGACAGCACGCGCTGGGGGCTATGGCTCGGCGACCGATTCGACCGCCGCGTGAGGCTGCTCGACGCCGACGCCGTGCTTGAACGGACCGGCGATCCCTATGCGTTCGTGCGCAGTGCGTACCTGCAGCGGCGCGAGTACCTGGTGCGCGACGGCAACCTGCCCGAGGAGCCACCGCCCGAGGACCCCGCGCTCGAGGATCCTGAATTGGAGGACCCGGAGCCGCAGGCCACGCCCTAGGCTCTGCCGTCCAGCAATCCGTCCACCTCGCTGATACGCGCCAGGGACAGCAACGCAGATGGCAGGTTGCGGTAATTCAGCTCGCGACCCTCGCGGGTAACCCAGCCCTTCCAGTCGATCAGCACGGCAAGCCCTGCGCTGTCCGTGGCGACCACGCCTGCACAGTCAACCTCGATCTCGGGATCCACGGCTGTTGCCAGCGCAGCCAGCCCGCGGCCGTGGACGTCCGCCGCGGTCGCGAACGTCAGGCTGCCCGCCAGCGCAAACCGGGCTGGTCCGAGACGATCGAAGGATGCCCGCACGGGTCCTTCCGCTGCCATCACTTGCGGCTCTCGAGCCGCTGGATCACCGCGTCCAGCCCCTTCTGGTCGATCTCGGAGCCGAAGTCCTCGCGGAAGCTCTTGACGTAGCTGATGCCCTCGATCGTGACATCCCAGGCCTTCCAGCCCTGCTCGCCCCTGCGCAGCGAGTAATTGACCGGGATCTTCTCGCCGTTGCTCCGCCTGACCTCCGTGCGCACCACCGCGGTCGTGGCTGCAGGGTCCACGGTTCCGGGAAACACGCGGATGCGGTCACCCGTGAACTCCACGAGCGCATCGCCGTAGTTGTTGAGGAGGGAACGATAGAACGCGTCGACGAACCGCTGGCGCTGCTCCGGGTTCGCCGTCCGCCAGTGCCTGGCGAGCACGAGCCGGGCAGCGTAGTCCACGTCGAAATACGGCAGCAGTATCCGGTCCACGACCTCGTAGACCTTGGTCGGGTCCTTGCGGAACTCCGCGCGCCGCGCATCCAGTTCCTTCAGCATCGCGTTCGCCGCCGACTCGATCAGCTGCGTCGGGCCGCTGGCGTCGACGACCTGCGCAGCCGTCCCGGCCGCGGTCGGGGCCGCTACGGAGGGCGGCGCGGACCACGACATGCTCGCAAACAGCACGACAGCGACAGCGCACCGGGCACTCGACCTCGGTCCTCTGAGGTGGGTCATCTCGTCTACTCCGTGTTGCCGGACGCGGGCGACGCGTCCTTGTCCTTGCTGGCGAAATTGGCGAAGAACTTGTTGACCAGCGACTCCAGCACGATCGCCGACTGCGTGAACTCGATGCGGCCCCCATCGACGAGGTAGGTGTCCGAGCCCCCCGGGCCGATCCCCACGTACTTGCCGCCCAGCAAACCCTGGGTCTGGATGCTGGCGTCGCTGTCCTCCGGGATCCGGTCGTAGCGCGGCTCGATCTGCAGGGTCACCAGGGCGCGAAAGTCCGAGGGATCGAACTCCACGGTCTCGACGCGACCGATTCTCACACCCGCCATGCTGACCGGAGACCCGGTCTTCAGGTCGCCCACGTTGTCGAATTTCGCCGTAACCCGATATCCCTCGGGAGCGCCCCATTGCAGGCCGCTGCCGGGAAGCTGGGTGGTCAGGAAGAACAGCGCGGCGAAGCCCAGCAGGACGAACAGCCCGGTGCCGATCTCGAGCGCACGATTGGGTCGCATGGATACTCCTAGTTGCCGAGGAAGGCGGCGGTCAGCATGTAGTCAAGCAGCAGCGTGAGCACCGAGGACGTCACCACGGTCCGCGTCGTCGCAAGCCCGACGCCCTCGGCGGTCGGTGCCGCGTGGTAGCCCTCGTAGACGGCCACCAGGCTGCACGCGACGCCGAACGCGACGCTCTTGATGATGCCCTCGGCCACGTCATCGAGCTCCACCGCGGCCTGCATCTGCGACCAGAACGCACCGGGGTCGACGCCCATCAGCTGCACACCCACGAGCTGCGCCCCGAACAGCCCGACGACGTTGAAGACCGCGACCAGCAACGGCATCGCGATGATGCCGCCGAGAAACCGCGGGGCGACCACGCGGCGCAGCGGGTCGACGGCCATCATGGACATCGCGGTGAGCTGGTCCGTGGCGCGCATCAGGCCGATCTCCGACGTCAGCGCCGTGCCTGCCCGGCCCGCGAACAGGAGCGCCGTCACCACGGGGCCGAGCTCCTTGAGCAGGCCCAGCGCTGCGGCCACGCCCAGCGCGTCCTCCGAGCCAAAGCGCTGCAGCAGGTCGAAACCCTGCAGGCCGAGCACCATGCCGACGAAGAGCCCGCACAGCATGATGATGATCAGCGAGCGCGCACCGGCGTTGTACACCTGATGGACCACGAGCCGGGGGCGGGCGAGCGCGGGCCCAGCCTGGCGAGCGAGCTGGAGGAAGAACACCCCAACGGCGCCGACGCGCCGGACAGGCTCCAACAGGGTCCCGACGAGCGTGCTCATGACTCACCCCGGCCAAGCAGCTGCGGGAAGTAGTCTGGCGCGGGGTAATGGAAGGGCACGGGACCGTCAGGCTGCCCTGACATGAACTGCCTCACGACCCCGAGGCCGCTCTCCCTGAGCTCAGCCGGCGTGCCCGAGGCAACCACCCGACCCTCGGAGATGAGGTAGCTTTGGTGGGCGATCAGCGCGAGCTCGTCGACATCGTGCGACACCACGACACTGGTGATGCCAAGGGTTTCGTTGAGCTGGCGGATCAGGCGGACGATCACCCCCATCGAGATCGGATCGAGACCGACGAACGGCTCGTCGTAGATGAGGAGCTCGGGGTCCATCACGATCGCGCGCGCCAGCGCAACACGCCGTGCCATTCCGCCGGAGAGCTCGGCGGGCATCAGGAACGCCGCACCGCGCAGCCCGACCGCGTGCAGCTTGGTGAGCACCAGCTGACGGATCAGCGACTCGGGCAACCGCGTGTGCTCACGGAGCGGAAACGCCACGTTCTCGAAGACCGACAGGTCGGTCAGCAGGGCGCCGTTCTGGAACAGCATGCCCATTCGCCGTCGGAGCGCGAAAAGCTTCGGCTGCGGCAACCCGTCCAGGGTGGAGCCCAGGACATCGATACGGCCCGCGGTGGGGACGATCTGGCCCGTGATCAACCGGAGCAGCGTGGTCTTTCCCGTGCCACTCGGGCCCATGACCGCCGTCACCTTGCCGCGCGCCAGCTCGAGATCCAGCCCGCGGAAGATGCTGCGCGACCCCACGCCGTAGTGAACGCCGGATACGCGGACCACGGGATCGACCACCGGGTGAGGCGATGCTGAAGCGGGATCGGGTGCCATGGAACCTTGGACGCCTTGAGGGCGCAGAAGTTTAACGCGAGTGTCCGTCCCGTGGCGCAGGTCGCCAATGTGGACTAAAATGGTACCGATTCCAGCAGAGGCCCGCCGCCCATGATCCGCATCAGCAAGATGACCGACTACGCCACGGTGATCCTCGCTGCCCTGGCGGAGGACCCGGCCGCCCGGCACAGCACCGCGGCACTCGCGGCCAGGACCCATATCGGCCCCGCATCGGTCAGCAAGGTCCTCAAGCAGTTGCAGCGTGCGGGATTCGTGCGCTCCACGCGGGGTCTCCACGGGGGCTACGAGCTCGCCCGCCCGGCTGATGCAATCAGTGCCGCCTCGATACTCGACGCGCTCGAGGGCCCGGTGGCTGTCACGGACTGCGCGGCCGGCGAGGGCCAATGCGAGATCGAAGCCACCTGCCGGGTCGGTCGCGCCTGGCAGCGCGTGAACCTGGCGATCCGCCGCTCGCTCTACGAGGTCAGCCTGGCGCAACTGGCCGGACTCGACGGCTCGTCCCTTCGGTTGCCACCGCTCGAGCGCAGACTCGGGTCCCGCTCCACCGTGCCGCCCCCTCGCTGATCGATTGACGGAACCATGAACGACGCAAACCAGATCCAGGACCTGCTTGGCCGCAGCTACAAGCACGGGTTCGTCACGGACATCGAGTCCGAGAGCCTGCCACCCGGCCTCGACGAGGACGTCGTGCGCGCGATCTCGAGGATCAAGCGCGAGCCCGCGTTCCTGACTGAATGGCGGCTCAAGGCCTTTCGCCACTGGCTGACCATGCCGGAGCCCCAATGGGCGCACGTCCGCCGGCATCAGACGGATTACCAGGCGATCTCCTATTATTCGGCGCCCAAGGCCAAGACCGACGGGCCCAAGAGCCTCGACGAGGTCGACCCGAAGCTTCTCGAGACCTACGAGAAACTCGGCGTGCCGCTGCACGAGCGTGCCCGCCTCGCCGGGGTCGCGGTCGACGCGGTGTTCGACAGCGTTTCGGTCGCGACGACCTTCAAGGACCGGCTGGAGAAGGCCGGCGTGATCTTCTGCCCCTTCTCGGAGGCCGTGCAGCGCCACCCTGAGCTGCTCGAACGGTACCTCGGCTCCGTCGTGCCGTTCGCGGACAACTTCTACGCCTGTCTCAACTCGGCGGTGTTCTCCGACGGCTCGTTCGTCTACGTGCCCAAGGGCGTGCGCTGCCCGATGGAGCTCTCGACGTACTTCCGCATCAACGCGGCCAAGACCGGCCAGTTCGAGCGTACGCTGATCATCGCGGACTCGGGCAGCCACGTGAGCTACCTCGAGGGCTGCACGGCTCCGATGAGGGACGAGAACCAGCTGCACGCCGCCGTCGTCGAGCTGGTGGCGGAGGACGACGCCCAGATCAAGTACTCCACGGTGCAGAACTGGTACCCGGGCGATGCCGATGGCGTGGGCGGCATCTACAACTTCGTCACCAAGCGTGGCGAGTGCCGCGGCCGCAACTCACGGATCTCGTGGACACAGGTCGAGACCGGATCGGCGATCACCTGGAAGTACCCGAGCTGCGTGCTCAGGGGCGAGAACTCGGTGGGCGAATTCTACTCGGTCGCGACCGCAGCGAACTGCCAGCAGGCCGACACGGGTACGAAGATGATCCATGTCGGGCCGAATACACGCAGCACGATCGTCTCGAAGGGCATCTCGGCGGGCCGCGGGCAGAACACCTACCGGGGGCTGGTGAAGATCCTGCCGACGGCGCGCGGAGCCCGGAACTTCACCCAATGCGATTCGCTGCTGATGGGCAGCCGCTGCGGCGCCCATACTTTCCCCTATGTCGAGGTGCGAAACCCCGACGCCACGGTCGAGCACGAGGCCTCTACGTCGCGCATCAGCGAAGACCAGCTCTTCTACTGCCTGCAGCGCGGCATCTCCGAGGAGGACGCCATCAACATGATCGTCAGCGGCTTCTGCAAGAGCGTATTCAAGGAGCTGCCCATGGAGTTCGCCGTGGAGGCGCAGAACCTGCTGGCCGTAAGCTTGGAAGGCGCGGTCGGCTGAAGCCGGCGCGCCGCGAAGGAGACCACAACATCATGCTCGAAATCAGGAATCTCAGTGCCAATGTCGCGGGCCGCAAGGTGCTCGACGGGCTCACGCTCGACGTGCCTGCCGGAGAGGTCCACGCGATCATGGGCCCCAATGGCTCAGGCAAGAGCACGCTGTCCTACGTGCTGGCCGGCCGCCCCGGCTACGAGGTCACGTCCGGGAGCGTCACGTTCCGCGGTCGCGACCTGCTGGCCTTGGCGCCGGAGGAGCGCGCGCGCGCCGGGCTGTTCCTGGGCTTCCAGTACCCTGTGGAGATCCCTGGAGTCAACAACACCTACCTCCTCAAGGCAGCGCTCAACGCCGCGCGCCGTGAGCGGGGGCTGCCGGAAGTCGACGCTTTCGAGTTCCTCCAGCTGGTCCGCGACAAGATGAAGCTGATGCAGATGGATGAGGCGTTTCTTTCACGGGGCGTCAACGAGGGTTTCTCGGGTGGCGAGAAGAAGCGCAACGAGATCCTGCAGATGCTGGTGCTGGAGCCTGCGCTGGCGCTCCTCGATGAAACGGATTCCGGTCTCGACATCGACGCCCTCAAGGTCGTCTCCGCGGGCGTGAACACCCTCCGCTCGCCCGAGCGCTCGATCGTGCTCGTCACCCACTACCAGCGCCTGCTCAATCACATCGTGCCAGACCGCGTGCACGTCCTCGCGCGTGGCCGAATCCTGCGCAGCGGTGGTGCCGAGCTCGCGCGCGAGCTCGAAAGCCGCGGCTACGACTGGCTGCTCACGGAGGCGGCGTGACGAGTAGCCCGCTTTCACTCCGCGTTCGCTCGGAATACCTCGAGGCCGGCGACGCCGACCCCGCGCGGCTTCGGCGCATCGACGAGGCCCTGGGGCCGGGCTTGCCGTCGACCCGCGACGAGAACTGGAAGTACGCCAGTCTTCGAGCGCTCGAGCGTGTGCGTTTTCGCCCCCCAGGCGTCCTGGACGCCGAAGCCATCGACGCCGCGCGCGAACTGCTTCCGCCACCCCTGCCCGGCGTCGCGCGGGTGGTGTTCGTGGACGGACGCTTCGCCCCTGGGCTGTCGGTGCCGGCGCTGCCTGAGGGAGTTGCCGTCGTCGGTTCTGGCACGTCGCGCGCAGCCGCGGCACCGGTCGCTGCGGTGCCAGGCCCGGTGGCCGCCACCGTGGCGGCCGGCGGCGCGCTGATCCCCCCGCCCAGTGTCGTGCCGGCCGTCGACCTCCGCTTTGCGGCCATCAACCACGCGATGGCGATCGAGGAACTCCACGTGGACGTGCCGCGCGACAGCGAGCTCGCGCTCGAGGTCGTGTTCGTGGCCATCGCCGCATCATCGCGGCACGCCAGCTACCCGGTGCTGCGCGCGCGGGGGGGGCCGGGTTCCCGCCTCGCACTCGTCGAGCGTCACGCAGGTGGGCTGGACGGCAGCTTCAGCAATGCCCGGGTGCTCGTCGACGTGTGCGACGGTGCGCGAGTGACGCTCACGCGGCTGCAGTCGCTGGCTGCGCGCGCCCACCACGTCGAGACGCTCGAGCTGTCGCTCGGCGAAGGCGCCGACCTCTCGCTGCTCTCGGTGGCGACGGGAGCCGCGACGCTGCGTTCAACCGCGATCGCGCGTCACGCGGGGCGCGACGCGACCCTGCGTTGGCATGCGGCAGCGCTGGCTGCCGGCAGCCAGGCCCACGATGCCGCGGTCCGCGTGGACCACGACGCCCCCGGTGCACGCACGGAACAGATGTTCCGCGGCGTCGCCAGCGGACGCGGACGGGTATCCTTCAACGGCCACATGGTGGTGCACTCCGGCGCGCCTGGCACCGACTCGGCGCAGTCGCTGAAGTGCATTACCGATGGCACGGACGCCGAGGCCAACCTGAGGCCCCAGCTGGAGATCCACACCGATGCCGTGCGCGCCACGCACGGGGCGACGGTGGGCAAGCTCGATGAGGCCATGCGGTTCTACCTGCTGTCGCGCGGCCTCGACCCCGTCACGGCTGCCGCCTTGCTGAAGTGGGCATTCATCGAGGACGTCGTCTCGCGGTTGGAGCCGGCGGACCTGCGTGCCGAGGTCGAGCGTGGGCTGGCCGGCGTGCTCGGGGACGCCGTGGTCGCGGAGTTGATCGCGTGAACGACACCTACGACGTCGCCAGGGTCCGGCGCGATTTCCCCGTGCTTTCCACCACGGTCCGGGGCAAGCGCCTTGCGTTCCTCGATACCGCGGCCTCCGCACAGCGCCCGCTGGCGGTCATCGAGGCGGTGGACCACTACGAGCGGACCAGCCACGCCAACGTGCACCGGGGGGTCTACCAGCTGAGCCAGAAGGCCACCGACGCGTTCGAGGCTGCCAGGGACCGCGTACGCCGGTTCCTCAACGCCCGGAGCGAGCGCGAGGTGATCTTCACGCGCGGCACCACCGAGTCGATCAACCTGGTCGCACAGTCGTGGGGGCGCGCACTTGCACCCGGCGACGAGATCCTGATCACATGGATGGAGCACCATGCCAACATCGTGCCCTGGCAGATGCTGTGCGAGCGCACGGGCGCGGTGCTGCGCGTCGCGCCCATCGATCGGCGCGGCGAGCTCGACATCGCGGCGTTTCGCGCCCTGCTCTCCCCACGCACCCGACTCGCGGCCTTCACCCACATCTCCAACTCGCTGGGCACCGTCCTGCCGGTGCGTGAACTGGTGGATGCGGCGAACGCGGTCGGTGCCCTCACGCTCGTCGACGGCGCACAGGCCGTGTCCCACCAGCGCGTCGACGTGCAAGCCCTGGGCTGCGACTTCTATGCTTTCTCCGCGCACAAGCTGTACGGCCCCACCGGTATCGGGGTCCTCTGGGGTCGCGAGGCGGTGTTGCGCGCCATGCCCCCATGGCAGGGCGGCGGTGACATGATCCGCACGGTCTCGTTCACGGGCACGACCTACGCGGAGCCCCCCGCCCGCTTCGAGGCCGGCACGCCCCACATCTCGGGAGCCGTGGGACTCGCCGCCGCGATCGACTACCTCGAGGGGCTGGGCATCGAGGCCGTGCACGCGCACGAGCAGCGCCTGCTCGTGCGCGCCACGGCCGCCCTGCGCGCCGTTCCGGGGCTGCGGATCCTGGGCGAGGCGGAACACAAGGGCGGTGTCGTGTCTTTCACCCTCGACGGGGTTCATCCCCACGACCTCGGCACGATCCTCGACGCCGAGGGCGTGGCGGTGCGGGCGGGTCATCACTGCGCAATGCCCGTGATGGATTTCTTCGACGTTCCCGCCACGGCGCGCGCCTCCTTTGGCTGCTACACCGACGACGAGGACATCGACCAGCTGATCGCGGCACTCGGCCGCGCACGTGAGGTATTCGGCTGATGGACCTCAAGGACCTCTACCGCGACGTGATCCTCGACCACAACCGGCAGCCGCGGAACTTCGGTCGGCTCGAGCCCTGCGACACCTCCGCCGACGGCAGCAACCCGCTGTGCGGGGACCGGCTCACGGTCACGGTGCGCATGGACGGCGATCGGATCGCCGACATCCGCTTCGAGGGCAAGGGTTGCGCGATCTCCACGGCTTCCGCGTCGCTGATGACCGAGGCGGTCAAGGGACTCGACACCGCCGCCGTGCGTTCGCTCCACGACCGCGTCCACGGCACGCTTACCGCCGCGCCTGATTCGCCTCCGGCAGCCGGCCTCGGCAAGCTGGCGGCCCTGGCGGGCGTGCGGGAATTCCCGGCTCGCGTGAAATGCGCGAGCCTCTGCTGGCACACGCTGGACGCCGCGCTGGCGCGTGGCGACGGCACCGTCTCAACCGAGTAACGCCCAGGGCACGCCATGCGCAACCACGAGAACGAGGCCTTCGAGGTACGCCGCGACGTCAAGGCAGTCATCGTCCCCGCCGGCCAGGAAGTGACCCTCAAGGCGGGCCAGACCGGGTTCATTACCCAGGCGCTGGGCGGCAGCTTCACGCTCTACGTCGAGGGCAACCTGTTCAGGCTGTCTGGCGAGGATGCCGACGCGATCGGCAAGGAGGCGGTCACGCCACCGCACCTGCCACCCGAGGCGACCGAGGACGATGTCCGGCAGCTCGCATGGGAACAGATGCGCAACTGCTACGACCCAGAGATCCCCATCAACATCGTCGAACTCGGGCTGGTCTACGAATGCGAGGTTGCGCCAAATCCCGACGGCACTCGCAACGTGTCGGTGCGCATGACCCTGACGGCGCCCGGCTGTGGCATGGGCGAGGTCCTCGTCGCCGACGTCCGCGACAAGATCGAGCTCATCCCGACCGTCGCGAAGGCAGACGTGGAACTCGTCTTCGACCCGCCATGGAACCAGTCGATGATGTCCGAGGCCGCGCGACTGCAGACGGGAATGATGTAGGAGACGCCAGGTGGTGACGGGACGCTGGCTGGACGTGGGTGCCGTGGGCGAACTCGCGGCGGATGGGCGCATCGAGGCCGACGTGGGCGGCATCTGGGTGGCGGTCGTCCGGCTGGGCGACGAACTCTACGCCTTCGAGGACCGTTGTACCCATGACGGGCAATCCCTGGCCGGCGGCGAGGTGGAACGCGACCCCACTACGGGCACAGGGGTTGTCGTCTGCCCTCGGCATGGCGCGAGGTTCTGCCTCGCGACCGGCTCACCGCTCTGCCCCCCGGCCTACGAGCCGCTGCGTCGCTTCGAGGTGCGGCGCAACGACGGCCGGATCGAGGTCCTCGAAGCATGACGCAAGGATGCGCAAGGACCCTGGTGCTGGTGAGGCATGGCCGCGCGGAAGGCAACGACCCGAGGCTTCCCGACTTCGAGCGGCGGCTGGACCCGCGCGGCCAGGCCGAGGCGTTCTCGATCGGCAGCAGGCTGCGTTCGCACGCACTGGTTGCCCCGCGCGTGATAGTGAGTCCTGCGCGGCGCACCCTGGAGACGGCGCAGTGGATCGTCGAGGCCATGGGCGCGCCGCGTGACGCCCTGACTGTTGAGGACGAACTCTATCTGGCCGGCGTGGACACGCTGACCGAAGTGGTTCGGCGCGCAGGCGGCGCGTCGCAAACCCTGATCGTGGTTGGGCACAATCCGGGCATCAGCGATCTTGTCGGGTGGCTGACCCCGGCGTCGGAGCCCATGAGCTTCGAGACCGGCGAGGCCTGCATCGCCACCTTGGCCATTTCGGAATGGGCGGAGCTCGCGCGCGGCTCGGCAACCTGCATCGCGCGCGAACCCGGGCGCGCTCAGTAGGAATAGACGAGGTTTACCGTCGTCAGCGTATCGGTGCTCTTCCGGCCAAGCGGAGGATCCGAGTTGTAGCGAACGCCGACCGCCGCGGAGAGCGCGAACGCAGCATTGATCTTGACCTCGATCGAGAGATCATTGGCGACGAACGTGTTGTCCGAACCGGCCTCGACGACCAGCTTGTCGATGATCTTGGTCGTGTCCGTCAACGCATGTTCGAATTTCGCCTCACCGCCAAAGATCACGTCACCGTCCGTCTGCCCGGTCAATGCGTTCTTGAGGCGGCGGTAACCGACACCGGCCTGCCCTGAAAGCTTGGTGCGGTCAGAGTCGATGAACTTGTGCCCGATACCGGCCGTGGCACTGGCCTGGTAGTCGAAGCCGCTGAACCGGTCGTCCTCGTAGCGCAGACCGCCAAAGGCGTAGGTGCGCTCGCTGAACTTGTAGTCCGTCTGCCAGAAGGCGCCGTAGCGCTCGGCCGTGCGGTCGCCGTCGTTCGTGGCACGCAGCGCAGCCAGCCCGAAGCCGTGCTTCCAGAGGTCTGCTTCATGGGCCGCCTCGAGCTTGGCGTTGATGGTGTCGGTCTCGGAATTGCCCCGGGCCAGCACTACGCCGAGTTCGCCCTTACCCTTCCACTCGGCCTGCGCGGTGGCCGCGGCGGCCAGCCCCAGCAGGGCGAATACGGTCGTGCGAACTGTGTGCATGCTTGGGACTCCCTTGAGAACGGGGCAGCTGACCCCATCGATTGAAAACGCGCGTATTCTGCCCCAATGAGCCGCTGAAGCCACCTGTACCAAGATGAAAGCTCCACTCGCCATCCCGGAATCCGAGTTCGACATCGAGGTCATTGCAGCCTCGTCGCAACAGCCCGTGCTGGTCGACTTCTGGGCCCCCTGGTGCGGCCCTTGCCGCATGCTGGGCCCCGTGCTTGACGCCCTGGCTGCCGAGACGGCCGGGCGGCTCAAGGTAGTCAAGCTCAATACCGACGAGGCACCCGGTGTCGCGGGCCGGTATCAGATCCGCAGCATCCCGGCGGTCAAGCTGTTCCGCAACGGGCAGGTCGTGGCGGAGTTCGTGGGGGCCCAGCCTCTGGCGGCCGTCCGGAAGTTCGTAGCTCCCCACCTGCCGCACGACGCGACCTCCCCGCTCGAGCAGGCGCGGCGACTGATCGCCTCGGGAGCCCTGGCCGAAGCCGCGGCTGCGCTGCGTGCACTGCTTGACGCCTCACCCGACGACCCGGAGCTGTCGATCGAGCTCGCGCGCACCTTGGCGTTGTCGGGCGACCACACGGGTGCCGAGACGCTGCTCTCCAGACTGCCGCCGGTCCAGCAGTCCGAGCCCGAGGTCAAGGCTGTACGCGCGTTGGCACATTTCGCGCGGTTGGCGGGTTCGCCGGATGAAACGGATGCGATCCAGACGGCCAGGGTGCATGCCGCGCGCAACCTGCTCCACGGCAGGATCCCGGAGGGAGTCGCGACGTTGTTCGAAGCAGCCGAACGCAATCGGCGATATGCCTCAGGCCAGGGCCGGCAGGATCTCCTGCACGCGTTCGAGTTGGCGGCGGGGGACGCAACTCTGCTCGCCAGCTCGCGACGGCGCCTCGCCGCCCTGCTTCACTGACGCTTGCAGACCCCCACGCGCGGCCACCTGGGCCACAGGGGCTTGGACCCCTGGCGGCGCGACTCAGTGCACTTCGCAGAAGCAGTGCGAGTACAGCCGATGCGGGGCAGCCATTCGGGCAAGCCGGGCGATGTCCCTCTCGAACGGCTGCAGCTGTCGCGCCAGCGGCAGGGCCGAAAGCGACCCACCCGGAGCGTCGCCGGCACGCACGATGACGCCGGCTGCCCAGACCTTGATCGATTGCGCCAGCTCCTGGGCCCACGACAGCTTCGGCTCGAGGTAGTCGACCGAGTATTTGCCATCTGCAAGCTTTGCCAGACGTGCTGCGCTACGCACGGCGTCGTCGAAGGAGCCGAGCTGGTCGACGAGGCCCGCCTGCTTGGCGTCGATCCCGGACCAGACGCGGCCCTGCGCCACCGCGTCCACCTCGTCGCGGGTCTTGTTGCGGCCCGATGAAACACGGCCCAGGAAGTCCTCGTAGCCACGGCTGACCAGCGACTGGATCAGCTCAGCCGCTGCGGGACCGACCGGCCGGTCGATGCGAAACTCCCCCGAAAGCGGCGTCGTACCGACGCCGTCGACGCCCACGCCGATCTTGTCGAGGCCACGGTTCACAGTCGGGAACAGGGCAAAGATCCCGATCGAGCCCGTGATGGTGGCGGGGCTCGCCCAGATCTCGTCGGCGGGCGCGGCGATGTAGTAACCCCCCGAGGCAGCCACATCACCCATCGAAACCACCACCGGGCGGCCCGTGGCCTTGAACGCCTGGAGCTCGCGATGGATGACCTCGGAGGCAAGCGCGCTGCCGCCCGGGCTGTCGACCCGCAGCACCAGCGCCTTGACGTCGTTGTCGAGGCGCGCATCACGCACGAGTTCGGCCGTGGAGTTGCCGCCGATGATGCCCGCGGGCTGCTCGCCGTCCAGGATCTCGCCCGACGCCACGATCACGCCCACGCGCGCGTCGGCGTGCGGCCTGATCTTGTCCTCCGCACGGGCCACTCGCAGGAAGTCGCCCATGGACACCGCCTTGTAAGAGGCGCGATCCTCGTCGGCGCCCACCAGTTCGGCGACGCGAGACTCGACCTCCAGCGAAGTCTTCAGTCCGGTGACCAGCTTGGCGTCGAGCGCGACGCGGGCCGAGTCGCCCTTGGCAGACGTGACCGCGGGCGTGTAGCCGTCGACGTAGGCCTTGACAGCGGCAGGCTGCAGGCCGCGGGCCTTGGCGACGGCCGCCAGGTAGCTCGCCCAGAGGTCATCGAGGTACGCGCGGCTCTCCTCACGATCCTCGGCCGACATGTCTTCGCGAATGAAGGTCTCCGCCGCGCTCTTGTAGGCGCCGACCCGGTAGACGTTGATGTCGACACCCAGCCGGTCGAGGGCGCCCTTGTAGTACGTCCTGTAGCGCTCGTACCCCTCAAGGACCACGAGCCCCATCGGGTCGAGGTAGATCTCGTCGGCGTGGGCGGCGACGTAGTAGCTGTCGCGCGAGAATGCGGTCGCGGTGGCGATGACCTTCTTGCCGCTCTTGCGGAACGCGTCGACGGCGCGCGCGAGTTCGTCGAGGGTCGGCTGGCCTGCGCCACCCATCGCGTCGAACTCGAGCACGAGGGCCTTCACCCGGCCGTCCTTCGCGGCGGCTGCGATGGCGTCCGTCAGGTCGCGGAGCAAGGTCTCGTTGCGCCCAAGGCCCCTTGCCTCCGCAATGGCCAGCTCGAGTGGATCGCCCGACAGCTGCTCGACGATCTCGCCCTCGGGACGCAGGACGAGCGCCGCATCGGTGGGCATGACGGGGATCGACGTGCGCAGCGCGCCCACGACGAAACCGAAAATGATCAGCAGCAGCAGCAGGTGCAGGACCTTGCGCAGCCCGTCCAACCCGCGAAACACAAACCGGAAGAACGCTCGCACGAGGGCCACCCCGCCGTCCTGGACGGCACCAGATTAAAACCCGGAGCGCCTGCCCTCGAACCGGGCAGGCCCGCCCCTGGGCCCGCTATCAGACCTTCTCTTCGATACGAGCCGCCTTGCCGGACAGCTTGCGCAAGTAGTACAGCTTGGCGCGACGGACCTTGCCGCGACGCTTGACCGAGACGTCGGCGATGGTCGGGCTGTACGACTGGAAGGTGCGCTCCACACCCTCGCCGTGCGAGATCTTGCGCACGGTGAACGAGGAGTTGAAGCCGCGGTTGCTCTTGGCGATGACCACGCCTTCATAGGCCTGGAGGCGCTCCCGGTCGCCCTCGACGACCTTCACGTTGACGACGACGGTGTCGCCCGGGTTGAACTCGGGCAACTGCCGCGTCATGCGGCTCTTTTCGATTTCGGCGATCACGTTAGCCATGTTTGTCCACCTCTCGCTCTGCGAGATATTCATTCAACAGCCGGCTCTCCTCGACGGAGAGCCCGCGACTCACGATCATGTCCGGTCGCCGGTCCCAGGTCCGGCCCACCGCCTGCTTCATCCGCCAGCGCCGGATCGCGGCGTGGTTCCCGCCCTGCAGGACCTCGGGCACCTGCCGGCCTTCCCACTCCACAGGCCGCGTGTAGTGCGGCCAGTCGAGCAGCCCGTCGGCATGCGACTCCTCCACGCTCGAGCGCGCATCGTTCAATGCGCCCGGCAACAACCTCACCACGGCGTCGATGACGGCCAGCGCCGCAAACTCGCCGCCCGAGAGGACGTAGTCCCCGAGCGAAAGCTCGCGGTCCGTGCGCGACTCGACCACCCGCTGGTCGAGCCCCTCATAGCGGCTCGCGACCAGCACGAAACCGGGCAGCGCCGCGAGTTCAACCGCGATCCGCTGCCCAAAGCGTTCCCCCTGCGCCGACAGGTGGATCCGCGGCACTCCGGCCGGCATCCGCCTCGCCAACGCGTCGATCGCGCCCGCCCACGGCCCCGGCGCACCGACCATGCCAGGCCCCCCCCCGTAGGGACGGTCGTCGACGGTCCGATGCGCGTCGCCTGCGTGAACCCGCGGGTCCTCGAGATCGACGCTCGCCAGGCCGCGCTCCAGCGCCCTGCCGAGCACTCCATGCACCAGCGCCCCGCGGATCAGCTCCGGGAACAGCGTGACGACACCGATGTCCACCCCGCCACTCCCACCTTGCCGCGTCAGAAGTCCGCGGGCCAGTCCACCCAGACTCCGCGCTCCACCGGGTCGATCCGCCGGAGGTGCTGCCGGGTCAGCGGGAGCCAGCGCTCACGTTCCCCGACGACCACCATGACCGGATTGGCCGGCATGTCCAGAAACCGCGCGATGCTGCCCAGCTCGACGCCGTCGAGGGTTCGCACGGTGAACCCCAGCAGGTCATCGCGGTAGTGCTCGCCAGGCGGCAGCGCAGGAAGGTCCTCGCGCCTCACCTCGACGAGCGACCCTACCAGCCGCTCAGCATCATCGCGGACCGCACAGCCCTCGAGCTGGACCACCAGCCCGCCGGACGCTGCACGACCTCGCAGCAGCTTCACCGGCTGCCGCTCGCGTCCCGCACCGCTCAGGTACCAGACGCCGTAATCCAGCAGCCCGGTCGGCGGATCGGTCCAGGACTGGACGTGTACCGCACCCTGCAGGCCACTCGGGCGCCCAATGCGCCCCATTTCAACCCAGCCGGAAGACACGGACGATGCCGCCCCTTCCCAACCAAGGCTCAGGCGTTGGCCTGAGCCTGCTTCCGATAGTCCTTGACGAGCGTGCGTACGCGCTCGGACTGCTGGGCGCCGAGCCCGACCCAGTGGTCGATGCGGGCGAGGTCGAGCTTGAGACGGGTCTCGCCCTTGCGGGCGATCGGGTTGAAGAACCCTACGTTCTCAAGGCTCATGCCGCCCTGGCGCTTGCGGCTGTCGGTCACCACGACGTGGTAGAACGGCGAGTTCGTGGCACCACGCCGGGTCAGACGGATCGTCACCATAGGTCGATATCGCTCTCGGGCTGAGGTCGTCGCACCCGCGCCGAGGCGCAGGCCCTGAAAAAAGAGCGCGGAGTCTACAGAAATCAGTGACTTGATGGAAGGGGTCAGGGCCGAGGGAAACCCGGGGGCATGCCGCCCTTGAACGCCCCGAGCATGCGACGCAGCTTCCCCCCTTTCATGGACTTCATCATCCGCTGCATCTCGGCAAACTGCTTCAGAAGCCGGTTGACGTCCTGCACCTGCGTACCCGAGCCTGCCGCAATGCGCCGGCGCCGCGAGCCGTCGATGATGTCGGGGCGGCGCCGCTCACGATGCGTCATGGAATTGATGATCGCCACCTGGCGGCGAAGCTCGCGGTCACCCTGCTCCGTGGGCGCGGCACCCTTGATCATGTTCGCGGGCAATTTGTCCACCAGCGCGCCAAGGCCACCCATCTTCTGCAGCTGCTGAAGCTGGCCGCGCAGGTCGTAGAGATCGAAGCCCTGCCCCGCGGCGACCTTGCGCGCGAGGCGCTCGGCCTCCGCGGCGTCGACCTTGTCCTGCACCTGCTCGACGAGAGCGACCACGTCGCCCATCCCGAGGATGCGCCCCGCCATCCGCTCCGGGTCGAACGGCTGCAGGGCGTCAGGCTTCTCGCCCACCCCGACGAAAACGATCGGCTTGCCGGTCACCTGCCGCACGGACAGGACAGCACCACCGCGCGCGTCGCCGTCGGCCTTGGTCAGGATGATGCCCGTCAGGTCCAGCGCCTCGGAGAACGCCCGCGCGGCATTGAGCGCATCCTGTCCCGCCATCGCATCGACGACGAAGAGCCTCTCGTGCGTGCCGACCGCAAGCTCGATCTGCTGCACCTCGTCCATCAGCTCGGCGTCGACGTGCAGGCGGCCAGCCGTGTCGACGATCAGCACGTCGTAGACGCCGGAGCGGGCACGCTCGAGCGCGGTCCGGGCAATGTCTGCAGGGCGCTCGGCCGACTCCGAGGGCTGGAAGTCCGCCCCAACCTGCTCCGCCAGCCTTTGCAGCTGGAGGATCGCCGCCGGGCGCCGCACGTCGGTGCTGACGAGCAGCACCCGCTTCTTCTGGCCGACCAGCCAGCGCGCAAGCTTTGCCGCCGTGGTGGTCTTGCCCGCACCTTGGAGGCCAGCGAGCAATACGACATAAGGCGGCTGGGCGCGGAGTTCGAAGCCCGCCCTCGCCCCGCCGAGCAGGGCGACCAGTTCGCGGTGCAGGATCGAGACGAAGACCTGGCCAGGCTTGAGACTGGTGGCCACCTCTGCGCCCAGGGCCTTCTCGCGGACGGCCTCTATGAAGGACTTGACCACCGGGAGCGCGACGTCCGCCTCGAGCAGCGCCATGCGCACCTCGCGAAGCGTCTCGGCGACGTTGTCCTCGGTGATCCGCCCCTTGCCGGAGAGGTTCTGGACAGTCCGGGCGAGTTTTTGACTCAGGTTTTCGAACATTGGATCATTATACGGTGATGGACCCGGACATCGCCCTGCTGCTGGGCCTGCTCGCACTGTGCCTTGCGCTGTCCGCGTTCTTCTCGGGCACCGAGACGGCGCTGATGAGCGTCAACCGCTACCAGCTCCGCACGCTGGCCAACCGTGGCCACCGCGGCGCGATCCTCGCCGAGAAGCTCCTCGAGCGGCCCGACCGCCTCATCGGGCTGATCCTCCTCGGCAACAACCTGGTCAACAACCTGGCCGCCACGCTGGTCGCGATCCTGGTCGTGCGCCTCTACGGCGACGAATGGGTTGCCGCGGGCGCCGGCGTACTGACCCTGGTGATGCTGATCTTCTGCGAGGTTGGCCCGAAGACCTACGGCGCGCTGCATCCACGCAGCGTCGCTACCACCGCCTCGTACGCCTACACGGCCCTGCAATGGGTACTGCGTCCGGCCGTGGCCGTGATCGGCTGGGTCACTAACGGCGCGCTTCGGCTGATCGGCATCCGCGTCGACCACCAGACCCAGCAGCACATGCTGTCCAGCGAGGAGCTGCGCACCGTGGTCGCCGAGGCCGGCGCCATGATACCCAGCAGCCACCAGCAGATGCTGATGAGCATCCTCGATCTCGAGCGCGTGACGGTGAAGGACATCATGGTGCCGCGCCAGGACATCGCAGGCATCGACCTCGAGGAGGACTGGGAGCGGATCCTCGACCAGCTGCGACAGACGCCGCACACCCGCCTGCCGGTCTACGAGGGCGGGATCGAGAACATGATCGGCTTGCTCCACATGAAGCGCGTGGCGCAGGAACTGGCGCGCGGCGAACTCGACCGCGACCGGTTGCGCACCATCGCCGCGGCCCGCGAGCCCTACTACGTCCCGGAGGGGGCCTCGCTGACCGTTCAGCTTGCGAACTTCAAGCGCGACCGCCGCCGAATGGCATTCGTGGTCGACGAATACGGCGACATCCTGGGGCTCGTCACCCTGGAGGACATCCTCGAGGAGATCGTGGGCGAGTTCACCTCGGACCCGGGCACCGCCTCGAGCCGCATCGTGCACCGCGAGAGCCCGGGCGTGCTCGTGGTCAATGCCGGCGCGACGATACGCACGCTCAACCGCGCGCTGGGCTGGCAGCTGCCCACCGATGGCCCCAAGACCCTGAACGGCCTCCTGCTGGAGCGCCTCGAGACGATACCCGCGGCCGGCACGGTGGTGCGGGTGGGAGACCTGCAGATGGAGATCCTGCAGATCGCCGACAACGCCATCCGCACGGTTCGCGTGCGCAGCGGAGTCAGTCCCCGCTGAGCATTTCCCGCAGGTCTGCAAGGCGTTCGACACCGCGGACCTGAAGGCCTTCGGGAGGCTTTCGGGGCAGGTTGTCCCGCGGCACGACCGCGCGCCGGAAGCCCTGCTTGGCGGCCTCCCGCAGCCTCTCCTCGCCGTAGGCGACCGGCCTGACCTCCCCGGTGAGACCGACCTCGCCGAAGGCAACGAGCGTCTCCGGTATCGGCCGGTCACGCAGGCTGGAGGCCAGCGCCAGCAGCAGCGGCAGGTCGCTCGCAGTCTCGCGAAGACTGACCCCGCCTACGACGTTCGCGAACACGTCGTGGTCCTGCAGGGAGACGCCCGCGTGCCTGTTGAGCACGGCGAGCAGCATCGAGAGGCGGGTCGCGTCCAACCCCTGGGCCACGCGCCGAGGGTTGCCGAATCGCATCGGATCGACCAGCGCCTGGATCTCGACGAGCAGCGGTCGGCCACCGTCCCGTGCCACGGTGACGATGCTGCCCGGCGCAATCACCTGCGGGCGGGCAAGGAATATCGCCGACGGGTTCGCCACCTCGCGCAGGCCGCCCTCGGTCATGGCGAAGAACGCCAGCTCGTTCACGGCACCGAAGCGGTTCTTGGTGGCACGCACGATGCGGAAGCGCGAGCCCGCATCGCTCTCGAAGTAAAGCACCGTGTCGACCAGATGCTCGAGCACCTTGGGTCCGGCGATCGTGCCTTCCCGCGTGACGTGGCCGACGATGAACACCGCGGTGCCGGTCGCCTTCGCGAAGCGCACGAGCTCCGCCGCGCATTCGCGCAGTTGCGAGACGCCTCCCGCGCTGGCGGCTACCGAGGGCAGGAATACGGTCTGGATCGAGTCCACCACGAGCAGGCGGGCACGGCGTTCACGGGCCGCCTGCAGCACCTGCTCCAGGTCCGCCTCCGGGGCAACCTGGAGCTCGCCAGCCGCGAGGCCCAGCCGCTGCGCACGCAGTCCCACCTGGTCGGCCGACTCCTCGCCCGTCGCGTAGAGGACGGGACCTGCCCCGGAGACGGCCGCAGCCACCTGCAGCAGCAGCGTCGACTTGCCAATGCCGGGGTCGCCCCCGAGCAGGGTCACGCTGCCACGCACGATGCCCCCGCCCAGAACGCGGTCCAGTTCGCCGAGGCCGGACCCCTGGCGCTCGCTCGGGGCTCCCACCGCCAGTGCGGCAGGCGCCACGGCGGCAGGCGCCACGGCGGCATGCAGGCGTGCTCCCCCGGCCCGGGACGCCGACGGACGCGCCGCCGCGAGCTCGCGCCGCTCGAGGCAATTCCATTCCCCGCACTGGGCGCACTGACCCTGCCACTTGGGAGACTCCGCGCCGCAGGCGGAGCAAACGAAGACTGTCGTGGCACGGCCCATGGTGAGGCGGCGGATGCTAGCACGCGACCCGCTCCCGGTTACCGCGCCGGATCCACGCGGACCCACTGCAAATACCGGCCAGCTTGGTGCTAGTGTTGCGACCCAGAAAATCCCCGCGCCATGCGGGCTCTGCCGGACGGTCCCTTGAGCTTACGCAACAAAATCGTATTCGTCGGAGAAACCGACAACGGTCGCGTGCGCGAGCATAACGAGGACACCATCGCCGTGGAGCCCGAACTCGGCCTGCTGGTGCTCGCCGACGGGATGGGCGGATACAACGCCGGCGAAGTCGCCAGCGGCATTGCGGTGCGCACCATCGTCAACATGGTCAGGGAAACCGCCGAGCGCGAGGACCTCGCCAGCACGGACCCCGTCACGCAAATGTCGCGCCGCAGCATCGTGCTGCGCGACGCCGTGCAGCGCGCCAACAAGCTGATCTTCAACACCTCGCGAAGCCAGCCGCAGTGCGAGGGGATGGGCACTACGGTGGTTACCGCGCTCTTCCACGACAACCGGGTAACCGTTGCCCACGTCGGTGACTCGCGGCTCTACCGGGTACGCGGCGGCAAGCTCGAGCAGGTCACCGCAGATCACTCGTTGCTGCGCGAACTGGTCGACCGAGGCTTCTACTCGCCATCGGAAGCCCAGCGCGCATCCAACAAGAACTACGTCACCCGCGCACTGGGGGTCGAGGCCAGCGTGGAAGTCGAGGTCATGGAGCAGGACGTCAAGCGCGGCGACCAGTACCTCCTGTGCTCCGACGGCCTCTCGGACATGGTCGAGGACCCGGACATCCATTTAACGATAACCACCTTTGGTGATAACCTCGGAACGGTCGCCAAGCAGTTGATCCAGCTGGCGAACGACAACGGCGGAAAGGACAACATCTCCGTGCTGCTGGCCAGGGTAGTCGACAACTTCGCCGCCCGCCGCAGCCTGAAGGAGAAAGTCCGCCGCTGGTTCAGCTGAAGCCGGCACAGGACGGGCGAATGGCCAGACTGATTCTCAGCCTCGACGGCCAGACCATGGCCGAATACACGATGAACAAGGAGCGGTACACCATCGGCCGCCTCCCGGACAACGACATCCGCATCGACAATCCAGCGGTCAGTGGTCACCACTCCCTGATCATCAATATCCTCAACGACTCGTTCCTCGAGGACCTGAACAGCACCAATGGCACCTACGTCAATGGGAAGCTGATCAAGAAGCACGCGCTGCAGCATGGCGACATCATCACCGTCGGCCATCACCAGCTGCGCTTCATCGAGGAGGACGACCAGCAGGACGAGTTCGAGAAGACGATGGTCATCCAGCCATCGGCCCGCCCGCTGGACGCCGTGCGCCGCGCGGAAGCCCGGGTCGCCGGCATGGCCGCCATGGTCGGTGCAGCGGCGTCCCGGCCCGCCAGCAGCCCCGCGGCTGCCACCCCCAGCGCAGCGCCCTCGGCCGGCGCGCCGGCTTCGGCGGCGCCCTCGCCGCTGCGCGCGCCACCGTCACCCGACCTCCAGCCCGTGGTGAAGCCTGCACGCCTGCAGGTGCTGTCCGGGCAGTTCGCGGGTCGCGAGCTCGGGCTCACCAAGACCCTGACCACGCTCGGTCGGCCGGGCATCCAGGTGGCCGCCATCACCCGGCGATCGAACGGCTACTACATCGTGCACGTCGAGAGCGCCCGCGAGGGCGACTTCCCGCTCGTCAACGGCCGCGCGATTGGCGGCCAGGCCCAACGGCTCGACGACAACGACGTCATCCAGCTCGCCGGCGTGAAGATGAGCTTCTTTCTCGACTGATCAGCCGCGCAATTCGCGCCCGACGCGCGGCGCGACGCCGCAGAGCAACTCGTAGGCGATCGTCCCGGCGCGCTCGGCCACGTCCTCTACGGGTGACCCGGGGCCCCACAGGGTCGCGCGTTCGCCGACCCGGGCCAAAGGGAGGTGCGTGACATCCACGGCGCACATGTCCATGGAGACGCGTCCCACCAGCAAGCCCGTTCCGCTCTGGAGGCGAATCGGCGAGCCATTCGGCAAATGCCGTGGCAAGCCGTCGGCGTAGCCCGCCGCGAGGATGGCGACCCGCGAATCCCGCGGTGCCTCCCAGCCCGCACCATACCCCACGGACTCTCCCCGCGGCACGTCGCGCAAAGCGATGACCGTGGTTTCCAGCGCCATCGCCGGCAGCAGACCCAGCTCTGCCGCCGTGCGTGAGCGCAGCGGTGACGCCCCGTACAGGGCGAGCCCGGGACGCACCCAGTCGCCGCGCGCGTCAGGCCAGCCAAGCATGCCGGCTGAATTGCCGATGCTGGTCACCGCTGCCGCGTGGCCCGGTCCATGGAGGCGCCCGACCAGCTCGCGGAACCGGCCGATCTGCTCGGGCGTCATGCCCGAGTCGGGCTCGTCCGCCCTGGCGAGGTGGGTCATCAGCCGGAGCTCGCGTGGCGCCGGCACCAGCGCCGCGAGCCGTGCCCTCATCGAGGCACACTGCTCGACCCGGAACCCCAGGCGGTTCATGCCCGTGTTGACCTTGAGCCAGAGCACGAAACGGTGATGGCCGCGGTAGGCCTCGAGCAGGGCCACCTGCTCAGGGTCATGCACCACGAGTTCCAGGTTCGCGTCCGCAGCGGCCGCCAGCTGGGTCGCGGTGAAGACGCCCTCTAGCAACACGACGGGCCGCGCAACGCCAGAGGCGCGCAGCATCAGCGCCTCCTCGAGCCGCGCGACGGCGAAGGCGTCCGCATCCTGCAGCGCCTCCGCCACGTCCACGAGCCCGTGACCGTAGGCATTCGCCTTCACCACCGCCATGATCCGCGACCCGCTTGCGGCCGCCCGCAGAGTCGCAAGGTTGGCGCGCAGCGCGGCCCGATCGATCAAGGCTCGGGTCAGGGCGGTCACGGCAGGGTCAGCGCAGCACGCCCTCGGCGTACGAGTCCGGGGCGTAGTTGACGAAGCGCGAGTACTGGCCCTGGAAGGTCAGCATGAAGGTGCCGATCTCGCCATTGCGGTGCTTCGCGAGGTCGATCTCCGCGATGCCCTTCTTGGTCGTGTTCTTATCGTAGACCTCTTCGCGATAGATCAGCAGGATCATGTCCGCGTCCTGCTCGATCGCGCCGGAGTTGTGACTCACCATGCCGTCGGCCAGCCAGTTCGCCGGTCCGGGAACCGTGAGGTCGAACACTTCCTCGGGCGCCGACGCCGGCGGATCGACGGCCACCACACGATCCCAGAAAATCTCTGCAGCCACGTGCGCGCGCAGCGCCTCCGAGTCGAGAAGCCGCGCGTAATCCGCGAGAGTCTCGCGTGACGGCGCGAAGCGGAAGTGGCTGGAGCCCCCGTAGGTCGTGCCGCGCATCGCCGCCATCGCCCGCGTGCTGACGCCGCGCGCACGCATCTCAGCGCGCGCCTCGGTCATGACGTCCTGCGGCAACGTGTCCACGTTTGGGTTGGCGATTACCGTCAGCAGACGTTCACGCAGCGCCTGCGCCGGGGCCTCGCGCGGCCCGAAAGCGCCGACCAGATCGAGGAATCTCAACTGATCCGCCGTGCCGCTGACATCCACCGAGTAGAGCGGACGTGAACCGGGGCGGCACAGGCTGCGCAGCCGCGCCACGATGCCGAATCGGAGCAGCAACGCCGCCACGTCATCCACGAGCCGCGAACTGCAGGTGCTGAAGAACACCCTTGAGCCGCCCCTGCTGCCGTCGCGCCGAACGCTGATCGAACCATCCGTCGCCCAGAGATGCCGCAGCAGCAGCGCGAGCCGCGCGTTCGGCAGCCTGAATACCTCGGCAGGCAGGTGTTTCTCGTGGGAGCGCTGGCCAAAAATTCCGAGCCGCCGCAGCCACGCGCCGACACCGGCCGGATGCCAGCGATTGCCGTTCCCGGAGATCACGAGCTGGTGCCGGTTGCCGCGCCGGGCATGGCGCCGCACCGTGCAACCGAACGCCTCGGCGGCCCTGCCAACGGCCGCGCTGTTGGCGTCCGAGGCCGTGGTGTAACGCAGCGGCTGATGCGACAGATAACTGCCGTCGCCCACGAGGTGCCCGAGCAGCACGAGTGCGTGATCGGGCCAGGCTTCCTGCAGAGCCTCGTCGGCAGCTGGCTCGGGCACGCGATGTGCAACCGCCATGCGATCGCCGGTGGTCAGTTCAGCCACAGTCTTCCAGCCACTGCCTGTGAGAACACGGTGCTCCGAAGTGGCGCGCAGGCTCCGGCCGCTCGCGAGGTGAACGGTCTGCACGGAACGCTGTCCCACGGACCAGACCAGATCCGCCCGGGCGGCAACCAGCTGGCGACGTTCATCCAGCGCCCATACCTCGGGCTGCTGCCCGACGAGCTGGCGGATCGGCACTCGCGAGCCGTCCGTCAGGCACACCAGCGTATCGCCGGTGACGCACTCACGAAGGTCCGACATCACCGGCTTCTTGTCCGTGCGCTGCTCGACGCCGCGGTTCAGCTGGGACAGCGCGATGACCGGGACGCGCAGCTCCTTGGCGAGGGCCTTGAGGCCGCGCGAGATCTCGGAGATCTCCGTCGCGCGGTTCTCCTTGTTGCCCGGGACCTGCATGAGCTGGAGGTAGTCGACTACGACGAGGCTGAGTCCATGCTCCCGCGCGACACGTCGCGCGCGCGCGCGCAGGTCGGTCGGCGACAGCCCGGGGGTCTCGTCGATGAAGATGCGCGCCTCGGAAAGCTGCCCGGCCGCACCGGTGATCCGCGGCCAGTCGTCGTCGGAGATCTGCCCGCTGCGGATATGCGCGAGGCTCACCCGTCCGATGGAGGCCAGCATGCGGGTCATCAGCTGCTCGGCGGGCATCTCCATGGAGAACACGATCACCGAGGCCTTTACGTCGCTCTTGAGCGCGGCGTATTCCGCCATGTTGATGGCGAACGTGGTCTTGCCCATGGAGGGGCGCCCCGCGACGATCACCAGGTCACCCGGCCTGAGCCCGCCGGTCTTGCGGTCGAACTCGTCGAAGCCCGTCGGAAGCCCGCGAAGCCCGCCTGGGTTCGAGTGCCACTCGTCGATCTGGTCGATCAGGCCGGGCATCAGCGTCTGGATCGACACCGCCCCCTCGCGCTGGCCGCGCATGCCCTGCTCGGCGATCGCGAAGACCTTGCCCTCGGCCACCTCGAGGAGCTCGCGGGCCGTCTCGCCTTCGTTGTTGAAAACCGATTCCGAGATCTCGCGCCCTGCGGTCAGCAGTTGCCGAAGCAGCGAGCGCTCGCGGACGATATCCGCGTAGGCGCGGACATTGGCCGCCGACGGCGTATCACGGGCCAGCGCGCCGAGGTAGGAGAGCCCGCCGGCGTCGGCCAGCTTGCCCGCCCGCTCCAGGTGTTCGCTGACCGTGACCGCGTCGCAGGGGCTGTTATGCCCGGCCAACTGGCCGATCGCGGCGTAGATGATCCGGTGGTCGGGACGGTAGAAGTCCGTGTCGCGCAGGACGTCCGCGACGCTGTCCCAGGCGGCGGGATCGAGGAGCAGGCCGCCAAGCACGGCCTGCTCCGCCTCGACCGAGTGCGGCGGCGTCAGGAGGTCTCCGCCGCGTCGGCTCATTCCGCGGTCACTCCTCGGCGACCACCGTCACCGGCAGCACGACGTCGACGTCGGTATGGAGATGCAGCGTGACCTGGTGGTCGCCCACCACCCGGATCGGGCCAGAAGGCAGGCGAACCTCCGAACGCGAGAGCCTGTGCCCCTGCGCGGTGGCGGCCTCGGCGATATCCGCCGTGCCGATGGAGCCGAACAGCTTCCCTTCGTTGCCCGCCTTGGCCGCGATGCGCAGCGTGAAGCCCGCGAGCGCGAGCGCACGATCGGTGGCGCCCTGAAGCTCCTCGCGGGCGACCCGCTCGAGCTCAGCGCGGCGCGCCTCGAACTTCTCGACATTGGCAGGCGTCGCAAGCGTCGCCTTGCCACTCGGCAACAGGAAGTTCCGGCCATAGCCTGACTTGACCTGTACGCGATCGCCGATGTTGCCGAGATTGGCAACTTTCTGCAGGAGAATGACGTCCATGATGTGTCCTCCGGGCCCGCGCTCAGTGCTGGTCCGTGTACGGCAGCAGCGCGAGGTAACGCGCGCGGCGCACGGCCTGGGCGAGCTGGCGCTGGTAGAACGAGCGCGTGCCGGTGATACGGCTCGGCACGATCTTGCCCGTCTCGGTGATGTAGCCCTTCAGGGTCGCGAGGTCCTTGTAGTCGATCTGCGTGACCTTGTCGGCCGTAAAGCGGCAGAACTTCTTGCGGCGGGTAAAGCGGCCGCCCTGCTTGCCATTGTTCATGATGGGTTGCTCCTGGGGGGGCGCTCAGGCGTTGTCCGACGATTCGAAGTCGCCCGCCGAGTCTTCGCGGCGCGGGCGGCGCGGCCGATCGACACCTTCGGCCGAGTCTTCCTCGGCAGCCCGCGCCATCGGCGAAGGCTCGGTGACGGGACCGTCCATCTTGACGACCAGGTGGCGCAACACCGCGTCGCTGAAGCGGAACGCGCCCGTGAGCTCGCCGAGCGACTTCTGGTCGGTCTCGACGTTCATCAGCACGTAGTGCGCCTTGTGGACCTTGTTGATCGGGAAGGC
>CAZPAJ010000036.1:0-31827 GCA_964584625.1 uncultured Acidibacter sp.
TCCCGGTGGAGCAGTACTGGCGCGACAACCGCCTGAACATGATCCACGAGGGCACCCACGGCATCCAGGGCATGGACCTGCTCGGTCGCAAGGTCGTCCTGCATGACGGGCGGGCACTGGCCTTGCTGCTGGCGCGCATGCGCGACACAGCGATGCGTGCCGCGTCCTTCGGCGAGCTCGCCGGCATGGCGGACGCGTTGCGCGAGGGCGCGGATCGCCTCGAACAGGCCACGCGCGCGGCCTGGGCCGGCGCTGCCCCGCTCGAGGTGCTGGCGAATGCCACGCCTTACCTCGAGGGCTTCGGTCACACGGTGATCGCGTGGATCTGGCTTGACGTCGCGACCATGGCGGTCGTGCGGCGCGACTCGGCCTCGCTGCCGCCGCCCGCGCCCGAGGAGGGCGCCATGCTGGCCGGGCTGCAGCATGCGGCGCGCTACTTCTTCGACTTCGAACTGCCGAAGACGCCCGCGTGGTTCGCACCCGTGGCGGCCCGCAATGCCCTGGCTCTCGAACTGCGGGAAGAGTGGCTGTGAACAAGGCCGATGCCGGTCCCGCCGAGCGCGAGCGGTCGCAGTACGAGCCCCGAAAGGCGGCGTGGGTTCTGGCGCTGCTCACGCTGGTCTATGTGTTCAATTTCATCGACCGGCAGATCGTCGGGATCCTGGCGATCCCGATCAAGGCCGACCTCGGGCTGACCGACACCCAGCTTGGGTTGATGGGCGGGCTCGCGTTCGCGGTCCTCTACTCGGTCGTGGGTATCCCGATTGCATGGCTGGCGGATCGTGCGAACCGCAAGGCGATCATCACGGTCGCGCTCGTGGCGTGGAGCGCGATGACCGCCGTCTGCGGCCTCGCGCAGAACTTCGTGCAGCTGCTGCTGGCCAGGATTGGCGTGGGCATCGGCGAGGGCGGCGGCGTCGCGCCGGCGTATTCGCTGATCTCGGACTACTTCCCGCCACGGTTGCGGGGGCGGGCGCTTGCGGCCTACTCGTTTGGTATCCCCATCGGGGGTGCGTTGGGCATTGCACTGGGTGGCTGGGTGGCGTCGGTGCTGGACTGGCGCGCCGCGTTCATAGTGGTGGGGCTGGCGGGCGTGCTGCTTGCGCCCGTGGTCGCACTGACGATCCGCGAGCCCGAGCGAGGCAGGTTCGACCCGCCCCGCGAGTCGATCCGGCACCCGGCCTTCCGCGACGTGCTGCGCACCCTCTCGGCGCGCCCGTCGTTCTGGTACATGGCGTTCGGCGCGGCGACGGCCTCGACGATCGGCTATGGCATGTTCTTCTGGCTGCCCTCGTTCTTCATCCGCAGCTTTGGCGTGTCGCTGCTCGACGCCTCGCTCTACTACGCGGGCGGGCTGCTGGTCGGCGGGATCGTGGGGCTCTGGGCGGGCGGCTGGCTGGCGGACCGGCTTGGAGCCGCGAACCGGCGGTTCTACGCGATCGTGCCCGGCGCAGCGTTCCTGGCCGCGATGCCCTGCTATGCGCTGGCGATCGGGTCCGATTCCCTGATGCTCTGCGTGGCCATGCTGGTGCTGCCGAATGCGCTCGGCGTGGTGTGGTTCGGCCCAGTGCTCGCTGCCATCCAGCAGCTCGTGCCGGTGGAGATGCGGGCGACCGCCTCTGCCGTGTTCATGTTCATCAACAACCTGCTCGGCCTCGGGCTGGGCACGCTGGGCATCGGCGCGCTCTCGGACGCCCTGACTCGTGAATACGGTGGTGAGGCGTTGCGCGTCTCGATCCTGGCGGGCACGACGCTGTATCTCGTTGCCGCGGGCCTTTATTTCATCGCCGCCTGGCGCATCGAGCGCGACCTGGCCAGAGGATGAGCAATACCCACCGTGTCCGCTCAACGGCGCCCGGGGCGTGCCCGCGCAACGGGTCGCGCGAGGGCAAGCTCCCATGAGCGAAGAGCCGCGGTCGCTTGGGTCTGCGCGGTATACCCTGCTCGAGACGCATGTCACCGGAGGCGTTGGCACCATCTGGCTCTGCCGGCCCGAGATCCGCAACGCCTTCGATGACATCCTGATCGGCGAGCTGGCCGACGCGATCGCGGTGGCTGCGTCCGACCCCGCGGTTCGTGTACTCGTCATGGGTGGGCGTGGCACCGCCTTCTGCGCGGGGGCCGACCTTGCGTGGATGCGCCGCACCGCCGATCTGACGGCGGAGATGAACGGCGCAGACGCGCTCAAGCTTGCGCAGATGCTCCGGGCATTGAGTACCTGCCCCAAGCCGACCATCGCCCGCGTGCAGGGCGACTGCTTCGCCGGTGGGGTGGGGCTGGTGTCGGCCTGCGACATCGCGGTCGCGGCGGAAACCGCCGTGTTCTGTCTCAGCGAGGTTCGCATCGGCCTGATCCCGGCCACCATCGGCCCCTACGTGATCCGGGCGATGGGTGCACGCGCCGCGTCGCGCTACATGCTCACCGGCGAGCGCTTCGACGCGCTGGCGGCCGAGCGGATCGGCCTCCTGCATTCCGTGGTGCCGGCCGCCGAACTCGATGCCGAAGTCCAGCGGTTCGCGCTGGCGCTGGCCGCAGGGGGGCCGTCAGCGCTCGAGGCGACGAAACGACTGATCGATGACCTTGCGTCGCCGGCTATCGACGAGGCGGTCATGCGTGATACCGCGTCGCGGATCGCGACGCTGCGCGCATCGCCCGAGGGGCGTGCCGGTGTCGATGCCCTGTTGCGCAAGACGCGCCCGACCTGGCGCCTCAGCTAGTCGTTGGCTCGCCCGTTGATGCGGCGCGGAGCAGGAAATCCTTGATGTGCATCGCCGCGGCCTCGGGCTGCTCGAGCACGAGATAGTGCCCGCAGCCTTTCAGGACCTCGCATCTCGTTGAAGGCTTCTGCGCCAGGATCTGCTCGAACCCGAAGCCGCTCGCGGCCGGGCTGAACGGTGTCATGTTGTCCTCGGCCCCCGCCAGCAGCAACATCGGCGCCTGCACCCGCGGCACGAGCGGCGACAGGTCGGATCGTTCGATCATCTCGGTGCCCGCGCAGAACGCCTCGGGCGCCGTGCGACGGAAGGCAACCCGCATCGACGCGAGCTGCGCCTGCGCCCAGTCCTGTTCGTAGAATCCGCGGGCAAACCCGGCGACGGACGTCAGGTCCGCCACGGCGTCCATGCCGATCTCGCGTGCGGCGCGCTTCCAGGTGGATCGCATCATCCGTGCCGCGGCGTCATAGCGGGCGAGGAAGCAGCTGAGCACGAGCCGGTCGACCACCTCCGGGTGCCGGGCTGCCAGCGTCAGCGCGATCATCGCCCCGAACGAGGTGCCGTGGAGGCTGATGCGCGGGTAGCCGAGCTCGAGGATGAAGTCCCTGACCAGGGTGGCCAGGTCCTCGAAGCCGCCGATGGCGCGCGCGCTGCGGCTCTCGCCGTAGCCCGGCAGGTCGAAGTCGATGACCTCGAAGTCGGCGGTCAGCAGCGGCGACAGCCGCGCGAAGTTCGCGTGCCCGAAGGCCGAGCCGTGGATGTGGAGCAGCGGCGTGCCGCTGCCGCGCCGGTCGAACCAGAGGCTCGAACCATCCGAGAGGGTCGCGATCGTCATGGGATCCTCGCGAGGTCCATCAGCCGTTTCACGTCCGGCGCCTCACCGAGGCGCCAGACCGCCTCGATGAGGCGTTCAGCCTGGGCGCGCGGGATCATCGGCGCCGCCGCCTCGCAGAAGAGCTCGGCGAGGCGCGCATCGGGGAGCGGGTTGTCCGGGGTGCCGAGGAACTTGTCGAGGTGCACGTGCTCCTTCGAGCCGTCGTCGAACTCGACCTCGAGCCAGCAGCCCTCGAAGGTCTTGAAGGCGTCATCGGGCACCAGCTCGATCGCGTCGCGCAGCGCGAGGATCCGCTCGTCGCGGTACGCGGGTTCCCTCATCTCGTCGAGCGTGAACCGGCCGCGGATCCAGGCGGCGGCGGTGCAGAACCGCGTGTCGAACCGCGCCTCGAGCTCGCTGTTCATCAGCCGTCCAAAGCGGGCGCGCCGCTCGTCCGCGATCTTCTTGACGATCGGCTGCACGCCGAGCCGCATGCGCCTTGCCTCGCGGCCAGCGGCCCGCGGCAGCAGGCTCATCACGCATTCCACCGGCCCGTGGGTGATCGTCTCGGTCGGAATGACCTTGTACGTCTGGCCGAAGATCCTCCACTCGGTGCCCAGTGAGTCGAGCACGCCATCGATCTTGGCGCTCTCCTCGCGCGAGTGACCCACGAGCATGCCGCGCTCGCCTTCGAACGCCGTGGCGGGCGACGTCATCCCGGCCTCGGCCAGCTCGAAGCAGGTGAGCCCGGAGCGGGCGGTGGCGCCCGTCACATAGGCCAGCGCGTCGCTGCCCACCGACTCGTAGAGCCCAAAGGCCGTGCACATGGCGAGTCCCAGCGCGTGGCGCGATCGGGTCGGCTCGAGCCCGGCGAGCGCGGCACAGGCCGCCGCCGCGCCGACGCCGCCGACCAGGCCGGCGGGCACGTAGCCGTGCACGGTGTACCCGGAAGGCATCAGGATCCGTGCCACGGCGAGCTCGACCTCGAGCCCGATCGCCAGCGCGTCGAGCGTGGCCTGGCCGCTGCTGCCGCGCTGCTCGGCCAGCGCGAGCACCGCCGGCAGCACGGCGGACACGGCATGCATGAAGCAGGGGATGTAGGTGTCGTGGAAGTCGAGCACCTCGAACAGCGCGCCATTGACCATGGCAGCCTGCGCCGCGCCGGTCTCGGAGCCGAACCACAGCACATGGGCGCCGCGCGCCCCGGCGGCGTTGCGCCTCGCCCAGTCGTGCAGGATCGTGACCGTGGGATTGCCGGTGGCGCCGACCGAGGCCTTCAGCTGGTTGAGCAGCAGGCGCTTGGCCTCGTGCCGGACCGCCGGCGGCAGGCCCTCGGCCTGCTGTCGGCGGATGAATTCCGCGAGTCGTTCGCTGACCGATGGCATCAGGTGCTCTCCCGCCCAGGCTTCGTGTTGGCGATGGGTCCGTACATCCATTCGAGCAGCGCCGGGTGGCGGGCGTTGTCGGCGTTGAGCCCTTCGATGGCCTCCCAGGCGGGATAGCCGCGAAGCCCGACGAGGGTCGGGGCGCCGGCCTGCACCGAGGTGTAGACGGCGCGCACCGGATACGAGTGGATCGCCGCAACGTGTTCGGCCAGTGCCGCGTCGCCCGGGTGGACCAGTTGCCTGAGCACGGCATCGGCGTCGACGGTGAGCTCGAACCAGGCCTGGTACTGCTGTTCGACCGGATGGGTCTTGACCGGGTAGCCGGCCTTGCGCTCGGCTTCCATGTCGGGCACCTCGAACAGGCTGAGTCGCAGCCGTCGCACGCCGGGCGTCTTCGCCCAGCGCGCGGCGAGTGACCGCAGCGCCTGACGGAAGGCGGGCTCAGGTCCGCGGCTGCGCACGAACAGGCAGCGGGTCGGCTGCCTCGCAGGACCTTGCGGGGCGGGCGTGCCGGTGGTGTCGATCCAGGTCTGGCCGTTATCGCCCAGCACCTTGTAGGTCGTGCTGCGGTCGACGATCAGCTCGATATCGGCCAGCAGCAGGGCTTTCACGGCCCCCTCGGGCGAGCGCCCGAAGGCCTCGAGGCCGGCGTCGTCGGCGTAGCGGACATCCGAGGTCCACATCAGCTGTTCGGCCTCGGGGCAGGACGACTCGATGCCCGGCGGGAGCGTGAGGTCGTCCGGACGGACCGGGTCGAACTGGTAGTGCCGGTATTCCCAGATCCCGGGCCGCCGCGCAATCGCCGGGCTGTGCACGTCGCGCCAGTAGCGCAGCACTGTCTCGAGGGGCAGGTCGCGCTTCTTCCACCCGCAGGTGACGCGGCAGATCGTCGCGGCGTTCTCTTGCCCGATATGATGGCTCATCGCTGTGCACCCCTTGAAGATCCATGCCCGATTCCCGAATCGTCGCGCTCCACCATCAGGTCTACCTGACGCTCCGCAACGAGCTGCTGCGCTCCCACTTCGCGACCGACGCCGAGGGCAACGTGAAGCCGCTGCCCGCCGAGAGCGAGCTCGCCGCGCAGTTCGGCATCTCGCGCATGACGGTGCGGCGTGCGCTGGCGGCGCTCGAACAGGAAGGCTTGATCGTGCGGCGGCACGGGTCGGGAACGTACCCCGTGCCGGTCGCCGCGCATCTGCGCGAGACGCGCGATGTGGCCAGCCTCTACCGCGAGGTCAGCGACCTGACGCGCGGGTACCAGCAGGAGATCCTGTCGTCCGGCGTGGTGAAGACGCCGTCCTATGTCGCGAGCATGGCGCCCGACTTCGGTCCGGAGTGCTTTCACCTGAGTGTGCTCTGCAAGTCCGAGGGCATTCCCGTGCACCTGAACTCGCAGTACATCCCGGCGGCCCTCGCGCGCGGGATCCGGGTCGGCAAGCGCAACCCTGCCTCCCTGCTGCTGATGCTGTCGAAGCGCGGAATCCGTTGCCATCAGTTCGAATTCAACCTCAGCGCGACCGTCGCCGACCTGGCGACCGCTTCCAGGCTCGACACCAAGGTGGGCATGCCGCTGATCACGACGCGGCGCATCGCGACCGATCGCAGTGGCCGGACCCTCGAGTTCTTCGAGGCGGTGACGCGCCCGGATCGCTACTCCTATTCCTTCAAGTTCAGCGGTGACGTTGCGCAGCCCCACACGCAGCGCTAGTTGCCGTCGAGAAAACGCGCGATCCGGTCGTGGATCGTGCGGCGCGGATGCTCGAGGTGCGCGTAATCGCCGCAGTCCGGGACGATGATGAAGCTCTTGTCCCGCGCCGCGAGTCGCTCGAAGAATTCCGCGCGCGGAATCCCGGCGCGCATGTAATCCTGGCGCGCGGCCTCGCTGCCGTAGAGCATCAGGGTCGGGACCTCGATCGCCTCGGGGCGGGCGGCTATGGTTCCTTGGGCATTCTCGCGCCGGATGCCCGCCGGGGAGCGCGGCTCGTGCGCGACCACGAAATCCGCCAGGGCCTTGCGCGCGGGCTCCTCGGCGTATTCGGTGACCAGCCGGCCTTCGTACCACCAGTTCCAGTCGCCGCTGAACCAGGGTTCCGTCGGGTGCGTGCCCGACACGTTGCCGCCGAGCGCGGGATCGAGCAGCACGAGCCGGTCGAGCTCCGCCCGCCGACCCTCGGCGTACCGGGCGACGATCCGCCCGCCCCAGGACCAGCCCAGCAGGTGAGGCCGCGCATAGCCGGCGCGGTGCACCCACTCCATGATCGCCTGGAGGTCCTCGAGCGCCGCGTCGGTGTCGACCGACAGCGGATCCGCCGGCACCGCGGACCTGGCATAGCCGCGGATCGAGAACGTGAGCGTGCCGTAGCCCCGCTTCACCAGGGCGTCCATGACGGAATAGTCCTGCCCGCCGGGGAAGGAAAAGTCGTAACCCGCCTGCCCCGAGAGGTTGGCGCCCTGCACGAGCACGACGATTTGCCTGGGTTGCGGCTCGAGGCCCTTGGTCCGGACCGACAGATGACCCGCGGGCCCGTCGATCATGAAGTCGTGTGCGGCGATCATGCGCTCCCCCCTTGGGCCGGCTTCGCCAAGCGTGCCTCGACCTTCTGCCGGGCTGGGCGGTTCCGGCAGCGGGTGGTCCAGGCGTCGACATTGGGCAGCGACTCGAGCGAGAGCCTGAACCGGTCGACGAAGGTGAAGGTCTGGATCGCCAGGTTCACGTCCGCCAGCGAGAAGCGCCCGAGTACGTAGTCGCGGCCCTCCAGTGCAGCCTCGAGCTGCCCGAGCCTGCCGAGCAGTTGCGGCACGAGCCGCTCGACCTTCTTCGGGTCGCGCTCGGCCGGCGGCAGCGTGACGAACTGGGGGAACAGCTCGGTGACGAAGGGTTCGATCTCGGTCGCGGACCAGAACGTCCACTGGTGCGCGCGCCCCCGGTTCGCGTGATCGTCGGGCCAGATCGTCCCGCCGCCGTAGCGCTCCGCCAGGTACTGGTTGATCGCGAAGGACTCCGTGAGGACGAGGTCGTCGTCCTTCATCGCCGGGATCTTCCCGGAGGGATTGATCGCGAGGTATTCCGGCGTCCGGTTGCCTCCGTCGAGCGTGCTGACGGGCCGCCAGTCGAAGGCCATGCCGATTTCCTCGGCGACCCAGATGCACCGTGACGCGCGGGAGCCAATGCTCCCGTAGATCGTGACGCCCATGACCCCTCCCGTGTGCCTGCCGCGGGGCATTGTTCACGAAAGGGGCGCAAGTCGTCTAGTGGATTAGACGACCGTGCGCCCCGGGGCGAGCGGGGTCAGGGCCAGCGCAGCACGAAGCTGGCCTGGTCGCCCTGCTGCCGGGCGTTCAGGCGAGAGGCCAGGAGGTCGTCACGCTTGATGGCCAGGCGATCCCGCAGGGATCGCTGCCGGCCGCCGGCAAGCGACTCCGGGCTACGCAACGGGATGTCCCTGCGATATTGCTCGCTGCCCCAGAACTGGAAGCCCGTGCTGTCGTAGAAGATGTCACAGACCCTGAGCCCAGCGCGCGCGGCGAGCGCATCGACGCTGCGCCGGCTGTGCAGGTACAGGTGCCGCGGTGCGTCGAGCTGCACCCAATCCGTGCCGTAGGTTTGCCAGGCCGTCGACGAGACCAGCGGCACGCGGATCATGATGGCTCCGCGCGTCGGGCGGATCAGCCCGGCCGCATGCCTGAGGACCCCGATCTGGTCCGGCATGTGTTCCAGCGAATGATTGAACATCACGACGTCCTGCGGCTCGTCGAACGCTTCGAGCGGCAGCGCGAGAATCCGCCGACCCGGCTGCGGCGGCGGCACCTGCTCGAGGAAGGGGTCGATGCCCGTCAGCCTGGTGAAGCCCAGCGACCCGAGGATGTGCAGCAGCTCGCCGGAACCCGACCCGACGTCGAGGATCGCGTGATGTTCCTGCACCGGGATGCGCGAAAGGCACTCGAGATCGAGGCGCGGCGACAGCCCGTTGACCAGGGCCCCCAGCGCGCCCTTGCCGGTCACTGCATAACGGTTCCGGGCCGTGAACACGGCCCGACGAAAGCCACGAGGCTCCTGGATCGGGGCGAACGAGTAGTAGTCGCCGCCGTAGAACTCGGCGAGGTTCCCGGGTATCGCGGCGATCTGCAGACAGCCGCAGGCCGCGCATTCAAAGTATTCGAACGCGGTCCGCAGCCCCATCATCATCTCGCGGGCCTGGTGCGTCGACGCAGGCCCCGAATGGCCACAGACGCGGCAGCCGAACGTTCCGTGCGGAGCCAACGCGTAATCCTCCTTGCCTCGGGCTGCCTTGTGGATTACGCGACCGGGGCGCAATCAAGTTCTGGAGGATATCGGATTTTCCCGGGTCGCAGTGGTCGGCGAGCGCGTGGATGCCCCGCCGGCCTCAGAACTCGTACCGCTTGCCGTTGTAGCGGATGATCGCGCCGGCGTCGCTTGGCGTGAGCCCTTCGATCACGCCGATCATGCCGCGGATCGAGACCTCGGGCGCGATGAACTCGGGGCCGGGGTTCTTCACCTTCTCGACCGCCACCTCGCCTGGCGCGAGCAGGGTGACGATCACGCCGTCCTTGGCGGCCTCGCGAGAGAGGTTCCACATCCCTGCGTTCATCGCGGCCTTCGTCACCTTGTACCAGTAGGCGCCGTCGAAGTTGCCGTACTTGAAGCTGTGCACGCCAAGCAGGGCGGTGATGGCGACGATCTTCTTCTGCTGGCCGAGGCGGATGTTCCCGTAGAACGCCTCGCTGACGCGCAGCGGGCCGAAGGCGTTGATGGCCATCATCCGCTCGCCCTCGGCGAAGTCGAGCGTGCCGAACTTCTGCGGCGCGCCCATGAACTCGCCCGTGAACCCGGCGTTGTTCACCAGCACGTCGATCGGCTGGCCGCGGTACTTGGCCGCGAGCGCGGCGATCTCTGCGGCGTTCGTCACGTCGAGGCGCTCGACGGCGACCTTGCCGCCGCTGGTGCTCGCGAGTGCCTGCAGCGCGGCCGCCTCGGCCGGCTCTCGCGCGGTGGCGATCACCCTCCAGCCCTTGGCCGAATACTGCCTGGCGAACTCGAGCCCGATGCCGCGGTTGGCGCCCGTGATCAGCACGGTCGGCGCGGGCGCGCCGGCGGGCTGTGAGGCAGCCGGTGCGGCGGCCACCGAGGCCAGCAGGGCGAGGGCGGCGATACGGAACAGGTGGGTCATCCTGGCAACTCCCGGGAGGCGGACGGTTTGGCAGACACGACTTGACGAGACTAGACCAACCCACGTCGTTACAGCATGCCTTCGAGGCATGGGGACAGTGAATCTCTACGACGCCAAGACCCAACTCCCGAAGCTGGTCGACCAGGCCGCTGCCGGGCAGGACGTGATCATTGCGCGGGCCGGGAAGCCGGTGGCGCGGCTCACTCGAATCGAACCGCCCGCCCGCAAGCTGCGCTTCGGCGTCTTGAAGGGCAGGCTGCGCTTCGCGGCCGATTTCGACGCTCCGCTGCCGGCCGCCGCGTTCAGTCGGCGGCGCTGCGGACCCGCTGTGCCGATGCTGACGGCCCGGAACTGGATTACACTCCAATAAAGCAAGTTACGGGGGTGAGCCATGGCGGAGGCGTCGGTTCCATCAGCCAGCGGTGCAGGCGCTGTGCAGCGGCCATGGCTGACCGTTGTGCTGCTTTCCCTGACATACCTGCTGTCGATGATCGACCGCCACATCCTCGTGCTGCTGGTCGAGCCGATCCGGACGGACCTGCAGATCTCCGACACACAGATCGGACTTGTGACCGGTGTTGCCTTCGGTCTTGCGTACGCAATCTTCGGTCTGCCGCTTGGCCGGCTTGCCGACCGATGGTCCCGAAAGCGGGTGCTGATCCTCGGCGTCGTGTTCTGGTCGCTGATGACGATGGCCTGCGGCCTCAGCACCTCGTTCGTCGCTCTGTTCGTCGCCCGAATGGGCGTCGGCCTCGGCGAAGCGGCGCTGACTCCGACCAGCCATGCACTGATCGCCACCTCGTTCCCGCAAGATCGCGTGCCCGTGGCGATGAGTATCTTTCAGCAGGGCGCCTTCTTTGGTCTTGGGGCATCGTTGCTGCTGGGCGGCGCGCTGGTCAGCGCGTTCGAAGGTTTCGGCGAGGTCAGGCTGCCGGGCTTTGGCGAGCTGAAGGTGTGGCAGTCCGCCCTGCTCGCCATGGGCGTTATTTCGCTGCTGTGGGTCATCGCGCTGATGTTCCTCGTCGAGCCGCCGCGCGAGCGCTGCGCGACTGAGGCGGCCGAGGGCAACGCGCCCGGGTTCGTCGCGACCTACCTGCAGATCATCCGCGTCCCGGGGCTCGGGCCGCTGATCCTCGCCTCGGCGTTCGCGAGCATGTGGGCATACGGCGCCTACAGCTGGATCCCTACGCTGCTCGTGCGGGAACACGGCTACTCGGTCGCGCAGACCGGGCTGTGGCTGGGTGTCGCTACGGTCGTGGTGGGCGCCCCGAGCGCGATCGCCGCCGGCTGGCTGGCGCAGCGAATGTATCGGCGTTTCGGGAGCGATGCGTGCATCCGGTTGATGCTGGGCTGCCTCGCGCTCAGCATGCCTGCCTACGTGCTGGGGCTGGTCCTCGGTGGCGCCACGGGGGTGTTCGTCGCATTCCTGGTCATCAATTTCGCTGGGGCGTTCGTGGGGACGTTGTGGCCGGTGGCGACGCAGGCGCTGTCGCCGGAGGCCGTCCGCTCACAGGTCGCGGCAGCCGGTTTGTTCGCGACCAGCCTGATCGGCGCCACGCTGGGCTCCACTGCCGTGGCGGTGATTACCGATCTCGTTTTCACGGGGCCGGCGGGCCTTTCCGCCTCGCTCGCGCTGAACGGGGTGATGACCGCGGGTGCCGCGATCGCGCTCCTCGTGATTACCCTGCGCCCGCGTTGAGCTGGGCCTGCAGCGACGAGGCGGCCTCATCGAACATGTGCTGGTGGGGCGGGGGCGTCATGTAGGTGTGGTCGGCGATGACCCGCCCCTCGGCGTCGAATGTCAGGAATACCGCGAACGGCCAGCCCCGCGGCGTGCCGTCCTTGAGCACTTGCTCGATCAGCGCCTCCGCTGCAATCGTGTTGCCGCGAGGGTAGACCGCCGTGAATTCAACGCGTCGCGCGCTGTATAGCGCCTCCATCGCCGCCTCGGTGCTCCGCCAGGACGACTTGTCAGCTCCCTCGCGTGCCACGATCGTTCCGGTGAGTACGGAGATCACCTCGGGGCGATCCGCATAGACCTCATCGACGAGTCGCGCTGCGCACCCGCCAGGAAGCTCATAGGCCCGTGCCCAGGCCTCGAGTCCCGCGACGCAGCGCTCCTCTTCCTGTGTGAGCGGTCCTTGGATGAGCGAGCGAATGGAACTCATGAGGGGATCTCCACCGGGGCGTGCTCTCGCCGCGCCCGGAGTTGCTGGATGAGGATGTCGGCCGCGCATTCGTGCTCAGCCCCGGGTTCGGCCACGTTGAGCAGCCGCACGGTGCCGTCGTCGACGAGCATCGAGTAGGGCCTGGGGCGCCAGCCGAGCGCCTGGGAGGAACCGTCGAAGTGCAACCCCACGGCGTGGTGATGCTCGCAGTGGGCGTCGGAGAGCAGGTGCAGGTCGTCGCCTAGCGCGAGGTGCTGGCGCCATGCCTCGACCACATAAGGGTCGTTGACCAGCACGCAGACGATCGAGTCGACGCCAAGGGCGCGAAGAGCGTCGCGGTGCGTGCGGTAGCTGAGCGTCAGCGCCTCGGCGCCCCCCGGCCCGAAGGCGCCGACACAGGAAAACATGACGACCTTTCGGCCGGCCAGCAGCGAATCGGTGCACACGGAGCGCTGTGCCTCGCCTTCGAGATACCGCAGCGTTGCGGCAGGAACGCGCTCGTTGACGCACAGTGGCATGTGAACCCTCCGGCAAGGGTCACTCTTTTAACGCAATCCCCATGATGCGGCAAGACGCCCTGTGGGGCTAGCGACGCCCCGTGCGGCTGCGTCGCAGGTCGAGCTCCTCGAGCTTCAGCGGCGCGTTGCAGCGGTTGCACACGATCAACGGATCGAGCCGCTCGTGGCAGCCAACGTGCCGGATCAGGATCGAAGGGCCGTCCTTGCCAGCCGCCCAGCGGTTCGACCACTTGTGGATCGTCATCACGGCCGGGAACAGGTCGCGCCCCGAGGGGGTCAGCACGTAGGCCCATTGGTTGCCTGCGCGCACCCGCTCGACCACGTCGTACTTGACGAGGCGTCGCAGGCGAACGCTGAGAATGTTCGTCGAGATGCCCAGTGTCGTGCTGAGGTCGTCGTAGCGCTGCACTCCCATGAAGAAAGCAGCGAGCATGCGGCTGGTCCAGCGGTCGCCGAAGATGTCGATCACGCGGTGGAACGTTCGGTCCACATCGGCTGCCGCGGACAGCCGCTGCGACTCGCGGCGACGCGAGACTGCGCGTTCCGGCAGCGGGCCCTGCCCGCCGGGGCCGGGTTCGTAAGTCACGCCGTTCCACGCGACCGGGTCACGGCACTCGCCGCAGACCATCGTGGGGGTCGTGAGGTGGCCGCAGCTCCGATGGACCAGGCCCGACGGGAGCCCCGCATCCCCGCCCCACTTGTGCTGCCAAGACCAGATGGCGAGCGCGAAGTCGCCAAGGTCGAGGCCGCGCCCGGTGAGGCGGTAGTCGAACCGCTCCGAGTTGGTGCCGATCGGGTTCCGATACAGGACGCCCTGTTCGACCAGCGTGCGGAGGCGCGCGGTCAGTGTGCCGTAGGGTGCGCCGGTTGAGCGATGGAAATCCGAGAAGCGCCTGATCCCCAGGAAGGCGTCGCGCAGGATCAGCAGGGCCCACCGATCGCCGAGCATCTGCAGCGCCATCGGGGCGCGGCGGCAGGCGGACTGGACAAGAGCAAGGTCCGGCGTGGGCGGTTGCGGCGCTGTGGAAGCCATCGTAGGAGCCAGATCATACCAACGCCCAGCCGGCTGTATTGACTCTTGTAATGCAACCTGAAACACTCGATTCGAAACGCGCATAAATCGGCGTTTTAGTGCGCCAGCAACATGACGCTCTCATAGCAACAGCGTCTTGTGCCGGGGTAGAGGGGGCGGCGACCGCCGCGCCGGTCACAACTGGGGAGGCAACGGAAATCACATGAACACGTCAAATCCAGAGTCGTCCGCGCGGCAGGTGCGCGCGTTCGTGCGTGCATGCACCTCGCTCGCTTGCGTCGTTTCGATGGGTCCGCCGGAAGCTTGGTCACAGTCCGTCGACGGGCTGCAGGAGATCGTCGTCACCGCGCAGAAGCGAGAGGAAAGCCTGCAGAGCGTCCCGATGTCGATCGCGGCTTTCACCGGCGAGTCGCTCGAGCAACAGGGCATCTTCGACCTCAAGACGCTCTCCGAGCGCACGCCGGGTCTGTTCATCGGCACCCAGAAGCCGGGCCAGTCGAATTTCTACATCCGTGGCGTCGGCTCGAACGACCGGGGCGCGTCGGCCGACCGCGCGGTCCCGCTCTATATCGACGAGCAATACATCCCGCGCATGTCGGGCCAGGTGGTCGATCTGTTCGACCTCGAGCGCGTCGAGGTGCTGCGCGGCCCGCAGGGAACCTTGTTCGGAAGGAACGCTACCGGTGGTGCGGTCCATCTGATCACCCGCAAGCCCACCGAGACCCCTGCCGCCCGCGTCGAGGCGACCGTCGGTAACCTCAACGCCGTGGGGCTGCAAGGCTACGTCAGCGGGCCCCTCGCGGGCGGGCTGATGGGCAAGGTGTCGGCATCCAGCACCCGCCGTGACGGCTATGTTGAATCGGTCATGGCCAACTATCCTGCGGTGGCCAACCAGGCGAACCCGCAAAACCTCGCGAATGTGCGGGCGATGAACCTCAACAGCGAGAGCGTGCGTGCCGCGCTGCGCTACGTGGCTGGCGAGAACCTCGAGCTGAATTTCTCGGCGACGCGCGCCACGCGCAGCGAGACCGGCACGATGCGCCACTTCGTGCCGGGCCCGGGCATCGGCGGTTCGTTCTACAGCACCGATTCGAAGCTCATCGCCGATTACGACAACAACTTCCAGCAGACCATTCACGACGATCCGGGCATCGCCAACGTCAGCAATACGCTGGCGTCGTTCCGTGCCGACTATCGTTTCGGATCCGGCATCTCCCTCACCTCGCTGACGACCTACCAGAGCGGAGAGATCAGCGTCGACGACACGCTGGCGACGCCCAACATGGCGAAGCTCCGCCTGCGCACCGGCGCCGTCGCGACCACCTTCATCGGCAACAACCCCAATTACGAGGAAAATGAGACCTGGTCGCAGGAACTCCGTCTGAGCTCCGCGCCGGGCTCCAGGCTCAACTGGGTCGCGGGCGTCTACTTCCTCGACGAGTCAGTCGATCGTAACGAGACCGCGGCGCTCGGTATCGTGCGTGCCGACGCGGCCGGCAACCTGGTCGACGTGGTCCCCGTCAGCCGTGGTGGCGAATACCAGGAGGCTCGATCCAAGAGCTATGCGGCGTTCGGCCAGGGCACGTATTCCGTCACAGACCGGTTGCGGCTGACGCTCGGCGCCCGGTACACGCGCGACGACAAGGACCAGGACGTGGTGGGCACCGCCGGCGGCCTCGTGGTGATCAGCAGCTACGCGGGCCAGAGCTCCAAGAGCTGGAGCAAGGTCACGCCGAAGTTCGCCGTGGACTTCGACGTGGCAGATGGCGTGATGCTCTACGCGCTGGCCTCCAACGGCTTCAAGTCGGGCGGATGGCAGGGGCTCGCGCCGAACGGTCCCTCGGCGCTGACACCCTACGAGCCGGAACTCGCCTGGCTTTACGAGGCGGGGGCCAAGACCGAGTGGCTGGACAAGCGGTTGCGCGTCAATCTCTCTTTGTTCCAGACGAAGTATGACGACATGCAGATCCTGCAGTCGCTCATCCCGGAGAACGCACCGCCGAACGTGGTGGCCGTGGTCTACGTCACGAACGCCGCCAGCAGCGAGATCCGCGGCGCGGAACTCGAGGTCGAGGCCGCCCCGACCGAGAACCTGTTCCTCAGCGCGAATTACTCGTATCTCGACACGGAATTCTCCGACTTCTCCGTGCCGCCCGGCTTCCGGCCGGGTGCAGGGTCGCTGCCAGCCTCGAGCCGCGTCGGCAAGGAACTGCCGCGCGCGCCGAATCACACCGGGAGCGCGCTGGCGAGGTACACGCAGCCGCTGGCCAACGGCGGCTCGCTGGCGCTGCAGGGCTCGTGGCGCTATGTCGGCCGGGCATTCGGCGACGTCGACAATCTGGCATTCGGCGCGACTCCGGCCTACGACGTGGTCGACGCGCGCGTGACCTATGCGTTCCCGGGCGAGGCGTGGAGCGTGTCGGTGTGGGGCAACAACCTCTTGGACGAGGATTACTACCTCAACAACTTCCCGAACCTGGGCTCTGGTTGGGGTACCCCGGCGCCGCCGCGCACCTATGGCATCACGTTCAACTGGCAGATGTAACTCGAGGCGTCCCCGGAAATGTTGACTGTTGCTGTGGATGTCGGCGGCACCTTCACGGACATCTTCGTGCGCGACGACGAGTCGCGCGCCTGGGTGGCCCACAAGACTGCCTCGACCCCACCCACCTTCGTAGAGGGCTTCCTTCGCGGCGTGCTCGACGCGGTCGCAAAGATGCCCGGCAAGGGGCCGGCCGACGTGGGCCGGATCGTCCACGGCACCACCGTGGGCACCAACGCGATACTCACGCAGAGCGGTGCGCGGATCGGCTTCATCCTGACCGAAGGGTTCCGCGACATCCTGTACATCGGCCTGGGCTGGCGCCCGCGGATGTACGACCTGCAGATGGATCCCGTCGAGCCGCTCTTCCTCGCGCCCCGGCGCCGCTCGCTCGGTGTCCGCGAGCGCGTGGATGCCGCCGGCAACGTCGTGCTGCCACTCGATGCCGACCATCTGCGCGAGGTCGGCCGGGAACTCGTCGACAAGCATCAGGTTGAAGTGTTCGTGGTCTGCTTGCTGCATTCGTACGCCAATCCGGCGCACGAGAGGCAGGCCCGCGACGTTCTCCGCGAGGCCTTCCCGGCCATCCCTGTGACCCTCTCCAGCGATGTTCTGCCGCGGAAGCGTGAGTATCGCCGCCTCGTCGTCAGCGGGTTCGACGCCTACGTCAAGCCGGTCGTGACCCGTTACCTCCAGGGCATCGAGCGCCAGTTGCGTGAGGCGGGCATCAATGCACCGCTGCAGGTGATGCAGTCGAACGGCGGGATCTCGGGCGTCGGTACCATCATCGAGCGGCCGGTTCGCACCGTCCTTTCGGGACTGGCGGCCGGCGTGATCGGCGCGGCCCACGTCGGCCAGGAGGCCGGGCATCCGGATTGCATCAGCCTCGACATGGGTGGCACCAGCGCCGACGTGGCGCTGATCCGCGGTGGCAGGCCCGTCATCACCGCGGACGGCAGCTTCGAGGACTACCCTCTCAACATTCCGATGGTCGAGGTGAGGACCATTGGTGCGGGCGGCAGCAGCATCGCCTACATCGACAAGGGTGGTGGATTGCGGGTAGGCCCGCGCAGTGCGGGGGCGAATCCCGGCCCTGCCTGCTATGGACGCTCGGGCATCGAGCCCACGGTCACCGACGCGAGCCTCGTGCTCGGTTACCTCAACCCGCACAGCTTCGCCGGGGGCATCGTGCTCGATGTCGAGCGCAGTCACGCGGCGATCGACGAATACGTGGCGCGGCCGCTTGGCAAGACGGTCCCGGAGGCCGCCCTGGGCATCCACGCGATCGTCAATGCCAACATGGCGCAGACGATGCGCCTCGTGTCGATCAAGCGCGGCTACGACCCGCGCCGGTTCACGTTCATTCCGTTCGGCGGCGCGGGTCCGTTGAATGCGGGGCGTCTTGCCGAGGCCCTTGGCATGCGCACCGTGCTCGTGCCCAAGACCCCCGGCGTGCTGTCGGCGGCGGGACTCCTGCTGGCTCCACTGCAGCACGACGCGATCGGGAGCTTCGAGCGACCGCTGTCGGAGACCACCGCCACCGCCCTCGCAGCCTCGTTGTCGGAACTCGAGGCCTCCTGCGGTGCCCGCATGCGGTCCGAAGGCGGCAGCGCGGGAGACGCGGACAGGATCGAGTACCACGCCGAGATGCGTTACGTCGGCCAGGCGCATCAGATCGAGATCGCGTTGCCGCGGCCGATCGACGCCGCCGCGCTCGCGAGCGTGGCCGAGCGCTTCCATGTCGCGCACGAGGCCACGTATGGTCATGCGGATCGCGCGGCGCAGCCGGAATTCGTGACGCTGCGCGTCGTGCATCGCCGGGATCCCCTCGACCGGGGGTTCGGTTCCGCCGCGCTCCAGTCGGCGGGGGATCACTCCGCGATTGCCCGTCGACACGCCTGCTTCGACGCCGCACAAGGCTACGTCGACGTGCCGGTGTACTGGCGCGCTGCGTTGCCCCCCGGCTTCTCCGTGACGGGCCCTGCGATCATCGAGCAGTCCGACACCACGACGGTGGTGTACCCGGGACACGGGGCGGTCATCGACCAGTCGGGGAACCTGCTGATCAGTGTGCCGTACGGCGACCGGGGGTCGTGAGGTGGCCAACCCCGATCGCCCGGCTGTCGTTGACGCGATCACGCGCGAAGTGCTGCGCGGTCGATTCGACGCCATCACCGAGGAAATGCAGCTCGCGCTGGTGCGAGCCTCATATTCACCCATCGTCACCGAGGGGAAGGACGCGACTTCGGCGATCTTCGACAGCTCGGGGCGCACCATCTCGCAGCCCTCCGCTGAGCCCGTACATCTCGGGGTGCTGGTCGATCCGGCCCGCCTGATCGCGCAGCGCTATCCGCAGGGCGTGGCGCTGCCCGGGGACCTCTACATCGCCAACGACCCGTACGGCGGCGGCAGCTCGCATTCGCCCGACATTGCGATCTTCGCGCCGGTGTTCGACGGCGAGCGCCTGGTCGGTTACGCGGCGACGATGACCCACCATTCGGACATCGGCGGCATGGCGCCCGGAAGCCTGAACGTCGAGGCCGTCGACATCCACGCCGAGGGAATCCGCATCCCGCTGTTGAGGCTGGCGCATGGCGGCGTGCTCAACGAGGAAGCCCTGGAGCTGATCCTCGCCGCTGGCCGGACTCCGCGGAACATGCGCGGGGACATCAATGCACAGATCGCGGCATGCCGTACCGGAGCGAGTCGTCTGGCCGAGGTGTTTGCCGAGTATGGTCACGGCTTCGTCGAGGCGGCGATAGACGAGTTGATGGACTACGCGGACCGGATGACGCGCGCCGAGATCGCTGCGATCGCCGACGGCACCTGCGAATGCGTGGACTGGCTCGATGGCGATGCCGTCACGCCCGACTCGCCGCCGGTCGAGTTTCGCGTGAAGGTGACGATCGCCGGCTCGGAGATCCTCTTCGACTTCTCGGGAAGCGCCCCGCAGTTGCGCAGCGCGCTGAACAACGTCCGCTCCTCCACCGTGGCCGTTTGCCAGTTCGCGGTACGCCTGCTCACCGGCGATGCGGTGCCCAACAACGACGGTTGCTACCGAGCCGTTCGCGTCATCACGCCACCGGGCAGCGTTGTCAACAGCACTTATCCGGCGCCGGTTGCGGTCCGGGGTATCGGCCTGAAGCGCATCGAGGACGTCGTGCTCGGTGCGATGGCGGGCTTGATGCCCGATCGCATCTGCGCCGGCCACAGCGGGCTCTACTCGATGATCATGGTCGCCGGCCTCGATGCCGGCGGCCAGCGTGTGCAGGGTCTGACGGGCGGACCCTATGCCGGGGGTCACGGTGCGCGTCCGGGCAAGGACGGGATCGATGTGACGGAGCACGGCGTCACGAACGGGTCGGCTTTTCCGGTCGAGTTCTCCGAGTCGAAATTGCCGGTGCTGTTCCGTCGGGTGGAACTATGGACCGACTCGGGCGGTGCGGGGCAGTGGCGTGGCGGCATGGGCTACTACGCGGAGACCGAGTGGCGCGGCGGAGACGCGACCGCCAACATCCGGCGTGAGCGCCACAAGTTCGCGCCGCGCGGTGTGCTCGGAGGCCACTCCAGTCCCCTGTGCGAGACATGGATCGACGCGGCCGATGGCGTCAGGAGGACACTGCCTGCGATCTCGCGCGTTCCCGTCCGGCACGGCGACGTGTTCGTGGTCAAGACCACGGGGGGCGCGGGCTACGGGCGTCCGTGGCTTCGCGATCCCGAGCGGGTGCTCGACGACCTTCGCGACGGGCGCATCACAGCCGCCGCGGCACTCGACGTCTACGGTGTCGTCGTGGTCGACGACGCGGTCGATGTCGTGGCGACGCGGGCGCTGCGCGCGACGATGGCCGGGGCGGCCGCGTGATCAGCGTCGGTGGCCGCATGCCCCCGGGCGTGCTCCAGGTGCTCGACGGCGGCCGGCCGGCGTGGCTCGATGCGGCCTCATGGTTCGACGGTCGCCGGGTCGTGCTCTTTTCGTGCCCGGGCGCCTTCACGACCAAGAGCACCCGCTGGCAGGTGCCGGGCTACGTCGAGCGGGCCGATCGGTTCCGCGAGCTTGGTATCGACGACATCCTCTGCATCACCGTGAACGATCCGTGGGTCGTGGCAGCCTGGGAGCGTCACTGCGGCGCGACGGGCAGGGTGAGAATGCTGGCGGACTGGGACGCTCGCTACCACCTGGCGCTGGGCCTCGAGATGGACTGTCTTCGGATGCGGCTTGGCTGGCGCTCGCAGCGTTTCTCGATGTGGGTGGACCAGGGCGTCGTGCGTGAGCTGAACGTCGAGCAACCGGGGAGCTACGTCGTCAGCGATGCCGCAGTGCTCCTGCAGCAAATCGAACAGCAACGGAGGGCCGCTTGTCCGTAGATCCTACCGACCTCGAGGTGATGCGTGGCCGCCTCGAGTCCGTCGCACAGGAAATGCAGATCATCCTGCTGCGCAGTTCCTATTCCACCATCCTGACCGAGTCGCTGGATGCGACCTCCGCGCTGTTCGACAGTCAGGGGCGCACGATGGCCCAGGCGGTGTCGATCCCGATCCACCTCGGGGTCCTGGCCGAACTTGGCCGCCGGGTGGCGGAGCGGTTCCCATCCACTACCGCGCGGCCCGGTGACCTGTACGCCATCAACGACCCTTACGCCGGGGGCACCCACCTGCCTGACATCGCGGTTTTCGCACCGGCGTTCTCGGGCGACCGTCTCGTTGGATACGTTGCCACGATGAGTCACCACGCCGACGTTGGCGGCAGCGCGCCTGGCAGTTGCAGCGCCGTGGGCGTGTATGACCATCACGCGGAAGGCCTCCGGATTCCCATGCTCCGCCTCGGTGCCGGAGGGGCGATCGACGAGAGCCTGATGGCGCTGATCACGGCCAACAGCCGCGCTCCGTCGAACATGGCCGGCGACCTCAATGCGCAGGTGTCAGCGTGCCGTGTCGGCGTCCAGCGGCTCGGCGAGGTGTTCGCCGAGTGGGGTGACGCGAAAGCCGGGGCCGTCATCGAGGAGCTGTTCGAATACGCGGATCGTCTCACCCGCCGCGAGATCGAGGCGATCCCCGACGGCGACTATTCCTTCACGGACTGCCTCGATGACGACGGGTCCGGACCGGGTGCGCAACCGGTGCCGATCAAGGTCACGGTTCAAAAGCGTGGAAGCACGCTGCACTTCGACTTCACCGGAACCGGGCCGCAGGTGCGCACGGCCATCAACAACGTCATCTATTCAGTCCGATCGGTGGTCTACTTCGTCGTTCGAGCGCTGGTCGGCGACATGGCGCCGAACAACGACGGCTGCTACCGCCAGGTCTCGTTGCACATTCCTGAAGGCACGATCCTCAATCCGCGGTTCCCAGCGCCCGTCAACGCGCGCGGAGTGAGCCTGCGGCGTGTCGTCGACGCCGTCTATGGTGCGATGGCGCAGGCGCTGCCCGAGCGTTTCACGGCGGCCAACTGCGGACAGACGTCGCTGGTCTCGATAGGCACGATCGACGAGCAGCGCCGGCAGGTCATTGGTGTGCTCGGCGGACCCTTCATGGGTGGCATGGGCGCACGCGCGGGAAAGGACGGGATCGATTGCACGGACCACGACTGCTCGAACGCATTCAACATGCCCGTCGAGGTGAGCGAGGCGCAGTTGCCGCTGCTGATCCGGCGGCTTGAGCTCTGGGCGGACTCTGGCGGTCCAGGGCGCACGCGCGGCGGGCTCGGCTATCACCTGGACGTCGAATGGCGTCGTGGTGAGGGTGTGGCGTCAGTCAAGCGGGAGCGGCATCGCTTCGCGCCCTGGGGCGTGTTCGGCGGATACCCGGGGCCGTTGGGCGCCACGCAATTCGCGAGCGCCGGAGGGGATCCGGCACCGATCGCGCCGAAGTCGCAGGTTCCGCTCGCCCCTGGCGACCGCCTCCTGTTCTGGACGACCGGCAGCGGCGGCTACGGCTCGCCGCTGCAGCGTGATCCGCAACTCGTCCTGAACGACCTGCTGGACGGTCGAATCACCGCGACGGCTGCCCGTGAACAGTACCGGGTCGAGATCCGCGACGGTGCCGTCGATGAACTCGCCACGGCACGATTGCGTGCGGCAGGATAGCTAGCCGATCCCGAGCGCCTCGTCGAAGGCGTCGATGAGCAGCGCCGCGTGATCGGCTGCGAAGGGAAGCGGCGGTCGAATTTTCAGTACGTGCCCCTCAGGTCCGGTCGCACTGATCAACACGCCACCTTCGCGCATGCGATTGACGATGGCCGCCGCGCGCCGCGGGTCGGGCCTGCCGTCCGGATCGACGATGTCGACGCCGATGAACAGTCCGACCCCGCGCACGTCTCCGACGCCGTTGCGGCGATCTGAACGGTCGCGAAACGCCTGCAGCAGCAAGCTGCCGACGGCGGCGGCATTCTGGCGCAGTTGCTCCCGCTCGACGATGCGAAGCACGGCCGCCGCGGCTGCACACGCGACGGGCGTACCACCGAAGGTATTGAAGTAGCGTGTCCGCGCGCCGAAGGCTGCGAACAGGGCTGGCTGGCCGACCACGCCTGCAACCGGGTAGCCGTTGCCCATGGGCTTGCCTAGGGTGACAAGGTCCGGGACCACGCCGTGGCGCGCGAACCCCCAGAGGCGTTCGCCCGTGCGACCGAAGCCGGCCTGCACCTCGTCGGCGATGAAGAGCCCACCGTGGCTGCGGACGATGTCCGCAGCCTGCGCGAGGAACCCCGGTGACTCGCCGCAGACACCGTCGCTGGAGAACACGGTGTCGACCAGCAGCGCCGCGGGCCTCACGCCGCGGTCGCGCATCTCGAGCAGCGCCGCGGCAAGACCTTCGAGGAAGGCCGCGACGCCCTGCTTGGCGCCGCCGGGGTGAATGGGTGGCGGCACGGTCCAGACCTGAGGTCCCAGAGGACTGCCGGGGCCGAGGGAGGGCGAGGCGCCCGCGACGGCCATGGTGACGCCGTGGTATGCATTCCGCGTGACGATGATCCCGGTGCCGCCCGTGCACGCGAACGCGACGCGCAGCGCGAGATCGTTTGCCTCGCTGCCCGTGCAGGTCAGCATCAGGTTGGCCAGCGGCGCGGGGAAGTGCTGCAGCAGTGATTCCGCATACTCCACGATCGATTCATGCAGATAGCGGGTGTGGGTGTTCAGAACGAGAGCCTGGCGTGCGATCGCGTCCACGACCTCGGGATGACCGTGACCTACGCAGGCGACATTGTTGTACGCGTCGAGATAGCGTCGCCCCGCGGCATCGAACAACCACACCCCCTCGCCGCGCACGATGTGCAATGGCTGGGAGTAGAACAACCGGTAACCGGCGCCCAGCACCGTGTTGCGGCGCTCGAGCAGCGCGGCGAGGGAAGGTTCGGACGACGGGGCGGCGTCCGGGTCGTAGGCATTGACCATCGTCATGGCGTGGGCTCGAACTGCATGAGGCCTGGGCAGGAGTGGAGGGCACGCAGCCCGGCGTGGGCCGCCGGCGCGTTGCGCAGGATGTACCCGGCGTTGGCGGGGTGGAGGTTGGCGCGCCACGCGGTAATGATCGTCGTCATCGCCAGCCGGGCGCGAACGAGCACGGGCAGGGTCGCGATTTCCTCGGGATGCAGCGCCCGCTGCGTCTGGTAGCCGGCTACGAGCGCGCGCGCATGGGCGGCTGCGTCCAGTTCCGCCTTCTCGGCACCGGGCGAGAAGGCGTACGAGGCGGCGACTGCGAGATCCTGTATCCGCGGAGCCCGCAACGCGTCGCCGAAGTCCAGCAGGCCGCAGGGAGTGTAGGGGTCGGTGACCTCGAACAGGATGTTGCTCGGGTTGAGGTCGTTGTGGATCACCTGGCCCGGCAGCGAAGGCAGCCTCGGCAGGGCATGCGCCTCGAACGCATCCAGCGCAGCACCGGCCAGATGCCGCAGTTCGGGTTCGCTGACGGCAGCGAGATGCGGTCGCAGTTCCGCGGAGCGCTGGAGGTCCCACTGAAGCCGCCGCGAGTCGGCGGCATGGGTGAATCCACCCAGCGCCGCGTGGAGCCTGGCGAGCATGCGGCCGATGGCGTGGAATGCCGCTGGCTGCCGTGGGCGCGCGCTCATCGGCGCACCGCCGAGGTGGGTGAACAGCCGGACACTGTGCTCGTGTCCTGCGTCACACCGTAGGCGTGTGATCAGCTTGCCTTCGTTGCTGGTCACGACGCGGGGCACGGGGAGGGCCGGGTCGTTGCGGGCGATGTGTTGCAGCATCGCTGTCTCGAACTCGACAACGGCCGGGTTCTCGGACGAATGGCTGAACTTCAGCACGAAGCGAGATCCGTAGGTGGCGTCGAGCCTGAAGTTCTGGTCGCGCTCGCCGGGCAGGCGCGTCGCCACGGCAGGCACGCCGAACCTGCGATGCGCCACGTCAGCCGCTTCCTTCTCGCTGATCGGTGCGTCGACCCGCTCCAGCACGCCACCCGCGCCCGGCCCGCTCATCGCCGATACACCGTTACGCCGCGCGAGATGGTCTCGTCGACACGGAGCCCGGTCAGCTGCTCCGGTGCGACGGCGAGCGGATCGCCGCTGAGCACGACCAGATCCGCCTGCTTGCCCGGCTCGATGGATCCTTTGATTCGCTCCTCGCCATACTGACGTGCTGCATCGATCGTCACTGCCGCGATGGCCTCGGCTGTCGACAGCCGTTGAGCGGCGCCAAGGACGCCGTTACTGCGAGTCAGTCGCGTGGTTGCCGACCAGAGCGTCCGGATGATGTCCGGGGGCACGATCGGCGCGTCGTTGTGCAGCGTGAAGCGGACGCCATGATCGATCGCGGAGCGCGCCGGGCTGATCCGCTGGGCGCGCGCCGGCCCCAGGGTCTCGTCGCGGTGCCAATCGCCCCAGAAAAACGTATGCGCCACGAAGAACGAGGCATTCATGCCGAGCGATGGCATTCGTTCGAGTTGGTCGTCGCGAACGGTCTGCGCGTGGATCATCGTGACCGGAGGAGTGACGGGTTGGCCTGGGATGCGCGCGGCGGCGACGGCATCTATGAGCAGGTCCGCCGCGGCGTCGCCATTCGCGTGTGCGAGCAGCGGAACGCCTGAGTCGAGCACCGCTCTCGTCGCGCGGCGCAAGGCGGCTGGCATCATTGCAGGATAGCCGCGGTACGTGGCATCGCGTCCGGGTGGCGGCACCAGGTAGGGTTGCGACAGGAAGGCCGTCTTGCCCTGCGGAGAGCCGTCGAGCGCCAGCTTGATTCCACCGACGCGGAATCGACCGCGATACTCGCTGCTGACGTCGCTGACGGGAGCCGTGCCCACCGCGTTCCAGTATCGGTAGGCCACGACGTCGACCTCGAGCATTCCGCGCGCATTCGCGTCCTCGAGCAGGTCGAGGTTTTCGGGCAGGGCGCCGCCCTCCTGCACCGTCGTGAGCCCATGGCTCGCGCAGGCCGCCAGCGCCACAGCGAGCCCATCGAGCGCCTGCTGTCGTGTCAGCGCCGGGAGGGCCAGGTAAACCTGCATGGCCGCGGCTTCTTCCAGGACACCGTCCGGTTCGCGGCTGCCCTGGCGGCGGCGAATGACGCCGCCCGGCGGGTCGAGTGTGTCGGCGGAGATTCCCTGTGCTGCCAGTAGCCGGGAATTTCCGGTCGAGAGATGTCCCGACGCATGCAGCAGGAAGATCGGGTGCTCTGTCGATACCGCGTCGAGGTCGTCACGGTTCGGATGGCGCCGCTCCGTGAGTTGCGCATCGTCATAACCAAAGCCCATGACCCACTGGCCCGACGGGATACCGCGCTCGCGGATGTGGCGCCGTAGCGTGTCCTGCAACTCGGCGATGGAGCGCACGCGCCCGGACGGCGGCGGCGCCAGGTTCGCCTGCGAGACGGTCCGGGCCATCGCGGCGAGGTGCCCGTGCGCGTCGATGAAGCCCGGCAGTAGCGCGCGTCCACCCAGCGTGACGACGCGGGTCGCGGAACCGCGCTGTGCCAGCAAGGTTGCGGCGTCGCCGACGGCCGAGATGGTCTCGCCATGGATCGCAACGGCCGAGGCGCGGGGTTGCGCAGGATTCATCGTGATCACGTTGCCGACGTAGATCACGTCGGGGGAGGCAGGTCCCGTGGCGGACGCCCCGAGCGGAGCGAGCGCGGCGACCAGGCAGGCGAGGCCGGTTGCAAGCCGGGTGGCCGCCGAGAGGGTGACTCGCTGCGAGGGTGCTGTGGCCAACCGAGGGTCCGTTCAGTCGGTGTCGCGTCTCCTCATTATACTCTAATAACGAAAGTATGTCGGCGCGAATTCGATGCGGCTATGGGCCGTCTGTCCGAGGCGGCGACGGCGTCTGCATCTTCGCGTAGTACTCGAGGCTCGAGATGCTCGGCTGGCCGGTCCAGGCGGCGGGCGCGTCGAAGTACTTGCGATAGTGCTTCTCGGCATAGTCGAGCACGTTGCGCGCGAGCACGGACTCCAGATCGCGCGTGCCGCCCATGAAGCAGGCGTACTGGCACATGCCGGGCCGCTGCCCCATCAGCATCCAGGGCAGCCAGGGCGTGATCCGGTTCCAGACGCCGTCGTAGTCGAGCCCGGTGATCTTCGGGTTCTGCATGTCGGCCGCCGGAATGTGGTGGGCGAACATCTCCGAGACCTGCGCCACCGGGCCGGCCGACTCGCGTGGCCACTTGTCGGGCTGCAGGGGGTTGGGGAAGGCGAGGTGGATGTGGGTTTCCATCGCCAGCGTACGGCCGTGCTGGTGCCAGGGCAGCACGAACGGGCGGCGCACCGGCGCCGGCGCGCCCGGCAGCTGCCGGTGCGCGGGCGGCATGGGGTAGAAGTCCTCGATCAGGTAGTTGAACGGGTCATTGTCGACATGCACGACCTTGACTGTTTCATTAGTGATCGGATTCTTCCATTCCGGGATCACCTCGCCGCTCTCGAGGTCGGTGTAGAGGATGATCTCGCGGCACAGCCGCTCGATGACGCCGTCGGGGCGCTGGTTCAGGCGGATCGCGCCGAAACCGGTGGCGCCGAGCAGGTTGCGGATCCGCTTCTGCGGCTCCACGCCCATGATGTAGCCCTTGAACCAGAAGTACTTCTGCCTGCCCCAGTCGATGTCGCCCTGGATCCGGGCGTAGGCGAGCTGGTTGCCGCGCCCGGTGCGCAGGTCGAGGTAGGGGCCTTCGAGCCCGGGGCCGCGGCCGTGGCCGGCCGGGCTGGTAGCCGCGGGCAGCGCGGTCGCGAACCCCGCGCCGACCGCGGCCAGCGCGGCGCCGAGGCCGCCGGCGTTCTCGAGGAAGGCCCGGCGCGAGCCGGGGAGGGATGGCGTCCGTTCCATGGGGTCCTCCTGCGCGATGTTTCGATTATTACGGGCTTCCCGGCAGATTTGCAGCTGGGCTCGCGCGTCGCTGGGCATTATTATTGAAAACTTCAATAACCGTGGAGCCTGTCGTGTCCACCGTGAATTTCAGCGTGCCGGACGAGGTCAAGGCGGCCTTCGACGCCGCATTCAAGGGCCGCAACAAGAGCGCCATCATCGCCGCGCTGATGCGCCGCGCGGTCGAGGAGCAGGAACTTCAGCAGCGGCGCGCGCAACTGTTCGCACGCCTGACCGAGGACCGCGCGAGGCGGCCGCCTGTGTCCGCGGCGCGATCCCGAGCGTTGCGCGAGGCAGGACGGCCCTGATCCATGGGGACCCTTGTCGTCGACGCGAGTGTCATCCTCAAGTGGCTGCTCGCCGACCCGGAGAACGAGCCTGATACCGACCAGGCCACGGCGCTGATGGCCGCCGCAGTGTCCGGTGAGCACCAGCTCCTGCAGCCCGTGCACTGGCTCGCGGAGGTGGCGGCGGTGCTGTCGCGGGCCAGCCCACCCACCGCAGCTGAGGATGTCCAGAGGCTCCGCGCGATGGAGTGGCCGGTCGCCGACGACCCCGGGGTGTGGGCGCGGGCGGTCGAGCTCTCGATGGCCACCCGGCAGCATCTCTTCGATACGCTCTACCATGCCGTTGCGCTCGAAACGCCAGAGGCGACTTTCGTGACCGCCGATCGCCGATATCGCCAGCAGGCTCGCCGGTTCGGCCGGATCGTCGAGCTCCGCGACTGGGCGGTCAGCGGCTAGGGCGTCCCGCGCTGCGCTGCCCCGCGTCACCTCATCCCTGCTATTCGGCCTCTGCACCGCCCGCAACCTTCTGGGAATTGGCGGGTCCGCCGGGCCGCGGCAACAATGTCACCATGAACCTGACTCTGCTCCTATGGGGGATCCCGCAGGCCATGCGCGCGGTGGCGCGCGTCTACCCTGAATATGCCGCCCGCCTCAAGGAGCGCGACCTCACTGCGCAGTTCCGGTTGCGCGGGACGGAGGAGGGCCGCTGGGTTCGCCTGCAGGGCGGAAAAGTCAGCACCGGCAAGGGGATGCACGCGAGCCCGGACCTGACGATCGAGTTCAAGAACCGGCCGATCGCCGAGCGCTTCCTGACGCCACCCTTCGACCACCTCGAGCGGGTCGATGCGGCCAAGAACTTCAAGCTCCAGCTCACGGGCCGCGACGACCTGGCGGTCTGGTTCATGGCGACGCTGGCGCGGCTCGAGACGGTGACCTGGAAGGCCGGCACCGACATGGGCAACGGGGTCACGCGCTACACCAACGGCACCAACGGCGGCCCGATCTTCGTCTACGTGAAGGACGGCAAGATCCTGCGCACCACGCCGATCGACTTCGACGCCGACGACGCGCCCTCGTGGTCGATCGAGGCGCGCGGCAAGACCTTCACCCCGCCGCGCCGCACCACGCTGGCCCCGCACGGCGCCTGCCAGAAGTCGATGGTGTATTCGAAGGGGCGGATCCTGCACCCGATGAAGCGCGTCGACTTCGACCCCGACGGCGATCGCAACATCGCGAACCGCGGCAAGTCGAAGTTCGTGCGGATCAGCTGGGACGAGGCGCTCGACATCGTCACCAGGGAAATCCAGCGCGCCAAGGCGGTCGGCCCCGGGGCGATCCTCGCCGGCACGAGCGGCCACCACCAGTGGGGCAACCTCGGCCACTACCTGAGCGCCTTCAACCGCTTCTGGAACCTGATCGGCGTCAGCCGCACGATCAACAACCCCGACAGCTGGGAAGGCTGGTACTGGGGCGCGATGCACCACTGGGGCAACAGCCTGCGGCTCGGCACGCCGGAGTTCTACGGCACCGTCGAGGACTGCCTCAAGGAAGCCGAGCTGATCGTGTTCTGGTCGAGCGACCCGGACTCGCTCTACGGGTTCGAGGGCACGCGGCGGCGCGAGTGGGCCCGCGAGCTCGGCATCAAGTTCATCCACATCGACCCCTACCTCAACCACACGGCCGCCCACCTCGGCGGCAAGTGGTTCTCGCCGAAACCCGGCACCGATTCAGCGATGGCCCAGGCGATCTGCCACGTCTGGATCACCGAGGGGCTTTACGACAAGCAGTTCGTCGCGGAGCGCACCACCGGCTTCGACGAATGGAAGGCCTACATCCTCGGCGAGAGCGACGGCGTGCCGAAGACGCCGGAGTGGCAGGAAAAGGAAACCCGCATCCCGGCGCGCGACGTGCGTGCGCTGGCGCGCGAGTGGGGCACGAAGAAGACCTACCTCGGCGTCGGCAGCTGGGGCTGCGGCGTCGGCGGCGCGGGCCGCGGACCGATGGGCGTGCAGTGGGCGCGGATGATGACGATCCTCGGCGCGATGCAGGGCATGGGCCGGCCGGGCTCGAACTTCGGCAACCTGCAGTACGGCGCGCCGCTCGACTTCAGTTTCTATTTCCCGGGCTATGCCGAGGGCAGCTTCTCGGGCGACCTGAACTCGAGCGCGAACGCGATCAACAACTACCAGCGCATGCCGCACCTGCTGACGATGAACCCGGTGCGGCAGAACATCCCGCGCATGCGGCTGCCGGAGGCGATCGCCGAGGGCAAGGCCTCGGGCTACCTGACCGACGTGGCCTCGGTGCAGGGGCAGTTCTTCCAGTTCTCGTATCCGTCGCCGGGCCACGCGCCCGTCGAGATGATCTACAAGTACGGCAGCTCGTCGATGGGCACGATGGTCGACGCGAACCGCTGGGCGAAGATGTACCAGCACGAGAACCTCAAGTTCGTCGTCAACCAGTCGGTCTGGTGGGAGGGCGAGACGGCGTTCTCCGACCTGATCCTGCCGGCCTGCACCGTGTTCGAGCGCTGGGACATCGGCGAGTGGTACAACGTGGGCGCGGGCTACGTGCTGCACATGTACTCGATGAACAACCACCGCGTGATCTCGATGCAGCACAAGGCGATCGAGCCGCTGGGCGAGTCGAAGTCCGACTACGACATCTTCCTGGCGATCGCCGAGCGGCTGGGGCTGGGCGCCGTCTATTCCGAAGGCGGCCAGACCGAGCTCGACTGGTGCAAGCGGGTGTTCGACTCCTCCGACCTGGCGCAGCACATGAGCTGGCGCGAGTTCCTGAAGAAGGGCTACTACGTGGTGCCGCCCGACCCGGACGGCGCGCGCTCGCCCACCGCGCACCGCTGGTATTACGAAGGCCGCAAGAAAGACGTGCCGGAGCCGCACCCGCTGCCGGCCGACTACCGGGGCGAATACGGCCACGGCCTGCAGACGCCCTCGGGCAAGTACGAGTTCGTGGCCACCTCGCTCAAGGCGATCGACGACCCGGACCGCCCGCCGCTGAACCGCTACATGCCCGACTACGAGGATCCCTCGCGCGAGCCGGAGCTGGCCGAGTTCCCGCTGCAGCTGCTCTCGCCGCACTCGCGCTACCCGTTCCACCTGATGGGTGACGACGAGGGCTCGGTGCTGCGCGACATCCGCGAGCACCGCGTGTTCAAGGACGGCCACCACTACCTGGTGGCCCGCATCAGCCGCGAGGACGCCGAGGCGCGGGGCATCCGGGACGACGACCTCGTGCGGCTCTGGAACCACCGCGGCTCGGTGGTCTGCGCGGCGCAGGTGACCGGGCGCCTGCGCCCGGGCGTGGTCAGCGCCTCGACGGCTTCCGCCGAGTACCGCCCCTGCGGCGAACCCGGCCGCTCCACCGACCTCGGCGGCTGCGTGAACCTGCTGAGTCCCAGCAAGACGATCACGCGCAAGTCGACCGGCATCCGCCCCAACGCCACGCTGATCCAGGTCGAGAAGTGGACCGGCGTGGATACCTGGAGGCCGGCGGAGGCGGGGTGAGCTAGAACGCGCTCTCGCCGGTGATCGCGCGGCCGAGGATCAGGGCGTGCACGTCGTGCGCGCCCTCGTAGGTGTTGACGGTCTCGAGGTTGGCTGCGTGGCGCATCACGTGGTACTCGCCGGCGATGCCGTTGCCGCCGTGCATGTCGCGCGCGCTGCGGGCGATGTCGAGGGCCTTGCCGCAGTTGTTGCGCTTCATCATCGAGATGGCCTCGGGCACCCAGGCGCCGGAGTCGATCAGCCGGCCGAGGGCGAGGGCGCCCTCGAGCCCGAGGGCGATCTCGGTCTGCATGTCGGCGAGCTTCTTCTGCACGAGCTGGCGCGAGGCGAGGCTGCGGCCGAACA
>CAZPAJ010000037.1:0-30542 GCA_964584625.1 uncultured Acidibacter sp.
CTACGCCAAGGTCATGAGCGAGGGCTTCCAGGCCGCGCAGCGCGAGATGTACGCGAAGCAGGCCCGCGAGGTCGACATCATCATCACCACGGCGCTGATCCCGGGCAAGCCGGCGCCGCGCCTGCTGACGGCCGACATGGTTCGCAGCATGAAGCCCGGCAGCGTCATCGTCGACATGGCCGCCGAGCAGGGCGGCAACTGCGAGCTGACCGTGCCGGGCGAGGCCGTCGTGCGCCACGGCGTCACGATCATCGGCTACACCGACCTGCCGAGCCGCCTCGCTCGCCAGGCCTCCACGCTCTATTCGAACAACCTGCTGCGCCTCGTCGAGGAGCTCTGCAAGACGAAGGACGGCACGATCAACGTCGACTTCGACGACGACGCGATCCGCGGCCTGACCGTCATCCGCCAGGGCGAGGTCACCTGGCCGGCGCCGCCGCCGAAGCTGCCGGCCGCGCCCGCGCAGGCCAAGCCGGCGGCCGCGGTGGCCACACCCGCGAAGAAGTCCGCCCACGGCCACGGCGGTGCCGCGGAGCCCGCCTCGGCCGGCAGCCTCGCGCTGGTGTTCGGTGGCGGGGCGCTGCTGTTCTGGCTGATCGGTGCCTTCGCGCCCGCCTCGTTCATGCAGCACTTCACCGTGTTCGTGCTGGCCTGCTTCGTCGGCTACATGGTGGTCTGGAACGTCACGCCCTCGCTGCACACGCCGCTGATGAGCGTCACCAACGCCATCTCGAGCATCATCGCGGTCGGCGCGCTGGTGCAGGTCGCGCCGCCGCTGGGTGAGGCGGCCTCCGGGCGTCCCGACGCGCTGATCCTCGGGCTCTCGGTGGCCGCACTCGTGCTCACCGCGATCAACATGTTCGGCGGCTTCGCCGTCACGCGTCGCATGCTTGCGATGTTCCGCAAGTAAGGGAGCTGCCCGCATGCTCACCGCCAACCTCGCCAACGTCGCCTACCTCGGCGCCGCCATCCTCTTCATCCTCAGCCTCGGCGGGCTCTCGAACCCCGAGACCGCGCGCCGCGGCAACCTCTACGGCATCGTCGGCATGACGCTCGCGGTGCTGGCCACCGTGTTCGGCCCGCGCGTCACGCTCGCCGGCATCCCCTGGATCGTCGGCGCGCTGGTCGTCGGCGGCGCGATCGGCCTCTACGCCGCACGCAAGGTGCAGATGACGCAGATGCCCGAGCTCGTGGCGCTGATGCACAGCCTCGTCGGCCTCGCGGCCTGCTTCGTCGGCTTCGCCAGCTACGTCGACACCTCGGTGGTCTACACCGGCGCCGAGAAGACCATCCACGTGGTCGAGATCTACCTCGGCGTCCTGATCGGCGCCGTCACGTTCTCGGGCTCGGTCATCGCCTTCGGCAAGCTGTCGGGCAAGATCGGCGGCAAGCCGCTGCTGCTGCCGGCGCGGCACTGGCTGAACCTGGTCGGGCTGCTGGTGGTGATCTGGCTGGGCGCGCAGTTCGTCTCGGCCGGCAGCATCGACGCCGGGATGACGCCGCTGCTCATCATGACCGTCATCGCGCTGCTGTTCGGCGTGCACATGGTGATGGCGATCGGCGGCGCCGACATGCCGGTGGTCGTCTCGATGCTCAACAGCTACTCGGGCTGGGCGGCCGCGGCCACCGGCTTCATGCTCGCCAACGACCTGCTGATCGTCACCGGCGCGCTCGTCGGCTCCTCGGGCGCGATCCTCTCCTACATCATGTGCCGCGCGATGAACCGCCAGTTCCTCAGCGTCATCGCCGGTGGCTTCGGCACCGGCGGTGGCACGGCGCCCGCCGCGGCCGGCGGCGCACAGCCCCAGGGCGAGGTTCAGGCCGTCAGCGCCGTCGAGACCGCCGAGCTGCTGCGCGGCGCGAAGAGCGTCGTGATCGTGCCGGGCTACGGCATGGCCGTCGCGCAGGCGCAGCATACGGTCTACGAGATCACCAAGCTGCTGCGCGAGAAGGGCGTCAACGTGCGCTTCGCGATCCACCCGGTCGCCGGCCGCATGCCCGGGCACATGAACGTGCTGCTGGCCGAGGCCAAGGTGCCCTACGACATCGTGCTCGAGATGGACGAGATCAACGATGACTTCCCCGCCACCGACGTTGCGATGGTCATTGGCGCCAACGACATCGTGAACCCGGCCGCGCAGGACGATCCCGCCAGCCCGATCGCCGGCATGCCGGTGCTCGAGGTCTGGAAGTCGAAGACCTCGATCGTCATGAAGCGCTCGATGGCGTCCGGCTACGCGGGTGTCGACAACCCGCTGTTCTTCAAGGACAACAACCGGATGCTGTTCGGCGACGCCAAGAAGATGCTCGACGAGGTGCTCGGCGCGCTGAAGGCCTGAGCGCCGGCCCCGGCGCCTTCCCGAGCCGCACGCCATGGACGTCGATGCCCTGGTCAACGGCTGGGTCGCGCCGGTGTCCGACGCGATCTCGCGGGTCGTCTTTTTCTCCGTCGAGGTGGGCGGCGCGCAGCTGCCGCTGATCGTCGCCTGGCTGATCGGCGGCAGCCTCGTCTGCACGCTGGCCTTCCGCTTCATCAACCTGCGCGGTTTCGCGCACGCGCTGCGGGTGGTGCGCGGCGACTTCGCGGACCGCACGGCCGCGGGCGAGGCCACGCCCTTCCAGGCCTTCACCACGGCCGTCTCCGGCACCGTGGGGCTCGGCAACATCGCCGGCGTCGCGGTCGCGGTCAGCCTCGGCGGGCCCGGCGCGGCGCTGTGGATGATGCTGGCCGGCTTCCTCGGCATGAGTGCGAAGTTCGCCGAGGTCACGCTCGCGGTGAAGTACCGACGCGTCCGTGCGGACGGCACGGTCAGCGGCGGGCCGATGTACTACATCCCGATCGCGCTGGGTCGGCTCGGCCTGCCGCGCCTGGGGACCTTCCTCGCGGGGTTCTTCTGCGTGGCCGCGGTGGGCGGCTCGCTGACGCTGTTCCAGGTCAACCAGTCGTTCGCGCAGTTCCGGGCGGTCACGGGCTTCGATCAGGGCTTCGTGTTCGGGCTCGCGATCGCCGCGTGGGTCGGGGTGATCCTGTTCGGCGGCATGCGCCGGATCGCGCGAACGACCGACAAGCTCGTGCCGCTGATGTGCGGCCTCTACATCCTCGCCTGCCTCACCGTGCTGCTGGCGAATGCCGCGCAGCTGTCCGAGGCGCTCGCGACCATCGTGCGCACCGCGTTCGTGCCCGAGTCGGTCGCGGGCGGCATCGTCGGCGCGATCGTGCAGGGTTTCCGGCGCGCGGCGTTCTCCTGCGAGGCCGGGCTCGGTTCGGCGCCGATGGCGCACGCCACCGTGCGCACGCGCGAGCCGGTGTCGCAGGGCTTTGCCGCGCTGCTCGAACCTTTCCTCGATACCGTGGTGATCTGCCTGCTCACCGCGCTCGCGATCGTGGTTACCGGCGTCTACCAGGTCGGGGCGCCGGTCGAGGGCATTGCCCTGACGTCTGCGGCCTTCGCGACCGTCGTGCCCTGGTTCCCCGTCGTGCTGTCGGTCGCGGCGATCCTGTTCGCGCTCTCCACGGTGCTCAGCTGGGGCTACTACGGCGAGCAGGCCTGGACCTGGCTGTTCTCGGACCGCCAGGCGAGCCGCGTGGCCTACCGGCTGTTCCTCTGTGCCGTCATCTCCACCGGCGCCACCTTCGAGCTCTCGCAGGTGGTGAACCTCGTCGATTCCTTGAACTTCTGCATGGCGATCCCCAACCTGATCGCCGTGTACCTGTTCCTGCCGGAGTTGCGTCGGGATCTGTCCGAGTACCTCGAGCGGCGCCAGCGCGCCTGAGCGGGTCGCGCCGCTTCACGGAGTGAAAGCGCCGTACCTCTACTGACTTTCCAGGCGGGGGTCGCGTGCTAGCGTGGCGACGCCATGGGAAAAGACGTACTCGGATATCGGCGCCTCTTCGGCTGCCTGGGCCCCTCCACCAACACCGTCGTCCAGCCTGACTTCGACGACATGCGGCCGGCGGGCGTCACCAACCACTACGGCCGCATCTGGACCCCCAACGCCAAGGCGCTCGACGATGCCTCGGCCATGGCGGCCACTCAGGTCATCGCCAGCAACGTGATCGACGCCGTGCGCAGCGTCATGACCTGCGAGCCCGACTACCTCGTGATGGGCATGTCGGCGATCACCTTCTTCGGCGGTGGCAAGGGCGCCGACGAATTCCAGCGCAACATCGAGCGGGAATCCGGTGTCGGCGTCTCGATCGGCTCGCACTCCTGCACCGCGGCGCTGCGCGCCCACGGCAGCGGCATCCGCCGCATCGCGTTCTTCTCGCCCTACTACCCGGTCTCGAACGCCGAGGTCCGCCAGTACTTCACCGACATGGGCTTCGAGGTCAAGGGCGACATCCCCCTGCGCGCCAGGTCCTGGACGGGCATCGCGCAGATTACGCCGAAGCAGGTCGGTGAGACGATCCGCGCGCTCGATGGCCCCGATGTCGACGCCATCGTGCAGGTCGGCACCAACCTCTCCGCAGTGCGCATCGCCGCGGCTGCGGAGCTGATCCTCGGCAAGCCGGTGATCGCGATCAACACCGCCACCTACTGGCACGCCCTGCGCGCCAACGGCATCGCCGACCGGGTCGCGGGCTTCGGCGCGTTGCTGGAGCAGTTCTAGCCGGGGCCGTTCAAGCGTCGAGGAAGTCGCGCAGCATGCCCGCCACCTCGTCCGTCATCGTGTCGAGGAAACCGTGGCCGCGCGGCAGATCGACCCGCCGCGCGTGGCGCAGCAGCGGCAGGCCGCGCGGGGTCTGCGTGACCAGGTCGTCGTCCGGGTTGATCACCAGCACCGGCTGCGTGACCTTAGGCAGGTCGATCCGCAGGTCATGGGCGAACGCGGCACGATGGCCCCAGTGCGCGGTCGGTCCCCCGCGCAGCCCCTCGGTAAAGTTTCGCGCCATGACGCCGCGCGGCACCTCCGGTCCGTAGAAGCGCTGCAGGAAACCCCAGGCCTCGGCCAGGTGGGAGCCGTCCTCGTGAAGTGTGCGTGCGCGATGATTCGCGCGGAAGCTCGCCAGTTCCTCGTCGGTGAACACCGGGCACGAGACCATGACGATGCGGCGCACGAGATCCGGCCTCGCGAGCGCCAGCACGACGGCGGTCATGGCCCCCGTGTGGTAGCCCATCACGTCGATGTCGCGCAGACCGAGCCCCTCGACGAGGCTCGCCATGGCGGTCGCATAGTCCTCGATCGAGGGCGGTGACGCGGGTGCTTCGGATTCGCCAAAACCCGGCGTGTCGGGTGCGACGACGATACGGTCGCGGCCCATCGCCGGCAGCAGCGATTCGTAGATGCGGCTGGAGTTCGGGCTCATGTGCAGCAGCAGCAGGGGCGCGCCGTCGCGCGCTGCCGGCTCGACGATCCGGTAGTGCAGGGGGCCGTGCGGGCCGTCGTGGAACGCGCGGCGCACCGCGCCATGCGGCACTCCCGGCGACTGCCGTGCCGGCCGCGGCGGCGCGCGCACCGGCGCCGGCGACGGAAGGTCCTGCTCGTCCGCCGAGTCGAGGAATTCCCGCAGCAGCGCGGCGGCAGAGTCGGTGCGCACATCGAGGAAGCCATGCGACCAGCCGGGCAGCGGCAGGAATCGGCCGTTGCGGAGCAGGGGCGCGGCACGCCGTGTCGGCGTCGCGAGATCGTCGTCGGGGCAGAGCAGCAGCACGGGTTGCGTGGTGCGTGGAATTTCCTCTGCGTGCCGGACGTCGAACGCTGCACGATAGGCGCGCGGCGCCTCCCCGAGGTTGGCCAGTCCCTCGGCGACTTCGCGTTGCACGAACCACTCGGGCGCCAGTGTGTCCTTCCATTCCCAGTGCTCGCGCCAGCGGCGCTGCAGTGCCGCGCCGTCTGGGTCCCAGGGATCGGTTGGCGGCACGCCCAGCCATTCGCGCTGCGACCGCAGCTCCTCTGCGGTGTAGACGGGGGCGGACACCAGCACCACGCGCCGCACCTGCTGGGGTCGCTGGCGTGCCAGGGCGAGGGCGATCTTCGAGCCGGTGTGGTAGCCCATGACATCGAAGAAACCGAAGCCGTGGGCGGCGGCGAGTTCGTCGACCAGTTCGCCCAGCGTGGCGGCGTAGTCGTCGATCGATGGGTCCTGCCGCGGCGCCTCCGAAAGACCGAAGCCTGGCGTGTCGGCCGCCACCGCGAGCCGATCCGTGCCCAGTGCAGCGAGCAACCGCGCGTAGAGGCGGCCTGAATTCGGCGTGAGGTGGAAGCAGAACAGCGGCGGCCGCGTGGCGGTGGCGGGTGCCGCGATGCGGTAGTGGAGCGCGCCGTGACGGCCGGTCGTGAGCACGCGGCGCACGCCGGGTGGCGTGCGCCAGTAGTGCTCCGCCGGCAGGGCGGGGCTAGAGGTTGCCAACGTCCACCGGCAGGGCGATGCCTGTGACCGCGCCGTTCGCCGGGTCGGCGAGGAACAGCACGGCGCGCGCGATGGCGCTGCCGAGGCCGCCGGCGCCGCCGGTGACGAGGAAGATCATGTCAGCAAAGCGGTCCATGCGACCCCGAATGTATCACTGGGGGCCGCCACGGAATGCACGCGGGATGAGCCGGACCGGCCGCCGGCGGGTATCCTTGGCAACCATGTCCACCTGATCCAGGGTCCCTGCCGATGAACCCCACCCGTCGTCACGTTCTTGCGCTCGGCGCATCGACGCTTTCCGCCATGCTGCTCCCCGCAGCGGATTCGCTCGCCCAGTCCGGGACGCCGCCTGCGAAGTGGCAGGCCGGCCGCCACTACCAGTTGCTGACGCCCGCCGTCGCCACGGGCGCGGCGCCCGGCAAGGTCCAGGTGCTGGAGATCTTCTGGTACGGCTGCGGCGCCTGCTACACGCTCGATCCCTATCTCGAGAGCTGGAAGAAGAAGGCGCCGGCCAACGTCGAGTTCCAGCGCTTGCCGGTCACCTGGAATGCCGGCGCCAAGCTGCATGCCCGGCTGTTCTACACGCTGCGCGCGCTGAAGCAGGAAGAGCGCCTCCACGCGAAGGTCTTCGACACCATCCACCGCGGCGGCAACGGCCTGCTGGGCAACGACGAGGCGTCGACCCTCGAGGCGCAGCGCAACTGGGCCCGCGCGAACGGCATCGATCCCAAGGCGTTCACAGACGCCTGGAACTCCATGGGCGTGGCGATGAGGCTGCGCCAGGCGGACGACCTGCTGAAGCGCTACAAGCCCGGCGGCACGCCGTTCATGGTGATCAACGGGCGCTACACGACCGACGTCGGCGCGGCCGGAGGCATCCCGCAGATGCTCTCGCTGATCGACGACCTGGTCGCGGCGGAGCGCAGTTCGACCCCGGTCAGGTAGGCTCTTCCACCTCATAGCCGCGGGCGCGCATCGTCTCGAGGATGCCGCCCCTGCCGAGCAACTCCTCGATCGGCACGACGGCCAGCGTCACGGGCAGCGTCTCGAGCGAGTCGACCGCAAGGGCGTACCAGGCGCGGTCGAACCGGTCGCGGATCTCGGCGATCCTGGGGCTGGTCGTCAGCGCCGACCAGCAGGCTTCCTGCTGCGCGCTGGTGGCCCTCGATCGCAGCGCAGCGACGTCCCCCACCGACCACGCCTCGGCGCGCTGCCGTGCATTGGCGAGGTCCGACTCCAGGCGGTCGAGCGAGGAGGCCATGCAGGCGATCTCGGCCTCGACGGGAATCGCGGCCACTTCGGCCAGCGCGCCCTGCGGATCCTCGATGCGCACCTGCGGTTCGCTGACCTTCACCTTGCGCGCACGCGCCAGCCGCGTGACGCTGCGCCCGATGTCATTGCGCAGCGTGAGCCCGGAGCGCTCCAGCGCCTCGCGCCAGAGTTCGGCTGCCGCGATCACCGGCCGCCGCCCGAGAATGTCGGTGTTGCGCGGCGCGTAGCGCTGACGCAGCGACTCGAACCGCTCGAACAGGTCGGGTGGCAGCACCGCGCCGAGCGTGCTGTCCCCCGGGTTGTCCCGCAGCTTGCGGTACTGCATGTACAGACGCACCGCCTTGACGGGGCCGATGTCCGCGTCGACGTCGGTGCTCGACGGAATCAGCCGCTGGGCGCGGTCGAGCACCGCCTCCACTTCCCGCGACCGCCACTCCACCTTGCGCGGAAGCGGGCTGAGCGTGCCCAGCACGTATAGCGTGTTGTCGCCGCGGCGCAGCTTCCACAGGCCGGGCCCCGCGCGCTCGCCGGTGACGGTGACTTCCTCGATCGCCTCGGCCTGTTCAGGCGCCGTCTGGTCCGTGGCAGGGGTGGCCGCCAGTCCAGGCGTGGCCTCTTGCGCAGCGAGGAACTGGGGAGAGCCCAGCGCAAGCAGCAGCGCGGCAGGGGCCATGGCGGAGCGGGAGCGAACGATCATCCGGGCATCCTGGCGGGGCCGAAGTGCCCGCAGTGTACCCGTCAGACCAGCGCGGCCAAGCCAGGTTCCGGGCCCGGCGGCGACCCGCGTCAGAACGAGACGTTGTAGAAGATGATCGGCCCTTCGTACACCCAGTCGAGGGTGCCCGTGAAATCCTTCGCGGTGGCGTCGACGTCGAGCGCGAACCGGTTGTAGCCCACGCCGAGCCCCAGCCACTTCTTCGGCTGCCAGTGCAGCGCGACACGGAAGTCCTGCAGGCTCCCGTCATAGTCCCCGATCGACAGCTGGAAGTACTGCGCTGAAGCCCCCAGCCAAAGATTCCCGGCCAGGCCCCAGGTGCCGCGCAAGCCGACGACAGGCAGGGGCGCTCCGACGCTGGCGTCGCGCCGCGCCGCGCGGGACGCCGCGCCCGCGGGCGAGCTGACGGTGCCGGACAGCGACGCCTCGACGTCGGTGTAGTGCACGCCGAGGGACGCGGCGAGCTCGTAGCGGTCGCGGCGCCGGAACGCGTACTCATACGAGAGTTCATAGATCGAGAATCCGAACTCGGAGTCGACCTGTGCGTTGACGGGGAACAGTTCCCCATCGAACTCGATTTCCTCGTCGAGCGTCACACTGCGCTTCACCCTCGAGTCGAACACGAGCGCACGCAGCTTGTGGCGATCGGCGAAGCGCCAGTAGGCATCGATCCGCAGGCGGTTCGCGTCGCCCTTGCCGAACGTCTCTTCCCAGTCGATCGGGGTGCCGAGGTCCGTCAGGCTGCCGTCGACGCGCAGTGTGGTGTCGGTCCGGATCGCGAAGGTGCCCACGGAAAGGTTGAACCGGTCGTTGAGCAGGTCGGGGGGCTCGGCGGTGCGGGCGGGCATCGCTGCGGTGAAAGCGATCAGTGCGAGGCACGCCGATGCGGCGGCCGAAGGCATCAACGGCATGGAAGGCATGGAGAGGGCTCGATCGAGAGCTGGGTTTGCGCTTCAGCCTGCCTTTCGAAGCAGGCAGTCGACCTGCACGGGCGACTTGCCCTTTTTCAGGCCAAGCCGCTTGGTGACGCGGACCACGACGTAACCGGGCCGGGAGCAGCTGGCGCGTACGCCGTCCGGCAGCACGTCCAGGGGCAGCTTGGCCCGAAACGCGCCCTGCTCGTCGGTGACCAGCGTGTAGTTCATCTGGCTCGTCTCGAGGATGATCGTGGCGTCGGGGACGCGCGCGCCGGACTCGTCCCGCGCTGCGCCGAAGTAAAGGTTGCCTGGCTTCTCGAGCTCGTCGGCGGCCGACGGGTCGTAGGCGTATTGCGCGCGGGCGGGATCCGCCCCGGCCAGCGTGAGCAGGAACGCTGCGCAGCCCCCAACGGCGCGGCGGGAGGTGGGATTCGTCGACCGATGGTCATCGCGCATGTTCAGCCTCCCCGGAAGAAGACCCGCAGCAGCCACGCACTGACGAGCAGCGCGGCGACGGGAAAGAGCCACAGCAGGTTGCGCAACGCGGCGATCGCGCGGCGCTCGGGCACGATCAGCGCAACGGGGAGTGCGGCCACGGCAGCGCTCGCCATCAGGCCGTACCAGGCCATGGAGGGCCCGACGGATTCGAACGGTGCCCACGCCCAGGCCAGGCGTCCCTCGACCGGGTAGTAGAGGAACAGTGGCACGTCCAGGGCGAAAACGGCGGCGTAGGCCGCGCAGTAGGCCAGGCTGAAGGCCGTCGCGGACAGGCGGGAAGTCATGCCAGGCCCCGGATGTTGTTGAGCACGTGGCCGACGACGAAGTCGAACCACACCATCGCGGCCAGCAGCAGCGTGATCGCCTTTCGGTCAAGGCGATGAGAGTCGGCGAATTCGCCGCGCCACAGCACGAAGTACAGCGGCAGCAGGCCGAGGCCGATCCCGCCCGCGTGCTCCTTCATCTCGAACAGGCCGATGGCCCAGCCCAGCGCCATTTCCTCGAAGGGAATGCGGACGTCGACGCGATAGGTGGGATAGATGACGGCGCCGAGCACGACGCTCAGCGCGAACAGCACGACCACCGCGGTCGTGAACGCGCGCGGGTCGACGCGCAGGTAGCGCGCGGCGAAGGAGGCGCGGGGCCCGCGGCCCGTCGCCAGCACCGACAGGCTCTGGTGCGTCAGCGCACCCAGCAGCGCGACGCCCGCCAGGCCGTGCAGGATCAACAGAAAGGTGATCGTGAGATTCACTGGCTGAATGCCCGAGCCGCGGCGACCTTGCGGATAACCATGACGGCATGGTGGCAGCGAACCGGCCATGATGGCAACGTGTCCGGGCCAATCGTTCCGGGGGGAACAGTCCCGATGTATCAAAATTTCGTTGCGCGATTCGCCGCGCTGGTCCTGGTTGCGTTTGCGGGCGCTCAGGCATGGTCCCAGCAGGTGCCGGGTACCGGCGCGCTGCAGGGCGCGGTCACGCAGTCGGCACCGCTGGGCCAGCTCACGGTCTACGCCTACAACCGCGAGCGCAACATCGGCTACATGGTGTTCGTGGTCGATGGCCGCTACCGCGCCACGAACGTCTTTCCGGGCCGTTATGAAGTGACCTTGCGGGGGACGCCAGGGCAGCGCAACTGGGACATGCCCACGCAGCTCGCGAGCGCGCGCGTCGTGGCTGGCAAGACGGCCACCGCGGACTTCCGCAGCACGCTTGCGGGCTTCGCGCCGACGTATGTCGGCGGGCTGACCTATCCCGACGCGAAGGTCGTGCCCTACGACGTGGCCTATCCGCCGGGGCCGGGCCGCGACCTCATCGAGCGGGTGTGCTTCGGCTGCCACACCTCGAGCTTCTATCCCTACAACGCCGTGCGTACCTACCCCACCGGTCGCACGCTGTTCGATCGCGACGGCTGGCGCCTCACCGTGGACCGCATGGCTGGAGGCCACGCCTTCTTCGCCAAGGGCAAGCCTTCGTATTTCGATCCGTTGCTGCTCTCACCAAAGGAGCGTGACGTTCTCGTCGACTACCTCGCGGCAAATTTCGGCAACGAATCGGCGCCACGCGCGGTTCGCCAGGACGAGGACCCGGAGCTCGACCCGGCCGTGCTCGAGAAGGCCCAGTTCGTCGAGTACCGCTTCCCGAACGTGCCTGGCGAGGATGAGCGCTTCACCCACACCCCGGACTTCGACGGCAAGGGCAATGTCTGGATCCTCGACCGTGGCGGTGAGAGCCTGGTGCGCGTCGATCCGGTCGCCGGCACGTGGAAGGACCACAAGGGCCACGGCGGTGGCGAGTTCCTGACGGTCGACCGGGATGGCTCCGTCTGGTACGGCGGTCTCTCCCATTTCGACCCGGCGAAGGATCTCCACGACGAATACAAGTTCGCCTGGAAGAAGTCCTTCCGCAGCATCCCGATCAGTTCCCTCGTGATGGACTCGAAAGGCGACATCTGGCTGTCGCTGCTTTCCGGTGGCGGGCTCGGCAAGTTCGACCGCAAGGCCGACACCGTGGTCTGGTGGGACGTCCCCATCGCGCGCAGCCGCCCGTACGGCATCATCGTCGACCGCGACGACAAGGTGTGGTTCGCGGGCTACCACAACAGCGGTTTGGATCGCTTCGATCCGGAGACCGAGTCCTTCCGGCACTACCCCCTGACCTTTGGCGCGCCGACCAACATCCGCCGGCCGGCGGTGGACTCCCGGAACATGATCTGGTCCGCCACCTGGGGCAGCCGGGCGTTGCAGAACGCGGAGCTCTTCCGGCTCAATCCCGATTCGGGCCACGTCGACGCCTGGAAGCTCGGCATTCCCTTCGCCAACCCCTATGACGTCGAGATCGACTCGAGTGATCGCGTCTGGATCGCCACCGACAACCACATCCTGCGCTTCGATCCGGCCACGCAACGCTTCACGCGCTATCCGGTCACCGTGCGCACCGACATCCCCAAGATCGCCGTCACCCGCGACGGGGCGATCTGGTTCGGGCCGCGCAACGCGGGCCAGTCCGGCAGCTACGGCGGTGCGGCCACCGCGCTCTATCCCGACAAGGACGCGATCCGCAGCTATGCGGCGTTCTACGACGACGCGAATCCGCGCAACCGCAAGTCCACGCACGAGTGGGCATCGGTGCCGGTGAAGGGCGAGCGCAAGATCGTGCCGGGCGAACCGCGCAACCCGTGTGAGTTTGCGCGCACCGTGGGCCTGGGCGAGGCCTGCGAGGGCGGCAAGCTCAGCGATGACGGTGCAGCCCCGATCACGCTGAAGGGCGGGGCCGCCCACGAATGAGCCGGCGCCTGCCGCGTCGTCGCGTGCTGGGCTGGGCGGCGGCCTCCGCCGCCCTGTTTGCGGCGACGGCGGTGGGCAGCGGCCCGTCCGCGAGCGCCGCGGCGCGCAAGCCCCGTGCCGCGCGGCCCCTTCGCCTGCTGATCCTCGGCGGTCCGCGGTTCCTCGGCCTGCACATGGCCGAGCACGCGCTGGCGCGGGGCCATGCCGTGACTTTCTTCAACCGGGGCCGGACCAACCCGGGGCGCCTCCCCGAGGTGGCGCGCATCACGGGCGACCGCAACGGCGACCTCACCGTGCTTGGCGGGCGTGAATGGGACGCCGTCATCGACAACTCGGGCTACGTGCCGCGCCAGGTGCGCGCGGCGGCGGCCGTGCTCGCGCCCCGGGTGCGGCGCTACGTCTTCGTGTCCAGCGTGTCGGTGTATCCCGACTTCGCCGCTCCACGCGACGAAAATTCCGTCGTCGGCCGGCTGGCCGACGAGACCGTCGAGACGGTGGACGGCGCCACCTACGGCCCGCTTAAGGCGCTCTGCGAGCGCGAGGCGCGTGCCGCGTTCGGCGAGGCGCGTTGCACGGTGCTGCGTCCCGGGCTGATCGTCGGCCCCGAGGACAATACCGACCGATTCACGTGGTGGCCCGAGCGGGCCGCGCGTGGCGGCGAGTTCATCGCACCGGGTGCGCGGGGCGACGGCATCCAGGTCGTCGACGCGCGCGACCTGGCCGCGTTTGCGATCCGGCTCGTCGAGGGTGACGTCGGCGGCACGTTCAACGTGGTCTCGCCGCCCGGTCGATTCTCGATGGGGCAGCTCATCGACGAGAGCGTCGCGGCGGCGCGAGCGCTGGCGAGACCTGCCGTGCTGCCGCAGCCGGTGTGGATTCCGGCGCCGTTCCTGGCCGATCAGGGCGTGCAGCCCTGGTCCGAGATGCCGGTCTGGCTGCCGGCCGAGGGCGAGTCCGCGGCCTTCGCGCAAACGTCGGCCAGCCGGGCGCTCGCGGCAGGCCTCGCGATCCGTCCGCTGCGCGACACGGTACGCGACACGCTGCGCTGGCAGCTGGGACGACCCGCCGAGGCACGTGCGAAGCCGCGCGCGGGCATCGACCCGGCCAAGGAGCAGCAGGTGCTGGCGCGGTGGCGCCAGCGCGGCGCAATGATGCGCTGACACGAGCGCCGCCGGGGCCGGTCTGGTATCCGCCGTGAGCCGGGCGCGGTAGCATTTCCGGATGAAAGCCCGAATCGCTGCGTTCCTGGCCGCCGTGCTGCTCGGCACCGCGGGAGTCCCGTCTGACCTCATGGCCCAGGCCTCGCCGGCCGGCAAGGGGCTGCCCGGCGACGCCGACCGCAAGTTCGCCCAGCTCGAGACCCTGCTGCCGACGCCGACCGAGACCCGCTCCGCGTCCGGTGCGCCGGGGCCGAAGTACTGGCAGCAGCGCGCCGACTACCGCATCAAGGTTTCGCTCGACGAGCGCCGTCACCGGCTCACGGGTTCGCAGACGATCACCTACGTCAACCGGTCTCCCGATCCGCTCAGCTACCTCTGGCTGCAGCTCGACCAGAACGTTTTCCGCGACGACTCGCTCTCCCGGCGCTCCGAGACTGCCGCGACCTCGGGCACGCGGCGCGACACGGTCGGCGGCGGCGACAGCCTGAGCTTCAGCGCGATCCGGCGGCACCAGGCCTTCCAGGACCGCGAGTACGGGTTCGAGCTCGGCGCGGTCACCAGCGGCGGCCGGCCCCTCAAGACCACGATCAGCGACACGATGCTGCGCGTCGACCTCGCTTCGCCGCTGCGCCCCGGGCAGTCGATCGTGCTGGCGCTCGACTGGGCGTTCAACATCGTCGACGAGGCGGCCGTGGGCGCACGCAGCGGCTACGAGTATTTCCGCGAGTCGGACACCTACCTCTACTTCCTCGCGCAGTGGTTCCCGCGGCTCGCCGCCTATACCGACTACACCGGCTGGCAGCACAAGCAGTTCCTCGGTCGCGGCGAGTTCACGCTGGAATTCGGCGACTACGACGTCGAGATCACCGTGCCGGCAGATCACGTCGTCTCGGCGACGGGCGTGCTGCAGAACCCGGCGGAGGTGCTGACGGTCGAGCAGCGCGCGCGCCTCAAGCGCGCCGAGACGGCCAAGTCCCCCGTGTTCATCGTCACGCCCGAGGAGGCCAAGTCCAACGAGAAGCAGGGCACCGCCGCGACCCGCACCTGGCGCTTCCGCGCGCAGAACGTGCGCGACTTCGCCTGGGCGAGCTCCCGGAAGTTCATCTGGGACGCGATGGGGCACCGGCAGGACGACGCCAGCACGCCGCTGGTGATGGCGATGTCGTTCTATCCGAATGAGGCCGAGCCGATCTGGTCGAAGTACTCGACGCAGGCCGTCGTGCACACGATGGAGGTGTATTCGCGCTTCTCGTTCGCCTACCCCTACCCGACGGCGCAGTCGGTGAACACCTGGGAGCGCGGGGGCATGGAGTACCCGATGATCACCTTCAACGGCTACCGGCCGACGCCGGACGAGAAGTCCGGCAAGGTGACCTATTCGCGCAACGTGAAGTACGGGCTGATCGGCGTGATCATCCACGAGATCGGCCACATCTACTTCCCGATGGTCGTGAACTCCGACGAGCGGCAGTGGACCTGGATGGACGAGGGGCTCAATACCTTCCTCGAGTACACGGCCGAGCTCGAGTGGGAAGACCGGTTCCCCGCGTTCGGCGACAAGACCAATGTGCTCGACTACATCACCGACTACATGAAATCGGCCAACCAGGTGCCGATCATGACCAACAGCGAGTCGATCGTGCAGTTCGGTGCCAACGCCTACATCAAGCCGACGGCGGCGCTGTCCGTGTTGCGCGAGACCGTGATGGGTCGCGAGCTGTTCGATCACGCGTTCCGCGAGTACGCCAACCGCTGGAAGTTCAAGCGGCCGACGCCGGCGGATTTCTTCCGGACGATGGAGGACGCCTCGGGCGTCGACCTGGACTGGTTCTGGCGCGGCTGGTTCTACGGCACCGACCACGTCGACGTCGAGATCTCAGGCATCCGCGAGTACCAGGTGTCGAGCCAGGACCCGGAGGTGGAGTTCCCGCTGGCGCGGCAGCGCTTCGAGCGCGACTATCCGCGCGCGATCCAGGAGCAGCGGACGCGCGAGCAGGTGCCGGGCACCCGGCTCGATCGCCACCCCGAGCTGCGCGACTTCTACAACGACAACGACGGGTTCGCCGTCACCAACAAGGATCGCAACGAGTATCGCGAGTTCCGGGACAAGCTGAAGCCGTGGGAGCGGGATGCGCTCGACCGCGCGGTCAAGGCGCAGGAGTACGTGTACTTCGTGGATTTCCGCAACCTCGGCGGGCTGGTCACGCCGATGCCGCTGACGATCCGCTTCGTCGACGGCACGAGCGAGGAGCTGATGGTTCCGGCGGAGATCTGGCGCTACGACGCCGAGTCGGTGACCAAGCTGCTGATCCGTCCGAAGCGCGTGGCGGAGATCGAGGTGGACGCCCGGCACCAGACCGCCGACGTCGATGTCTCCAACAACATGTTCCCGCGGCGAATCCCGCAGAGCCGGATCGAGCTTTTCAAGGCGAAGGATTCCAGCCGCAACCAGATGCTCGACATGATGGCCGAGCTGAAGTCGGCGAAGGGCGAGCCCAAGGCGGACGAAAAGGCGGTGCCGCTGCAGCCGGCGCAATGAGCCGGCGCGCGCTGCTCGCGGCGCTGCCGGCGCTGCTCTGGGGCGTGACGGTGCGGCCTGCTGTGGCGCACCGCTCCCACGTCACGCTGAGCCGGCTGACGGCGAATCCGCGGGCCGGCACCTGGGAACTCGTCCACGCGATCCACTACCACGACGCGGCGCGCGTGCTGGCGCTGCGTGCACCGGGTCGCGGGCTGGATCCGGCATCGACCGAGGGGCGCGCACGCCTGGCTCTCGAGGTAGAGTCCAGCTTTCGCATCCTTGATCCTCAGGGAATTCCGCTGACCTGGCAGATGGTCGGGGCGGAACTGGCGGGCGACGGCGTCGCGGTCTACCAGGATGCGCCCGCGCCGACGGCCCGGGGCCGGTTCGTGGTCGAGAGCCACTTGCTTCACGACCTGTTCGCCGACCAGGTGAACAACGTCAGCGTCGAGTTCGTGTTGCCCAGCACCACGTTGCGGCTCACGGCGTCGCGTCCGAAGGGCGATTTCCTGTTCTAGCGGCCACTGCCGCGCTGAGACGCGTCGGCTTGGCGGGGCGATCAGGTCGTGCCGCGGAACAGGCTCGCCGCCAGCCTGGCCGCGGGGCCGGCCCCTGCGGGGTTGGCGAGCACCAGGTGCAGCGGCTGCGAGCGGGTGCCACCCGCCTCCAGCGGCAGCGGCTTGAGGTTGCCGCTGGCCAGCCCTGGCGCCGCGAGGTGTTCCGGGATCCATGCGAAGGTCAGGCCCGCCTCGACCGAGGCGAGCGAGGCCTCCGGGCTGCTGACGGTCCAGCGCTGCGGGGCGCCCAGCCAGCCCGCATCCCGCGGGTTACGCGTCCCGGAGTCGCGCACGACCGCCTGGGTATGGCGGGCGAGGTCGTCGAGCGTGATGTCGCGTCCCAGCCGGTGCAGCGGGTGATCCTGCTGCGCCACGGCGATGAATCGCACGTCCATCAGCCACTCCCCGAGCATCGCCGCGGGCACGAACGGCGTGATCGCCAGCTCGGCCCGGCCCTCGAGAAGCGCCGCCTCGGCACCGGACAGCACGCTCTCCTCGAGGTGCAGCCGCGTATGAGCGCAGCGGCGGTGGAGTTCCTCGAGCACGGGCAGCAGCCGGTCCCGCGGGAAGGCCGCGTCGATCGTCAGGCGCAGCTCGGCTTCCCAGCCGGCCTTGAGGCTCGAGGCGAGCTGCTCCAGCGCCACGAGGTCGGCGACGATCCGGCGGGCGCGCGCGAGCAGCAGCAGCCCGTCGGCGTTCGGCATGGTGCGTCGCCCGCGCGGCTCCAGCAGCGTCAGTCCGAGCTGGTCCTGCAGCCGGTGCAGCGTGTAGCTCACGGTCGACTGGCTGCGGTGCAGCGCGTCGGCGGCCTGGGCGAATCCGCCCTCGTCGACCACGGCGGCGAGCCATGCCCATTGCTCGGCGGTGGTTCGGGGCAGGGAAGGGGGCATTGGCCAATTATATCGAAAAAATAGAATAGAAAAATCGATTTATTGATTTTCTAATTTATTAATTAGCTAGTTAAATGCGGGCATCACCGCCGGACAGGAGCAAGTTCCATGCAGATCCGCCGCAGCCTCGATCGGGGGCGGGCCAGGTTGGGCTGGCTCGATTCATGGCACAGCTTTTCCTTCGGTGACTACCACGACCCCCTGCACATGGGGTTCGGCCCGTTGCGTGTGATCAACGAGGACCGCGTGCTGCCCGGTGCCGGCTTCGCGACCCACGGCCACCGCGACATGGAGATCGTCAGCTACGTGCTGTCCGGCACCCTCGAGCATCGCGACTCCCTCGGCAACGGCTCGCTCATCGTGCCGGGCGACGTGCAGCGGATGACCGCCGGCACCGGCGTGATGCACAGCGAGCGTAATCCGTCCGCCGGCGATCCCGTGCATTTCCTCCAGATCTGGGTGCGGCCCGATCGTGCGGGGCTCGATCCCGGTTATGCGCAGCGTCATTTCGACGACGCGGAGAAGCGGGGCAGGCTGCGGCTGGTCGTGTCACCGGACGGCGCCGAGGAGTCGTTGCGCTGGCATCAGGACGCCCGGCTCTACGCCGGCCTGTTCGACGGTGACGAGATTGCGGAGTTGCGCGTCGAGGCGGGGCGCATCGCCTACCTGCACGTGGCGCGCGGCGCCATCGAGGCAGGCGGCCTGCGGCTCGAGGCCGGCGATGGCCTGAAACTCACCGACCCCGGCCGTCTACGGCTCGCACGCGGCACGGCCGCCGAGGTGCTCGTGTTCGATCTTCCCGCGCAGCACCACTGATCCGCGGGCCAACATTGATGCCAAGGAGGCGATGATGACCAAGGTTCTCGTGCTGTACTACTCGAGCTATGGCCACGTGGAGACCCTCGCCCAGTCCGTGGCCGAGGGGGTGCGTTCGACCGGCGCGCTGGCCGACCTGCGCCGCGTACCCGAGCTCGTGCCCGACGACGTGGCCCGCGGCGCGGGATTCCGCCTGGACCAGGCGGCGCCGATCGCGCGCGTGGATGAGCTGCCGGGCTACGACGCGATCATCTTCGGGACGCCCACGCGTTTCGGCAACATGGCCGCGCAGATGCGCAACTTCCTCGACCAGACCGGCGGTCTCTGGGCCAAGGGGCAGCTGATCGGCAAGGTGGGCAGCGTCTTCACCAGCACCGCGTCCCAGCACGGCGGCCATGAGACGACGGTCACCTCGTTCCACACCACGCTGCTGCATCACGGCATGGTCGTGGTCGGCGTGCCGTACTCGCGCCCCGAGCTCACCGACAACAGCGAGGTGCTCGGCGGCTCGCCCTATGGCGCAGGGACCATCGCGGGGGCCGACGGCAGCCGAAGCCCCTCGCCGAAGGAACTCGCGGTGGCGCGCTTCCAGGGTGAACACGTGGCGCGGATCGCGGCCCGGCTAGCAGGAGGCTGATCACGCGCTAGGATGCGGCCATGCAGTCAGGTGAACGGCTCGCTCCCGGCGTGGTGCTGTTGCGTGGCTTCGCCGCGCCCACGGGTCCGCTGGTCGCGCTGATCGGCGACATTGCGCGGGTGGCGCCCTTTCGCCGGGTGCGCACCCCGGGCGGGCGGCCCATGTCCGTGCAGATGACGTCCTGCGGCGACTGTGGCTGGCACAGCGATGCCGCGGGCTATCGCTACGTCGAGTCGGACCCCGGCACCGGGCGGCCGTGGCCGGCGATGCCCTCGCGGTTCGCCGAGCTTGCCGCGCGAGCCGCGTCGGCTGGCGGGTTCGCTCGATTCGAGCCCGACACCTGCCTGGTCAACCGTTACGAGCCGGGTACGCGCATGGGCGCGCACCAGGACGCCGACGAGCAGGACTTTGCCCAGCCGATCGTCTCGGTGTCGATCGGCTTGCCGGCCGTGTTCGAATGGTTCGGCGCGCGTCGCGGCGGCACGCCCGGGCGCGTCACGCTGCTCGACGGCGATGTGCTGGTCTGGGGCGGCGAGGCCCGGCTGGGCTACCACGCCATTCGTCCGATCATGGCACCCGAGGCTCCAGACCTGCTCGCGGGCGCGGAATCGCGCGCTGGCGCGCAAGGCGTGCAGCGCACCGACGGCAGCTGGGAGCCGCTGCGCTACAACCTCACGTTCCGCCGCGCGCGCTGAGGGCTTCGCTGCGGCCAGCGCTCAGCCGGTCCCGGCAAGCTGCCCGGCGACGTGGTCGACCTCCTCCGCGCTGCCGATCACGATCGGCGTGCGCTGGTGGATGTCGTTCGGTTGCACATCCATCACGCGGCGCTCCGGTGCGACGATGGCCTTGCCCCCCGCCTGCTCGATGATGAACGCCATGGGATTCGCCTCGTACATCAGTCGCAGCTTCCCGTTCGGCGACTTCTTCGTCGGCGGGTACATGAACACGCCACCCTTGAGCAGGATGCGGTGCAGGTCGGCGACCATTGCGCCGACGTAGCGGCTGGAATAGCCCTGCTCCTGTGCCCAGTCGAGGTAGCGCTGGTAGCCCTCGGGGAAGCTGCGGCGGTTGCCCTCGTTGACCGAGTAGCTCTTCGCCGCGGCCGGGATGCGGATGCCCTGCTCGACGCGCATGAAGGCCCCCACGCTGGGGTCGAGCACGAACATGGCGACCCCGTGGCCTATCGTCAGCACGAACACCGTCGACGGGCCGTAGAGCACGTACCCGGCCGCGACCTGCTGGGAGCCGGGTTGCAGCAGGGAGTCCTGTGCGCGCGATGCCCGGCGGTCGTGCCGCAGGATGCTGAAGATGGTGCCGACGCCGCCGCACACGTCGAGGTTCGAGGATCCATCTAGCGGGTCGAACAGCACGCAGTAGCGGCGCTCGCCCGAGGGATCGTCACGGATGATCACCGGTTCCTCGTTTTCCTCCGAGGCGACGATCGCCACGCCGTCGCGCCCGCCGAGCGTGCGCAGCAGCACCTCGTTGGCGATGACGTCGAGCTTCTGCTGCGCCTCGCCCTGGACGTTCTCGGTGCCGAGGCTGCCGAGCACGTTCTCGAGCCGGGCGCGCCGAACCTTGTCGGCGATCACCTTGGCCGAGATCGACAGGGCCGACAGGATCCACGAGAACGTTCCCGTGGCCTCGGGGTAGCGCGTCTGCTGCTCCAGGATGTGCGCCTGGAGGGTCATGATGGGCTCGTGGCGGTAGGTCATGGTCGTGGCGATGAGGTTCGTGAAGGACAGATCTTATGCAACATTATCGCCGGCGGGCGACCTCGGAACCTTGACGGACCCGACATCCGGGCGACCTTGGCGCTGCCAGCGATGGATTTGTCCCGCGCCGGCCGTCTCACCTCGCAACGGGCCCGCAGAGACGGGCGTGAAGCGGTGCACGGGTGTCATTACTCTCTGGGAATCAGCAACTTGGCGCCAATCCCCGGCGTCCCCAGCTCCGCTTGCGGGAGCGACGCGAGGGCGAGGTGGGCCGAGCGGAGCTGGAACAGCTGGTTGCCGGCGCCTTCGAGCGTTCGCACGGTGCCCGGGTCCGCTCCTTCATGCCCACACTCGTGGGGCTCGAGGATCGCAGCGGCGCGTTGCGTGGTGCGGCTCTGGGCTATCGCGGCGCGGCTGACGGGCGGCTTTTCCTCGAGCAATACCTCGATCAGCCGATCGAGCAGGCTATCGCCGCACGCGTGGCCGACGGTCGCACGGTCGAGCGCCATGACATCGTCGAGGTCGGCAACCTCGCCGGCCGCGGCTGCCGCAGCGCGATGTACCTCGTGGCCCAGCTGCCGCGCTTTCTGGTCGGCAAGGGGTATCGCTGGCTGGCCTTCACCGGCACGTCGCGCGTGCGCGGGATCCTCGAGGGCCTCGGGGCGCCGCTGCTCGACCTCGGGGCCGCCGATCCGGCGCGGCTTGCCGGCGGCGCGGACGAATGGGGCCGCTACTACGACACCGCACCGCGTGTCATGGCCGGTTGGCTGCCCGACGTGCTCAAGTGACCGTCCAGGGACAGATCTTGCTCGTGGAGTCCGTGGCGTTGGACGACGGCCGCACGCAGGTTGCCGCCGGGCAGCTCGGCGGGCTGGTCGAGGCAGAGGCGCGCTGGATCTCGAGCCTGGCCGGGCCCGGCACGCGCCACGCACTGCTCGCCGACAACGGAGTGGGCTGGGCGATCGCGGATCTCGCGCTGCATCGCTGGCGGCTGCTGAACGTGCCGCTGCCTGGATATTTCACGCCTGCGCAGCTGAGGCACGCGCTCGACGACGCGGGCGTGGAGCTTGTGCTCACCGACGAGCCTGAGCGCGTGCTTGGGCTGGAGGCGCATTTCGACCGCGTCGATGCCTCTCCCCGCTCCGGCCTCGTCGCGCTGCGCCGCCGGCTGGATCCGGCCGTCATCGCAGCCCTGCCCCCGGGGACCACCAAGGTCACCTATACGTCCGGCAGTACAGGCAGCCCCAAGGGCGTTTGCCTCGGCGCCGAGTCACTCGAGACGGTCGCGCGTTCGCTCGCGGGCGTGACCGGGCCACTCGGCGTGCGGCGCCACCTTTGCCTGTTGCCGCTGGCCACGCTGCTGGACAACCTCGCCGGGCTGCTCGCTGCGCCGCTCGCGGGCGCCACCTGCATCCTGCCGCCGCTGCGCGAGACGGGCATCCGCTACGGGGGGCTCGACGTGCCTGCGTTGCTCGGCTGCATCTCCCGCCACGCGCCGCACTCGATGATCCTTGTCCCCGAGCTGCTGCGCGTGCTGGTCGGCGCGGCAGCGCAGGGCTGGCGACCACCCGATTCGCTGCGCTTCGTCGCCGTGGGCGGCGCCCCGGTGTCGGCGTCGCTGCTCGAGCGTGCCGCGGCCGCAGGCCTGCCCGTCTACGAAGGGTATGGTCTCAGCGAGTGCGCGTCGGTCGTTGCACTGAACCGCCCCGGTGCGAACAAGCCGGGGACGGCCGGGCGCGTACTGCCGCACGCGAGCGTGCGCATCGATTCAACCGGCGGGATCCGGGTTCGCGGCGCGACGCTGCTCGGTTACGTGGGTGACGGCCGCGGTACGGCACCGCCTGTCGAGGTGGTCACCGGCGACCTGGGCGAGTTCGACGACGAGGGCTTCCTCAGGGTTCGCGGCCGGGTCAAGAACCTGCTGATCACCAGCCTCGGCCGCAACGTGTCGCCGGAATGGGTCGAGCGCGAGCTGTTGCTCGACCCGGCCATAGGCCAGGCGGTCGTGCTGGGCGAGGCGCGTCCGTTCCTGGTCGCGCTGGTCGTGCCATCGCCATCGTTGCGCGGTGCTGGCGCCGATACTGCCCGAGCGATCGGGGCCGCAGTGCAGGCGGCGAACTCGCGCCTTCCCGACTATGCGCGCGTGCGTCGTTGGGCGCTCGCCTCGGCACCGTTCTCGCCCGCCGACGGCACCCTGACGGCCAACGGCCGGCCACGCCGCGACGCGATCGCCGAGCGCGACGGCGCGCGAATCGACACGCTCTATGACCGGGCCGATGCCCAACTGGCCAATGCCTCGTGAGGACCGCATGACCTTCCAGCAGCGACTCGAGTCGCAGACCCAGGAGGCCCGCGGCTTCCTGCTTTCCGCTCCCGCCATCCGCCGGGCGCAGTCGGGCGACGTCACGCGCGAGCTCTACCTCGCGTTCCTCGGCCAGGCCTACCACCACGTCAAGCACACGGTGCCGCTGCTGATGGCCGTCGGAAGCCGGCTCGGTGACGACAAGGCCTGGCTGCGCGACCAGATCGTGCACTACATCGACGAGGAGCACGGCCACGAGCACTGGATCCTGAACGACATCGAGGCGGCGGGTGGTGACCGCGCCGCGGCGGCCGCTGCGCCGCCGCACATCGAGACCGACGCGATGGTGGCCTATGCCTATGACGTGGCCATGCGCCGCAACCCGGTCGGCTTCTTCGGCATGGTGCACGTGCTGGAGGGCACCAGCATCGCGCTGGCGCTGCAGGCCGCCGGCAAGATACAGGGCACGCTGGCGCTGCCCGACCGCGCGTTCAGCTACCTGCGCAGCCATGGCAAGCTCGACCTCGAGCACGTCGAGCATCTGGGCGGCATCCTCGAGCGCTTCGCCGCGCCGGAGGACCAGGCCGCCGTCGTGCAATGCGCGCAGGCCATGTACTGGCTGTACGGCAACGTGTTCCGCAGCCTGGACCGGGTGGCGTCATGAGCCTGGCCGGTCGCAATGTGCTGCTCACCGGCGGTGGCGGCGGCATCGGTGGCGCGATCGCCGAGGCGCTGCTGGCGCGCGGCGCGGCGGTGCTGCTGGTCGACCGGGACGCCGCGGCCCTGGCCGCGGCCGCGGCCCGCTTCGCCGCCGTGGGCGACCGCGTCGCCACCGCATCCTGCGACCTCACCTCCGCCGCGGACCGTGCCAGTCTGGTGCAGCAGGCGGCGCAATGGCGTGGCGGCATCGACGTGCTCGTCAACAACGCCGGCGTCAACCAGTTTGGCCTGCTGCAGGACCAGTCCTCGGCGCAGGTCGCCCTCTCGCTCGCCGTCAATGTCGAAGCGCCGATCCAGCTCTGCCGCGAACTGCTCCCGCAGCTGCTCGCAAAGCCGGCCGCGCACATCGTCAACATGGGGTCCGTGTTCGGCAGCATCGGCTACGCGGGCTATGCCGTGTATTCCGCGACCAAGTTCGCGATGCGCGGCTTCAGCGAGGCGCTGCGGCGCGAGTTGGCCGACACGGGCGTCCGCGTGCATTGCCTGGCGCCGCGCGCGACGCGCACGCCGATCAACTCCCCGGCCGTCGAGGCGATGAACGCGGAACTCGGCGTCGCGATGGACCATCCGCGGGTCGTCGGCGAGGCGCTGTGTGCGGCGCTGGAGCAGGGCACGGCCTTCAAGGTCATCGGCTGGCCCGAGAAGTTCTTCGCGCGCCTGAACGCGCTGCTGCCCGGTCTGGTCGACGGCGCGCTGCGCAAGCAACTTCCCATCATCCGCCGCTACGCGGCACCCCGGCGCTAGCCGGTCGCGCATACCCGAGCCAGGACCCACGAGGATCACGACATGTTCACACGCACCCGAACCGCGCTGCTGACGCTGCTGCTCGCCCTTGGCGCCGGACTCGCGCCCGCCGCACGCGCCGCGCAGCCCGGTCCTGCGCCCGCAGGCCTCGACGCACAGCTGCTGTCGATCCAGCAGGACTGGGCGAAGGCCAATTACTCGGCAGCCGGGGACGCCAAGGAGAAGGCCCTCGAGGAACTCGAGCGGCGCGCGGAAGCGTTCGTGAAGGCCTATCCGGGGCGCGCGGAACCGCTGATCTGGCAGGGCATCGTGCTGTCGAGCAAGGCGGGGGTCGACGGCGGCCTCGGCGCGCTGGGGCTCGCGAAGCGTGCGCGCGCCGCGCTGGAGGCCGCCCTCAGGATCGATCCGAATGCCCTCGAGGGGTCCGCGTACACGAGTCTCGGCACGCTCTACTACAAGGTCCCTGGATTCCCTCTGGGCTTCGGCGACCACAAGAAGGCGAAGCAGATGCTGGAGACGGCGCTGAAGATCAACCCGGCGGGCATCGATCCGCACTACTTCTACGGCGAGTTCCTCTACGAGGACGACCGCTACGCCGAGGCCCTGGTGCACCTCGAGAAGGCGCTCGCGGCGCCGCCGCGGCCCAACCGCGAGCTCGCCGACCGCGGCCGCCGGGGCGAGATCGAAGCGCTGAAGGCCAAGGTCCGCGCCAAGCTCGGCTGATCGCCGGGCCGGCCACCGGGCCGATTTCTGGCAGATGGTTGCGCGGCCGCGCGTAATGTGCGGCAGTCGAGGGGAATCTCGCGCGCGCCGGCATAGCGTTCGCGACCATGCCCGCCACCACTCGGCGCAACCCCGTCCTGCGACCGGACGAGGCGCCCCCAGAGACTTCCATCGTAGCCCCAGCGCCGGTGGTGCGCCTGCCGCCGCCGAGCCGGCCACCGGTCGCGGCACCGCGAAGCTGGCGGGTCATGAACGCCGTCAGCCGGTCCCGCATCCTGCGCGAGGCGGTCGGGGCGTTCGCGAGCGCGCGCGCCCGCGCCCGTGGCTACCGCTGGAGAATGGAGCTCGCACGCGAGCAGGGCACCTCGCTGCTGCGGCCGTTGGACGTGGAATCCGGCGCACGCGACCTGCGGAGCGACGGCTTCTGCCAGGGGCTGGTTCTCGCGCCCGAGGTGGTCGAGCAGCTCGTGACCTTCGCGTTGCTCGGCACGTGCTACGGCAACTCCGATCCGCACTGTGGCTTCGCCTACCGCGATCGCGCGCGGGCTGAAGCGGCGACCGGCCGCAGGTTCTCGCTCGCCACCTACCTGTTCACCGACGAAGTCGATCCGCTGATCGAGCGCGTCTCGCGCGACCGCCAGTTGCGCGCCGTGATCGCGCGCTACTTCGGTGCGCCGCCGGTCTACCTCGGCCGGCGGATGTGGTGGACCCTCAAGACGCCGGAGTCGAGTTTCGACGCCGACCTCACCACCTGTCGCTACCACTTCGATCGCGACGACTATCGCAGCGTGCGGGTGTTCTTCCACCTGACGGCAGTCGACGCCGACCACGGTCAGCATGTCGTGATTCGCGGCAGCCATCGCCGCAAGGCGCTCGTGCACCAGCTCGGGCTGCAGGCGCGCACCGACGCGAACATCGAGCGCTACTACGGTGGCGAGCGGATCACGCGCATCGAGGGCGAGGCCGGCACAGGGTTCGTCGAGGACACCTACTGCTACCACAAGGCCACGCGCCCGATCGCCGGCGACAGGCTCATGCTCGAGCTGGGCTTCGGTCTGCGCGATCATCGGCGCTACCCGCCGCCTGACCGCGCGAGCGCCTCGCTGGTCCCGCTCGCGTAACCGGCTTACAGTTGCGCTCGCCGCTCTCGGGAGAGCCCGGTTGGACTACACCGCACTGGCCGTCGCGATCTGCTGCGCCGCGTTCTGGTGGAGGGGCGCCGAATTCGAGCGCATCGCGCCCTGGCGCTGGGTGCTCCCGTCCGTCGCCGTCAGCGTGATCGTGCTCGGCCCGCTGGGTGGCAGCTCCGGCTCGGTGCTGCTCGGGCAGGGTGCGCTCTTTGTCGCGATCACCGTGCTGCGGGTGATGCGCGACGGCAAGGGCAGGCGCTGAGCGCCCGCCGGCTGCGGCCGGCCACTAGACCAGCACCCGCTCGATGCCGCCGGCGTTGGCGCGCTCGACGTAGTCCTTCATCCAGGCCTCGCCGAGCACGTGCTTGGCGATCTCGACGACGATGTAGTCGGCATCGAGTTCGGTCTCGTCCTGGTAGCGCTTCAGGCCCTGCAGGCATGACGGGCACGAGGTGAGCACCTTGACCTCGCCCTGGAAGCCGTCGGCGCGCTTGGCGGCGGCGCCTTTCTGCATTTCCTCGGCCTTGCGGAAGCGGACCTGCGTGCTGATGTCGGGGCGGGCGACGGCGAAGGTGCCGGACTCCCCGCAGCAGCGGTCGTTCTTCTCGACCTTGCCGTTGGCCTCGGCGTTGATCAGCTGGTTGACGACCTTGAGCGGCTCGTAGGACTTCATCGGCGAGTGGCAGGGGTCGTGGTAGAGGTAGCGCACGCCGGTGACGCCTTCCAGGCGCACGCCCTTTTCCATCAGGTATTCGTGGATGTCGACGATGCGGCAGCCGGGGAAGATCTTGTCGAACTCGTAGCCCTGCAGTTGGTCGTAGCAGGTGCCGCAGCTGACCACCACGGTCTTGATGTCGAGGTAGTTGAGCGTGTTGGCGACCCGGTGGAACAGCACGCGATTGTCGGTGATGAGCTTTTCGGCCTTCTCGAAGTCGCCCGAGCCGCGCTGCGGGTAGCCGCAACAGAGGTAGCCCGGCGGCAGCACGGTCTGCACGCCGACGTGCCAGAGCATGGCCTGCGTGGCGAGCCCCACCTGCGAGAACAGCCGCTCGGAGCCGCAGCCGGGGAAGTAGAACACCGCCTCGGCGTCGCTCGCGGTGCGCACCGGATCGCGGATCACGGGCACGTAGTTGCGGTCCTCGATGTCGAGCAGCGCGCGCGCGGTCTTCTTGGGCAGGCCGGCGGGCATGCGCCGGTTGACGAAATGCACGACCTGTTCGCGAATGGGTGCCTTGCCGGTGGTGGCCGGCGGCGCCTGCACCTGAGGCTTCGCCAGCGCCTTCAGTGCCTGGTGGCCGATGCGCTGGGCCTTGTAGCCCCAGTCGATCATCACCTTGCGGGCGAGCTTGATGGTCTCGGGGTTCGTGGCATTGAGGAAGAGCATCGACGCCGCGGTGCCCGGGTTGAAGCGCTTCTTGCCCATCCGGCGCAGCAGGTCGCGCATCGCCATCGACACGTCGCCGAAGTCGATGTCGACCGGGCAGGGCGACTCGCACTTGTGGCAGACGGTGCAGTGGTCGGCGACGTCGCCGAACTCGTCCCAGTGGCGGATCGACACGCCGCGCCGGGTCTGCTCCTCGTAGAGGAAGGCTTCGATCAGCAGCGAGGTGGCGAGGATCTTGTTGCGGGGCGAGTAGAGCAGGTTGGCGCGCGGCACGTGGGTCGCGCAGACCGGCTTGCACTTGCCGCAGCGCAGGCAGTCCTTGACGGCTTCGGAGATCGTGCCGATGTCCGACTGCTGCATGATCAGCGATTCGTGGCCGAGCAGGTTGAAGCTCGGCGTGTAGGCGTGGCGCAGGTCGCCCCCGGTCAGCAGCTTGCCCTTGTTGAAGCGGCCGTCCGGGTCGATGCGCCGCTTGTAGGCCTCGAAGCCGGCCGTCTCCTCCGGCGTCAGGAACTCGAGCTTGGTGATGCCGATGCCGTGCTCGCCGGAGATCACGCCACCGAGCTCGCGCGCGATCCTCATGATGCGGGCGACGGCCGTGTTGGCCTCCTGCAGCATCAGGTAGTCGTCGGAGTTCACCGGGATGTTGGTGTGGACGTTGCCGTCGCCGGCGTGCATGTGCAGCGCGACCCAGACGCGGCCCTTCAGCACGCGCTTGTGGATCGCGTCGAGCTCGGCGCGAATCGGCGCGAAGGCGTCGCCGCCGAAGATCCGGGAGAGCGGATCGCGCAGCTCTCGCTTCCACGAGACACGCACGCTGCGGTCCTGGAGTTCCTCGAACACCGTCCTGCCGGCGGTGGTGCCCGGGCGGTCGAGGCCCTCCAGCAGGCCGCGCCAGCGTGCGCGTACCTCTCCGAGCAGCGCGAGCGCGCGCTCGGGGCGGTCGCCGAGCAGCTCGGCGTGCGACAGGCGGTCGACGTCGGCATCGCCGGTCGGAGCGGGTCGCAGCTCGCCGCGCAGGCGCGCCTCGAGCGCGTCGACCAGCCGCAGCTTGTTGGCGATCGACAGCTCGATGTTGATGCGCTCGATCGCGTCGGTGTAGTCGCCGAGCCGGGGAAGCGGGATGACGACGTCTTCGTTGATCTTGAAGGCGTTGGTGTGCTTCGCGATCGCGGCGGTGCGGGCGCGGTCGAGCCAGAACTTCTTGCGGGCGTCGGCGCCGACGGCGATGAATCCCTCACCCGAGCGCGCGTTGGCGATGCGGACCACGTCGGAGGTGACCCGGGCCACCGCCGACTCGTCCTCGCCGACGATGTCGCCGATCAGCACCATCTTGGGCAGCGTCGCGCGCTTGCTCTTGGTGGCGTAGCCGACCGCGCGCAGGTAGCGCTCGTCGAGGTGCTCGAGGCCGGCGAGGCGGACGCCGGCGTCGCGGGCCGCGACCTCGAGGTGATCGGAAATCTCGACGATGGCCGGGATCGCGTCACGCGGCAGGCCGAAGAACTCGAGGCATACGGTGCGGATGTGCTTCGGCATGCGGTGCACGACCCAGCGCGCGGCCGTGATCAGGCCGTCGCAGCCTTCCTTCTGCACGCCGGGCAGGCCGCCGAGGAACTTGTCGGTGACGTCCTTGCCGAGACCCGCCTTGCGGAACAGCGCGCCCGGCATGGCCAGCGTCTCGGTGCGGAGCACGGGCGCACGCGCTGCCGGTTCGCGGCCGTCCTTCCAGGTCAGCTGCCAGCGCACCTCGGGGGCGTCGTGGATCTTGCCGAGGTTGTGGCCGACGCGCTCGACCTCCAGCCAGTTGCCCTCCGGGTCGACCATGCGCCACCAGGCGAGGTTGTCGACCGCCGTGCCCCAGAGCACGGCCTTCTTGCCGCCGGCATTCATGGCGACGTTGCCGCCCACGCAGGAGGCATCGATCGAGGTCGGGTCGACCGCGAACACGAAGCCCGCGCGCTCCGCGGCCTCGGCCACCCGCTTGGTGACCACGCCGGCCTCGGAGTAGACGGTCGGCACGGGCGACTCGAGTCCGGGCAGCGCCACGTGCTCCACTTCGGTGAGCGCCTCGAGCTTCTCGGTGTTGATCACCGCCGACAGGGGCGTGAGCGGCACGGCGCCACCGGTATAGCCTGTGCCACCGCCGCGCGGGATCACGGTGAGGCCGAGCTCGACGCAGGCGCGCACCAGCCCGGGCACTTCGTCCTCGGCGTCCGGGCAGATGACGACGAACGGATACTCGACGCGCCAGTCGGTCGCGTCGGTGACGTGCGACACGCGGGCGAACGCGTCGAAGCGCACCGCGTCGGCCCGGCAGTGGCGCGTCAGCAGCTTGCGTGCGCGCTCGCGCAGCGTGGCCGTGCGCGTGAAGTCGTCGTCGAAGGCGCGCACTGCGCGGCGGGCGGCGTCGAGCAGCGCGCCGACCTTGGTGTCGCGCGCCGGGTCGTCGGGTTCGCGCCGCTTGCCGATCTCGCCCAGCCGGTGCTCCAGCGCCTCGACGAGGAGCTTGCGGCGGCGCGGGTTGTCGAGGAGGTCGTCCTCGAGGTAGGGGTTGCGGCGCACGGCCCAGATGTCGCCGAGCACCTCGTAGAGCATCCGCGCCGAGCGGCCGGTGCGCCGCTCGCCGCGCAGCTCGTCGAGCAGCTGCCACGCCGGCTCGCCGAGCAGGCGGATGACGATCTCGCGGTCGGAGAACGAGGTGTAG
>CAZPAJ010000038.1:0-28878 GCA_964584625.1 uncultured Acidibacter sp.
ACTCACGACCCCTGCCTTCGGAGGGCAGTACTCTATCCAGCTGAGCTACGGGCGCGTCGCGATCATTATAACCAGCCGCGGCGCTTGAAGATCAGGAAAGGCGCCACGGCCGAGACGACCATCACGCCGATCGCGATCCAGAAGCCCCAGGGGTGGCTGGAGGTGGGGATCACCTCGAAGTTCATGCCGAAGATCGCGCCGATCACCGAGGGCGGCAGCAGGAAGACGGTGACGACCGAGAAGATCTTCAGGATGTTGTTCTGGTCGATGTTGATCATGCCGAGCGTGGCGTCCAGCGTGAACTGCACCTTGTTGCCGAGGAAGGTGGCGTGATCGCTCATCTGGGTGATGTCGGTGGCGATCGTGCCGAGGCGCTGCCGGAGGTCGTCGGTGAGCAGCGGGTGCGCAGGCTGCTGCTGCAGCAGGAACGCGACCATCCGGCCCAGGCTGGCCAATGTCTCGCGCGCACGGGCGTTCAGGTCGCCCTGCTGACCGACGCCTTCGAGGATCCGCCGGAAATCGCGCGGTGCCGTCCGGCGGCCACCGGCGCGGCTGACGGGCCGGAACACCTCGCTGGAGATGTCCTCGAGGTCGGCGCCCACCCGCTCGAGCACGTCGGCGATGCGGTTGACGAAGGCCTCGAGCAGCCCGGCCAGCACCGCGCCGCCGTTGGCGCACTGCGCCGGGTGGCGGCTGGCGTACTCGATGTAGCGGCGGAACGGCAGCGGGTCGACATAGCGGTTCGTGACGAGACGATCGGGCGTCAGGATGAACGTGACCTGCGCGTTCTCGGGGTGGTCGGTATCGAGCTTGGTGACCACCGTGGCCGTCATGTACAGCGTGCCGTCTTCCTCGAACAGCCGGTTCGAGGTCTCGATCTCGCGCATTTCCTCGCGCGTGGGCACCTCGATGCCGAGGAAGCTTTCGACCTGGGTTTCCTCCTCGCCAGTGGGCGACAGCAGGTCGATCCACGCGGCGTGGGCCAGCGATGCTCCGCCCTCGCCCGGTGCGCTGCGCTGCAGTCCGTGGGCGTTCGGGACGAAGACGCCGATCATGCGCGCGGGCCGGCGTCGCGCGGGGCGCTCAGCGGCGCTTCTCGGCGGCCGCGAGGTCGTTGATGAGCGCCAGGAGCGGCTCGTGCCCGCCGGCTTCGCCAACGCTGGTGGTGTACTTGCCGTTGATCGCCATCAGCGGAACGTTATCGACCTTGTAGCGGCGGACGAGATCGGCGGCCTGCTGCAGCTTCACGGCGACCGCCATGCCCTGCCAGGCGTCGGTGAAGGCTTTCTCGGTGATGCCGTTGGCCTTGGCCCACGCCAGCTGCGTGCGGAAGGTCGAGGGTTCGTCCGTGCCGAGCAGCATGTTGCCGCCGCGATGGATGGTGTCGAAGACCTTGGGGTGGAGGTCGTCCCGGCCCACCGCCTGCAGCGTGTAGTAGAGCCGCGCGTGCATGATGTGACCCGGGCTCCAGGTGACGGGCACGCGGACGAACTCGACGTTGGCGGGCTTGCTCTTCGCCTTCCAGTTCTCGAGGAACGGGTCGAGCGCCGCGCAGTGGCCGCAGCCGTACCAGAACACCTCGAGCACCTCGACCTTGCCGCCGGCGACGTTGGTCGGCTGTGCGGGCACGAGCGGCTTGTAGTGGCGGCCCGCCTGCCAGCGACCCGCGGGCAGCTGGTCCTGGGCGGCGAGGCGCGTCAGGCGTTCGAGGGTTGCGTCGCTGCCGGTGGCGTCCTGTGCAGCAGCGTCGACCCCCGAGGATTCCTGGATGGCGCGACTCGCGGGCGGCGGGGCAGCGGGGGCAGTCGGCGCCGGCTTCGGCGGGGGCGCCGATGCAGGGCCGGCGGCAGGGGCTGCGGTCTCGCGTGCGCAGCCCGCCACGAACACCGCGACCAGCGCTGCGCAGGCTGCGATGAGAGGGCGCCCGGCGTTCATGGGCGCGTCAGCGCAGGCCCTGGATGTAGGAGGCGAGGTTCTGGATGTCGGCTTCGGTGAGACGCTTGGAGATCGACGTCATCATGTGGCCGTTGCGTGACTTCTGCGGCTGGCCGGTCGTGACGTCGACGTAGCGCTGCTCGGCCGCGTACTCGGTGAGCTGCTTGATCGTGTAGGTGGAGTGCTGGGCGCGCAGGGCGGGGTAGCCCGAGCCCGGGTTGCCCGCACCGACCGGGCCGTGGCAGCCCGTGCACGACGGGATGTTGCGCGTGCGGTCGCCCGCCGTGTAGAGCGCGGCACCCGCGGCGTAGGTCGCCGGGTCGGCCTCGAGGCCGGTGGGTGTCTGCGCGGCAAAGTAGGCCGACAGGTCGGCGATGTCCTCGTCGGTCAGCGCCATCGCCAGCGGGTACATCACCAGGTTGTTGCGATGGCCCGCGCGGAACAGCCTGAGCTGCTCGGACGTGTACGCGGCGTTCTGGCCCGCGAGGCTGGGCCATTCGGGGTTGACGCTGTTGCCGCTGGTGCCGTGGCAGGCGGTACAGACCGCAGCCTTCGCGGCGCCAGCCTCGACGCTGCCCTTCGACTGGGCGTGGGACGGCAGGGAGACGGACAGCGCGACCGCGGCCGCGAGCAGCCAGGCGCTTGCCTTCGCGATGGACATTATTCGGGGGCTCCAGACTCGGACACGAGCGCCGGATTGTACACTACCGGCCCTTTTGCGACCGCCGAGGTCCGCCCCGTGAGTCGCTTTCCGGAGGTCAAGTTCCTGCTGAGCGTGGCCGCGCCGCCCCAGTTCCCGCCGGACAGCGGGGCCGAGGTGGCCTTCGCCGGCCGTTCGAACGCAGGCAAGTCCAGTGCGATCAACGCGATCACCGAGCGCAAGGCACTGGCCCGCACCAGCAAGACCCCCGGGCAGACCCGGCTGCTGAACTACTTCGAGGTGGCGCCCGGGCGCCGGATCGTCGACCTGCCGGGCTACGGCTATGCCAAGGTCCCCCCGGCGGAGCGCCGCAAGTGGCTGCCGCTGGTCGACGCCCTGCGGCAGCGCGACAGCCTGCGCGGCCTGTGCCTGATCGTCGACTCGCGCCGCGGGCTGCGCGAGGAGGACGTCGCGCTGATCGAGTGGGCGGATCCGGCGCGGCGCCACGTGCACGTGCTGCTGGCCAAGGCCGACAAGCTGAACCAGGCCGAACGGGCAGCGCTGCTGCGCGAGACCCGCGAGGCGCTGGGCGAGGCGGGCACTGCCCAGGTGTTCTCGGCCCACAGTGGCCTCGGGGTGCGCGAGGCGCAGAATGCGCTGCTGCGGATGTTCGGGGGCTGAGCGGGCAGGGCGGGTGCGCCGCGGTCACGGCGAAAAAAACCCCGGTGCTTCTTTCGAGGCACCGGGGCCAGACATACCCGACACAGGTCTATTTGAGCCGGGCAACCCGCTCAGGGAGGGGAAGCGGGGAGTGCATCGCACTCATGGAATAAGACCCCGCCCTCGCTGGAAAGTTTCCGGCTAATTCAAAAATTATTTCCTTTCAAATCAATTTGTTGGGAAACAACGCGTTGTTTTTTGACAACGCGTTGCCCGGACTCAGAACCGGAACGCGCCTTCGATCGCCAGCGTCCGCGGCAGGTCGACGAAGCCGTAGTAGCTGCGCGCCGCGAAGATGCTGCCGGCCAGCGGCGTGTCGCCCGCGTAGCTGATGGTCGTCTCGTCCGTCAGGTTGCGCCCGTTCAGGGCGATCTCCCAGCGGCCGTCGCTGCCGCTGAGGGCCACGCGCGCGTTCACCTTGGCGTAGGACTTCTGCACGGCCTGCGGGTCGAGCGTGAGCGACACCAGGTAGTCATCGGTGTAGGTCACGTCGATGCCGGTGCGCAGCTCGAGGTTGCCCGACAGCGGCCAGCGGTACTCCCCGCTGACCACCGCGGTGATCTCGGGCGCCAGCTGGTTGGTGAAGCCGTCGTAGACGCAGTTGCCGGGCACGCGACCCGGCTTGCCGGTGGAAAACAGCGAGGCGGGGGCGCCGAAATAGCACTGCCCGTCGTACTTCGTCCACTCGAAGTCCAGCCAGGCCACGGAGCCCGACAGGTAGAGGCGCTCGGTCGCCTGCCAGCGGCCCTCGATCTCGACGCCCTTGACCTCGGCGCTGCCGTTGCCGACGTTGAAGCCCAGGCTGCCGTCGAAGGCGCTGGTCTGCAGGTCGGTGTAGTCGGTGAAGAACACCGCTGCGTTCAGCTGCGCCGCCCGGCCGATCGAGGTCTTGACGCCCAGTTCGTAGTTGGTGGCTTCCTCGGGCTCGTACTCGAAGGTGCCGCCGTTGGCCGGGGCCTGGTTCGAGCGCGCGTCATAGCCGCCCGACTTGTAGCCCTTCGACCACGAGAGGTAAGCCATCGAGTCGCTGCCGAAGTCGTACTGAAGGTTGATGAGCGGCGAGAACTTGCTCTCGGAGCGCTCGCCCGACACCGAGTGCCGCTGGATGCGGAACACGGCGCTGTAGAGCACATCGATCAGCCCGGCAGGCAGCGGCGGGCCGCCGACGCCGGCGGTCAGGTTGGTGACGCGCGAGCCGGTCTTGTCCTCGCTCGAGTAGCGGCCGCCCGCACTGATGCGGAAGCTGTCGGTCACGTTGAAGGTGGCCTGGGCGAACGCCGCGTAGAGCTCGCTGTCCTGCTTGAAGACGCGCGGGTTGGCCGTGTTGGCGAACGCCGCGCCTGCGCCCATCGGCAGCGCCGGGTTCAGGTTCAGCAACGGGATGATGACGCTGTTGGCCGGCACGAAGATGTAGTCCGACTCCTCGAGGTCGTACTTTTGCCAGAACACGCCGCCGATCCACGACAGGCGCTGGTCGGTGTCGGAGGCGATGCGCAGCTCCTGGCTGGTCTGCGAGTAGTCTTCCTTGATGCCGGCGGTGAACACGCTGGCACCGGTGAAGTCGCAGTCGCAGGTCTCGTCCAGCGTGTAGGCGCTATAGCCGGTCACGGACGTCAGCGTGAGCCCGTTGCCCAGCCGCCAGTTCATCGTCAGCGCGTATTCCTTGTTGTCGAGGTTGCTGTACTCGCCGTTCGAGGAGCGCTGGTAGTTGACCGTGTTGTCGAGCACCGTGGCGCTCTGGCCGAACACACCGGCCAGGATCTGCGCATAAGTGCGGCCGGGTACCGGCGGGTTCGTGGTCGTGCCGCCCGGGATCGTACGGCTCGGCCGCAGCAGCGGCGCCGCCGGCTGCTCGCCGAAGATCTCGACCTGGCGACCCTTGACGTCGAACTGGCCGCCCTCGATCCGCAATGCGGCGTCGAACGACTCGCTGGGCTCGAAGGTGAAGGTCAGGCGGCCGCCGAGCTCGTCGCGCGAAGGCTCTTCGCGGCCCAGGGTGTTGTTCTTGATGTAGCCGTCGGCGGTGCGCGAACGCAGCGCGAGACGCGCACCGAAGGCGTCGGAGAGCGGGCCCGAGAGCACCAGCTCGCCGAGCGTCTCGTTGTACTCCGTTTCCTGTGAAACGCGGAGGCCGCCCTCGAATTCATCGCCCGGCTTGGCCGAGATCATGTTGACCGCGCCGGCGATGGCGTTCTTGCCGAACAGGATCGGCTGCGGCCCGCGCAGCACCTCGACCCGCTCGAGGTCGAGGAAGGGCATGCGCGACTGGTGGCCGCGGCCGCGGTAGATGCCGTCCGCGAAGATGCTCACCGACTGCTCGAAGCCCTGGTTCAGGCCCGAGCCGATGCCGCGGATGTAGAAGTTGTTGGCGATGCCGGTCTCGGTGACCTGCAGGTTGGGTACGTAGGCCTTGAGGTCGTCGAGGCGGGCGATGCCGGCCTCGGCGAGCTTCTCGCCAGTGACGGCGTTGACGGAGATCGGCACGTCCTGCAGCGATTCCTCGCGCTTCTGGGCGGTGACGATGATTTCCTCGAGGACGATCGCACCCGAGTCCTGCGCCTGCGCGGCCGGGACCGCGAGCGCCGTCAGGGCGAGGCCGGTAAGCAACGAACTGCCGCGGTGCGCGGCACGACGATCAGATGCCATGGTTCCCCCTCAATCGGTAGGCATGCAATGGACGCGACGTTCCTGTCGCGCCTTGGTGCACTGACTTTGCCAAAGTCCGCGCAATCGCGCACGCCGAAAGGGATTTTGGGGTGGGGTGAGCGTTGCTTTCCTGCAACACCTGTGGGGTCGTGCAGCCATGCGAGCGCCGCATGGTTCCGGCCCGGGATCTGATGGTGCAGACGGGTGAGTCATGCTGTGATCCACGACGTCTCGGTTTCGCGACATCCAGGGAGGGTGGGTTGGATCACGCCAACGGACCGATCGATCGGGCGCGCCGCGACTGGCTGTCGCGCGTGCCGGGCGCCGTACTGTACGCCGGTGCGGGCGCGGGCGTCGCCGCTGCGCTGGCGCCTGGCGCCGCCGAAGCGGCCGCGCCGCTGTCGCCCCCGGCCGGTGGTCCCACGGACTCCAGCTTCGTGCGCTTCGCCGACGAGCGCGAGCGCTTCAGGGCACTGTTCCGCTTCGAGCGCGACCTGCGCGACGAAGGCGAGGCGCTGTCGTGGTATCACTTCGTGGTCTACGCGGTGCCGCAGGGCGGGCGGCCGGTACCGGTGGTGCGCTTCGAGGGCATGGAGTACTCCTACTTCCGCCGCATCGCCGACCTGACCTGGCGGATCCACGCGCACAACCTCTCGTTCCCGCGCGACCTGCACACCCAGGCCTTCGTCGAGCGCGTGACCAACCCTGTCACCGGCGAGACGATCGCGCCGGCGCCGATGGTGCTGCTCGACGACCCCGGGGTCCTGCACTCGCCCCGCGGCTACCTGCCGCTCGACGCGCGCAGCGAGCGCTGGCTCGACACCTACATCGTGCTCCGGAACGAGGGCGACCTCGTCAAGATCGAGCACATCCGGCCGAAGCCGGAGGGCTGGCCGGTCACGTTCATCGAGTCCTCGGTGTCCTCGGTGCCGCGCGCCGAGTTCGACGACCCGCGCGTCACGTCGCTGATGTTCCAGACCTCGGGCTTCTATATCTTCCCGTGGCCGAAGTGGATGAACATGGGCGATCGCCCGGGCCACATGCTCGGCGCCTGGAGCGGCCGCAAGATCCGCGGGGTCAGCGAGTTGCCGGCGGAGTTCGCGGCCCGCGCCCGCGCGGAACATCCGGCGCTGCTCGAGGCGCGATGGGGCGAACTGGAGCGGCCGCTGCCGCCCGGGATCAAGGTGTCCTGACCGGACGGACCGGCGGGGCGGTTATTTGGAACGACACAGGTCTCCACAGGGGTCCAGTACATGCAGGGGGTCGAGAAGATGAACGGGAATACGGATCGGAATCACGGGCAGGTTCGCCGCGCGGTGCGCGCGACGCTGTGGCTTGCGCCCGCGCTGGTGGCGGTGCCGTTCGCAGCGGCGCAGGACCGCGCCGGCGCGGCCGGCCTCGAGGAAGTCGTGGTCACGGCGCGCAAGTCCGAGGAAAAGCTCACCGAGGTGCCGCTGGTCATCGCCGCCTACTCCGCCGACGAGCTCGCCAAGCGCAACGTCACCAGCCTCTCGGACATCGCGCAGTACACGGCCGGCTTCTCCTTCGAGAACTACTCGGGCGGCACGACGCCGGCGCCGCTGATCCGCGGCCTGACGCAGAACGCGCTGACCGACCGCAACCAGAACGTCGGCACGTTCGTGAACGGCGTGCACGTGCAGCAGCAGGGCAACATCGACTTCTCGATCATGGACCTCGAGCGGGTCGAGATCGTCAAGGGCCCGCAGAACGCGCAGTACGGCCGCAGCTCGTTCGCCGGTGCCATCAACTGGGTGTCGGCCAAGCCGAACCTGTCCGACTGGGCCGGCACGGCCGCGCTGACCGTGGGCACCGACGAGCGGTTCGACGTCTCGGGCGCGATCAGCATCCCGCTGTGGCGCGACAAGCTCGCCGTGCGCATCGCCGGCATGCAGTCGGAGTTCGACGGCACCTGGAAGAACAACACGCCGTACGGGCCGCGGGCCATCCCGGTCACGTCGTTCGGCTATGCGTTCAAGGGCACCGACAACAACCTCGCCGGCTGGGACCGCGAGGCGCGCTCGATCTCGCTGCGTTTCCGCCCGGTCGAGGCGCTGACGATCGACGCGATGTACTACCGCTCCGAGACCGAGAACGAGGCGGGCGCGGGCACGGCCGTGCAGCCCTTCGGCCCGGCGAATATCCCGTCGCTGGGCTTCGTCAACCCGCTGACCTGCAGCCCGCGCATCACGGCGTCGGCCACCGTGCGCGCCGGCGGCAACCAGCTGTTTTGCGGCGAGATCAAGCTGACGCCCGACCAGGCGCAGGCCGATCCGCGCCACGTCGGCGTGTACACGCACACTGACCTGACCACGGCGCGTGTCGAGTACAAGTTCAATGACGCCTACTCGGCCACCTACGTCTACGGTCGCGGCACCTACGACGCGCGCAACTACGCGCCCTCGCCGTCGATTGCGCAGTTCTACGTCTTCGGCGACTCGACGATCCGGCAGCCCGGCACCGGCCAGCCTGGCCTGACCTGGGCCTCGAACCCGTTCACGGACCAGAACTCCGAGTCACACGAGCTGCGCGTCGATGGCAAGGTGGGTCAGGTGACCTGGCGCATCGGCTATTACACCAGCGACGTCGACGACGTGGGCGCCGCCGCGCTGATCGAGCGCCGGTTGCCGCTGTCGGCCGACCCGACCGGCCAGGTGACCTTTGGCCAGTTCGCGCCTTCTTTGACGCTGTCGAACTTCTTCGACGAGACCGACGCGATCTTCGGCTCGATCGCGATTCCCTTCGGCGCCTGGACCTTCGAGGCCGAGGCCCGGCAGGCCGAGGAAACCCGCAAGCAGCTGCCGCTGAACCGCACGACCGAGTTCAAGGAGACCACGCCGCGCGTCAATCTGAAGTGGCAGCCGCGCGCCGGCTGGATGTTCTACGTCAGCGCGGCCCGCGGCACCAAGGCAGGCGGCTTCAACGGCATCACGGCCGACGTGGCGACCTTCGAGCCCGAGGAGAACACGACCTTCGAGATCGGCGGCAAGCAGTCGCTGCTCGAGGGCACGCTGCAGCTCAACTACGCCGTGTTCCTGATCGACTGGAAGGACCTGCAGCTCTCCGTGCCGGACACCATTCCGTCGCGGCCGGGCATCCAGGACGCCAACTACATCGGCAACGTGTCGGGCGCGCAGGCCAAGGGCGCCGAGCTCGAGGCGATCTACCTGGTCAACGACAACCTGCGCCTCAACGCAGCGCTGTCCTACGTGGAGTCGACCTTCGACGACGACGTGATCGACACCACGTTCGGCCGGCTCTGCGAGACCAACGGCGCGGCGGCCTGCGTGTTCCTGCCGCGCTCGGCGGCGCTGCCCTTCGGTGGCTCGCCGATCGGCGGCAACGACCTGCCGCGCACGCCGCGCTCGAAGATCTCGCTCGGTGCGGAGTACACCGTGCCGGTGGGTGACACGATGTCGCTGGCGTTCCGGGGTGACTACAACTACCAGAACAAGTACTACATCGAGAACCTCAACCTCGGCATCATCCCGGATCGCGGCCTGCTCAACGTGAGCGCGACGCTGTCGGGTGGCGACGGGGCGTGGAGCGCGAGCGCCTGGGCGCGCAACGCGCTCGACGAGGTCTACGTCTCGAGCTCGTTCGCGGTGTCGGTCACCAACGGCTATGCGCCGGCGCTCGGCGAGGGCCGCACGATGGGCGTGACGCTGCGCTACAACTTCTGACGGGAAGCGGGTCGGCGCCGCTCGGGGGGGCGGCGCCGCGCCCGGGCTGCGGCGCGGGCTGGGCCGCGGCGCTAGTGCGCCTCGTCCCAGTTCGCGCCGGTGCCGACTTCGATCCGCAGCGGCACCTTGAGCTCGCCGTCCCCGGCCTGGGCCATCAGCGTTCTCACCGCGCGGGTCGCCGCGTCCACGGCGTCCTGCCGCACCTCGAGCACCAGCTCGTCGTGCACCTGCATGATCAGCCGCGCCGCCTCGGGTGCCTCGCGCCTGCACCAGTCGTCCACCGCGATCATCGCCAGCTTGATGAGGTCCGCCGCCGTGACCTGCATCGGCGCATTTTTCGCGCTGCGCTCGGCGTACTGCTGCAGCGCGCGGTTGCGTGAGCGGATCTCGGGAAGGTAGAGGCGCCGCCCGAATACAGTCTCGACCCAGCCGGTCTCGCGCGCGCGCGCCCGTGTCTCGTCCATGTAGCGCTTCACGCCCGGGTAGCGCTCGAAGTACAGATCGACGTAGCGCTGCGCCGCGCCGCGCTCCACGCCCAGTTGCCGCGCCAGTCCGAATGCCGACATGCCGTAGATCAGCCCGAAGTTGATCGCCTTGGCGGAGCGCCGCTGGTCGGGCGTCACGGAATCCAGCGGCACGCCGAAGACCTCCGCTGCGGTCGCCTGGTGCACGTCGCGCTCCTCGGCGAATGCGCGCAGCAGCCCCTCGTCGCCGGAGAGGTGCGCCATGATCCGCAGCTCGATCTGCGAGTAGTCGGCTGCGAGCAGCACGTGGCCCGGCGGGGCGACGAAGGCCTGGCGGATGCGCCGCCCTTCCGGGGTGCGGATGGGGATGTTCTGCAGGTTGGGGTCGGTCGACGAGAGCCGGCCGGTCTGCGCGACGGCCTGGTGATACGAGGTATGGACACGGCCCGTGCGCGGGTTCACCTGCTCCGGCAGCTTCTCGGTGTAGGTGCTGCGCAGCTTGGCGATGCCGCGGTACTCGAGGATCAGCCGCGGCAGCGGGTGCGCATCGGCGAGCTCCTCGAGCACGTCCTCGGCGGTCGAGGGCTGGCCGGTGGGTGTGCGCCGCAGCACCGGGATCTGCGCCTTCTCGTAGAGGATGACCTGCAGCTGCTTTGGCGAGTCGAGGTTGAAGGGCTGGCCCGCCGCGCGATGGGCCTCGTCCTGCAACTCGAGCGCCCGGCGCGCGAGCTCGCCGCTCTGGGCGCGCAGCATCCCGCGGTCGATCAGCACGCCGGTATGCTCCATGCGCTGCAGCACGGGCACGAGCGGCTGCTCGAAGCGCTCGTAGAGGCGCTTCAGCAGGGGCTCGCGCTCGATGGCGGGCCACAGGGTCCGGTGCAGGCGCAGCGTGACGTCCGCGTCCTCGGCGGCGTATTCGGCGGCGCGCTCGACCGGCACCTGCGAAAACGGGATCTGCTTGGCGCCCTTGCCGGCGACGTCCTCGTAGGAAATCGTCTCCAGCCCGAGGTAGCGCCGCGCGACGGAGTCCATGTCGTGGCGCGTCGCGACGCTGTTCCAGACATACGACTCGAGCATGGTGTCGTAGCGCATGCCCTCGAGCGCGATGCCGTGGTTGGCGAGCACGTGGGCGTCGTACTTGAGGTGGTGGCCGAGCTTGCCCCGCGCAGGGTTCTCGAGCAGCGGTTTCAGCGCGGCGAGCACCTCGGCTCGGGGCAGCTGCTCCGGCGCCCCGGCGTAGTCGTGGCCGAGCGGCACGTAGGCGGCCCGGCCGGGCTCGACGCAGAACGACACGCCGACGATCTCCGCCTGCATGTAGTCGAGGCTCGTGGTCTCGGTGTCGAACGCGAACAGTTCCGCGGCGGCGAGCGTGTCGAGCCAGCGCGCGAGCGACGCGCGGTCGGTCACGGTCTCGTATTCGCGCGGCGCGGCGATCACGGCGGGATCCGCCTCGATGCCGGGACCGGCGTCGTGGCCCGGGTTGCCGGGGGCTGGCGGCGCGGCACGACCCGTGGCCACCGAGGCGTCGGCTCCGGCGACCGGCTGCGAGTCGCCGCCGCCGCCGGGCAGCGCACGCAGCAGCGCGCGCAGCTCGAGGCGCGAGTAGATCACCCGCAGCGCAGCGTCGTCCGGTGGACGTCGGGCCAGGTCGGTCGCCCCGGGCGGCAGCTCGACGTCGCAGCGGATCGTGGCGAGCTGGCGCGCGAGCGCGAGCGTCTCGAGCCCGGCGCGCAGGTTCTCGCCGGTCTTGCCCGGGATCTCGGCGGCGTGCGCGACCAGGTTGTCGAGCGTGCCGTACTGGCCCAGCCACTTCGCGGCGGTCTTGGGGCCGACCTTGTCGATGCCCGGGATGTTGTCGGCGCCGTCGCCGACCAGTGCGAGGTAGTCGACGATCTGCTCAGGCCAGACATCGAACTTCGCCTTGACGCCGTCGCGGTCGTAGACGCTGCCGGTCATGGTGTTGACCAGCGTGATCTGCGGGCCGACCAGCTGCGCCATGTCCTTGTCGCCGGTCGAGATGAGCACCGATTCGCCTGCGGCGGCGGCGCGCGTGGCCAGCGTGCCGATCACGTCGTCGGCCTCGACGCCCGATTCGCGCAGCAGCGGCAGGCCGAGGCCGCGGACTGCCTCGAGCAGTGGCTCGACCTGCGCGCGAAGGTCGTCGGGCATCGGCGGCCGGTGCGACTTGTACTCGGCGAAGAGCGCGTCGCGGAACGTGGGGCCAGGTGCGTCGAAGACGACGGCGATGCGCGCGGCGGGCTGCTCGCGCAGCAGCTTCAGCAGCATGTTGATCACGCCGAGTACGGCGCCGGTGGGCTCGCCCCGCGAGTTGGTCAGCGGCGGCAGCGCGTGGAAGGCGCGGTAGAGGTAGGAGGAGCCGTCGACCAGGACCAGGTCGGCGCCCATCCGCGACGCAGCGGCTGGCGCCACGGCGACCGGGGAATCGGCGGCGCTCACTCGGCGATCAGCCGGCGCAGGTCCGCCACGAGCTCCTCGGTGCGGAAGCTCGGCTGCACGATCAGGCGCAGCCGGTTGCGGCGATCGTAGGCGTAGATCACGGCCGAATGGTCGATCGTGTAGTCGCCGCCGGCCGCGGGGACCTTGAGCGCGATGGCGTGGAATGCGCGGGTGACGGCCGCGAGTTCGGCGGGCTCCGGGCGGACCGCCTCGAAGCTCGGGTCGAAATTGCGGACGTAGGCGCGCAGACGTTCCGCGGTGTCGCGCTCCGGGTCGACCGAGACGAGCAGCACGCGCAGCGACTTGCCGTCTTCGCCGAGCGCGTCACGCACCTGGCGCAGCCGCGTCAGCGTGGTGGGGCAGACGTCCGGGCAGCTCGCGAACCCGAAGAACACGAGCAGTACATCTCCGCGCCAGTCTTCGAGGCGACGCGGCCGACCCTCGGTGTCGGTGATGACGACGCCGCGGCCGTAGTCGATGCCGGAGACTTCGGTGGAGTTGAACGGTGGAGGCGGGGGCTCAGGAGACCCGCAGGCCACCAGCAGGGCCGCCGTGCAGGCGGCAAGCCACGCGCCGGGCAGCGACGAAAGAATTCGGGCTGCCCGACGCGCTGGCATCCGCTCAGGCGACGCCGGGGGCCTTCACCCAGACCTTGCACCAGGCCTCGTTCTTGACGAGCTTGCCCGGGAACAGGTTGCACTTGGCGAGCGCGACCTTGCGGTCCTTGTCGGCCCACTGCAGGCAGTTGCCGCAATGCTGGCCCGGCTTGTAGTTCGGGTTCGCCTTCGCGTCGACCTTCTTGGCATCCTCGATGTAGCCGAGCGCCTTGGCGGCGGGCTCGGCCGGACTCAGCACCGGCAGGCTGCCTGCGGCCGGCTTGGCGGCCGGGGCCGGAGCGGCAGCGGGCTTGGCCTGCGCGAGCGCCGTCTCGGCGATCACGGGGATCGCAGAGAGGCCGAGCAGCGAGGCGCCCAGGACGTGACGGCGGGACAGCTTGTTCTCAGGGTTCATGAATCGATTCCTCAGGGGGGATACGGGATCCGATCGAACGTTACGCCGGGTTGGACAGCCCGGCGGCCCGGAAGTGCCGGGCGGCGCATTATATCGTCGTCGCTGCCGTGGCGGCGGCGACGTGGGTCAAGAGACCGTTGCGCCGAACAGGGCTTGCGGGCGACCCCGGGGCGGGCCCCGGGCTGCCGCGGCGGGCCAATGGGCGAACCCACTCCCGGGCGCCACGCGGCCGCGAAAGCGCAGCGGGCGCCAGCCGGCGAAGGCCAGCATGGCCAGGGAGATCACGACCAAGGCTCCGGCCTGGCCGCTGCTGCAGTGCAGGCAGGCCGGTTGCACGCCCGCGGAGTCGCCCACCGGGGCGAGCGGACCGCCGCCCGGTGCGCGCATCGCATCGCCCGTGACGCACAGGCTGGCGGCGATGAGCCGGTCGATCGCTGACCCGGGCGCGGCGGCGTCGTGGCAGGGCAGCGCGCCCCGCAGCACCATGACGCCGAGTACGAGCAGTGCCCAGGCAGCGCGCCTCCGCCGACGGGCGTCGACGGGTCGGGAGCTATGTGCGCAACAGGCCATCAACCGAATGATAGGCCCCGGCCGCCGCCCGCAGGCTGCGGAAAACCCTGACTCAGGCGCGGTTCGGGCGGCGCAGCAGGTCGATGCGGATCGGCTGCGCGAAATGCACGCCGTCGGCGGCCTGGCGCGCCTCGATGCGCGCACGGACCTCCGCGTGCACGGCTGGCGTCAGGACGTGCCGCGTATGGGTGACGCCGATCACCTTGGACTCGAAATCCGCGAAATCGTCGAAGCGCATCGCTGCGTCGAAGAAGGTCTGGCCGACCAGTTCGAAGCGCCCGGCGCCGACGGCCGACTGCAGCGCGGCGAACGCGGCTTCGCGAACGCGCTGCTCGTCGTGGAACAGCCGGAGGATGTCGTTGAAGTCACCGGCATAGACCGGTTCCGAAACGTAGAGCAGTCCACCGGGGACCAGCACCCGGCGGATCTCCTCGAGCGCGCGGGTCATCAGCGCTACCGGCACGTGATGCAGCGACTTGAACATGAACGCGACGTCGAAGCTCGCGTCCGGCGCCGGGATGGCCTCGGCGCCACCCAGCCCGAATTCCACATTGGGCAGGTCGGCGATGGCCGCGTTGATGGCGTGCTGGATCTCGTCGACTTCCAGTGCAAGCACGCGGCGGTCGCGGCCGCGGGTGGCGATGCGCCGGGTGAGATCGGCGCGTCCGCAGCCGAGCTCGAGGATGCGCGCGCCGTCGAGCGGCAGCAGCGCTTCGAAGATGTCGGGCTCGGCGCGCGTCGTGGTCGGCGCAGGCGAGCTTGGGAACATGGTGGGAGTCGTCATCAGGGGCCCCGCCTCGGTGTCTCGGGTGGAGCTGGCGTTGCCGTTGGAGCCGGGCGCGTGACCACCTCGCCGCCCTCGTCGGGCAGGTACAGCGGCCCCGTCTGGCCGCAGCCCGGCAGGGTCGTGGCGGCGAGGGCCGCGACCGCGAGGGCGGCAGCCGTCGTGACGGTGGCGCGCCTCATGCCGGCAGCGGCAGGGGCTTGCCGTCGCGCAGCGCGAGCCAGCCGCGGATGACGCGGTACAGCACCCAGATGCCGACGATGGCCGCCGCGAGGAAGAAGGTCAGCACGCCGAGCCCGAACAGCAGCACCAGCGGCGCGGAGAAGATGCCGGCCAGTACCATCCACAACACCGCGAACCAGAACGTGCGGATCTGCCAGCGGAAGTGGGATTCGAGCCAGCCGCCGCGCACGTCGGACTGGCGGACGTAGTTCATGATCACGGCGATGATCGACGGCAGGCCGAAGATGAAGCTGCCGATGATCGTGGCCGGGCCGGTGATGCCGATCAGCACGCTGAGCGCATGCAGGGCGTAGACGACGTGCGTATAGGTGACGAGGCTCGGGTCGACGGGCGTGCGGCCGGCGGTCGGGAAGTCGTTCGTCATGCGCGGTCTCCCAGCGTGGCGGACGTGACGGGGCGCCGGCGGATGATGGCCATGGTCACGCGCGAGACGCAAACGAGCTGCCCGCGCTCGTTGGCGATCTCGACGCCCCAGACCTGGCTGGTCGCGCCGAGGTGATAGGGCCGGGCGATGCCGGACACCATGCCACCCTCGGGTACCCCGCGCAGGTGGTTGGCGTTGATCTCCTGGCCGACCGCCGCCGAGGTGGCGCGATCCAGCACCATGTTCGCGGCGACGCTGGCGAGCGTCTCGGCGAGCACGACGGAGGCGCCGCCGTGCAGCAGGCGCATGGGCTGGCAGGTCCGATGGTCGACCGGCATCGTGCCGCGCAGGAAGTCGGGCCCGAGCTCGACCAGCTCGATGCCGACGTGTTCCTGCAGCGTGTTGCGGCAGAAGGCGCGCATGCCCTCCAGCGTGGCACCGGCGTGCCAGATCGCGCGAACGCCGTTCATCGCGGTGGCTTTCGTGCGTCGCCGGCCGCGCTGCCGGCGGCGGCCTTCAGCTCGGCGCCGACGCGACGGTAGGCCTCGCGGAACGGGATGCCTTCGCTGACCACCAGCGCGTTGGCGCGCTCGGCCGCATGGATCGAGGGATCCAGTGCGATGCGTTCCGGGCGGAAGCGCATGGCGTCGATCGCCGGCACCAGGATCGAGGTGGTGGCGAGCGCCAGGTCGATGCCACGGAACAGCGGCAGCTTCAGCAGCTGCAGGTCGCGCTGGTAGCCCGAGGGCAGCTTGGCGAAGATGCCGAGCGCCTCGGCGAGGCAGGCCTGCGCGGTGGCGGTACGGCCGCGCACCAGCTCGAAGACGTCGGGGTTGCGCTTCTGCGGCATGATCGACGAGCCCGTGGTGAACTCGTCGGGCAGCGCGACGAACGCGAACTCCTGCGTGTAGAACAGCAGCACGTCGGCGGCGAACCGGCCGAGGTCCTGCATCAGCAGCACGACCTCGAAGAGCAGATGCGACTCGGCCTTGCCGCGCGACAGCTGCACGGCCGTCACCGGCTCCTGAACCTCGGCGAAGCCCAGGTCGTGCTGCGTGGCGGCGCGGTCCAGCGGCAGCCCCGGCGTGCCGTAGCCCGCCGCGGAGCCGAGCGGGCTGCGCCCGGCGCGCCGATGCACCATGCGCAACCCGTGCGCGTCGTCGCGCAGCTCCGACGCGAACCCGCCGGCCCAGAGCCGCACCGAGCTCGGCATGGCCTGCTGCATGTGGGTGTAGCCGGGCAGGGCGACCTCGCCCTCGCGCGCGGCCATCCGCTCGAGCGCGTCCGCCACCTCGGTCGTGCCCGCCGCCAGCTGCTCGATCGCGTCGCGCAGGTAGAGGCGCAGCGCCGTCAGCACCTGGTCGTTGCGGGAGCGGCCGAGGTGCACCCGCCCGCCGGCCGGGCCGATCAGCGCCGTCAGGCGTTTCTCGAGCGCGGTCTGGCCGTCCTCGTCCTCGAGCGCGATCCGCCACTCACCACGCGCATGCGCGGCAGCCAGCTGCCCGAGGCCCTCGCGGATCGATTCGAAATCGACGGTCGACAGCAGGCCCTGGGCGTTGAGCATTCGCGCATGCGCGATCGACGCGCGCGCGTCGTAGGCGACGAGGCGCTCATCGAGCGCGTAGTCCTCGCCCGCCGTGTAGGCGAGGACCCGCGCGTCGAGCGGCGCGCCCTTGTCCCAGAGCCGCGTCACGGCGCGGCGGTGCCGCCGGCGCAAGCGGCCGCCGGCGCGGAGCCGGCAGCGAGCTCTGCGGGCGCCAGGGCGTTGACGTCGGCGACGACCAGCGTGCCCGTGCCCTCGTTGGTGAAGACCTCGGCTAGGATGCCCTCGGGCGCCTTGTAGGAGATCACGTGCACGCGGCGCACGCCGCCGCGGATCGCGTCCTCGATGGCCTTGGCCTTCGGCAGCATGCCGTCGACGATCCGGCCCTCGTCGCGCAGGCGCTTGAGTCCCTGCAGGTCGGTGTAGGAGATGATCGAGCTCGGGTCCTCGACGCGCTCGAGGATGCCGGGGGCGCCGGTGCACAGCACCAGCTTCTCGGCGCCCAGCGCCGCGCCGATGGCCGAGGCGACGGTGTCGGCGTTGATGTTCAGCAGGGTGCCGGACTCGTCGCAGGACAGCGGGCTGACGACCGGCATCAGGCCGGCGTCGAGCAGCTTGCGGATCACGGTGGCGTCGACGCGGTCGATGTCGCCGACGTAGCCGTAGTCGACGGTCTCGCCGGTGCTCTGCACGCGGACCGGTGGGCGCTTGTGCGCGCGGATCAGCCCGGCGTCGACCCCGCTGATGCCCACGGCGTCGATGTCGAGCTCGCGGCAGAAGCCGAGGATGCGGGTGTTGATCAGGCCGTTGAGCACCATCGAGGTCACGTCGATCGAGCGCTGGTCGGTGACGCGGCGGCCCTCGACCATGCGCGTCGGCACGCCGAGCTGCTCGGTGATCTCGGTGAGCTGCGGGCCGCCGCCGTGCACGAACACGACGCGCACGCCGAAGTAATGCAGGATCGCGACCTGCTCGATCAGGGCGCGCGTGGCCGCGGTGTCGCCAAACACGGCGCCGCCGGCCTTGACCACGAAGACCTTGCCCTTGAACAGGCGGATGTACGGCGCGGCGCTGCGCAGGGAGCGGACGGCGGCGGCCGGGTCGGTGCGGTGCATGATCATCTCAGTCGGGTCTCCGGTGGGGCTGCGTGCGGGGGGCGCGGGTCAGCGGGCGAGCAGGCGGTGCAGGACCGCCATCTGCGCCGTGAGGCGGTTGTGGGCCTCGCGCAGCACCACGCTGCGCGGGCCGTCGAGCACCTCGTCGGCGACCGCGACGTTGCGGCGCACCGGGAGGCAGTGCATGAAGCGGCAGGAGGGGTCGGCGCCGGCGAACCAGGATTCGCGTACGCACCAGTCCGAGAGGCCGGCGCGCAGCGCGGCGTCGGCCGCGGCGTCGCCATAGTGAGCGGTCGAGCCCCACTCCTTGGCATAGAGCACATGCGCGCCCGCGAGCGCGGCCGCGCGATCGTCGGTCTCGGTGACCGAGCCGCCGGAGGCCGTCGCGGCGGCGCGCGCCTTGTCCATGACCTGCCTGGGCAGCGCGTAGCCTTCGGGGCGCAGCACGACCACGTCCATGCCGCGGTGCGCGGCCATGTGCACCGTGGCGGAGGGCACGGCGATCGGCGTGATGCGCGGGTGGTTGGCCCAGCTCAGCACGAACTTCGCGCGGCGCGGCACGCCGAGGTCGTCCATCGTCTTCCAGTCGGCCAGCGCCTGGCAGGGGTGGTTGATCGCCGACTCCATGTTGATCAGCGGCTTGTCCACCACCGAGGCCATCGCGTTGAAGCGCGTCTCGGCGAGGTCGGTCGCGAGGTCCTTGCCCTCGGCGAAGTCGCGGATACCCAGCGCGTCGCAGTAGCCCGCGAGCACCGGGATGCCTTCGCGCACGTGCTCGGCGGCCACGCCGTTCATCACGGCGCCGAGGCGCGTCTCGAGCTGCCAGGTGCCCTGGCCCGGGGTGATGACGAACGAGCTGCCGCCCAGGCGCATCATGCCGACCTGGAACGAGGACAGCGTGCGCAGCGAGGGGTTGAAGAACACCAGGCCGAGGATGCGCCCCGCGAGCGCCCGCGGTTCCGGGTGGGATTCGAGCCGCCGGGCGAGCGCGACCAGGTCGAGGACTTCCTCGCGGCTGAGGTCGGCAAGGTCGATGAAGCGCTTCATAGGGACAGCAGGGCCTCGCGCAGGAGTTCGACGTGCTCCGCGCCCAGGGTGTAGGGGGGCAGCAGGCGCACCACGTTCGGGTCGCCGCTGGTGCCGGCGAGGATGTCGCGGGCCAGCAGCGCCTTCTGGATCTCCTTGGCCGGGCGGTTGCAGACCAGGCCATGCAGGAAGCCCGCGCCCTGGTGACCCGTGACCGGGCCGACCGTGCAGCGCTCGCGCAGCATGGCGGAGACATGCCGGACGTTGTCCATCAGGCCTTCCGACTCGATCGCCTCGACGACGGCCTCGATCACGGCGCAGGCCATGGGGCCGCCGCCGAAGGTGGTGCCGAGGCCTTCGAGCTGCAGCGCCGCGGTGACCCGCGGCTGCATCAGCAGCGCGCCGCAGGGGAAGCCGTTGCCCAGCGCCTTGGCGGTCGTGATCATGTCCGGGGTCACGTCGTACATGTTGGCGGCAAACGGCCAGCCGCTGCGCCCGACGCCGACCTGCACCTCGTCGAAGATCAGCAGCGCGCCGACCTCGTCGCAGCGCGCGCGCAGGGCCGCCAGGAACTCGCGACCCATGTCGAAGGCGCCACCGACGCCCTGCACGGGCTCGACGATCACGGCGGCCGTGTCGGCGCCGACCACGCGCGGGATCGCGGCGACGTCGCGACGCGGGATCCAGCCGACATCGAACGGCGCGCGCGGGAACTCGTACCACTTGCGGTCGGCGCCCCAGGTGACGGCGCCGGCCGCGGCGGTGCGGCCGTGGAACGCTCCCTCGACGGCGACGACCTGCGTGCGCCGCGTCATGCGGAACGCCATGCGCAGCGCGTTCTCGTTGGCCTCGGCGCCCGAGTTGACGAAGAACACACTGTCGAAGGCGCCGCCCGCGAAGCGCGCGAGCCGCGTCGCGGCGCGCACGCGCACGTCCATCGGCACGGCGTTGCTCTGGAAGTTGCAGGCATTGGCCTGCGCGGTCAGCGCGCGGGTCCAGCCGGGGTGCTTGTAGCCGAGCGCCGCCACGGCGTGGCCGCCGTACAGGTCGAGGATGCGGCGGCCGTCGCGCGTGTGCAGCCAGACCCCCTCGGCATCGACGACCTCGATCGGGTACTGCGCGAACACCGGCGCCAGGTGGTCGGCGGGTGACGGGGCAGGGGGCGTAGTCGCGGCGGCAGGTAGCGCGTTCATGGCATCGCGTCCTTGGGGTTTCAGGTCCAGCCGGCCGCGGGAGCGGTCAGGCCGGTGGTCTCCGGGAAGCCGAGCAGGCGGTTCATCCACTGCACCGCACCGCCGGCGGCACCCTTGTTGAGGTTGTCGACGACGCACATCACCGCGACGGTGCGGCCGTTGGCGGACGCCGAGAGGTGCGCGTAGTTGCTCGCGACCACGTCCTTGACGCGCGGGGCCGCGTCGAGCACTCGCACGAACGGCGCGCCCTCGTAGTACTCGCGAAGCCTTGCCAGCAGGCCCGCCGTGTCGAGGGGCGCCGCGAGCCGGCCCTGCACGGTGACGTGGATGCCGCGCGCGAACGGGCCGGAGTGGGGCACGAAGGCAAAGTCCGCCTCGACGCCCGAGGCCGCGCGCGCGCAGGCGGTGATCTCGGGCACGTGCCGATGCGCGAGCGCGTTGTAGGAGTAGAGGTCGCTGTGGCGCGTCGGGTGGTGGGTGCCCTCGACGGGCTTGCGGCCGGAGCCGGTGCTGCCGGTGACGCCAGCGACGAACAGCGTGGGCTCGACGAGGCCGAGTGCGAGCAGCGGCACCGAGGCGAGCAGGGTCGCGGTCGCGAAGCAGCCCGGATGAGCGACGTGGGGCGTCGGGCTGCGGCCGAGGTGCTCGGGCACCGCGCAGGTGAACTCGGCGAGGCGTGCCGGCGCGCCGTGCGCGTGCTTGTAGACCGCCGCGTAGGCCTCGGCCGTGCGGTAGCGGTAGTCGGCGGAGATGTCGACGACGCTGGGCCGCGTGCCTGCCGCTGCAGCGGCCGCCAGCAGCGAGTCGATCAGCGCCGCGCTGACGCCGTGGGGCGCCGCGGAGAACACCGCGCTGCGGGGCAGCGTCGCGATCCGCGACTCGAGCTCGGCCTGGGACAGGAAGCGGGTGTCGCCGAGCACCGCCGCGAGGTGCGGGAACGCCTTGCCGACGGGCTCTCCGGGCTGCGAGTCCGAGAGCACCCCCGCCAGCTCGAGCCGGGGGTGGCCGAGCACGAGGCGCAGCACCTCGCCGGCCACGTAGCCGGTGCCGCCGAGCACGAGTGCCGGGACGCGCGGCTCCACGCTCAGGCTCCCGCCACCGCGGCCGGGAAGCGCGCGCCGAGGCCGATGGCGTCGATGACGCGGTCGCCGAGCGCGGCGCCGTTGGCGAGCGCGTTGAAGGCAGGGACCTTCATCTGCTGCTCGATGATCTCGACGCCGACCGCGTTGTCGGTGGCCGGGCCGGTGACCGCGCAGGGCTCGATCTGGAAGCGCTCGCGCAGCAGCTTGACGCCGCCCCAGGCCGCGACCGGGTCGTTGGCCGACAGCACCACGCCGGTCAGCGAGCGGCGGATGTCCGCGCACTCGAGGATGGAGTCGACGCCGTAGGTGCCGAGGATGCCGTCGCCGAGCTCGAAGACGATCACGTCGGGCTTCTTGGCGGCAAGCTCGGTCATCATGGTGCGCGTCAGCGCCGGGCCGACCGCGCGGGTGGTGGTGATCACGCCGAGGTCTGTGAAGATCATCGAGTTGCGCGCGCCGGCGTCTTCCATCGCGAGGATGTCGCGGCGCAGCGAGACGCCGGTGGCCTTGAAGACGTCGACGACGAGGCCGCGGTGGCGCATCCGGCTGACCATCGCGCAGGCGGCGGCGGTCTTGCCGGCCTCCATGCAGGTGCCGGCGAGCGCCACGACGGGCACGCCCTGGGTCTCGAGCACCGCGTCCTGCTCGAGCTTGCGGTAGCCGGCGCGCGCGGGCACGCCGATGCGCTCGCCCAGGTAGGGGAACTGCAGCACGACGCCGAGAACGCGGCAGTCGAATGGCTTGCCCTTGTCGGGGTTCGCCGAGTCGCAGATGCCGAGCACGCCGCCGATGTTGAGCATCTGGATGACGTCGCCCGCCGCGAGCTTCTCTGGCACGTGGCCCGAGAAGCCGAACAGCGCCTTGCGGTGCCCCAGGGCACCGACGACGATGTCGCCCTTGTTCACCTTGGCCATGCGGCCGCTGGTCAGCTCGAGCGTGTTGTAGTTGGCCTTGCTGGTCAGGACTTCCACCACCACGACCACGCCTTCCTCCGACGGGATGCCGTCGGTGGCGATGCGCACCTCGTGGCCGAGCCCGCAGGCCTGGGTGACCGAGGCAATCTTGTCGACGACGATCGTTCTCATTTCGATTCAGCCCTCTCGCCAGCGCGGCGGTGGAAGATGCCCGTGAGGCCGACGATGCGCGAGAAGCCCAGCGCGTCGGCCGGCGTCCATTCGCCGGTGGCCTCGCCATACACGCCCTTCGAGGCGGCCATCAGCGAGTACGCCGACTCGACGCCCTCGACGAACACGGAGCCGGGGCGGAACAGCACGTTGACGGTGCCGGTGACGCGCTCCTGCGACGACAGCATCAGCGCCTCGATGTCGCGGCACACCGGATCGAGCAGCTGGCCCTCGTGGACCCAGTCGCCGTAGGGGCCGGCGAGCATTTCCTTGATGCGCTGCTGGCGGCCGGTGAGCACGAGCTTCTCGAGCTCGCGGTGGGCGTTCAGCAGCACTTCCGCCGCGGGTGCCTCGAAGGCCACCCGGCCCTTGGTGCCGATGATGGTGTCGCCGAGGTGGATGCCGCGCCCGATGCCATAGGGCCCCGCCAGCGCCTCGAGCCGCTCGATGACCTCCACCGGCGACAGCGCCTGCCCGTCGAGGCCGCAGGGGCGGCCCTGCTCGAAGTGGATCACGTGGCGCTCGGGCTCGCGCGGATGGCTGAAGGCGTCGCGCGACAGCACCCAGGCGTCTTCGGGGATGCTGCCCGCCGAGGTCAGGGTCTCCTTGCCGCCGATGGTCACGCCCCAGAGGCCGCGGTTGATCGAGTAGGCGGCCCCGAACGGCGGCACCGGCAGGTTGCGCTGCTGCAGGAAATCGAGCTCCTCCTGGCGCTTGAAGGCCCTGTCGCGCACCGGCGCGATGACCTCGAGGTCGGGCGCGAGCGTGCGCAGCGCCACCTCGAAGCGGACCTGGTCGTTGCCGGCGGCCGTGCAGCCGTGGGCGATGCTGCCGGTGCCGAGCCTGCGCGCCATCAGCGCGATCGTCTGCGCCTGCATCACGCGCTCGGCGCCGACGCAGAGCGGGTAGAGCTGGCCGCGCCGCACGTTGCCGATGACCAGGAAGCGCAGCACCTGCTCGAAGTAGTCGGCGCGGGCGTCGATCTGGTGGTGCTCCACGGCACCGAGCGCGAGCGCCCGCTCGCGCAGCGTCGCGGCCGTGCTGGCGTCGATGCCGCCGGTGTCGACGGTGACCGTGATGATCGGGCGCTGGTAGTTCTCCTTCAGCCACGGCACGAGGAACGACGTGTCGAGGCCGCCGGAATACGCGAGGACGATGGGCTTGGACATGGGTGCGGGAGGGACTCGGTGGAATGCGGGGTGGAAGAGGCTGCGCCGACCGGCAGGTCAGACGCGGAAGAGTTCGCGCAGGCGGGCGACGAGCTGAGCCTGGGCGCGGGCGGTGTCGGTGGCGACGAAGATCGTGTCGTCGCCCGAGATCGTGCCGACCACTTCGGGCCAGTCGGCCTTGTCGATGGCGATGGCGACGCTCTGCGCCGCCCCGGCGGTGGTGCGCACCACGGTCAGCGCCGCGCCCGCGGTGGCGACGCCGCGGACGAAGCGGCGCACGGCGGCGAAGTCATCGACGGCCGCCGGCGCGCCCTCGAGCGGCGGCAGGTAGCGCCCGGCCGACTTCATGACCCCGAGGTCGCGCAGGTCGCGGCTGATCGAGGACTGCGTGACCTCGTGACCCGCCTGGCGCAGCAACCGGACGAGCTCGTCCTGCTTGCGCACGGGCGTGCCGCGCAGGATGCGCAGGATCGCGGTGCGGCGTTCGGACTGGAGGGCGTCGGTATGCATAAATTTGCGCGCATTCTGCATATTCATGCGCGCATGTCAAGCATGTGCCGCTCGATCGCGCCGGGCGGGCGCGCTCGTCGGGCTCCACCGCCGGTGGGTCAGGCGCCGCCGGATTCGAGCAGCGCGAGTACCGGCGCGGTGTCGGGGCGGACGCCCCGCCAAAGCAGGAATGATTCAGCGGCCTGCTCGACCAGCATGCCCCAGCCCTGCAGGGCGCGCCGACAGCCCTGCTCGAGGGCCCAGCGCGTGAAGGGGGTCTCGTCGCCCTTGCTGTAGGAGAGGTCGTAGCAGACCGTGTCGGGCCCGACGACGGCCGGGTAGACGTCGGCGACTCCGCCCGAGAGGCCCGCGGAGGTCGCGTTGATCACGAGGTCGAAGGGCCGGGGCGGGATTTGCTCGAAGCCGCAGCCGCGCACCGGGCCGAGTTCGCCAAACAGCGTGGCCAGTTCCTGCGCGCGGGCCGGATTGCGGTTCGCGATCAGCAGTTCGGCAGGCAGGAACTCCAGCAGCGGCGCGACGATGCCGCGGGTGGCGCCGCCGGCGCCCAGCACCAGCAGGCTGCGGCCGCCGAGGTCGACGCCATGGTTCATGCGCAGGTCGACCACCAGGCCGGTGCCGTCGGTGTTGTCGCCGAGGATGCGGCCGTCCGGCTGCATCGCCAGCGTGTTGGCCGCGCCGGCGCGTGCGGCACGCGGCGTCAGGCGCTGCGCGAACGCCGCTGCGGCCGGCTTGTGCGGCACCGTCACGTTCAGGCCACGCACGCCCGACTTGAACAGGCCGGCGACCTCGCGATCGAACGACTCGGGCGCGACGTCGTGCAGGCGGTAGATGAGGTGCTGGCCCGTCTGCCGGGCGAACAGTCCGTGGATCAGCGGCGAGCGGCTGTGCGCGACCGGGTGGCCGACGACGCCGTAGAGGTCAGGGTCCTTGTTCTGCATGCCGGGCCCTTATACCCGATGCACGCCGCCACGTGGCATGCCACGCGTCACGCCGTACGCCCGACGACCACGCGCACCGAGCAGCCGCCGGAAGGAGGGCGTCCGGGATCGAGCTGGCGATGCAGCTGCGGCAGCCACGACTGCATGCCGTCCTCGAGCTGCCAGGGCGGGTTGGCGATCAGCATTCCGGAGCCGTTCAGGCCGGCGCGCGAGTCGCGCGGGTGGATCCACAGTTCCGCGCAGAGCAGTGGCCGCTCGAGCGCCGTGGCCTGCGCAGACACCCAGCGCGCGGCGTCGGCCTCCAGCTTGATGGGGTACCAGGTCGCCACGACCGCGTTCGGCAGGCGTCGCAGCGCCTCGGCGGCCGCGACCGCGGCGGCCTGCTGGTCGGCCCGCGTGTCCTCGTAGGGTGGATCGATCAGCACCAGCGCCCGGCGCTCGATGGGTGGCAGCCGCGAGGTGATCGCGGCGTAGCCGTCGCCGTGCTCGACCACGAATCGCGCGGCGTCACGCAGCGCGCCGCGCAGCGCGACGTATTCCTCGGGCTGCGCCTCCAGGCACACTCCACGATCCTGCGGCCGCAGCAGCGCGGAGGCGATCAGCGGCGAGCCGGGGTAGAGGCTCCGGCGACCGGTCGCGTCGCGCAGCCGGCGCAGCACGCCGAGGTAGGCGGCGATCTCGGGCGCGAGCGCCCCGTTGCCGCGGGCCCCCGCGCTCGCGTCCGCGCCCGCTGCCTCGGCGGCGGCGAGCACGCGGCCGATGCCGCTCTCGGCCTCGATCCCCCTTCGTGCCTCGGGTGCCGCAAGGTCGTAGGCGCCGCGTCCTCCGTGGGTATCGAGGTACAGGAAGCCCTTTTCCTTGCGGGCCAGCGCCTGCAGCAGCGCCACCAGGGTGACGTGCTTGTGCACGTCCGCGAAGTTGCCGGCGTGGAACGCGTGGCGGTACTTCACGGCAGTGCGCGGCGCCCGCCGCTCAGGCGGGGGCCTTGCCCTTGCCCTTGCCCTTGGCCTTGGCTTTGGCTTTGGCTTTGGCTTTTGGCTTGGGCTTGGCCGGCGCGTCGGTCTTGGCTGGCGCCGCGGCCTTCGCCTTGGCTGGCGCCTTGGCCTTGGCTGGCGCGGCGCGGCCGCGGCCACCGCGCATCGGGCGCTGGGGTGCGGCGGCCAGCAGTTCGCGGCACTCCTCGAGCGTCAGCGTCTTGGGCTCGCGGTCCTTGGGGATGCGGGCGTTGCGCTGCTTGTCGGTGATGTAGGGGCCGTAGCGGCCGTTGAGCACCTGAATGCCGTCGACGCCGAAGTCCTGGATGATCCGGTTGGCGTCGGCGAGTTTCTTCTCGGCCACGACCTCGAGCGCGCGCTCGGGCGTGATGGTGTAGGGGTCGTCGCCCACCTTCAGCGAGGCGTACTTGCTCCCGTACTTGAGGTAGGGGCCGAAGCGGCCGATGTTGGCCTCGATCTCCTCGCCCTCGGGCGTCGCGCCGAGCTTGCGTGGCAGCTGGAAGAGGTGCAGCGCCTCGTCGAGGGTGATCCGGTCCATCTTCTGCCCGGGCCGCAGCCCGGCCCAGCGCGGCTTGTCGACGTCGTCGCGGCTGCCGATCTGCACGAACGGCCCGAAGCGGCCCATGCGCACCGACACCGGCTTGCCCGACTGCGGGTCGACGCCCAGATCGCGCGCCTGCGCCACTTCCTCGCGCGAGACGTTCTTCTCGCAGTGCTCGACGAGGTCGATGAACGGCTGCCAGAACTTGCGCAGCGGCTCGGTCCACTCCTCCTCGCCGCGCGATACCGCGTCGAGCTCGTCTTCCATCGCGGCGGTGAAGCCGTATTCGACGTACTTGTGGAAGTGCTTGCTGAGGAATGCGTTGACGATCTTGCCGATGTCCGTCGGGATGAACCGGCGGGCGTCCATGTCGACGTATTCGCGGTCCTTCAGCGTGGAGATGATCGCGGCGTAGGTCGAGGGGCGGCCGATGCCATGTTCCTCGAGCGCCTTGACCAGCGACGCCTCCGAGAAGCGCGGCGGCGGCTCGGTGAAGTGCTGGGTGCCGCGCAGCGAGGTGAGCCGCACGGCGTCGCCTTCGTTCATCGGCGGCAGCACGGTGTCGGAGTCATCGTCGGCCGCGTCGTCGCGGCCTTCCTGGTAGACGGCGATATAGCCCGGCTTCACGAGCGTGGAACCCGTGGCGCGAAGCGTATGGCGAGCCGGCCCGTCGGGGCCCGCGAGCAGGTCGACGGCGACGGTGTCGAACAGCGCATGGGCCATCTGGCAGGCGACCGCGCGCTTCCAGATCAGCGCGTAGAGCCGCTGCTGGTCGGGGTCGATGCGGCCCTCGAGCAGCTGCGGCGTGATTGCGGCCGAGGTCGGGCGGATGGCCTCGTGGGCCTCCTGGGCATTGCGCGACTTCGTCTTGTAGGTGCGCGGCTCATCGGCGACGGCCTCGCGACCGTAGAGCTTGGCGATGACCTCGCGGATCTCGCGGACCGCCTCGACCGACAGGTTCACGGAGTCGGTGCGCATGTAGCTGATGAGGCCCACCGAGCCTTCGCCGTAGTCGACGCCCTCGTAGAGCTGCTGCGCGAGCCGCATGGTGCGCTGGGCGGAGAAGCCCAGCTTGCGCGCGGCTTCCTGCTGCAGCGTCGAGGTGGTGAAGGGCGGCGCCGGGTTGCGGCGGCGCTGGCGACGCTCGACCGACTGCACGCGCAGGGTGCCGGGTGCCGAGTCGATCGGCGTGCCTGCGCCGCTGGCGCTGGCGAGCGCCCGCTCCACGTCGCGTGCCGCGGATTCGCTCGTGAAGCTGAACTGCTCGACCTTGCTGCCCTGGAACTCGACCAGGCGCAGCGGGAACGTCTGCGTGGAATGCTCGCCGGTGGCATCCAGGGTCCAGTACTCGCGCGGTACGAATGCCTGGATCTCCTCCTCGCGCTCGCAGATCATGCGCAGCGCCGGGCTCTGCACGCGGCCGGCCGACAATCCGCGCCGTACCTTCTTCCAGAGCAGTGGCGAGAGGTTGAAGCCGACGAGATAGTCGAGCGCGCGGCGTGCCTGCTGCGCGTTCACCAGGTCGAACGAGAGGTCGCGCGGCTCCTCGATCGCCTCGCGGACCGCGTTCTTCGTGATCTCGTAGAACGCGACGCGGTGCACGACCTTGCCGTCCAGCGCGCCGCGCTCCTTCAGCAACTCGTGCAGGTGCCAGGAGATGGCCTCGCCCTCGCGGTCCGGGTCGGTTGCCAGGTAGAGCGAGGACGCCTTCTTGAGCGCGCGGGCGATCGCCTCCACGTGCTTCTCGTTGCGTTCGATGACGTCGTACTTCATCGCGAAGCGGCGCGCCGGATCGACGGCGCCTTCCTTCGGCACGAGGTCGCGCACGTGGCCGTACGAGGCGAGGACCTCGAAGTCCTTGCCGAGGTATTTCTTGATGGTCTTCGCCTTGGCGGGCGATTCGACGATGACGAGGTTTTCAGCCATGTGCCTTGGAAACGGGTGACCGGTGGTGCGCCGCGGGGCGCGAGGCCGCGGACTCGCCGCGGCGGCGGTGGGCGGTGGAGACGACCGCCCGGCGGGACGCGTTCAGTGCCGGCGCTCAGGCTGGTCGAACACGAGGTCTTCCATGCGGGAGCAGGCGAGTTCCTCGCCCGGCTGGCTCGAG
>CAZPAJ010000039.1:0-26550 GCA_964584625.1 uncultured Acidibacter sp.
ACGAGCTCGAGGACCGCCGCCTGCCGGGGCGAGAGGCGCGCGTGCTCCGCGCCGAGTTCGAGCGCCTTGCGCGGGATGGCGTCGTAGTCGCTCTCGTCGGGCTGGCCGAGGTTCGCGGTGTAGGCACAGGGCCGCGCGCCGCGCGCGCGCATCCAGTGCACGGCCGCGCTGGTGTCGAGGCCGCCGGAAAACGCGATGCCCACGCGCTCGCCGACGGGCAGCTGCTGGAGGATCGTCGCCGTCATGGGGCGCAGAGGTTAGCATGCCGGCTTCGAACGCCCCGCGTCTGGAGGAGGGCCGAACATGCCGAAACCCGTGTCTCCGCGCGCGAGGCCATCCCTCACACGGCGCGACGCGCTGGGGCTGGGCGCCGCCGGTCTGGTCGGCGCGGGGTTCGCCGAAGCGGCAGGGCTCGCCGAGGCTTCGCGGGCCGCGCCTGGCCCGGCGACGCCGGGCGCCGGCGCCGCCGCGGGCGCGGGCGGTGAACCGGTGCAGCTGGTGCTGCTGCGCGGGCGCTGGGACGCGGGCGATCCGGTCGCCACGCTCACGGCACCACTCGCAGCGCTGGCCGCGGATCTCGCCGGCCCCTCGCACACGCTCGTGTTGCTTCCGCAAGCGGACCCGCCCCAGCGCGCCGGCGCGGCGCGGAAGTCAGCGGGGGCGGAGGCGACGCTCGACGCGCTCGGCGTGCTGGCGCGTCGGCACCAGATCTGGATCGCCGGCGCCGCGGCGCTGCGCGACCGGCGGGGCGTGACCCGCACGCGCGCGTTCGTCATCGATGCCACGGGCGCGCCCAGGCTGCAGGTCGCGAAGGTGACGCCGGATCTCGGCGACGGCTTCGGCGACTCCGCGGCGACCCTCGGCGCGCCGCGGGCGTTCGATGTGGTCGCGACGCCGTTCGGCGTGGTCGGCCTGCTGCCCGGCGAGGACCTGCTGATGCCGGGCCTCGTGCGGGCCACGATGTACGCGGGCGCCGAGCTGATGCTGTCATCGTTCTCGTCGGCACCCACGGGCACCGACGCGGCGCTGCGCGAGCTCCCCGCGGCGATCGGCTACGAGAACTGGTGCGCCGTGGCACTGGCGAGCCGTGACGGCGCGGCAGGCTACGGCGACCTGACGCTGGACGCGGTGGAGACGCCGCTGGACGGCACGGCGTCCGGGTTGCGCCTGCGGTTCGACCCGCAGGTGATCCGCCGCGCGCGCGCCAGGGTCTCGCCCGATCTCTACGACAACTTCCCGCTTTGGGTGCGCGACGAACTGTTCGGGCGAATCTGGCAGCACCAGGCCGCGGAACAGGCCGGGGGGGCGCCGAGCGGCAGCCAGCGATCGCGCGACGCGTGGCGCGCCGAGGCGGAGCGGCGGATCGCAGCGCGGGAGCGGCGCAAGACGCCGGCGGGCGAACTGCTCGATTCCTATCTCGCACTCGTCGTGCAGCCGGCCACGATGGCGAGCCTGCCGGCCGAGGGGCGCCGCGCCGCGCTCGCGCAGAACGTCGACACGGCGATCGCGCAGGTGGGGCGGCTCGCCGCGGCGCCGAACGCGAGGATCGCGCTGTTTCCGGAGTTCTGCTTCACCGGCGCGGGGTATCGCAGCGTGCCGGATCTCCTGAGCGCGTCGGTGGAAGCCAGCGGACCCGAAGTCGCGAAGCTGCGGCAGTGGGCACGCGACAACACGATCTATGCCGCCGCGGAATTCCTCGAGATCGACCCGGCGTTCCCGCAGCGTGCGTTCAACAGCGCCTTCCTGATCGACGATCGCGGCGAGATCGTCCTGACTCATCGCAAGCTGCAGTGCGTCGATGTCTACGGGGCCCTGCCCGATACGACCCCGGGCAGCATCTACGATGCCTATGTGGCGCAGCGCGGCGTCGAGGACCTGTGCCGGGTAGCCGACACGCCGCTCGGCAAGATCGGGGTGATGATCTGCTTCGAGGTGGTGTTCCCGGAGATCGCCCGCGGGTTGGCGAACGAGGGCGCGGAACTGATCCTGCACCTGACCGCCGAGGGCTACAGCTCGACGCGGCCCGCGTGGCACATGCTGCGGCGCAAGCGCGCGTTCGAGAACCAGGCGTGGTTCCTCTGTTCGAACAAGGCCTACGACCCGGCGCGGCGCGAGCCCTGGGTCAGCTACGGCGAGAGCCAGTGCATCGACTACCGGGGGCGCGAACGCGACCGGCTGGCGTCGAACGGTCCGGCGGTGCTGATCTCGAATATCGACATGGCAGCACTGCGGGCCGCCCGCCGCGACCTGCTACTCAATACGGCGATCTGGGACGAGCCGGGAGCGTACGCGGGGGCCTACCTGCAGGGACTCGGTATCGCGAACAACGGCTGGACCGGCGACCCGTTGGTCAACCCCTACAACCGGGTCGATGGACGGGTGACGGGGCTCGCCGACGTGCAGGACCGGTTCTACGCGCGCGGGGTCTACCAGCGGCCCGGCTGAGCGGCAGGCGCGCCCGGTTCAGGCCGCCGGCTCGTGGATCACATAGATCTTGCGGGTGGTCTCGAGCACCTCCCAGGTGCCCTCGAAGCCCGCGGGAATCACGAAGCGGTCGCCCGGGCCGACCTCCGTCGCGGCACCGGCGGCGTCCGTGATCACGCTGCGCCCTGCGAGGATCTCGCAGTACTCCTGCTCGGTGTAGCGGATCGACCATTTGCCGGGCTCGCTCTCCCAGTGGCCGGCGAAGAACCGGCCGTCCGGGTCGGCGTACGCATTCCACACGCGCTGCACCGGGTTGCCGGAGAGGAGCTTGGCCGCCGGCAGCGTCGAGATCTCGGGGTCGCCGGGTGGGCGGGTCGGGATGCGGAGCAGCGCGGCAGGCGTTTCGGTCATGGCGTCGGCCTCAGCGCTGCGTCTCGAGCAGAGTGACCGCGTCGCTGGCCTCGACCAGGTTGACCGCCACGCCCTCGGGGTCGCGGACGATCGCTTCGCGCACGCGCACACCCGGGATCTCGAAGGCCTCCGGGCCGGTCATGCGCCGACCGCCCGTTCGCACCACCGCCTCGAGGGCGGCATCGAGATCGGGCACATAGAACACGAGCACGGGTTCGCCGTAGCGCACACCATCGGCGCGCGGCGGTGCGGGCGGCTCCGGCGCCCCGGCGATCTCGAACAGTCCGATCATGCCGAAGTCGGGCGCGGGCCGGCCGGCGATGTCGCGAGGCTTCAGGATGAGTGCGCGCACGGCGGCGCCCGGGGGCAGGCCGAGCAGCTTCTGGCTCACGGTGTCGGTGAGGTCGGCGTTCAGGTAGGTGCCGGCGAGGCCGAGCACCTGCTCATAGAACACGCGGCTGCGCGCGATGCTGTGGACCATCACAGCGGTGCGGACCAGGGGACTCGACACGGCGAAGCTCCTCGCGTGATTGGCGGGCGCGGGCGAACGGCGTGCGATCAGCGCGGCGCCGGCACCGGAGCGGCCAGCGCCTCGTCGAGCATCTTCACCAGCTCGTCGCGGCTGTAGGCAAAGGGCTGTTCGGCGTTGAGTTCCACGAGCTGCTGCAGCGTGCGGCGCATCAGGCTGTCGGCCTCGCGCGCGGTCGCCACGGCAAGGTAGCGCGGCCGCGGGGCGTCGCTCAGCAGCGCGTGCTCGATCGCGTTGATCACGGGCGAGTAGTCGGGCGCCGCGGCAGGCGCTGTGGCGGGCGCGACCGGTGCCTGGGAGGCCGCGGGGCGCGGGGCGGTGCTGAACGCCGGCGAGTTCTTGCCGACGCTCTCGACATAGGCCGCGCCGCTGCGGCCGAGGTTGGTCGGGTAGCCGCCGGGGTTCACGGTGGCCACGTGCACACCCTGGGGCTCGAGCTCGATGCGCAGCGCGTCGGAGAACGCCTCGAGCGCGAACTTGCTCATGGAGTACGGCCCGAAGCCGCGGCCGGTGTAGAGCCCGAGCACCGAACTGATGTTGACGATGCGGCCGCGCGATTCGCCGATCAGCGGGGCGACCGCGCGCGTGAGGCGCAGCGGACCGTAGGTGTTGGTGCCGACGATGTGGTCGAGGTCCTTCGCATCGGTATCGAGGATCGCGAGCCGCGGCAGCACGCCGGCATTGTTGACCAGGCCCCAGAGCCCCTGGCCGTCTGCGCGGATGCGCAGCACGGCAGCGTCGATCTCGGCGGGCACGGTGACGTCGAGCCGCAACGGGCGGACGTTCGGGATCTTCGCCAGGGCCTCGAGATCTTCGGGCTTGCGCGCGCCGGCGTAGACGACATAGCCCTTGGCCGCGAGCGACTCGGTGGCCTTGCGACCGAAGCCCGAGCTCGCGCCGGTGATCAGGATCGCCGAGCCAGGCGGTGGCGGTGCGGCGTGGGTCGGGGCCGCGCTGGCGAGGGCGATCAGCAGGATCGCCTTCGCAGCAACCAGGGCGATGGCCAGCAGCCGGGCGAGAGGCTCCCGCTTCGGCTGGCGCCACGCGGCGCCGCGCGCGGCGTCAGACATCGAGGTTCGCCACGGCCAGCGCGTTCTTCTCGATGAATTCACGGCGCGGCTCGACTTCGTCGCCCATCAGCGTGGTGAAGATCTCGTCGGACGCCACGGCATCCTCGATTCGCACCTGCATCAGGCGGCGGGTCTCCGGGTTGATCGTGGTCTCCCAGAGCTGCTCGGGGTTCATCTCGCCCAGACCCTTGTAGCGCTGGATCGACTGGCCCTTCTTGGCCTGGTCGAACAGCCAGTCGATCGCTTCCTTGAAGGAGGCCACGGCCTTGCGCGTCTCGCCGCGCTGCACCCAGGCGTCCTGCTCGACGAGGCCCGAGAGCGTGCGCGAGAGCTCGGCGATGCGCCGGTACTCGGCGGAGTCAAAGAAATCGCGGGTCAGGTATTTGTCCGTGGTGCTGCCGTGCTCGGACTTGTGCACGTGGATGCGGCTGGGCGACTGGCCCTCGGGAGCCTCGACCAGGGTGAGCTGGTAGCGACGCGCCCCGTCGCCGAGCGTGTTGAGCCGGGTCTCGAGGTCGTCGAGCCAGGTGCGCAGCGGCTCGGGATCGTCGAACGAGGCGGAGCTCAGCACGGGGGCATAGACGAGTTGGGCGAGCAGGCGGTCGTCGTAACGTCGCGACCAGCGCTGCACGATGCCCTGCACTTCCATGTAGTGCCGGGCCAGCGATTCGAGGGCGGGCCCGCTCAGCGGCGGCGCGGCAGCATTGACGTGCAGTGCGGCGCCGTCGATCGCGGCGTTGAGCAGCATCGCGTTGAGCTCGGTGTCGTCCTTGACGTACATCTCCTGCTTGCCGCGCTTCACCTTGTAGAGCGGCGGCTGGGCGATGTACACGTGGCCGCGTTCGATCAGCAGCGGTACCTGGCGGTAGAAGAAGGTGAGCAGCAGGGTGCGGATGTGACTGCCGTCGACATCAGCGTCCGTCATGATGATGACCCGGTGATACCGCAATTTGTTGATATCGAAGTCGTCGCGACCGATGCCGCATCCGAGCGCGGTGATCAGGGTCCCGACCTCCGCCGACGACAGCATCTTGTCGAAGCGGGCGCGCTCGACATTCAGGATCTTGCCCTTCAGCGGCAGGATCGCCTGGGTGCGGCGGTCGCGGCCTTGCTTGGCGGAGCCACCGGCCGAATCACCCTCGACGATGAAGATTTCGGAGAGGGCTGGGTCCTTCTCCTGGCAGTCGGCCAGCTTGCCCGGCAGGCCGGCGATGTCGAGCGCACCCTTGCGGCGGGTCATCTCGCGCGCCTTGCGGGCGGCTTCGCGCGCCCTCGCCGCCTCGATCAGCTTTCCGGCGATGCCCTTGGCCTCGCCCGGGTGCTCGAGCAGGAACTCCGAGAGCTTGGCCGCCAGCGCAGTCTCGACCACGCCCTTGACCTCGGACGAGACGAGCTTGTCCTTGGTCTGCGAGGAGAACTTCGGGTCGGGAAGCTTGACCGAAAGAATCGCAGTCAGGCCCTCGCGGCAGTCGTCGCCGGTGGTCGGCACCTTCTCGCGCTTCGCGATGCCTTCCTTCTCGATGTAGTCGTTGAGCGTGCGCGTCAGCGCGGCGCGGAATCCCGAGAGGTGGGTACCGCCGTCCTTCTGCGGGATGTTGTTCGTGTAGCAGAACATCGACTCCTGGTAGGAGTCGTTCCACTGCAGCGCCACCTCGACACCAATCGGGCCTTCCTGGGTGCGGAACCAGAAGACCGAGTCGTGGATCGCCTGCTTGGAGCGGTTCAGGTGCTTCACGAACGCCTGGAGGCCGCCTTCGTGCTGGAAGGTCTCGCTCTTGGTGTCGCGCTCGTCGACGAGGTCGATGCGGACGCCCGAGTTCAGGAACGAGAGCTCCCGAAGGCGCTTGGCGAGGATGTCGTAGTCGAAGGTGATGTTCGTGAAGATCGTCGGGCTGGGCTTGAACCGGACCATCGTTCCGGTGCGATCGGTGTTCCCGACCACGGCCAGCGGCGCCACGGGCTCGCCGAGGCGATATTCCTGCCGGTGCAGCTTGCCGTCACGGTGGATCGTCAGCTGCAGGACGTCGGACAGCGCATTGACCACCGAGACGCCGACGCCGTGCAGGCCGCCCGAGACCTTGTAGGAACTGTCGTCGAACTTACCGCCGGCGTGCAGCACGGTCATGATGACCTCGGCTGCCGAACGCCCCTCTTCCGCATGGATGTCGACCGGGATGCCGCGACCGTTGTCTTCGACCGTCACGGACTCGTCGGCGTGGATCGTGACGACGACGCGGGTGCAGTGGCCGGCCAGGGCTTCGTCGATCGCGTTGTCCACCACCTCGAAAACCATGTGGTGGAGGCCTGTGCCGTCATCGGTGTCACCGATGTACATGCCCGGCCGCTTGCGGACCGCGTCGAGGCCTTTAAGTACCTTGATTTTGCTGGAATCGTAGACGTCTTTTTCGGACATGTCCGGCGCCGGTTTTCGGATTTCCCATTGTAGCCTTTTCGGCTGGTTTTGGTCGGTTGCTCAATGTTCCACGTGGAACACATGCCCGCCACTCAGATCCGTGACACACGCCCTTGTTCCACGTGGAACATCGACTGCGGATCGCCGAAAAGCCGATAGTCCCGCTCCAGCGCCGTGATGATCAACTGCGCGTCGAGCCGGCGGACGCGAGCGATGAACCGCCCCAGACGCTCCTGATCCAGCTCCGCCGACGGATCGTCCAGCAGCAACGTCGGACGCAGCCCGTGCTCGGCCTTCAGGTACTCGAGCTGGCACAGCGTCATCGCCACCGCGGCCAGCTTCTGCTGCCCCCGCGACAACACTTCACGGGCTGCTCTGCCCCGAACCCGCAACAGCACATCCGCGCGATGCGGCCCCACTACCGTCGTGCGCCGCTCGCGATCCCGGATCACCCCCGAAGCCAGCGCCGACGCCAACGGGTCGCTGCGATCCCACCCCCCGTTGAAACCGAGGGTCACCTCGAGCCCCACGAGTTCCTCGACCAGCGACGTCCAATAGGGCTTCAGCGCAGCCAGGACCCGGTAACGGGCCTCCGTCATGGCCTCGCCCTCGCGCGCGAGCTCCGGGTCCCAGACCTCGACCTGCCCCAGCCCAGACCGCAGCGCCGCATTGCGCTGCTGGAGCGCCCGCGAATACCTCGACCAGGATTCCGCGAACGAAGGTTCCACGTGGAACACCGCCCAGTCGAGCCATCGGCGGCGCCGCGCTGCCGACTCCTCGATGAGCTTGTGCGCGTCCGGATCGAGCGCCTGCACCGGGAAGACCGCCGTCAATTCCGCCAGCGACCGCACGTTCGCGGCATCGACCCGGGCACGGGTACCGCGCTCCCGCGCCACCTCGACACCGAGCGTATGCGGTATCGGATCGGCCTCCGTGCGGCCCACGACCCGCATCAGCGCCTGCCCATGCCGGATCAGGCGCTCGTTCTGACGCGTGCGAAAGGAACGGCCCCGTCCCAGCACGAAAGCGGCCTCCAGCAGCGAGCTCTTCCCCGCGCCGTTGGGGCCGAAGATCAGGTGGGTGCCAGGGCCGAGCGACAGCTCGGCCTTCTCGATGCAACGGAGATCTTCGACGCTGAGCTCCGCCAGCGCCATCCCGCGCTCAGAGCCGCATGGGCATCACGACATAGCGCGCGGTGGCGATGTCGGGTGCCGTGATCAGGCAACTGCTGTTCGAGTCCGTCAGGCCGATCTGCACGCGGTCCGTCTCGATCGCCGACAGGGCGTCGAGCAGGTAGTTCACGTTGAACCCGATCTCGAGTTCATCGCCGGGATACACCACCTCGAGCTGGTCTTCCGCCTCTTCCTGCTCCGGGTTGTGGGTTTGCAGCGTCAGCAGGTTGGTCTTCAGGCTCAGCCGGATTCCCCGGTACTTTTCATTCGACAGGATCGCCGTACGCTGCAGCGCCTGGCGCAGCACCGCCCGGTCGGCTTCGACGATCCGGTTCGGCCGGGCGGGGATCACACGGCCGTACTCCGGGAAACGACCGTCGATCAGCTTCGAAGTGAAACGAACATCGCCGATCTCGGCCCGAATGTGATTCGTCCCAACCGCCAGCTCCACGGTTCCCGACTCACCGAGGATCCGCTGCAGCTCGAGCACGCCCTTGCGCGGCACGATCACCTGCTGCTTCGTCTTGACCGGTTCCTCCAGCGTGGTCTCGCACAGCGCCAGACGATGCCCGTCCGTTGCCACCGCCCGCAGGATCCCGCCATCGGCTTCCAGCAACATGCCGTTCAGGTAATACCGGACGTCCTGCTGCGCCATCGAGAAATGGGTCTTGTCGATCAGCCGACGCAGCTCCGCCTGGGGCAGCCTCAGCGTCTGCTGGGCGCTGACTTCCTCGACCACCGGGAACTCGACCGCCGACAGCGTCGACAGCGTGAACCGGCTGCGGCCGGCGCGCACGATCACCCGATCGCCCTCCAGCGCCAGCGACACCGCTACCCCTTCAGGCAGCGCGCGCAGGATGTCGAGCAGCTTCCGTCCAGGAACGGTGATCTCACCCGCCTGCTGCACGCTGAGGTTGACGGCGCTGACCAGCTCGACCTCCAGATCCGTGCCCGTCACGCTCAGCCGGTTGTTGCGTGCCGACAGCAGCACGTTCGACAGCACCGGCATCGTCTGCCGCCGCTCGACGACGCCGATGACGCCCTGCACGGGGCCGAGGATCTCTTCGCGACTAGCGGTGAGTTTCATAGAAGTATTGGTTTATTGAAGATCAAGAATGGTTGTAGTTATTGGCGCTGTGGAGAACGGGACAAACGCCAGACTCCCTTATCGTACCGTGACTTGCGTCACGGACACGGGGGGACGATCCATGGGGTGTCCTGCGGATTCCATGTGCGCCGAATGTGGATCGTTTCGCCCTGCAGAGTTGTCCACAGTTCCTCCACTTCAACCCGTCAGGGTTCTCAACAGGTTCTGGTAATCCTCGCTGATCCGCTGCTCACTGTCGCGCAGCTCCCGGATCCGCCGGCAGGCATGGATCACGGTCGTGTGATCCCGCCCGCCGAACGCATCGCCGATCTCCGGCAGGCTGTGGCTGGTCAGCTCCTTCGCAAGCGCCATCGCCACCTGTCGCGGCCTGGCGATCGAGCGGTTGCGCCGCTCGGACAGCAGGTCCGACACCCGTACCTTGAAGTATTCCGCGACCGTCTTCTGGATGTTCTCGATCGTGACCAGCTTGGCCTGCAGCGCCAGCAGGTCACGCAACGCTTCCTTGGCGAAATCCACCGTGATCGCCTGCCCAGTGAAGCGCGAGTTCGCGATCACGCGGCGCAGCGCCCCCTCGAGCTCGCGGACGTTCGAGCGGATCCGCTTGGCGATGAAGAACGCGACTTCATCAGGCAGCGCGACGCCGACCGCTTCCGCCTTGCTGATCAGGATCGCGGCGCAGGTCTCGAGCTCCGGCGGCTCGATCGCTACCGTCAGGCCCCAGCCGAAGCGCGACTTCAGCCGCTCCTCGAGCCCCTCGACCTCCTTCGGGTAGCGGTCGCAGGTCAGGATCACCTGCTGCTGGCCTTCGAGCAGCGCGTTGAAGGTGTGGAAGAACTCCTCCTGCGACCGCTCCTTGCCCGCGAAGAACTGGATGTCGTCGATCAGCAGCGCGTCGAGCGAGCGATACGCCGCCTTGAACTCGTTCATCTGGTTGTGCTGCAGCGCCTTGACCATGTCGCCGACGAACCGCTCCGAGTGCACGTAGGCCACGCGCGCCTCGGGGTTCCGCGCCAGCACCGCATGGCCTACGGCGTGCATGAGGTGAGTCTTGCCGAGCCCGACGCCGCCATAAATAAAGAGTGGGTTGTACGCCCGTCCCGGGTTCTCTCCCACCTGTTCCGCCGCCGCCTTCGCCAGCTGGTTGCTCTTGCCGACGACGAAATTGACGAAGGTCGCGTCCGGATTCAACCGACCGCCGACCACCAGCCCTTCGCGCCGCGGGCCCGCCGGGCGGGTCCCGGGTCCCGCCGTTGTACCCGTACCGCTGCCACTGGCAACGTCGGTTGCGCGTGCGGGCTCGCGCCGGGAGCCCACTTCCACCGTGATGATCGGCGCGTCGCCCTGGACCTCCGTCCGCACCAGTTCGCCGATCCGCGTCAGCAGGTTGCGGTGGATCCAGTCCACGACGAAGGAGTTCGGCGCGAGCAGGCGCAGCGACCCCGCGCCCTCGAGGGCCTGCAGCGGGCGCACCCAGGTATTGAACTGCTGCTCCGGCAACTCGTCCTCGAGCAGCCTCAGGCAGCGTGACCAGAGCAGAGAATCCACAGGCTTCGATCCGGCGAACGGCCCGCTAGTCTAAACCCTGCATCCGGGCGCCAGAAGCATCTTCATGTCCTCCGTGTATTGACACCCCAGTCCGGCCTGCTTACGCTCTCGGGCCTTTTTTGGGACCGAAACGTCATGAAGCGCACCTACCAGCCCAGCAAGGTCCGCCGCGCCCGCACCCACGGGTTCCGCGCGCGTATGGCCACCGCCAACGGTCGCAAGATCCTGGCCCGCCGCCGCGCCAAGGGCCGCAAGAAGCTCATTCCCTGATCGCGTCCGGCTCCTCGCCGTCGCCGCAGAATCCCGCCTCGCTCGGCCTGCCCGCCACGCGGCGGGTGCGACGCAAGAAAGACTTCGAGGCCGCCTACCAGAAAGGTCAGCGCCTCGGTGACTCCCATTTCAGCATGACGGTGCGCCCCAATGACCTGGGACACGCCCGGATCGGGCTCGCCATCGCCGCACGCACCGTCGGAAAAGCCGTCGCGCGTAACAGAGTCCGTCGCATAATCCGCGAGTCGTTCCGGCTCGCCCAGCACCGCCTGCCCTCAGCCGACATCATCGTCGGCGCCCGGGCCGGCGCGCGCGACGCGCCGGCCGCAGCCCTGCGCGCCAGCCTGGACGCGCTCTGGAAAAAGGTGGCCCTGCGATGCGCGTCGTCCTCCGCGTCCTGATCCGCGGATACCAGATCCTCGTCAGCCCGTTGCTCGGGCCGCGCTGCCGTTTCTATCCCAGCTGCTCGAACTACGCCCTCGAGGCTCTCGCGACCCATGGCGCGGCACGAGGCGTCTGGCTCACACTGCGCCGACTGGGCCGTTGCCACCCCTGGCACCCCGGCGGTTTCGACCCGGTGCCTGCCGCCCAGCACGCCCACGCGTGCCACGGCGGCTGCGCGCATCACCCCGTTTCGATCGAGAAAGTGACTCCGTGAACTCGACCAACGCTCGCGTGTTCCTCTGGCTGGGCCTCGTGCTCGCGCTGTGGCTCAACTACGAAACCTGGATGCGGGACTACGGGCCGAAGCCGCCGCCGCCCGGCAGTGCCGCCGCCGCCAAGCCCGCAGGCGCCGAGTCGTCCTCGCTCGCCGCCAGCATCCCGCAGTCGGGCGCGCCCGCCGCGGCGCCCGTGGCCGACGCGGGCGCCCCCGCTTCCGCGGCCGCCATCGGCCCTGCAGCGCCCCTCGCAGCGCCCGCCGCGGCACCGGCCGCCGCCGGCGCAAGGGTCATCAAGGTCCGCACCGACGTGCTCGACCTCGACATTTCGCTGACCGGTGGTGAGCTGCAGCGCGCCGACCTGCTGAAGTACCCGCGGGTCAAGGGCGAGAGCGCTCCCGTGCGCCTGCTGAATCGCGACCCTCGAGGCTTCTACCTGCTGCAGACCGGTCTCGCCGGCCCCGCGGGCAGCAACCGGCCCACGCACCTCTCGAGCTTCACCGCGCCGGCCACGAGCTTTGCACTTGCCGAAGGCCAGGATGAATTGCGCGTGCCGCTCAGCTGGAGCGATCCGGCCGCCGCCATCACGCTGACCAAGACCTACGTGTTCCGGCGCAGCCAGTACCGCGTCGACCTCGAGTACGAGATCCGCAACGACGGCCTCACCCCCTGGCCCGTCGCGTCGTATTCGCAGCTGCTGCGCGACGACGTCCCGGTCGAGCGCTCGATGTTCAACGTCGAGAGCTATGCGTTCCAGGGCCCGGCGTACTACGACGGCACCAAGTACCAGAAGCTCGATCGCGAGGACGAGGACGATCGCGCCCTGGCCCGTGACATCGCCGGCGGCTGGATCGCGGGCATGCAGCACCACTTCGTCACGGCCGTCGTGCCGGCCGAGGGCGTGAACTACCGCTACACGCTGCGCACCGAGGGCAACCAGTACCTGCTGTCGACGGCGGGTCCGCTGCAAACCGTGGGCCCCGCCACCACGCTGCTGCTGAAGGAGCGGCTCTTCGTCGGCCCGAAGCTGCAGGCACAGCTCGAGACGACCGGTCCCCGCCTCGACCTCGTCGCCGACTACGGCATGCTGACGCTGCTCGCCAAGCCGCTGTTCTGGATGCTCGAGCAGGCGCACGCCCTGACGGGCAACTGGGGCTGGGCGATCGTCATCATCACCTTCCTGCTGAAGCTCGTCTTCTATCCGCTGTCCGAGACCTCGGGCAAGTCGATGGCAAAGATGCGCGTGCTCGGTCCGCGCATCAAGAACCTGCAGGACACCTACAAGGACGACCGCGAGAAGCTCGGCCGCGCGATGATGGAGCTCTACCAGCGCGAGAAGATCAACCCGCTGGCGGGCTGCCTGCCGATCCTGATCCAGATGCCGGTGTTCTTCGCGTTCTACTGGGTGCTGCTCGAGAGCGTCGAGATGCGCCAGGCGCCGTTCATGGGCTGGATCCAGGACCTCTCCGCCAAGGACCCGTGGTTCGTGCTGCCGATCATCATGGCCGTCGCCATGTTCATCCAGTACAAGCTGAACCCCGCGCCGCCCGACCCGATCCAGGCCAAGGTCTTCATGATCCTGCCGCTGGTGATGTCGGTCACCTTCGCGTTCTTCCCCGCCGGCCTCGTGCTCTACTGGGTCACGAACACGATCCTGTCGATCGCGCAGCAGTGGAACATCAACCGCCGGATCGAGGCCGCCGCGAACAAGGGCAAGGCCGCGCCGGCCTAGCGCCCGCGGCCGGGCGGGCTGCGACGCAGGCCACAATCCCGGACAAGCCGCCGGGAAAAGGCGACGATCTCCTAATGCTCGAGCGCCCTCGTGCCGTAAACGGAGGGATGCCTGCAATCGCCCGAAAGCCCGCCACGCGCCGCCATGGGTCGCGTGGCTTCACCCTGATGGAGCTGATGATCGTCGTCGCGATCATCGGCATCCTCGCGGCCGTGGCGATTCCCGCCTACCAGAACTACACGAAGCGCACGCGTGTGGCGAAGGCGCTGGTCAAGCTCGGCGACTTTCGCACCCGGGCGATGGAGTACATGGTTTCCAACGGCCGGTTCCCGGGCAGCGAGCAGATCCTGGGGCTCGGCGAGTGGTTCGAGCACGAGACCACCGACCTCGTCTCGGTCGACATTAACTTCGGGGGCGCGAACCCGGACCCCGACAACGTCATCGAGATCCTGGCCGAGTTCAAGCCGACCGTTCAGGAGGGTGGTTACCTTTCCTTGCGGGGCGTCCGCGATGCCGAGGGCAACGTCGCCTGGACCTGCGGCCAGAGCTCGAAGGACAACCTCTCGAACGCTTACCTGCCCGCGAACTGCCGGCGCTAGCTGACCCTGCGTACAGATTTCTGTATCCTCGGGTCCCATGAAGACCACGCTGGATATCAACGACCAGCTGCTCGCCGACGCCAAGGCCCTCGCGGCGCGCCAGCGCACCACGCTCACGCGCGTGATCGAGGAGGGCCTGCAGCTGCGCTTGCGTGGGCGTTCGACGCTACCCGCGGACGCACCACTACGCCTGCCCGTGTTCGAGGGGCAGGGCGGGCTCGTCGAGGGCATCGATCCGCTCAGCAACAAGGCACTGCTCGAAGCCCTCGGCGATGACGCCTGACGTCAACGTCCTCGTCGCGGCTTCCCGTTCGGACCATCCCCATCACGCGGTCGCCCGCGCCTGGCTCGAGAGTGCCCTCCTGGCCTCCGGCCAGGGCGCGCCCGTGACCGTGCTTCCCATGGTGGTGGCGAGCTTCCTGCGTCTGGTCACGAGCCCGCGGATCTTCCGGACGCCGACGCCGGCCGATCAGGCGATGGCGTTCGTCGACGCCGTCCTCGCCGCGCCCGGGGTGCAACTCGCGTCGCTCGGGCCAGAGTGGCCGCGGCTCCGGCAGCTCTGCCTCGACAAGGCGCTTGCGGGCAACGAACTGCCCGATGCGTGGCTGGCGGCGGCGGTGGCCCAGCTCGGCGAGCACCTCGTCAGTTTCGACCGGGACTTCCACAGGCTGCTGCCCCGCAGCCAGTTCACGCGGCTTGCCATCGCCTGAGGAGACCTCCCATGGCCCCGATCCGCCGATTGGCCCTCGCCCTCGCCGGGCTGTTCTGCCTGCCCCTGTTTGCCGCGGCGCAGACCGCAACGGCCGGCGCCGCCTCAGCCGCGTTCGACATCACGCTGCCCAAAAGTTTCACAGAAGGCCCACAAGACGGCCGATTACTTCTAATCTTCGCGCCCGCGGATCAATCTCCCGACAAGGAACCCCGCGAGCTCGTCAACTGGGACGGCAGCGCGATCCCGTTCTACGGCCTCGACGTCGAGGGCTGGGCCCCGGGCACGGCGCGCCGCGTCGACGACCGCGCCTTCGGTTTCCCCGTTCGCCAGCTCAGCGACCTGCCGCCGGGCGAGTACCGGGTGCAGGCCTTCCTGAACCGCTACGAGACCTTCCGCATGGGCGACGGCCGCGTGCTGAAGCTGCCGCCCGACAAGGGCGAGGGCCAGCAGTGGCGCGCCAAGCCCGGCAACCTCTACTCGAAGCCGGTCACGCTGCGCTGGAACGGGCGTGGCGCCCGCCTCGCGCTCACCGAGCAGATCCCGCCGGTCGAGCCGTTCAGGGAGACCGACTGGGTCAAGCACGTGCGCATCCGCAGCGAGCGGTTGTCGAAGTTCTGGGGCCGCGACATCTACCTCGCGGCGTTCGTGACGCTCCCCCAGGGCTTCCGCGAGCACCCCGACGCGCGCTATCCGCTGGTGATCAACCACGGGCACTTCCCCGACGCGCCCTCCGGCTGGCGCGAGACGCCGCCCGACCCCGACCTCAAGCCCGACTACAGCACGCGCTTCCAGCTCGCCGGCTACAACCGCATCCAGCAGGAGCTCGGCTACGACTTCTTCAAGGCCTGGACGGGCCCCGGCTTCCCGCGCGTGCTGCTGGTCGAGATCCAGCACCCGACGCCGTTCTACGACGACTCCTACGGGGTGAACTCGGCCAACAACGGGCCCTACGGCGACGCCATCCAGTACGAGCTGATCCCCGAGATCGAGCGCCGCTTCCGTGGCATCGGCCAGGGCTGGGCGCGCTTCGTCTACGGCGGCAGCACCGGCGGCTGGATCGCGATGGCCGTGCAGATGTTCTACCCCGACGAGTACAACGGCGCCTGGGTGGCCTGCCCCGACCCGATCGACTTTCGCCACTACATGACGGTCAATATCTACGAGGACCGCAACGCCTACTGGATGCCGAACCGCTTCAAGCGCACGCCGCGCCCCGCGCACCGCAACTGGCTCGGCCACGTCGACACCACGATCGAGGAGAACAGCCTCTGGGAGCTCGCGCTCGGCACGCGCGGCCGCAGCGGCGACCAGTGGGACGTCTGGGAATCGGTGTATTCGCCGGTCGGCCCCGACGGCTACCCGCGGCGCATCTGGGACCGGCTCACCGGCGAGATCGACCCGGTCACGGCCGCCTATTGGCGCGAGAACTACGACCTTTCGCACATCCTGCGCCGCGACTGGCCCACCATCGGCCCAAAGCTGCGCGGCAAGCTGCGCATCTACACCGGCGACATGGACAACTACTACCTCAACAACGCCGTCTACGCGGTCGAGGAGTTCCTGCGCAGCGCCCAGCCCGCCGCCGACGCCGTCATCGACTACGGCGACCGCGCCGAGCACTGCTGGAACGGCGACCACACCCGCAGCAACGCCTACTCCCGCCTGCGCTACCCGCAGATGGTGCTGCCCTGGGCGGTCGAGCGGATGATCATGACGGCGCCGAAGGGCGCGGACGTCATCAGCTGGCGCTACTGAGGTCGGGTATCCGTTTCAGGCCGGATGCGCTGACCAGGTTCGCAGTTCTGCAACGGCGGGCACCTGCCCGCCTTTACCGGCACCCGCGCTGCGGTAGTGTTGTCAAAGAAACTTGGTTGCGAGACCCCCCGGCCCCGTGGCACGTCAGGCCCAACAAACTGCGCACGGCCCGCGCCGCTGCGTGGGCTTCACGCTCGTCGAGCTGCTCGTCGCCGTGGCGATCGTGGCGCTGCTCGCGGCCGTGGCGGTGCCCGCGTACCAGCACTACACCAAGCGCGCGCGGGTCGCCGACGCGTTCGTCAGGATGAACGACTACCGGACCCGGGCGATGGAGTATCTCGTCACGCACGGACGGTTCCCGCCGAACGAGACCAACCTCGCGCTGGCCGACTCGTGGTCCCATGACGGCAGGGACTGGGAAGGCATGGACGTCAACTACGGCGGCTCCAATCCCGACCCGGTCAACACCGTCGAGATCATCACGTTCTTCGTGGAGCCCGTTCATCCCAACGGCCGCCTGTCGCTGCGAGGCGTGCGCGACGCCGCCGGCGAAGTGACCTGGACCTGCGGGCAGCGATCCTACGACAACCTGCCCAACAGCCTGCTGCCGCGCGAGTGCCGGCGCTAGCCCGCGCCGCACCGGCACCCGCCCGCGTCAGTTCACGCCCGCATCAGTTCACGAAGTCGTCGAGCAGGATCACGCCGAGCGGTCCACCGCCGCCCGCGGCGTCGCGCGCCGCCACGGTGTAGACGCCGCTCGCCACCACCTCGATCGTCGCCGGCCCGATCGCCGGCAGCGTCGTGCCGGCGGGCGTCACCACCACGTCGTAGCGACCGGCCGCGAGGCTCACGTAGCCGGTGTTCGCCGTGAACGGTACGCCGGCGAACGCGGGCGTGGCCTGGGCGATCGACGCGCCCGGCGCGACCACGTAGATGTCGACCGCGCCCGCGGTCGGCGAGGCGTGCAGGATGCGGACCTTCGCCTGCGTGGCCACGCGGCGCCGGTCGTCGGTCAGCACCAGCGGCTCGATCGCCGCGAGCCGGCCGACCGCGAACACCGAGTACTCGACGCCTGCGGCGAAGGTCGGGTTCGCGTCGATCGCGATCAGGCCCGGGTTGCCGGCCGGCGTCACCTTGACGTTGTAGGTGCCGCCCGGCACCGACACGAACGGCGTCGCCTGCGGGAACGGCAGCGCACGCACCAGCGGATTCGCGAAGCCGTTGTTGACGACGATGTCGACGGCCGGCGCGTCGGGCGAGGCGTGCACCACGCGCAGCCGCGCCGGCGCCGCCCGATCGAGGATCTCGAGGCGGCCACCGGACGTGGTGGTCGCGAGCAGCGTGATCGGCGAGCTGCCGGTCGCGGTGTTCGGCACCGCCGCGATCAGCAGGTCGCCCCCGGCGTCGAGGCGCAGCGGCCCGGAGTCGAACACCACGGTGCCCGGCGTGCCGGCCGGGGTCACGCGGATCTGGTATTCGCCCGCCGGCACGTTCACCGGTCCGAACGACTCCTTGAACGAGAACGTGCCCGCCGGCGCGCTGGCCGCGAGGTTCGCGTTCGGCGCCGTCACGTACACCGACACCCGCGGCGCCGCCGGCGCGGCGTGCACCACCTGCAGCCGCACCGAGCCGGCCGGCACCACGCTCGGGTCACGCGTGATGATCAGCGGCTCGATCGCCGCCACACGATTGACCGCCAGCACGGCGTAGCGCTTGCCCTCCTCGAGCGTCACGCGCGCCGGCCCGATCACCGTGGGGCGTGCGTTGCCGGGCAGGATGCCGCGCACGGCGAGCTCGACGCTGCCGGCGCCCACCGGCTGGTTCGGCACTGCCTGCTTGTAGTCGAGGTTGCGGCCGAAGGGCGTGCCGTTGAGGTCCACGTCGACCGCCGGCGCGTCCGACGAGGCGTGGATCACGCTCAGCTCCGCGGTCGGTGGCCGCGCAGGTTCGTCGTCGAGTGAACAGGCGGCGAGCGCCGCCGAGAAACCGAGGGCCAGCAAGGCCCGCATGCTGCGCATCATCGTGATGTCTCCTGCTGTCGTGACCGTCCTGGCCACGGGGAGCTATTCGCCCCGCAGGAACCAACGGATTCAGCCCGCGCGCGCGATCACGACCACGCGGCTGCGATCCGAGACCACCACGCCGCCCGGCCGCTCGATCGTCACCGCGAACGCGAGCGGCGTGCCTACCGGCAGCCGCGCGCGGATCGGCACCACCACCTCGCCGTCGCCGCCGCGCACGTCGAACACGCCGCCGTCGACCGGATAGCGCTGGTCGCGACGGCCGTCGAAGATCCACAACTGGTACTGCTCGATCGCCGGGTCGTTGCGACGCAGTCCGACGAAGCGCATGTAGCCGGTCTGCGTGCGCGCATCCCAGACCACGTCGCCCTGCACGCTGCGCCCGGCCGGGTCGCCGGCCGCCGCCCAGTTGCGCCGCAGCACGAAACGCTGCGCCGCGAGGGCCTCGCGTTCCGCCGCGGGACCCGCGGCCGCCGCTTCCGGCTGTGCGGGGGTGGGCGAGGGCGCCACGGTCGGTGCCGCCGCCGCTGCGGGCCCGCGCCGCGGGTTCTCGCGGCGGATCGTGGCCGGGCTTGCCGGCTGGGTGATCGCCGCGACGGCCGGTGTGTCGGGCACCGCATCCGGCTTGCCGAAGACGCCGAGCCCGACCGCGGCGACGATGCTCGCCGCCGCAGCGATCCAGCCACCGTAGGCGAACCAGGCGGGGGGCGACCTGCGCCCCGCGACCGTGGGCGGCGTGGCGTCTCCCGTGCGCCCTGCCGCCGCGCGCGTCGCGGCCGCACGCGCCGGCGCGAAGTGGCGGTCCGCGTCGGCGGCGATCGCCGCGAGCAGGTGGCGCGGCATCGGCTCGAGACGCGGCTGCCGTGCGAGCTCGATCGCCGCGGCCGCGCGCTCCATCTCCTCGAGCTCGTCCGTGCTCGCCGCCGCGGCTGCCTGCCGCCGCAGCTCCAGCCAGTCTTCGCGGTCGAGTCCGCCGACGGCGTTCTCCACCGCCAGCTCCTGGCGCCGCGCCCGCTCGATGTCGTTGCTGTTCATCGCTTACTCACCTTCGCCCGCGCGGGCGGTGCCCACGCCCAGCGCCTGGCGCACCTTGATCAGACCGCGACGGACCATCGTCTTGACGGTACCGAGCGGCAGGCCCACGCGCGCGGCGATGTCGCCGTGCGACAGCCCGTGCACGATGGAAAGATCGATCACGTGCCGTTGCTCTGCCGGCAGCGTCTCGAGCGCCGTGCGCGCCAGCGCCGCTTCGGCCGCGCGGTCGGCGCGCGCCTCGACCGGCACCTCGTAGGCCCACTCGTCCAGCCCCGGGATCTCGTGTTCGAAGCGCGGCCGCATCGTCCGCAGCCGGTCGATCAGCCGGCGGCGCGCGATCATCGTCACGAACACCTTCTCGGAGCCCTTGGCCGGATCGAAGCGCGACGCGCTGCGCCAGAGCTCGAGGAAGATCTCCTGGGTGGCGTCCTCGGCGTCGGCCGGCGTCGGCGAGAGCCGCCGCGCCATCGACCAGACCAGCGCGCCATAGCGGGTCATGCAGCGGCCCACGGCCGCCCGGTCGCCCCGGGCGACGTCCGGCAGGACCGGAACGGAAAAGAGGTCTTCAGCCGTCCCTGGCCTGGCCACGCCCACTCCCTGCCCGACGCGGCGCCGGGCCTCCTGGGTCGAAATCATATCCCGCACCGCTGCATGCAGGAGGCTGTTCGGGGGAGCGGGGGGTTTGGATTCAACCCGCGGCGAAATTCAGGCTCGCGGTGCGTCTCGGTGCTCCTGGCTGCGGATCGCGTCGGGAAAGAATTCCCCGGCCGGCCGCTCGCCGACCGGCACCCGCCCGAGGTCGACGCCCGGCACCTTCATGCTGAGCGCGTCGGGCGCCCAGGCCACGTCGTCGCCGGCCCAGCGGGTGGTGAACGCGATGCGCGGTCGCGGCGAACGGTTCGGTGGCGCGCCGTGCAGGGTGTGGGGGTGGATCAGCAGCGCATCGCCCGCGCGGATCTCCCACTCGAGCACCCGGTACTCGCCGCGCGCGATCTGCGCCTCCACGTCGGGCAGGTCGGTGTAGCCCTCGGGCAGCTGGCCGGCCTGGTCCACGTAGACCGGCGGACGGAACATCGCCGGGTTGCGGTGGCTCCCGGCGATGCAGCGCAGCGGCGACATGTCGGCGTCGACGTCGGTCAGCGCGATCCACAGCGACGGGATCTGGGTCCCCTTGCAGGGGAAGGACGCGATGTCGTGGTGCCAGGGCGTGCCCGCGCCGTCGGCACCCGGGTCGTGGATGAACGTCAGGTCGAACCAGTACTGGAGCCGGCGCGCCCCGATCACGGCCGCCACCACGGGTGCGACCCCCGAGTCGGTGAAGAAGGCGCGGACCTCGGGCCGGTCGCGCCAGAGCCAGCGGATCGTGCAGCGCCCCGGCGCGGCGCTGTACTCCGCCGTCGGGTAGCCGTCGGCATGGGCCGACGCGGTGGCGCCCAGCACCGGGTTGATCGACTCGCGCCGGCCGGTCAGGTCGGTCCGCGCCCGGGTCACCACGGCCGTCAGCCGCTCGACCCAGTCGGCCGCCAGCAGGCCCGGCACGTGGACCACCCCGTCGCGCGCGTAGGTTTCGGCGTACTGCGCCAGCGTTTCGGTGTTCATGCCGCGACGCTAGCCGTTCACCCCGAGATTGTCGACGCGCGGCGGCTGGTGTCCCGGGATCCGGGCAGGGCGCCCGAGCCGTCGGCCTATTGCGCCATTATTGAATCAATATTCGCGTTTATAGTCGGATTAGCGGATTACGGACACGAAGAGACGGGAACCGCGGGACGTCACGAACGTAACAAGAGGGCCAGCACCGCGCCGCCCGCGCCGATCAGCAGGGCGCCACAGAGCCGCGTCAGCGCGAGATTGAACCGGTTCGGGGTACACAGCCGCCTCATCAGGCTGGGGAACAGGCGGGCGTGGTCCGCGTAGCCTTGCAACCAGCCGGCCGGGTCCGCCAGCCACCATGCCCCCAGGCCAATGCAGGCGAGCCCTGCCAACGCGACGACGACGCTGCTCATGTCCCTGCCCGGCGCCTCAGGCCTCGTGCGGGGGTTTCACCCCGGAGACGAGCCGCGGCGGCGCCCGCTCCTGGAGTTCGAGCAGCATGGCGTGCAGGCCCCGGTCGCGGGCTTCGTCCGTGAGCCCGCCACGGCCCCAGGTCCGCAGCCTGAATGTGGGCTGCGCCGGTTCCGACCGGGCCTCCAGCGAGAGCCGCAGGCCCTCCTCGACGAGGGCGTGCAGGGTCAGTCCGCGCTCGTCAGCCCGCTGTTGCGCGCGCCTCAGCAGGTCGTCGCTGAGCTCGAGGGTGATTCTCATAAGGCGCCCCTGTCTGGCCTCAATCGCCTACCTGAGGCGTTTATTGAATCCTACTGGAAACCAATCCAGATCTAGGCATCAATTTTGACCCAGCTAGCCGATTAATCCGGCCTGCCAAATTTTGCCAAACCCGCTACCCTCCGGGCATGGGCACCGTGAATGTCGAGTACATCCGCGAGTTGATCCGCAGGGACCAGGACCGGCAGCGCCTGCGCGAGCTGGTGCTGCTCGGCGCCCGTTCGCCGCCCGCGGAGCCCGCAACCCCGGCTGCCTTCGAGGCCCTGCGCAGCCGCGTCTGCGCCTCGCGCGACATCCCCACGGCGTCGCCAAAAGACCATAAAAAGACTATATTCGGTCCTACTTGAACCGGGACCGCCGCCATGCGCTACTCATCACAGGTCAAGCCCATCAGCTATCTCAAGGCCAACGCGGCCGAGGTCCTGACGAACCTCGCAGAGCAGCGTGAGCCCCTGATCATCACCCAGAACGGTGAGGCCAAGGCGGTCCTGCAGGACGTCGCGTCGTTCGAAGAGACGCAGGAAACACTCGCCCTGCTCAAGATCCTTGCCCTCGGCAATCAGGATGTCGCCGCGGGCAAGGCCCAACCCGTGGCCGACGTCGTGGCCCGCCTCCGCGCCTCGCGAGCCTGAATCGGGTGGCGGGCGCGCCTCCCCCATTCGAAGTCCTGCTGACCGAGGGTGCCGAGCAGGACCTGGAGGCCATCCACACCTACCTCTCCGAAACCGATGGCGTCGCCAACGCCAACCGTGTGCTCGATGAGTGGATGGCCGTCGTGGAGACCCTGTCGGGATTCCCGGAGCGAGGCAGCTATCCGAAGGAACTCGTGGGCCTTGGGATCAAGGAATACCGCCAGACCTTCTTCAAGCCGTACCGCGTGATCTACCGTGTCACGGGCAGCCAGGTCGTCATTTTCCTGAATGCGGACGGGCGCCGTGACATGCAAACCGTGCTGGCTCGCCGCCTGCTGGGCGCCTGACCGGCGGAACCCCGCGCCGGAGCCACCGCCCTGACCCCCACCCCCGACACCATCGTCGCCATCGCCACCGCCCCCGGCCTGGGCGGCGTCGGGGTCGTGCGCCTCTCCGGCCCGGCCGTGCCCGCGCTGGCCGAGGCCCTGCTCGGCGCGCTGCCGGCGCCGCGCCACGCCACGCTCGCCGCCTTCCGCGACGCCGCCGGCGAGCCGATCGACGCCGGCATCGCCCTCTTCTTCAAGGCCCCGAACTCCTACACCGGCGAGGACGTCCTCGAGCTCCAGGGCCACGGCGGCCCGGTCGTGCTCGAGCAGCTGGTGGCCCGCGCGGTCGAGCTCGGCGCGCGCCGCGCCGCTCCCGGCGAGTTCACCCAGCGCGCCTTCCTCAACGACAAGATCGACCTCGCCCAGGCCGAGGCCGTCGCCGACCTGATCGACGCCGGCTCGCGCGAGGCCGCCCGCGCCGCGCTGCGCTCGCTGCAGGGCGAGTTCTCCGCCCAGGTGCACGAGCTGGTCGAGGCGCTGGTCGAGCTGCGCACCTGGGTCGAGGCCGCGATCGACTTCCCCGAGGAGGAGATCGACTTCCTCGACGACCCGCGCCTGGTGGCGCGGCTCGAGTCGATCGGCGCGCGCTTTGACGCGATCACCGCCGCCGCCCGCCAGGGCCGGCTGCTGCGCGACGGCATGACGGTCGTGATCGCCGGTCGCCCCAACGCCGGCAAGTCCAGCCTGCTGAACCGGCTCGCCGGCTACGACGCCGCGATCGTCACCCCGATCGCCGGCACCACCCGCGACGTGCTGCGCGAGCGCATCGACCTCGACGGCCTGCCGCTGCACGTGCTCGACACCGCCGGCCTGCGCGACGACGCCGCCGACGCGGTCGAGGAGGAGGGCATGCGCCGCGCCCGCGCCGAGCTCGCGCGCGCCGACCGGATCCTGTTCGTGATCGACGCCGCCGCCGACCCCACCGCCCAGGCCTACCGCGAGGAGCGCGATCGCCTGCCCGAGGGCGTGCCCGTCACGCTGGTGCTGAACAAGTGCGACCTCGCCAGCGGCATCCCGCTCGCCGACACCATTGCCCCCGGCGGCCCCGCCTGGGTCGCCGTCTCCGCGCGCACCGGCGACGGCCTGCCGCTGCTGCGCGACCACCTCAAGCGCTGCATGGACTACGCCACGCCCGGCGCCGGCACCGTCTCCGCCCGCGCCCGCCACCTCGACGCGCTCGCCCGCGCCCGCCGCCACGCCGACGAAGCCCTGCGCCAGCTCACCGAGCGCCACGCCGGCGAACTCGTCGCCGAGGAACTGCGCGAAGCCCAGCTCGCCCTCGCCGAGATCACCGGCGACTTCACCAGCGACGACCTGCTCGGGCGGATCTTCGGGAGTTTTTGCATCGGGAAGTAGGGCCAAAAGCTCCCTCACCCCCGCCGGTGCACGCCCTCGTCGATGTCGATACCGGCCAGGTCGAAGCCGCGGCGGAAGTCGCGGATGTGCTTGGCGGTCCAGGTCTGGGCGGAGGCCGGGTCGCGCGCGCGCAGCGCCTCGACGATGCGCCGCTGCGCGCCGGCGATGCGCGAGCGGGCCTGCGCCACCTCGTCGATCATCGTCTGCAGCGAGGGCACCAGCAGCTGCAGCAGCGGCTCGTGGCCGAGCGTCAGCACCGGGTTGTGGGTGGCGTCGCCGAGTGCGCGGAAGAAGTCCGCCGCCTGGCGCGCCGCCACCAGCGGATCCGGCGCATTGGCCTGCTCGAGCACCGCGGCGAGCGCCACGAGGTCGGCCTCGCGCCGCCGGCGCGCGGCGGCCTCGGCGATCGGCGGCTCGAGGATCGTCAGGCCTTCCCAGACGTCGCGCAGCGTCACGTCATGCAGGGCCATCGCGCGGCTCACGTCGCCGGCCACGGCGTCGAGCCCGGGGCGGCTGACCATCATCAGCTTGGAGCCCCGCTCGCGCCGCAGCAGGCCGGCCGATTCCAGCTCGCGCAGGGCCTCGCGCACCGTCGAGCGGTTCACGCCGAACTGCCGCGCGAGCTCGAGCTCCGACGGCAACCGCTCGCCCTCCGCCAGCGCCCGGCTCGTGATCCGCTCGATCAGCGCGTCGGCGACCTTGCGGTAGGCGCGGTCGATCCGCACCGGCTCGAAGGCGGGCCTGGCGGGTGCGTCGCTCATGCCGTGCGCGCGAACAGCTCGCGGCCGATCAGCATGCGGCGGATCTCCTGCGTGCCTGCGCCGATCTCGTAGAGCTTGGCGTCGCGCAGCAGCCGACCGGCCGGGTAGTCGTTGATGTAGCCGTTGCCGCCGAGCGCCTGGATTGCCTCGAGCGCCACCTGCGTCGCCTTCTCCGCGGCGAACAGGATCGCCGCCGCGGCGTCGTGGCGCGTGTTGCGGCCCTCGTCGCAGGCGCGGCCCACCGCGTAGACCAAGGCACGCGCTGCGGTGTAGTTGGCGTACATGTCGGCGATCTTCGCCTGCATCAGCTGGAAATGCCCGATCGGCTCGCCAAACTGCCGGCGCTCGTGCAGGTAGGGCAGCACCAGGTCGAGCGCCGCCGCCATGATACCCAGCGGGCCCGCCGCCAGCACGGCGCGCTCGTAGTCGAGGCCGCTCATCAGCACCCGCACGCCGCGGTCGAGCTCGCCGAGCACGTTCGCGGCCGGCACGCGGCAGTCCTCGAACACCAGCTCGCAGGTGTTCGAGCCGCGCATGCCGAGCTTGTCGAGCTTCTGCGCCGTCGAGAACCCCGGGAAGCCCTTCTCGACGATGAACGCCGTGATGCCCTTCGGGCCCGCCTCGGGCGTGGTCTTCGCGTAGACCACCAGCACGTCGGCGTCGGGGCCGTTGGTGATCCACATCTTGCGGCCGGTGAGGTGATACACGTCGCCGCGGCGCACCGCGCGCAGCTGCATCGACACCACGTCCGAGCCCGCGCCCGGCTCCGACATCGCCAGCGCGCCGACGTGCTCGCCGCTGACCAGCTTCGGCAGGTAGCGGTCGCGCTGCGCGTCGCTGCCGTTGAGCCGGATCTGGTTCACGCAGAGGTTCGAATGCGCGCCGTAGGAGAGCCCGATCGAGGCCGAGGCCCGCGAGATCTCCTCCATCGCCACGATGTGGGCCAGGTAGCCGAGGTCGGCGCCGCCCCAGCGCTCCGGCACCGTGAGCCCCAGCAGCCCCTGCTCGCCGAGCCTGCGCCACAGCTGGGCCGGGAAGGCATTGCGGCGATCGGTGTCGTCGGCGAGCGGCGCGATCTCGGCACGCGCGAAGCGGCGCACCGTGGCGCGCACCTCGTCGAGCGTGTCGCCCAGCCCGAAGTCGAAATCACAGGCGTCGAGTCCCGGCATGGTCGGTTGCCCTTTACCTGATTTGGGTGCTATTGTCCGACAATCGGAGGATAGAGGCAAACCGGTCTCGCCATGGCCGTGATCGAATCCACGCTCGACCCGCGCAGCGAATCGTTCCGGCGCAACGCCGCCGCCATGCAGGCGCTGGTCGCCGATCTCCACCGCCGGCTCGAGCAGGTCGCCCTCGGCGGCGGCGAGGCGGCCCGCGCCCGCCACGTCGCGCGCGGCAAGCGCCTCCCGCGGGAGCGCATCGAACTGCTGCTCGACCCGGGCACGCCGTTCCTCGAGTTCTCGCCGCTCGCGGCGCTCGGCTGCTACGGCGACGAGGCGCCCGGCGCGGGCCTCATCACCGGCATCGGCCGGGTCAGCGGCCGCGAGTGCGTCATCGTCTGCAACGACTCCACCGTCAAGGGCGGCACCTACTACCCGATCACGGTCAAGAAGCACCTGCGAGCGCAGGAGATCGCCCGCG
>CAZPAJ010000040.1:0-24444 GCA_964584625.1 uncultured Acidibacter sp.
TGTTGCACTTTCCGTGGGCTCGCGCCCCCCAGGCGTTACCTGGCACCGTGTCCGACGGAGCCCGGACTTTCCTCCCCGTTTCGCGAGAAACGCAGCGGTCACTCGGCCGGCTCCCGGGGCGCAAGATACGCGGGCATGGCCCGCTACACAAATCCGTCGCCGACCGCCCCGCCTCCAGCCCGGCCCTCAGCTGCGGCGGGCCGCGTGCACCACGGCCAGCGCATAGGCCTCGTCGCGGCTCGCGCCGGTCGCCTCGGCCGCGAGCGCAGCGGCCTTCGATGCAGGCAGGTGCCGGACGGCCGCCGCCACCACGCGCTCCAGCCGGGCGCGGGCCTCCGGGTCGGCCGTGGCCTCCGCGGCAGCGGGTGCCTCGACCGCGCCGGCCACCGCGAAAGTCAATTCGCCGCGGATGAAGTCCGGCTCGGCAGCCGCTCGCGCTGCCAGCCCGGCGAGGCTGCCGCGATACACCGTCTCGTGGAGCTTGGTGAGCTCGCGCCCGACCACCGCGGCGCGATCCGGACCGAACGCGGCAGCGCAGTCGGCCAGCGATCCGGCAATGCGGTGGGGCGCCTCGAAGAACACCATCGTGCGCGGCTCCCGGGCAAGCGCCTCGAGGCGCTCGCGCCGCTCCCGCGGGCGGGCCGGCAGGAAGCCCTCGAAGCTGAACCGCTCGGTCGGGATCCCGGCCACGCTCAGCAGGGCCGCGATGGCCGTTGGGCCCGGTATGGGCCTCACCTCGAAGCCCGCCTCGGCGGCGCGGCGCACCAGGTCGAAGCCCGGGTCGGACAACAGGGGCGTGCCGGCGTCGCTGACCAGCGCGATCACCTCGCCGGCCGCGAGCCGGGCGAGCAGGCCGCTCGCCCTCTCCCGCTCGTTGTGCGCGTGCAGCGACACCATGGGCCGGTGCAGGCCGAGCGCGGCGAGCAGCTGCCCGGTGCGGCGGGTGTCCTCCGCGGCAACCACGTCGGCGCCGGCCAAGGACTCCCGGGCCCGGGCCGAGAGGTCGCCGAGGTGGCCGATCGGCGTGGCCACGACGTCGATCCGGCCGCGGCGCGCTCCCGCAGGAGCCTGTTCCATCGCGGCCACTATACTTCCCACCGTTCAGCGAACCCGCCCGGCATCGTGCCCGGGCCCGACGGGGTATTCAATCCATGCGCATTCCGAACCTGATCCGCGCCCTGGCACTCGCCGCGGCACTGGCGATCGTCACCACTGGCTGTGCGTCGCTGGCCCCGGGCACGCCGCCACCGCCCTCCGTCGACCGGGCGCGGTCGCTCGCGGACCAGGGTGACCCGGGCGGGGCGGCTCGTGAATACGAGGCGCTGGCGGCCCAGGACCCTGGAACCGGCGGCAACCGTTTCCGGCTCGAGGCCGCGCGCGCATGGCTGGCCGCGGGCGCGGGAACGGAGGCCACCCGTGTACTCAAGCTGCTGGTCGCACCGCTCCAACCGGCGGAGCAGGTCGACCGGCAACTGCTGGGCGCCGAAGCGGCGCTGGCGTCGCGCGACGCCGCCGCGGCATGGGCCGCACTCACCGCGATGAAGGCGCCCGCCGACCCGGCTGCCGCCGCCCGTTACGTTGCGCTCAGGCAGCGCGCCGCCATCGCCTCGGGGAGGCCCGTGGAAGGCATCCGCAGCGCGCTGGAGCGCGAGAAACGCGCTGGCGCATCCGCCAGCGCCGCGCTGCGGCGTGAACTCCTCGAGCAGCTGCGCACCGCGGCGGCAGCAGGCATCAAGCTCGAGCCGCGCGCGGCCGGCAACGACACCATCGTGCGCGGCTGGCTCGAGGCAGGCTCGGCCGCCGCCCAGGCCAACCGTGCCGCCGCTGCCGCCGCCATGGCGGCTTGGCGCGGCCGCTATCCTGGCCATCCGGCCACCGAGGCCCTGCGCGCGGCCCAGGAGGCGCCTCGCCCCGCCTCGCCCACGGTGGCAGCGCAACCGCCCTCCACCGGGGAACACGTGGCCGTGCTGCTGCCCTTGAGCGGGCGCTATGCCGCGGCCGGCCAGCAGGTACGCGACGGCATCCTCGCTGCCTTCTACGCGGAGCCCACGGCGGCACGTCCGCGGCTGCGCATCTACGACACGGGCAGTCGCAGCGTGGCTGCAGCGCTCGAGGAGGCCGCGCGGGCGGGTGCGGGATTCGTCATCGGCCCGCTTGCGCGCGAAGAGGTGGCTGCCGCGGTGGCCTGGACCGGGCGGCGTCCGCCGCTGCTGGCGCTGAACTTCATGCCGCCCGACGAGGGCGCGACGCCGGCCGAACGCATCTACCAGTTCGCGCTCTCGCCCGAGGACGAGGCGCGCCTCGCCGCGCGGCGCGCGGTCGCCGACGGCCGCCGACGGGCGCTCGCGCTGGTGCCGACCGGTGACTGGGGCAGCCGCGTGCTGGCGGCATTCCGCGCCGAACTCGAGGCGGCGGGCGGGCAGCTGGTGGGCAGCGCGAACTACCCGCCCGGGAGCACCGACCTGTCGGCGCCTCTGCAGTCGGCACTGCGCCTGGCCGACAGCCGGGCGCGGCACCGGCGCCTCGAGTCGGCCCTCGGCACCTCGCTGTCCTTCCAGCCACGGCGGCGCGGCGACATCGACTTCCTGTTCACCCCAGCGCCGGCGGCGACGGCGCGGCGCCTGCGCCCCCAGCTCCGCTTCCACTACGCTGGAGACATCCCGGCCTACTCGACCTCGGATTCGTTCGAACCGACAGGCGGCAACGACGACCTCGAGGGACTGATCTTTCCCGACATGCCATGGGTCCTGCGTCCCACCGAGGGCGTGAGCGGGGCGCTTGGCGCGCAGTCGACGGCGGCGTGGGGTGCGGCGGGCCTGCGCACCCGCGGCCGCCTGTTCGCCTTCGGGCACGATGCCTGGCTGCTGCAGCGCGCGCTGCGCACCGGCGCGCCGCAGGGCGTCGACGGCGCGTCAGGCCGGCTGTCCGTCGACCCCGACGGCTATGTCCGTCGCGAACTCGACTTCGCCGTCGTGCGCTCGGGGAGCGCACGCCCGCTGGAGTAGCCCGGTGCCGTCGACCGCGCGGGCCGCTGCATGGCGCGCGCGGGCCGGCCGGATCGCCGAGGACATGGCGGCGGCCGAACTGGAGCGCCGCGGCGCGACGATCCTGTTGCGCAACTTCAGCCGCCGCACCGGCGAACTCGACATCGTCGCGATCGAGCGGGGGGTGCTCGTGGTCACGGAAGTGCGCCTGCGATCCCGCGCCGACTTCGGCGGCGCCGCAGCCAGCATCGACGCGCGCAAGCAGTTGCGGATCGTCCGCACGACCCGCCAACTGCTGCAGATGCGCCAGGACCTCGCACGCCTGCCGGTCCGGTTTGACGTGGCGCTCGTCGCACCCGCCGCCTCGGCCGAGGCCCCCTGGGCGCTAGAGTGGATTTCGCAGGCCTTCGACGCCGCGCATCGCTGACGCCAGGGTGGTACCCGAGGCTGGGGCCCGACTACTTGACGACCTTCAGGCTCGGGCGGCGCGGCGCGGGGCGCTCGGGCGTGCCGCCACCGGGAGCCGCACCATCGGGAGCGGGACCCTCCGGCGCAGGCCCCTCGGGCGCCGGGCCATCGCCCGGTTCAGGCTCGGCGAATACCATCCCCTCTCCGGTCTCGCGGGCATAGATGCCGAGCACCGCGCCCATCGGCACGCGAACCTGGTGCACCACCCCGCCGAACCGCGCCCCGAAGTCGAGCCAGTCACCGCCGATGTCCAGGCGATCGGTTGCCCCGTAGCCGATGTTCAGGACAATCCGGCCGTCGCGCACATAGGCCTGGGGCAGGCTGGCACCCGGCACCGACGCGTCGACGATGACGTGGGGTGTGTGACCACAATCCGTGATCCACTGGTGCATCGCCCGTACCAGGTAGGGACGCCGCGAGGGCAATCGCGGGGCACTCACGCGAACGACTGCCCGATCTCGCCCGTCGAGAGGCTGGTGACGAAGGCTGGCCGGGCGAAGACCTGGCCCGCGTAGCGCAGGACGGCCTGCGCCTGGGCGGGCAGCTCGATCTCGTAGCGCGGCAGGCGCCAGAGCACCGGGGCGATCGTCGCATCGGCGAGCGTGAAGTCGTCACTGAGGAAGAACTTCCGCAAACCGAACAGGCTGGCAGCCTGCACGATGGAGTCCCGAAGCGCACGACGCTGCGTGGCCCTGCGGCCGCGGTCGGACTCCTGCTCGAGCGCCTCGGCCACGGTGTACCAGTCCTTCTCGACACGGTGCATCGCCAACCGGATCTGTGCGCGGGACACCGGATCGACCGGAAGCAGCGCCGGGTGCGGGTAACGCTCGTCCACGTAGTCCATGATCACCCGCGAGTCATAGAGCACGAGGTCGCGGTCCACCAGGGTCGGCAGGCTCTGGTAGGGATTGAGGTCGATCAGGTCCTCGGAGGGCCGGGCCGGATCGACCAGCACGACCTCCAGCGGAATGCCCTTTTCGGCGACGACGATGCGGGTCCGATGGCTCCAGAGGTCATCGGCGCAGTAGAGCGTCGTCACCGATCTCCGCATGGCACCGCGGTCACTTCACGTCGCGCCAGTATTCCTTCTTCAGAAGGTAGGCCAGCGCCGTGAACACAAGCAGGAACAGCATCACCCAGATACCGAGCCCGATTCGCTTGGCCTTGACCGGCTCGCCCACGTACTCGAGGAAATTGACGGTGTCGCGGACGAACGCGTCGTAGTCCTCGGGGCTGAGCTGGCCCGGCACGCCCGGCTCGAACCGGACGAACTGGCGCTCGGTCAGCGTCTGGCCACCCTCGCCCTGCGACTCGACCGTCTGGAAAACGGCCTCGGGCACACCCTGCAGGCTGGACAGCACATGCGGCATCGCCGTGCCCGGCAGCGCAAGGTTGTTCACCCCGGAGGCGGTGGCGGGGTCGGCGTAGTAGGCCTTGAGGAACTGGAAGACGTAGTCGGTGCCCTTGGAGCGGGTGATCAGCGAGAGGTCCGGCGGCGCCTTCCCGAACCAGGCCTCGCCGTCCTCATAGGACAGCGAGGTCTTGATGTACTCGGTCTTCTTCGAGCCCGCCGGCACGATGTACTTCTCGAGTTCGGCCTCGGGGATCTTCAGGTCCTCGCCCAGGCGGCTGTAGCGCTGGTACTTCAACGAGTGGCAGCCGGCGCAGTAGCCCATGAAGTTGCGGGCGCCGCGCTGCAGCGAGGCGGTGTTGCCAATCTCGTTGCCGGCTTCCCAGTGCTGCCATTCACCCGGGACCGGGGCGGCTGACGCCAGCGGGATCGAAGCGAGGAAGATGGCCAGTACGGCGAGCTTACGCATGGTAGGTCACCCTCTCCGGGGCAGGCTTGCACTTCTCGACGCTCGTGTACCAGGGCATGAGCAGGAAGAACGCGAAGTAGAGGACGGTGAAGATGCGGGTCAGGATGACGTACACCGGGGTCGCCGCCTGCAGCCCGAGGTAGCTCAGCGCGATGAAGGACACCACGAACAGGGTCAGGAAGACCTTGGACAGGATGCCCTTGTAGCGGATCGACTTGACCGGCGAGCGGTCGAGCCAGGGCAGGAAGAAGAACACCGCGATGGCCAGCAGCATCAGCAGCGCGCCGAGCTGCTGGTCAGGCACCGCGCGGAGCATCGCGTAGTAGGCGGTGAAGTACCAGACGGGCGCGATGTGCTCGGGCGTCGACAGGACGTTCGCCGGCTCGAAGTTCGGCTTCTCGAGGAAGAGCCCGCCGAAGGTCGGCACGAAGAAGATCACACCGCAGAAGAAGATCAGGAACACGCCGACGCCCACCAGATCCTTGACCGTGTAGTAGGGGTGGAACGGGATGCCGTCGACCGGCTTGCCGTTGGCGCCGAGCTTGGCCTTGATCTCGATGCCGTCCGGGTTGTTGGAGCCGGTCTGGCGCAGCGCCACCAGGTGCATGAGGATCAGGAACGCGATGGCGAACGGCACTGCGATCACGTGCAGTGCGAAGAAGCGGTTGAGCGTGGAGTCCGCGATGCCGTAGTCGCCACGGATCCACTCGACGAGCCCCGGCCCGATGACCGGGATCGTGCCGAACAGGTTCACGATCACCTGCGCGCCCCAGTACGACATGTTGCCCCAGGGCAGCACGTAGCCCATGAAGGCCTCGGCCATCAGCGCGAGGTAGAGCAGCATGCCGAAGATCCACAGCAGCTCGCGCGGCGCACGGTAAGAGCCGTACATCATGGCGCGGAACATGTGCAGGTAGACGACGATGAAGAAGAAGGAGGCGCCGGTCGAATGCATGTACCGGATCAGCCAGCCCCACTCCACCTCGCGCATGATGTACTCGACCGAGTTGAAGGCCTCGGCCTCGCTCGGCTTGTAGTGCATCGTCAGGAAGATGCCGGTGAGGATCTGGATGACGAACACCAGCAGCGACAGCGCGCCGAAGAAGTACCAGAGGTTGAAGTTCTTCGGCGCGAAGTAACCGGTGAGCTGCGACTCGACGAACTCGTCGACCGGGAGCCGCTTGTTCAGCCAGGCGCGGAAGCCGCCCTTGGCGGCGGGGGAATCGGGTGTGGCGGCCATCAGGCGACTCCTTGGGCGGCGGCCGGGTCGATGCCGATGACCAGCTTGGTCTCGGATTCGAAGTTGTGCGGCGGGATACCGAGGTTGATCGAGGCCGGCGAGCCCGCGAAGACGCGGCCGGCCATGTCGAACTTCGAGCCGTGGCAGGGGCAGAAGAAGCCGCCCGGCCAGTCGGTGCCGAGCAGCGCGTCGCCGGGCTTGAAGTATTCCTTCGGGAGGCAGCCGAGGTGCGTGCAGGTCGCATAGACGACCAGGAACTCCGGCTTCAGGGCGCGGACGTCATTGCGGGCGTAGTCCGGCTGCTGGGAATCGGCGGACTTCGGGTCCTTGAGCTGCGGGTCGACCTTGGGCAGGGCGGCGACCATCTCCGGGGTGCGGCGCACGACGTAGATCGGCTGCTTGCGCCAGTTGGAGACGACCATCTGGCCCGGCTCCATCTTGCTGATGTCGATCTCCGTGGGCGCGCCCATGGCGCGGGCCCGCTCGGAGGGTTTCCACGAGGCGATGAAGGGCACCGCCACGAAGCCTGCCCCCACCGCACCCGTGGCCGCCGTGGCGGCCGTGAGGAACTTGCGCCGACTGGTGTCGACGTCTTCCGGGGATCCGCTTACCGCATCACTCATTACGCTCACTCTCCGCCCGCCGGTCGGCGCAGGCTGACTGTACGGAAAAAACCGGGAATCGCGGCATTATACACAACACCCGCCCCGCTTCGCCTGCCCGAGATCACGACCATGTCGCGCGGCCAGAACGCTCTCGTTTTCCTTGCCGGCTCGATCGTCGGGGGGCTCGCCCTCGCTTTCGTGGCGGTCGCCATTCGCCCGGACCTGCTGCCGCGGGCAGGCACCCCGGCCGCGATCGCCCCCCCCACGCCCACCCCCGCCCCCGCAGCATCACCGAAGCCGGCACCGCCACCGACCGCCCCCACCGCACCGCCCGGGGCGGCCGGCGTGGCCAGCTACGCCCCCGCGGTCGACCGTGCCGCCCCCGCCGTGGTCAACATCTACACGGCCCGGGTCGTGACCGAGCGCGTCCCCCGCAATTTGTTCGAGGATCCCTTCGGCGAACTGGGACCGCGCTATCGCCAGCGCGTCGAGCGCTCGCTGGGCTCCGGTGTCATCGTCGACGCGGGCGGCCAGATCGTCACCAATCACCACGTGATCGCGGAGGCGGACTCGATCCGGGTGCAGCTCGCCGATGGCCGGGTCGGCGAGGCCGCGATCGTCGGGCGCGACCCCGACACGGACCTCGCGCTGCTGCGCGTCACGCTCCCGGGGCTCCCGGTGATGCCGCTCGGCCGCTCGGACCAACTGCGGGTGGGGGACGTCGTGCTGGCGATCGGCAACCCGATCGGGCTCTCGCAGACCGTCACCCAGGGCATCGTCAGCGCGACCGGGCGCGGCCAGCTCGGCGTCGCGACCTTCGAGAACTTCATCCAGACCGACGCCCCGATCAACGTCGGCAACTCGGGCGGCGCCCTGATCAATGCCCAGGGTGAACTGGTGGGCATCAACACGGCGGTCATCGCCAAGAACCTTGGGGTCGAGGGGATCGGCTTCGCCATCCCGGTGAACCTGGTGCGTGGCGTGATCGGCGAGATCTCGACCAAGGGGCGAGTGGTGCGGGGCTGGATCGGCATCGTTCCCGAGGACGTCGACGAGCCGCAGGCCCGGCAGCTCGGCCTCGCGCGCGGCGGCGTGCTGGTGACGAACCTCTACCTGCAGGGCCCGGCGCGCGAGGCGGGGCTGCGGCCCGGCGACCTCGTGCTGGCGATCGACGGCGTCGACGTACGGAACGCGCAGGACACGCTGGCGAGGATCGCCTCGGCCACGCCGGGCGGACGGCTGCGGCTGCGCGTGCAGCGCGGGACACAGGTGGCCGAACTGGAGGTGCCGGTGACGGAGCGGCCCCAGGCGACCGCGCGCGCGCGCTGAACGGCTCGACCCGGCAGCGGCCGGCTCAGCCCGGCACGCGGCGGATCCGTGCGCCAAGCTGCAGGAGCTTCTCCTCGATCGACTCGTAGCCGCGGTCGATGTGGTAGATCCGCTCGATGTCGGTGCGGCCTTCGGCGACAAGGCCGGCCAGCACCAGCGAAGCCGAGGCGCGCAGGTCGGTGGCCATGACTGGCGCCGCCTGCAGCGACGGCACGCCCTTGATGATCGCGGTATTGCCCTCGAGACGGATCTCCGCACCCATGCGCCGCATCTCCAGCATGTGCATGAAGCGGTTCTCGAAGATGGTCTCGATGATCGTGCCCACGCCGTCGGCGACGGTGTCCAGCGCGGCGAACTGCGCCTGCATGTCGGTGGGGAACGCCGGATAGGGCGCCGTGCGCACGTCGACCGAGCGCGGCCGCCGGCCGCGCATGTCGATCTCGATCCAGTTGTCGCCGCGGGCCAGCCGCGCACCCGACTCCTCGAGCTTGGCCAGCACCGCGTCCAGGTGGTCGGGCCGGGTGTTGCGGACCCGGACGTTGCCGCGGGTGATCGCGCCGGCGAGCAGGTAGGTGCCGGTCTCGATGCGGTCGGGCAGGACCTCGTAGTGCGTGCCACGCAGCTTCTCGACGCCCTCGACGACGATCTTGTCGGTGCCCGCGCCGCGGATCCTGGCGCCCATCGACACGAGGAACTCCGCGAGGTCGACGACCTCGGGCTCGCGGGCGGCATTCTCGAGCACCGTCTCGCCCTCGGCGAGCACGGCGGCCATCAGCAGGTTCTCGGTGCCGGTGACCGTGACGGTGTCGAGCACCAGCCGCGCGCCGCGCAGGCGCGAGGCCCGCGCGCGGATGTAGCCGTTCTCGATGGAGATGTCGGCACCCATCGCCTGCAGCCCGGCGACGTGGATGTTCACGGGACGTGCGCCGATCGCGCATCCGCCCGGAAGCGAGACGTCGGCCTGGCCGAAGCGCGCGACCAGCGGGCCGAGCACCAGGATCGAGGCGCGCATGGTCTTGACCAGCTCGTAGGGCGCCACCGACTGTCGCAGCGTGTTCGCGTCGACCTCCACGCGCATCCGCTCGTCGACGGTGACCGACACGCCCATGCGGCCGAGCAACTCGATCATGGTGGTCACGTCCTGCAGGTGCGGGACGTTGCCGATGGAGACCGGGCCGTCGGACAGCAGGGTCGCGGCCAGGATGGGCAACGAGGCGTTCTTGGCGCCCGAGATGCGAACCTCGCCCTCGAGCGGCACCCCGCCGTGGATCTGCAGCTTGTCCATGGCGACGCGAACCGGCTCAGGACCCGGCGCCGGGTTCGCCCGGCGCCAGCGCCTCGATCGACAGCGCGTGGATCTCGCGGCCGACCAGCGGGCCGAGCGACGCGTAGACCATCTGGTGCCGCGCGATGCTGCGCTTGCCCGCAAAGGCCGCGGCGATCACCACGGCGGAGAAATGCGTCTGGTCGTCGGACAACACGCGGACGTCGGCGCCGGGGATGCCGGCACGGATCAGTTCGGCGACCTTATCGGGGTGCATGGCTTGGGAACCTCATCCGGGTATCATGCCACTCATGACTCCCCCCGCGCATCGGGACGACGACGGCACGCTGCGGGCAGCCGGCCGGCGCGCGCTCGAAATCGAATCCCGCGCGCTCGTGGCGCTGCTCGACCGCGTGGGCGAGCCGTTTGCCGCCGCCTGCCGGCTGCTGCTCGGCTGCAGCGGCCGCGTGGTCGTGACCGGCATGGGCAAGTCGGGGCATATCGGCGGCAAGGTCGCCGCCACGCTCGCCAGCACCGGCACGCCCGCTTTCTTCCTGCACCCGGCCGAGGCGAGCCACGGCGACATCGGCATGATCACCCGCGCCGACGTCGTGCTGGCGCTGTCGAACTCGGGCGAGACGCCGGAAATCCTCATGCTGCTGCCGCACATCGCACGGCTCGGCGCACCGCTGGTCGCCGCCACGGGCAACCCGGGCTCCACGCTGGCGCGCGCCGCCGCGGTGCACCTCGACGTCAGCGTCCCGGAGGAAGCCTGTCCGCTCAAGCTCGCACCCACCGCCAGCACCACCGCGACGCTGGCCATGGGCGACGCCCTGGCGGTGGCGGTGCTCGAGGCGCGCGGCTTCACGGCCGAGGATTTCGCCAGGTCGCACCCGGGCGGCTCGCTCGGCCGCCGCCTGCTGCTCCACGTCGAAGACGTGATGCACCGCGGCGCCGAGATCCCCTCCGTCGTGCTCGGCACGCCGCTGGCGGAGGGGCTCCTCGAGATGTCGCGCAAGGGGCTCGGGATGACCGTGGTCGTCGACGCAGACCGGCGCGTGGCCGGCGTCTTCACGGACGGCGACCTCCGGCGCACCCTGGACCGGCGGGTCGACGTGCACGCGGCGCGGATCGACGACGTGATGACCCGGCCCTGCCGGACGATCGGGCCGCGGGAACTCGCGGCGGAAGCCGTGCATCGCATGGAGACCTACCGCATCAGCGCCCTGCCGGTCGTCGACGACGACGGCCTCCTGGTCGGGGCGCTCAACGTCCACGACCTGCTGCGCAGCGGCGTGGTATGAACCCGCGGCGCGCCATCGCCGCGGCCATCGCCGGCCTGCCCGCTGCACTGGCGGGCTGTGCGGGCCCGGGCAGCGATCCGGCCGCGGGCGTGGCGGCCACGGCTGCCGAGGACCCGGGGTACTCGGCCACCGACGCCGAGGTCGTCGAGACCGGCCCCGACGGGCGCCCGCGGTACCGCCTGCACGCGGACGCGATCCGCCAGGACCCCGATACGCTCGCGGTCCGGCTCGAGCGCCCCCGCATGCAGGTCGACGACCCCGCGGCCGGGCCCTGGCGGGTCGTGGCCGACACCGGGACGATCCCGCAGGGTGCGCAGCGCGTGGATCTCGCCGGGAACGTTCGGGTCACCGGCACGGTGGGCGATCCGGCGACACCCATCGAGATCCGCGCTCCGGAATTGCGCTATGAACTCGCCGCCGCGCGCGTGACCGCACCGCGCGAGACCTCGATCCTGCTGTCGGGGCAGTGGCTCTCGGCGCGCGGGATGGACGCCGATTTGAAGGCGCGCCGGCTGCGGCTAGAATCCAGCGTACATGGCCGCTTCACACCCTGACCGCGCGATGCGCGGATTCGCGGCGCTGGCGGCCCTCTCGGCCCTGGCCTGCATGCAGGTCTGCGCCGCCCAGTCTGCGGCGCCCGCCACGCCGGCCAGTCCGTCGCGTGCGCGCGCCGCTGAACCGGTCACTCTCGACGCCGCGTCCTCCGAGGTCGACTACCGGTCGAACACGGTGCTGTTCCGCGACGTCGTGATCACGCAGGGCACGCTGCGGGTCGCGGCGGGGCGGGCACGCGCCACCGGCCTCGACTTCGACGATGCCACCTGGACCTTCAGCGAGGATGTGCGCATCGACGTCGACGGCGGCAAGCTCCGCAGCGGCGACGCCACGGTCACGTTCGCCCGCAACCGGGTGGCACGCGCCGTGATCCGCGGTGCACCTGCCAGCTTCGAGCAGCGGCTCCCGGGCCAGCGCGGCGTCGCGCAGGGTCGCGCCCGCACCATCGAATACGATCTCGTGAAGGGCACGGTGCGCCTCAGCGACGACGCCTGGCTCAGCGACGGGCGCAGCGAGATCCGTGGCAAGAGCCTGCTCTACGACCTCGCCGGCCAGCGCGTCGAGGCGGGCGCAACCGCGGGCGCACAGCCTGGAGGGCAGGAGCGCGTGCAGATCACCATCCGGCCGCGGGAGGCCGAGGCGCCGCCGGCCGAGGCGCCTCCGGCCGAACCTGCCGAACCGCGATGAGCGTGCTGCGCGCCGAACACCTCGCGAAGAGCTACGGCCGGCGCCGGGTCGTGCTGGACCTCTCGCTCGAGGTTGCGGCCGGCGAGGTGGTCGGGCTGCTCGGCCCGAACGGCGCCGGCAAGACCACGGCGTTCTACATGATCGTCGGCCTGGTGCCTGCCGAGGCGGGGCGCATCCTGATCGACGGCACCGACCTCACGCACCAGCCGATACACCGCCGCGCCCGCGCAGGCATCGGCTACCTGCCGCAGGAAGCCTCGGTGTTCCGCAGGCTGTCGGTGGCCGACAACGTGATGGCCATCCTCGAGACCCGATCCGACCTCGACCGCGCCGGGCGCGAGGAGCGCCTGGAGCAGATCCTCGCCGAGCTGCGGATCGACCATGTCCGCACCAGCCCGGGCATGGCGCTGTCAGGCGGCGAGCGCCGCCGCGTCGAAATCGCGCGGGCGCTGGCCGCAGAACCGCGGTTCCTGCTGCTGGACGAACCCTTCGCAGGCGTCGACCCGATTTCCGTGCTCGACATCCAGCGCGTCATCCGCGAGCTGGCCGGCCGCGGCATCGGCGTGCTGATCACGGACCACAACGTACGGGAGACACTGGGCGTCTGCGCGCGCTCGTACATCATCGGCAACGGAACCGTGATCGCCGCCGGATCCGCGGACGAGATCCTTGCCAATCCCCAAGTCCGTGAGGTGTACTTGGGCGAATCGTTCAGACTCTAACCCCCTGTTCCCGACGCGCCGCGCGCCTCCCGCGCCGCCGCACCCGCCGCACCCCCCCCGATGCTCAAGCCGACCCTGCAGCTCAAGCTGGGCCAGCAGCTCACCATGACGCCCCAGCTGCAGCAGGCCATACGCCTGCTGCAGATGCCGGCGATCGAGTTGCAGGCCCACCTCAGCGAGCTGCTCGAAAGCAACGTCATGCTCGAGGCCATCGACGAAAGCGACGGCGACAGCAGCTCGCTGGAAGGCCTTCCCGAGGCGCTCGCCGATGCCGCGCCCGGCAGCGGCGACCCCGCCGAGGCCGCGGCCGGGCCGGACGACGCGCCCGAGGTCGAGATCCTCGAGGACACCTGGGACGACCGCTCGACGGGCAGCGGCGAGTCCTCGTTCGAGGACGACGACCGCCCGCGCGACATCGCCGACAACGAGGGCCGCAGCCTGCGCGAGCACCTGCTGGCGCAGCTGGAGCTCGCCGGGCTGTCGCCGCAGGACCTGGCGATCGCCTCAGCCATCGTCGACGCGATCAACGAGGACGGCTACCTCACCGACGGCCTGGCCGAGATTGCCAGCACCCTGCGGCCCGAGATCGACTGCCCCGAGGACGAGATCGAGCGGGTGCTGATGCTCGTGCAGATGCTCGATCCGGCGGGTATCGGCGCCCGGACACTCTCGGAGTGCGTCCTGCTGCAGCTTGGCCAGCTCGAGGCCGGCACGCCAGGCCTGGAACTCGCGCGTCGCATCGCCGCCGACCACCTCGAGCGGCTCGCGCAGCGCGACCTCGGGCCGCTGCGCGCAGCGCTGGGCGCCGACGACGACGCGCTGGCCGCCGCGGTCGCGCTGGTCCGCGGCTGCCACCCCCGGCCCGGGTCGGCCGTCAGCAGTGCAACGCCCGAATACGTCGTGCCCGACCTGCTGGTGCGGCGCACGGACCGCGGCTGGTCGGTCGAGGTGAACCCGGCGACCGCACCACGGGTGCGCGTGAACGAGGGCTACGCCAGCCTGATCGGTCGGGGCGCCGCCCACACCACCATGCGCACCCAGCTGCAGGAAGCCCGCTGGCTGCTGAAGAGCCTGGAGATCCGCCACGACACGATGCTGAAGGTCGGCCGCGCGATCGTCGAGCGCCAGTCCGAGTTCCTCGAGCACGGCGAGGAGCGCATGCGGCCGATGATCCTCAAGGACATCGCCGAGGCGATCGCCATGCATGAATCGACGATCTCGCGGGTCACCTCGGGCAAGTTCATGCTGACGCCGCGCGGCGTGTTCGAGCTGAGGTTCTTCTTCTCGAGCCAGGTCGAGGGCGGCGACGGCCAGGGCACGTCCTCGACGGCCATCCGCGCCAAGATCCGCAAGCTCGTTCGCGACGAGAATCCGGCGGCGCCGCTGTCCGACGCGCGGATCGCCGAGGTCCTCTCCGGCGAGGGCATCCCGGTCGCGCGCCGCACCGTGGCCAAGTACCGCGAGGCGCTCGGCATCGCGCCGTCCTCCGAACGCAAGCGACCCGAAACCGGCTGAATGGCGCACAATAGGGGTGTCCCAGAGACCACAGGAGATACCCCATGCAGCTGTCCATCTCCGGCCATCACGTCGAGGTCACCGAGGCCCTGCGCGCGTACGTCGAGAAGAAGCTGGCCCGCGTCGTGAGGCACTTCGACCAGGTCATCGACGCCCACTGTGTCCTCTCGGTGGAAAAGCTACGGCACAAGGCCGAAGCCAACATCAAGGCCGGCGGCAACACGATCCACGCCGATGCCGAGGACGAGAACATGTACGCGGCCATCGACGCGCTGGCGGACAAGCTCGACCGGCTGGTGAAGAAGCGCAAGGAGAAGATCACCGACCATCACGCGACCGAAGGTCGCAACGCCCGCCACTAGGCCGGCACGGGGCCGGGCATGCGCCTGATCGTCGTCAGCGGCCTGTCGGGGGCCGGCAAGAGCGTCGCGCTGAACGCGCTCGAGGACGCCGGCTTCTACTGCATCGACAACATGCCGGCGGCCATGCTCGCCCCGTTCATCTCCCACACCGTGCGCAGCGGCGACGCCGCCTACCAGCGCACCGCGATCGGCCTCGACGCCCGCAACACCGAGGCCGAGATCGCCTCGGTCCCCGGGATGATCGCCGAGCTCAAGCGCAGCGGGATCCGCTGCGAGGTGCTGTTCCTGCTCGCCAGCGACGACGAGCTGCTGCGTCGCTTCGCCGAGACGCGCCGTCGTCATCCGCTGTCGCGCGAGGGCATGGCGCTGCGCGAGGCGATCGCGCTCGAGCGGCGCGTGCTGGAGCCCGTCATCTATGCCGCGGACCTCGTGCTCGACACCTCGCGCACGGGCGTCCACGAGTTGCGCGAGCTGGTGCTGCGACGGGTCGAGCAGCGCTCGTCCGGCCAGCTTTCCGTTACCTTCGTCTCCTTCGGCTTCAAGCATGGCCTGCCGGGCGACGCGGATTTCGTCTTCGACGCGCGCACGCTCCCCAATCCCTACTGGGACCCTGCGCTGCGGCAGTTCACGGGGCGCGACCCGGCCGTCGTGCGCTACCTCGAGGGCCAGCCCAGCGTCCGAAGGCTGCTGGACGACATCGCGAGCTTCGTCGCGGCACGCATCGCCGAGCACCGCGCTGCCGGCCGCCGCTACCTGACATTCGCCGTCGGCTGCACGGGAGGCCAGCACCGCTCGGTGTACCTCGTCGACCGCCTGGCCGAGCGTTTTGCGCCCGAGCTGCCCGGCCTGCTCGCCCGCCACACCGGGCTGGCCCAGGCCACCGCGCAGACCGGACGCCCGCGGGCGTGAACGTCGCCGGGACCGACCGCCGCGAGGTGCGGCTGGAGGCGCTGCGCGCGGCGCTGGAGTCCGGCACGCTGCGGCAGGCGCAGCGCATGGTCAACGCCATGCACCCTGCCGAGGTCGCCCAGCTGCTGGAGTCACTGCCACCCCAGCAGCGCGAACTGGCGTGGGAGCTCGTGGATCGCGATCTCGACGGCGAAGTCCTCCTCGAGCTCAGCGAAAGCGTCCGGCAGCAGCTGATCCAGGGCATGGAGGACGCCGAGCTCGTCGCCGCGGCCGAGGGCATGGAGGTCGACGACCTCGCCGACCTCGTCGGGGAACTGCCCGAGACCGTCACCCGCCAGGTCCTCCGCTCGATGGACCAGCAGGACCGGGAGCGCCTCAGCCGGGTGTTGTCCTGGCCCGAGGACAGCGCTGGCGGCCTGATGAACACCGACACCGTGAGCGTCCGGCCGGACGTCACCCTCGAGGTCGTGCTGCGCTACCTGCGCATGCGCGGCGAGCTGCCGGCGCGCACCGACAGCCTGTTCGTCGTGGACCGCAACGACCGCTACCTCGGCACCATTTCGCTCGCGCGGATCATCACGGGCGGCCCGGACGACTCGGTGGGCGAGAGCCTCGACACCGAGGCGCCGCGTCTCGAGCCCGGCACGCCGGCACACGACGTCGCGCAGCTGTTCCAGGACCGCGACCTCGTCTCCGCCGCGGTCGTCGGCGCCGACGGCCACCTGCTCGGCCGGATCACGGTCGACGACGTGGTCGACGTGATCCGGGAGGAGGCCGAGCACTCGGTGCTGTCGATGGCCGGCCTGCAGGACGAGGAAGACGTGTTCGCCGGCATCATCCCGTCCACTCGGCGACGGCTGCTCTGGCTCGGCATCAACCTGGTCACTGCCTTCCTCGCCGCGGCCGTGGTCAGCGCGTTCGAGGGCACCATCGAGAAGGTCGCGGCGCTGGCGGCCCTGATGCCAATCGTCGCGTCGATGGGCGGGATCGCGGGCACGCAGACCGTCACGCTGATCATCCGCGGCCTCGCCCTCGGCCAGGTGCAGTGGTCGAACGCGCGCTGGCTGCTGTTCAAGGAAATCGCCGTGGGCGGGCTCAACGGGCTCATCTGGGCCGTGGTGGTGGGCGCCGTCACCGTGCTGTGGTTCGACACCTGGAAGATCGCCGCGATCATCGCGGCCGCGATGCTGACCAACCTGCTCGCCGCCGCCGCGGTTGGCGTGCTGGTCCCGCTGGCGCTGCGCCGCATGAAGATCGATCCCGCGCTGTCGGCCGGCGTGATCCTCACGACCTTCACCGACTGCATCGGCTTCGCCACGCTGCTCGGGCTCGGCGCGCTGTTCCTGACCTGAGGGGCGCGCCCCTGCCGGGCGAGCCCGCGCCGCGCCTCACGCCATGAACGCGAGCAGTTCGTCGCCGCGCGCCAGCGCGTCGCGGTAACCGAGCTCGATCAGTTCGCGCGTGTAGGACGACTCGAACAGCAGGTAGCTCGCGAGCAGGCTGCCCGCGGCGCCGCTCGCGCCGATCACCGACAGCAGCGCACGCAGGGTCGCCGGGAGCGCGCCGGCGTGCCGGACCGCGAGCTCGCGCGGATCGGTGCTCGGCAGCAGGCGCATCGCCTCGACGCGACGCAGGCCCGGCGCCGCGCCGGGCGCCCGCTCCACCAGCGCGTTGATCCGCGCGAGCTGCTCGAGGTCCGCATCCAGCTGGTCGCTGAACAGCGTGTCGAGCATGAAGCCGAAGAGCTGGCCGGGCGAAGGCCCCTGCTCGCCGGCGAAGAGCCGGCCAATGCCCGCCCCCTGTTCCCCCCGCACGCCGACGACGAGCAGCCGGTCGGCACCGAGGCGAATCGCCGGCGACAATGGCGCGAGCTGCCGCATCGCGCCGTCGCCGTAGTGGGTTTCGCCCACCCGGACGGCCGGGAACAGGAACGGAATCGCGGAACTCGCCATCAGGTGCTCGAGCCCGAGGCGAGTCCGCAGGCCGGCGCGGCCCGGGCGGTCCCAGCCCGCGACGCCCTCGGCGGCCGCGAAGAAGACGTCATTGCGACCGCCCGCGTAACTGGTGGCCGACAGCGCCAGGGCATGCAACCGGCCCTCGTCGACGTTGCGCTGCAGCGCATCCCAGTCGATGCGGTCGGCCAGCAGCCGCCGCAGTGGGCTGTTGTCGAACAGGGAGCGTGGCGCGGGCAAGAGGCGGCCAGCCGACAGCGCCGACGTGAGCCAGTGGGCACCTGCGCGCAGCATCGCCACGCCGTCCGCCCGCAGCACGGCGGAGACGTGGAAATTCGCCCAGACCTCCTCGAGGGCGGCGATGCCATCGCGCCAACGGTGCGCCCAGGCGGCCAGCACCGCCGCCGAGACCGCGCCGGCGGAGGTGCCGACGATCACGTCGAACGGCGGACGCGCACCGGGAGGCGCGAGTTCGGCGAGCGCCTTCAGGACGCCCACCTGGTAGGCCGCACGCGCACCACCGCCCGCCAGGATCAGGGCCCGGCGCGGCGACGATGCGTCCTTCATCGGTGGGTTCATTTGGATATTGTGCCGCACTCGCATCGAAGGGAATTTCCCCTAGAATGGAATTGCCCGGGAATCGACGCCCCCCACCGCCATCCGGAAGCTCAACGCCATGCATGCCACCCGCACGTCCTCCCGCCGATCCCCCCTCGCCTGGCTCGCAGCCCTGCTGTTCGCATGCCTTCCCCTCGCCGAGGCCTCGACGCCCACGGTGGGCAGTGCCGCGCCGGCCTTCCGGCTGCAGGACCAGACGGGCAAATGGGTCACCCTGGACGACCACCGCGGCAAGTGGGTGGTGCTCTACTTCTACCCGAAGGACAATACCCCGGGCTGCACCACCCAGGCCTGCGAGTTCCGCGACGACATCTTCGCCTTCCGCAAGGCGGGCGCCGTGATCCTCGGCGTCAGCGTCGACGACGTCGACTCCCACGCGGAGTTCGCCAAGGAGCACAGCCTGCCCTTCCCGCTGCTCGCAGATTCCGCCAAGGTCATGGCGAAGGCCTACGGCGTGCTCTACAAGGCCTTCGGGATCATGGAACTCGCACGCCGCGACACCTTCATCATCGACCCGCAGGGCCGCATCGCGAAGCACTACAAGGACGTGAGCCCCAAGGGTCATTCCCAGCTCGTGCTGGCGGACCTCAAGGCGCTGCAGCAGCCCAAGCGCGGCTGAGCGCCGCAGTGATCGAGCGGCTGCGCACGAGCGGCCGCGTACGAACGATCCATCGAAAATGGACACCTGACGCGATCCTTGATGGCCTGCGCGGCGAGGCGCGGCACCATCGTGCCGACCAGCCACACTGCCATCGGGAGCGAGCCATGTCCACGAGCGACACCCCTGACCTGCGGCGCCGCGGGATCATCCAGACCACGGGAGGCCTCGGCGCCGCACTGGCCATCGGCGCGGCGGGCGCCGCCGGCGTGAGCTTCTCGCCGTCTGCCGCGGCCGCTGCCGCCGGGGCGCTCGGCGTATCGAAGCACGGGGTCGGCCCTGGCCTGCACGGCCCCTACCTCGACCTGCGCACCGGCAAGGGCAACCAGCTGGCCTACGCGCGCATCCAGGGCGACCTGGACTTCGGCAAGCAGAAGTACTTCTGGTTCAAGGGCTACGTGATGGCGATCCAGCCCCAGAAGAAGGTCGTCGACCTGATGGGGTCGTCGGGCTTCGGCGTGATCCGCCTCAAGGAGGGCCCCAACGGATCGATCTACCGGATGTGCCGCGAGGTCATCGTCTACACCGACCTCAAGAGCGGCGAAGTGCTCGACGAGTGGAAGAACCCGCTCACCAACGAGGTCGTCAAGGCCGTGCACGTGGCCAACGATCCGTTCAACTACATGATCGAGGACCACTTCCCGGCGATGTCCGACTTCGGCGGGCTCAACACGGAGCAGCCACCGAAGATCCCGTTCATCCTGCCCTGGTACCAGCACGGCGACATGGCCGAGATGGAGATCCACGTCCACCTCGCCTACCCGAGCGCGCTGCAGCCCGACAAGTGGCCGCGCGAATCGGCGGGCCCGATCGCGCAGGTGTCGGAATTCTTCGCCCACCATATCCGGGTCGAGGACCTGCAGAACCCGAAGCTCACCTCGCTCGACTACACCGGCACCTGGAACCGGATCACGCCCTGGCTGCCCTGGATGCTCATGGGCCAGGCGCCCGGGATGTGCCAGTACGCGTGCTTCATGGGCACCATGAAGGACCTCGAGTCCGTGCTGTCGAAGCCCGTGCTCGACTACGCGCAGAAACACTATGCGAAGTACTTCGACGCGCCGACCGAATGGCGGGCCGACCGCAGCCTGTCCAGCCTCGAGCACTACGCGATCGACCAGAAGCCGGCGCCCGTGAAGAGGTGACCGCCTCCCGCGGGGCTTCACGCCCGGCGGGCCAGGCTCCGACAAAGGCGATCGGATGACGGGGGCGGCCATCGGCCGCCCCTTGTCACATGGGCGTCACGAACGCGTCAAATCGCCGTCACGATGCACGCCTAGCCTGCGGCTCCCTGATCCGGGAGGTCCGCCGTGAAGCATTCCACCCACGCCCTGTGCCTCGCGCTGGGCTCCGCCGCCGCCGGCCTGGCCGGCACCGCCCACGCCGACGACGCGTCGGCCACCCTCGACGAGGTGGTCATCACGGCCATCGTGGACTCGGCGGCGCGCGCCGCCAACCAGCAGAAGGAGGCCCGCGGGGTCACCAACGTCGTGGCCGCGGATACGGTGGGCCGCTTCCCCGATCCCAACATCGCCGAGGCCCTGCAGCGCGTGGCCGGCATCGCGATCGCACGCGACCAGGGCGAGGGGCGCTACATCAACGTTCGTGGCGGCCCCTCGGAGTTCTCGGCGATCACCATCGATGGCGTGAGCATCTCGGCGCCCGATCCGACGACCCGCGCGATCGATCTCGACACGATCCCCTCCGACATCGTCGGGCAGCTCGAGATCAGCAAGACCCTGCGCCCCGACCAGGATGCGGATTCCATCACCGGTGCCGTCAACATCAAGACCCAGTCGCCGTTCGACTACGACGGCTTCCGCGCCCGCGCGAGCGCCGGCGGCTCCTACAACGAGTTCGGCGGCACGCACGACCGGCGCGGCTCCGCCTCGATCAGCAACCTCTGGGGCGACGGCGACCGCTTCGGGCTGCTGTTCTCCGCCAGCTACTCGAAGACCGACCGCGAGCCCGACAACGTCGAAACCGTCTGGGACCGCCTGGATCGCCCCGAGGGCGGCAGCGTGTTCGGGGTGGTCGAGAACCTCTTCAAGGACTACAGCACGCAGCGCGAGCGCACCGCCTTCACCGGTGCCGCCGAGTGGCGCGGCGCGGACGACGGAAGGCTGTTCCTGCGCGGTACCTACTCGAAGTTCGAGGACGACGAGTACCGGAACCAGCTTCTGGTGCTGTGGTCGGAGGGTGTCCTGCTGCCGGGCGCAACCGACCAGACGGCCAGCTTCCGCAACATCCGGGTCGCCAAGCAGATCCGCCACCGCATCCAGGCGAACGAGATATCCACCGTGGAACTCGGTGGCGAGCGCACCCTCGGCAACTGGAAGCTCGATGCCTCGCTTTCGCTGGCCGACACCGAGCAGACCTACCCGCGGCGTGACGAACTGCTGTGGCGCACCGGCTCGCTCGGCACCGCGGCGGCGCCGCTCAGCTACGACTACCGCAACAGCACCCTCGAGCCGTCGATCTCGCTGTTCACCACCAACCAGCACCTGGCGCCGGGCAACTTCTCGTTCCGCGAGAACGCCTATCGCACGAGCCGCACCACCGAGGAAACCACCGCGTTCGCGATCAATGCGGCCACCGATGTCACGGTAGGCAGCGGCTCCGGAACCTTCAAGTTCGGCTTCAAGCTGAAGGACGGCGAGCGCGCCGCCGACGAGGACCGCTTCCGCAATCGCGCCTCGAGTGCGGCGCCGACCGGCAACCTTGCCAGCTTCCTGACCAGCACGCCGAGCCGGAACTACGGCTACGACCTCGGCTTCAAGGTCGACACGTCGCTGGCCGACGCCTACTTCGACGCCACCAAGCCGCGCTCCCCAATCCGCGCGGAGCAGTCGGCCACCGCGGACTACCAGGCCGAGGAAAAGATCCTCGCGGGCTTCGCCTCGTGGGACCTCGACTTCGATCGCCTCGGCGTGCTGGCCGGCGTGCGCGTCGAGAAGACGGAGACGACGGGGTCGGCACCCGTGTTCGACACGCGTACCGGGAGCATCAGGCTGCAGGCGGACAAGCGCTCGTACACCGACTTCTTCCCCGGGCTGACCTTGCGCTACGCGTTCAACGAAGGCCTCATCGGTCGTGCGGCCCTGACCCGCGGCATGACCCGCCCCAACTTCACCGACATCGTGCCGCGCGCGCTCGAGTCCCAGGAGGGCAGCGTCCTCGTCGTCGAGACGGGCAACCCGCTGCTCAACCCGACCCTGTCGAACAACCTCGACCTCTCGATCGAGTACTACTTCGGCCGCATGGGCCTGCTCTCCGCCAGCGCGTTCTACAAGGATCTCGAGGACTACAACTACACGCTCCGCAGCAGCGGCACCTACCTCGGGCAGCCGGCCACCCTCATCACCCCGGAGAACGCCGACGGTTCGCTCGCGGGCGTCGAGTTCGCCTGGCAGCAGCAGTTCACGCAGCTGCCGGGATGGCTCTCGGGCTTCGGCGTGTTCGCCAACCTCACGCTGGTCGAGGCCGAGATCGACGTGGGCCGCAGCTATGCCGGCCGTTCGAAGTTCCCGCTGCCGGGACAGTCCGACAGTGTTGCGAACTTCGCCATCTTCTACGAGAAGGGCCCGGTCAGCATCCGGCTGAGCTACACCGACCGCGGCGACTACCTCGACGAGATCAACGCGGAGGACGGCGAACTCGACCTGTACTGGGAAGGTCGTGACCAGCTCGACCTGACGGCCAGCTACGAGTTCACCAAGAACTTCGAGGTGTTCACCGAGGCGAAGAACCTGACCAATTCGGCCGGCATCCGCTACTACGGCAACCGCAGCCGGGTGTACGAATACGAGAAGTTCGGCTACACGGTATTCGTCGGCGGCCGACTGAAGCTCTGATCCGCTGGTCCGCCGCCCCCGGACGGGGGCGGCGCGACGGGGCGGCGCAGCGCCGCCATCGCCTCGTCGAGCCCCGATAGCGTCAGCGGATACATGCGCTCCGACACCAGCTCGCGCACCATCTTCACGGAGGGCGTCCAGGCCCAGCGCTCGCGCGGCTCCGGGTTCAGCCAGGCCAACCTCGGGAACTGCCGGGCGATGCGCTGCAGCCAGACCGCCCCCGCCTCCTCGTTCCAGTGCTCCACGCTGCCGCCAGGCTGGGCGATCTCGTAGGGGCTCATCGTCGCGTCGCCGACCAGCACCACGCGCCAGTCCGGGTTGAAGGTGCGCAACACCTGCCAGGTGGGCGTTCGCTCCGCGTGCCTGCGGCGGTTGTCCTTCCACAGGAACTCGTAGGGGCAGTTGTGGAAGTAGAAGTACTCCAGGTGCCGGAACTCCGAGCGCGCCGCCGAGAACAGTTCCTCGCAGAGCCGCACGTGGTCGTCCATCGAGCCACCGACGTCGAGCAGCAGCAGCACCTTGACGGCGTTGCGCCGCTCGGCCACCAGCTTGAGGTCGAGCCAGCCCGCGTTGCGGGCCGTCGCCTCGATCGTGCCCCCGAGGTCGAGTTCCTCGGCCGCGCCCTGGCGCGCGAAGCGCCGCAGGCGACGCAGCGCGAGACGAAGGGTGCGCGTGCCCAGCTCGACGTCACCGTCGAGGTTCCGGTACTCGCGGCTCTCCCAGACCTTCACGGCACGTCGCTGTCGCGGGCCCTCGCTGCCGATCCGCACGCCCTCGGGGTTGTAGCCGCCCGAACCGAACGGCGAGGTGCCGCCGGTGCCGACCCACTTGCTGCCACCCTCGTGGCGCTCCTTCTGCTCGGCGAGCCGCTGGCGGAGCGTGTCGAGGAGCTTCTCCCAGCTGCCGAGCGCCTCGACCTTCGCGCGCTCCTCGTCGCTGAGCACGCGCTGCGCGGCGAGCCGGAGCCAGTCCGCGGGAACGTCGGCCACGAGCCGCTCGAAGAGCCGCTCGGCGCCGGCGAAATGCTCGGCGAACGCCCGGTCGAAGCGGTCGAAGAGGCGCTCGTCCTTCACCAGCGACAGGCGCGCGAGGTAGTAGAACTCCTCGGCCGAGCAGAACGCGACCCGGGCCTGCAGCGCGGCGAGCAGCGCGAGCAGCTCGGTGATCGTGGCCGGCACCCCGGCCGCGCGCAGCGCCAGGAAGAAGCTCACGAGCATGCGCGTGCGCGCCCGCCGCTCAGCGCGACCCGCGCCGGTGCAGGAACACGAGCTGCTCGAACAGGTGCACGTCCTGCTCGTTCTTCAGCAGCGCGCCGTGCAGCGGCGGGATGGCCTTCTTCGGGTCGTCGGCACGCAGCGCCTCCGGCGGCACGTCCTCGGCGACCAGCAGCTTGATCCAGTCGAGCAGCTCCGAGGTCGAGGGCTTCTTGCGCAGGCCCGGGGTGTCGCGAACACGGAAGAATGCGGCCAGCGCCTCCGCCAGCAGCTCGCGCTTGAGGCCCGGGTAGTGCACGTCGACGATGCGCTCCATCGTCTGCGAGTCGGGAAAGCGGATGTAGTGGAAGAAGCAGCGGCGCAGGAAGGCGTCGGGCAGCTCCT
>CAZPAJ010000041.1:0-15924 GCA_964584625.1 uncultured Acidibacter sp.
ATCGTCGACATCCAGCTCGGGCTGCTGCGGCGCCGGCTCGCCGAGCGCGACATGGAGCTCACGCTCGACGACGCAGCCCGCGACCAGCTCGGGGAGGCCGGCTTCGACCCGGTCTACGGTGCGCGGCCGCTCAAGCGCGCGATCCAGCAGCAGATCGAGAACCCGCTGGCGCAGATGCTGCTGCAGGGCGGGTTCGGGCCGGGCGACCGCATCCGGGTCTCGGTGGGCGAGGACGGGCGCCTCGCCTTCATGAAGGCGGCGGCCTGAGCGCGGCCGGGGTCACCTATAATGCGCCACCGCCACGGATAGACAGACGGAGCACGGGCGATCATGCCGTTCTACGAGTACGAATGCGCGAACTGCGGGCACCAGGCCGAGGTCATGCAGAAGATCTCGGATCCCCCGCTGCGCAAGTGCCCCGCCTGCGGCAAGTCTTCGCTGAAGAAGCTGATCTCGGCCCCCGTGTTCCGGCTCAAGGGCTCGGGCTGGTACGAGACCGACTTCAAGGGCGACAAGGACACCAAGCGCAACCTGGCCGACGGGCCGGGCGGCGATTCCGGCGGCGAGGGCAAACCGGCTGACTCCGCCGGCAAGCCGGCCGACAAGCCGGAGGCCAAGCCCGAAGCCAAGGCGGCGGACAAGCCCGCGGCGAAGCCTGCCGCCGAGGGCTCGGGCAAGGCTGCGCGGCGCAAGAGCCCGGCTCCCGCCAAGTCCGCGCGCGCGGCCAAGCCGGCCAAAGCTGCAAAGAAGAAGTCCCCGCGCAAATGAGCGGAGGCGCCCCGCGCGCGTCGTCGCCGGAGGCGCTCATCGCGCGTGAGGCCGCCGCCTTTGCGGCTGGCCGGCCACGCGCCGCCGCCCTCGCGGAGCGCTCCGGGGCGCACTGGCTGGGCGGCGTTCCCATGCACTGGATGGGCGACTGGGGCACGCCGTTCCCGCTGTTCGTCCGCGAGGCGTACGGCGCCTCGCTGGTCGACGTCGACGGCCACGAATACACCGACCTCTGCCTCGGCGACACCGGCGCGATGTTCGGTCACTCCCCGCCGGCCGTGGCGCAGGCCATCGCCACGCGCGCCGCGCGCGGCCTCACCGCCATGCTGCCCTCGGATCGCGTCGCCGAACTCGGCGAGCGGCTCGCCGCGACCTTCGCGCTGCCGTACTGGCAGGTCATGCAGACGGCCACCGAGGCCAACCGGGCCGCGCTGCGCTGGGCGCGTGCGATCACCGGGCGCTCGCGCGTGCTGGTATTCAACGGCTGCTACCACGGCACCGTCGACGAGACCATGGTCCGGCTGCGGGCCGGCCGAACGGTGCCGCGCGAGGGCGCGATCGGTGCGCCATTCGACAACGCCGCCGCGACGGTGGCAGTGGAGTTCAACGACCTGCCCGCGCTCGAGTCCGCGCTCGCCGGCGGCGACGTCGCCTGCGTCATCGCCGAGCCCGTGATGACCAACGTCGGCATGGTGCTGCCCGCGCCGGGTTTTCATGCCGCGCTGCGCGATCTCACGCGGCGTCACGGCGTGCTGCTGCTGATCGACGAGACTCACACGCTGTCGTCCGGCCTCGGCGGCTACGCGCGCGTGAACGGGCTCGAGCCTGACCTCTGGGTCTGCGGCAAGGCGATCGCCGGCGGCCTGCCCTGCGCGGTGCTGGGCTTCACGGCCGAGGTCGAGCGGGCAATGCGGCGGGTGCTCGCCGCTCGCGCGGGCGGTCACTCGGGCATGGGCACCACGCTGGCCGCCAACGCGCTCGTCATCGACGCGCTGTGCGCGGCGCTCGACACGCTTCACGTCGGTGCCACCTATGCCGCCATGGAGGCCGGGGCGGCCCGGCTCGGGGCGGGGCTCGAGGCAATGTTTGCGCGGCGCGGGCTCGACTGGCACGTCTCCCGCGTCGGCGCGCGCACCGAGTTCGGCTTCGGTCCCGCACCGCGCAACGGCAGCCAGTCCGAGGCGGCGATGCAGCCGCGGCTCGAGCGCGCCATCCACCTGTGGCTGGTCAACCGCGGGTTCCTGGTCACACCCTTCCACAACATGCTGCTGGCGGCCCCGCAGCTCGAGGCGAGCCGGGTCGACGCGCTCATCGAGGGCATCGGCGCCTGCCTCGACGAGCTCGGCTGGCGCGAGGTGCACCCTTGAGCGACGAACTTCGCGAGTTCCTGGTGCGCCACCCCGACATCGACGCGGTGCAGCTGTGGATCACCGATCCCTCTGGTGTCGCGCGCGGCAAGAGCGTGCGCCGGCACGAGCTCGAGCGCCTCTTTGCGCACGGCCGGCCGGTGGCCGGATCCATCCTCGGCCTCGACGTCACCGGCGCCGACGTCGACGACACCGGCCTCGTCTGGGACACGGGCGACGCCGATCTGCTGTGTCGCCCGGTGCCGGGCACGCTGCGGCGGGCGCCCTGGCTCGCGCGGCCCACCGGGCAGGTGATGCTGTCGATGTTCCACCCGGACGGGCGGCCGGCTGCGGCCGACCCCCGCCACGCGCTGGCGCGGGCGATCGCCCGCCTCGAGTCCCGGGGCCTGCGGCCCGTGCTGGCCTGCGAGCTGGAGTTCTACCTGCTGCGGCCGGGCGAGGGCGGCGCGGCGCCGCAGCCCGCGGGCGGGCAGCGCGCGTCCGGCATCCAGGCCTACAGCCTGGCCCGTCTCGACGAACTCGCGCCGGTGTTCGACGACATCTACGCCGCGGCGGACGCCCAGGGGCTGCCCGCCGAGACCCTGATGTCGGAGTACGCGCCCGGGCAGTTCGAGATCACGCTGGCGCACCGCGACGACGCGCTGCGCGCGGTCGACGAGGCCATCGTCTTCAAGCGCCTGCTGCGCGGCGTGGCGGCGCGCCATGGCCTGGTCGCCACCTTCATGGCCAAGCCCTTCAGCGAGTTCGCCGGCAGCGGCTTGCACCTGCATGTCAGCCTTGCGGGCGACGCCGGTCCCAACCTGTTCGCCGACGACGCCCCCGAGGGCAGTGCGCTGTGCCGCCACGCCATCGGCGGGTTGCGCGCGACCATGGCCGAGAGCCTGCTGGCCTTCGCGCCCAACGGCAATTCCTACCGTCGGTTCCGCAACCAGAGCTACGCACCGGTCGCGGCAAACTGGGGCGTCAACAACCGCTCGGTGTCGCTGCGCGTGCCAGCAGGGCCGCCCGCGTCGCGGCACGTCGAGCACCGCATCTGCGGTGCCGACGCCAACCCCTACGTGGCCGCAGCGGTCGTGCTCGCCGGCGTCGAGCATGGCATCCGGCACGGGATCGACCCTGGGCCGCCGGTCACCGGCAACGGCTACCGCGATACCGCCGCGCTGCCGCGCAGCTGGCCCGAGGCCATCGACCGCGCCGCAGGCTCGGCCTTCCTGGCCGAGGCGCTCGGCGCCGACTTCCTGCGGATCTTCCTCGCGATCAAGCGCCAGGAGTGTGCCCGCTGGGCGGCCGAAGTGACGGACCTCGACCGTGCGTGGTATCTAGGCACGGTCTGACACCGGCGTCCGGGCGGGGGCCGGTGCTGCGTGCGGTACATGGAGGTACTCGATGATGTCAGCGAACCCAATCAAGCAACGCCTGCTGGCCCTGGTCACCGAACAGGACGCCGCGGGCGCTTGGTCAGACCCGGCCTTCGAGGAGCTCGGCAGGCTCGTCGAGGCCCTGCGGCCGCACTCCCCGGTGGCGGCCCCGATGGACGCCATGGACAAGGTCGAGGGGCGCTGGGAGACGGTGTTCGCCCACTTCGGCGCCAGGCATTCCGCGGGCAAGCCCAAGGTGCACGACTCCGATCTCAAGGTGCAGAGCTTCAACCGCTTCCCGGCCGTGCCCATCCGCGTCGTGCGCATCTGCCAGGAGATCTCGCGCCAGGGCAACGAGTACAACAACGTCATCGATTTCCTCGCCGCCGACGGCACGACGCCCGGCCAGATCGTCGTGCGCGGCATCTACCGCGAGGACCCCGAGGGCAACCGCCAGCGCTTCGTGGTCGACTTCGTGCGCGTCGAGATCACGCCCGCGGCGGGCACCGACGAGGCGCAGTTGCGCGCCGCGCTCGGGTTCACCGGCGGCGAGCCGCTGGTGGCGGAGCTCAAGCCGCCCCGGCTCCACTCCGACGTGGTCTACCTCGACGACGAGATTCGCATCAACATCGGCAGCTTCGGCGGCCTGTACCTGCTCAGCCGGTCGTCTGTGCCGCCGGTGTCGGTGACGCTGGGCTGACCGGGCCGGCCTCGCGCAGCGCGCGCAGCGCCTGCTCGTCGAGCCGGTAGAACGCCAGGATCAGCACCGCCAGCACCGCCATGGCCGCCGGGATGTAGGCGATCGAGAGCAGCACCGCCTGGCGCACGTCCTCGGTGACCTCTGCCGGTGGTGCCTTCGGGTCGAAGCCGGCCGCGGCCAGCGCCACGCCGAGGATCAGTGGGCCGATCGCCGCGGCGAGCTTCTCGATGAAGCTGTAGAGCGCCGAGTACATGCCCTCGCGGCGCAGGCCGGTGCGGTGGTAGTCCAGTTCCATCGCATCGGTCAGCATCGACATCGCGAGCATCACGTTGCCGGCGAAGGCGATGCCGCTGAAGAACCCGCGCAGCGCCAGCAGGATGTCGGGCTCGCCGGGCTGCGCCAGCACCCAGGACATCGCCTGCAGGCCGGTCAGCAGCGACGACAGCGCGTAGGTCGTGCGCTTGCCGATGCGGCGCGAGAGCTTCACCAGCAGCGGCGTGCAGGTGAGCACGGCCAGCACCATCGGTCCGCCGATCAGCGGCAGCTTCGCCAGCGACACGTCGATCACGCTGACCAGGAAGAACATCAGCCCGCCGGAGCTCGCGCTGATGCCGATCAGCTGCACGAGCTTGACGCCGAGGATCTGCTGGAACGGCCGGTTGCGCGCGAAGCTCGCCAGCTGCTCCCGCAGCGGCACGCGTATCGTGCTGGGCGGGTGGAAGGGCGCGTGGCGCGTCCCCCACCAGGCCGTGAGCATCGTGCACAGGATCAGTGCGCCGCCGAGGGCGCCCACCGTGGCATGCGCGTCCCAGTCCTTGCCCATGGCCTGCAGCACGACGCCCGCCATCGACTGGGCGAGGAATCCGCCGACCGAGGCGAACATCACCCGCCAGCCGTGGATCGACGAGCGCTCGTGGTAGCCGGTCGTCATATCGGCCGGCATCGCCATGTACGGCACGTTGAACAGCGAGTAGCCGGTCGTATAGAGCAGCAGCACTGCCAGCACGTAGGCGGCGGCCAGCAGGCCGGGGCCCGAGGTCATCGTGTCCCAGGGGCCGGTGAAGGGCACGGTGAACACCGCGACGAACGATACAGCCGACACGATCGCCCCCCAGAACAGCCAGGGGCGCCGGCGCCCGGCAGCGCCGTCGGTCCGGTCGCTGAGGTAGCCGGTGACCGGATCGGAGACGGCGTCGTAGAGCTTGGACAGGAACACCAGGAAGCCCGCGACCGCCGGGTTGATCCGCAGCACGCTGACGAAATAGAACATCGACAGCGCCGAGATGCCGTTCATCAGGATGGCGACGCCGAAGGCGCCCGTGGCCCAGCTGGCCTTCAGGCGGCGCGGCAGCGGCGCCTCGGTGGTCGGGGGTACGGTAGCGTCCATGCTCGTTCCCGGTCTTGTTCTGGCTGCCCCGACTGTACGTGTTCGGTGCGGCCGAGTCACTCCGCCCCGGCGGTGCCTCGCCCGCGTTGCGCCCGCCCGGAGCCGTCCGTAACATCCCGGCCCCTATGCGCACCCATTACTGCGGACAGGTCAACGAGACCCTCACGGGCAGCACGGTCACGGTCGCGGGCTGGGTCCACCGGCGCCGCGACCACGGCGGCGTCATCTTCGTCGACCTTCGCGACCGCGAAGGCCTCGTCCAGGTCGTGGTCGACCCGGACGCGCCGGCCGTGTTCGCCGAGGCCGAGAAGCTCCGCAACGAATATGTCGTGCGCATCACCGGGCTGGTCCGTGCCCGCCCAGAGGGCACGACGAACGCCAACCTCGCCTCGGGACGGATCGAGATCCTCGCGCGCGAGATCGAGCTGCTGAACCGGTCGGAGCCGCTGCCCTTCCAGCTCGACGAGAACGTCTCCGAGGAAGTGCGACTGCGCTACCGCTACCTCGACCTGCGCCGCGACGTCATGGCGCAGCGGCTGCGGCAGCGCCACCGGATCACGCGCGCGATGCGCAACTACCTCGACGACGCCGGCTTCTGCGACATCGAGACGCCGATGCTCACCAAAGCGACGCCGGAGGGCGCTCGCGACTACCTCGTGCCCTCTCGCACACATCCGGGCAAGTTCTTCGCGCTGCCCCAGTCGCCGCAGATCTTCAAGCAGCTGCTGATGGTCTCGGGCTTCGACCGCTACTACCAGATCGTCCGCTGCTTCCGCGACGAGGACCTGCGCGCCGACCGCCAGCCCGACTTCACCCAGCTCGACATCGAGACGTCCTTCCTCTCGCAGGACGACATCATGTCGATGATGGAAGGCCTGATCCGCCACATCTTCAGCCAGGTGGCCGGCGTCGAGCTGCCCAACCCCTTCCCGCGCATGACCTACGCCGAGGCGATGCGCCGCTACGCCAGCGACAAGCCCGACCTGCGCGTGCCGCTCGAACTCGTCGACGTGGCCGACCTCGTCGCCGACTGCGACTTCAAGGTCTTCGCCGGCCCGGCGAAGGACACGGAGGGTCGCGTCGCCGCGCTGCGCGTGCCGGGCGGCGGCAGGCTCACGCGCAAGGAGATCGACGACTACACGGCCTTCGTCGCGCGCTACGGCGCGCGCGGGCTGGCGTACATCAAGGTCAACGACCGTTCGAAGGGCCGTGACGGACTGCAGTCGCCGATCATCAAGTTCCTCTCCGACGCCACGGTCGAGGGCATCCTCGCGCGCACCGGCGCCGCCGACGACGACCTCGTGTTCTTCGGCGCCGACAAGGCGAAGGTCGTCAACGACGCCATCGGCGCGCTGCGCCTGCGCGTGGGCCAGGACCTCGGCCTCGTGGCGCCGGGCTGGGCGCCGCTGTGGGTGGTCGACTTCCCGATGTTCGAATACGACCCGGACGACAAGCGCTGGGCGGCCATGCACCACCCCTTCACCTCGCCGAAGGACCTCGACCCGGCGGCGCTGCGCGCCAACCCGGGCGGTGCCCTGGCCAAGGCCTACGACATGGTGCTGAACGGCTCGGAGATCGGCGGCGGCTCGGTGCGTATCCACCGCCAGGACCTGCAGTCGACCGTGTTCGACCTGCTCGGCATCGACGCCGAGGAGGCCCGTCGCAAGTTCGGCTTCCTGCTCGACGCACTCAAGTACGGCGCGCCGCCGCACGGTGGCATCGCCTTCGGGCTCGACCGGCTCGCCATGCTGATGTCGGGCGCCGACAGCATCCGCGACGTCATCGCGTTCCCCAAGACCCAGACCGCGGCCTGCCCGTTGACCGACGCGCCGACCGAGGTCAGCGAGAAGCAGTTGCGCGAGCTGCACATCCGCGTGCGGCTGCCTGCCGGCTCAGCCGCAGCCCCCGATGGGCCCCGCCCCGCCTGACGACGCGGCGCTGATCTTCATCCACGGGCTGTGGATGTCCGGGGCGGAATCCCGGCTGTTCCGGCGTCGGCTCGAGCAGCACCACGGGTTCCGCACCGAGGTGTTCAGCTACCCGACGACGCGGGAGCCGCTGGCCGGCATCCTCGAGCGCCTGCATCGGGAGGTGCGCGCGCTCGGGGCGCGGACGCTGCACTTCGTCGGTCACAGCCTCGGCGGCGTCATCGCGCTGCGCTACCTCGAGGCGCACCACGCCGAGGTGCCCCCGGGGCGCGTCGTGCTGCTCGGCTCGCCGGTGCGGGGCAGCCTGGCCGCCACGCGCCTCGAGCGCTTCGGGTTCGGGCTCGGGCGCAGCATGGTCGGGCCGCTGGTGGCCGACGAGCTGGTCGGCCCGCGCGAGCGCCGCTGGACCGGCACGCGTGAACTCGGCGTGATCGCCGGCGACCAGCCGATTGGCCTCGGTCGCTTCATCGCGATGTTCGACGAGCCCAACGACGGCACGGTGGCGGTTGCCGAGACCCGGCTGGACGGCGCGGCAGACCGGCTCGTGCTGCCAGTGAGCCACCTCGGCATGCTGCTGTCGCTGCGGGTGGCCGACGAGTGCGCGGCCTTCCTGCGCTCAGGTCACTTCGGGATCCGGCCCTGAGGCGGGGCCCGTGCCACGGCCGGCGAGGGCCTTGAGCTCGTAGAGCCTTTGCAGCGCGTCGCGCGGCGTGAGCGCATCGGGGTCGATGGTCGCCAGCGCGGCCCGCAGCGCCTCGGCCGCGGCGTCCGGCGGGGCCCGATGCGGCGCCTCTTCCGGCGCCGCCCCGGCCGGTTCCAGCGCGAGCGCCTGCTGGGGGCCGGCGTCGGTGACGTTTCGCGCGGCCTGTGACTCGAGCCGGGCGAGGTAGCGGCGCGCCTCGCCGATCACCTCGCGCGGGATGCCCGCGAGCTGCGCGACCGCGAGGCCGTAGCTGCGGTTTGCCGGGCCCGGCTTCACGGCGTGCAGGAACACGATGCCGTGGCGGTGCTCGGCGGCGTCGAGGTGCACGTTGGCGACGCCGTCGAGCTGCTCGGCGAGCGAGGTCAGCTCGAAGTAGTGGGTGGCGAACAGCACGTAGCCGCGCACCCGGGTCGCCAGGTGGCGCGCGGTCGCCCAGGCCAGCGACAGTCCGTCGAAGGTGCTGGTGCCGCGACCGATCTCGTCCATCAGCACCAGGCTGCGCGCCGTGGCGTTGTGCAGGATGTTGGCGGTCTCGGTCATCTCGACCATGAAGGTCGAGCGGCCGCCGGCCAGGTCGTCGCCCGCGCCGATGCGCGTGAAGATCCGGTCCAGCGGGCCGATCACCGCGGATTCCGCCGGCACGAAGCTGCCGACGTGCGCCAGCAGCGCGATCAGCGCGACCTGGCGCATGTAGGTCGACTTGCCGCCCATGTTCGGACCGGTGATCACGAGCATCCGCCGCGAGCTGTCGAGCTGCAGGTCGTTCGGCACGAACGGCTCCTGCAGGAACTGCTCGACGACCGGATGGCGCCCGCCCGTGATCCGCAGCACCGGTGAGTCGACCAGCGACGGCTCGTTCCAGCGCAGCGTCGCGGCGCGCTCGGCCAGCGTGGCGATCGCGTCGAGTTCGGCGATCGAGCCGGCCGTGCGCAGCAGCGGTGCGAGGCCGTCGATCAGCTGCTGCAGCACCGTGTCGTAGAGCTCCTTCTCGCGCGCCAGGGATTTCTCCCGCGCCCCGAGCACGCGATCCTCGAAGCTCTTGAGCTCGGGCGTGATGAAGCGCTCGGCGTTCTTGACCGTCTGCCGGCGCAGGTAGTCCGCCGGCACTCGCTCGGCCTGGCTGCGCGGCAGTTCGATGAAGAACCCCTGCACGCGGTTGAAACCGAGGCGCAGCTGCGAGAGGCCCGTGCGCTCGCGCTCGCGGGCCTCGAGCTCGAGCAGCCAGGCGTCGGTGTCGGTGGAGATGCGTCGCAGCTCGTCGAGCTCGGCGTCGAACCCCGTGGCGATCACGCCGCCGTCGCGCAGGAACGCCGGGGGCTCGTCGACGACTGCGGCGCGCAGCAGGTCGAGCTCGCGCTCGTGCGCGCCCACCTCGGCGAGCCGTTCGCCGAGCAGCGGCGAGTCGAGCGCGCCGAGCGCTTCGCGCAGCGCCGGCAGCGCGGCGAGCGCCAGCCGCAGTCCGGCGAGGTCGCGCGGCCGCGCCGAGCGCAGCGCGACCCGGCCGAGCATGCGTTCGACGTCGCCGATCGGCCGCAGCCGCTCGCGCAGGGTCTCGAAGCCACGGCCCTCGGTCAGCGTCGCCACCGCGTGGTAGCGCTGGCGCAGCACGCCGTGATCGGTGAGCGGCCGGTTGACCATGCGCCGCAGCGCCCGCGCGCCCATCGCCGTGACGGTGTGATCGAGCAGCGCCAGCAGCGTGGCGCCCTCGCGCCCGCTGGCGCTCGAGTCGATCTCGAGGTTGCGGCGGGTGACGGCATCGACCTGCAGCGAGTCGCTGCGCTCCTCGACGCGCAGCGCGCGCAGGTGGGGAAGGGCGGTGCGCTGCGTGTCGCGCACGTACTGCAGCAGGGCTCCCGCGGCGCCGATCGCCCGCGGCAGGTTGTCGGCGCCGTAGCCGGCGAGGTCCAGCGTGCCGAGCTGGTCGGTCAGCAGGCGCGAGGCCGCGGCGAGCTCGAAATGCCAGGGGGGGCGCTCGCGCACGGCGGTCGCCGCGGCGCTCGCCGTGCCACCCATCAGCGCAGGTTCGGGGGCCGTCGAGTCAGGCACCAGCAGCTCCGCGGGGCGCAGGCGCTCGAGTTCGGCGGCCAGCGCGGTGTCACCGTCGCCCTCGAGCACCGTGAACAGGCCGGCACCGAGGTCGAGCCAGGCCAGGCCGAACTTCGAGCCCTCGCGCAGCAGTGCCGCCAGCAGCGTCTCGCGACGCTCGTCGAGCAGTGCCGAGTCGGTGACCGTGCCGGGCGTGACGACGCGCACGACGCGGCGCTCCACCGGACCCTTGGATTTCGCCGGATCGCCGACCTGCTCGCAAATGGCGACGGACTCGCCGCGGCGCACGAGCCGCGCGAGGTAGTTCTCCATGCTGTGGTGGGGCACGCCGGCCATCGGGATCGGCGCGCCTGCCGACTGGCCGCGGGCGGTCAGGGTGATGTCGAGCAGCCGCGCGGCGCGCTTCGCGTCGTCGTAGAACAGCTCGTAGAAGTCGCCCATCCGGTAGAAGAGGAGCACGTCGGGGTGCTCCGCCTTCACGCGGAGGTATTGTTGCATCATGGGCGTGTGTTCCGGCACGCCCGGCGGGCGCGTGGCGCCCGATTCGAGGGATTCCTGGGTCAAGCTCCTGCCCCGGGGCGCTGGCCGCCGCCCGCTGCAACCGCAAGTGTAGCAGCGGGCGAGGGCCGTTCCGGGGCCGGAGCCCGGGCGGCTTCAGCCGACGTCGGCCTGGGCCGCGAGCGACTTGAAGTCGTAGCTCTTCTCGTGGGGCGCGCCGGCGACGCGCTGCACGAGCGCCGCGCGCTCGCGCTCGAGCTCCTTGGCGAGTTCGCCCTGTGGCACGAAGTCGTTCAGCGCCTTGCGGCTGATCACCTGCTTCTCCTCGAGCAGGTGCTCGAGCACGGTCACGCGGTCGCGGAGGATCCAAAGCTCCGCGAGCAGTTCCGTGTTCATCTTCACGACGTCGTCGAGTTCCTTCTGCCCGAGGTAGGGACGCTCGGGCCGGTCAACCGTCCTCATCTGCGCGGCTCCCTCAGTTCGCCGCCGGCTTGCGGCCGCGGGTGACCCAGGGATAGCCACGATCCTCGAGGGCGTATTCCTCGACGTCGACGAAGCCGGCGTCACGCATCATCTGCGCGAGGTTGGCCATGGCGGCGACCGAGAAGTAGGGCTCCGCGCGATTGTCGGTGTCCCAGTCCAGCAGCACGCCCTGCATGGCGTTGACGCCGCGGAACGGCGGTGGGTCGCTGATCACCATCTCGCCACCCGGCTTGAGGATCCGGAACATCTCGCGGATCACGCGCTCGGAGATGGCCGGCGGCATTTCGTGGTGCAGCGCGTAGGAGATCACGCCGTCGCAGCTGGCGTCGGCCTCGGCGACCTTGCACGCGTCTTCCTGGCGGAAGGTGATGTTGAGCCCGAGCATCTCGCTGACGAAATGCCCGTTCTTCAGCAGCGATGGCGACAGGTCGCCGCCGATCAGCTCGGCGTCGGGGAACTGCTGCCGGCACACGCCGAGCGTCGTGGCGCCGCCGCAGCCGGGCTCGTAGATGCGCTTCAGGTTGCGGTTGCGGAACTGGCCGACCACGTTGCCGCGCTGCGCGCGGATGTCGCAGTTGACGTCGACCGCCGCGTAGCCGCCGAGCGAGAACACATAGGGCCCGATGCCCGCCGCGAACATCGGCATGGTCATGTCGTAGCCGTCCCAGCCGCCCGGCTCGAGGTGCCACTCGACGGCGTCGTACCACTTCGGCATCTCGAGGTTCGGGTCGAGCTGCAGGCGCGAGGTGTCCTTCGGCTGCTTCGACGCGGCGAAGGCCTCCCACTCCGCGCGGCGGGCCTCGACGGCCGGGATCGCGCGCTTGTAGTTCTCCTCCGCGACGAAGCGCTGGTAGAAGCGGTTGTAGCGGTAGGCCTTGGAGCGCTCGACGACGTCGCGCGCGCGGTCGAGCCGCTCGCGCCACTCGCCGGGGCGGACGTCGGTCTTGAATTCCTCGTTCAGGGCCGCCGACTCGGGCTGGGCCGCGAAATCGGCCTCGGCGATGTCACGCAGCGCGGAACTCGAGAACTGTTGCAGGGACCCCAGGAACTGCAGGCCGGCGCGGCCGCGCTGCTTGAGGGTGATCATTCTTACTTGCCTCCTGTCTTCACGTCGACGTCTTTCCAGAACTTGTCCAGCGCGGCGTTGAGCTCCGCGGGCGCCTCGATCGGCAGCAGCCGCCCCACCGCCGGCAGCTCGACCACGCGCGCGTCGGGGAAGCGGGTCGCCGCCTTGGCCGCCATGGCCGGAGTCAACACCGTATCGCCCGACCCTACCGGAAACATTACGGGAAACCGAAGCTGCGGGGCGATATCCGCGGTCGGGGGCGCCTGCGCGGTCGTCAGGAACGCCACGAAGGTCTCGTACGGCGTCTGCTCGAGCATCGTGCGGTAGCGTGCGCGCGCCGTCAGCGACGCACCCGGCGCAACGATGTACTCGTTGAAGCGCCGGAACAGCGTGTCCTTGCCTTCGATCAGGACCGTGCGCGCGTTCTCCGCGCGGTAGCGCACGCCGGCCGGGTCGAGGTTCTCGCTGCCGAGCACGGTGCTGATCAGCACCAGCGAGCGGCAGCGGCCCGGCGCCTTGGCGCAGGCGAGGGCGGCGATGTTGCCGCCGCCGCTGAGGCCGACCAGGTCGACCGGCCCGCCGGCGCCGACGGCGTCGAGGAACTCGAGCAGTTCGTCGGCGTAGCGGCCCGAGTCGACCTTGCTGAAGGTGATCGGCGACGAGAAGCCGTGGCCGGAGGCGTCGGGCGCGAGGCAGCGGCGCTGTTCGCAGATCCCCTCCAGCTGGTCGAGCCACATCCGCGAGTCGGTGAGCAGCGGATGCACGAACACCACGGGCCGTCCCTTGCCCTTCTCGCGGTAGTAGACCTGCACATTCGACAGGTTCACCGTGCCGGTGATCACCGGGTCCGCCGCGGCGGGCGCCGATGCCATCGCGGAAGCCAGGACAGCGCCGGCAACCGCCGCGGCGCGCGTGGCCCAGCCAGCCTGGGTCCGGCCAGGGCGGCCGGGAGGAATCTCGTGCATGGTCTACCCCCTTTTACGTGACGCGTTCAGCGCCTCGGGGTGATGCTAACGCCGGGCGCCGCGCAGGCGATTATATTTCCGGAATGGTGACCGACGCTGAGTTGCTCCGGCTCTCGATCCGCACCGGCACGCACCTGCTGGCGGCCGGCGCCCGCGTGGCCACGGCCGAGTCCTGCACGGCCGGCTGGCTGGCCAAGGTGCTCACCGAGGTGCCCGGCTGCTCCCGCTGGTTCGAATGCGGCTATGTCTGCTACTCGAACGCCGCCAAGGTCCGTGACCTCGGCGTGCGGCCCGAGACCCTGGACGCCCAGGGCGCGGTCAGCGAACCGGTGGTCCGGGCGCTGGCCGAGGGCGCCCTGGAGCGCAGCGGTGCCGAGGTGGCGGTGGCGGTCAGCGGCATCGCCGGGCCCACCGGCGCGGTGCCGGGCAAGCCGGTCGGCACCGTCTGGTTCGCCGTGGCGCACCGTCGCGGCCAGGCGGTCGAGGTGGTCGCGCGCGTCAAGTTCTTCGACGGCGACCGCGACGAGGTGCGGCGCAAGGCGGTGCAGTTCGCGCTGCAGCTGGTGCTCGGGCTGGATCTTCCCGCCGCCCATACAGGTGCGTGATCCGCCGGCTACTGTATAGCCAGTGAACGCGGGCGAAAATTCCCGCATTTCCCCAGTTTCGCCGGGCTCCGCGCGCCACGCCATGTGAAATAATCTCCCCATTCTCTCCACGGGGTGATTCATGGACGACAACCGCAAGAAGGCGCTTTCCGCCGCGCTGGGCCAGATCGAGAAGCAGTTCGGCAAGGGCTCGGTCATGCGCCTCGGCGACGCCTCCGCCACCTATGACGTCGAGGCGGTCTCCACCGGCTCGCTCGGCCTCGACATCGCCCTCGGCATCGGCGGCCTGCCGCGTGGCCGCGTCGTCGAGATCTACGGTCCCGAGTCCTCGGGCAAGACCACGCTCACCCTCGAGGTCATCGCCGAGGTCCAGCGCAACGGCGGCACCGCCGCCTTCGTCGACGCCGAGCACGCCCTCGACCCATCCTATGCCGAGAGGCTGGGTGTCAACGTCAACGACCTGCTCGTGTCGCAGCCGGACACCGGCGAGCAGGCCCTCGAGATCACCGACATGCTCGTCCGCTCCGGCGCGGTCGACGTGGTGGTCGTCGACTCGGTCGCCGCGCTCACGCCGAAGGCCGAGATCGAAGGCGAGATGGGCGAGCTGCAGGTCGGCCTGCACGCGCGCCTGATGTCCCAGGCGCTGCGCAAGCTCACCGGCAACATCAAGCGCTCGAACACCATCGTCATCTTCATCAACCAGATCCGCCTGAAGATCGGCGTGATGTTCGGCAATCCGGAGACCACCACCGGCGGCAACGCGCTGAAGTTCTACTCCTCGGTCCGCCTCGACATCCGCCGCATCGGCGCCATCAAGAGCGGCGACGAGGTCGTTGGCAACCAGACCCGCGTCAAGGTCGTCAAGAACAAGGTCTCGCCGCCGTTCCGCGAGGCCGAGTTCGAGATCCTCTACGGCGAGGGCATCTCGCGCGAGGGCGAGATCATCGACATCGGGTCCGCCCAGAACATCATCGAGAAGTCCGGCTCCTGGTACAGCTACAAGGGCGAGCGCATCGGCCAGGGCAAGGAAAACGCCCGCGACTTCCTCAAGAAGAACCCGCAGATCGCCCGCGAGATCGAAGACCAGATCCGCGCGAAGCTGCTGCCCGGCAAGGGGCCGCGTGCCGGCGAGTCGGGCGGGGAGAAGGCGGCGGGCTGATGCCCTTCGGCCGGCGCCGCGGCTCGCGCGCCCCGGAAGCGCCGGACAGCGTGTCGGCGGCCCGGGGGAGCGCGCTGCGGTTGCTCGGTCGGCGGGACTTCGCCCGCGCCGAGCTCGCCCGCAAGCTCCTCGACCAGGGCTACGCGGCGGCAGCCGTCGAGGAGGCGGTGGCCGAGCTCGTCGAGGAGCGCCTTCTCGACGACGCCCGCCTGGTCGAGAACGCCGTTCGGGCCCACGCCGGTCGCGGCCACGGTCCCCTGCGTATCCGCCAGGAACTGTCTGCCGCGGGCATCGCCAGCGACCTGATCGAGCAGGCGCTCGCCAGCGGACCAGATTTCGTTGCGGTCTGCCGCGAGCTCAGGGCCCGTCGTTTCGGCGCCGAGCCCCCCGCCAGCTGGGCCGAGAAGGGCCGGCAGGCCAGATTTTTGCAGTACCGGGGGTTTTCGTCGGATCATATCCGGCTCGCCATGGGCCACGATCCCGATACCGACGCATGACCGCCAGCACCCCGCCTTTCATGAGCGCCGCCGATGTCCGGCGCGCCTTCCTCGAGTTCTTCCGAGACCGCGGCCACGCCGTCGTCGCGTCCAGCTCGCTCGTGCCGGGCAACGACCCGACGCTGCTCTTCACCAACGCCGGCATGGTCCAGTTCAAGGACCTGTTCCTCGGCAAGGAGCGGCGCGACTACGTGCGCGCGGCCTCCTCGCAGCGCTGTGTGCGCGCCGGGGGCAAGCACAACGACCTCGAGAACGTGGGCTACACGGCCCGCCACCACACGTTCTTCGAGATGCTCGGCAACTTCTCCTTCGGCGACTACTTCAAGCGGGACGCCATCCGCTTCGCCTGGGAGTTCGTCACCGAGGAGCTGAAGATCCCCAAGCAGCACCTGCG
>CAZPAJ010000042.1:0-15170 GCA_964584625.1 uncultured Acidibacter sp.
CGCATCCGGCAACGTCGTCGTGGTGCAGGCGGCGCGCGTGCTGGCCGAGCCGGGCAAGGCACCGCGCGGCGCCACCAGCATCGTCATCGAGAACGGCCGGATCTCGGCGCTGCTCGACGGCCGCCAGCCCGGTCCGGCGGGCGCGCGCGTGATCGACCTCGGCGAGCGCTTCGTGCTGCCCGGGATGATCGACTGCCACGTGCACCTCGACTCCGACGCCGGCGGCGAGGCGGCGCTGCTCGAGTCGGTGACCACGAGCCCGGCACTCGACGCCCTGCGCGCGCAGTGGAACGGCATGAAGACGCTGCGCGCCGGGTTCACGACCGTGCGGAACCTCGGCGACGACCGGGGCTCGACGCTCGCGCTGCGCGACGCGATCGCCAACGGCTGGGTCATGGGGCCGCGCATCGTCGACTCGGGCCGCTCGATCTCGGTCACCTCGGGCCACATGGACGACACGCTGAGCCTGTCCGAGAGCCTGCGTCCGTCGATCCCCCAGGACAACCTCTGCGACGGCCCCGACTCCTGCCGCGAAGCGGTGCGCCGCCAGGTGCGCCGGGGCGTGGACGTGATCAAGATCGCCACCACGGGCGGCGTCAACAGCCGCATCGGCGCGGGCCTCGGCCAGCAGATGTTCGCTGACGAGGCGAAGGCCGTGGTCGAGACGGCGCACCTGCACGGCAAGAAGGTCGCCGTGCACGCGCATGGCACGGACGGCATCAACGTGGCGCTCGCCGCGGGCGCCGACTCGATCGAGCACGGCACGATGCCGAACGACGAGACGCTGCGGCTGTTCCGCCAGGGCGGTGCCTTCTACGTGCCGACGCTGTCGACCGTGAACGGCTACCGCGAGCGCCTCGCCAGGGACCCGAACGCCTATCCGCCCGCGGTGCTCGAGAAGGTACTGTGGCGGCTCGACGTGACCGGCAAGGCGCTCGAGAAGGCGGTGCCCGCCGGCGTGAAGATCGCGTTCGGCACCGACGCGGGCGTCTCCAAGCACGGCCGCAACGCCGACGAGTTCGAGCTGATGGTGAAGCACGGCATGACGCCCGCGACGGCGATCGTGGCGGCCACCACGGGCGCGGCCGAGCTGCTCGGCCTCTCGAAGGAAATCGGCGCGCTGCGGCCCGGCATGGCCGCGGACCTGGTCGCCGTGACGGGCGATCCGCTCGTCGACGTCGCCGTGCTGAAGAAGGTCGAATTCGTGATGAAGGGCGGCCGCGTGGTGCCTCTCACGGACTGAAGCTGCCGGCCCCCTGCGGGTAGCGGGGCCCGAGCGCCGAGGCCGGTGCCGAGACCACCGCGAGCGCCGCGCCGGCTGCCACCTTGGGCTCGCCGCCGGGCGCGGCGTCGAGGTAGTCGCGCAACAGCTGCCCGACCTCGGCGGTGTCGCGATCGATGAAGCCGTGGCCCCAGCCGGGGACCTCGAGGATGCGCGAGTGGCGCGCGAGCCCCTCGGCACGCCGCGTCTGCCCGTCGAGGTCGTCGCCCGTGTTGAGGATCAGCACGGGCTGCGCGAGCCGCTCCAGCCCGCCCGCGAGGTCGTATTCGAAGGCCGCGCGATGCCCCCACCACTCGACGCGCCCGCCGAGCAGCATGTCGCGGAAGGCGTCGGCAACGTCCTCGAGCGAGGTGCCGGGCCGCTCGTGCCAGTAGAGCAACCCCTTCCATCGCCGCACCAGGTGCGCGCCCTCGCGATCCGGCGGGACGTGCCCGTAGTGCCGGTGGAAGGCCTCCTTCTCCGCCGGGGTGAACACCGGCGCGGACACCATGACGAGCCGCCGCACGCGCGCGGGCGCGCGGTTCGCCATCGCCACCGCGATCAGCGAACCGGTGTGGTAGCCCATCACGTCGACCGGCCCGTCGATGCCGAGCGCATCGATCGCGGCGAGGATGTCGTGGGCGTAGTCCTCGATCTCCGGCGGCGCGGCCGGCGGGTCCGACATCCCGAAGCCCGGGGTGTCGAAGGCCACGGCGACCCGGCTGCGGCCAATGTCGCGCAGCAGCGGCTCGTAGACGCGACCCGACATAGGGCTCATGTGCAGGCAGACGAGCGGCGGCGAAGCGCCCGCCGACGCGGCCTGCGGTGGCCGCGCGATGCGGTAGTGCACCTGCCCGTGACGGCTGCGGACGTAGCCGCGCTCGAGCGGCGCCGCCTCGGGCTCAGACGACGATGCAGACTCAGACGCCATCGCCGCCGACCTCGATCACCGCGCGCCCCATGACCTGCCGCGTCTCGAGCCGGCGGTGCAGCGCCGCCACCTCGGCGAGCGGCACGTTCTCCGACACGGGAACGCGCCAGCGACCCGCCGGGATCGCCTCGTGCAGATGGGGATCGGCCGCGCGCGCCATCTTCGCCTCGGCGGCTCGCAGGTCGAGGCCGCCGACGCTGATGCACTGCGTGATCAGTTGCGCGACGGGCGTGGCGTCGGGGTAGCTGCCGGCGGTCGCGCCGACGTAGACCACGCGCCCGAGCGCGCCGAGCAAGGCCGTGTTGTGAGCGGCGGCGGGGCCACCGTTGCCGTCGAGGATCACGTCGAACCCGCATGGCCCGGCGAAGGCTCTCGCACGCTCGGCCCAGTCGTCGCGCAGGTAGTCGAGCACCGTGCCCTCCGGGTCGGCGAGGAAGCCTGAGGCGAACTCGACCTTGCGCGGCCCGCCGGCGAGCCCGCAGACCTTCGCGCCGGCGTCGCGCGCGATCTGCAGCGCCATGGCGCCCACGGCACCGGCCGCCGAGTGGACGAGCACGCGATCGCCCGGGCGCACGCGGGCCGCGCCGTGCAGCGCGTACCACGCCGTGGCGGAGCAGCCGCGATACGCCGCGCCGACCTTGAGATCGATGCCGCGGGGCAGCTCGATGAGTCCCGCAGCGCGCGCGACCGAGTACTGCGCGTAGCCCCCGAAGCCCTGGCGCGACAGCACGCGCCGGCCGATCAGCGCAGGGTCCACGCCCTCGCCTACCGCATCGACGACGCCGGTGTGCTCCATGCCCGGCACCAGCGGATAGCTGACGGGCATCCACGGCAGCCGCTCGCGGCGCACCATGGCGTCGACCGGGTTCATGCCGGCCCAGGCCACGCGGATCCGCGCGTGGCCGGGACCGGGCTCGGGCACGGGGATCTCGCGCGGCTGCAGCACCTCGGGGGCGCCGGGTTCATCGACCACCATCGCGAACATCGTGCGTGTCGTCATGTCGGATCCTTCTGTTCAATGAGTTCAGCGAGTGCGCCGCTGCCGGGCACCCGCAGCAGCGCTGCGCGCACGCGACCCAATCCGGGCAGCGAGAGCTCGCCCGGCGCGCTCACGCCAGCTGCGCCGCAGGCCGCGGCCGCCCGGCGCGCCGCGTCGAGATCCGCGACCGCGAAGCTCTGCGCCAGGTAACCGATGGCCGGCGCCGCGGCGTCGCGGGCGCGATCGACGAGCTCGTAGTTCAGCGTCTGCGACAGCGCCACCTTGCCGTAGGGGTGCTGCCCCCGGAACCAGATCACGCGCGTGCGCGCGTCGGGCGGGCGGCCCGTCATCTCGTTGACCGCCGGGCTCTCGAGGATCGCGTCGATCGCCGGCCACATGCCGAGCACCTCGCGGTAGAAGCGCGCCGAGGCCTCGATGTCGCGCGTGGCGTGCGGGCTGGTGGCCACCTGGCTGTAGCCGGTGCGGCTGCGCGGCAGATGCGCCGTCTCGCGGTAGATCTCGCCGATGGCCGAGCCCGGGCGGTCGTCGAGCTGCACGAGGTTGATCGCGACGTCGTCGGGTCCGAGGAAGATCGCCTCGACCGGTGCCCCGGCGCCGCCGGCCACCGCATGCTGCGTCGGCTTCGACCAGAACCGGAAGCCGCGGGCCTCGAGCTCCGCGCAGGCCTCGACGATGCGATCGACGTAGAAGTTGAGGTTCCAGTAGCCGATGAACGGCCCGCGGGAACCGTCCGTCAGCGGCCGCGGATGCTCCGCGCTGAACTGCAGGCCGAGCACGCGCCCCACCGGCGAGCCCCCCACCGAGAGCAGCACCGCGCGCGCCGTGCTGCCCGGAGGAAGACCCCAGTGGCGCTCAAAGAATGGGCCACCGAGGGTCTCGATGGGCGAGGCCTGCATGCCGAGCTGCCCCTCGTAGAATTCGAGGAAGCGCTCGATCGATTCGGTGCCGAGCACCGACATCGCGATCGAAGACCCCTTGGACACCGTATGCCTGCGAAGAATCCGGATGACGTCGCACTTCGTGTATCGTGAGGCGAGCATAGCAGCCCACGGCCATGGACAGACCCATCCGCCGCCCGAGGGAATCGCGCCAGTGCCCGGATGACCCGGGTGCAGGGCTGGCTGCGGTCGCGGAACGGCTTCGCAGCACTCCCACGCGGATTCGGCCTGGCATGGATGCGGCCCGCGGACTCCAGTGCATCGCGTGGCGCTGCCTCGTGCAGGTGGTTGCGGCCTATCCGCAGGTGATCGCCGACGGGTCCCCCAAGGCCGTACACCAGACCCGCGTGGCCATCCGCCGTTTGCGTGCGGCCATGAGCCTCTTCCGCAAGGTCTCGAGCGACGAGGCGGCGAATCTGCTGCGCGACGGGTTCAAGGCTGCCGCCTCGGCGCTCGCCCCGGCCCGCGACCTGCACGTCCGCGCCGCGCTGCTCGCCGATGCAGCGAAGGCCGGGGGGCAGGATGCCACGGAAGCCATGGCGCAGCTCGCGGCCCGGCAACGCGCGGCGACGCAAGCCGCCGCGCAGATGCTCGCCGGGCTGCCGTTCCAGACGCTGCTCCTGCACTGCGCCACCTGGATCGAGGCCCTCGACGAGGCGAGACGCCCCCTGGACTCGTTCGCGGCGCAGGCGTTGTCCCGCCGACGACGCAGGCTGCTCCGGCATGGCCACGACCTCGCCGCGATGGACGATGCGGCACGCCACGCGCTGCGGATCGACGTCAAGAAGCTCCGCTACGCTACCGACTTCCTCGCAGCCGTCTTTCCCGGGGAGATGGCGCGCAGGCGACGGGCCAGGATGTCGAGGACGCTGACCACCCTGCAAGACTGCCTCGGTGACCTGAACGACAGGGCGATCGCCGCGCGCGAATCCAGGGAACTGGGCCGGCTGCTCGCCATCGACGAGCGGGCGCGCCAACGCACCCTCGGTCGCGCGCAACGCGCCCTGGACCGCCTGTACGCCCTGCCGGCCTGGTGGAAAGCCGACTGAGGCTCAGGCGCGCCCGCCGTCGCGAACCTGTGCGTATTGCATGACACCGAACACCAGCAGCACGCTGAGCACGGTGTCGCCGAAGGTGGTGTACCAGAGCCAGACGTCACCCGTGGTCCAGGTGGCCACGGCGTAGTTGACCGCGGCCATCACCAGCCCGAGCACGCCCATGCCAACCGAGAAGCGCCGAGGGTCGAGCGGCACGGGCATGTAGCGCTGGATCCGGCCGCCGAAGTAGCGGCCCGCGTTGAAGAACCCGTCGGACAGCATGACGAGCGCGACCAGCGAACCGACGATCGTGCTGCGCATCTTGACCGCCCAGTCGTCCTCGAAGACCCATGCAAACGACGCCGACAGCAGCAGCACCACGATCCCGAACACCGCGAACCCGCCGAGCAGGTCGGCCTTGACGAAACGCTGCACCACGAACAGCGCGAGGCCCGCGCCGGCGCCCACGAGCGCCGCGGTCGTGAGGCTGCCGGTCAGCTTGGCCACCGCGAAGAACAGGATGCCGAGGCCGATGTCGACGAGGATCGAGGGTTTGTTGCGCTGCCAGCGCGCCGAGTCCTCGCGGGCCGCGGCCTCGAACGCAGCGCGCGCCTCGGGTGTCTGCGCCTCCGCGGAGGAGGCCGCGCCACCCGTGGCCCAGGCGGGCCACTTCAGGGCACGGCCCGGGTGGCTCTCGTGGAACAGGCTGCCGTCGAGGCGAACCGCGATGCCGTAGGTGTACCAGGCCGGAGGGCCGGCCTCGACCTCCAGCGCACGCCCGTCGGGCAACGTGACCTGCAGGAGGTGGTTGCGGTACTCGCCGCCGCCGATGAAGGTGGAGTCCTCGGCCAGCAGGCGCCCGCCAGAGAGCACACGGCTGTTGACCCGGGAGAGACCGGCCTCGATTTCGACACAGAAGGACTGATCGTCGAGCGAGAAGCGGCGGCGGTAGGTCCAGAGAGCCATGGAGAGGCTCAGCGCCGCCCCGACTTCACGATTTCCTTGTAGTCGGCGATGTCGTCGTAGGCCGGGCCCCATTTCGAGATGTCGAGTACCTGCGGCATGTACTGCTCCACGCTCTTCAGGACCGGCGCGGGCAACGCCTGCGCGCTGGCCACCTTGCGACCGATGCCGCGGCCGTAGGTGCGGCCCGCGCGCTGCGACATTGCAAGCCACGGGCTCCACGACACGAGGTTGGTCATCGCGATGTGCGCCGGCGCGCTCGCCACCCCGGGATCGAGCACCGCCTCGAGCGGCGAGGTGTGCGTGGCGTGCGAGTCCCAGTAGAAGAGCTTTCCGGGGCTCTCCTGCGGGAATTCATCGGGCTGGAACGGCGACGGGAACTGGAACGACGACTGCGTGGTTGCGATCACCGAGTCCTCGATGAGCTCGGTCGCCATAGCGCGCGGCTTGACCGTGGTCTCGGGCCCCGCCTTGATGCCCTCCGGGCTGAACTCGACGTTCAACGGCCCGGAACGGAACTGGTGCACCTTGCGCAGTTCGCCGGTGAAGGGGTTGGTCCACTCTGTGAGGACATCGTAGGAGTCGAAGACGGTGTAGACGCCACACTCGAACACCTGCACCGCATGGTTGCCGTTCGGCAGCCTCTTCCAGACGTTTACGGCGAAGTTGTTCATCGAGAAGAACGGCACGAGGTTGCCCTCGTGGGCATAACCATAGATGTGCAGGCGCACGAAGGTGTGTACCGGCCCGTCGGCGAGCGAGCCGCGCATCTTGACCGTGGCCTCGAAGCGCTGGCGGGGATCCTCGAGGTCCAGCTTGCCCGAGGGCTTGCCCTTGGCCGGCGTCGCGGCAGAGGCCTGGACGCTGCCCAGCAGCGAGGCCGTCAGCACACCAACCGTGCCGGCGCCGGCGTTGGAAAGGAAGTCCCTGCGCGTCTTCGATTGCGTCACGTGTCATGCTCCGGTGGAAGTCCCGAGAGTATGCGTCAGCCAGGCGCGCGGCGGCGAGGCCAACCTCAGCCGTTGTTCGCCTCGTAGCGGCCGAAGTCGATCAGGAAGACGGCGGCGAACAGCAGGATCTTCTCGGCGACCGGCAGCGAGCGGTCGACCGTCGAATTGAACGCATCGCCGTCGGTGAAGTGCTCGCGCAGGATGCCGCGCCACTTCTTGAGCATCTGCCCGACCTCCTTGCCATCGCGCCGGAAGCGGTAGACGTGGTCGATGAAGGGCATGTAGAAGATCGGCCCCTTCACCTCGAACAGCGGCCGCCCGCGGGGGTCGAGGATCTCGAAGCGGCTGCGCAGCAGCTCGAAACGGCGCCGGACCACGCCGAGGGCCTCGCCGTTGGGGCCAGACACCTCGAGGCGGTGGAAGTAGAGGCGGAACCGCTTCTCCATCCTCACCAGCACCTCGCCGCCGTCCACCTGCAGCGACAGCGTCGCGGCGCGCGCGTTGCCGAGCAGCTGGCGCCCGAGGAAGTTGAGCACCGAGCGGCTCACCTCGCGAACCTCGCAGGCCTGGTTGCGCGCGCCGAGTACCATCACGTCGTAGCGGTTGGCGCGCTCGAACGGCGAGAGGATCTCGACCCACTCGACGCGCTGGCGGATCCGGAAGCCCGAGGCCCCGGAGAAGAGCTCATCGGTGCGGCGCGCGAGCTCAGCGCGATCCTCGGCAACCGCCTGCTGCCGCTGCTCGAATTTCTCGAACACGACGCCGCACTGCATGCAGGACACGGACGCCGCCTGCACGGCCTTGCAGCGCGGGCAGGTCACCTCGCCCTTGCGCGAGATCGCCGAGCGGATCTGCGCCCACTCCGCCTGGTCCAGCCAGGCACCGTGGCATCGCCGGCAGCCGTCGACCAGCACCTCGGTGCCCGGGAACGCGTACTCGAACAGGTTCACGCGGCAGCGCGGGCAGGCCATGCCCTTGCGCTCGAGCGCGAACCGCGGCACGCGATCGACGCCGCCAGCGGCGCCCAATGTGCCACCGAGCTCGCTGCCGTCGAACCACAGGCCGCGGCAACGCGGGCAGCTGTCGAGCCGGAAGCGGCGATCGGGGCTCGGCGCAGGCACGAGCTCGACGTCGCGGCACTTGGGGCAGTGCAATGAGGTTGCGGAGGGTGCGGTGGCAACAGACATGACTGCAGCGTGGCGGCTCCGCGCGACGCCGTCCTTGATCAAGTCCACAGTTGGGGCGGCCGCCGTCGCGGAACACCTAGCGGGATTCCGCCTCGCTGGCCCTGACGTAACGCGAGAGGTGGTAGGCCGCCAGCGCCTTGGGCTCTAGCACCCAGACGTCGCCACGCCGCCCCTCGTGTTCGACGAACCAACCTGGAAACGCAACGACGCCCCGCGCCTGGAAAACCCTCCCGGTCGACTCACGCAGCAGCCCATCGAGCCACTTCGCAGCAGCTCGCACCTGGGTGACGGGATTGCGCTCGGGAACCCGATTGCCCACCCACACCTCGTCACCCGAGACCCTGACCCGGGCACGCCCTCCTCGACCTCGCGCTGGATTTGCTCGTCGAGCGACGGCCCTGGATTCCGCAACGGGCGAGCCTTCAGGGGCGAGTCAGGCGGCATGGGAGGTCATGGACTGCGCTTTGACCACGATCGGGAATTCAACGCGCTTGGCGCCAGTTTCCGAAATACACACCGAACAGGCCTTTCCGCAAATCGAGCGTCACGTCATCTTCCGAAGAAGGGTCGTCAACCAGAAGCTTGATTTCTTTTCCGCCATCGAGCTGCACACGCCAAGCCTGCCGGAAGTTCGAAGTGGACCGTGCGTGGGTCACCACGTACTGCCCTTGATACGCTCGTGAAACCAGGAAGTTGGCATTGTGGCCAAGCGCGTTGAGGGACAGCAAAAGCACAATGCCGAATTGCGCGACACCACTGGAATCGCTACCGGCAAGAAAATAATACGCAAGGGAGGCCGCAAGCGTTATTGCCAGACTCGCGTACGAAATGACATTCGGAATTTCAATCGCGTTCAGATCGATCGCGAAATAGACGACCAAGGCCAGGTTAGCCAAAACAAAAATTGACCCCAGCCATTGACTGACCTTCATTTCCGCTCTCCGCACGGCTCGACAATCGCGGTGACGGCCTGCCGACCCAGCGTCGCCATGCCGGCCACCATCCGCTCTCTCGTTGGTCTCCGTTCCGACGCTTCATCGGGCTGTTCGTGTCGGTGGACGATGACTTTACGTCAACGCCGCATCGCACGGCGTGGCATCCGTCACTTCCTGGTGGTCTCCCTCACGCTCTGGGAGACCTGATGAGGCCACCGCACAAACTGCCGCTGCAGCGCGCGCCTCAGGGTCAACGCACTCGACCCGTCCATGCAGCGCTGAACTTATCGGGTTGCGGCGGATCCAAGGAGAGTGGGTCCGACAAACCCGGTATCGCGACCGACACACCAGAGGGACGCCATCATGCTTAGCAGAGCCCTCGTCACAACCTTGACCATTGCGGTCATCGCCGGCTGCGCGGCGACCCCGGCACAGCAGGCCGACGACGATCACACGGCCCATCACGCCGCCCGGCATGCCGCTGCAGAGACGGCGCCTGCACCGGTTCCCCGCGCGACCACGACGCCTGAGGCGTTCGATCGCCAGATCAAAGCCATGCAGGACATGCAGCAAAGAATGCGGGAAGCGAAAACCCCGGCAGAGCGCGCGGCACTGCTGGACGAGCACATGGCGCTGATGCGGTCGGGCATGGCCATGATGCAACGGATGCGTGGCGCAGGCATGGCCGGCACCATGGGCATGCACAAGCAGATGGAGCAGCGCGTGACCATGCTGGAGGAGATGATGCGGATGATGGTCGAGCGGGAAGCCACCGCGGCGCCGTGAGCGCAGGCGCCATGATCCGCGGCAGCGACAGCACCCGGTCACCACCCGCGATGGATCACGCACAGCCCGGGCATTTTGCGCGGGAGCACACCTGCCCCATGCATCCCCAGGTCCGGCGGGCGGGGCCCGGGACTTGCCCGATCTGCGGAATGGCCCTCGAGCCGGTCGTGGCCGCCACGGAGACCGGCACCAGCCCTGAATTGCGGGACATGACCCGGCGGTTCCTGATCGGCCTCCTGCTCTCGCTGCCGATCGTGGCGCTGGAGATGGGGAGACACGTGCCCGGCATCGGGCACGTGGTGGATCCGCAAGCCTCCAACCTGATCCAGCTGGCGCTGGGCACGCCGGTGGTGCTGTGGGCAGGCTGGCCCTTCCTGGTGCGGGGCTGGGCCTCGATCAGGCATCGCAGCCTCAACATGTTCACGCTCATCGCGATGGGCACGGCTGCGGCCTGGACCTACAGCCTGTTCGGGACGCTCGCACCGGGTGTGTTTCCGCCGGAATTGCGCGGCCCGGACGGCACGGTCGCGATCTATTTCGAGGCCGCGGCGGTCATCACGGTGCTGGTGCTGCTCGGACAGGTGCTTGAACTCAGGGCGCGGGAGAAGACCTCGGGCGCCATCAAGGCGCTGCTGGACCTCGCGCCGCGGACGGCGGTTCGGGTGTCTGCCGCGGGCCGCGACGAGACCGTATCGATCGAGTCGATCCAGGTGGGTGAACGGCTGCGCGTGCACCCGGGCGAGAAGGTGCCCGTCGACGGCGAACTCACCGACGGCCATGGGACCCTGGACGAGTCGATGGTGACCGGCGAGTCGATGCCGATCGCCAAGACACCCGGTGCGAAGGTCACCGCCGGCACCATTAACCGGGCGGGTGGCTTCGTGATGCGGGCCGAGAGAGTCGGCGCCGACACCCTGCTGTCGCAGATCGTGCAAAGGGTGGCGGCCGCCCAGCGCAGCCGGGCGCCCATCCAGCGCATCGCCGACACGGTCGCAGGCTGGTTCGTGCCCGCGGTCATCGGCGTCGCCACGCTCACCTTCGCCGCCTGGATGCTGTGGGGTCCGAGCCCCGCGCTTCCGCACGCCCTGATCACTGCCGTGACGGTTCTCATCATCGCCTGCCCCTGCGCACTGGGGTTGGCCACGCCCATGTCCATCATGGTCGGCATGGGCCGAGGCGCCCAGCACGGCGTGCTGATCCGCGACGCCGAAGCGCTGGAGCGCCTGGCGAAAGTCGACACCCTGGTGGTGGACAAGACGGGCACCCTGACCGAAGGCAAGCCCCAGGTGGTGCACATCGAGGCCGCCCCCGGGTTCTCACCGGAGCAGATCCTCGCCGCGCTGGCGAGCGTAGAGCGTGCCAGCGAGCATCCGCTGGCCGCGGCCGTGGTGGCGGCTGCGCAGCAGCGCCGGCTGCCGATGGCCGAGGTCACGGGTTTCGACTCGCCCGTCGGCAAGGGGATCCTGGGCACCGCAGGCGACACGGCGGTGGTGAGCGGTGCCGCCCGGTTCCTCGCCGAGCATGGGATCGACGTGACACCGCTCGAAGGGCCCGCGGAGGCGCAGCGCGCGCAGTCTGCCACCGTGATCTTCGTGGGCCTGAACGGCACGCTCGCGGGTTTCGTGGCGGTGGCCGATCCGCTCAGGGCGACGACGCCCGCCGCGCTGCAAACCCTGCGCGAGGCGGGCGTGCGCATCGTGATGCTCACCGGGGACAGCCAGACCACTGCGCAGGCCGTGGCGAGGCAACTGGGCATCGCCGAGGTGATGGCGGAGGTCTTCCCGGAGGACAAGGCGCGCATCGTGCAGCGTCTTCGCAGCGAGGGTCGCGTCGTGGCGATGGTCGGAGACGGGGTGAACGATGCCCCGGCCCTGGCGGCTGCCGAGGTGGGCATCGCCATGGGCAGCGGCACCGACGTGGCGATCGAGAGCGCCGGCGTGACGCTGCTGAGGGGGGACCTGATGGGCATCGTTCGCGCCCGTCGGCTCTCGCTTGCCACCCTCCGCAACATCCGCCAGAACCTGTTCCTGTCCTTCGCCTACAACGTCGCAGGCATTCCCCTCGCGACGGGTGCCCTCTATCCCGTCTTTGGGCTCCTGCTCTCGCCGGTCGTGGCCGCGGCGGCGATGACCCTGTCCTCGGTGAGCGTGATCGGAAACGCGCTGCGGCTGCGCCGCGTGAAAGTGGATTGAGCCGACGCCCATCCAGGGGCGACACAGGCTTGATCGTGGGCTCGATGGGCGGAGAGGAGATCCAACCCGAGAGGTTGGTCTTCGGGATCTGGCGGAGAGAGAGGGATTCGAACCCTCGAAGGGCTTTTGACCCTTACACCCTTAGCAGGGGTGCGCCTTCGACCACTCGGCCATCTCTCCGGTCTGCCTGGAATCAGGTCAGCCCGCCGAAGCCGGCGGGGCGTTCATGATACGGGCCGGGGTGCTGGGAGGTCAAAACGCGGTCGTGCGCCCGGGGGGCGGACCGGACCCGCAGGCGGTCAGTCCTGCGCGTGGTGGGAATGGCCGCTGCCGTTGGCCACCGACGAGGAGCCGCCCACGTCCTGCTCGGCCTTGATGCGCTCGAAGATCTCCTCGCGGTGCACGGCGACGTCCTTCGGGGCGTTGATGCCGAGACGGACCTGGTTGCCCTTGACGCCGAGCACCGTGACGGTGACCTCGGTGCCGATCATCACTGTTTCGCCGACCCGCCTCGTCAGAATGAGCATGAGCGACCCTCCCTGGCACCGCTCGAGCGACGATAGAAGAATCCCTCAGGGCCGTCCATCCCGCGGTTTTCCGAAATAGCGCGATCGACCGTCTCGTGGAAACCCAGGGGCTGATCCGCCTTCACCCGGGGCGATCAGCCGCCCAGCTTGGCCTGGACGAACGGCACCACGGAGGCCAGCGCGTCCGGCAGCGCCTCGGCATTCGTGCCGCCCGCCTGGGCGAAGTCCGGGCGGCCACCGCCGCGGCCGCCGACCTGTGAGGCAACGTTGCCGACGAGTTCACCCGCGCGGATCCGCGCGGTGAGATCGGCGGTGACGCCAGCCACCAGCACGACCTTGCCGCCGGGCTCGACCGAGGCGAGCACGATGACGGCGGACTTGAGCCGCTCCTTGAGCTGGTCGACCGCGTTGCGCAACGCGCCCGCGTCGGCGCCCTCGATCGTGGTGGCGACGACCTGCGCGCCGGCCACGGCCACCGCGCCCGCGGCGAGGTCGGTGCCCTGCCCCGAGGCGAGCTTGTCCTTCAGCGAGCGGTTTTCCTTCTCGAGCTGGCGGATGCGATCGAGCGCGTCGCGCACCTTGGCAGCAACCTCGGCGTTGCTGCCGCGCACGAGACCGGCCACCTCGCGCAGCAGGGCGTCGCTGGCCTCGGCGTGCTGGAGCGCCACGGCGCCGGTGACCGCCTCGATGCGGCGTACGCCGGCGGCCACGCCACCCTCGCTGACGATGCGGAACAGGCCGATGTCGCCGGCGCGGCGTACGTGGGTACCGCCGCAGAGCTCCATCGAGAAGTCGCCGATGCGCAGCACGCGCACGGTGGACTCGTATTTCTCGCCGAACAGCGCCATGGCGCCGGCCGCCACGGCGGCGTCGTAGCTCATCTCGCGGGTCTCGGCGTCGGCGTTGGCGCGCACCTGCTCGTTGACGCGGCGCTCGATGCGGCGAAGTTCCTCGGGTGTGACGGCCTGGAAGTGCGAGAAGTCGAAGCGCAGCCGGTCGGGCGCGACCAGCGAGCCCTTCTGCTGGACGTGGGTGCCGAGCACCTCGCGCAGCGCGGCGTGCAGCAGGTGCGTGGCCGAGTGGTTGAGCGCGGTGGCCTGGCGCAGCACGGCGTCGACGCGGGCGTCGAGCGTCATGCCCTCGCGCAGCGGGATCGTGCCCGCAGAGAGCGTACCCACGTGCGAGAAGGCGGCGCCGCGCTTGCGGGTGTCGGCCACGACGAACCGGATGCCGTTGGCCTGCAGCTCGCCCGCGTCGCCGACCTGGCCGCCCGACTCGGCGTAGAAGGGGGTACGGTCGAGGATGACCTCGCCCTCCTCGCCCGGGTTCAGGGCGTCGACACGCTCACCGCCGCGCAGCAGCGCGACGACGCGGCCTTCGGCACGGGTGGACTCGTAGCCGAGGAACGCGGTGCCAACGTCGAACTGCGCGCCGGCCCGGAGGTCGACGCCGAAGCGGCTGGCGGCGCGGGCGCGCTCGCGCTGGGCTTCCATGGCGGCCTCGAAGCCGGCCTGGTCGATCGCCAGCCCGCGCTCGCGGGCGACGTCGGCGGTGAGGTCGGCCGGGAAACCGTAGGTGTCGTAGAGCCGGAACACGGTCTCGCCGTCGATGACCTTGCCGCCCCGGGACTCGAGCGCGCCGATGGCCTCGGCCAGCAGCGTCATGCCCGTGTTCAGCGTCTCGGCGAAGCGCTCTTCTTCCTGCGCGAGCACGCGCGTGGCGAGGTCGCGGCCGGCGGTGAGCTCCGGGTAGGCCGCGCCCATCTGCTGCTCGAGCGGCGCCACGAGCTTGTGGAAGAACGCGCCCTCGATGCCGAGCTTGTGGCCGTGGCGGATCGCGCGGCGGATGATGCGGCGCAACACGTAGCCCCGCCCCTCGTTGGAGGGCAGCACGCCGTCGACGATCAGGAACGTGCAGGCGCGGATGTGATCGGCGATCACGCGCAGCGAGGGGTTGGTGAGGTCGGTGGTGCCGGCGAGCGCGGCGGCCGCCTGCATCAGGCTGCGGAAGAGATCGATGTCGTAGTTGTTCGGCACGCCCTGCATGACCGCCGAGAGCCGCTCCAGGCCGGCGCCGGTGTCGACCGAGGGCTTGGGCAACGGCGTGAGCGTGCCGTCGGGCGAGCGCTCGTACTGCATGAACACGAGGTTCCAGATCTCGGTGTAGCGGTCGCCGTCTTCGTCGGGCGAGCCCGGCGGCCCGCCGGGGATGTGGGGGCCGTGGTCGTAGAAGATCTCGCTGCAGGGACCGCAGGGCCCGGTGTCGCCCATCGCCCAGAAGTTCGACTTCTCGCCCATGCGCGTGAAGCGCTCGGGGGAGACGCCGATCTCGTTGAGCCAGATGTCGGCGGCCTCGTCGTCGTCGCGGTAGACCGTGACCCAGAGGCGCTGCGGGTCGAGCTGCAGCGTGCCGGTGACGAACTCCCAGGCGTAGCGGATGGCGTCACGCTTGAAGTAGTCGCCG
>CAZPAJ010000043.1:0-11681 GCA_964584625.1 uncultured Acidibacter sp.
TTGGGGAAAATGCAATGCGATGCGCCGGGGTGCTACACTTCGTCGGCGGACACCCTCTCCGCCACTTATTCCCCGGCAGCGCGGCGTCCTACCCGGTCGGCGTAGGCCTGCGCATGAGCCTCTGAGTAGGCGTGGGGCAGCGCCCCGGCGGCCTGCCCATCGAGCAGGCTCCGATAGAACTCGCGGTAGAGCTCCCAGGCCGGAGAGCCGGAGCCAGGCCTGCCGCGACGCCCGGTCTCGGTGCTGAATCGCTCCTCCAGTTCGCGCGGCTCCAACTGGCCAACCACCTGCAGGAAGGCAGCGCGTGATGCCGCGTCCAGCGCTTCGTCGTGGCGGCGCAGTGACTCGAACTGCTGGCGCAGCCACAGGCCGGGTTCGGGACGGCGGCCCTCACCCGCGAAGAGCAGGCGGCCGAGCAGTTCCTCGGTATTCCATTCGAGACTCGGGGTCACGGCATCGGTCGGGCCAGGTCGCTCACTGAGGCCCGCGCGACGTCGCGCTTCCGAACGCCTGAGGTCGAGGTCCTTGAGCCCCACGAGGGTTTCGCGCAGCAGCCGGCCCGCGAGTTGCAGGGTCTCCGCTGCCGAGGCTCCGCGCAACCGCGCCGGCTCGATTCCCGCACCACGTGCCAGTGCCTCGAGGCCGGGGCGGCAAGGCCCGTCCTCGAGCGGGATTTCCTCGCGCTCGGCGGCGCGCTGCAGGCGCTCCAGCCGGCGCGCAGCGATCAAGCCGGAGTCATCGGGGGCAGGGGGCAGCTCGGCGCCGTCGGTCGTTGGTACGGCCAGGAACGGCACCACCACCGCCTGGCCGAAAGCGTTGCCAATCCTGAAGCTGCCGCTGGAAGCCATCGCCCCGCGAACCATCGGCTCCTCGAGCTCGAGGGCCGGACCCGGGGACAGCGGCGCGACCTCCGCATCCAGGAGCAGGGCTTGCTCCACGGCGAGTGCAGCGGTCCGCTCGGCTCGATCGGCTCCGACCGGATCGAGCGAGACGAGCACGTGATAGTCGCCGAAGCGCAGGATATCGCCGTCGTTGAGCTCGACGGCCTTGCGGCGCGGCAGAGGCGCCTCGTCATCGTTGACCCAGGTGCCGTTGGTGCTGGTGTCCTCGAGGAAATAGCGATCCTCGCGGAAGCTGACCCGGGCGTGGTGCCCCGAGACGAACAGCGACCGGTCGGGGAGCACCAGGTCATTGTCCGCGGCGCGGCCGATGCTGCCGCCAGAGGGCCCGAGAATGACCGTGCTGCGTGAGCCGAGCGCTCTGCGGTGCGCGCTGACGATCCGAAGGCGTAGGGCCATGTCCAGAGGGTCGACGACCGTATAATGCCGCCAACTTATCAACCGGTTGCTACCTCCCGATGGCCGCAAGTCACATTTTCAAGATCCTGTTCCTCAACCAGGGCAAGGTCTACGAGATCTACGCCCGCAGGGTGAGCCACGGGGAGCTCTTCGGATTCATCGAGGTCGAGGAGCTGGTGTTCGGCGAGCGCTCGAGCGTGGTGCTCGATCCGGGCGAGGAACGCGTCAAGTCCGAGTTCGCCGGGGTCAAGCGCAGCTTCCTGCCGCTGCATGCAGTGCTGCGCATCGACGAGGTCAAGAAGCAGGGCGTGAGCAAGATCACCAGCTACGAGGGCACCAACGTCGCCCAGTTCCCGATGCCCATGTACCCGCCGTCGCCTGGCGACGCGGGCCCCGGCAAGTAGGCCCGGCGTGCTCATCGTCCGCGGGTCGGCCGCGCTTTCTGCCTTCCGCTCCGCCAAGCTGCTCGAGCGCCTGCGAAGCCGGGTTCCGCGTATCACTTTCCTGCGCTCGCGCTGGCTGCATCTCGCCGATCTCGCGCGTGAGCTGACCACGGAGGAGTCGGTTCGACTCGAGCAACTCCTGCGCTACGGGCCGCGCGACACCATCGATGACGTGTCGTCCGCGCCGTCAGCGGTTGCGCTCTGGGTCGTGCCGCGCCCCGGCACGATCTCCCCCTGGTCGAGCAAGGCCACGGACATCGCGCGGGTCTGCGGTCTCGCCGCCGTGCGGCGGCTAGAGCGCGGTGTGGAGCACATCCTGGGTGCCGACCCGGCGCTCTCGGCAGCGGAAATCCGCGACATCGCCGCCGTGCTCCATGACCGCATGACGGAGGCCGTGCTGACGCATGGCGAGGGTGCGGAGGCGTTGTTCCATGGCGAGGCTGCCCGCCCGCTGCGCCGGATCCCGCTCGGCGGCGGTCGCGTCGCGCTCGAGGCGGCAGACCGCGAGCTTGGACTCGCGCTTTCCGCCGACGAGATCGACTACCTCCTCGAGGCGTTCCGTGCGCTGGCACGGGACCCGACGGACGTCGAGCTGATGATGTTCGCGCAGGCCAACTCCGAGCACTGCAGGCACAAGATCTTCAACGCGCAATGGAGCATCGACGGCGAGCCGCGCGAAAAGTCGCTGTTCGCGATGATCCGCAACACGCACGCGTGCAGTCCCGGAGGGGTGCTGTCGGCCTACCGAGACAACGCGGCGGTCATCGAGGGCGTCGTCGACGGTCGGCGCTGGTTCCCCGATCCGGAGGATGGCATCTACCGTTCGCACGCCGAGCCCATCGACATCCTCATGAAGGTCGAGACACACAACCACCCGACCGCGATCTCCCCCTTTCCGGGTGCCTCGACCGGCTCGGGCGGCGAGATCCGCGACGAGGGCGCGACGGGCATCGGCGCCAAGCCGAAGGCCGGGCTGGTGGGGTTCTCCGTGTCCCACCTGCGCATCCCCGACTGCGGGCAGCCCTGGGAGGGCGACGCGGCCAAGCCGGAGCGGATCGCGTCGCCGCTCGAGATCATGCTCGAGGCGCCGCTGGGTGCCGCGGCGTTCAACAACGAATTCGGCCGGCCGGGCATCTGCGGGTATTTCCGCAACTTCGAGCTGGCGGAGCCCGGGGCCGCACCGGGCAGGGTGCGCGGCTACCACAAGCCCATCATGATCGCGGGCGGCCTCGGCAACATCCGCCGCGCACACGTACACAAGCATGATTGCCCGGTCGGAGCGAAGGTCGTGGTGCTCGGGGGGCCGTCGATGCTGATCGGGCTAGGTGGCGGCGCCGCATCCTCGGTGGGCGCGGGCGTGTCGTCGGCCGACCTCGATTTCGCGTCGGTTCAACGCGGCAACCCCGAGATGCAGCGCCGTGCGCAGGAGGTGATCGACGGCTGCTGGGCGCTGGGCGACGGCAATCCCATCCTGCTGATCCACGATGTCGGCGCGGGTGGCCTGTCAAACGCCGTTCCCGAGGCCGTGGCGCACAGTCGTCGCGGCGCGATCATCGACCTTCGGGCGATCCCGAGCGACGAGCCGGGCATGTCGCCGATGGAGCTGTGGTGCAACGAATCGCAGGAGCGCTACGTGCTCGTGGTCGGCGCCGACCGGCTGGCGTCATTCGAGGCGCTGTGCCAGCGGGAACGCTGTCCCTTCGCCGTGATCGGCACGCTGACCGGGGACGGTCGCCTCGTGGTGCGCGACAGCCTGCTGGGGAGCGAGCCCGTGGACATGCCGCTCGAGGTGCTGCTCGGCAAGGCGCCGCGCATGACGCGTGACGTCGCGACCGTCGAGCCGTCGCGCCGGCCGTTCCGGCCCGAGGCCCTCGACCTGCGCGAGGCCATCGACCGGGTGCTGCGCTTTCCCGCGGTCGCGGACAAGGGCTTCCTGGTGACGATCGGCGATCGCAGCGTCGGCGGCATGATCTCCCGCGATCAGATGGTCGGGCCGTGGCAGGTCCCTGTCTCGGACGTCGCGGTGACGGTTGCGGATTACTTCGGGGTTGCCGGCGAGGCGATGGCCATGGGCGAGCGCAGCCCGGTTGCGCTGCTCGACGCGCCCGCTTCCGGGCGCCTGGCGATCGGCGAGGCGTTGACCAACCTGCTGGCAGCCGACGTGCCCTCGCTGGCCAGCGTCCGGCTCTCGGCCAACTGGATGGCGGCCTGCGGTGAACCCGGCGAGGACGCCGCGCTCTACGCCACCGTGCACGCGGTGGGCGAGGAGCTCTGCCCGGCGCTCGGCATCGCGATCCCGGTCGGCAAGGACTCCCTCTCGATGCGCACTGCGTGGCGCGATGCTAACGGGCAGCGCGCCGTGGTGGCTCCCGTGTCGCTGGTCGTCTCCGCCTTCGCGCCCGTGGGTGACGTGCGACGCACCTGGACGCCGCAGTTGCGGACCGACGTTGGCGAGACCGTGCTGCTGCGGATCGACCTCGGCGGGGGCCGCGACCGGCTCGGTGGCTCGGTCCTGGCGCAGTGCTGGGGGATGCTGGGTGACGAGCCGCCCGACCTGGACGACCCCGCCCGGTTGCGCGCGCTCGCCGCGGCGCTTGCGGATCTGCGCCGCGACGACCTTGTGCTCGCGTACCACGACCGTTCCGATGGCGGCCTGGTGGTCACCCTGCTCGAGATGGCATTCGCCGGCCATTGCGGCCTCGAGGTCGAGCTGCCCGGTGTGCGCGGCGCGGGCCTTGCCGCGCTGTTCGCGGAGGAACTCGGAGTGGTGATCCAGGTCCGTGCCGCTGACCTGGCGCGCGTGGAGTCGGTGCTCGTGTCGCACGGGCTGGGCGCCCTTGCGGCGCGGATCGGCCGTCCGGATGCGGCGACCGGCCGGGTTCGCATCCAGGCGGGCGATTCCGGCATCGACCAGCCGTGGGAGGCCTTGCGCGCCGCGTGGTCCGAGACATCGTTCCGGATGCGCGGGCTGCGCGACGACGCGGCCTCGGCGGCCGAGGAGCGCGCGACCGAGACCTGTCTCTCGAGGCCGCCCCTGGTCGAATCGCTGACCTTCGACCCGCAGCACGATACCGCGGCGCCGTTCGTGGCGCGGGGTGCGCGTCCGCGCGTGGCGATCCTGCGCGAGCAGGGGGTCAACAGCCAGTCGGAGATGGCGGCCGTGTTCGACAGCGCGGGGTTCGAGGCGCACGACGTGCACATGAGCGACCTGATCTCCGGCCGCCGCGCGCTGGACGCCTTCCAGGGGCTCGTCGCCTGTGGCGGGTTCTCTTTCGGTGACGTGCTCGGCGCCGGCGAGGGGTGGGCGAAGTCGATCCTCTTCAACGAGCGACTGCGTGACCAGTTCGCGGATTACTTCGGCCGATCGGACCGCTTCGCGCTCGGTATCTGCAACGGCTGCCAGATGATGTCGGCCCTGGCCTCGATCATCCCCGGGACCGCGCACTGGCCGCGCTTCGTACGCAATCGCAGCGAGCAGTTCGAGGGCCGCACGACGCTGGTGGAGATCCAGTCTTCCCCGTCTCTGCTGTTCGCGGGCATGGCCGGCTCGGTGTTGCCGATCGCCGTGGCCCACGGCGAGGGGCGCGCCGAGTTCGCCGACGCCGCACACGCGGCCGCGTGCGAGGCCTCGGGCACGGTCGCGCTGCGCTACGTGGAGCGGGCGGGCGTGCCGGCCTCGACCTATCCGGCCAACCCCAACGGTTCCCCCGGCGGCCTCGCGGCGTTGTGCAGTACCGACGGTCGCGTGACGATCGCCATGCCGCATCCCGAACGTGTGTTCCGCAGGGTGCAGAACTCCTGGTTGCCCCCGGGCGGCGAGTATTCGGGCTGGATGCGCATGTTCCGTAACGCCCGGTCCTGGCTCGGCTGAGGCGCGGCCCGTGCCGGTATTCCGGATCCGCGGGCTGGGCAAGACATACGGTCAGGGCGCGGCAGCGGTGCACGCGCTGCGCGGCGTCGACCTCGAGGTGGGACGTGGCGAGCTGCTCGTGCTGCTGGGGCCTTCCGGTTCCGGCAAGTCGACGCTGCTCAACATCCTCGGCGGCCTCGATCGCCCCAGCGCCGGTGAAGTCACGTTCGCGGCGGCCGAGGGCGGTCCCCGGCTCGACCTCGCGCACGCGACGGACGAGGCTGTGACCCGCTACCGGCGCGAGCACGTGGGGTTCGTGTTCCAGTTCTACAACCTCGTGCCGAGCCTGACGGCACGCGAGAACGTCGAGCTTGTGACATCGCTCACCGCGACGCCCATGAGCCCCGCGGATGCGCTCGGCCTGGTGGGCCTGGCCGCCAGGCTCGATCACTTCCCCGCGCAGCTCTCAGGTGGCGAGCAGCAGCGCGTCGCGATCGCCCGCGCGATCGCGAAGCGCCCGTCCGTGCTGTTGTGCGACGAGCCGACCGGGGCGCTCGATGTGGCGACCGGCGTGCTGGTGCTGGACTCGCTCCTTCATGCGAACCGTGAGCTCGGTACGACCACGCTGCTGATCACCCACAACGTCGACATTGCGCGCCTCGGCGACCGGGTCGTGCACTTCGCCGACGGCACCATCCGCAGCGTCGAGCGCAACACGGCGCGCGCCACGCCTGCGGAGCTCCGCTGGTGATGGCGACAGGGCCCCTCGACCGGAAGCTGCTTCGCGACCTGCGCCGGCTCTGGCTGCAGGCGGTCGCGGTGGGGGCCGTGCTCGGTTGCGGGATCGCGCTCTACGTGATGTCCATGGGGATGCGCGATTCGCTCGAGCGCGCGCGCGACGCCTGGTACCTCAGCGGCCGCATGGCGGATGTCGCGGTCTCGCTGGTGCGCGCCCCAGATGCGATGGTGCCCCGTCTGCGCGCGGTGCCCGGGGTGGTCGTTGCCGAGACCCGCGTGACCGGCATCGGGTTGCTCGACCTGCCGGGCGTCGTGGAACCCGTGTCCGCGCAGTTCGTGTCGTTGCCGTCCCAGCGCAGGCCGCGGGTCAATGACGTGGTGCTGCGCGCTGGCCGGCTGCCGGTTCGCCCCGACGAGGTGCTGCTGCACGAGGGCTTCGCGCGCGCGCGCGCGCTTCGACCCGGGCAACGCATCGATGCGGTCTTGCAGGGGCGCCGGCGTAGCCTGGAGATCGCCGGCATCGCCGGCAGCCCCGAGTTCGTCTTCGCCGTGGCGCCTGGCGAACTGCTCCCGGAGCCCCGTCGGTTCGGCGTGGTATGGATGGATCGCGAGGCGCTCGGCCGCGCACTCGACCTCGACGGCGCCTTCAACGACGTGGTGTTGCGCCTGGGCCCGGGGGCTGTCACCCGCGACGTGCTGTTGGCCATGGATCGCCTGCTGGCACCCTATGGGGGCCGCGGTGCCTACGGGCGCGACCGGATGCTGTCGGCGCGCTACCTCGACGACGAGCTCCAGCAGCTGGGTACGCTGGCGCGGGTCCTGCCCCCGGTGTTCCTGCTGGTGGCGGTCTTCCTGCTGAACATCGCATTGTCGCGACTCGTCGCCACCGAGCGGGCCAACATCGGGTTGCTCAAGGCCTTCGGCTATTCCGATTGGGCGGTGGCCGGCCACTACCTGAGGTTTGCGCTCGTGTTCTGCGCGCTCGGCGCCGTGGCTGGCATCGCGGGTGGGCACGCGGTCGGTCGGTACATGGCGTCCGTCTACCGATCCGTCTACCACATGCCGGGACTGGAGTTCGCAGGCGGTGCCGGCGTGCACCTCGGCGCCGTTGCGGTGGCCATGCTCGCGGCGATGCTCGGTTCCGTGCTCGCGGTTCGGCGCAGCGCCCGGCTGCCACCCGCCACCGCGCTGGCGCCGCCGCCACCGCTGGCCTTCGGTGCGCTGGCGCTGGCCCTCGAGCGGCGCGCCTCGGCGCTCGATGCGCGTACCCGCATGGTGCTGCGGAGGATCCTGCGCTTCCCACGACGCTCGATCACCACGATCGCCGGCCTGGCGCTCGCCCTGGCGCTGCTGATCGCTGCGCGGCAGTTCCCGCTCGTGATCGAGAGGATCATCGACCTGCAATTCGGCAGCGCCCAGCGCATGGATGCGACACTGACGTTCGCACGTGAAGCCGACGAGCGCGTGCTCCACGAGGTCGCGAGGCTTCCCGGGGTGCTGCGCGTCGAGCCGCTGTGGGCGGCGGATGTGGTGTTCGTCGCGGGGCCGCGTCGTGAGCGCGAGGCGTTGATCGGCGTGCCGGCCGAGCCCTCGCTCGGGCGCATCATCGGTGCCGATGGCGGCGTGGCATGGCCGCCCCCGGAGGGCCTCCTGCTGTCGCGGCACCTGGCCGACAGGCTGGGTGTCCAGCCCGGAGACCCGGTGCGGGTGGAGGCCACGGGCGGGCGGCGCACGGTCGCCGACACCGTCGTCGCGGCGGTAGCCGACCCGGTGCTCGGGAGGCCCGCATGGATGGAGAGCGGGGCGCTGGAGCGACTGTTGCGCGAGCGCGGCCGCGTGTCCGCCGCGCAACTGGTGGTCGACGCGTCGCGGCGCGATGCCTTGTCGGCTCGCGCCAAGGCCCTTCCTGCGGTGGCTGGCGTTGCCTTTGCCGACGACGCCGAGTCCGAACTGCGCAGCCTGATGGCCCAGGGCAGCGGGTTCTTCGCCGGCATGTTCGTGGTGTTCTCGTGGCTGATGGCGGCCGGTGTCGCTTTTTCCGCCGCCCGTGTGACACTGGCGGAGCAGGAGCGTGACCTGGCCACCCTAAGGGTGCTCGGCTTCTCGCGCGGCGAGGCCTCCTGGGTGCTGGTCGCAGAGATCGGTCTGCTGCTGGTGCTGGCCTTGCCGTTCGGGATCCTGCTCGGCAACGGCCTGTCACGCTGGATCATGTGGCGATTCGAGACGGACTTGTTCAGTTTCCCTCACGTGACCGACCTTGCCGCCTACGCGCAGTCCGCCCTCTACGTGACCTTCGCGGTGGCGGCCGCGACGTTGTTCGTGCGGCGAGGGATCGACAGGCTGGACCTGGTGGCCGTGCTCAAGTCGAGGGAGTGAACGGCATGACGGACGCGAGGCGCGGATACGGTTGGTGGCTTGCGGGGGCGGCGGCGCTGGCAACGACGGCGCTCTTGGCGTTCTGGCCGCGGCCGACGGGCGTCGAGGCGGCTCGTGTCGATCGCGGCGACGTCTCCGTCGAGGCCATCGAAGAGGGGCGGGTGCGCATGCACGAGGTCTATGTCGTCAGCGCCCCGGTCGCAGGGCGCGTGCAGCGTCTCGAGGTGGAGCCCGGTGACCGGGTGCGCGAGGGTGAGCTGCTCGCGCGGCTGGCGCCACAGGCCGCGTTGCAGGCGGGCAGCGGTCTCGGTGTCCGCGCACCTGCGCCGGGCGTGGTGCTCGAGGTCCCGCAGCGCAGCGAGACTACGGTCGCCGCCGGCGCGCCACTCGTCATCGTCGGCGACCCGGGAAGGCGCGAGGTCGTGGTCCCGTTCCTGTCACAGGAGGCGGTGCAGATTGCGGCAGGTGCGAGGGCGCGGATCGAGAACTGGGGCGGGCCTGCGCTGGAGGCCCGGGTGGAGCGTGTCGAGCCGGTCGCGCGCACCCGCGTCTCGGCCCTCGGTATCGAGGAGCAACGGACGAATGTGATCCTGAGTTTCGAGCCGGACGGACCGGGAGCTGCCCTCGGGCACGATTTCCGGGTCGACGCACGCGTCCAGCTGCGGCATCACTCCGGTGTGCTGAGGTTGCCGATCGGTGCGCCTTTCCGCAGCGGCCGGGGCTGGGCCGTGTTCCGGATGGTGGAGGGCCGGGCCGTGCTGACTCCGGTAGAGCTGGGTGATGCAAGCAGCACCCATCATGTCGTGCTGGCCGGACTCGCGGAGGGCGATGAGGTCGTCGCGTTCCCCTCATCACAGGTGGCGGACGGGGTGCGCGTGCGCCGCGAGGCGCGCTAGCCGGGAGGCTCGGCGGGCGGCAGTTCCCGACCCTCAGGATCGAAGAAGCGCACGGGCGTGCACTCCAGCAGTTCCGGCGAGAGCGCGCGGTCGCACTGCAGCGCCGCGAGCCGCTCGGCATGCTCCCGGGAGCCGAGGCCGCAAGTGAACTCGTGCCAGTGGAAACCGTCGCGGTTCTGCATGAAGACGTCGACGCTCCATCCGGCCGGGAAGCACCAGGCAACGCGCAGGCAGTCGCGCGGCGAGACACCCTCGGCCGCGCATTTCTCGCGCGCGCAGGCGAAGGCGCGATCCGGGTTGCCGGCCACGCAGGTTGCCGCGGCCTGCTCGGGCGCCTCGACGTAGGCGATGCCTACAGGGCCTGATGCGGCGGCAAGCACGGGGAATCCACAGAGGGTGAGCAGGAGCGCGGTGCGCGCAGCTAGGCGTCTCATGCCGGTAATATCGCACGGCCTTGCCCAGCCGTGGAGCCTGCCGTGAATCCGAGGGTCGTTCGTCTCGCCATGTGGTGTCTGGCCTTCGTGGCCATCGCGCTTCCGGGGTTGGCCCGTTCATCCGCGTCCGATGCGGCACGGATCGACCCCGCCCCGGGTGAATACCAGACCGAGGGAGGTTGGGGGAGCCTGCGCGTCATCCGCGAGGGCCCCGCCACGTTGCGGTTCCGGCTGCGGGCCGAGGGCGCCAATGGCCACTCCTGCGGTCTCGATGGAGTCATCCTCGGTGGCGTGGCGAGCCTGGCACCCGAGGGTGTGCGGGAGGTCTGCCGCGTGTTCTTCGGCCGTGATGGCGAGGCCGTGGTGCTGTCGACCAACGGGGCGGAAGCCTGCCGTTACTATTGCGGCGCCCGGGCCTCGTTCGAGGGGCGTTATCTGCCCTCGCGCTCGGGCTGCTCCGACGCCGAGCGCCGCAGTGCGCGGCGTGAGTTCAAGGCGCGCTACGACGCCGGCGACCACGCCGGGGCGCTGGCGAGGCTGAAGCCAGTGCTGGATCGCTGCGCGGCCTCGACGCCCTGGCTCGAGACGGGCTGGATCCGTAACGACGTGGCGATCACCCAGTTCAAGCTCGGCGCGCCGGCCGACTGCCTCCAGACGCTCGCGCCGCTGCGGGCCGATGCCGGGCGCAGCGAGGCCGAGATCCGCGCGGCCTATCCGCCGTCGGACGCCGACCGCTACCTGTCGATCCTGCGTGCCACCCGCAGCAACGCCGGGCGCTGCGAGGCTGCCTTGGCACGGTGAGCCTGGCGCCACGCGTCGAGGCGTGGCGGCTCTAGCGCTGGGCCCTGTCGTTGATCCTGCGGATCCCTTCGACAGAGACCAGCGGCCGGCCGCGCCACTGCAGCCATGCCCGGCACAGGAAGTAACCGGCCCCGGCGGCGAGCACCGACTGCGGCCGCTCGACCCATTCACCCGAGCCGGGGACACCCGCCGCGGCAATGACCTCTGGGGTGATGCCCAGCGCGGGCAGAGGCAGCATCACGCCGGCGAAGACCCACGCAATGTAGAGCACCTGCGAGTTCGCCCAGTCTGTCATCAGCGCTTCGCTGGCCTGGCGGGCTTGCTCGGGGTCGGCCTCGCGAAGCGACCACGCAAGGGCAACGCGACCCGCCAGCAGCAGGGCAAAGGCGACCACTGGCCACCACTCGCCGACCGCGGCGCTGATGCCCACGGCGACCAGCAGATAGCCGAGGGCCAGCCGGGTGAGTGCACGCAACCGGCTGTGGGGGTTCGATGCCGCGGCGAACGCATTCGCCATGAACGCCGCGGAATGGATCACGAGGAACTCGAGGAGGAAGGTCGTGGCCGCGACCTTGAGCATGCCAGCGCCAAGCAGCGAAGGTGCGATCCAGGTCGCGAGCATCGCGGCGCCGAAGGCGCCGTCGAAGAGCGCCTCCAGTCGCCGCTGGCTCATCGCGTGAGCGGCTTGTAGCGAATCCGGTGGGGCTGCGCGGCGTCCTCGCCCTTGCGCTTGCGGAAGTCCTCGACGTACTCCTGGTAATTGCCCTCGAACCAGACCACTTCCGAATTCCCCTCGAAGGCGAGGATGTGGGTGGCGATGCGGTCGAGGAACCAGCGGTCGTGCG
>CAZPAJ010000044.1:0-10594 GCA_964584625.1 uncultured Acidibacter sp.
CGTAGGTCTCGAACAGGTCGGCCGCCATGCCGGCGCAGTCGCCCACGTTGTCGCCGACGTTGTCGGCGATGACCGCGGGGTTGCGCGGGTCGTCCTCGGGGATGCCGGCCTCGACCTTGCCCACGAGGTCGGCGCCGACGTCGGCGCCCTTGGTGAAGATGCCGCCGCCGAGGCGCGCGAAGATCGAGATCAGCGAGCCGCCGAACGCAAGGCCCACCAGCGAGCGCAGCGCGTCCTCGTCGCCGATCGTGCCGCGCACCGCGGCGTAGTAACCCGCCACGCCCAGCAGGCCCAGGCCCACCACCAGCATGCCGGTGATCGCACCGCCCTTGAAGGCCACCTGCAGTGCGGCGTTGAGGCCGCGGTTGGCCGCTTCCGCCGTGCGCACGTTGGCGCGCACGGAGATGTTCATGCCGATGTAGCCCGCGACACCCGAGAGGATCGCGCCCACGGCGAAGCCACCCGCGCTGGCCCAGTCGAGGGCGAGGCCCAGCAGCACGAACAGCACGACACCGACCACGCCGATCGTGGCGTACTGGCGGTTGAGGTAGGCCTTGGCGCCCGCCTGCACGGCACCCGCGATCTCCTGCATCCTGGCATTGCCGGCCGGCAGCGCCAGGATCTGCATCATCGAGACGACGCCATAGGCAACCGCCAGCACGCCCGCGCCGATCGCGAGCCAAAGCCACGTCGTGGCATCCATCGGAACCCCCTCTGCGTTGTGTTTGTTCGTTGTGCCCGGCGCCCGTGCCGGGCCCCCTCTCGGGGCGCGTGACTATAGCACTTCGCTCACGCCTTGAAGGGCGGCAGCCGGCGGCGCACGCCGGCCCCGCGGATCTTTACATAGGCCGGCAGGCCGTCGCGGTAGGGCGGCGGATCCTCGCCGGCGATCAGCGGCGCGAGGTAGCGACGGCACTTCTCGGTGATGCCGAAGCCGTCGGGCGTGATGAAGTCGCGTGGCAGCTTGCGCTCGACGTTGGCGACTTTCGCCAGCTCGACGCAGCCGACCTCCCAGCGGTACGGGCGCGAGGACTTGCGGACGATCGTCGGCATCACGGCGTTGTGGCCCTGCACGGCGAGGTCGACCGCCGCCCGGCCCACGGCATAGGCCTGCTCCACGTCGGTCTTGGAGGCCAGGTGGCGTGCCGCGCGCTGCAGGTAATCGGCCACGGCCCAGTGGTACTTGTAGCCGAAGGCCTCCTTGACCATGTTGGCGACCACCGGGCCGACGCCGCCGAGCTGGGTGTGGCCGAATGCGTCCTTGGTGCCGGCGTCCGCGAGGAAGCGCCCGTCGGGCCAGGCCGTGCCTTCCGAGACCACGATCACGCAGTAGCCGCAGGCGTCGACGCTGGCTTTGACGCGTGCCAGGAAGGCGTCGCGGTCGAACGCAATCTCGGGGAAGAGGATCACGTGCGGCGGCTCCTTCGTGCCGCGCCCCGCAAGCCCGCCGGCGGCGGCGATCCAGCCGGCGTGGCGCCCCATGACCTCCATCACGAAGACCTTGGTCGAGGTGCGGGCCATCGAGGCCACGTCCAGCGCCGCCTCGCGGGTCGATACCGCAACATACTTCGCGACCGAGCCGAAGCCGGGGCAGCAGTCGGTGAAGGGCAGGTCGTTGTCGACGGTCTTCGGGATGCCGATGCAGGTGACCGGGTAGCCCATCGCCTCGCCGATCTGCGAGAGCTTGTGGGCGGTGTCCATCGAGTCGTTGCCGCCGTTGTAGAAGAAATACCCGATGTCGTGCGCCTTGAAGACCTGGATCAGGCGCTCGTACTCCGCCCGGTTCTGCTCGAGCCCCTTCAGCTTGAAGCGCGCGGACCCGAACGCGCCCGCCGGTGTCCAGCGCAGGCCGCGCAGGGTCTCACGGCTCTCGCGCGCGAGGTCGATCAGGTCTTCCTCGAGCGCGCCGACGATGCCATGGCGCGCGGCGTACAGCCGGCCAATGCGCCGCCGGTGCCGTGCCGCGGCGTCGATGACGCCCGCCGCGGAGGCGTTGATGACGGCGGTCACGCCACCGGACTGGGCGTAGAGGGCGTTGCGCGTCGCGGGTTTGCTCATGGGCAACGAGCATAACGCACGGTTTGACCTGTCGAAACCGGCAGGGTACCGTGCGCCGATCATGAGAATCGTCTTCCTTGGCGCCCCCGGTTCCGGCAAGGGTACTCAGTCCCAGCGCCTCATCGAGCGACACGGCATCCCGCAGATCTCCACCGGCGACCTGCTGCGTGCCCACGTGCGCGACGGCACGGAACTCGGCCGCAGGGCGAAGGCCATCATGGACGCCGGCAAGCTCGTCGACGACGCGACGATCCTCGGGATGGTGCGCGAGCGCCTCGCGATGCCCGACGCGGCCGGTGGCTTCATCCTCGACGGCTTCCCGCGCACCCTGCCGCAGGCCGACGGCCTCGCGGCCATGCTTGCCGAGATCGGCCAGCCGCTCGACGCGGTCGTGCTCTTCAATGTCGACCCGGAGTTGCTCGTCAAGCGCATCTCCGGACGGCGCAGCTGCGAGGACTGCGGGCGGGTGTTCAACGTCCACACGGCCCCGCCGGGCACGCCGCCTCACTGCGGCCAGTGCGACGACCAGCCCCGACTCGTGCAGCGCCCCGACGACAACGAGGCCACCGTCAGCAAGCGGATCTCGGTCTACGAGGAACAGACCCGCCCGCTGGTGGACTACTACCGCGCCAAGGGGCTGCTGCGCGAGATCGACGCCGACGCCGAGCTGGCCACGGTGACCGCACGCGTCGAGCAGGCGCTCGCGGCGCGCTGACCGGCGGCCGCGCGGCTAGAGCGCGGCCACCAGCCTCTCGCCGATCGCGTCGCGCCGCCAGCCGCGCGTCACCGCCGCGTCGGTCTCGCCACGCGCCAGCTGCTCGAGGTCGCGCCGCGTGGCGAGTACCTCGCTTGCCAGTTGCAGCTCCGCCGCGACCGCCTGGGTGATGCCGGAGAGTTTCTTCACGAGCGCCGTGAACGCGGGATCCGGCCTCTCGGCGCGCTGAAGCGGTGGCGGCGGGTGCGACACGGGTGCCGCCTCGATGATCGACAGCAGCTCGTCGCCCGAGTGGCGCACCACACCCTCGGGCATCCCGGGCAGCCCGGCGAGCTCGGCCCGGCCGCGGGGCACCCGATGGACGATCTCGCGCAGCACGGTGTCGTCGAGGATCCAGCCGCGCGGCCGGTTGCGGGCGATCGCCCGGCGCTCGCGCCACGCCCCGAGCGCGCGGGCCAGTGCGGCCCGGCCCGCGTCGAGCGACTGCAGCCCCTTGACGCGCTGCCAGGCGCGCTCGGGGTCGACGGCCAGCCAGGCCGTGTCGGCCAGCGCAGCGAGTTCCTCGTCCAGCCAGCGCGTGCGGCCGAGCCGCCCGATCTGTTCCAGCAGGTGCTCACGCAGCGGCAGCAGGTAGCGCACGTCGTCGAGCGCGTAGTCGACCTGTGCGTCGGACAGCGGGCGTCGTGACCAGTCGGTGCGCGTGTGCGCCTTGGAGAGCTCGTGGCCGATCAGGCGCCGGACGAGCTCCGCGTAGCCGACCTGGGCCGGAAACCCTGCGAGCGATGCCGCGACCTGCGTGTCGAACACCGGCGCGGGCACGCCCGTCACGGGCGCCAGCACCTCGATGTCCTGGCGCGCGGCGTGCAGCACCTTGGGTCCCGGCGAACCGGTGAGCAGTTCGCGAAGGGCGTCGAGCCCGGGCAGCGCCAGCGGGTCGATGCAAGCCGGTCCGCTCGGGGTGGTGATCTGCAGCAGGCACAGCTCGGCGCGATAGGTGCGCTCGCGCAGGAACTCGGTGTCGAGCCCGAGCGGGGCGGCGGGATCGAGGGTGGCGGCGAGATCCTCGAGCGCGGTCGCGGTCGAGATCAACGGTGCGGACGACGTCATCATCGAACTATGCAAGAATTCCCCGCGTTCAGGAACAAACACCGATGCCTTCCATCCTCCGCCTCTACCTCGACATCGCCCTGCTGCGCCGCGGCCCGCAGGATGTTCCCGTTTCGCCGCGCCTCCTGTGGGGCACGCTGGCGGCGTTCCTCGCGATCAACGCGGCATTGACGGCGGCGTTTCGCCCCGCAGGGGCCGACTGGGCGGGCCAGCTGCTGGTATCGGCCGCGTTCACGCTGCTCTGGTACCGGCTGCTGCTGCAGGCTTTCGGTCGTGTGGAGCGCTACCAGCAGACCGTCACCGCGGTGCTGGGCTTCGGCTGCGTCGTCGCGCCGGTGATCGTGCCGCTCGCTGGTCGGCTCGTCGCCTACGCGGAAAAACCCGAGGAGGCGATGCCGCTGATGCTGGTGCTGCTGCCCCTCGCGGGCTACCTCATCTACGTCTCCGCGCGCATCCTGCATTCGGCCATCGAGCGGCCGATGTTCCAGTGCGTCGCGCTGGTCCTGCTGCAGACCTTCCTCGAGCCCCTGCTGCTGGCCACTCTGTTCGGTCCCGGCACGCCTCCCGCGACGGCAACCGGCTGAGGCGCGTTGCACAAGCGCCCCATGCACGTCCACATCCTCGGCATCTGCGGCACCTTCATGGGCGGCATCGCGGCGATCGCGCAGGCCGCGGGCCATCGCGTCACGGGCTCCGACCGCAATGTCTACCCGCCGATGAGCACTCAGCTCGAGGCGCTGGGCGTGGAACTGGTCGAGGGCTTCGACCCGGCGCAACTCGACCCGGCCCCCGACGTCGTGGTCGTCGGCAACGTCATGACGCGCGGCATGCCGGTGGTCGAGGCGCTGCTCGAGCGGGGCATCCCCTGTGAATCCGGGCCCTCCTGGCTGGCCCGGCACGTGCTGCGGGATCGATGGGTGCTGGCCGTGGCAGGCACCCATGGCAAGACCACCACCACCAGCATGCTCGCCTGGGTGCTCGAGTACGCGGGCTTGTCGCCGGGGTTCCTGATCGGCGGCGTACCGGCGGATTTCGGCGTCAGCGCCCGCCTCGGCGAGAGCCCGTTCTTCGTGGTCGAGGCCGACGAGTACGACACGGCCTTCTTCGACAAGCGGGCGAAGTTCGTGCACTACTGGCCGCGCACCGCCGTGCTCAACAACCTCGAGTACGACCACGCCGACATCTACCCCGACGTGGCCGCGATCCAGCGCCAGTTCCACCACCTGGTTCGCACGGTCCCGGGCTCCGGGCTCGTGGTCTGGAACTCGGCGGACCCGCGCCTGGCGGCCACGCTGGGGATGGGCTGCTGGAGCACGCGCGAGGGATTCGCGCGCGACGGTGCGGGCGATGCGGCGTGGTCCGCCCGCGCCACCAGAGGTCGTGACGACGGCTCTGCGTTCGAGGTGCTGCTGCACGGCAGCGTGGTGGGGGTGGTCGAGTGGGGCCTGATCGGCGGCCACAATGTCGACAACGCGCTGGCGGCGATCGCCGCGGCGCGCCACGCCGGCGTGCCACCCGAGGTGTCCTGCGGCGCGCTGTGCGAATTCCGCGGCGTGAAGCGCCGGATGGAGTTGCGCGGCGAGCTGCGCGGCGTGCGTGTCTACGACGACTTCGCCCATCATCCCACGGCCATCGCCACGACGCTCGACGGCCTTCGGCGCCGGGTGGGGCGCGAGCGGATCGTCGCGATCCTCGAGCCGCGCTCGAACACCATGCGGCTGGGCGTCCATCGCGACAGCCTCGCCGCAGCGCTGGCCGTCGCCGACGAGGTCTGGCTGTATGCGCCCCCTGACCTCGGCTGGGACGCCGGCGCCACGGTCGCGGCGCTCGGCCCGCGCGCGCGGGTGCGTGCCGACGTGGATGCCATGGCCGGTGAGCTGGCGTCGAGCTTGCGCGCGGGCGACCACGCGCTGATCATGTCCAACGGTGGGTTTGGCGGGCTCCACGGCAAGCTGCTCGCCGCGCTTGCGGCCGGGGCGCCGCCCGAGGACGATCAATGAGCCGCAAGGAAGAGCGCATCGTCACCGTGGGCATGACCGGCGCGTCGGGTGCCCAGTACGGCCTGCGCCTCGTCGAATGCCTGGTCAGGGCCGACCACCAGGTCTACCTGATGTTCACCCGCGCCGCGCAGATCGTCGTCGGCTCGGAGACGGATTGCCGGCTGCCGGGGCGCACGGCGGAGCAGACACGCTACCTGTCGGCCCGTTTCGGCGCCCGCGACGGGCAGCTTCGTGTATTCGGCGACGAAGAGTGGACCTCGCCGGTGGCCAGCGGCTCCGGTGCCCCGCACAAGATGGTGATCTGCCCGGCGAGCATGGCGACGCTGTCGGCCGTGGCGGCGGGCGCCAGCGAGAACCTGCTGGAACGCGCCGCAGACGTGGTCATCAAGGAGCGCGGCCAGCTGGTGATCGTGCCGCGCGAGACGCCGTTCTCGCCGATCCACCTCGAGAACATGCTCCGGCTCGCCCGCCTCGGCGTGACGATCCTGCCGGCAAACCCCGGGTTCTACAATCGCCCCACCCATGTCGACGAGCTCGTCGACTTCATCGTCTCGCGCATCCTCGACCAGCTCGACGTGCCCAACGACCTGATGAAGCGCTGGGGTCGGGAGGTCTGAGCGCGTGGGTGACCGGGCCGAGATCCCGCTGTTTCCGCTGAACACCGTGCTGTTTCCCGGTGGTCCGCTGCCGTTGCGCATCTTCGAGACCCGCTACACCGACATGGTCCGGCGCTGCATGCGCGAGGGTTCCGGCTTCGGCGTGGTGCTGATCCGCGCGGGAGCCGAGGCGGGCGATGTCGCCAGCACCACCGACGTCGGCACGCTGGCGCGGATCGTCGACTTCTACCCGCTGCCGGACCGGCTGCTCGGCATCACCTGCCTCGGCGACCGCCGCTTCCGCGTGCTGCGGCGCTGGCGCGAGCCCGGCGGCCTGAACATGGCCGAGGTCGAGTGGCTGCCGGCAGCGGAGTCCGTGGGCGTGCCGGAGCAGTACCAGCACCTGGCCGCACTGTTGCGCAAGGTGCTTCCCGAACTCGGCGAGCTCTACGAGTCCGTGGAGCGCCGCTTCGACGACGCCGACTGGGTGGGCTGCCGCCTGGTCGAGATCCTGCCGATCAGCCTCGGCGACAAGCAGGCCTGCCTCGAGATCGAGGACCCGCTGCTGCGGTTGGCGCAGCTCTCACCGCTGATCCGGCGCGCCGACGACTGAGCGGCGCCGGTAGAAGGTCCAGAGCGCGAGCCCGATCACCACGGTCCACGCGAGGACCATCCACCCGACCACGCCGTCGAAGCGCGACAGCAGGAACCGCAGCGGGCTGTCCTCGTCCGGCACCGAGGTCTCGCGCAGGAACGTGATCACCCACACCCAGCCCGCGTGCAGGCCGATGCACGCGGCGATGTTGCCAGTGAGCACGCGCACGACGCCCAGCAGCACGCCGACCGCGGCGAGCGACAGGAAGGCGTCCGCGATCACCGCCGGCTGGCCCAGTGCGGCGAGCGAACCGGCCAGCAGGTCGAGGCCGCTCCCCGGGCCGAGCTGCTCCGGTGGAATGCGGTGGCGGCCGATGAAGTGCGTGGCGGCGTAGACGACGGCCGTCAGCAGCACCGCCATCCGGGCGCCCGATTCGCGGGCGATCGCGGTGTGCATCGCGCCACGCAGGAAGGTTTCCTCGATCAGTGCGACCGCGATGCCGCGCAGCAGCCCCTCGAGCGCCAGCGAGGCGAGCAGCGCGGCGTCCAAGCTAGTGCCCGGCCGCAGCACGCGCAGGTCGAGCGCGATCATCGCCAGTGCCACGGGCAGCATCGTCGCCACGCCAAGCAGCAGACCGACCGAGGCCTCGCGCAGGAATGCGGCGCGTGGCAGTCCATAGCCGAGGCTGGCGCGGTCGGCGACCGCCATCCGGCGCGCCACGAGCAGGAAGCCGACCAGCAGCACGAGCATGCCGATGCGGCTCGCGACGCGATGGAACTTGACGTCGAAGTCCGGCGTCAGCAGGTCATAGGCCGGCCATGCGAACACCGCGATGGCGGCCAGGCCGAGCAGGATCAGCCCAAAGAACGCGGCGAATGCCTTCATAGGCGGGGCTCCTTGGCTCAGTGCAGCGTGGCGCGCTCGACCCGCAGGCCCTCGCGCCGCAGCAGCGCGACGAGCCCGCGGTCCCCCACGAGATGCAGCGCGCCGACGACCACGAGCACGTCCTCGCGCTGCCCCAGCATGGCGCGGACGCGCGGCAGCCATTCGGCGTTGCGCCGGTGCAGCAGCGCCTCGTACAGCTCCGGCATGCCCGCATAGGCGTCGGCGAGCAGCGCCTCGAGCGTCGCGTCGTCGCCGCTGCGCCAGGCGGCGACGAGGCGGGCGAAGTCGGCGTCAGCATCCGCCAGGTCGTCGAGCGTGCCGTCGAGCAGCTGCAGCTGGGCCGTGGCGGGCAGTGCATCGAACAGGCCGAGCTGGTACTCGGGTGTCTCGAGGCCGGCGACGGGCTTGCCTGCCAGGCGGGCCCGTTCGCTCAGCTGGGCCTCGACGCCGGAGTCGGGCTCGAGGCCGAGTCGCGCGAATTCGGCGGATGTCAGCACGAGCGCCAGGGCCCACGGCTCGAGGGCCTCGACGAGCGCGGGCGACAGGCCGTGTCGCTGCAGCCAGGGCTGCAGGCGCGCCCAGCGCGCGGTGCCGACCGTGGCGGCGAGGCCTGCCTGGGCAGGGAACCGGCCTTTCTCGAGCATGACGGCGCCGATTCGCGCGGGGTCGGAGTCGTCAGGGGAGAGCTCCATGACCAGCGACTCGGCTTCGGCGTAGGCCAGCTCGAGCTGCGGTGGCAACGTGGCGGCGTCGGCCGGCAGCAGGTGGATGGAGCCCGCGAGGAAGACGGTGTTGCGCTCGCCTCGCACGACCCAGACCGGCCCTGCGGCCGAAGCGTGCGTGGCGGGGGCGGCGTGGGCCGTGCTCAGGCCGCCGGACAGGGCTGCGCCGATCGCGAGTAGCCAGCCTGCGAGAAATCGTCGAGCCATGCGACCTCCGTGTCGATGCCGCCATGCGCCTGCAGCGCCAGCATACGATAGCCCGGAGGCCGGCTGTCGATCGCGAACTCGTCGACCCGGGGCCGGAACTGCACGCAGGTCGAGGGTGTCGCGAGCAGTCGCAGGCCGTCGCGCACCGCGTCGAACGCCTGGTGCACGTGGCCCCAGACCACGCCGCGCGCCTGTGGGTGGCGCTGCAGCATGGCCAGGAAATCACCGGGCTCGCGCAGGCCGATCTCGTCGATCCAGCCGCTCGACATGGATACCGGATGGTGATGCAGGCAGACCAGCGCGTGCCGGCCCGGCGCGTCGCCGAGGCACCGCTCGAGCGTGGCGAGCGCGGTGGCGTCCAGGCGTCCCCAGACCTCGCCGGGCACGACGCTGTCGAGCAGCACGATGCGCCAGGCGCCGATGTCGAAATGGCCGCCGCACTGGAAGGCCGGGTGGTCGCGAAGTGCTTCGCGCAGCGCGGCCGGGTCGTCGTGGTTGCCGGGCAGCACGAGCACGGGTCGCCCGAGTTCGCCCATGACCTCGCGGAAGTGGCGGTAGCCGAGCGGGTCGTCCTGCACCACGTCGCCGGTGACCAGCACCGCGTCGGCGGCTTCGATGGCCGGTGCGGCGTGCGCGAGCACGGCGCGCAGCGCCGGCAGCGTCGCCACGTCGCGCAGCGAAGCCCGCGCGTCGCCGGAAAGGTGCGTGTCGGTGATCTGCACGAGGCGGACCGTGCGCATGGGATCGGGGCTCCTCGGAAACACGGCGGCATCGTAGCAAGCGACCCGTCGCCGGCAGGGTGACCTGGGTCAAGCCGCAGCCGCGCCTGATAAAACGACGTTGCGCGCCCGGCACATAATCACCGTGCAAGCCGCGCAGGAAAAGAAAAAGGGCCCGCGGTGTGAACCGCGGGCCCCTGAGCCGAGCCCTTGACGACCGTGCGCGATCAGTAGCGGTAGGCGTCGGGCTTGTACGGGCCCTGCGGCGACACGCCGATGTAGCGCGCCTGCTGGTCGCTGAGCACGGTGAGCTCCGCGCCGAGCTTCTTCAGCTGCAGTCGGGCGACCTTCTCGTCGAGGTGCTTGGGCAGCACGTAGACGCCGACGGGGTACTTCTCGTGGTTCGCCCACAGTTCGATCTGGGCGATCGTCTGGTTGGCGAAGGAGGACGACATGACGTAGCTCGGGTGCCCCGTGCCGCAGCCGAGGTTCACCAGCCGACCCTCGGCGAGCAGGGTGATGCGCTTGCCGTCGGGGAAGATGATGTGGTCGACCTGCGGCTTGATGTTCTCCCACTGGTACTGCTTGAGCGAGGAGCAGTCGATCTCGTTGTCGAAGTGACCGATGTTGCAGACGATCGCCTGGTCCTTCATCGCCTTCATGTGGTCGTGGGTGATCACGTGGAAGTTGCCGGTGGCGGTGACGAAGATGTCCGCCTTGTCGGCGGCGTAGTCCATCGTGACCACGCGGTAGCCTTCCATCGCCGCCTGCAGCGCGCAGATCGGGTCGACTTCGGTCACCCAGACCTGGGCCGACAGGGCGCGCAGCGCCTGCGCCGAGCCCTTGCCGACGTCGCCGTAGCCGCAGACCACCGCGACCTTGCCCGCGATCATGACGTCGGTGGCGCGCTTGATGGCGTCGACCAGCGACTCACGGCAACCGTACAGGTTGTCGAACTTCGACTTGGTGACGGCGTCGTTGACGTTGATC
>CAZPAJ010000045.1:0-8199 GCA_964584625.1 uncultured Acidibacter sp.
CAGCAGGTCGTTCGGGAACTCGATGTCGGCCTTGTCGATCTCGTCGATCAGCAGCACGGGCGCGTCCTCCGACACGAAGGCCTCCCAGAGCTTGCCGCGCACGATGTAGTTGCGGATGTCGCGCACCCGCTCATCGCCCAGCTGCGAATCGCGCAGCCGCGAGACGGCGTCGTACTCGTAGAGACCCTGCTGGGCCTTGCTGGTGGACTTCACGTGCCACTCGAAGATCGGCCGGCCGAGCGCCGAGGCGACCTCGAGCGCGAGCTGCGTCTTGCCGGTGCCCGGCTCGCCCTTGACGAGCAGCGGCCGCCCAAGGGTGAGCGCGGCGTTGACGGCGAGATTGAGGTCGGGCGTCGCGACGTAGCGATCGGTTCCCGTGAAGCGGGCGTCGGTCATGGGGCCTCGTCGGGGCGGGGGCGGATCGACAGCGTATGCCGGGCCGGGCCGGGCAGGAAGGGCACAGGGCGGCCCAGGGCCCAATCCTCGAACCCGGCGCGGTAGAACGGCGACAGCGGGTGGCCGCTGGCGCCGCCCGGAAGCTGCAGGTATCCCTCCTCCTCGCGACCCGGGGACACGGCAAAGCGCTCCGAAGCGCCGAACCGCCGACCCTGCACGCGGGGCATGTCGTTGTCGCCCGCGGCCTCGAGCGCGGGCATGTCCAGCCAGCGCGCGAGCGGGCCGAGCGATCGCGACAGGGGATGGGTGATGGCCAGGGTGTTGTAGTCGCCCCAGCGGCAGCGGGCGAGCTCGGGGCAGTCGGCTGCAAGCCGCTCCAGCGCGTCATCGACCGCGCCGAGCAGGAACGCGCGCCAGTCGCCGGAGCCCGCGGCGAGCAGGTGCGGCGGGCGCGAGGTGACCAGCTGCCAGAGCGTTTCCTCGAACAGGTCCACGGGCAGCGACGCCATCGCGGCCTCGCCCGCGCCGAGGCCGCCGAGCAGCATGCGCCAGGTCGCCAGGCGCAGCTGCTCGCGGAACTCGCGCACCAGTCGGTAGCTGACGGAGTCCACGGCGGCGCGGCCTTCCCAGCGCGCCAGCGCGGTGCGCAGCGCGGCCCGCTGCGGCTGGCCCGCGACGGCCGCGTCATCCAGCAGCCCCAGCAGCAGGCCATGCCAGCGCTCCAGCAGCCGGGCGCGGTCGTCGAGCTGGATCGCCAGCATGTCGGCGGGTGTGGCCGGCGACGACAGGGCAAGCAGCGCGTCGCGGATCTGGGTGGCGCGGGCGCCGAGGTCGTAGGCCATGCCGCCATCGGCCTCGTCGCCGCCGATCACGCGCTCGGCCTCGCCACCGACGGCCCGCGCGTTGGCCGTCCAGAGCGCGCCCTGGGGGGGATCCACGATGGCGGGCTGTGCCGTCGGCTCACGCCATCGCACCGGACGCGGCGTCTGGGGGCCCGCGTCACCCTCGGGCACGCGGCCGATGATCGTCCACGCGATCCGCCCGTCGCGATCGCCGACCATGAGGTTCTGCTGGGGCATGCCGACGCGCGGCGCGATCGCGAGCGCCTCGGCGACGCTGCGGGACTGCATGAACTCGCGTGCGGCGAGCGTGGTGGCACCGGGCTCCACCGCGAGCCAGCGGGCCAGCGCACAACGGCCCTCGCCCACCGGCAGCTCGACACGCACGCCGTCCGTCGAATCGAGCACCTCGACGACCTCGGGCTCGCCGCGCAGCACCTCGATCCGCTCCACGGTGCGTGCGAAGGCCCGTCGTTGCCCGCCACGCTGGTAGTGGCCAGCAGCCAGGTCGCAGGGCACCGCCTCGACGTCGACCCAGTCGCCGTAGCTGTTGGTGAACCCCCAGGCGACCCAGCCGTTTGATCCCGCCGCCAGCACCGGCAGCCCCGGCAACGTGACCCCGGTGAAGCGCGCGGGCCCGTCGGCGACGCCCTCCAGCCGCAACTGCGCGCGATACCACACCGCCGGCACACCGAGCCCGAGGTGCATGTCATTGGCCACGAGCGCGGCACCGCCGGCCGTGCGCCGGCCCGCGACCACCCAGGCGTTGCTGCCCGGCTTGGCGCGCGGGTCCGTTGCGCCGGTGCGCGCCTCCTGCGGCCGGCCAGGCCTCGCCGCGGCATCGACGACGTCCGGCGCCGGGATCGACCGGCGCAGGTCCAGCCGCTCTGGTGGAGGCAGCGCTGGCCGGGTCGCGTCCGTCGCGGCGGCGGAGCCGGCTGCCATGACCAGCGGCACCGCTCCGGGGTTGGGTGCGTCCCACTCGCTGCGGCTCGGGTAGAGCAGCGCGAGCGCCTGCGGAAAACGCGGCAGCACGTCCTCGAGCACCGCGCGACGCATCGCATCGCGCTCCAGGTCGCCGTACTGCAGCTGCCACCACATCGAATGCAGCACGAGCACGGAATCCTCGGGCCGCCAGGGTTGGGGCGCCGTGCGCAGCACCAGGTATTCCCATGGCCTTGCCGCGAGTGCATCCAGCCCGGCGTTGACACCACGCGCATAGGCTTCGATCCAGGCGCGCTCGGCCTCGCTCGCGTCGGCGAGCACGCGACGCGCCACGGCGCGGAAGCGGAACGGCCGCGCGCGCCGGTCCTGGGGCAGCGCGGCTGCACCGACCAGCGCCGCAAGCTCGCCGGCCGCGAGGCGCCGTGCAAGGTCCATCTGGAAGTAGCGGTCCTGCGCGTGCGCGAAGCCCAGCCCCCAGGCCACGTCGTCGAGGGCGCGGCCAGACACCGTGGGCACACCCGCCGCGTCGCGCTCGAGCGTAACCGCCGCGCCGGGACCTGCGCCGCCGGCGTCGTGATCGCCGCCCAGCTGCGGCAGCGAGCCGCGCAGCAGCAGCCACGCCGCCAACGGCAGCGCGACGAGCGTCGCAAGCGCAAGCGCCAGCGCGACCCGCAGCACGCGCCTCACGCCACGCGTCTCACACGTTGCGCCTCACCTCGAGGATCTTCAGCGCGTTGGTGCCGCCCTGGACGCCGGAGAGCTCGCCCTTGGTCAGGATCACCAGGTCGCCCTCGTCGACGAGCCGCAGGTCGAGCAGCAAGTTGAAGATCGAGGAATAGAGGGTCTGGTCGCCGTCGGGCGGGACGTCGAAGGACACGGGATACACGCCCCGGTAGAGCGTGACGCGGCGGCGGGTTGCCTCATGCCGGGTGAGCGCGTAGATCGGGATGTCTGAGCGGATGCGCGACATCCACAGCGGCGTCGAACCCGACTCGGTCAGCGCGACGATTGCGCGGACCTTCATGTGGTTGGCCGTGTACATGACCGCGTTGGCGATGGCCTGGTCGGTGTGCGTGAAGTGGCCCTCGGCCCGCTGCCGAAAGCGGGGGTTCGAAAGCTGGTAGGTCTCGGCACCCTCGATGACCTCGGCCATCGCCGCGACCGCCTTGACCGGGTAGTTGCCCGCCGCGGTCTCCGCGGAGAGCATCACCGCGTCGGAGCCGTCCATCACCGCGTTGGCGACGTCACTGACCTCGGCGCGGGTGGGCACCGGGCTCTGGATCATCGACTCCATCATCTGGGTCGCGGTGATGACCACGCGGTTGCGGTTTCGCGTCTGCTGGATGATGGTCTTCTGCAGGCCGGTCAGCGCCGCGTAGCCCATCTCCACGCCGAGGTCGCCGCGCGCGACCATCAGCACGTCGGAGGCGTCGATGATGCCGGCCAGGTTCGCCACGGCCTCGTGCCGCTCGATCTTGGCGACGATGCGCGCGTCGGAGCCCGCGGCGCGCAGCAGAGAGCGCGCCAGGTGGACGTCGGCGCCGTCTCGGACGAACGAGAGGGCAAGGTAGTCGAACCCGTTCCGTGCCGCGAAGCGGATGTCCTCGCGGTCCTTCTCGGTGAGGGCCGGTGCCGAGATGCCGCCGCCCTTGCGGTTGAGCCCCTTGCGGTTCGACAGCTCGCCCCCGACGACGACACGCGTGCGGATCCGGTTGCCCTCGATCGCCAGGACCTCGAGCACGATCAGGCCGTCATTGAGCAGCAGCGTGTCCCCGGGCGCGACGTCGGCAGGCAGCTCCTTGTAGGCGACACCCACTGCCTCGATCGTGCCCGCGGCAGAATCGAGATCCGTGTCGAGCGTGAAGCCGCGGCCCTCGACCAGCCGGACCCGCCCCTCGCGGAAGCCCTCGATTCGGATCTTGGGGCCCGCGAGGTCGCCGAGGACGCCCACCGGGCGGCCGGCACGCAGCGAAGCCTCGCGCAGCAGTTCGAGCCGTCGCTGGTGGTCGGACGGGCTGCCGTGGGAGAAATTGATCCGGGCCACGTCCAGGCCGGCCCGGCACATGTCGAAGAGCACGTCGACGTCGTCCGTGGCGGGACCCAGGGTCGCCACGATCTTGGTTCTGCGGAACATGCGGGGATTGTACCCCGCAGCGCCGGACTCAGCCCGCCGCCCGCGCCTCGAGCACGGCGACCGCCGGCAACTTCTTGCCCTCGACGAACTCGAGGAAGGCGCCGCCACCCGTCGAGATGTAGGAGATGCCATCCTCGACACCGTACTTCTCGATGGCGGCCAGCGTGTCGCCGCCGCCGGCAAGCGAGAAGGCCGCACTGCGCGCCACCGCCTGGGCGATCGCCTTCGTGCCCTCGCCGAACTGGTCGAACTCGAACACGCCCACCGGGCCGTTCCAGAGTATCGTGCCCGCCTGCTGCAGCATGGCGCCGAGCCGCTCGGCCGTGTCAGGACCGATGTCGAGGATCATCTCGTCGGCAGCCACCTTGCCCACCTCGCGCACGTCAGCATGGGCCGTGGCCGCGAATTCACGGGCGACGACCACGTCGGTCGGCAACGGGATCTCCGCCCCGCGGGCCTTGGCCTTGGCGATCAACGCGCGTGCCATGTCGAGCATCTCGGCCTCGTGCAGCGACTTGCCGACGCCGATGCCGGTGGCGGCAAGGAAGGTGTTGGCGATGCCGCCCCCCACCACGAGCTTGTCGACCTTGTCGATCAGGGACTCGAGGACCGTCAGCTTGGTGGAGACCTTGGAGCCCGCCACGATCGCGACCAGTGGCCGGGCCGGGCGGCTCAGCGCCCGCTCGAGGGCATCCAGTTCGCCGACCAGCAGCGGACCCGCGCAGGCCACCGGCGCGAAGCGCGCGACGCCGTGGGTGCTCGCCTCGGCGCGATGGGCGGTGCCAAAGGCGTCCATGACGAACACGTCGCACAGGGCACCCATCCGGCGCGCCAGGGCCTCGTCGTCCTTCTTCTCGCCCTTGTTGAAGCGCACGTTCTCGCAGAGCACCACCTCGCCCGGGGCGCACTCGACGCCATCGAGCCAGTCGGAGCGCAACGCCACCGGGCGCCCAAGCAGTTCGGACAGCCTGTCGGCGACCGGCGCCAGCGAGAACCCGGCCTCGTGCACGCCCTCCTTCGGACGCCCGAGGTGCGACATCAGGATGACCCGCGCGCCCCGGTCGATGGCGTGCTGGATCGTCGGCAGCGACGCGCGGATCCGCGCGTCGCTGGTGACCTTGCCGTCGGCCACCGGGACGTTCAGGTCCTCACGAATGAGGACCCGCTTGTCCCGCAGGTCGAGGTCCACCATGCGCAGGACGGCCATGGCGCCGCGCTCAGCCGGCCTTCGACCACGCGAGCGTGGTGTCGAGCATGCGGTTGGAGAAGCCCCACTCGTTGTCGTACCAGGCGCAGACCTTGACCGTCGTGCCCTCGATGACCTTGGTCAGCGTCGCGTCGTAGGTGGAGCTGTGCGGGTCGTGGTTGAAGTCGACCGACACCAGCGGACCGTCGCTGTAGGCCAGCACGCCCTTCAGCGCACCCTGCGAGGCCTCGCGCAGCACCGCGTTGATCTCCTCGACGCTGGTCGCGCGCTTCGCCACGAAGGTGAGGTCGACCATCGACACGTTGATGGTCGGCACGCGTACCGCGAAGCCGTCGAGCTTGCCCTTGAGCTCGGGGAGCACGAGGCCCACCGCCGCCGCGGCGCCGGTCTTGGTCGGGATCATCGACATCGTGGCGGAGCGGGCGCGGCGCAGGTCCTTGTGGAAGACGTCGGTGAGGACCTGGTCGTTGGTGTAGGCGTGGATCGTGGTCATGATGCCGTTGACCACGCCGATCTTCTCGTGCAGCGGCTGGACCAGCGGGGCGAGGCAGTTGGTCGTGCAGGACGCGTTGGAGATGACCGTCATGTCGCGGCGGAGCACGTTGTGGTTCACGCCATAGACGACCGTCGCGTCGACGCCACCCTCGGCAGGGGCGGAGATCACCACCTTCTTCGCCCCGCCCTCCAGGTGCTTCGAGGCCTTTTCCTTGTTGGCGAACAGGCCCGTGCACTCGAAGACGTACTCGACGCCGAGCTGTCCCCAGGGCAGCTTCGCCGGGTCGCGCTCGGCCAGCACCCGGATGCGGTCGCCGTTGACGACCATCGAGTCACCGTCGACCGAGACGCTGCCTGGGAAGCGGCCATGGGCCGTGTCGAACTTGGTCAGGTGGGCGTTGGTCTGCGCGTCACCGAGGTCGTTGATCGCGACGATCTGGATTTCAGCGGTGCGGCCCGCTTCGTAGAGCGCGCGCAGCACGTTGCGACCGATGCGACCGTAGCCGTTGATGCCCACCTTGATTGCCATGTTTCCTGTCCCCTTGGATGGATCGTTCCGCGATTCCGGTGTCTGATTGTCTCAGTTCGCGAGCAGCGCTTCGATGGCACGGGTCACGTTCGAGGCCGTCATTCCATAATGTGCCCACAGGTCGGCGGCCTTGCCCGAGGCACCGAACCGGTCGATGCCGATCACGCGGCCCTCGAGCCCGACGTAGCGCCACCATGACTGGGTGGCCCCCGCCTCGACGGCCACGCGGCGGGTCACGGCCGCGGGCAGCACGGACTCGCGCCAGGCCGAGTCCTGCCCCTCGAACACGTCGGTCGAGGGCATCGAGACCAGCCGCACGCGGTGCCCCGCGGCGTTGAGGGCGCGTACGGCCTCGGCGCAGATCGCCACCTCGGATCCCGTGGCGATGACGATCGCCTCGGGGGAGCCGCCCTCGGGGTCGATCAGCGCATAGCCGCCCCGGCGCACCGCGGCAAGCTGTTCCGGGCTGCGTGCCTGCTGCGGCAGCGCCTGCCGGGTGAGGACCAGGCTGGTCGGGCCGCTCCGGCGTTCGATGCCCGCGGCCCACGCGACCGCCGTCTCGATCGCGTCGCAGGGCCGCCACAGGCTGAGGTTAGGCATCGCCCGCAGCGAGGCCAGGTGCTCGATGGGCTGGTGCGTGGGACCGTCCTCGCCCAGCCCGATGGAGTCGTGGGTGTAGACGAGCAGCACGCGCTGGTGCATCAGCGCGGCCAGGCGCACGGCGTTGCGCGCGTAGTCGGAGAACACCAGGAAGGTGCCCGCGTAGGGCACGAACCCGCCATGCAGCGCGAGGCCGTTCATCATCGCCGTCATCGCGAACTCGCGGACGCCGTAGTAGATGTAGTTGCCCGAGGCATCGTCGGGCGTGACCGCCCGCGAATCCTTGCGCCAGGTGTTCACCGAGCCCGTGAGGTCCGCCGAACCGCCGACCAGCTCGGGCATGCCGGGCCCGATCGCATTCAGCACGACCTGCGAGGACGCGCGGGTGGCCTGCGGCGCCGCGACCCCCGCGGCGGCGGCCAGCGCCGCATCGCGCAGCGCAGGCCACTGGGCCGGCATGACGCCGTGACTGCGACGGTCGAACTCGGCCGCCAGTTCCGGAAAGGCCTTCCGGTAGCGGGAGAACCGCCGCTTCCACGCCTTCTCGGCACGCGCGCCACGCTCGCGCTGGTCCCAGGCGGAGCGGATCTCGTCGGGCACCACGAAGGGCTCGTGGGGCCAGCCGATGGCCTTTCGCGTCGCCGCCACCTCGTCGGCACCCAGCGGCTCGCCATGGGTCGACTTGCTGCCCTGCTTGTTGGGCGCGCCCCAGCCGATCACGGTGCGGCAGCAGATCAGCGTGGGCTGCTGGCGGTTGGCGCGCGCGCGCTTGATCGCCCGGGCGACCGCCTCGCCGTCGTGGCCGTCGACGTCGCGGATGACCTGCCAGCCGCAGGCTGCGAAGCGCTTGGCGGTGTCGTCGGCCATCCAGCCGCTCACGTGGCCGTCGATCGAGATGCCGTTGTCGTCGTAGAGGCAGATCAGCTTGCCGAGGCCGAGGGTGCCGGCCAGCGACGCCGCCTCGTGCGAGATGCCCTCCATGATGCAGCCGTCGCCCAGCATCACGTAGGTGTGGTGGTCGACGATCTCGTGGCCCGGGCGGTTGAACTGTGCG
>CAZPAJ010000045.1:8209-10364 GCA_964584625.1 uncultured Acidibacter sp.
GCGCGGCGAGCATCTTCTCGGCGAGCGCCATGCCGACGGCGGTCGCGAAGCCCTGGCCCAGCGGCCCCGTGGTGGTCTCGATGCCCATGGCGGGCTCGTGCTCGGGATGGCCTGCCGTGCGCGCGCCGAGCTGGCGGAAGTTGCGCAGTTCGTCGAGCGTGACCGGGTAGCCGGCCAGGTGCAGCACCGAATAGAGCAGCATCGACGCGTGCCCGTTGGAGAGCACGAAGCGGTCGCGATCGACCCACTGCGGGTTGCCCGGGTTGTGGTCCATGACCTCGCGCCAGAGCACCTCGGCCATGTCCGCCATGCCCATGGGTGCGCCGGGATGACCGGACGCGGCCTTCTGGACGGCGTCCATCGAGAGGGCCCGGATGGCGTTGGCGAGGTCTCGTCGGGTCGGCATGGCTGGGATCCACCGGGCGCGGAAAAGGCGCGCATTGTCCACCACGGTAGACGGTCATTCAATGAATCCGTGACGCGCAACGGGATGCCGGCGCGCCCGCGCCCCGCTATACTCGCGGCCTTTCCCCCGGGGAGCCCGCCAGCGCATGTCGAACAGCTACGTGTTCACGTCCGAGTCCGTGTCCGAAGGCCATCCGGACAAGGTCGCCGACCAGATCTCCGACGCCATCCTCGACGGCATCCTCGCGCAGGACACCCGCGCGCGCGTCGCCGTCGAGACGCTGGTCAAGACCGGGGTGGTGGTCGTCGCCGGCGAGGTCACCACATCGGCCTGGGTCGACATCGAGTCGCTGGTGCGCCGCACCGTGCTCGACATCGGCTACAACTCCTCCGAGATGGGCTTCGACGGCGCATCCTGCGGCGTGCTGAACGTCATCGGCAAGCAGTCCGCCGACATCGCCCAGGGCGTCGACCGCGCCAAGGAAAAGTCGCAGGGCGCCGGCGACCAGGGCCTGATGTTCGGCTTCGCCACGAATGAGACGGATGTCCTCATGCCCGCCGCGATCACGCTCTCGCACCGGCTGGTGCAGCGCCAGGCGCAGGTTCGCAAGAAGGGCAAGCTCGCGTGGCTGCGCCCCGACGCGAAGAGCCAGGTCACGCTGCGCTACGAGGACGACAAGCCCGTCGCGATCGACGCCGTGGTGCTCTCGACCCAGCACAGCGACGACGTCTCCACGCGCGCGCTGCGCGAGGCGGTCATGGAGGAGATCCTGCTGCCGGTGCTGCCGAAGAAGTGGCTGCACAAGGGCACGAAGTTCCACATCAACCCGACCGGCCGCTTCGTCATCGGCGGCCCGGTGGGCGACTGCGGCCTCACCGGCCGCAAGATCATCGTCGACACCTACGGCGGCTTCGCCCGCCACGGCGGCGGCGCGTTCTCGGGCAAGGACCCGTCCAAGGTCGACCGCTCGGCGGCCTATGCCGCGCGCTACGTCGCCAAGAACATCGTCGCGGCCGGTCTCGCCGAGCGCTGCGAGGTGCAGGTGTCCTACGCGATCGGCGTGGCCGAGCCGACCTCGATCATGGTCGAGACCTTCGGCACCGGGAAGCTGCCGCGCGAGAAGCTCACGGCGCTCGTCCGCCAGCACTTCGACCTGACGCCCTACGGCCTGCGCGAGATGCTCGACCTGCTGCGCCCGATCTACCGCAAGACCGCGGCCTACGGCCACTTCGGCCGCGAAGACAAGGACTTCACCTGGGAGCGCACCGACAAGGCTGCCGCGCTGGCGGCCGACGCGGGCCTCAGCCCCGCCGCCAAGGGAGGGCGCGCCCGCCGCTGACGGAACGCGTCAGACGAACCTCGGCGGACCCCGGAAACGGGGTCCGCTGCCCACCGCCACGCGAGGGGCGCTGCAGCATCGGGTTGGCCGATGCCAGGCTCGCGGGGCGGACAATCCGCTGCAACGGCGCCCGTTAACCTTCCACCGAGATTAACGGAGACTCCATGAACGCTGTAGTGCAGACCCTGCCCGCCAAGCCCGACTTCCACGTCGCCGACCTCGGCCTCGCCGAGTGGGGCCGCAAGGAAATCCGCATCGCCGAGACCGAGATGCCGGGCCTGATGGCGATCCGCGAGGAATACGCCCCCACCCAGCCGCTGCGCGGCGCCCGGATCACGGGCTCGCTGCACATGACCATCCAGACCGCCGTGCTGATCGAGACGCTGCAGGCGCTCGGCGCGCAGGTGCGC
>CAZPAJ010000046.1:0-8833 GCA_964584625.1 uncultured Acidibacter sp.
GGGTGTCCGCCGACGAAGTGTAGCACCCCGGCGCATCGCATTGCATTTTCCCCAATAATTCAGCGAGTTGCGCCGTTGCCGTGAATTGTACCTGATGCCGGGAATGGCATCTTGTTGCACCTAATGACAACTGCTATGGTGGAGCGGATGTGGGAACTCACGAGGCCCGCCCGCCATGCCGAAGAAAGCCGCTGAACTCGACGCCCTGACCGTCAAGCGCCTGAGCACCCCCGGCAAGCACGCCGTCGGCGGTGTCGATGGCTTGTATCTGCTGGTCAAGGACACCGGCGCCCGATCATGGGTGCTGCGAATCGTGGTCGGCAAGCGCCGGCAGGACATCGGCCTAGGCGGCTACCCCGACGTGCCGCTGGCGCAGGCCCGCGAGGCCGCCCGCGCGATGCGCGAGCAGGCCCGAGCCGGCACCGACCCGCTGGCCGCCCGTAGGGCCGCCCGAGACGCCCTGATCGCCGCGCAGGGGCGCCGGCTCACCTTCGACGAAGCCGCCCGCCGCTGCCACGCCGCCCGTGGTGCCGAATTCCGGAACAAGAAGCACCGAGCGCAGTGGATCAACACGTTGACCACCTACGCCTCGCCGACCATCGGCGCCCTGCCCGTGGACGCCATCGAGGCATCGCACCTGGTCAACCTGCTGACGCCGATTTGGACGACGAAAACCGAAACGGCCACGAGGCTGCGCCAGCGCATCGAAGCCGTGCTCGACTGGGCCACCGTTGGCGGCTACCGCAGCGGCCCGAACCCGGCGAAATGGGACGGCAGCCTCGAGCACCTGCTGCCGAAGGCGCGCAAGGTCCGCAAGGTCTCGCACCACGCGGCGCTGCCGTGGCAAGCGATGGGCGACTTCATGGTCCGGCTGCGCGCGGCCCCCGGCATCGCAGCACGCGCGCTGGAGCTTGCGATTCTCACCGCCGGCCGATCCGGCGAGGTGCGCGGCGCCACGTGGCAGGAATTCGACCTCGATGCGGCAATCTGGACGATCCCGGCCGCGCGCATGAAAGCCGGCAAGCCGCACCGGGTGCCGCTATCTGCGCCAGCCGTGGCGCTGCTGCGCGCCCTACCCCGCCATCGCGGGAACCCGCTGGTGTTCGTCGGCCCGAAGCGCGGCGCGCTATCCGAGAACGCCCTGCTGGCCGTGCTGCGCCGGCTGGGCGTGGACGCGACCACACACGGGTTCAGAAGCAGTTTCAAGGATTGGTGCCGCAGCGCGACGCGCTACCCCGACGAAGTGTCGGAACTCGCGCTCGCGCACGTGAACAACGACCAGACGAGAGCCGCCTACGCACGCGACGAGCTGCTGCCGGCCCGCAAGCGCCTCATGGCCGAATGGGCCGCGTACTGCGCCGCCACGCCGCGCGTGAGCGGCTCGAAGGTCACGCCGTTGCATCGGGTGCGCTCGTGACGCGCGCAGCCTGGGGGGCGTCTCCGCGGCTCACGCGCAAGCAGGAGGCCGAGCTGCGCGAGCTGCTTGGCGCCGACGCCGAGCGATTCATTGACGGCGCGCATGACGCGCTGGCGTGGCACGCCGCGGCCCGCGCCGAGGCGAACGCCAGCCCTACCCCCGCGCAGGTCAACGCGCGGCTGGACGCGGTCGCACGCGCTGCCGCCGCGCTGGCGCTGGCACTGCACCGCATGGGCGACGATGCCGGCGACCTGATCGACGAGACCCGCGTGCGCCGCCGCCGAGCTGGCGACCGGCTCGACGAACGCCGCGTGCTCGAACTTGCGACCGACGCGCAGGCGGCACGGCTGCCGGCTCGCCGAGGTCGTCTGGGTGAAGGCGCGAAACTGAACCTCGTTCGACAACTCGCCGAGCACTACCGCGCGGCCACCGGACGACGGCCGGATCGAGGCCACAAGTTCGCCGCTGCCGTGCTGCCGGTGCTCCAAGCCGCGCGCGAGCGCACCACCGACACGCGCCGACTGATCCGCTCGGCGCTCGCACCGAAACGCTAGAGCACGCAATTCCAGAAACTGCGGCCGTTTGCGTGCTTAGACGCAATGGAGCCGCGCGCCTAACTTTGCCTCGCCGTCACGGCACGCCACGAGGTAAAGACATATGCGCCGCACCCCCGCCGCGGAGCCGACCGAAGCCGGCCCGCTGACCCAGCCGTTCTACACCGACCACGAGCTGGCGCAGCGATACCGCGTCAACCGCGCCACCGTTTGGCGTTGGACCCGCACCGGCCGATTCCCGCAGCCCGTGAAGGTCGGTCCCGGCAGCACGCGCTGGCGCGGCGCCGACGTGCTCGCCTTCGAGGCCGAGCGCGCCGCCTGATCCCGCACCAAAGAAAAAGCGCCAGACGGGGCCGAATCCGTGCTGGCGCTGAGGTCGTCGAATGAGCACCTACAGACTACACGCGCGCGGCCTGCCGCGCAGAAATTCCGAAATCATCGCCGGCAACGCCGCCACCGACCGCGAGGCAAAGCGCCAGCGCGACCGCGAGCTGCTCGAAGGCGCGTGGCGCCGGATGACCGCGCCGTCGCCGCGCTGCACCCGCTGCGCCAACCTGGCCCCCGGCACGCGCTGCACTGCCTGCCTCGTGGCGGCCGTGCTCCCGAGGGTGCGGCCGTGACCGAGCGCGAGATGCGCTCCCGCCAGTTGGCCGAGGCCCGCCGGGATCGGTTCCGGGGAACCCGTGCGAAATGGGCTGCGGCCCTCCCGCCCGAACCCCGCGCGGAGTTCGAGCGCCTGCTGGACGAGGCCGACGAGCTGGTCGACCGCGGGTGGAACCTTCGATGGTCCGCATTCGCACTCGCACGCCGGCACATCGAGGGCGCGCCAGAGGTGAAGCCGTGAGCGCGCGGCCCGCAGTATCGGCTGACCTCAGCGAGGCACGGCGGCTGCTCGGCGCGGGGCTGCTTCTGGTGAAGATGAAGCCCTTCACGAAGCAGCCGGACGGGTTGGAGTGGAACCAGCACCCCGTCACGAGCATCGACCCCGGCGCGACCGGCTACGGGCTGCTGCTCGCGCAGAACAAGCTCTGCTCCATCGACCCCGACAACATCGAGGTGGCGCGCGTGGGCATGGCCGCGCTGGGGTTCGACCTCGACCAGCTTATGGAAGCCGGCGTGCGCACGCGCTCGACCCGGACCGGATCCGGCGGGCGCTCCACGTTCGCCGCGGACGGTGAAATCGGCTGGCTGACCTTCCGGTGCGGCAAGTTCGGCACCGTCATCGAGTTCCGCGCCGACTCGCCGAACTTACAGGACACGATTCCGGGGATCGTGTACCGCGACAAGACGGGCGCCGTGTGCCGGCAGGAGTACGCGAACTGCCGACGCCTCGACGACGCGCCGGCGCTCCCCGACGACCTACTGGCATGGTGGGAGCGCTGCTCAATCGACGTGGAGTTTCTCCGCCATCAGGAGGAGCGGTTCTTTGCTGCCGTGGCCGCGGAGTTCGGCGAGCCGCGCAAGGTGATCGAGCCGCGCCTGTCCATCAGCACGAGCAAGGGGAGCGCGAGGAAGCTGGCGTTCGCCGCGCCGGGGATCCGTGGCCCGTTCAACCAGAAGCATACGGTGCCGTCGATCCTAGAGCGCCACGGCTACGCCTATCACCGCGCGCTCGACCGCTGGTCCTGCCCGACCGCATCCGGCGCGCCGGGGATCCGCCAAGTGCCCGGGCATGAAGGGCTCTGGAGCAGCGACCACGCCAGCGACCCGCTGCACGGCACGTTCGATGCTTGGGTGGCGCATATCGTGCTCGACCATGGAGGCGACCTCGATGCGGCGATCCGCGCCAACGCGCCTGCGCCGCCGCCCGAGATGCACAAGGACGATCCCGGTTATGCGGCCGACGATGACCCCGGCCCGGAGCAGCCGGGCATGGGCGAGGCGCCGACCGAGACCGCCCGCGCGCCGAGCATCCTCATGGGACCCGACCGCGCCACGCTGCGCCCGGACCTGTTCGAGCGGCCACCCGAGCCGCCCGCCATGGTGATCGAGGGGCTCGAGCCGCGCGACGCAGGCCAGGTGCCCGGCGCCGGCGGCACGGGCAAGACGACGCTGGAACTGTGGCTCGCCATTCACCGCATCTTGAACGCGCCGGTATTCGGCTGCGACATCGTGCAGCCGGGCCCCGTGCTCTACGTGTCGGCCGAGGACTCGCGCGAGCGCATCGAGTACCGCGTCTGGCGGCTCTGCGAGGCCCTCAACATGAACGATGCCCGGCGCCGCTCCGTGCTCGCCGGCCTGTACATCGAGGACCTGAGCAGCACCCGGTGGCGCCTCGTGGAGGCGGACCAGCGCGGCAACCTGTCGGCCACGGCGCTATGCGACCGGCTGACCGACCTGTACGCCAACCGCGGCCTGTCGGCGGCCGTGCTCGACCCGCTGGTGTACTTCGGCCCCGGCGAGCGATACGTGAACGACGGCGAGGCCGAAGTGATGCTCGCGGCCCGCACCCTGTCGCGCCGGCTCTCGTGCGCCGTCCGCTTCCCGCACCACACCGGCAAAGGACAGGCCCGCGAGGGCACGTCGGACCAGTACGCCGGCCGCGGCGGATCAGCCGGCGCGGACAACGCCCGGTTCGTGCACGTGCTCATGACGCACAACCCCGGCACCAGCATCACCGAGCCGGCCGGCCTACGTGCCGAGGACATCGCCGCCGGGAACATCCTGCGCCTGCACGTCGCGAAGCTGACCGACGCCCGCCGGCCGAGCGAACCCTTCTGGCTGCGCCGCGAGGGCTGGCGCCTCGACTGGATACCGCCGAGCGTCGAGGACCCGGCAGTACGTGAGGCCGCGGCGCTGCGCGAGCTCTGCATGATGATCCGGACCGAGGCTGGCCGTGGCGTGCGCCACACCGAACGCAGCCTGACCGACGCCTTCCGCCCCGGCGAGCACATCCGCACCCGTCACGACCTCAAGACGCTGCGCCACATCGCGGAGGAGCGCGGCCACATCGTGCGCCGGCCGCTGCCGAAGGAGGAGCGGCAAGGCTCGCGGAACTACTTCTTCGAGGTCGCGAGCACCCCATGAACCACGCCACTGCGCCACCGCGCCGTCACTGCGCCATCACCGCCGCGCAGTGGCGCATGGGGTTGAGGGGCGGGCGGGCGCTACTACTGCGCCAGCCCCCCCGTCTAGGGCGGCGCAGTAGTGAAAAACGATGGTTTTCGACCCCTGAAATGAGGCCCGGAAAACCTACTGCGCCGGCACTGCGCCGAAATTCATCACCGAGACAAGGAGCACCGACAACATGATGTCCACCCCTTCCACACTGGCGGACCTTCACGGCGACCACCCAGAAGCCGCCGACGCCCACGCGCCCGAAATTGCTGGTGCGCTGCTCGATGCACGGCACGCGCTGATGCGGGCGTCGAGCGCGCTGACCTCGCACCCTGCCGGCAGCCTGCCGCGGCCCGTGCAGGCCACCGTGCAGCGGATCGCCGCCGCAAGCGCGCTGTCCGCGCGCGACCTCGACGCCGTGCTGCACCTGCTGCGGGCGGGCGTGCGATGACGCGCAAGACTGGCTCGATGTCGCTGCGCCGCTGGCTGCGGAAGAAACTCCGCGCCATGCGGGCTGCACGAACCCGCAAGCCGAGGGTCACGCGATGACCGACACCGACGCACAAGAGTCACTGGCCGCCCGCGCCGAGTTCGAGCGGGCGCTGACCGCAATCAGCACCTGGGTGGCGGCGGCGCTGCCGGACGACGACGCGCGGCGGGCGCTGGTCAAGTCGCTGGCGCTGGGTGCCGAGCTGCACATAGAGCTGCGCCTGCCGGCGTCAACCGCGCTGGTGACGTTCGCGTTCAAAGGCAAGCGGCACCGGCTCCTTGAGATCGTGAACGACGACGGCAAGGTGCACTGATGCCGGAATTCTTTGGTAGACTCCGCGTGTCGTCGCCAACGCGCGCGGCCGGTGCGATGCCGGCAGCAACGGGACGCGACGTGACGCGCCAGCCGCGAGACGCGGTGCAGCGAGTCCCCGAAAAGCCCCGGCTACGGCCGGACGTTTCACTGGGTGTGGATCGATTCCACGCCCGCGGGCACTCGCGAGCAGCAAAAGGCGCCGCAGTGCCCACCATCCGATGAGGCACTGACCATGAATGACTCCGTCAAAACCGCTATCGACTCACTCGCCGCCGACTGGGGCCGCTTCACGCGCCAGCACGCCGCGCGGCAGGACGAGACCGACCGCCGACTGGCCGAGATCGAGGCGAACGTCTCCCGCGCCAAGAGCATGGGTCTCAGCGGCGGCACCGCCGCTCCGACCGGCACGCGCGACGAGCGCGAGCACAAGGAGCGGTTCACCGCATGGCTGCGCAAACCGCACGATCACGCGACCCGGCGCGAGCTGGCCGAGGCCGAAAGCGAGCTCTCGAAAAAGTCGGTTTCCGTCGGCAGCGACGCCGGCGGCGGCTTCGCGGTTCCACACGAAATTTCCCGCGAGGTGGCCCGCCGAGTCGCGGACCTTTCGCCGCTGCGGCGCCTCTGCCGCGTCGAGCGGGTCGGTAGCTCCGACTTTTCCGCGCTGCTCGACACCGGCGGCACCGCGACCGCCTGGGCTGGCGAGAGCGACGCGCGCAACGAAACCGCAACGCCCAAGCTTGCGGAGCGGCGGCCGACCTTTGGCACGCTGTATGCCTATCCGAAGGCGACGGAAGAAAGCCTTCAGGATATTTTCTTCAACGTCGGCGAGTGGTTGACGCAGAGCATTGCCGAAGGGATGGCAAGCGCGGAAGCGGTCGCCTTCATCTCTGGCAACGGCACAAATCGCCCGAGCGGGCTGCTCAACACGGCACCGGCTGCGACTGCGGATAACGTCTCGCCTGCGCGCAACGCTTCGGCGCTGCAATTCTTGCCGACTGGCAACGCAAGCGGTTTCCCGCCGCTGTCGGCAACGTCGCCGGTTTCGTATCCGGCCGACCTCCTGGTCGATTTAGTGCACAGCATCGCGCCGCAGTATCTGACGCCGCAGAACAACCCCGCATGGGTGATGAGCCGCTCGACGGCGAGCGTGCTTCGGCGGTTCAAGGACCTCGACGCAAACTATCTTTGGCAGCCGTCGATGGCGGCCGGCCAGCCGCCGACGCTGCTGGGCTTCCCGGTGTACCTCGACGATCATTGGCCAGCCATTGGCACGAACGCTTGCCCGGTGGGGTTTGGCGGCTGGCGCGCCGCTTATTTGATCGCGGACCGATCCGAGCTTCGCATCACCCTCGATGAAGTTACGGCGCCCGGATTTGTCAAATGGCACGTTCGGAAGCGGGTTGGCGGCATCGTTTTGGACAACGCCGCCGTCAAAGTTCTGAAGTGTTCGACGACCTGATCCGGTCGGACAGCCAGCCCGTTAGCCGGGTGACCGGCGCGGGCTGGTGCTCACCCCCAGCCGTCGGGGTCGCGCAAGCGAGTGACGGACGCGGCTAAGTCGTGAGTCCCGCGCCTGCAAGCAACCTCGACAGCCCGCAGGGAACTGAAAACCCCCGTGGCGGGCATCCTTCCGTGACCGAGTCACCCATGACCAGCGCGACCGACGCACAACCAACCCCGCCGGCCGCCGCGAGCGCAGCACCGGCATCGCTCCCCGCGACGCCGCGCGAGTTCGAGCGATGGCTGCGCCAGCACGGGTTCAGCCGGGCGCTGGCGAAGCGGATCACGTCGCGCGGGTTCGCGAGCACGGACCCGGCAGCCGAGCAGGCCGAGACCGAGCAGGCCGAGCTGCTGGCCGCGCTGGACGCGCTGAGACGCGCTATAGGCGGACCTGACCAGGGGGGCACCTGAGAGCTGGCCGGCGCGGTCGGATACCGGGCGCGAGCTCACGGTGCGCTAAATGGCAAGGATTTCGATCAGGACGACGACCCCCACGGGAGGGCGGGGTCTGATCGTTACGGATTTGCGGCCGCCACCGAGCGCGAGGCCAAATTTCTCTGCCGACAAAATGGGAGCTTTCCATGCCGAGACCCAGACTGCCCGCCCAGGTACTCGCCCTTCGCGGGAGCTTCGAGGCGCACCCTGAACGCAAGCGCGCGGACGCCCCCGGCGCCGGCCCGTGGCAGGACGCCCCGCCCGAGCACCTCTCCGCGGCCGAGCTGACCGCATGGGCCGAGCTGGTGTCGATGTTGCCGAAGGTCGCCTTAACGTCGAGCGACACCGTGGCCGTGACGCAGGCCGCGCGCCTTTGGTCCGCGCTGAAGGTCACGCCACCGACCGAGCCGCAGTTCAAGCACCTCGACGACGCGCTGCGGCGCTGGTGCATCGAGCTGGGCCTGACGCCTCACGCCCGCACCCGGCTGGCCCCCGCGCCGGCCGAGAAGGCGCCGAACCCGTTTTTGGCGATTCGGGAGCGCTACGGGGTGTAGGCGCGCGAGCTGCGGGCGCCGCAAAGGAAAAGGGCGGCCGAAGCCGCCCCTTCCCCGTCATCGCCTGTAATCGCCTCAGGTACGCGCCGGGGAGCGGTTCCGCCGCAGCTCCCGGTCCACGGCCTTCAGGTGCGCCGACATCAATCGCAGGGTTTCCGCGGAGAACCAACGGCCGTACTCCTGCCCGTTGGAGCTTCGCTTCCGGGGCACCGCAAACGCTTTGCGGAGCGACCGCACGACATCGCGCGCTCGCATGGCTTCGAGCGCCCGCACGACTTCGAGTGGCGGGGGGAGCCGGCTGGAGGGGACGCGCTTTGCGCTCTCGTTCGTCATCGCGAGTTCTCCTTCTGGTGAGGTGCTGACCGCCTCTTGTTGTGGCGGCACTAGAATCCTACCGTCGGAGCTGGGGAGCGCCAGCATCGCGCGGCCCCACGGAGGCCGTTTCAAGCGGTTTCGGGATGGTAGAGCGGATGTGGGAACTTTCGGCTGGCATGGCCTAAGTTCCTGATCT
>CAZPAJ010000047.1:0-7358 GCA_964584625.1 uncultured Acidibacter sp.
AACATCATGGAGTTCTGCAAGCAGTTCAACGCTGCCACCCAGAAGCTCGAGAAGGGGCTGCCGATCCCGGTGGTGATCACCGTGTACTCGGACCGCAGCTTCACCTTCATCATGAAGACGCCGCCGGCGACGGTGCTGATCCGCAAGGCGATCGGCATCGAGAAGGGCAGCGGCACGCCCAACACGGCGAAGGTTGGCAAGATCACCCGCGCCCAGCTCGAGGAGATCGCCAAGACCAAGACGCCGGACCTCACGGCCGCCGATCTCGACGCCGCGGTGCGCACCATCGCTGGCAGCGCCCGTTCGATGGGCGTCGACGTGGAAGGAGTCTGAACATGCCGTTCGTAGCCAAGCGCCAGAAGCCCTGGAAGGACAAGCTGCCCCCAGGTCGCCAGTACCCGGCCGACGAGGCATTCCGACTCGTCAAGGAGTTCGCCACCGCCAAGTTCGACGAGGGTATCGACGCGGCCATCAACCTGGGCATCGACGCGACCAAGTCGGACCAGCAGGTCCGCGGGTCCACGGTCATGCCCCACGGCACCGGCAAGTCCGTGCGGGTTGCCGTGTTCACCTCGGGACGCAACCAGGACGCGGCCCGCGCCGCCGGTGCCGACGTCGTCGGCCTCGAGGACCTGGCGGAGCAGGTCAAGGCGGGCAACCTCAACTTCGACGTGGTCATCGCCAGCCCCGACGCCATGCGCGTCGTGGGCCAGCTGGGCCAGATCCTCGGTCCCCGCGGCCTCATGCCGAACCCGAAGGTGGGCACCGTGACCCCGGATGTCGCCGGTGCCGTGAAGAACGCGAAGAGCGGCCAGGTGCGCTACCGCGTCGACAAGGCCGGCATCATTCACTGCACGATCGGCAAGGCCAGCTTCGAGCCGCAGAAGCTGCGCGAGAACCTGATCGCGCTGCTGGCCGACCTCCAGAAGGCGAAGCCGGCCACGTCCAAGGGCGTCTATCTCAAGCGCGTCACGGTGTCCTCGACGATGGGGCCCGGTGTCGTGATCGACCAGTCCTCGCTCAGCGCCTGAGGCGCCGGGCAGGGAAACGATTGATGCGGGTCCCGGGGTGCGAGCCCCGGGGTTCCATCGAAGACCGCAGGCGGGCAGGGGAACGGCTGATGCGTTCCGCCAGCCCTTAATGGTCGCCTGCGCAGGTGGTGCGCCGCTCACACGAGGATCGTCCTCGTATGAAGGTCACCGTCCAAAGGTCCGGCGCGCGGCACGAGCCACACGCCGGTGTGTGATCTTCAGGAGAGGAGAAAAAATCTAGTGCCTCTGAATCTTGAAGACAAGAAAGCGCTGGTAAAGGAAGTGGCTGAGGTTGCGGCGTCGTCGCAATCCGTGGTCGCTGCGGAATACCGTGGAATCACGGTGACGCAGATGACCGAGCTGCGTGCCAAGGCGCGAGCCAAGGGCGTCTACATGCGTGTCGTCAAGAACACGCTCGCCCGCAAGGCTCTCGCCGGCACCTCGTTCGAGTCCGTGGGTCCCCACCTCAAGGGGCCCCTCGTGCTCGCATTCTCGAAGGACGATCCGGGCGCCGCGGCGCGCGTGCTCAAGGACTTCGCGAAGACCAACGAGAAGCTCGTCGCTACCCTCGTCTCGCTCGGTGGCCAGGTGCTGCCGGGGTCGGAGCTCGAGAAGGTGGCGTCGCTGCCGACGCGCGAACAGGCTCTGTCGATGCTGCTGGGTACGCTCAAGGCACCGATCGAGAAGTTCGTCCGCACGGTCGCCGCCCCGCACACCAAGCTGGTTCGCACCATCGCGGCCGTCCGCGACGCGAAGCAGGCTGCCGGCGCCTGAACTTGTTGCCCCCGAACCCAATCTGGAGTCAAGACAATGGCTGTTAGCAAGGACGATATCCTCGAGGCGATTTCCAACATGTCGATCATGGAGGTCGTCGAGCTGATCTCCGACATGGAGAAGAAGTTCGGCGTCACCGCCGCGGCACCGGTCGCCATCGCGGCCGCCGCGGGCCCGGCCGCCGCCGCGGCGCCGGTCGAGGAGAAGACGGAGTTCACCGTCCTCCTCAAGGAATACCCGGCCGACAAGAAGGTCGGCGTCATCAAGGTGGTCCGCGAGCTGACGGGCCTGGGCCTCAAGGAGTCCAAGGACCTGGTCGAGGGCGTGCCCGCCACCGTGAAGGACGCGGTGTCGAAGGCCGACTCCGAGACCATGAAGAAGAAGCTCGAGGAAGCCGGCGCGAAGGTCGAGATCAAGTAATCCCCGCCGCGTCAGTGGTGGGATTGCTCTTTGCAGTGCCGAACGTGGCAGCCGGGGCCGCAGGGTCCCGGCTGCTCCGTCGTATCTGCCCCGTTTCGAATTAGAGGTGTCCGATGGCTTACTCCTTCACCGAGAAGAAGCGCATCCGCAAGAATTTCGCCAAGCAGGGTAGCGTCCTCGAGACGCCGTATCTCCTGGCGATCCAGCTCGATTCCTACCGCACGTTCCTGCAGGCCGACAGGGCCGAGGAGTCGCGCGAGGACGTCGGCCTGCACGCGGCGTTCAAGACGGTCTTCCCGATCTCGAGCTACTCGGGCAACGCGGTGCTGGAGTACGTGAGCTACCGGCTCGGCGAGCCGGTGTTCGACGTCAAGGAGTGCCAGCTCCGTGGCCTCACCTACGCGGCCCCGCTGCGCGTCAAGGTCCGGCTCGTCGTCTACGACAAGGAGGCCGCCGGCCCCAAGAAGCCGGTCAAGGACGTGCGCGAGCAGGAGGTCTACCTCGGCGAACTGCCGCTGATGACCGACAACGGCACCTTCGTGATCAACGGCACGGAGCGTGTCATCGTCTCGCAGCTGCACCGCAGCCCGGGCGTGTTCTTCGACCACGACCGCGGCAAGTCGCACTCGTCGGGCAAGCTGCTGTTCAGCGCCCGCATCATTCCCTACCGCGGTTCCTGGCTCGACTTCGAGTTCGACGCCAAGGACTGCGTCTTCGCGCGCATCGACCGCCGTCGCAAGCTGCCGGTGTCGATCCTGCTGCGCGCCCTCGGCATGAACGAGGGCGAGATCCTCGACACCTTCTTCGACAAGAACACCTTCTTCCTGTCGGCCGAGGAGACCGCGCTCGAGCTCGTGCCGGCGCGCCTGCGCGGCGAGACCGCGACCTTCGAGATCCGCATCGGCGACCAGGTGGTCGTCGAGGAAGGCCGCCGCATCACGGCGCGCCACGTGCGCCAGCTCGAGGAAGCGGGCGTGCGCAAGCTCGCCGTGCCCCGTGACTACGTCTACGGCAAGATCCTCGCCCACGACGTCGTCAACACCGAGACCGGCGAGATCATCGCCAAGGCCAACGAGGTGCTCACGGCGGTCTCCGTCGAGAAGCTCATCGAGGCGGGTGTCACCGAGTTTCGCACCCTCTACACCAACGACCTCGATCGCGGCCCCTACGTCTCCGACACCCTGCGCATCGACCCCACGCGCACGCGCCTCGAGGCTCTGGTCGAGATCTATCGCATGATGCGCCCGGGCGAGCCGCCGACCCGCGACGCTGCCGAGAACCTCTTCAACAACCTGTTCTTCAACGACGAGCGCTACGACCTGTCGGGCGTCGGCCGCATGAAGTTCAACCGCCGGGTCGGCCGCAAGGAGATCATCGGCTCGGGCGTGCTGTCGAAGGACGACATCCTCGACGTGCTCAAGGTGCTGATCGCCATCCGCAACGGCGACGGCGGCGTCGACGACATCGACCACCTCGGCAACCGTCGCGTGCGTTCGGTCGGCGAGATGGCCGAGAACGCCTTCCGCGTCGGCCTCGTCCGCGTGGAGCGCGCGGTCAAGGAGCGCCTGACGATCGCCGAGTCCGAGCCGCTGATGCCGCAGGAGATGATCAACGCGAAGCCCGTGGCGGCGGCGGTGAAGGAGTTCTTTGGCTCCTCGCAGCTCAGCCATTTCATGGACCAGAACAACCCGCTGTCGGAGGTCACCCACAAGCGCCGCGTCTCGGCGCTCGGCCCCGGCGGCCTGACGCGCGAGCGCGCCGGCTTCGAGGTCCGCGACGTGCACCCGACCCACTACGGCCGCGTCTGCCCGATCGAGACCCCGGAAGGCCCGAACATCGGCCTGATCAACTCGCTTTCGGTCTATGCGCGCACCAACCAGTACGGCTTCCTCGAGACCCCGTATCGTCGCGTCGAGAACGGCCGCGTGACCCACCAGATCGACTACCTGTCCGCGATCGAGGAGGGCGAGTTCGCGATCGCGCAGGCCAACGCGGCCACCGACGCGAAGGGCGAGCTCTCCGACGAGCTGGTCTCCTGCCGCTACCAGAACGAGTTCACGCTGATGCCGCGCGAGCGCATCAACTACATGGACGTCTCGCCGAAGCAGATCGTCTCGGTGGCCGCGTCCCTGATCCCGTTCCTCGAGCACGACGACGCCAACCGCGCGCTGATGGGCTCGAACATGCAGCGCCAGGCGGTGCCGACCCTGCGCACCGAGAACCCGCTGGTCGGCACCGGCATGGAGCGCCCCGTCGCGATCGACTCCGGCGTCACCGTCGTCGCCAAGCGCGGCGGCGTGGTCGACTCGGTCGACGCGTCGCGCATCGTGGTCCGCGTCAACGACGACGAGACCACCTCGGCCGAGCCGGGCGTCGACATCTACAACCTCACGAAGTACACGCGGTCCAACCAGAACACCTGCATCAACCAGCGTCCGCTGGTGTCGGCGGGTGACGCCATCGCGCGCGGCGACGTGCTGGCCGACGGCCCGTCGACCGACCTTGGCGAACTGGCGCTCGGGCAGAACATGCTCGTCGCGTTCATGCCCTGGAATGGCTACAACTTCGAGGACTCGATCCTGATCTCGGAGCGGGTGGTCCAGGAGGATCGCTTCACCACGATCCACATCGAGGAACTGACCTGCGTGGCCCGCGACACCAAGCTGGGTCCCGAGGAGATCACGGCAGACATCCCCAACGTCGGTGACCAGGCGCTCGCCAAGCTCGACGAGGCTGGCATCGCCTTCATCGGCGCCGAGGTGCGCGCAGGCGACATCCTCGTCGGCAAGGTCACGCCCAAGGGCGAGACCCAGCTGACGCCGGAAGAGAAGCTGCTGCGCGCGATCTTCGGCGAGAAGGCCAGCGACGTGAAGGACACCTCGCTGCGGGTGCCGCCGGGCATGGACGGCACCGTCATCGACGTGCGCGTGTTCACCCGCGACGGCGTCGAGAAGGACTCGCGCGCGCTGTCGATCGAGAAGGCCGAGATCGAGCGCGTGCGCAAGGACTTCGGCGACCAGCAGCGCATCCTCGAGGACGACATGTTCCAGCGTGTCCGTTCCAGCCTCATCGGCAAGGTCGCCGCCGGCGGCCCGCGCAAGCTGAAGTCGGGTTCGAAGGTCACCGCGGAGTACCTCGACGAGCTGAGCCGCGACGAGTGGTTCGAGATCCGCCTCGACGACGAGGACGCCAACGCCCAGCTCGAGGCCTCCGCAGAGCGTCTGCGCGCCCAGCGCAAGATGTTCGAGCAGCGGCTCGAGAACAAGCGCGCGAAGATCACCGCGGGCGACGACCTCGCGCCCGGCGTGCTCAAGATGGTCAAGGTCTATCTCGCCGTGAAGCGCCGCGTGCAGCCGGGCGACAAGATGGCCGGGCGCCACGGCAACAAGGGCGTCATCTCGACCATCGTGCCGGTCGAGGACATGCCCTACCTCGAGGACGGCACGCCGGTCGACATCGTGCTGAACCCGCTGGGCGTGCCCTCGCGCATGAACGTCGGCCAGGTGCTGGAGGCCCACCTCGGATGGGCCGCCAAGGGCATCGGCCTGAAGATCGGCCGCATGCTCGAGCAGCAGCAGGCGGTGGCCGACCTCCGGGGCTTCATCGAGCGTGTCTACAACGAGACGGGCGGCCAGGGCGAGCGGATCGACACGCTCACCGACGCCGAGGTCGTCACGCTGGCCCGCAACCTCACGCGCGGCCTGCCGATCGCCACCCCGGTGTTCGACGGCGCGACCGAGGCGGAGATCAAGCGGCTGCTCGGCCTCGCCGACCTGCCGCTGTCGGGGCAGACCATGCTGCATGACGGGCGCACCGGCGAGCGCTTCGAGCGGCCCGTCACCGTCGGCTACATGTACATGCTCAAGCTCAACCACCTGGTTGACGACAAGATGCACGCGCGCTCGACGGGCCCGTACTCGCTGGTCACCCAGCAGCCGCTCGGCGGCAAGGCCCAGTTCGGCGGCCAGCGCTTCGGCGAGATGGAGGTGTGGGCGCTCGAGGCCTACGGTGCCGCCTACACGCTGCAGGAAATGCTGACCGTCAAGTCAGACGACGTCACGGGCCGTACGAAGATGTACAAGAACATCGTCGACGGCAATCACCAGATGGACGCCGGCATGCCCGAGTCCTTCAACGTTCTCGTGAAGGAGATCCGCTCCCTCGCGATCAACGTCGAGCTCGAACAGGATTGAGGTGAAGCCATGAAAGACCTTCTCAAGCTCTTCAAGCAGCACGCTCCGGTCGAGCAGTTCGACTCGATCAAGATCGGGCTGGCTTCGCCCGACCAGATCAAGTCCTGGTCGTTCGGCGAGGTCCGCAAGCCGGAGACGATCAACTACCGCACGTTCAAGCCGGAACGCGACGGGCTGTTCTGCGCCAAGATCTTCGGTCCGGTCAAGGACTACGAGTGCCTTTGCGGCAAGTACAAGCGGCTCAAGCACCGCGGCGTCGTCTGCGAGAAGTGCGGCGTCGAGGTGACCCAGTCCAAGGTGCGCCGCGAGCGCATGGGCCACATCGAGCTCGCCTCGCCGGTCGCGCACATCTGGTTCCTGAAGTCGCTGCCGTCGCGCATCGGCCTGATGCTCGACATGACCCTGCGCGAGATCGAGCGCGTGCTCTACTTCGAGGCCTTCGTGGTCATCGATCCGGGCATGACGCCCATGCAGCGCGGCCAGCTGCTCACCGACGAGATGTACCTCGAGGCGATCGAGGAGCATGGCGACGAATTCGACGCCCGCATGGGCGCCGAGGCCGTGTACGAGCTGCTGCGCACGCTCGACCTCAAGGCCGAGGTCATCAGGGTCCGCGAGGACATGGGCAGCACGGCCTCCGAGACGAAGCTCAAGCGGCTCTCCAAGCGCCTCAAGCTCATCGAGTCTTTCATCGAGTCGGGCAACAAGCCGGAGTGGATGGTCATGACCGTCCTGCCGGTGCTGCCGCCCGACCTGCGGCCGCTGGTGCCGCTCGACGGCGGCCGTTTCGCCACCTCCGACCTCAACGACCTCTACCGCCGCGTCATCAACCGCAACAACCGCCTGCGCCGGCTGCTCGAGCTGAACGCTCCGGACATCATCGTCCGCAACGAGAAGCGCATGCTGCAGGAGGCGGTCGACGCGCTGCTCGACAACGGCC
>CAZPAJ010000048.1:0-7145 GCA_964584625.1 uncultured Acidibacter sp.
GCGTAAGCCGGCAGATTTACAGTCTGCTCCCGTTGGCCGCTTGGGTACCCCTCCGGGCAAAACGAGCCGCGTATTCTGATTTCGGCGGGCGGGGGTGTCAATGGCGCGCAGCGCTTGAGGTGGGCAGGATGCCTGGCGGAATCGATCCGATCGTACTTTTCTTCATCCTGGGCCTCGCCGCGGGGGTCCTGAAGGCGGACCTGCGGCTGCCGCCGGCCATCTACGAGTTCGTCAGCACGCTGCTGCTGCTGTCGATCGGCATGAAGGGCGGCATGGAACTGGCGCGGCAGCCCCTGCAGGGCCTGGCCGCGGACGTCGGCATGACATTGTTGCTCGGCGTGGTGCTCACGCTGCTGGCCTACGGGCTGCTGCGGGGCCCCGGGCGGCTCGGGCGGGTGGATTCGGCGGCCGTGGCCGCGCACTACGGCTCGGTCAGCGTGGGCACGTTCGCCGTGGGCGTGGCCTACCTGGGCCGTGAGGCGATCGCCTACGAGCCCGTGATGCCGCTGCTGCTCGTCCTGCTCGAGGTGCCAGCCATCATCCTCGGCATCGTGCTGGCCCGGGGGCTGACGGCGGCGACGCCCTGGGGCGAGGTGCTGCGGGAGGTGCTGCTCGGGCGCAGCGTGCTGCTGCTGCTGGGCGGCCTCGCGATCGGCGCCTCTGCGGGCCCGGCGGGCCTCGAACCCATGGCGCCGCTGTTCTTCGACCTGTTCAAGGGCATCCTGGCGCTGTTCCTGCTGGAGATGGGGCTGATCGCCGCCGAGCACCTGGGCGGCTTCCGCCGCCACGGCGTCGTCGTGGGGGTGTTCGCGCTCGCGGCACCGCCGCTGTTCGCGATGATCGGCATCGGCTTCGCCGCGCTGATGGGGCTGTCGACGGGCGGCGCGATCCTGCTCGCGACGCTGGCCGGCAGCGCGTCCTACATCGCGGCGCCCGCGGCGATGCGCTCCGCGGTGCCGGAGGCGAACCCGGCGCTGTCGCTGACGGCCGCGCTGGCCATCACCTTCCCGTTCAACATCCTCGTCGGCATCCCGCTGTACCACCGCGCCGTCGAAGCGCTACTGAACCCCTGATCCCACGCCGGAGCACCCCGTCATGACCGGAGCCGCCCAGACCCTTCGCAAGCTGCTGACCGTGATCACCGAGTCTGGCCTCGAGCGCGACCTGACGCGGGAACTCGACGCGCTCGGCGTCGGCGGCTACACGATCACCGACGCGCGGGGCCGCGGCGAGCAGGGCACGCGGCTCTCGAGCTGGGGCCACAGCGGCAACATCCGCGTCGAGATCGTCTGCGACACGCCACTGGCGGAGCGCGTCCTGGCGCGCCTGCGCGAGAAGTACTACGAGCACTATGCGATCGTGATGTGGGTGCACGACGTCGAGGTGTTGCGCCCCGACAAGTTCCGCTGAGGCCGCGGCGCGGCCCCTCGTCAGCCGGCCGCCCTCGGCAGCAGCGTACCCGCATCGGCCCGCCAGCCCGGGCCGCGCACGAAGCGCCCGGGCCGCGCGTCGGTGGTCCGTCCGTCGCGCAGGACGGGCTGTCCGTTGACCACCACGTGCTGCATTCCCGCGGCGAGGCGGTGCGGGTCGTCGAAGGTCGAGAGATCCTGAACCCGGGCCGGGTCGAACGCGACGATGTCCGCGAAGGCACCGGGTCGCAGCACACCCCGGTCCGGCAAGCGGAAATTCCGCGCCGGCAGGGAGGTGAGGCGCCGGATCGCCTCCTCCAGCGGCAGCAGGCCGAGGTCACGCGAGTAGTGGCCGAGGAACCGGGCGAACGCGCCATACGCCCGCGGATGCGGAGCCTGGCGCAGGAAGCCGCCACGCGGCGCGAGCGCCTCCTCGTCGGAGCACAGGCTCACCCAGGGCAAGGCCAGCTGCCGGCGCAGGTTGTCCTCGCTCATCATGAAATACGCCGCGTTGACGCGGCTGTCGTCCGCGATCACCAGGTCGACGATCGCCTCCGCGGGCGAGCAGCCGCGCTGCCGCGCGACCTGTTCGAGGGTCAGGCCCGAGAGCGGCTGCAGCGCGGGGTTGCGCAACCCCAGCAGCCGCACCTCCGCCGCGGAACCGGCAGCCGCATAGAGGCTCTCCCAGCCATCCGGTGCCTCGATCTCCGCGATCACCCTCGCGCGGACCCCGGGATCGCGCAGTCGCCGCAACCACTCCTCGTGCCCGCCCTCCTGCACCCAGGGCGGCATCGTCGCGTCCAGGCCCGAGGCCGCGGCCAGGTAGGGATACATGTTGGCGCCGACGTCCAGGCCCTCGGCCCGCGCCGACTCGATGCGTGCGATCGCGGCCTCCAGCAGCGGCCAGGCGCCGCGACCCGCCGCCTTGAAGTGATAGATCTCGGCACGGGCGCGGGTTGCGCGCGCCACCTCGACCAGCTCGTCGATCGCCTCGAGCAGGCCACCCGACTCGCTGCGGAGGTGCGAGAAATACCCTCCGCCGTACTCGGCCGCGGCGCAGGCCAGCGCCCGCAGTTCCTCCGGCGCCGCGAACGCCGCGGGGGCGTAGATCAGGGCGGAACCCAGGCCCAGCGCACCCTCGCGCATCGCGGTGCGCACGAGTCCCTGCATGCGCGCGAGCTCGCGGGGCGTCGGGGCCCGGCGTGCATGGCCGAGCTCGTGCACACGCACCGTGGTCGCCCCCACCAGCGAGGCGACGTTGATCGCGACGCCGCGCTGCTCGAGGAACTCGAGGTATTCGCCGAGCGTGTTCCAGTCGACCGGATAACGGCGGTGGCCCTGGCGCCGGCGCAGCTCGGCCCGCATGCCTGCGTTGAGCGGCCCCATCGACAGGCCCTCGCCAAAGACCTCCAGCGTCACGCCCTGGCGGACATCGCTCTCGGCGCGGGGATCCTCGATGATCGACTCCGTCGCCCAGGACAGCGAGTTGATGAAGCCAGGAGCCACGACCAGGCCGGTGGCATCCAGCTCGGTCCGCCCGCGCGCACCACCCAGGTCGCCCACCGCGGCGATGCGGTCCGCCGCGACCGCGACGTCGGCACGGACGGCCGGCGCCCCGGTGCCGTCGATCACGCGGCCACCGCGGAGCACGAGCGGATACTGTGGCCCATCGCCGGCCTCGCCCGCCCGCGCACGGCGCCAGACCGCCGCCATCGCCATTCCCCACAAGACCTGGCGGGTGCGCGCGACCCAGTTCATGGCAGCATCCTCGCCATCACGTGACGGCACGACGAGCCCCCGCGAAGGCGGCGCGCCTGGTTCAGCCGCGCGGCGCGATGGGCGGCCGCGTGGAACTCAGGTCCTTGCTGTCGGATGCGCGGTTGAACGAGGACAGCATCTTCCAGGCCGCACCCTCGCGCGCGTAGATGTGGGTCGTGTCCCAGTACTCGTCGACCACCGTGCCGTCGGGCCGCACGGTACGGTGCGCACGATAGAAGATCACGGCCGTGTTCCCGCCGGTCAGGTAGAAACCCTTCAGGAACACCCGGTTGCGCTCCTTGTCGCCCGTGAAGCGCTTCGCCGACTCGACGAAGCCTGCATAGTCCTGCGGGTTCGCCGCATTGAAGGGGAACGTCAGCATGTTCCGCGACGCGGCCTCGACATAGGGCTGCATGGTGCCGCGCGCGCGGCCGTCGTAGATGCGTGCCTCGATCGCCCAGATCTCCTCGAGGGCCTGCTCGGTGGGCGTCGCCGCGGGAACGACCGTGGCGGCGAGCAAGAGGGCGATGGCAACGAGCAGCGGGCTTGCGGGACGTACGATGCGCATGACGGAGACTCCGGGCTGGGTACAGTCCCGGAGTCTAGGCGACCCGCGCGCGGCTGGCAGCCGATCTACGCGTCGCCCGCCGAGGACCTCACCCCGCTGCAGCCACCACCCGCCGCAACGCGTCCAGCGCCGCCGCCGGCGCGGCCCGCCACTGCCCGGGCGGCAGGTCGCGCGGGAGCGTGATCGACCCGTAGCGGATCCGGGTCAGCCGGCTGACCTCGTGACCGGCTGCCGACCACAGCCGACGCACCTCGCGGTTACGGCCCTCGCGCAGCACCACCCTGAACCAGGCGTGGCTGTCGCTCGCGCCCTCGGGCTCGATCCGCTCGAAGCGCGCCCAGCCGTCGTCCAGCCGGATACCCGATCGCAACTGCTGCAGGACCTGGGCCGAGGGCTGCCCGCGCACCCGGACCAGGTACTCGCGTTCGACTTCCGACGACGGGTGCATCAGCCGATGGGCCAGCTCACCGTCGGTGGTGAACAGCAGCAGCCCCGTGGTGTTGACGTCCAGCCGCCCGACCACGATCCAGCGGCCCGCCGCCGGGGGAGGCAGGCGATCGAAGACCGTTGGCCTGCCCGAAGGGTCGCTGCGCGTCGTCACCTCGCCGACCGGCTTGTGATAGACCAGCAGCGCCGCCGGTGCCGCGGCGGCCGCGGGGGCCACCGTGACCGGCCGGCCGTCCACGGTGACGGCGTCGCCCGGTGCCACGCGATCCCCGAGCGCCGCGACCCGGCCGTCGATGCGGACACGACCCTCGCGAATCCAGTCCTCGATCCTGCGGCGCGACCCCATGCCGGCTGCGGCGAGGACTTTCTGCAGGCGTTCGGCAGTCGGGCCGGGGTCGGCCGGGGGCTCGCGGGAGGCCGGATCGTTCATAACGACAGGTTATCTGAAGATGCCCAAACGTTAACTGCACTGAAGGATTCCGGCACTACCCTCGCGCCATGATCCACGACAGCATCCTCGGCACGATCGGCCGCACGCCGATCGTGCGCGTCAACCGCCTCGCGCCGCGCCACGTGACGATGTACGTGAAGTGCGAGTTCTTCAACCCCCTGCACTCGGTCAAGGACCGGCTGGCGATCGCGATCATCGAGGACGCCGAGCGCCGGGGCACGCTGAAGCCGGGCCAGACGGTGGTCGAGGCGACCTCGGGCAACACGGGCATTGCGCTGGCAATGGTGTGCGCGGCGAAGGGATACCCGTTCGTGGCCGTGATGGTCGAGACCTTCTCGATCGAGCGGCGCAAGATCATGCGCGCGCTCGGCGCCAAGGTGATCCTGACGCCGGCCGCCGAGCGCGGCACCGGCATGGTCCGCAAGGCGAAGGAGCTGGCCGACAAGCACGGCTGGTTCCTGGCCCGCCAGTTCGAGAACGAGGCGAATCCAGCCTATCACCGCAGCACCACGGGCCCCGAGATCCTCAGCGACTTCGCGGGGCGGCGCCTCGACTTCTTCGTCTCGGGATGGGGCACGGGCGGCACCCTGACGGGGGCCGGCCAGGTTATCAAGCTCGCCCGCCCCGAGGTGCAGGTCATTGCGACGGAGCCGGCCGGCGCGGCGCTGCTCTCCGGACAGCCCTTCACGCCGCACAAGATCCAGGGGTGGACCCCGGACTTCGTGCCCGCGGTGCTCGACCGCAGCGTCGCCGACCGCATCGTCCCCGTGACCGACACCGAGGCCATGGACACCGCCCGCGCGCTGGCTCGCAACGAGGGCATCTTCTGCGGCATTTCCTGTGGCGGCACCTTTGCGGCAGCGCTGAAGGTGGCGGAGGCCGCGCCCGAGGGATCGGTCATCCTCGCGATGCTGCCGGACACCGGCGAGCGCTACCTCTCGACGGCGCTCTTCGCCGACATTCCCGAAGGCAGCGACCCAGAGCCATGAGCGCCGAGCGCCTCGCACCGCCCCCCTCCGCGGGCAACGCTTCCGCGAGCGCGGACGCGCGCCGCTATGCGGCACTGCCCGATCCGTTCCAGATGCACCGGGGCGGCCAGTTGCGCGGCGGCGTCGTCGCCTATGAAACCTGGGGCACGCTGGACGCGGCGCGGAGCAATGCGATCCTGCTGTTCACCGGCCTCTCGCCCTCGGCGCACGCGACCTCCAGCGCCGAGGACCCTCGCGAGGGCTGGTGGGAAGACATGATCGGCCCGGGCCGCGCCATCGACACGAACCGATGGTTCGTCGTCTGCGTCAACTCCATCGGCAGCTGCTTCGGCTCCAGTGGCCCGGCGTCGGTCGACCCGGCCACGGGTGCCCGTTGGCGGTTGCACTTCCCCGAGGTCTCGATCGAGGACATCGCGGCCGGTGGCCGCGAGGTACTGCGGCACCTGGGCCTGGAGCGGATCGCCGCGGTAGCGGGCCCATCGCTGGGCGGCATCGTCTCGGTGGCCTTCGTCGCGCTGTTCCCCGGAGTGGCACGGCGGCTCGTGACGATCAGCGGCACGGATGCGGCCTCGCCGCTCGCGATCGCGCTGCGCGCCGTGCAGCGCGAGGCGGTGCTGCGTGATCCGGCCTGGCACGGGGGGCATTACGCCGAGGGCGAACCGCCGCGCAACGGCATGCGGCTCGCACGCAAGATCGGCACGATCACCTACCGCAGCGCCACGGAATGGAACGAGCGCTTCGGCCGGCTCCCGGTAGATGCCAGCCGGATCACATCGATGCATCCCAACGCGTTTGCGCCGGAGTTTGCGATCGAGGGCTACCTTGAGTGGCAGGCGGAACGCTTCGTCAAGGCCTTCGACCCGAACTGCTACCTCTACCTGTCGCGTGCCATGGACCGCTTCGACCTGTCGGCGCACGGCGAGCCCGCCACGCTGTTCGCCCGCGCCGGGCTGGAGTCCGCGCTGGTCATCGGCGTGGAATCGGACCTGCTGTTCCCGATCACCGAGCAGGGCCGCATCGCCGCGGCGCTCTCCGCGGCCGAGGTCCCGACCACCTTCGCCCGTCTCGACTGCCGCGAAGGCCACGACGCATTCCTGGTAGACATCCCGGCCTTCGATGCCGTGATCCGCCGGTACCTGGAAGGCGCCGGCACCAGCGCCGGCTGATAGACTCGCGCGGCCGCCGCCGCAGCAGCCTGCAGACCCACCCGAGGAGCCACTCATGCGCCCAGAGACCATTGCCGTACACGGCGGCTACAGCCCCGACCCGACCACGAAGTCGGTCGCCGTGCCGATCTACCAGACGACCTCCTACGCGTTCGACAGCGCGCAGCACGGCGCGGACCTGTTCGACCTCAAGGTCCAGGGCAACATCTACACCCGCATCATGAACCCGACGACCGATGTGCTCGAGAAGCGCCTCGCGGAACTCGAAGGCGGTATCGGCGCACTCGCACTCGCCTCCGGCAGCGCTGCCGTCACGTACGCGCTGATTACCATCGCCGAGCAAGGCGACAACATCGT
>CAZPAJ010000049.1:0-7126 GCA_964584625.1 uncultured Acidibacter sp.
TGATCGAGGACGGCATCCTGTAGGGTTACCTCCTGGACTCCCTGAACGCGCGCCTGATGGGCACCCGCTCGACTGGCAACGGACGGCGCGAGTCGTTCGCCCACCTGACGCTGCCGCGCATGACCAACACCTACATGCGCCCCGGGCCGTACGACCCGGCGGAAATCCTCGCCTCCGTCGACCGCGGCATCTACGCCGTCAATTTCGGCGGTGGCCAGGTGGACATCACCTCGGGCAAGTTCGTCTTCTCTGCCAGCGAGGCCTACCTGATCGAGGGCGGGCGCGTCGGGCCGCCGATCAAGGGCGCCACGCTGATCGGCAACGGCCCCGATGTCCTCACGCGCGTATCGATGGTGGGCAACGACCTGCGGCTCGACGACGGCATCGGCACCTGCGGCAAGGAGGGGCAGAGCGTGCCCGTGGGCGTGGGCCAGCCCACGCTGCGCATCGACGGGCTGACGGTCGGCGGCACCGGCTGAACGGGCGGGGGGCTACCCGACGACCGCGGTGTCCTGCTCCGTGCCGGGAAGCGTGTCGACGTGCCCGTCGGCCGTGAGCGAGCGACCCTCGGTATAGCGAAGGCGGTGGCTGCCCAGCTCGATGATGTCACCGTCGACCAGCACGTGCCGACGGATGCGCTTCTGGTGCATGAAGATCCCGTTCGTGCTGTTGAGGTCTTCGATGACCGACAACTCGGGCGACGAGATGATCTGGCAGTGGTGGCGGCTGATGAAGCGGCTGTCGACCTGAAGGTCGTTGTCCGGGGTGCGGCCGATCACGAGGCGGCCCGGCTTGAGGTCGACGCTCGAGACCTCGCGTTCCTCGTGCAGCACCACCAGTCGCCCGACGATGGGTTGCGGCCTGCTCGAGGGTGCGCGCGCGGCCGCTGACAGGCGGCCGGGGCTGCCCACCGTGTCGTGGGCGTCGTCCGAGTCGTGCTCCAGGGAGAATACCGCTGGCGGCGCCTTGGGCCGCTGGCTGAACTCGACCCACTGCAGCTCGTCGAGCGCGGCGTGCAGGTCATCGAGCGAGACATGATCGCGTTCCGCGGCATACGCGGCCATCATCGCCGTGTCGCACAGGGTGTTGACCAGGCGCGGCGTGCCGCCCGTGTACCGGTAGATCACGTCGTGGCAGTCGCGCGCGAAGATCTCCCGGCCCTGGGCGCCGGCCACCTCGAGGCGGTGGGTGATGTAGGCCTCCATCTCCTCGCGTGACAGCGCGGTGAGGTGGAAACGCAGGCGCACGCGCTGCGCGAGCTGCACCAGCTCCGGTGCGTCGAGCTTCTGGTTGAGCTCGGGCTGCCCTGCCAGGATGATCCGCAGCACCTTGTCCTTCGTCGTCTCGACGCCGGACAGCATGCGCACTTCCTCCAGCACGCGAGGCGAGAGGTTCTGCGCCTCGTCGACCACGAGCAGCACCTTGCGGCTGGCCGTGTACTGCTCGATCAGGAACTGGTTGAGCGTCGCCAGCAGCTCGGCCTTGCGCATCTTGAACGGCTGGTAGCCGAACTGCGCGAGCACGGACTGCAGGAACTCCAGCGCGGACATCTGCGTCTGGTTGATCTGCGCGACGACGACGTCCTGTTCGAGTTCCTTGAGGAAGGTCTCGATCAGTGTGGTCTTGCCCGAGCCCACTTCACCGGTGATGACCACGAAGCCATCCGTGAACCAGATCGTCGACTCCATGTACGCCTTGGCGCGCGCATGGTTCTTGGACAGGAACAGGAACTCAGGGTCGGGACTGAGCCTGAACGGGAGCTCGTGGAGCTTGAAGTGGTCTAGGTACATGGCAGGCGGCCGATTGTCCCGGGGAACGGGGCGATGGCTCCATGACGCGCCGCACGAAACGGCGGAGCAGGATATTACGTCAAATCCTTCAGCCGCAAGGCAGAAGGCGTGTCGGGGTCTGCCAGCGCGAGCAGCTGGCGCGCCAGGCGGTCACGTCGCTCCGGGGTCGGGGCCACGGCGGTGCAGTGGCCCAGCTTGCGGCCAGGCCGCGGGCTCTTGCCGTAGTCGTGCAGGTGCACCCCTGGCAGGGCGAGCACGGGCTGCGCGGGCGGCATGCTGCCGATCAGGTTGACCATTGCGCTGTGGCCGACCGCCGCGGTGCTGCCGAGTGGCAGGCCGAGGATTGCACGCAGGTGGTTCTCGAACTGGCTGGTGACCGCGCCTTCGATCGTCCAGTGGCCGGAGTTGTGCACGCGCGGGGCGGTCTCGTTCGCGTAGAGCCGGCCTCCGCGCACGAAGAATTCGATGTTCAGGATGCCCTCGTAGTCGAAATGGGCAAGCACGCGGCGCAGGTGCCCGGCGGCGCGGCGCTCGATGCTCGGCGCATGCCAGGGCGAGCGGGTCAGGCGCAGGATGCCGTCCCGGTGGTGGTTCCGGTTGAGCGGGTAGACGGCGACCTCGCCGCGGGTGCTGCGGGCACCGATTACCGAGACCTCGAAATCGAACGGGACGAATTCCTCGTAGATCAGCGGCACGGAGCCGATCGACTCGAGCGCGCGATGGGCCTCGTCGCGGCTCCGCACGACGGCCTGGCCCTTGCCGTCATAGCCGAGGCGCCGCGTCTTCAGCACACCTGGCAGGCCCACGCTGCGCAGCGCGCGTTCGAGGCTGGGGCGTGACTGCACGGCCGCGTAGCGCGTGGTCGGGATGCCGAGCGAGACGAACAGGCGTTTCTCGGCGACGCGGTCCTGCGACACCTCGAGCGCGGCGAGCGGCGGCGCGATGCGGGCGTTGCGGCCCAGCGCCCGCAGCCCCGCCAGCGAGACGTTCTCCCAGTCGAAGGTGATCAGCTCCGTGCGGCGCGCAAGCTCGCGCAGCAACCGGCGGTCGGTGAACTCTCCAACGAGCGAGGGCGCGACCTGGCCGGCCGGGGTGTCGGCCGTGCGGTCGAGGAACAGGAAGTCGCGACCCAGCGGATAGCCGGCGAGCGCGAGCATGCGGCCCAGCTGGCCGCCGCCGACCACGCCGACGGTCATGGCGTGGCCGCGGGGTCCGGATTCTCGAGCACGGTCGCCGTTTGGCGCGCACGAAACGCCTTCAGCGCCGCGTCGATCGCCGGGTCGCGCAAGGCCAGGATCGAGGCGGCAGCCAGCCCGGCGTTGGTGGCGCCGGCAGGGCCGATCGCGAAGGTTGCCACGGGGACGCCGGCGGGCATCTGCACGATCGACAGCAGAGAGTCGAGGCCATTGAGCGTGCGGGACATCACGGGGACGCCCAGGACGGGCAGGGTGGTCTTGGCAGCGACCATGCCGGGCAGATGCGCAGCGCCACCGGCGCCGGCGATGATCACCTGAAGCCCACGGGACTGCGCGGATGCCGCATATTCGAACAGCAGGTCGGGCGTGCGGTGGGCCGACACCACCCTGCATTCGTGCGCGACGCCCAGGCCGGTGAGCGCCTCGGCGGCACCCCGCATGGTTTCCCAGTCCGAGCGCGAACCCATGATGATGCCGACGCGTGCGTTCATCGGGCGATTCTAGCCCAAGACCTTGCGCAGCAGTCGGAACAGCTCGCGCGCCGCGAGGGTGCGGGCCGGGGTGCCTGGCTCGGTTGCGCGGGCGCGCTCGACCGCAGTCGCCAACGGTGCGAGGTCGACGTCCTCGCGCCAGGCCCGCAGCGCCTCGAGGGCCGGCGGGCCCTCCGTGATCAGTCGCTCGCGCCAGGCTTCCAGGCGCCGGAAGCGCTCGGTCTCGAGCGCGGCCTCCCTGGAGCCGCGCGCCAGCGCAGCCTCGATCGGTGCCGGGTCGATGTCACGCATCAGCTTGCCGATGTACTGGCGCTGCCGCGCCAGCCCGCCGCGGGAACGGATCCTGCGAGCCTCGCGAATCGCGTCAGCGAGCGGCTCGGGCAGCTCGAGCTCCGCGAGTTCCTGCTCGCGCAGCGCGATCAGCCGTTCTCCAAGCGCCTGCGCCGCATGCGCTGCGCGCTTGCGCGAGCTCTTGGACGGTCGTTCCCCGGCTGTTCCAGCGTCGTCGTCCTCGAAAGGCGCCATGCCCCGCCTGCCTGCCATGTCGCCTCGTTCCTCGCGGCGCCGGAGCGGCGCACTGGTACAATTCTGCCCGAACGCAGACGCCGCGGCGCGAGTCCCGATACATGTCCAAGCCTGTCGATGCCAGTCGCATACCGGAACTCGAATCTGTCGTGGCGCATGCGCTCGACGCGGCGAGGGCAGCCGGCGCGACCCAGGCCGAGGCGGACGCCAGCCTGCAGAAGGGGCTGACGGTCTCTGTCCGCCTGGGCGAAGTCGAGACCGTCGAGTACCAGCGCGACCGCGGGCTCGGCATCACGGTGTACTTCGGCGCCCGCAAGGGTTCGGCGAGCACCGCGGACCTGTCGGCTTCCGCCGTCGCGGACATGGTCGCCAAGGCCTGCGCCATTGCGCGCCATACTGCCGAGGACGATTGCGCGGGGCTCGCGGACCCGGCGTTGCTGGCGCGGGAGTTCCCGGACCTCGAGCTCGACTTCCCGTGGAACATCGAGCCCGATGCGGCCGTCGCGATTGCCCGCGACTGCGAGGCGGAGGGGCGTGCGGTCGACGCCAGGCTGGCCAATTCCGAGGGTGCCAGCGTCGCAACCCATCGTGGCGTGCGCGTCTACGGCAACACACACGGCTTCCTTGCCGGGCAGGCCAGTTCCAGTCACTCCGTCAGCTGCGCGTTGCTCGCGCAGGACGGCGACGACATGCAGCGGGACTACTGGTACACGACCGCCCGCGATCCCGCGGACCTCGAGGACGCACGACTCGTGGGGCGCAGGGCGGGCGAGCGCGCGGTGGCGCGCCTCGGTGCCCGGCGCGTCGCCACCGGGCGCGCTCCCGTGCTTTTCGCGCCCGAGGTGGCCCGGGGGCTGGTCAGTCACTTCATCGGCGCGATTCGTGGCGGCAGCCAGTACCGCAAGACGACCTTCCTGCTGGGGGCTGCTGGCCAGGTCGTGTTTCCGGAATGGGTCGCGATGCACGAGCGCCCGCACCTGCGGAAGGGGCTCGCCAGCGCGGCCTGGGACAGCGAGGGCGTCCTGACCCGCGACCGGGAGCTGGTGCGGGGCGGCGTGCTGGACGGTTACCTGCTGGGCAGCTATTCGGCCCGCAAGCTCGGGCTCGCCAGCACTGGCAATGCGGGCGGCCTCCACAACCTGATCGTCGACCCCAGCGCTGGCGCACCCGACCAGGCCATGCTGCTGCGGCAGATGGAGCGCGGGCTGCTGGTCACGGAGCTGATGGGGCAGGGCGTCAACGGGGTGACCGGAGACTACTCGCGGGGTGCCACGGGTTTCTGGGTCGAGGGCGGCGTGATCGCCTACCCGGTGCACGAGGTCACCATCGCCGGCAACCTGCGCGACATGTATCGCAACCTCGTCGCCATCGGCGGCGACGTCGACGTGCGTGGCGGAATCCGCATCGGTTCCGTGTTGCTGGAATCGATGACGATCGCCGGCGAATAGCCGCGCCGGGGCCGTGCCCCGGTCCGGCTTCTCGACTAGGCCGGGTGCTCGATCACGTCGCGCAGGCTGCGTTCCCCGCAGCAGTCCCGCCGCGCTTGCGCAAGCCGCTGCTGCAGCGCGTCGATGCCGGGCATCGGCAGCGGCCTCGCGGTGTCGTGCCCGCTGCGCTGGTTCCTCGCGACCTCGAGGATCTCGTGCAGGCGGATATGACCGATGTCGCGCCCCGGGAGCAGCTGCTCGCGGTCGTTCGCGGCGAGCAGGCCGGCGCGCTCCAGCGCCGCAACCACCTGCGACAGCGCAATGCCGGGCAGGCCGAGTTCACGCGCGAGCGTGTTGACTCGCCAGCGGACCTCGCCGCGCGTGTGCGCGACGCCGACCAGGTACATCACCTTCAGTGCGAGATCCTCGAACTCCGTGCCCGACAGCCGCAGCTCCACGAGGCCCAGGCGAAGGTAGCTCGGGTTCTGCACGTAAAACGCGAGTTGGGCGCCGACGAGCAGGATCAGCCAGCCCAGGTAAGTCCACAGCAAGGCTGCGACGATCACGGCGAAGCCTGCGTAGACGATGGTCAGGCGGCTCGTGTAGACGACCAGTTCGGTGAACAGCTTGCCGGTGGCCGCCCACAGCACGCCCGCCGTCAGCCCGCCGATCAGCGCCGGCAGCAGCCGCACGCTCGTGTTGGGCACGAAGCTGTACATGAACGTGAAGATCGCGGTGACCATGGCGTAGGGTGCCAGCGCCTTGCCCCAACCGAACAGCTGTTCCAGCAGCGGCAGGTGGGAAAGCGTCTCGACGGCGGAGGTCTGCAGCGTCGAGTGCACGAGGCCGATGAACGCCACCAGCAACAACGGCCCGAGGATCACCAGTGCGAGGTATTCGGCGACGCGACGCCCGAAGCTGCGCGGCTGCTCGACGCGCCAGAGGTAGTTGAAGCTGTCCTCGACCTTCTGGATCGTGCCGAGCAGCGTCCACAGCAGCAGGGCGAAGCCCACCGAGCCGACGATGCCGGTCGAGACGCCGTCGGCGAACTCCATGGCCCGCTGCGTGAGTTCCGTGGCGGCGGTGCCGACCGGCTTGAAGAACTCGTAGATGATGGGTTCCAGGTCTCGGTGGGCATTGAAGGCCTTCAGGATCGCGAAGCTGAAGGCCAGCAGCGGGACCAGTGCGAGCGTCGTGTTGTAGACCAGGCCCATGGCTCGCAGGTTGACCTGCCCGTTGGAGAGGTCGCGCAGCACGGCGTAGGGGTAGCGCAGCAGCCTGAGTACGCCCCCCAGCGGGTCTGCCGACTGGGCGCGGCCACTCCACAGCAGCCGGTCCAGCAGTACCCAGAGCGGCTCCAGCATGGTTCAGGCCGCCGCTTCGGGTCCCGTGATCCGGGCGAGTGCCTCGCGGTACTTGTCGCTGGTTCGCGCAATGATCTCGGCGGGGAGGCGCGGGCCCGGCGCCTTCTTGTCCCAGTCGAGCGTCTCGAGGTAGTCACGCACGAACTGCTTGTCGAAGGACGGCGGGCTGATGCCGGTCCGATAGGTGTCGGCCGGCCAGAATCGCGAGGAGTCCGGCGTGACGACCTCGTCGATCAGGGTGAGCGTGCCCGCCTCGTCGAGGCCGAACTCGAACTTCGTGTCGGCGATGATGATCCCGCGCCGCCGCGCGTGCTCCGCCGCGAAGGCGTAGAG
>CAZPAJ010000050.1:0-5447 GCA_964584625.1 uncultured Acidibacter sp.
GTCTCGTACTACGACTACTACCAGCCCGAGGCCTACGTGCCCTCGAGCGACACCTTCATCGAGAAGGACGCCTCGATCAACGAACACATCGAGCAGATGCGGCTGTCGGCCACCAAGGCCCTGCTCGAGCGGCGCGACGCGATCATCGTCGCGACGGTGTCCTCGATCTACGGCCTCGGCGACCCCGAGACCTACCTGGCGATGGTTCTGCACCTGGTGCGGGGCGAGCGCATGGACCAGCGCCGGCTGCTGCGCCGGCTGGCCGACATGCAATACACCCGCAACGAGATGGAGCTCTCGCAGGGCACGTTCCGCGTGCGCGGCGACGTGGTCGACATCTTTCCGGCCGAGGCGGAGCGCGAGGCGCTGCGCGTCGAGCTGTTCGACGAGACGATCGAGTCTCTTGCGCTGTTCGACCCGCTGACCGGGGAGATCCTGCGCCGCGTGCCGCGTTTCACCGTGTACCCCGGCACGCACTACGTGACGCCAAAGGAGCGCCTGCTGAAGGCGATCGACGGCATCCGTGACGAGCTGCGCGAGCGCCTGGCGCAGCTGCGTGCCGCCGACAAGCTCGTCGAGGCGCAGCGCCTCGAGCAGCGGACCATGTTCGACATGGAGATGATGAAGGAGGTCGGCTACTGCTCGGGCATCGAGAACTATTCGCGCTACCTCTCGGGGCGCGAGCCCGGCGAGGCACCGCCCTGCCTCTACGACTACCTGCCCGAGGACGCGCTGCTGGTGGTCGACGAGAGCCACCAGACGATTCCGCAGCTCGGCGCCATGTACAAGGGCGACCGCTCGCGCAAGGAGACCCTGGTCGAATACGGCTTCCGGCTGCCTTCCGCACTCGACAACCGGCCCCTCAAGTTCGAGGAGTGGGAGCGCATCGCGCCGCAGATGATCTTCGTCTCCGCGACACCGGGCGCGTACGAGGCCCGCCACGCCGGCCAGGTCGTCGAGCAGGTCGCAAGGCCGACCGGGCTGGTCGATCCGCAGGTCGAGGTTCGGCCCGTGCGCACGCAGGTCGACGACCTGCTGTCCGAGATCAAGCTCTGCGTGGCGGCCGGCGAGCGCGTGCTCGTCACGACCCTCACCAAACGGATGGCCGAGGACCTGACCGAGTACCTCGGCGAGCACGACGTGCGGGTGCGCTACCTGCACGCCGACGTAGAGACCGTCGAGCGCAGCGAGATCATCCGCGACCTGCGACTCGGCCACTTCGACGTGCTCGTCGGCATCAACCTGCTGCGCGAAGGCCTCGACATGCCCGAGGTCGCGCTGGTGGCGATCCTCGACGCCGACAAGGAAGGCTTCCTGCGCTCCGACAACTCGCTGATCCAGACCATCGGCCGCGCCGCGCGCAACCTCAAGGGACGCGCGATCCTGTACGCAGACCGCATCACGGGCTCGATGCAGCGTGCGATGGACGAGACCGAGCGGCGCCGCAATCGGCAGCTGGCGTTCAACGCCGAGCACGGCATCGTGCCGCGCGGCATCCGCAAGGGCGTCACCGACGTCATGGAGGGTGCGCGGGCGGAGGGCGCAGCGCCAATCCCGGGCGCGCGGGGTCGCAGCGGCGCTACCGGCCGCGGCGCCACCGGCCGCAGCGCTGCGCCGACGGCGGGGCGCGGCGAGGCCCGTCGGGGCGCTGGCGCGGTGCCGCTCAAGCCGGAGCAGGTCATGCGGCGCATCAAGCAGCTCGAGGCCGACATGTTCCGGCACGCCCGCAACCTCGAGTTCGAGCAGGCGGCGCGGCTGCGCGACGAGATCGAGACGCTCAAGCGCGGCAACCTGGGGCTGCCGTCGTCGAGGGCCGGGTGAAGCGCCGGCACTTCGTGCTCGGCACGCTGGGCGCTGCCGGGGCACTCGTGGTCGGCTGGGGAATCCTGCCACCGCGTCAGCGGCTGCACGGCCGCAGGCCGCCGTCCGTGGCGGGCGGCGCGCTCGCGCTCAACGCCTGGGTCAGCATCGCGCCGGGCACGGGGCTGGTCACGGTCTACATGCCGCGCTGCGAGATGGGGCAGGGCACGCACACCGGGCTCGCGATGCTGCTGGCCGACACGCTCGACGTGGCCTGGGAGTCCGTTCGCGTGGAGTCGTCACCCATCGATCCCGTCTACAACAACCTCTACGCGATCCGCGAAGCGCTGCCCTTTGCGGCCGATGACCACGGGCCGCTGCGCCGCAGCGTCGAGTGGATCGCACTGAAGGTCGCCCGCGAGGGCGGCATGATGGTCACCGGCGGCTCGACCAGCATCCGCGACCTGTGGGAGCCGCTGCGCGAGGCAGGAGCCATGGCACGCGCCACGCTGGTCGGGGCGGCCGCGCGCGGCTGGGGCGTGCCGGCGGACGAGTGCGCCACGGCAGCGGGCAAGGTCACGCACCCGCAGGCCGGCGGCATCGCCTACGGCGCGATCATCGCAGCGGCAACGGCTGGCCTGCCGCCGGCGCGCGACTACGTCGTGCCGCCCGCGGGCCGAGGGAGCCTGCTGGGCCGCGAACTGCCACGCGTCGATTCACCGGCCAAGGTCGACGGCCGTGCACAGTTCGCGGCGGACATCCGCGAACCCGGGATGCTCTTCGCCGCGATGGCGTTGTGCCCGCAGCGGGAGGGTCGGCTGCGCAGCTACGACGAGCCCGCAGCGCGCGCGGTCAGGGGCGTTGAAGGCGTCGTTCGAATCCCGGCCACCGCGGGGGCGCCGGAGGGCGTGGCGGTGCTTGCGGGAGACTCCTGGAACGCCCGCCGCGGCCTCGCCGCCCTGAGGCCCGCCTGGGACCCGGGTACGGCCCGAGGCGTCGACGACGCCGAGGTCGCGCGGCGACTCGCGGCTGCTCTGGCGGGCGAGACGCGCCGCCACCGTGACCAGGGGGATGTCGACGCCGCGCTGCGGGGAGCACCGCGGGTGCTGCGCGCCGAATACGCCGTGCCGTACCTCGCGCATGCGGCGATGGAGCCGCTGGCCGCGACAGCCCGGTTCGAGGGCGAGCGCGCCAGGATCTGGGCCGGCGTACAGGCGCCGGACCTGGCGCGCAAGGCTGCCGCCAAGGCGCTTGGGATCGACGCCGATGCCGTCGAGTTCGTGCAGCTGCCGCTCGGGGGCAGCTTCGGCCGGCGCATCGACCCGGACATCGTCGTGCAGGCCGCGCTGATCGCGAGGCAGGTTCCCGGTCGGCCGGTTCAGCTCGCGTGGAGCCGCGAGGACGACCTGCGGCAGGACTTCTACCGGCCCGCCTGCATCGCCCGGCTGCAGGGGGCCCTCGACGCGCAGGGCAGGCCCGTGGCGCTGCATGCCGTGTCGGCCAGCCAGTCGGTGTCACAGGAGTTCGCGTTCCGCTTCAGCGGTTTCCGCTCGCGCTTCCCGGACCGGACCACGGTCGAGGGCATTGGCGACCAGGCCTACGCGATACCGAACCTCCGCGTCGAGCATGCGACGCTGCAACTGCCGCTCCCGGTCGGCTACTGGCGCTCGGTCGGGCACTCGCACCAGGCCTTCTTCGGTGAATGCTTCATCGATGAACTGGCGGCCGCAGCGGGTACCGATCCGCTGGCGTTCCGCGAGGCGCTGCTCGTGGGGCGCGAGCGGGAGCTGCAGGTGCTGCGCAGCGCGGCGCGCCATGCCGGCTGGGGCACACCTGCCGGGACGGCCGCCGACGGGGCGCCCATCGCCCGCGGCCTCGCGCTGCACACCTCGTTCGGCAGCACGGTGGCGCAGGTGATCGAGGCCTCGCTGGGCCCCGGGGGCGTCCCGCGCGTCCATCGGGTGACGGTGGCCATCGACTGCGGCAGCGTGGTCCATCCCGGGCTCGTCCGGCAGCAGATGGAGGGCTCCGTCGTCTTCGGTCTCAGCGCAGCCCTGCATGGCCGGATCTCGCTGCAGGACGGCGCGGTCGTTGAAGGCAATTTCGATGGCTATCCGCTGCTGCGCCTCGCCGATTGCCCGCGCATCGACGTGCTCATCGTGCCCAGCCAGGCCCCCCCGGGCGGGGTCGGCGAGCCCGGCGTGCCCCCGGTGGCACCCGCGCTGGCCAATGCGCTGTTCGCGCTGGACGGTTTCCGCCGTCGCCGGCTGCCGCTCGCGGCGGCCTAAGTCGCTGCGGCGGAAGGCTTTGCAGTTGCCGGCGACGCGCGTCTCGGGTATCTTTCGCGGCCTTTCCGCAGGCGCGTAGCTCAGTGGTAGAGCATCACCTTGACATGGTGGTGGTCGGTGGTTCGATCCCACTCGCGCCTACCAATCCCAAAAGGGCGTTTTCGCTGCGCGGAAGCGCCCTTTTTTGATTTGGGGTCTCGTTCGAGCCAGCACGGAGTCGACACGCCATGCCCGTGATCACGCTGCCCGACGGCAGCCAGCGCAGCTTCGACCAGCCGGTCACGGTCGGCCAGGTCGCCGCGAACATCGGCAGCGGGCTCGCCAAGGCCGCGCTTGCCGGCAAGGTGGGCGGTCGCCTGGTCGACACGTCCTTCGTCATCGCCGACGACGCGCGCCTCGAGATCGTCACCGATCGTCACCCCGACGCGCTCGAGGTGATCCGGCACTCGACGGCGCACCTGCTCGCACAGGCCGTGCAGTCGCTGTTCCCCGACGCGCAGGTCACGATCGGCCCGGTCATCGACGACGGCTTCTACTACGACTTCGCCTACAAGCGCCCGTTCACGCCCGAGGACCTCGTGGCGATCGAGGGCAAGATGCAGGAACTGGCGAAGGCGGACCTGCCCGTCAGCCGCCGCGAGATGCCGCGTGACGACGCGGTCCAGTTCTTCCTGGGGCTCGGCGAGAAGTACAAGGCCGAAATCATCGCATCGATCCCCAGCAGCGAGCCGATCAGCCTCTACGGGCAGGGCGGCTGGGTCGACCTCTGTCGCGGCCCCCACGTGCCCAGCACGGGCAAGCTCAAGGTCTTCAAGCTGATGAAGGTCGCCGGTGCCTACTGGCGCGGCGACTCGCGCAACGAGATGCTCCAGCGTGTCTATGGCACCGCCTGGGCCTCGCAGAAGGACCTCGACGACTACCTGCACCGCCTCGAGGAAGCCGAGAAGCGCGACCACCGCCGGATCGGTCGCGAACTCGACCTCTTCCACATGCAGGAAGAGGCCCCGGGCGCGGTGTTCTGGCACCCGAAGGGCTGGAGCGTCTTCCAGTCCCTGATCGCCTACATGCGCGCCAAGCAGCAGGCGGCCGGCTTCCAGGAAGTGAACGGCCCCGAGCTGATGGACCGCAGCCTGTGGGAGGCCTCGGGCCACTGGGAGAAGTTCGGCGAGAACATGTTCACGACGCAGACGCCTGACGAGCGCGTCTATGCGATCAAGCCGATGAACTGCCCCGGCCACGTGCAGATCTTCCGCCAGGGGCTTCGCAGCTACCGCGACCTGCCCATCCGCTACGCGGAGTTCGGCAAGGTCCACCGCTACGAACCCTCGGGTGCGCTGCACGGCCTGATGCGCGTGCGGG
>CAZPAJ010000051.1:0-5364 GCA_964584625.1 uncultured Acidibacter sp.
CGCGTCGCGCATGCGCTGGTATTCCTTGTCGGTCAGGGTCTGGGCCGGCGCCACGGTGATCGAGTCGCCGGTGTGGACGCCCATGGGATCGAGGTTCTCGATCGAGCAGATGATGATGCAGTTGTCCGCGCGGTCGCGGACCACCTCCATCTCGAATTCCTTCCAGCCGAGCACCGACTCCTCGATCAGCACCTCGGTGGTGGGCGAGGCGTCGAGCCCGCGGGCGACGATGGCCTCGAACTCCTCGCGGTTGTAGGCGATGCCGCCACCCGAGCCACCCAGCGTGAAGGACGGGCGGATCACGCAGGGGAAGCCAAGCGGCCCCTGGATCGCCAGTGCCTCCTCGAGGCTGTGGGCGATCCCGGCGCGCGCGCACTCGAGGCCGATCTCCCGCATGGCGTTGCGGAACAGCTCCCGATCCTCCGCCATGTCGATCGCGTCCCGCGAGGCGCCGATCAGCTCGACGCCGAACTTCTGCAGCACGCCTTCGCGAACGAGGTCGAGGGCGGTGTTCAGCGCCGTCTGCCCACCCATGGTGGGCAGCAGCGCATCGGGACGCTCCTTCTCGATGATGCTGGCGACGGTGCGCCAGTTGACCGGCTCGATATAGGTGGCGTCAGCCATCTCGGGGTCGGTCATGATCGTCGCGGGGTTCGAGTTGACCAGGATGACCCGGTAGCCCTCCTCACGAAGTGCCTTGCAGGCCTGCGCGCCCGAGTAGTCGAACTCGCACGCCTGCCCGATGACGATGGGGCCGGCGCCGATGATCAGGATGCTGTGGATGTCGGTTCTTTTCGGCATGGGAACTCGTTCCGCTCAGCGCGGATCCAGCTGTAGGCGCTTGAGCTGCTCGGTGAGCCGCCGGACCATCGCCTCGCTGAAGCGGTCAAACAACGGCTTGACGTCATGCGGGCCGGGGCTGGCTTCAGGGTGGCCCTGGAAACTGAAGGCTGCGCGATCGGTGCGCTCGATGCCCTGCAGCGAACCGTCAAACAGGGAGCGGTGCGTCGGCGCCAGATTCGGCGGCAAGGACGCTTCGTCGATCGCGAACCCATGGTTCTGGGACGTGATCAGAACGCGGCCCGTGCGCAGGTCCTGCACAGGGTGGTTCGCGCCATGGTGCCCGAACTTCATCTTGATCGTGCGCGCTCCGCTGGCGAGCCCCAGCAGCTGATGACCCAGGCAGATGCCGAAGACCGGCACGTCTGTCTCGAGGATCCTGCGGATCGCATCGATCGCGTAGTCGCAAGGCTCCGGGTCACCGGGGCCGTTGGAAAGGAATACCCCGTCCGGATTCTGCGATAGCACCTGGGCCGCCGGGGTCTGCGCGGGGACCACTGTGACGCGACAGCCCTGGTCCGCCAGCAGCCGTAGGATGTTGCGCTTGATGCCAAAGTCATAGGCCACGACGTGCAGCCGCTGGTGCGCGCGAAGCGGCGGGCGGGGCGGTGGGTCGAAGATCGAGCCCTCGTTCCACTGGTAGGGATCGCGGGTGGAGACGACCTTGGCGAGGTCCATCCCCTTGAGGCCGGGAAACGCCCGCGCCGCGCGAACCGCGCCGTCGACATCCCGCGCCGCATCGCCCGTGAGGATGCACCCGGACTGGGCACCCTTCTCGCGGAGGATGCGGGTGAGGCGTCGGGTATCGATGCCCGCGATGGCGACGAGCTTGCCCCTGACGAGGAACTCCTCGAGGGTCTCCGTCATGCGCCAATTGCTGGCCCGGCCTGGAAGGTCGCGGATCACGAGACCGGCCGCGTGGAGTTGCGAGGCCTCCAGGTCCTCGGGCGTCGTGCCCACGTTGCCGATGTGCGGATACGTGAGGGTGACGATCTGCCTGGAATAGGAAGGGTCGCTGAGGATCTCCTGGTATCCCGTCAGCGCCGTGTTGAAAACGACTTCGCCGCTGGTGTTGCCTGGTGCGCCAATCGACTTGCCGCGGAAGACCGAGCCATCCGCGAGCGCAAGTACCGCAGGTACGCTCACTATTCAAATCCCCTTGGGCACGCCCGGTTGGCTTCGCCCTGTACGGTTTCTCGTCGGTCCGGCGGGAAGTTCCCAGGCCGGCGGAGCGCCCTGCCACAGGTCAGGCAGGGAGGGGCTGCGCGAGGCTCGGATATGCAAAGCGGGAGGTGTTTTTGCAAACATCCTCCCGCCTTGCGTGGACTAACCCGGCTATCGGATTAGAAGGAAAGTTTACGTTTCAGGGGGGGTATCTGTCCACGCCCAATCGCCGCCGCTGCGCGGCCACTTCGGCCGCTCCCTGAGGCCCTGCGTGGCCTGCTCTCGCCCCTGAGTAGGCCTCAAGTTATTGTTTTTATTCCGATTACGTCTGACATTGAATAATGGCCCGGCCGCTGGGTGGTCAACCACTCGGCGGCCCGCAGGGCACCGCGGGCGAAGATCGCGCGGTCGGTCGCCTGATGGGACAGGGTCAGCCGCTCTGCCTCGCCCGCGAACAGGACGGAGTGGTCGCCGACGACGTCCCCGCCCCTGACTACGGCAAAGCCGATTTCCCCGGCCTGCCGGGCGCCAATGCCCGCGCGTGCCGGGACCATGACGTCGTCGAAGCGCTGGCCACGCCCCTCGGCAGCGGCGCGCCCAAGTGTCAACGCCGTGCCGGACGGAGCGTCTTTCTTGTGCCGGTGGTGCGCCTCGATGATCTCGATGTCGAATTCGGCGGGCAAGGCCCTCGCCGCTGCACGTACGAGCGCCTCGAGCAGGGTCACGCCAAGGCTGGTATTGGACGCGACCAGCACAGGGATGCGGTCCGCCGCGGCCAGGGCGGCAGGCGCGACGTCTGCGCCGAGCCCGGTGGTCCCGATCAGCACCGCCACCCCCGCGTCGGCACAAGCCTGCAGGTGGCTGACGGTGACCGATGGCGAGGAGAAGTCGATGAGGACGTCGGCACCGCGCAGGACAGCGCCAAGGTCGGACACCACGGGGACACCCAGCGCGGGCAGCCCGGAAAGTTCGCCGAAGTCACGGCCGAGCGCGGGACTGTCCGCGCGATCGACGGCGCCCACCACGCTTGCCCCGGGACGCCCCTGCGCGCAGCGCGCAAGCGCGGCCCCCATGCGGCCGGAGGCCCCGGCGATCACCACGCGCATTGGTTTCCGAATCCCCTGGATCAGTTGCCTGAGAAGAAGCGCTTCACGCCCTCGAAGAAACCTTCCTCGCGCGGTGTGTGCTCACGCCCGTCGCTGCGAAGCGACTCGTCGAAGCGACGGAGCAGGTCACGCTGCTCCGCGTTCAGCTTCACGGGTGTTTCTACCACGACCCGGCAGAACAAGTCGCCCCTCGGCCCGCCACGCACCGGCTTGACGCCCTTCTCGCGCAGGCGGAATACGCGCCCCGACTGTGTCTCGGGCGGGATCTTGAGCACTACCTCGCCCTCCAGCGTCGGTACCTGGACGGAGCCGCCCAGCACGGCGGTTGCGAAGCTCACGGGAACCTCGCAGGACAGGTGTTCCCCGTCGCGCTCGAAGATCGGGTGATCTCGGACCGCGATCTCGACATAGAGATCGCCCGCGGGACCGCCATTGCGGCCCGCCTCCCCCTCGCCACCCAGGCGGATCCGGTCGCCGCTGGCGACACCCGCCGGCACCTTGACCGAGAGCTTGCGCGTCCGGCGCACACGCCCCTGGCCGAGGCAGGTGTCGCAGGGATTCTTGACCGTGCGTCCGCTGCCCCGGCAGCGCGGGCAGGTCTGCTGCAGCTGGAAGAACCCTTGCGAGATGCGCACCTGCCCGCTGCCACCGCAGGTGTCGCAGGTCACCGGAGACGAGCCCTTGGCGGCACCGCTGCCGCCGCAGGTCTCGCATTCCAGCAGGCGCGGCACCTCGATCTCGACCTGATGACCGAAGACAGCCTGGTGCAGGTCGAGCTCGAGTTCATAGCGCAGGTCGGCGCCCCGGAACGCCTGGGACCGGCCCCCGCGGCGGCCGCCGCCGCCGAAGATGTCGCCGAAGACCTCGCCGAAGATGTCGCCGAATTCCTGGCCGCCGAACCCGCCCGGACCGCCAGGGCCACCGCCCTGGCGCGAGGCTTCGATGCCCTCGTGGCCATGCTGGTCGTAGATGGCCCGTTTCTGGGCGTCAGTCAGGACCTCATAGGCTTCCTTGGCTTCCTTGAAGTTCTCCTCGGCCTCCCGGTCACCCGGGTTGCGGTCCGGGTGATATTTCATCGCCAGCCGGCGATAGGACTTCTTGATGTCGGCCTCGCTCGCGTTGCGGGCAACGTCGAGGACCTTGTAGTAGTCGCGTTTCGCCATGGCGGGCCTGTGTTGCGGACGGCGCGGCTCAGGAGCCCTTGCGGTCCTTGTCCTTCACTTCCTCGAACTCCGCGTCGAGCACCGTGTCGTCGCGACCGCTGCCCGTGGCGGAACCGCCCGCCGCTGCCTCGCCGCCGTCATTCGGGGCGCCCTCCGCCTGCGCATAGGCGCGCGCTGCGATCGCCGAAGAGGCCTGGGCCAGCGCCTCGAGCTTCTTCTCGATCTTGTCCTTGTCGTCGCCCTTGATCACGGAGCGCAAGTCGGACAAGGCCGATTCAACCTGCGCGCGCTCCTCGCCCGACACCTTGTCGCCCAGGTCCTGCATCGCCTTCTCGACCGAGTGCAGCATGCCATCGGCCTTGTTGCGCGTCTCGACGAGTTCGCGGAACCGGCGGTCGTCCTCGGCGTGCGCCTCGGCGTCGCGGACCATCCGCTTGATCTCGTCCTCGGTCAGGCCGGACGACGCCTTGATGACGATGCGCTGCTCCTTGCCTGTCGCCTTGTCCCTGGCCGAGACATTGAGGATGCCGTTGGCGTCGATGTCGAAGGTGACCTCGATCTGGGGGGTGCCACGCCGCGCCGGCGGCAGGTCGCTGAGGTCGAACTTGCCCAGCGACTTGTTGTCCCCGGAACGCTCGCGCTCGCCCTGCAGTACGTGAATGGTCACGGCAGTCTGGTTGTCGTCGGCCGTCGAGAAGACCTGCGAGTGCTTGGTCGGGATCGTGGTGTTCTTCTCGATCAGCTTGGTCATGACGCCACCCAGCGTCTCGATGCCGAGCGACAGCGGCGTGACGTCGAGCAGCAGCACGTCCTTGACGTCCCCCGCGAGTACGCCGCCCTGCACCGCCGCGCCGACCGCGACGGCCTCGTCAGGATTGACGTCCCTGCGCGGGTCCTTGCCGAAGAAGGCCTTCACCGCCTTCTGCACCAGCGGCATGCGCGTCTGGCCGCCGACGAGGATGACATCGTCGATGTCGCCCGCCTTGAGGCCGGCATCCTTGAGCGCGATCTTGCAGGGCTCGATCGTGCGCGTGATGAGGTCGTCGACGAGCGACTCCAGCGTGGCGCGCGTGATCTTCATGTTAAGGTGC
>CAZPAJ010000052.1:0-3068 GCA_964584625.1 uncultured Acidibacter sp.
GCGGCTGATGTCGCGGTGGGGTTCGGGATGGAGATCGAGGGGGAGGCGACGAGCGCTCATACGAGAAGTCGTATGAGTGCACGCAGCGAAGTTGTGGAGGTGGTGACCCGCGGTGAGCGGCGCCGGGCTTGGTCGGTGGATCAGAAACGCCTGATTGTCGCCGAGGCGATGCAGCCGGGTGCGACGCCGACGGAGGTGGCGCGACGCTGGGGCATCGGCACGGGTCTGCTCTATACGTGGCGGCAGCAGTTCTTCGCAGGCGAGCTGGGCGAGTCACCGATACCTGCGCCTGTCTTCGCCCAGGTCAGCCTGGCTCCGCCGGTGGAACCTGAGGCCGCGCCGCCACATCAGCCTGCCGTCAAAGCCGGCACGGCGCCGGCGGCAGGCCAGATGGAGATCGTGCTGCCGGGAGGCGCGGTCGTGCGCGTTGGCGCCGATGTGGACGGGGCCGCGCTGCGCCGCGTGCTGGTGGCGCTGGCGTCGCCATGATCGGCCCGGCGCCGGGGACGCGCATCTTCCTCGCCTGCGGCCACACCGATATGCGCCGCGGCATGGATGGGCTGGCGGCATTGGTGCAGCAGTCGTTCGGCGCGGATCCCTTCGTCGGCGCGCTCTGGTTCTTCCGCGGCCGTCGCGGCCGGCTGGTGAAGTGCCTGTGGCACGATGGGCAGGGGCTGTGCCTGTTCGCGAAACGGCTTGAGCAGGGGCACTTCCCCTGGCCGGTGACGAGCACCGGCAGCGTCGCGCTGTCGGCCGCGCAGGCTTCGATGCTGCTCGAAGGAATCGATTGGCGAAACCCGCAGCGCACCTGGCGACCGAGCGCGACGTGATCGTCGCTCGGATGTCGATTTCCGCTTGCCGCGACACGGGCGCATCGTTGACGATTCCCTCGTGCCGGACGACATCCCGCAAAGCCCTGACCAGCCCGACGAGACCGTAATGCTGCGCGCCGCGTTGCAGGCGGCGGAGGCGCGGATCGCGGCCCTCGAGCAGATCATCAAGGGCTTCCAGCGGGCCCGCTTCGGGCAGAGCAGCGAACGCGTCGAAGTCGGCCAGCTCGCGTTGGAACTCGGCCGCGCGCAGGAGCTGCCCGAACCCGCGAACGACACACCGGCCAAGCCCCGCGATCGCCAGGATCGCGGCAAGCGCCGGCGGAACCGCGGTGCGCTGCCTTCCCATCTCCAGCGGATCGAGGAGGTGCTCGACCTCGCCGACCAGGGCTGCCCCTGCTGCGGGGTCGCGATGCGCCGGATCGGCGAGGATCGGTCGGAACGGCTCGACGTGGTGCCGGCGCAACTGCGCGTCCGCGTCACCATCCGCCCACGCTATGCCTGCCGCCGGTGTGAGGAGGGCGTCCATCAGGCGCCCGCCCCGGCCCGCGCCATCCCCGGCGGCCTGCCGACCGAGGCGCTGCTCGCCCAGGTGCTGGTGGCCAAGTATGGCGACGGCCTGCCACTCTACCGCCAGTCCGCGATCCTGGCGCGCCAGGGCATCAACCTGGACCGCTCGACGCTCGGCGACTGGGTCGCCAAGGCCTGCTGGTGGCTGCGGCCGCTGCATGGGCTGGTCCTCGCCCACATCACCGGCAACGCCAGGGTCTTCGCGGACGACACGCCGCTGCCGACGCTGGAGCGAGGCCTGGGACGGACCATGGACGGCAGGCTCTGGGCCTACGCCGTGGACGACCGCGCCTGCGGCGGCACCGGGCCACCGGCGGTCGCCTATCTCTACGCCCCGGACCGCAAGGGCATACGGCCCGCTGCCCATCTCGCCGGCTTCCGGGGCGTGCTGCAGGTCGATGGCTATGCCGGCTTCAAGGCGCTGGAAAGATCGCGCAACGACGGCTCCGTCGTGCTCGCCTTCTGCTGGGCGCATTTGCGCCGGCGCTTCTTCGAGATCCATGCCGGCACCGCCTCGCCGATCGCGGCCGAGGCCCTGCTGCGCATCGGCGAGATCTACGCCATCGAGCGCGAAATCCGCGGCCAGTCGCCGCAGCAACGCGTCGCCATCCGCCAGGCCAGCACAGCGCCGCTCGTCGCCGCCATGCAGACCTGGCTGCGGGCGCAGCTGAACCGGGTCAGCAGCGACAGCGCGCTCGCCAAGGCCATCCGCTACGGCCTGCGCCACTGGACCGGCCTGGAGCGCTTCCTGACCGACGGTCGGCTGGAACTGGATACCAACATAGTGGAGCGGGAAATCCGCCCGGTGGCCGTGACCAGGAAGGCCGCGCTCTTCGCGGGCAGCGAGGGCGGCGGCGAGACCTGGGCGATCGCCACCACGCTGATCCGCACCGCCATCCTGAACGGCATCAACCCGCAGGCCTGGCTGACGGACGTGCTGGAGCGGATGGTCAGCGGCGAGGTCCGCTCGACCCAGCTTGCCACCCTGCTGCCCTGGAACTTGCGCCAGCCCGGCACCGCCGCCGCGGCATGAGCCCACGTCGCGCCCGCCTCCCGGCGCTGGCCCTCGACGACCTCGAGGCCTGGCTCGCCGACCAGCCCGACATCGCCCGACGCAATTGGACCGTCTCCGCCATCAACGGCTTCTGCGCCGCCCTCGTCGTCGGCCCCGAGCGCATCGCCACCGAGGCCTGGCTGCGCGTGATCTTCGGACCAAGCCTGCCGACGACGCCGATGGGCCTCGCCGCCATGCAAGCCGTGCTGGATCACCGCAACGCCGTTCACCGCGACCTTCACATCGACCAAGGCCGGCGCTGGCGCCCCATCTACATGCGCACCGACGACGGCACCGTCCTCGCCCAGCCCTGGGCCGCGGGCTTCATGTTCGCGGTCAAGCGCTGGCCAGTCGCCTGGCGCCCCATGTTCGAGCGCAACCACCATGTCGGCCTCATGCTGCCGATCATCGCCTGCTCGGAAGCCGAGGAGGTCGAGAAGCTCATCGCTGACCGCCCCAAGGACGTCCGCGACCACATCGGCCGCGCCTACCACCACATCCCGGAAGCCGTCTGTGGCATCCGTGACTACTGGCGACACCAACCAACATCGGGCTGAACCAGACATCGCCACACCGTCAAGCCATCATCGCCGTGCGGGCCAGACGACGGTTAC
>CAZPAJ010000053.1:0-2976 GCA_964584625.1 uncultured Acidibacter sp.
GAGCAGTTGACTCTTAATCAATTGGTCGTAGGTTCGATCCCTACACGGCCCACCAATCCCCTCCGGCGCCGCGCGGCCGGGCAAATCCTTCCGGTATAATCTCCCGCTTCGTTTTCGCGGGCAGGGGTCGCCGGGCTCCCTGGGCGAAAGTGGCGGAACTGGTAAACGCGCTGGATTTAGGTTCCAGTGGGGCAACCCTTGAGAGTTCGAGTCTCTCCTTTCGCACCAACCACCCGCTGCCTCGAACGACCCGGATCAGTACTTTCAGGGAAGGACAATGCAGGTATCTCTCACGACTGTCGGCGGCCTCGAGCGTCGCCTTGAAGTGGCCGTTCCGGCCGCCCGCGTGTCGGGCGAAATCGACCAGCGCCTCAAGAGCATCGCGCGCACCGCGCGGCTGAAGGGCTTCCGCCCGGGCAAGGCGCCCTTTGCCGTGGTGGTGCGCCAGTTCGGCAGCCAGGTGCAGTCGGAGGTCGTCGGCGACCTGCTGCGCGAATCCTTCGCGGCGGCCGTCGACCAGCAGAAGCTGCGTCCTGCCACCGACCCGCGGATCGAGTCCGTCTCGGCGGAGTCGGGCGCTGACCTCAAGTACGTCGCCCTGTTCGAGGTCATGCCGGAATTCGAGGTCAAGCCGGTCGAGTCGCTGGCGATCGAGCGTCCCGAGGCCGAGGTCGCCGACGCCGACGTCGACGCCATGCTCGAGACCATGCGGCGCCAGCGGCCGGAATACGTGGCCGTCGAGCGTGAGGCCGCGGACACGGACCGCGTCGTCGTCGACTTCGAGGGCCGCATCGACGGCGAGACCTTCAAGGGCGGCTCCGCGACCGGCATCCCGTTCGTGGTCGGTTCCGGCCGCATGCTCAAGGAATTCGAGGACGGCGTGCGCGGGGCCAAGGCGGGTGAGTCCCGCACCGTGACCGTGAACTTCCCGGCCGACTACGGCAGCGCCGACGTGGCCGGCAAGACGGCCGTGTTCGCCGTCACCGTCAACAAGGTCGAGGAGCAGCGCCTTCCCGAGCTCGACGACGCGTTCTGCGCCAGCTTCGGGGTGCACGAGGGCGGGGTGGAGGCCCTGCGCGCGGAGGTCCGTCGCAGCATGGAGCGCGAACTCGCCGACGCCGTCCGCAACCGGGTGCGCGCCCAGGTCATGGACGCCCTCTACAGCCAGAACCCCATCGAGCTGCCGAAGGCGATGGTCGAGGCGCAGCTGCGCGAGCTGCAGCTCGACCTGGCCCGCCGGATGGGCGCGAAGGACGCCAGCCAGCTGCCCGCGCGCGAATCGCTCGAGGAGCCGGCCCGCCGGCGGGTGGCGCTGGGCATGATCGTCGGCGAGCTGCTGCGCGCGTCGGGCCTCAAGGTCGACCGCGAGCGCGTCAACACCCGGCTCGCCGACCTGGTCGCCGCCTATCCGAACGCCGACGAGCTGCGCCGCCAGTACCTGCAGAACGCCGACGCCATGCGCCAGCTCGAATCCGCAGCCCTCGAGGACCAGCTGATCGACTGGATCACCGCCCGCGCGCAGGTGTCGGGCAAGCCCTCGAGCTTCACCGAACTCACCGGCTTCAACCGCAACGCGGGGCAGTCAGAATGAACGAGAAGGCCTTGAACCTGGTGCCGATGGTCGTCGAGCAGACGGCCCGCGGCGAGCGCGCCTACGACATCTACTCGCGCCTGCTCAAGGAGCGCGTGATCTTCGCCGTGGGGCCCGTCGAGGACCACATGGCGAACCTGATCGTGGCGCAGCTGCTGTTCCTGGAGTCCGAGAATCCCGACAAGGACATCTCGATCTACATCAACTCCCCCGGGGGCTCGGTCAGCTCCGGTCTCGCCATCTACGACACCATGCAGTTCATCAAGCCCGACGTCAGCACGATCTGCATCGGCATGGCCGCTTCGATGGGTGCGGTGCTGCTGGCCGGTGGCGCCAAGGGCAAGCGCTACATGCTGCCCAACTCGCGCGCCATGATCCACCAGCCGTGGGGTGGGTTCCAGGGGCAGGCCACCGACATCAGCATCCAGGCGCGGGAGATGCTCGCGACCCGCGAACGGCTGAACCGGATCCTGTCGAACCACACCGGCCAGCCGATCGAGAAGATCCAGGTCGACACCGAGCGCGACAACTTCATGGGCGCCGAGGCGGCGATCGCCTACGGCCTCATCGACACCATGCTCGAGAAGCGCGCGCTGGCGGCGCCGGCGAGCGGAGCGGCGACCTGACCGGTCGCCGATCTCCACTCGGGACAATGGCTTAGGCGTGACCCGGTGCTTTGATCCGGGGCTTGGGCCCGTGCTATAAACCCCCCGTCAACTCTCGGGAGCCGGGATTAATGTCAGAAGATTCTCGCGGCGGGCGCCAGGACGACGGCAAGCTGCTCTACTGCTCTTTCTGCGGCAAGAGCCAGCACGAAGTCCGCAAGCTGATCGCGGGCCCCTCGGTGTTCGTCTGCGACGAATGCGTCGAGCTCTGCAACGACATCATCCGCGAGGAACTCGAGGACCGGGCAGAGCGCGCCCGCGACAAGCTCCCCAAGCCCTCCGAGATCAAGAAGGTCCTCGACGAGTACGTCATCGGCCAGGAGCGCGCCAAGAAGGTCCTCGCCGTGGCGGTCTACAACCACTACAAGCGCCTGAATACCCGCACGGACGGCTCTGGCCGCGGCAAGCACGAGGTCGAGATCGCCAAGAGCAACATCCTGCTCATCGGCCCGACCGGCAGCGGCAAGACGCTGCTGGCCGAGACCCTGGCGCGCCTGCTCAACGTGCCCTTCACCATCGCCGACGCCACCACGCTCACCGAGGCCGGTTACGTGGGCGAGGACGTCGAGAACATCATCCAGAAGCTGCTGCAGAAGTGCGACTACGACGTCGAGAAGGCGCAGACCGGCATCGTCTACATCGACGAGATCGACAAGATCTCGCGCAAGAGCGACAACCCGTCGATCACCCGCGATGTCTCCGGTGAGGGCGTGCAGCAGG
>CAZPAJ010000054.1:0-2451 GCA_964584625.1 uncultured Acidibacter sp.
GTAAGCGCAGCGACGAGGCCCCTGCGGTTCTGTAGCTGATCGTCAGCGGTCTTGGTCGGCGGTCCAGCACCACGGCATGAGTTCGTCGATGCGGTCGTTGGGCCAGCCATTGACGAGGCGGGTGAGCACATCGGTGAAGTAGCGCTGCGGATCGACGCCGTTGAGCTTGCAGGTTTCGATCAGGGAGGCCACGGCCGCCCACCTCCCCCCGCCATCGTCGCCGGAGGCGAACAGCGCGTTCTTGCGGCTGAGGCAGATCGACCGGATGGCGCGTTCCACGGTGTTGTTGTCGAGCTCGATCCTGCCGTCGTCCAGGAACCGCACCAGGCCGTCGCGATGGTTCAGCGTGTAGCGGATGGCCCCCGCGGTGGGGCTGCTGCCGGGCAGGCGTGCCAGTTGCTCCGAGAGCCAGGCGAACAGCGCCTCGACGAGGGGACGGCTCTGTTCCTGCCGGCCAACCCGACGGAGGTCAGGTGGCTTGCCGCGCAGCTCCGTCTCGACCGCATAGAGGGCAGCGATGCGCTTCAACGTCTCCTGGGCGATCGGCGCGGTCTTGCCCCTCGCCAGCTCGATGAATTCCCGCCGCACATGGCTCCAGCAGAATGCCAGCGTGATGCCGCCATCCGCCGCGGCGAGCGTCTTGTAGGCGCCGTAGCCGTCGCACTGCAGGATGCCGCGGTAGCCGGCCAGCAGCTCCTTCGCGTGCTCGGCGCCGCGGCCGGGCGCGTAGTGGAACACCACCGCCGGCGGGTCCGCCCCGCCCCACGGGCGGTCGTCGCGCGCGATCGCCCAGGCATAGCCCTTCTTCGTCTTGCCTCGCCCGGGGTCAAGCACCGGCATCGTGGTCTCGTCGGCAAACAGCCTGGCCGAGCCCAGCAGGATCTCGCGCATCCGCCGGACCACGGGGACGATCTCCGTCGCACCCGTGCCGGCCCAGTCGGCGAGCACCTCCCGGCCGATCTCGATGCCCTCCTGCCGCGCCAGGATCTGCGACTGGCGATACAGAGGCAGGTGGTCGGCGTAGCGGGAGACCAGCACATGCGCGACGGTCGCCTCGGTCGGCATGCCCCCCTCGATCAGGCGGGCGGGCGCGGCCTCCTGCAGGATCACGCCGGGGCAGGCGCGGCAGGCCAGTTTCGGGCGCTTCGTCACCACAACCCGGAACTGGGCGGGGATCACGTCCAGCCGCTCGGCGGTATCGATACCGATCTCGACCAGCGGGCCCTGGCAGCAAGGGCATGCCGTCGCCTCGGGCGCCAGCACGACCTCGATGCGCGGCAGGTGCGTCGGCAGCCGGCCGCGGCCAGCACGGCGACGCTTGGCCCTATTGTCACGCAGCGTTGGAGACCGCTTGCCCGCCTCGGCCGCGTTGCCGGCCAGCGTCGCCTCGATCTCCTCGAACGCGAACAGCAACTGCTCCTCGGGGAGCCGCTCCGACTTCGTGCCGAACTGCCGGCGTTTCAGCTTCAGCAGCAGGTGCTGGAGCCGCTCGTTCTGCGACGCCAGCGCGTCGCGCTCGGCCACCAGCGTGTCGACTTGCGCCAGCGTCTCGAGCAGCAGCGCGCGCAGCGCCGCGGGATCCTCCGGCAGGCTCGGCGTGTCGTCATCCGCGGCGCGCATCGTGCCGCCGATCCTACGCAGGCGCGGTCGGCGTGGGAATCTCCCGCACCGCCCCGACGCGTCGCCAATCGATGCCGTCGAACAGCGCAGAAAACTCCAACGGCGTCAGACGCACCACCCCGTCCACGATCGCCGGCCAGCGGAACGCGGAAGCTTCCAGTTGTTTCCAGACCAGGACCAGGCCGCTGCCATCCCAGAGGAGGATCTTGATACGGTCGGCGCGGCGCGAACGGAATACCAGCACTGCGCCCGAGAACGGATCCGCCCCCAGCACCTCGGTGGCGAGCGCGGCAAGGCTGTGCGCGCCCTTGCGGAAGTCGACAGGTTTCGTCGCCAGCAGGATCCGCGCGCCGGCGGACGGCGCGATCATGCCGCCGAGGCCCAGAGCGCACGCAGCACCATCGTCAGGAGATCAGCATCCGTGCCGGGCGCGACGCGCAGCACCGCGCCGGCCAGTTCGATTTCGAGCGATGGAGAGGAGCGTGCCGGCGCGGCGGTCGGCTCAGGAAGCGGATGCGACATCGCCGGCACGATCGGCACGAACTCCAGCGGCCCAGCAGCGCCGACGCGCATCTCCCGCCGCCAGGTGAAAACCTGCTGCGGACCGACCTGCCGGCGCCGCGCCACATCCGCCACGACCGCGCCGGGCTTCAGTGTCTCGGCGACAATCCGCGCCTTGTCCTCGTCGGACCATTTTCGCCGTCGGCCAGGCCCCGTCAGAACCTCAACCCGGCGATACCCGCCACCCTTCGCGTCGTCATTAACGTCGACCATAACGTCGGCCCGAAGCTCCCAGCCTCCGGCAGACCAAGCATACTCAACGCCCGCGCC
>CAZPAJ010000055.1:0-1720 GCA_964584625.1 uncultured Acidibacter sp.
GTAACCGGGGCAAATTCCTGGGCGAGGTGGTTGCGCGTGCTGGCACGGCGTGATTCACGCTGGCCATGTCGTCGCCCGACAACGCATCGCCGGAGACCTTGTCGCTCGCCGAACTGCGGGTGCTTGTCGGCACGTTGCTGGCGAAGGTTGCCGAACTCGGGTTGGTGATTGCGACGCTGAAGACGGAGAATCAGGCGCTGCGTGACGAGCTGGCGCGGCTGAAAGGCCTGCCGCCGCGGCCGCCCTCGCGGCCGTCGGGTATGGAGAAGGCGACCTGCGGCAGCGCCGGGGCGGGCAAGGGCGGCAAGCGGTCACGGCGCCGGCGGGGCGCCAAGCGGGACCGTGACGCGGTGAGCGCCGAAGTGGTGGTGAAGGCCGCGCCGCCGCCGGGCTCGCGCTTCAAGGGCTACCAGGACATCCTGGTGCGCGAGTTGGTGATCTCGGCCGAGGTGGTGCGCTACCGCCGGGAGCGCTGGGTGACGCCGTCGGGCGAGACGGTGCTGGCGCCGCTGCCGGCGGGCATCGTCGGCGGCTTCGGGCCGGGGCTGCGGCGGTTTCTGTTGATGGCGCATGCCCAGGGCCAGGTGACGACGGAGCGGCTGGTGGCCCTGCTGGGCGGGATCGGCATCGAGATCTCGAAGCGCCAGGTGGTGCGGTTGCTGACCTCGCGGCTCGATGACCTGGTCGCCGAGGACCAGGGTGTTCTGCAGGCCGGCCTGTCCGCCGCGCGCTGGGTGACGGTGGACGACACCGCGGCGCGGCACGCCCGGCAGGACGCCTTCACGACGCAGATCGGCGACGCGCGCTTCACCGCCTTCCGCACCGGTGCCTCGAAGTCGCGCCTGGCCTTCCTGTCGCTGCTGCGCGCCGGTCACGGCGGGTATGTGATCAACGGCGCGGCGCTGGATTACATGCGCGGCCGTGCCCTGGCCGGGCCGGTGATCGAGCAACTGGCAGCGCATCCGACGAAGGTCTTCGCCGACGAGGCGGCCTGGATGGCGCACCTGGCGGCGCTCGGCATCGACCGGCTGGCGGTCACGCCGGAGCCGGTGCGGATCGCGACCGAAGGCGCGCTCTGGGGCACGATCCAGGCGCGTGGCCTGCTGCAGGGGACGGTGATCGTCTCCGACGACGCCGGCCAGTTCCGCCTCGGCGAGCACGCGCTGTGCTGGGTCCATGCCGAGCGGCTGGTGCACAAGCTGGTGCCGGCGAACGACCCGCAGCGCCGCGCCGTCGAGGTCGCCCGGGGCCTGATCTGGTGGCTCTATGCCGATCTGAAGGCCTGGCAGCGCGATCCCTGTCCACGCCGCGCCGCCGCGCTCCGGATCCGCTTCGATCGGATCTTCAGCCGCCGCACCGGCTACGTCGTGCTCGATCGGCTGCTGGCCCGGCTGCATCGACGCAAGGCCGAACTGCTGCGGGTCCTGCAGCGACCAGAAATCCCGCTGCACACCAATGCCTCCGAGAACGACATCCGCGCCTGCGTCACCAAGCGGAAGATCTCCGGCGGGACCATGAGCGCGACCGGCCGGACCGCGCGCGACGTGCTGCTCGGCCTGATGAAGACCTGCCGCAAGCTCGGCGTCTCGTTCTACCGCTTCCTCGGCGACCGCCTGCGCGTCCCCGGTGCCATGCACGTTCCACCGCTGCCCGATCTCGTCCGGCAGGCCGCCGCAACGGCCTGATCTGGCACGCTCGCCCAGGAATTTGCCCCGGTTAC